>CBDCWT010000088.1:0-707419 GCA_965223305.1 Pirellulaceae bacterium | reverse complement strand
CATCCCATACATGCTGCCATTGTGAGACGCGCTTGGCATCGACGTTTGAACCGCCGCGCTGGGGGCCGTCAGGTCGCGCAACTACATAGGCAACCAGCTGCTCACGACCACCGTGCTGGCTGGTAACGACCGCCGAGTCCGCGATGGAATGGTGTTCGCGAAGTGCCGCTTCAACTTCCGATAGCTCAACCCGGTGCCCGCGCACCTTGACTTGACGATCGATCCGCCCCAAGAACTCGACTTCGCCACCAGGCAATCGACGGCCTAAGTCCCCGGTCCTGTAAAGCCGGCTCGACAGGCCAGTTTCAAATCGGGCGCGTATGAACTTCTCGTCGGTCAGCGTCGGGTCGTTCAAATACCCCCGGGCGAGCGGCACGCCTCCAACGCACATCTCTCCCGGTTCTTCCGCCGCAACCGGCATCAGGTCTTTGCAAACGATGTGAATCTCCGAGTTCGCAATCGGTCGGCCAATCGGCGGCAGTACATCCCAAGTCTGAGGCGAAGGGTCCAGCGTGTGCGAGGTAACGACGTGCGTCTCAGCCGGACCATATTGGTTTTGCAACCGGCACTGGGGTAGATGGGAAAAGAACTCGCGGATCTGCCGTGATATTTGCAATGTCTCACCTGCGGTGATCACCTCCCGCAGGGTCGGTGGAAACGTTCCCATACGAACGGCAGCGTCAGCCAACAGCTGCAGCGCGGCAACCGGCAAAAACAGCCGCTGCATGCCAAGCTCGGCTACATAGTCCAGCAGGGCCAGCGGGTCGCGGCGCATCTCTGCCTGCATCAGCACCAACGTGCCGCCACAGCACAGCGTTGAGAAAATTTCCTGACACGATACGTCGAAGTTGAGCGATGCAAACTGAAGGGTGCGCGAACCAGGAGGAAGATCCGAGCTCTCGATCTGCCACTCCACTAGGTTGGCCAACGGAGCGTGCTCCATCACGATCGCTTTGGGAACACCCGTCGAGCCAGAGGTGTGAATCACATAGGCCGCGTCGCTGGGTTGCGATGGGACGGCTGTCATCCCTCCCAAAGCTGAGGGGGTTTCCTCCATCTCCAACAACAACAATTCGGCAGGGGTATGAGCAAAAACCGGCGTGAACTCGAGCTGCGTGACAATCCAGTCCAGCGGCCCGTGGCCAACCATCGCCGCAAGCCGAGTCTGCGGGAGCGTGGGGTCCAAGGGAACGTACGCTGCCCCTGCCCTGAGAACGCCGATGACACTGGCAATCATCGCCGGGCCGCGCTCTAAACAGACCCCAACTAAATCACCGCGGCGAACGCCCTTTTCGACCAGCGAAATGGCCACCTGCTCCGACCGCCGGTCGAGCTCGCGGTAGGTCAATGACGAACCACCCGAGACCACCGCCTCGGCGCTCGGTGTGCGGCCCGCCTGCGCCGCAAACAACTGGTGTAAACAACCGCGATTAGACATTACCCGTGATCCCAGGCAACGACCTCAAGACTCCCTTATTCGCCCCAAGCTATCCATAATACCTATGCATCTCGTTCGATCCCACAGTGGGTCGAGGCAGTTTGAGTCTGAACTGAGAAACTCCAGACAATCAATTCCGCATAACTGGAACAGCCGATCCAGCCAGCAACTCGCATCAGGCCGGCGCCGTCCCAAACTGGCACCGCGATCGAGTCGCTGCGTTTCTTGAAGTTGCGGTTTTCTCTGAGTGCATCCCGTCTCATGTCTGACATCGCTCGAGGGCGTAGACGCGCGCTGTCAATGCCACGGGCAGGGAGACTGGCGACGACATCAAGATCGTAGACTCGGGCAACTCGATCATCGCCCCGCGTAGAAGTTCGATGCCTTGTTCGTCAAGATCTAGTAGCGGCTCATCGAGCAGGAGTACACTTGGTCGCAGTGCAAACGCCCGTGCGAGGGCCACGCGCCGCCGCTCGCCCCCCGAGAGCTTGGCACAGTGCCGGTCGACCAGATGGGCAACACCAAACCGGTCAATCCATTTTTCTGCTACGGAGGCTCGCTCTCGTCGCGTCAGCGCCCGAGCCGACAAGCCATAGGTTACGTTGAATCGCACTGATCCACGGAACAGAAAGGGGGATTGGTGGACGAAGACGCGCCGCTGGGCTGCGGTCCAAGCCTGCACCTCGCCCGTATATTCCTTTTCAAGTCCAGCCAGCACGCGCAGCAGGGTCGTTTTCCCGCTTCCGTTGGGTCCAATTACCGCCACTCGCTCGCCATTTGGAACGCTCAGTTCCGGCACATGGCAAATTGTCTTGCCCACCTTGTTGACCTGCAAATCACGGATCTCGAGCATGACTTCACACATCTTTCTCTTGCCGACTAATCCACGCCACGACAACGGTCATCACGACGGCCATCAAGAGCAGGATCGAGCTCATCGCAACCGCTCGGCTGAACTCCCCTCGTGCAGTCTCCAGCGCAGTGGCAGTTGTGAGCGTCCGAGTTCTAAATTTGACGTTTCCGCCTACCATCATGGCGATGCCAAGCTCTGTGAAACAACGCGCGAAGGCAGTCAGCACGGCCAGTGCGATACCTATTCGAGACTCGGACAGATAGGTTAGCCAGCGACGCACCGGCCCGGCGCCGAGCGTCAATGCGGTTTCCGCCACGCGCGGATCCAAGCTGCTCACGGCGCTATGCGTCCAAGTGACGATGATGGGAATCGCTAAGCCGACCTCTCCGATGACAATCGCCCATGGCGTGTAGAGTAGATCGAGGCCACCTAGCGGCCCGCGACGAGAGAACATCGCGTAGCAGACGAGGCCGATCAACACGGTGGGAATACTCATCCCGGCGCGAATCAGCATGACCAGCATTCCTCGACCAACGAACTTCCTCCGGGCGAGCAGTGAGCCGGTTGGTACGCCGACCAACCAGGCGAGGCCGACGGCGACTAGAGAGATCCACGCGCTGCGCCACGCCGCGCTCGCAACAAGCGGGTCTCTGGCGATGAGCAACTGAACGGCTCCCGTCAGACCATCCCACAGAAGCTCCATAAGTATGGTGAACAAGCAAGCGAGAGTGGCCAGAATCGAGCGGCGCGGACACGGCTGCGCGGAGCGGCCGCTCGCCGGGACAACGATGGCTCAGTCACCCTCTAGGCGAGTTGGAAAAAACAGCTGCTGTCCGTCAAGCTGGTAACTGCCGATCCGGTGCTGGGCCTCTGCGGAGATCAGGAAATCGACAAACGCATTCGCCAGCTCAGCATCGATCCAGTCGTGCCGCTCAGGATTGACAACGATCGCAGCATAGGGGTTTCTGAGGATGTTCTCCGCAGGTACCAACGGTACCTGCCCAATCTTGTTTCGGAACTTCAAGTAAGTTCCTTGGTCGGCTAGCAGATAGCCTTGCATCTCATCTGCCATGATGAGGGTCGGTCCCATCCCTTGGCCGCTCTCGACGTAGCGTTCCCAGCGAGGTTGTAGAGCTGCTGCTTTCCAGAGACTCTGCTCTCGTTTGTGGGTTCCGCTGTCGTCGCCTCGAGAGACGAAGCATTGGTTTTCCGCAACGATTTTCTGCAGGGCGGCCACCGCCGGAACTCCACGAATCCCCGCCGGGTCGTTCGGCGGCCCCAAGAGTACGAAGCTGTTGTACATGAACTCCTCGTGGCGTATCCCATACCCGGCCTTCATAAAGGCCTGCTCGGCGGCGCGGGCATGCACCACCACCACGTCCACGTCTCCGAGCTGAGCGAGTTTTAGTGCCGCCCCGGTTCCCACGGCGATCACGTCGACGCGGCAACCCTGTAAGTCTTGGAATGCAGGGAGCAACTCGTCGAGCAAGCCTGAATCGCGCGTGCTCGTCGTGGTTGCTAGGCGAAGTACGTCTGCCGCAGGTCTGGCTGACGACTTCCCGGCGGGTTCGACCGATCCGTTAGCACAACCTATCGCTGCCACGAGGCTGAGGCAGCAGACAGCCAGTAGATTGCGTAGCTGTGTCGAACCTCTGCACATCTTTGGCAGGTTGCACCCTCGTGCTACGATTTTCGCACAACTTCGGCCGCCTGAGGGGCGGCGCTGCCAGGGCCGCGCGATCTTTTCTCAAGAAAATGAGGGCCGCTAGGACTAGCAAGCGCCTCTATTAAGATATCAATGTAAGGTAGTCCGCCGACACCGTCTAGAAGCCAGTGCGGTTGCGGCCGCGGAACCGAACCTCACAAGTCCAAGGATGCTCGTCTGCTCGCATGTCAACTCAGAACACCATCGCGTGCACAGACAACGAGCTTCTGATGCAGTTCGTTCGCCAACGAGACGAAATGGCCTTTCGGCAGTTGGTCGAGCGGCACGCGACGATGCTCATGAGTGTCTGCCGCCGCATATCGCGAAACGAGGAGGACGCCGAAGACGCCTTTCAAGCGACACTGTTGATTCTCGCCGCCAGAGCTCACAGGTTGACAAACGTCACTTCGCTAGCAGCCTGGCTGCACCGTGTCGCTTATCGAACGTCAGCCCGGGCAGCCCGCCGGCGCGCGCGACGTCACGAAAGTTCCCTGCAGGAGGAGCCACCAGTGGCAACGCATGATGCCCTGCAGCAAATTCACGTGCGCGAGCTGCAGCAGATCATGCACGAGGAACTGCAGAACATCCCAGGCCGGTACCGCGATGCGATTGTGCTCTGTGACTTGGAAGGCCATACACGAGCCCAGGCGGCCGATCAGTTGGATCGCACCGAGTCAGCGGTCAAGGCTGCCTTGGCACGAGGGCGGCGAAAATTGAGGTTCCAGCTACTGAAGCGGGGTGTGGCGATGTCGGTGGTATTCGCAACAGCCAGAAACGCGTGTGCTGCACACTCAAGTTCCGCTGAGAAGTGGATCGAACTCGCGGTCAAGTCATGTATCCAGCAAGGCAACTCCGGCGGCGCCGCGCGCGCGCTGCCTCTGAATCGGTCGTTCAACTCGCCAGCGAAGGAACAAGAACGATGATGCTCTCTTCCGCCATGAAGCCGTTGGCCACGATAATGGTCTCGCTCGTTTTGGTCGCGGGCCCCGTGGCGCTGTTGACACAGATCTCTGCGGAATCGGCCGGCAAAGAACAGCCATTGATCGTCCGGGCATCTCCTGCCGAGGATGCTGGCGCGGGCATCGTCCAGACTCCACCTGCGGCAGAACGCAGCGCTGCCGCAGGCGATCCACAGCCCCAGCCCGCTGTGCCGAACGACAGCATGCAGAAGCTGATCGACGAGCGACTCAAGATCCTCCGGGAGCTCGTTGACGCCACACAGCAGGAACATAACAGTGGGCTGGCAACGACGGAAGCCTTACTCCGCGCGCAGAACCGTCTGCTAGCCGCGCAGTTAGAGACTGCCACCACCAGAAGCTCGCGCGTTCGGCTACACGAAAAAATGCTGGATAACCTGCGCCAGCTTGAGCAGTTCGTCGGCGTGATGCACCGCGGCGGCCAACTCGGGACGAAAGAACTGCTCTCCGTCAGGTTAGAGCGAATCGAAGCCGAGATGGCACTCGTCGGTGAACGATCTTTGGCAAGCGAGTCACCGGTTGCCGCGGCAGCTGCTCCGCCAGCCGCTGCAAACGGTCGTGCGGATTCCAATACCCGGCCGATCGCCGTCCACACCTATACACTTGGCGCGGGCGACGTGTTGGGCGTCTTCATCGAAGGCGTTCTGGGAACATCAGAGCGGGTAACGGTGATCGACCCATCACTTCCACCGGCAGTCGGATTTCCGGTCCCCGTGTTCGCCGCAGGCGAGATCAACGTGCCGATTGTTGCGCCGATCCAGGTTGAAGGTAAGACGCTTCGCCAGGCTGCTGAGGCGATACGCCAGGCCTACACCATAGACAACCCAGTACTGCTGCCCACGGCGAGGATTATGGTCACGTTGATGAAGCAGCGTACCCGCAGACTCGAGGCGGCACTCAAGTCAAAGGTCGAGGTTGGCGATACGTTGGCCGTCTACATTCAAGGTGTGATCGGTAGCGACGACGACGAGGGGCCTCAGGTTCAGCATCTACCTGGACAGTCCACGCTGCTTCCAATGGTCGGTTTGCCCTTTGTCGTCCAGTCGGACGGGGCAATCGACTTGCCAGTCGTTGGCCCGGTGACAGTGAACGGCAAGAGCTTGGCTGAAGCGCGGCAAGCTGTCGTCAGGGCCTACACCATCGACAACAACATACTCCGGCGCGGCGAAGCCGTCGTGCTGTTAAGTCCGCTGCGGAAATATCGACCGGACTGAAGCCATCGCCGCTATCCGATCGTAGCCGAACTCGCCAGAGTTTGGTGGACCGCGAGCCCCCGAACGTAGCCGAACTCGCCAGAGTTTGGCGCACCGCCGATTCGTCCAAATTCTGGCGAATTCGGCTACAAGCACTCTTTTGCCCATCACACTTCAACAATCTCGGACTTCGTGCTGGCAACAAAGTCCAACACCTCCTTGGTTTCGGCAGCGGCCAAGTTGAATGCAGCGAGCGTGTCTTCCAAGTGGTTGATAAAGCGGGTCCAGTCGGACTCGGAGATGCGCATCCCGCGGTGCGCGAGCTCCATACCACGGCCGGTGTAGTACATGGGACCGCCGGCGCTGTGACATAAGAAGTCGATAAGCAGCTGCTTTTCGCGGCGGAGTCCATCTTCGCCTCGATGTTCCCAAAAGCGACCTAACTGCTCGTCCCCCATCAACCTGGGCAGCAGATTATCCGCCACCGCAGCAATCGCGTCATATCCCCCGAGCCGTGCGTAGAGCGTGTCCGTCATTCCAGCCCTTTCATGACTTGCCAGTTCTAACTCTCAGTGCCATCTCCAACTTCTCACTATTATTACTTTGTGGCCCGTGTCGCCCGCAAGGCCGAAGCGACTGCGTGTGGCGATCCAGACGAGCGGAGACACGCCCTTAGCGTGGTGTGCCACTAGCCCGAATTATTCATGAGCGATCTGCTGCGAGGTCGTAAGTCCATCCGTGGCTTCGTCATGCTTCACAATTCTCCCTCGACGTATTGCTTCAATACGCCTGCGGAAGAATTGCTCGCCTTCCTCGCCACGAACGTACTTACAACCTCTCACGACGATCTTCATGAATAATCCGGGCTAGCAGGCCGTATCGCGTTATAATCGTCGTCGAGTCCAATGCCGGATGTATACCGAGGTCCGCATGCCAAGTCGAGCTAAACAGCCTTCCGATGTTTGAACACCGATCGTTGAAGTGGCCGGTCACGCTCGGCGTGGTCATGATTGTGCTGCTGGTGGCCCTGACCGTCGGCTGGATCATTCTCGCTGTGGCTGGCGCTCTCGAGGTGTCCGCGCCTCTTTATTGGACCATGTTGCCGGTCGGAACTGCATTCTTGGTGCTGCTGTTGGTAGGGGTTGTCTTGTATCTGCGTTTGACGATCAAAGAAATCAACCTGAATCGACGTCAATCCAATTTCGTAGATAGCGTCACTCATGAACTAAAGTCTCCGATCGCCTCCTTGCAGCTGTACCTGCAGACCCTCAACCGCAGGACTGTGAATCCGACCGAACAACAGGACTTCTTCCGCTTCATGCTCGACGATGTCGAACGCCTGGACCATTTGATCAACCATTTGCTAGTCGCGGCGCGATTGCAGAAACCGGCGAGCGGTGAGGAAAACGACGCCGTAGATCTGGACATCCTGCTAAGTGAATGCTGCCAGAAACTGCGGCGGCGGTATGACGTTCCACCGGAGCAGGTCCACGAGCGACTGGAACCAATCGTCGTGCACGTACGCAAGGACGAGCTGGACCTCGTGCTCCGGAATCTGATCGACAACGCGTTTAAATACGCCGGGCGCCCACCCCAAATCGAAATCAGTGCGAGCATGGCTGAAAATGGCCGCGTGGTCATCCAGATTTGCGATAACGGGCCAGGCGTTCCTAAGTTATACAGAAGCAAGATCTTCCACAGGTTCTTCCGAATAGGCGATGAATTGACGCGACAAAAGCCCGGTACCGGGTTGGGCCTGCATATTGTCAAAACTCTGGTTCGCAGGATGCGCGGAGAGGTGCGAGTTCTAGACCGAGAAGGCCAGTCGGGCGTTATCTTTGAAGTGCATCTTCCGGGCGAGCTCCGCGAAACGGTCGAAGCGAGGCACGCAGAGGCGGCGAAGTCATGTAATCACGTTTGACGACTACGGAAAAAGGCCCAAGGTGTCCGCCAGAGACTAGCCGTAGTTTGGCTGAAAAAGGCGGACGTCGGGCTGCGAAAACGTGTCTTTGAGTCCTTGTGGAAAAGGGGGTCAACTGGACTCGAACCCCCGGCCGATGCTATATTTGTAAGTACGACTCCCCGGTGTTGCGCCGGTTGGGCACTCTACATGGGTGCCTTTTTTTGTCTAAGCGAGAGCAGGATGCAAAACACCGTCGTCTACGTCGACGGATTTAACCTCTACTAAGGGGCCTTGCAAAACGGCCCGCACAAATGGCTGAACCTGGAGCGTTATTTCAGGCAGCTACGAAACAGCGACAACGTCGCGAAAATCCACTACTTCACGGCCGAAGTCGTAGGCCCAAGCCTGGCCAACCAAAGAGCCTATCTTCGGGCACTAGCCACGCTCCCCACGGTGCAAATAACGCTTGGGAGATTCAAACGCAAGCAAGTGCGTTGCCGCGTGCAGGCGTGCGCCCACCAAGCTGACCGCCACTTCTCTTCCATGGAGGAGAAACGCACAGATGTGGCAATTGCCCTTCAAATCGTCGTCGACGCCTTTCAGAACAACTGTGACCGATTCGTGATCGTAAGTGGTGACTCTGATTTGGTGCCGGCCGTTCACTGGGTGAAGACGCTCTTTCCCAGGAAAGAAGTGATTGTCTACGTGCCGACAAGACACCCTACGCGGGGGGCAGCAGTAGAACTACGGGCTGCAGCGGACAAGAGCAAAGACCTGCCGATTGCCCTTCTTAGACACTCGCAGTTTCCAGCCCAGCTTTCTGACCAAGCCGGCGGAGTAATCGACAAGCCAGCTGGCTGGTAAGAGTCGATGAGTGTTGCGTGGACGCTAAAGCGTTAGCGAGGGGAGTTGATGTACCATCGCAAGTTGTTCCCTCGCTTACGCTTCGGGTTCCGATTGAACGACCCGCAACTTCTTGCACTTCCGACGCGCGGGCGCCGCATCGCTTGGCAATCATCCCAGCAGCTGGTGGACCGGATGATGTTCCTCGACACCGGTTAGACGAAAATTCAATCCTCGAAAACGAAACGTCAGACGCTCGTGGTCGATGCCCAAGCAATGCAAAATCGTCGCCTGAGCACTGTGAACATGAACGGGACTCTCGACAACGTGAAAACCCAACTCGTCGGTCGCACCAACACTAACGCCAGGCGTGATGCCGCCGCCGGGAAAACCACATAGTGAACGCTTGTGGATGATGATCGCGACCCATGCTACGGCCCAGCGCCGCACTCGCCTCGACCATCGGCGTCGCGCCCGAACTCGCCACCCCAGACAACTAACGTCTCGGCCAGCATCCCGCGGCGTTTCAGGTCCCTGATCAGGGCAGCACACGCTCGATCGGTTTGCTGGCACTGCCTCCGCAGGCCACCTTCCACATCACTGTGATGGTCCCAGCCCGCGTGATACAGTTGGATGAACCGTACGCCACGTTCGGCGAGCCGGCGCGCCAACAAACAGTTGTTGGCAAAGGCCGCTTGGCCGTTCCCAGGCTGTGCCCCGTACAGGTCCAATGTCTCTGCGGACTCTGCCGAAAAGTCCATGAGCTCCGGGGCTCGCGCCTGCATTCGAAAGGCCATCTCGTAAGCGTTGATCCGAGTTGCAATCTGCGGATCCTGCACCGCCTTGAATTGCTGCTCGTTTAAGTTGCGAATCAAGTCAAGCGACTCGCGCTGCGCCTGCACGTCGTAACCTCTCGGATTCGAGACGTGCAAAATCGGATCGCCCTGACTGCGGAAAGGCACGCCTTGATGGACTGCTGGCAAGAAGCCGGCGCTCCACATCGCAGCACCACCGCTGAGGTTCCCGCCGCTCTTGAGCACCACAAAAGCGGGCAGGTCATCGGCTTCGCTTCCCAGGCCATAGCTCAGCCACGCGCCCATACTGGGGCGACCGGGAACGCCGCTTCCGGTGTTCACGAACAACTGCGCGGGCGAGTGGTTAAACAGGTCCGTGCGCACCGAGCGAACAATCGCTATATCGTCGACCGTTTGTGCCAAGTGCGGCAGCGCCTCAGATATCTCCGCTCCGCACTCGCCGTGTCGCGCGAAAGAAAACCGCGGTCCGAGCACAGCTGCATCGGGTTGGATAAAGGCGTACCGCTGCCCCATGATCACCGAAGGCGGGATCGGTTTGCCCTCCAATTCTGCCAACTTGGGCTTATAGTCGAACAGGTCCAGCTGACTGGGCGCGCCCGCCATGAAGAGATAGATCACCCGTTTCGCTTTGCCGGCAAAGTGTGGAGGCGGGGAAGCGGTCGGAGCGGCCGCCCGGGCTCCACCTTCGGCCAACAGAGTGGCCAGCGCGATCTTGCCGACACCAATCCCGCAGTCATGCAAAAACTGCCGCCGTTCGAGACGGGCGACTTGCTTTCCGTCCATCGTTCGATTCTCGATCAAGGCTTGGAAATCGTCTCGTCCAGATTCATCAGCGCACGAGCCACCATCGCCCACGCCGCGGTAACCGGCGCAGCGTCCTCGTCTCCCATGATTTCGGCCTCCTTCAACTCGCCAGCCAGCAACCGTTGCAACTGCGATTGCTGGTACCGCAAGACCGCCGCTAACTCCGTGGTCTCTGGACGCCGGGTCAGCAATCGCCTGAACATCAGCGCGGCAATGTCCCGGTCGGAACTTCCCTGGGAGACTGCCGACGTCGCGAGCGCGCGGGACATTTCTAAATACATCTCGTCGTTCAGCAACGTGAGGGCCTGAAGGGGTGTGTTACTGCGGTTGCGGCGTGCCACACAGCTCTCTCCCGTCGGAGCATCGAACACCGCGTAGGCCGCGAAGGGCGCCGTGCGTTTGCTGAATGTGTAGAGCGACCGGCGATATCGGTCTTCACCGGGCGAGGGCAGCCAACGATAGTTGCCGTAGGCCATGGCTGCGACACTCTCAGGTTGTGGGCGGAAAAACGCTGGGACCGTTCATCTTTGTCGACAGTAGGCCACTCGCCCGCAGCATCATGTCACGCACGGTCTCAGCACCCACACGGAACCGCGGTCCTCGCGCCAGCAGCTGGTTCTCGGGATCTCGCCGCCGTACGCCCGGCGTTACCTGCGAGCTCTGCCGATAGGTGGCGCTGGTCACGATCAGGCGGTGCAGCCGTTTTAGAGACCACCCACGATCGATAAACTCACTGGCCAGCCAGTCGAGCAGCAACGGATGCGTTGGCGGATCGGCCTGTGTTCCAAAATCGCCACTCGTTCGTACCAAGCCGGCACCAAAGAAAGAACGCCAGGCACGATTGACCGTGACTCGCCCCACAAGCGGATTCTCGTCGCTGACCAACCAGCGCGCCAGCTCAAGCCTATCAGCCGGCGACCGGGCAGAACTCCGCGCGAAGATCACTGGGATTCCTGGATCGACCTCTTCCCGGGCGCTTAGGAATTCACCTCGATGATGCCGATAGGTCTTACGCGGGTTGTCGGCTGGACGTTCTCGCATCACCATGGTTGTTGGGAAGTTCGGCATCTGCTTCCGTAGCTCATCAATCGACTTGCGGGCCTCCGCTAGTTCGGGAGCAATCCGCGCGAAATGCCGTTTCAGCCTCGCCCTGTCGCCCTGACCGAGATGACGAGGCTCACTCAGCAACGACTCCAGTTGAACGGGCAAGCCGCTTGCTACCAGCTGTTTCTTTGCCGAGGCCGCTGCGAGCCGAAACCGCCCGAGGCTGGCGGCAAAGTGCCTTTCAAACAGCAGTTCGACCTGTAAGACCCCGCCAGTGGTGAGTGGCTCCGCCAGGTTCAACACAAGCTGATGCGGCTCGCCCTCGCGCAGCGCGGTCGACCATCCTGTCGATCCATCTCCATCGATCACGTTGCTCGCTTCAGCACTGCCGCTGCCGACACTGATTTTTCCGTAGCTGTGCGATGGCGAGACGAATGGGATTGTCGCTCCGTCAATCCGGGCCGTGAACTCGCTCAGAAAAAAATCTCCTTTGCGGCCTTCGTAGTACGCCCTTCCCGGACCACCCGCCGGGAGCCGCAGGTCGGGCAGTGCCTCGAGGCGGAACGCCGTGATCGGCAAGTCTGCCGAATCGATCTGGAAACTCAGGCGAAACAGATCGCGTTTGGTGATATCCCCGGTCGAAAAAATCGAACCGTCATCCAATAACTCCAGCTTCGGCAAGTTCGTTTCTAGTTGTGTTGGCCGCAGTATCGTCCAGCGAACAGCCTCTGCCCGAGCTCTCGCCAGCCAATCTTGGAAGCTGGAATCGAAGTTCTGCCGGCGGCGGAGCTCGAGGTCGCCGTCACCTGCGGCCGCGGGAAACTGCGCGGCGAGCCGATCCTCCAACATGCTGATCCGTTGCTGCAGCTCTCGACGGCGGCGAATCACGTCCGGCGTCTTCACGACGAGGTCTGGTTCGTCGGCGTTGTTTAACAGTGCCATGAAGCGGTAGTAGTCGGTGTGCGTAATCGGGTCGTACTTGTGCGTATGGCATTGAGCACAACCAGTCGTAAGTCCAAGCCAGATCAGCCCCGTGGTCGCCACCCGATCGACCATGGCGTAGAAACGATACTCGAGCGGGTCGATACCGCCCTCTTCATTGAGCATTGTGTTGCGATGAAATCCCGAAGCAACGAGGCGATCTTCGGACAGGCCGGGCAGCATATCGCCCGCAAGCTGCTCGACCGTGAACTGGTCGAACGGCAAGTCCGCATTCAGCGCTCGAATCACCCAATCGCGATAGGGCCAAATCGAACGCTCGCGGTCCTTTTCATAGCCGTTGGTGTCAGCGTACCGAGCAAGATCCAACCACTCGCGCGCCCAGCGCTCGCCGTACCGCGGCGAGCGCAGCAGCCGGTCAACCAATTGCACATAAGCGTTGGGATCTTGGTTATGCACAAATGCGTCAGCCTCTGCTGGCGTAGGTGGCAACCCAAGCAGGTCAAGGTAGAGGCGTCGCACAAGCGTGTAAGGGTCAGCAGCAGGCGACGGCTGTAGCTGCTCCGCTTCGAGCCGGGCCAGCACAAAATAGTCGATCGCATTGCGCGGCCAGGTGGCACGGCGAACGGCCGGCAATGCTGGCTTGCTTGCAGGTACAAAAGCCCAATGCGGTTTGTACTCGGCTCCGTCGAGCACCCAGCGGCGAATCAGCTCCTGCTGCCGGTCGGTCAGAGCGTCGCTGTTCGGCGGAGGCATGCGCTCGTCGGCGTCGTCGGCGAAGATGCGCCGGATCAACTCGCTTTCGGTGGGCTTCCCCGGTACGATCGTGCCGTAATCCAAAGCAGCCTGCACATCGTCAAGTCGCAATTCCGCCTCGCGGTGCGCGTCATCTGGACCGTGGCAAGCAAAGCACTTTGCCGCCAGGATAGGTCGGATGTCCCGATTGAAATCGACTGGCCGTCCAGCGGCGACTGCCCACCGCCCGCCGACTAGCAGGAGCAGTAGGGCGCTGGCCAACTTGATCGAATCTAGCTTATTCCACATGGGTCGTAGGCCGCCGCGCGGCCGGTTCGCCTGTACTTGTCGTCGGATAGCGTTCAAAGCAGCGATCGGCGCCCGACAAAACCATCTCTCGCTGCTGCTCCTATTCTCGCACAAAGCGTGTCTACGGTCTCGCCAGACTACGAAGAAAAACGCGGGCGGCCTGCCTCAAGCGTCCAGCGGCTGATGCTGCCAAGCGCGCAACTTCTACAACTTCAGAGGAGAAACCGAACGACGGAGCCCAAGATCAAAACAGACGTCTCAGAAATTGCGACGACTTGGTCAGCACCCGCTCGGCCGGACCCGACAAGCTGCGGCACTCGACAACGACATAGCCGTCATAGCCAATCGCACGCAGCGCCTCGAATCCTGGCTGAAAATCAAGCTGTCCCGGGCCGGGTTCAACACGGGTGTTCTCCGCCACGTGCACGTGGCGGATCCAACGAGCTGCTTGCCGGATCGCGGACTCCGTGTCCAGCTCGGTAATTTGCATGTGAAAGAAGTCAATTGTTATTCCCAAGCCCTCGTGGCCCACGTCATCGCAGATACGTGCAGCATGGCCGAGCGTTGTCATGTAGTCGGTCTCAAAGGAATTGACCGGCTCCAGCATCAGATAGACGCCCTGCTCGGCTGCGAATTTAGCCAGTTCCGGCAGCGACTCTAGCAGCCACTCGTCTTGGATTGCAAGGGCCTGATCTGGGTCCAACCCCACTCGCGGGCAGGGATCTTGGTGCAAGACGGGCGGCATGACGAGACCGACCGCGCCGATCCGGGCACAGAATGTAAGCAGGCTCTTCGCGTCCTCGCGGCACGTCGCACGAACGCCAGCGTCCGAGCTGACTAACGAGCCACGGTAGCCCAAAGACACACTCGATATGGGCAGGGGAAGCTCATCCAGGTCGGCAAGTAATTCTTCTCGGTAGTCCGGCAGATAACGGCCGGGCAGCTCCACGGCTTCAAACCCGTAGCGTGCTGCATTGGCAAACCGAGTCCGCACCCGATCCTCCGGCAAGACCTCGTAACGAATTGCCAGTTTCCAACTCATGCTCGCATTCTACCTCGAGCGAACCGGCCGAGGCGAGTAGTCGAAGAGCGCTGCTCAATCGTCACGACTACTACGACACTCGGTCCGTTTGACTCAAATCGGCGGTGACCTATTCTTCTGAGGGCGCCAAAGCGGCTTCGGGAGAACTTTCGTTCTTACCGTGGCCGAATGACTCGATGTCGAAAGTGCGGCGGGCTGCATGTACCAACACAAGAAAGCACTACTGGTCTTGGCCGCTGCGCAACTTCTGTGCCTTGCCTGTGGGCTGTGGATCCAGGACCGCTTCTTGATTGCCTCGGCCGAATGGACCGAACGCGCAATTGAGGCGGCTTCAACAGCTGCGGACCAACCGTCCTTTTCGGCCGCAGCGTTGCTACAGGCGATGCCAGGCACGCGAGCGCTGGCGCTGCTATGGATCGGTGGCTTGCAGGTCATCGCGACCTATCTCGTGTTGACGTTGGTCCGCAACGAAGCAAACAAGACAGAGCGAGATTCTCAGCTGCAGTTGCTGCGGCGGGAGAAGGACCTGGTGAGGACTCGCAACGCAGTCATTTTCGGCTTGGCAAAACTCGCGGAATACCGCGATCAAGAAACAGGACAGCACCTCGAGCGAATCGCGCTCTACTCGACACGCTTGACGATGGCCATGCGCCGCGATCCGCGTTTTCGAGATCGCATCACACCAGTCTTCGCCAAGACGATTGGGATCAGCGCAGTTCTACACGACATCGGCAAGGTCGCGATCGAAGACGCGATCCTCAGAAAGCCGGGACGATTGGAACTCGACGAGCGCGCTCAAATGCAGCAGCATACGCTGGTCGGCGCCGAGTGCATCCGCCAGATCGAACTTCGTTTGGGCAATAGCAACTTTCTGCAGATGGCCCGCAAGATCGCTCTGGGCCACCACGAACGCTGGGACGGAAATGGCTATCCCTCAAAAGTTGCCGGAGAGGACATTCCGCTGGCGGCTAGAATCGTGGCCATCGCAGACATCTACGACGCCCTGTCGGCCAAACGCGTCTACAAAGATGCACTGCCGCACGAAAAGTGTGTCGAAATCATTCGCAGCGAGGCTGGTAAGCACCTTGATCCCACGATCGTCGACGTGTTCTTGAAGCTGGAACCGGAGATCAAAGAGATCGCACAGAGATTCTCCGACAGTCAGGAAGAAGTCGAGCAAGGAGACCCAGCAGAGTTTCTCGCCAAGCAACAAGAACGACCCAAAACCGCCGCAGATCGCAGACTGCTTAACAGTGCCCTCAGTCTAGACACGAATTTCGAACCGGCAGTCACTGCCGGATAGACCAGGATAGCCCCGAAACATCTAACGGCCTGACAAGGAACACCATCATGTTTTCAAGAAGACAGTATTCTGAGCGATCCATAGAAATCTCGCTCTTTCTAATCTGTATTTTCCTGACTGCATTGCTGTACTTTGTGGTCGGCTACAAGATGGTCGTCCTCAACCTGTTCTATCTGCCCGTAGTGTTGGCCGCGTTCTACCTGGGCCGCCATCGCGCTGGCATCCTGGCGCTGCTCTGTGTTGTGTTCGCGTCCGTTGTGGCCGTACTCGATCTGGAGTCCTTTGCAGAAACAACGTCTCCGCTCGTGATCGGGCTCTCCTTGACGGTATGGGGCGCGGTGATGGGACTGAACGCGATCTTTGTCGGCACACTGAGCGACGAACGTACCCAGAAACTTCACGAGCTGCACGATGCCTATCTAGGCGTGGTCGAAGTGCTGTCACGTTACCTGAAGAGCGCGGACCCGGCCCTCAAAGATCGCTCGAAGCGCATCTCAGCCATCAGCCAGGAAGTCGCCCGGCAAATGCGGCTCTCGGATCGCGAAGTAGACGACATTCGGGTCGCGGCGTTGCTGCAGGACATCGACAATATCGAAGTGACGGCCAAGGTGATACATCGTGCAGTGGGCGACCTGCGACAGGCTAACCCTGCCGATCAACATACCTTCCACGGCAGCGATCTGGTCCATTCACTGGGGTCAGTCCTGACCGGTGCACTGCCCTTGATCCTAAACCAGCGAGACACGCTGGTGACCAGTTTCAGCGAAGAAGACGAGGATGCGCAAGCGGAGACGCCGTTTGGTGCCAAGATCATCGAAGCGGCGACTCGCTACGACACACTGGTGTACGGCGACTCGGCCACGACGCCCGAAGAGGCAATTAATCTGCTTCAATCGGACCTCGATGTGAATTACCACCCCGCCGTAATCCACGCCTTAGAACAACTTGCGATCGCAGGCTCGCTCGATTATCGCTCGTCCAGCTCGAACACCTACGGCGACACCACGGTCAGAGCGGACTAGGAAATCGCCCGCCATTAAGTGGCCGGCATTCTCGCCACTCTCGTTGTAGAGGTTATGCAGCCTCCCGCTCGCGGAGGTCGTGCAGCTTTGCGCTTCATGCAATCCGCCAAACTCTGGCGAGTTCGGCTACACTCCAAATCAGCCGCTGGGCGTTAGCCCACGGTTCCCTAGCGAAACCGGCGCGTACCGCCCGGCGAGGGCTGCCCGGGAGTGATCGCCCCGAGGCGGGCCCCCCTCACCGGCCCTGCGGGCCGACTCTCCCCGACGGGAGAGTGAGGAATGATGAAATCACGCATTAACTCAAAGGCTGCACAGCCTCCGCAGCAAACAACTCGCGAATCACCTGGCCTTCGCTGATCACCATGGGCCGGCCTACCGGTGTCATCAGTTCCTGCTGGAAGTCGATCCCTAACGCGGCCAGGACTGTCGCATGGATGTCCGCAACCTGGCGGGGGTCCTTGACGTGAGCCGAGACCTGCTTCTCGGCCCCGCCGGTAGGTGGCTCCGGTGATGTCTCGCCAACGATGCGACCACCAGCAATGCCCCCACCGGCCAGCGCCACGGTGAAACCGTGCGGCCAGTGATCGCGACCCCCAGCCGGATTAACCCGGGGAGTGCGACCGAACTCGCCGCCGCACATGACGACCGTGCTGTCGAGAAGTTCACGCTCGCGCAGGTATTGAATCAGACCGGCAAAGGCTGGATCCAATGTCTTGGCCAACTCTGCGTGCGATGGATGATTGTTGATGTGAGTATCCCACCCCGGCAGCGTCACTTCGACACAGCGAACTCCAACCTCGACGAGCCGGGCGGCAGCCAAGCAACCACGGCCAAACGGACTGTCGCCAAACTGCAGCCGGACCGCGTCGGGGACCTGGTTGACGTCAAAGGCCTTCAGCTGGTCGGACTCCATCATCTTCAGCGCAGCACCCGTCGCGCTGCGATGTTGGGTCCTCTCACGATCGAGGTTGCTAAGCCGACCACGAGCGAACTCGGCTTCAACCACCTCCAGATCACGAATCCTCCGCTCAAAGCGTTCACGAGAAACACGCGCATCGACGTCCGGAATCGGACCCTGGGGATCATCGATCTTGAAAGCGTCGAATTGGTCGCCCAAATACCCACCGCGCGCGGGCCATTGGTTCGGCAAAATCGAAACGTGCCGGGGGATCTCGACGTTGTCGGTCAGCTGGTGACAGACCACGGCACCGATCGCCGGGTGAAACAGCGTCGGGTCTGGGCGGAATCCGGTCTTTACGTGGTAGGTCGCCCGCTCATGATCGCCCTCCTTACTCACCACACTACGTACCAACGAAATGTGCTGCATCTGATCCGCCAGCTGCGGATAGCCTTCGGCCAGCTGCATGCCCGGAACGGATGTTCCAACGGCACCCGTCCCCGCGGCAATCTCGGTGTCCGGCTTGGGGTCGAATGTCTCCAGCTGGCTGGGGCCACCGGCGAGCCAAAGCACGAGCACCGATTTCGGTCGCTGACCACGCAATGCGTCTGCCCTGCTGAGCGACTCTGCGATCGGGGTAAGCCAACTCAACCCGCTCAGACCAGCTGCCTTCAGCAAAGTCCGTCGATTCCAGTGTGCCCGCTGATTGCAATGGAGCATCGAGTCGTCTCCGTTGACCAAATAGAACGAGTTGCAGAACTAGATGCCGCTCCAGACCAGGCCCCGACGTGCCCTCACCCGGCACGGCTCCCACCAAGTAGACCCCCGGAGGGGCCACCATGTTTCAAACGAATACCGAAATGGAAGCAAGTTGCCACCACCGCAAGCCTGCAATTGACATACCCCTTTTCGCCGGAGAAGCAGCGAACGGCACAGCATTCGCAGAGTCACAACAAGCAGTAAAAATCCTCCCATACCGTTGAATTGGACAAGAATGCCGCCGGCATTTTGCCGATGTATTAGTTCCAGCTCAGATGTCTCGTGGCCAACCACGAAGTATAATACCGACAGATAATCCTCCGGTCAGTATTCGGCAGAGGGACCAACAATTTAGCATTGGCCTGGTCGTTTAACGGCTAGTGCAGAAGCACGCCTGACCATCGCCATTCTTGCAGCGACTCCACTCGTCGCAATCGACCGGGGATTTTCTTTCTATAGTTGTGGCCGGCGACCATTTGTTACCAGCCGGCCTGAGGGCTGCCATCGCTCGCGATCGCAGCCTTTTTTTTTGCGCCGCACGCACCCCACGGCCAGTCGACTTCTCCCTCACGGTCTTCGCCAGGCCACAGGGATGCGATGCCGAGTCGGTGACCTCAGTCGTTCCGTGCTAGTCCACGGCGAATTCGGTTTTTCGGAACCCGAAGCGTAAGCGAGGGAACAACTTGCGATGGTACGCCAACTCCCCTCGCTGACGCTTCGGGTTCCGATGGAGCCAACAGCGCAACATCAAGACTCACGCTTCGCGCTTACGGTTCAGGCACAACATTAACCCGAATTATTCATGAGCGATCTGCTGCGAGGTCGTAAGTCCATCCGTGGCTTCGTCATGCTTCACAATTCTCCCTCGACGTATTGCTTTCAATACGCCTGCGGAAGAATTGCTCGCCTTCCTTGCCACGAACGTACTTACAACCTCTCGCCACGATCTTCATGAATAATCCGGGTTAAACCCGCCGCGCGATTCCGATTGCGGGCGACGTGCGTCTTCTGTTTAGCGTTCACGAAAAGAGAACCAGGCAAAGCCCTTTCATTCTCCCAATACGGGCGGCCCACTTCATCTTTCCCTATGATCGCTACCGCCTGCACAAGCTGGGCGGGCCCGCTAGGAGTTTCCGATCCAGATGGCTTTTCACGCCAGATCCGAACCCTCATTTTACGATGGATAGGACACGGCGGAAGAATAGGAAGTCTTTTGCCGTCTTGGGCGGTAAGTTCGATTTCGACACATGGGGTGCGAAATCGGACAGTGGGTGTCAAAACGGCCCGGAGCAGGACGGCTTGATCCGAGCAATCGCAGGGAAGCGAGGCGTTGCTTCCCTCGCGGCTGTTCTGGGAGCCACCTCTGCGATTGCCTGATTTGCGGGCAAGTCGTCCTGCTCCTGCCGGACCCCCAGCGGGCGTGGCCGCTGACGGCCAGCCCCGTGCTTCTCGGTAGCCTCTGCGATATACTTGAGCCGAAATCCGCGTCCGGCGACATCCGTAGGTGGCCTTAACGAGGGTGTCTCCCAAAGCCTCCTCCTCCCCTCGCTCGTTGAGGGTGCCTGGCCAGAGTTCCTTCTCCTCTCCTTGAGAGCGATCGGGGATGAGGGACCCTGCTTCGTCAGCAGGACAGCGAGCACGTTTGAAGACCCTATAGAGACCTGGTGATGCAAGAGCTATTTGTTCAGATTGAAGAGGCGGCAGCCGCCATCAAGTCCAAGTGGACCGTCGCCCCGCGCGTGGGCATCGTGCTAGGTACAGGGCTAGGCGGTTTGGTCGATGAGATCGACATCCAGGCTGCACTGGACTACGAGGAAATCCCACACTTCCTGCGGTCGACGGCGACGAGTCATCGAGGGCGGTTGGTCTGCGGCCACTTGGCCGGCTTACCGGTAATGGCGATGGAAGGCCGCTTCCATATGTACGAGGGGTACTCGCTAAAGCAGATTACACTGCCGGTCCGGGTGATGAGAGCGCTCGGCGCGAACCTGTTGGTTGTCTCCAACGCCTGCGGCGGAATGAACCCTTACTACAAAGAAGGTGAGTTGATGGTGATCGAGGACCACATCAACCTGATGGGAGACAACCCGCTGATCGGCATCAACGATGATCGGCTAGGCCCACGTTTTCCGGACATGTGCGAGCCGTACGATCAATCGCTGATCGCCACGGCTTTGGAGGTGGCTCGCCAAGAAGACATCGTGGCACACAAGGGGGTTTTCGTGGCAGTCGCCGGCCCCAACTTAGAGACGCGTGCCGAGTATCGTTTCCTCCGTACGATTGGCGCGGACGTTGTCGGTATGTCTACGGTTCCTGAGGTGATCGTTGCCGTGCATGCTGGCCTGCGCGTGGTGGGTTTTTCGATCATTACCGACATGTGTCTTCCGGATGCTCTGAAGCCAGCGAACGTCGAGCAGATTATCGCGACGGCGAACGAAGCCGAACCGAAGTTGCGCGCCCTGGTACGGGGCGTGCTGTTGGCGGAAGCGAACAAGCAGTGAACTGTGCCCAGCGAGATGCCGTCTCGGCCATTCATCGGCGTTGGAACCGCGTCCCCCGCATCGGCATGATTCTGGGTACTGGACTGGGGAGCGTCACGGAGGCGATGGAGGTCGAGGCGGAGTTACCTTATCAAGCAATACCACACTTCCCTCGTCCGACTGCGATTGGACATGACGGCCACCTGGTCTGCGGCCAGCTGGCTGACCTAGACGTGGTGGCGATGAGAGGTCGATGCCACTTCTATGAGGGCTATTCGATGGAGGAGCTGGCCTTGCCTGTCCAGGTCATGGCGGTGATGGGCGCGGGCGTGCTGCTTGTGTCCAATGCTGCCGGTGGATTGAATCCGCAATACAAGCCAGGTGAGCTGATGGTCGTCTGCGATCATGTCAATCTGATGGGAAGTCGAACGGTCAGACAAGGCGATCCGTTGCTGGTGCCGCGGAGATCCCAGTCAACTTACGACGAATCGCTGATTGAACGAGCGACCGCAATCGCCCGTCGCCGCCACATCATCCTGCATCGTGGCGTTTATGTAGGGGTCGTCGGGCCGAACTACGAAACGCGTGCCGAGTATCGTGCCCTCCGTCGACTGGGTGGCGATGCGGTGGGCATGTCGACGGTTCCGGAAGTTTTGGCGGCGATCGACTGCGGCCTAAAGACCCTCGCTATATCCACAATTACCAACGTCGCCGCGCCCGACGCGCCGCTCGCCAATCACGCCCAGCATGTGGTGGATGTGGCGGAATCGTCAGAGCCGCGTTTACGACAACTCGTCATGGAGCTGTTGGGCGAGTTGTCCTCTGCCCTCAAGCATTAGCCCGGATTATTCATGAAGATCGTCGCGAGAGGTTGTAAGTACGTTCGTGGCAAGGAAGGCGAGCAATTCTTCCGCAGGCGTATTGAAGCAATACGTCGAGGGAGAATTGTGAAGCGTGACGAAGCCACGGATGGACTTACGACCTCGCAGCAGATCGTTCATGAATAATTTGGGTTAGATCCGATCAGTCCGCAAACCCGAACGCTCCCTGGGAGACAATCGTGGATGCCGAACCAGCAAAAAGAGAACCGTTAACCGAAATTCAGTGCCGGGTTCTCGGCGTGCTCGTAGAAAAGGCCAAGACCACACCCGAGCAATACCCGCTATCCCTAAACGGTCTCACCACGGGCTGCAATCAAAAGAGCAATCGTGCGCCGGTAATGGCGCTGCACGCGGACGATGTCCAGGTTACTCTGGACGAACTACGCGAATTGGGAGCCGTTGTCGAAGTACAATCGAGTAGCCGCGTGGCCAAATACAAGCACTGTTTGTACGATTGGCTCGGTGTCGACAAGGTCGAAATCGCAATCGTCGCTGAACTGTTGCTGCGGGGCGAGCAGACGGTGGGCGAGCTGCGGGGCCGGGCTGCGAGGATGGAGCCGATTCGAGATCTTCAAGCCCTGCGCCCATTGCTGCGATCTCTTGTTGAGAGAGGGCTGGTTGTCGAGCTATCGCCCGAGGGCCGCGGCCAGATTGTGACTCACGGGTTGTTGGACGAATCATCGCTGGACGTCGCCAAGGCGGATGTCGCAAGGGTGGTCGCTAAACAAACCTCGACAGCGTCGGCGGGGCCGTCGTCTCCGACTCCCGGCGACTCGGCGATTCAAGTCCTGGAAGAGCAAATTCGCCAGCTACACGAAAGGGTCTCCCAGCTGGAGTCCATCGTGCTAAAGTAGCAGGTTCACTCCGTGAGCCGTCCATCACTCGAAGGTAGCAGGCTCACTCCGTGAGCCGTCGGCCGTTTTAAAAGTAGCAGGCTCACTCCGTGAGCCGTCCGCTCGACGGGTCACGGCACACGGAGTGTGCCTACTACTTTCTACTCATGACGGGAGTGGCTGATGGTTTTACGAGCCAATACAGTTTGTGTGGGCCTGTGCCTGATTGCGGGAAGTTGCCTATACGGGCAGGGACCCGCCTACACCGATCCAGACAAAACGGATCGAGATTTCGCCTTTCAGGGCGAGTACGCCGGAACGATCACCTATGACGGGAGTCCCGTTGCGCTGGGCGCCCAGTCGATTGCTCTAGGCAAGGGTCTCTTTCGTCTGGTGGTCTATGTCGGTGGCCTGCCCGGCGACGGTTGGGATGGCGCTGAGAGAAACGAGACCGACGGTAAGTTCCGGAGTGGCAAAGTCGTTTTCTCCAGCGAGCAGGGCCGCGGAGAAATCGACCGCGAGAGACTCTCGATCATCTCGCCGGAGGGCAATCTTCTCGGGAAGCTCGACAAGGTGCAGCGCAAGAGCCCAACCTTGTTGAAAACTCCGCCGGCGGGAGCTGCCGTGTTGTTTGATGGAACGACGGCAGAGCATTTCGCGGGCGGTAAGATCTCACACGACAAGCTGCTGATGCCCGGCGCTACGAGCGCGCGACATTTTCGAGACCATCACGTCCATATCGAGTTCAGATTACCCTATCAACCTGAGAATCGCGGGCAGAAGCGCGGCAACAGCGGCATCTACCTACAGGGTCGCTACGAGATACAGATGCTGGACTCTTTTGGACTGGCAGGAAAGGACGACGAGTGCGGCGGGATCTACACGATCAAGCCGCCGGACGTGAACATGTGCTATCCACCGCTAACCTGGCAGACCTACGACATTGAGTTTACGGCGGCTCGGTATGGCCAAGACGGTAGCCTGCTGCACCGGCCTCGGATGACGGTACGGCATAACGGGGTCCTCGTGCATGATGATGTCGAACTGCCCAGCGACAAACCAACTCGTGCCGCCCCCGTCCCGGCAGGTCCGCAGCCTGGACCCGTCTATCTGCAGAACCATGGGGATCCGGTGCGGTACCGAAATATCTGGGTCAGCGAGAAGTCCTGACGCAGCGACACTTGCCAACTGCAGCTGACGTCCCTTGCTTGTGTCAAGGAACCAGCCGGAAACAACATGGCGTCCACGATCCACGTCGAGTTTTACGGTATCCCTCGGCAGCGTGCGGGGGTACCCACCGCCACCGTGACGCTCGCGCAGCTACCGATAACGCTGCGCGACGTGATCGAGGATCTGGCCAAGACATTTCCCGAGCTCGCTGCCGATTGTTTCCAAGACAACTCGTTGCGGAAGGGATATGTGGCCAACATCGGGGGAAGGGAATTCGTCACGTCACCCGACACACCGCTCACGGATACTGAGTCGTTGTTGATCCTCTCAGCCGACGCTGGAGGACACTAGGCTTGGTCGGAAAACAGCAAAGGCAGGTCTGTGCAGCTTTTAAGTTAGTGCGTCATTTCGTATTTCTTCACTCTCCCCTCGGGGAGAGTCGGCCCGAAGGGCCGGAGGGGGGGCACTCGCCGGACGCTACGCGTCGGTTCGCTGGGGAACCGTGGGCTAACGCCCAGCGGCTGATTTGGAGCGTAGCCGAACTCGCCAGAGTTTGGCGGATTGCATGAAGCGTAAAAGCACAACCTCTCTGATGAGAGGGCGACAGCGAACGAGGCTGCTGCAGAGCGCAAGAGGCGGCTCCGCAGGGAGCGTCGTCCTCCCAGTCGTAGGTCAGGTACTTCATCCATGTACGGATATCACGGTAACTATCTGAGGATCGACGTCTCCGACGGCAGCTCTCGACGAGTGCCGTTGGACGAGTCCGTCTTGCGGCGGTTCTTAGGCGGCGGTGGGTTAGGTGTGTACCTGACCACGCGGGAAGCTGCGCCCGAGGCGGGTGCGCTGGCACCGGCCGCGGCGTTGGCCTTCGCCTTCAGCCCCCTGGTTGGCAGCCCCCTGACAACCTCTGCTAAGTTCGCTGTGGTCAGCAAGAGCCCGCTGACTGACCGGATCAACGATTCGATGGCCAGCAGCGGCTTCGCGATCAACGGCAAGGCAACCGGAAGCGACGCGCTGGTCATTGTTGGAAAGGCCGAGTCACCCAGCGTGCTCGTCGTTGACGACGACCGCGTCCTGCTCGACTCGGCGGAGAGTTTGATCGGCGCGAGTTGCCGCGCGAAGCAGGCGGCTATGCGCGAGCGATACGGCGCCGACTTTAGCATCGCCGTCATCGGGCCGGCCGGCGAACAACTGGTACCGTATGCCACGATCTCCCACGACGGCCGTCATGCCGGTCGAGGTGGGAGCGGCGCAGTCTTGGGCTCCAAGCGCATTCTGGCGATCGCTGTCCGCGGCTCCCGACGTACCAGCTGGGCGCGGCCCGATGAACTACTGAGCCTCTCCAAACGGCTATCGGAACGCTCCGTCGGTGCGGCAACGGCCAAGTATCGAGAGTTGGGAACGGCAGCCAACCTGATGCTGTTCAATCGTCTCAAGAGCCTCCCCACGCATAACTTCCAACGCGGGAGTTTTCCGGGCGCCGACAAGATCTCTCCGGAGGCTATCTCGGCGACCCGCAGCCGAACGCGAGCGTACTGTGCGGCATGCACCATCGGATGCGAGCATCTTTATGAACTAGGAAAGGACGGCCAACAAGTCCGCCTGGAGTACGAGAATCTGTTCGCTTTGGGCTCGCTGTGCGGGATTGACGATTCGCAAACAGTGCTGGAGGCTTCGCAGCGTTGTGATGACTACGGGCTCGACACGATCAGCACTGGAGGCACGATCGCCTTTGCTATGGAGTGCGTCGAGCAAGATTGGTTGGATGCCCCTTGGCTTAGGTTCGGCAGCGGCCCAGGTCTGCTGCGGGCCATTGATGCGATTGCATCTCGCCAAGGGATCGGCTCCCGTTTGGCACTGGGCTGTCGGCAACTGGCCCGCTCACTAGGACCTCAAGCCGAGCAGATTGCGCCGCAAGTCAAGGGGCTGGAAATTCCCGGTTACGAGCCGCGTGCCTTGCAGTCGATGGCGCTCGGACTCGCGGTGGGCACGCGCGGGGCCGACCACAATCGAAGCAGCGCGTACGAGATCGATTTTTCGGCCCTTGCCGACCGACATGAATTGACGCCGGAGTCAGCAGCCTTGGCGGTCAAGACCGAAGACCGAGCGGTGCTGCTAGATTCGCTCATATTGTGCAAGTTCCTCCGCGGCGTTTTCGAGGATTTCTATTCCGAGTCCGCCGAGTTGCTCTCCGCGGTCACGGGGTGGCAGGTCACAGCCAACGAACTGCGAACAACGGCAGCTCGCATTGTTTGCCTTAAGAAGCTCTTTAATATCCGAGCCGGCTGGCAACCAGACGAGGACACACTGCCCGCACGGTTCCTACAAGCTCCGCTAGCCGATGATCCCGCGGCGCAGCTCAGTCGCGACCAGCTGACGGCCGCGATTACCGCTTACAATGCCGCGCGAGGGTGGACGCAAGCAGGATGGATCCCGACGGAGTTGCTGCAGGAGTTGGACCTGACCGACATGGTTACACCAACGGAAGGAGCAGAAGATGGCGGCTACCGGCAAGAGACAAGCAGAGCCGTGGATTGATGAGGCTGCGGACTGATGAGAGAATAGGAGCATTGGCCAGTCCCCGCCGCTTGACGTAGGGGAAACCCGACATCGCTGGTTCACCCGTCGTCGCCCTGCCCGTTTCACGCCGCTATGCCGCACTCGTTTATTTTGATTCCGGGCCGCACGAGCAGACAGGGGTGTGGGATCAGCGAGGGTAAGTTCGCCGAGAACTACCAGCAGGAGATCACTACACTCCAAGTTGCACCCGAGGATATGCAGTCTTTGCAGCTGAAAGAAGGTGACCGGGTACGGCTGACCAGTGCAAACGGGCGGATCGAGGTAGCGGTGACACCAGCCAAGGGAGACGAGCTGCCACCCGGCCTGTTGTTTATCGCCTACGGTGATCTTTCCAGCAGGCTGATGGGTGGAGACACGCACGGATCGGGGATGCCGACGAGCAAAGGGATTGACGTGGAGTTGGAGGTTATAGAAGGCGATTGACATGGAGCCGAGTGCGACGACGAAGACGGTGCGAGACGCAACCTGTACGTTTTGCGGCTGTGTTTGCGACGACATCGATCTGAAGGTGGAGGGAACCCAGATTGTCGAAGCCAAACGCGCCTGCGTGCTGGGCACGTCGTGGTTTCTGAACCACGAGATCGAAGACCGCCCGGCGTGTTTGATCAAAGGACAGCCGGCCACCGTCGAGCAGGGAATCGAGCAGGCGGCTCAGATCTTGGCCGGAGCCCGATACCCGCTGATCTACGGATTGAGTGACACGACGAGCGAATCGCAGCGGGTGGCGGTTGGCATCGGCGATTGGATTGGAGGCAACGTCGATACCACCACGAGCGTTTGCCACGGGCCGTCAGGCATGGCCTTTCAAGGTGTGGGGGAAGTGACTTGCTCGTTGGGCGAAGTTCGCAATCGGGCCGACATGGTCATCTTCTGGGGTTCCAACCCGGCGGAAAGTCATCCTCGGCACTTCACGAAATACAGTTTGATGCCCAAGGGCATGTTCGTCCCCAACGGACGCAAGGACCGAACGTGCGTGATTGTCGACGTCCGCAAGACGAAATCGGCGAAGGCAGCAGACATTTTTCTGCAGATCAAGCCACGCTGTGACTTCGAGGGACTATGGACCTTGCGCGCCTTGGCTCAAGACATCGAACTTGATCCGGACCTCGTCGAGTGCAAGACCGGGGTCTCGCTGGCGACCTGGCAGGATCTGATGGACCGCATGAAGAACGCTCGTTTTGGGGTCATCTTCTTTGGGATGGGGTTGACCATGACCCGTGGCAAACACGCCAACAGCGAAGCCCTGCTCGCCTTGACCCGCGACATGAACCGCTTCACACGCTTCGTCTGCAAGCCGAATCGGGGGCACGGCAATGTCACTGGCGCAGACAACGTAGTGGCGTGGCGCACCGGTTACCCCTTCGGAGTGAATTTGGCGCGCGGCTTTCCGCGGTTCAATCCAGGCGAATACACAGCGGCGGATGTGTTGGCGCGGCGGGAGGCGGATGCGGCCCTGATTGTTGCCAGCGATCCGTTGGCCAACTTCAGCCAGCCGGCGCGCGAGCACTTGGCATCGATTCCCTTCGTGGCGCTCGATCCAAAAGAGACCCCCACAACCCGTCAAGCCACCGTTGCTTTCGCGGTCGCGACCTACGGAATCAACGTGCCGGGAACCGTCTACCGCATGGACGACGTGCCGATTCCACTGCGACCCGCGTTCGAATCACCGCATCCCAGCGATCTTGAAGTGTTGCAGGGAATCGAAAAACGCGTGCGGGCTTACAAGACAGGATGAAAGTGGAAAGGTCCATCTCGCCGATGCATCGAAACAAAAACTCCATTCTGCTTCTGGGGCTCTTTCTCTCGGTAGTGCTTGGCGCAACAAGCTGGGCAGACGAACCCTTCCCGCCCGAGCTGGTCCGCTTTAGGGCGGCCGATTCCAACCCTGTGTTTCGCGGTGGCGGAGCGGGACATTGGGACGTTCGCATCCGCGAACGAGGTTGGATTCTGCGCGAGGGCGACACCTATCACATGTGGTTCACCGGCTATGACGGCACGCCAACCGGCTTGAGAATGCTCGGCTACGCCACCTCGAATGATGGTTACGAGTGGACCAAGCACCCCGCCAACCCACTCGATCGCGAGCACTGGATCGAGGACATGATCGTCGTCAAACGAGGCGACACCTACTACATGTTTGCCGAGGGCTACCAAGATCGTCCGTACCTGCTGACTTCGCAAGATCGTGTGCACTGGACCCGCCTACGGCAGCTGGACGTGAGACGGACCGATGGTCAACGCATCGAGGAGGGCCCGTACGGAACTCCGACGGTCTGGTTGGAAAACGGCGTTTGGCATCTGTTCTATGAACGTCGTGACCTGGGAATCTGGCTGGCAACCTCCCGCGACCTGCAGGTGTGGAAAAACGTGCAAGACGACCCGGTGCTATCGCCAGGACCGGGCGAATATGACGAGCATCTTGTCGCGATGAACCAGATTGTGATCTACAAAGGGCGTTACTACGCCTACTACCACGGCTCCTCCCGAACGCACAATCCCGGACAGTGGACCACCAACGTCGCCACCTCGAACGACTTGATTCACTGGACGAAGTTCTCCAACAACCCGCTGCTCCCTGTCGCTGAAAACAAGTCGAGCGGGATTCTCGTTCATGATCGCCAGCAGTATCGCCTCTATACGATGCACCCCGAAGTCCACGTCCATCTTCCGGACATCCGGTGATACCGACTCCTAACGGGGTGAATCCAGGATCTTTAGCAGCAGTTTGCGGTACTCGATCTTGTGGGGCGGGCCAGTGTGCACTTGGACGCCAATCAAGCCGTTCTTCCGCCGGTTTTTCAGGTCCTCGTCGAACACGAGACTCATCAGGCGCCCATTGAGAAAGTGTGCCAGCGTGTTCCCTTTGATCACGAGATGGTAGCGATTCCAACCCTCGTCGTTGATCGCCTTCTCGAGCACGTCAGCGTCGTCGATCGTGCCGAGGAGCACGGGCGACGCGCCGGCACCGATCCTGACAACTTGGCCGCGTAGGGCCAAGAATCGGCGTCCCCTCTCCTCATACGCTTGCCCCGTGTAGCGGCGGCGGGGAGGCCGCAGATCATGGCGGGCACCATCAATGTCCGCTTGGTATCCGGCAAGCGACCAGGGGGCGTCCGAGAGCTGCACGCTCCGGTAGTTAATTCCGCTGTTGCCTTGCGGTGTCACACGGTATTCCACCATGAGTTCAAAGTCGCCCGGTTTTCCGCCTCGCCAAATGAGAAAGCTATTCCGCTGCAGAATCGTCTCTTCCGTGACTTCGCCGACAATGCGGCCGTTCTCCACCCGCCAGTATTTGGGATCACCGTCCCAGCCGCTGAGCGATTTACCGTCGAAGATGGGGACAAATCCTGTGTCATCGGCGGCCGCCTTCAGCGTTTTTCCCCATCCAGTCACTTGCTCCGGGGACACTCCCAATGACTCGGTCTGACCGAACTTCTGCGGCTTGGCTGTTTCATGACTGTAGACAGGCCGCGCAGTTGGACAAAGCACTAACAAGCAACAGATTGTTTTATTTCGCATGTTCGTTTCTCACGAATAGACGGCGGGGCCGCAGGATTCCAGCCGGTCACCTGCTGGCGCCACCTTTTGCTCAAGTACCGTTCCTGACCGCGCCGCTGGTAACATACCGTAACCTACGTACATCAAGATGCAAACGACGACGACTCTACGGACCACCGAGACCAACTTTTCCAACTCGTCCGTCGTTCCTACTCTCGGTGATCGTCTAACACATCTCACGAAAGATTGGTGGACCACTGGCCACTCGGCTCAACGTATCGGCATGGTGTCAGCTGTGAAACTGAGCTTAAGGTCCTCAGCACAGTCGACCCCGTCCACGCCCCTTTGCAAACCGGACATCCGGAGATGGAGATACGGTGCGATAGAATGGTAGAATAGAGTAGTCGTCTTTACGCCGGCACGTGTCTGTGGAGCGGAGTATTGTGCGATGACACGACAAAAAAAGTGGCGATGGCAGATCACGCTGAGGGGGCTGTTTATCGCCACTACCTTCATCTTTATCTTCGGGTATCAACAGCACCAGATCATTCAGCTGCGCCGACGATTGGCCGAAGAACGAGCCGAGACCGCCCGCACGCAACAACAGGTGCTGCAGGCCCGGCGGCGATCCTTGCAGGTCACCATGGGGCAGCTTCGGCAGACGATAAGAAGCGCCGTCGGCGTGCCCGAATCCGTCGACCAGGGAATGATGCTCGACTCGCTGCAACGCTCGGTACCCCAAGGAACGGTGGAGAGCGACCGTCAAGACAGGTCGCAGCCCGGTACCTAACCGACTTTCCTTGGCTCCTGCTTCCGTTTCCCGTTATCCCGGCTCGGCAGGAGCCTCGCCCTCCCGAGCGTTGACGGGATAGCCTCAGTAGCCGAACTCGCCAGAGTTTGGCTTGGTAAACTGCCGATTCGGCCAAATTCTGGCGAATTCGGCTACAAGAACTCCTCAACTCTTCTCTCAGCCCAGCGACTAGCAATCGCTCACCGCACCGGCTCTTTTCCCAAGCAGCGCCGCAACAGCCCGATCTGTCCGGCATGGATCATCTCGTGCAGCGCACAAAAGTAGAGTCCGCCGAGTTGTGTCGGCTCGACGGCATAAGGCCGATCGACCGGGCCGGTCAGATCTTGGTCAGTCAGTTGAGCCAGTTCCTGAAGAGACTGTTGGTGGACTCGATCGAAGATGGATCGAATTTCAGCAGGCGATCTGTTTTCGGCCGGATCGGGATCGGGTGTGGTCCCTTTGCTGTATCTCTTTCGGAAAGCCGACGGCATCAGCTCTTGGTCAACTGCTTGCCGGCCCCGAGTGCGGAATAAGCAGAGCCCGTACTGAGCGACCGCTAGATGCCCCAGCTGCCAGGCCAGATTGGTGACCGCACCGGCTGGCATCGAGAACCACTCATCCTCCGCAACGTCTCCGATCAAGCTCAGCGTATACTCTCGGGCAAACTCAATCTGCTTGCAGGCGATGTCCAAGTGTTGCCGTGCAGCCATGCGATCGGTCCTTCGGGTAGTGAAATCGAAGCTCGACGTGCCAGCCAAAATAGTCGGGGAACGCTCCGCAAGCAACCAGGCAGGACCAGCTGGGCCATGTCTCCCTTGGACGACTAGCGCAGTTGGTTGTTGGTGCTTTGGGGATAGCAGTAGGTAGGCCGGAACAAGCGGCGGCAGAGACGCTGGTTTCTCATACGACGTGATCGCCGCGCAGTTCCGGCGGTACCGGGAGTGTTGCGTTTGCCTGCGTCATCCAGTGCCTGCCGGAACGGCGCGGCGGGAAAATCGTACACCTGATGGATACTTTTTGCGCCGCTTGTTCCGGCCTACCTGCTCTATCCGATCGTAGCCGAACTCGCCAGAGTTTGGACAAATCGTCAGTCCACGAAATTCTGGCGCATGCGGCTACAAGAAATCTTTAACGGCGACGACCTGGGGCTTGCTGATCGTCGAGTTGCCGTCGATGATAGTCTCGCAAATGGAACCCTTGTCAACTCGGCGATAGACACTCGTTCGATGACCGATGCCTTGATGAAAGTTGCCGGTGGCTACGTCTACGACCCACTTAACGGAGTCGACGGCCAGGTGCGCGACCTGTGGATGCGAAACGGGGTGATTGTGCCGGCTCCGACCGATCCCGAAGTGCGTCCAGCGCGAACGGTGGACGCTGCGGGCCTGGTAGTGATGCCGGGTGGAATCGATATGCACTGTCATATTGCCGGGCCCAAAGTCAACGTGGCGCGAAAGATGCGGCCCGAGGAGAAGCGGCAGGCCGAACCAGTTCATCGCTCGTCTTTCACTCACAGCGGCACGATGGGCAGCGTGCCAAGTACGTTTGCCACCGGCTACAAGTACATCGGCCTGGGATACACGACTGCCTTTGACGCCGCCGTTCCGCCTCTGTCAGCCCGGCATGCGCACGAGGAGTTTGAAGATACTCCCTGCATCGACAAAGGTATCTACGTCCTGATGGGCAATAACCACTACGTCATGCAGTCGATCCGCGACGAGGAACCCGAACAGCTGCGTGCCTTTGTCGCCTGGTTGCTCGGCGCGGCCAAGGGATTCGCCGCCAAGTTGGTCAATCCCGGGGGTGTCGAGGTTTGGAAACATCACGCTAGTGGTAACGTAGACGGCCTGGACGATCCCGTCGACTTCTACGACGTCACGCCCCGGCAGATCATTGTCTCGGTGGCCCAGGCGGTCGACGAATTGAAACTGCCCCACGCCGTGCACATCCACTGCAACAACCTGGGCATGCCCGGTAACTGGCACACCACGCTCGAATCGATGCGGGCCCTCGAAGGCCGCCGCGGGCACATGACTCACATTCAGTTCCACAGCTACGGCGGCGGCGATGCCGACGAGACGACCTTCCACTCAAAGGTCGCGCCGCTGGCCGACTACGTCAACCAGAATCCCAACCTGACGGTCGACGTCGGGCAGGTCATGTTTGGCGAAACGACGAGCATGACGGGCGACGGTCCACTGGGTTACTATCTGCACAACGTCTACGGGACAAAGTGGTTCAGCGGCGACACCGAACTCGAAGCAGGCTGCGGCATTGCACCCATCAAATACCGCAACAAGAGCCTCGTGCACGCTTGGCAATGGGCCATCGGTCTCGAGTGGTACCTACTGGTCCAAGATCCATGGCGCGTCGCAATGAGTACTGACCATCCCAACGGGGGCTCTTTCTTGGCCTATCCGCAGATCATTCGCCTCTTGATGGACAGCGCCTATCGCCACGAGATGCTCAAGACGGTTCACCCGGCCGTTCGGGCCGGTTCAGTACTAGGCGACCTAACACGCGAGTACACGATGAACGAAATCGCGATCATCACGCGGGCTGGACCCGCCCGGATCCTCGGGCTCTCTCACAAGGGCCACCTGGGGCCGGGGGCCGACGCCGACATCACCATCTATCTACCACACGAGAACAAAGAGACGATGTTCGCGTTGCCGCGCTATGTCATCAAGGCAGGCCGCATCCTCGTTGACGACGGCGAGATCCGAGACACGCTGATCGGCAAGACCCTGCATGTGGCTCCACAGTACGACTCCGCACGCGAACCGCATATCGGTGACTGGTTCGAACGATACTATTCCATTCGCTTTAGAAACTACCCGGTCTCGGATGAATATCTCCATGACGCCCAAGAGATCAGCTGCGAGTAGTCGTCGAGCCAGGTGGGTTGCGCGCCTGATTGGATACTCGATGGCACCAGCGCAGTTGTCCGTCGCAGAGCCAAATGTAGGAAAAGGGAGGTCGACTCCTTGAAAACAGGCGGCATCGTGTTGTGTGGTGGAAAGAGCCGTCGGATGGGACTACCTAAGTCCTCCTTACCGGTTGGCCCGGAGTCGATGCTCCAGCGGGTGGTGCGTTTGGTCTCGTTGGCCGTTCAACCAACGGTCGTCGTCGCAGCGGCGGACCAGCAGCTGCCGGAGTTGCCGGACGAGGTGCTGATTGCCCGTGATCTGCGCCCGGAATGTGGCCCGCTCGCCGGTCTGCAAGCGGGACTCGACGTGCTACAACATCGCGTCGATGCGGCCTACGCCACCAGCTGCGATGTCCCACGTTTGGAACCGGCTTTTGTCGAGCGGATGACTGACTTGCTCGGACAACATCAAATCGCCGTCCCGGTGGAAGGCGACCTCCACCATCCCTTGGCGGCCGTCTATCGAACAGAAGTGCTGGCTCATATCACTCAACTGCTTGATGCGAACCGGCTGCGCCCGGTTTTCCTGTATGACGTGGTCCCCACCCGCCGAGTTCACATCGATGATTTGCGCGTGGTGGACCCACAACTCGCCTCACTGATCAACTTGAATCGCCCCACAGACTATCTGGCGACCCTTGACGAGTTGGGGTTCAGCGCGCCTGCGGATATCCTCGAGCAACTCCAAGGCTGCGAGGGCAGCGAAACATGACCCTCAGACTCCGCTTCAAAGCCACCTGCACTGTCCCACTGGAAGTTGAAGGGATCACGCCGGAGACAACTCGCGAAAAAACCCTGGCCGAAATCGAGCAGCTAAAGGTCTTTCACGGAAACGAGCAGGGAGCTCTGGCAGACTTCTTTACGGTGACGGGTGACCCGAGCGGTGAACGGATCGAGTGGGACGGTGACCTGAGCGGTGTGCACTGGATCGGCGCCAAAATGTCGGCGGGTGAAATGCGCGTCGCTGGCAACGCGGGCCGTCATCTAGGCAGTGAAATGCGAGGAGGTACGATTCACGTGTCCGGTGACACAGGCGACTGGGCCGGCGCTGAGATGAAAGGGGGGTTGATCCACCTGCGGGGCAGCGCCGGGCATCTGATTGGTGCAGCTTACCGGGGTAGCCCGCGTGGTATGACCGGGGGCACGATCCTAGTGCAAGGCAATGTCGGCAACGAAATCGGGCACACGATGCGGCGCGGTCTGTTAGCCGTGGGCGGCCACGCCGGTGATCTCGGCGGCTTCAACATGCTGGCCGGAAGCATCCTGATCTTTGGAGATTGTGGTATTCGCTGCGGCGCTGGGATGCGGCGCGGAACGTTGGGCTTCTTTGGCAAACCGCCCGAGCTGCTACTCAGCTTTCGCTATGCCTGCCGCATTCGTCCGGAAGTGCTGCAGCTCATCTTCCGGAAGCTGCAGCGCGACGACTTCCCAGTCCCCGCCGAGCTGCTGACAACGCAGATTGATCTCTACCATGGAGACATGATCGAGGGCGGTCGCGGCGAGGTCTGGTTGCGCGCACCGTGCTAAATGCGCGAACGCCTGCCCCGATTGTCCACTAAGGTCCGTCGCGAGCGGGTCGAGCGTAAGAGACGTCTAGCCCGGATCATGAATAATTCGGGCTAGCTGTGCTTTTGACGCATCCGCCGGCTGTAATCCTCCAACAGCTGGCGTTCCTTCTCTGACAGGCTCGCCACGCCTTTCTGTTTGACCTTGGCGAGCACTTCGTCCGCCCGGGCGTCGAGCGATTGGTATGGATCTGCCTGAAGAGGTTCGTGCAGTTTCAGTTTAGGTTTCGGACGCAGCCAGCGTTGGGGTCGCGACAGGTTCGGCACAAAGCGGCCCAAGTTCCAGCCGAACTTGTAGTAGATGATGGCGAAGGCGATACCGGTCAGATGAACATCGAAAGCGATATGCTGCCCGGGACCCAGGGCGCCTAGAATATCGTTCGCGATGAGTATCACGCCAAGCACCCAGGCCGGCATCGGGAACAGAAACATCAGCAACACGGTGCGCTTCGGAAAGTGAAAAACGAACAACACGAAGATCGTCGCAACCGCCCCGGAGGCGCCGATCACCGTGGCACCCGTGCCGAGGGCGCGGACGGTGAAAACCAGCCCACCGAGCACCATGCTGACCAAATAGATGCGGAGAAACTCTTTCGGACCATACCGCGCCTCGACGTCCCGCCCAAAGAAGAACAACATCAGCATGTTGCCAACGATGTGAAAGGCGCGGTCGTGACTGTGGGCAAAGCCGTAGGTCAGCAATTGCCAGACTTTCCACGGTTCAGTGAGCGAATACTGGCTCGCAGCCAGTACGGCACTCAACTTCCCCTCCGCCAACAAATCGGCGACGAAGATCACCACGTTGATGGCGATCAGCTTCCCGACCATCGACCATTGACTACCTAGATGGAGTCCAGGAGTCTGTTCGCTCTGGTAGTAATCTCGATCGTAAATGCCCATCGAAAAACTACTTAGGTTTCGCGTTCACGGGTCGGTCAGCCGTCACTCGGCGGAACTGTCGCTGGTATATCCTACGTCGCCAAGCAGCGAAAGACGAATTGCGCCCATTTCTGCGTGTCGGGAAGGGAAATCTCGCCGCGCGATTTCGGCCGCCCTGGCGCGGACGGAACTGGAACTAATTGGCGGTTAGAGATCGCAGAGCAGTTCGATTGATTTGCTCGTTGAGCCGGCGATCGATTTCCAGAAGTTGCTCGTGCAGACGGTGGTTCTCGCGGTAGAGCCGGCTGAGGTCCGCTCTCTTGGCCTTCCACAGCTCCTCCAGACGCTCCAGTAAGGCAACAAGCTGCTCCTGTTCATATTGAAACTTCTCCAAGTCCTGCTGAAGTCTCGCTGCCTCGTCCCGGCGAGCTTGAGTCTGCTGGTCCGCTCGCTGGATCGATTCGGTAATCGCCTGGTTGTCGCGTTCTGACTGACGAATGTCTCGATCCAAATGACTCATTCTCAACGACCAGTTTCGGAAGCCGGAGGCGTAATTGTTGAGTTTCCTCACATAGATAGGTTCGACCAACTCGACCTTGCCGCTGTCCAAGAGCGGCTGCAGAAAATCAGATTCCTGCAAGAAGATGCCCACGTCGCCCTCTTTCAGCTCGGACGGACCGCCCCGCTTCACGATCGGCAAAGTTGCCAACCCCTGATCGTAGAAACTCTGACTCGAGGATGCATCGAGCGTGGCTTCGCTGTCGACAACCACAGAATGATCCTCAAGAAAACGCACTTTGAGCCACACGTCTTCTGGTGCATCGTCTTCGGCTGCGCGCTTCCCATCGCGAAGGTAGTCCGCCAGAACGGGCTCGACCGCATCTCCCATGTCGGCTTGATGAAGCTGAAATAGCTGAGTCAGCCGCTCGACATCCATTTCACCAAAAACCGCTCTCTCGTCAGCATTCTGATTCCAGTCCGGTCTGTCATAGGGATCGGCAGCAAAACTCCGGTGGCTGTCGACTGGCATCGTTTCGTAGAGGGCCCAGGTCACCCCCTCACGACTCAACAATCGGACTGAGGCGGGCAAGAGTGGTATCGCCGGTGTCAGTGTCACCGTCGTGTCGGTTACCGCGGTTGCGATGAACTCGCCCACATAAGCCGCTGGCAACTTGGTGCCTTCTGGCAGATCGAGCCCCGAGTCTGCAGGCAGTTCGAGCTCGACAAACGCATAGAGCACGGTTTGCTCGGAGATCCGATTCGGTGTCGGCGTAGCCCCTTCGGGAAGGGTCGCCGCGTCGAACGTGGTCAGTGTCACCGTGCCGCCCGCTGGAGGAGCAGGAAAGCAGTTTCGCCAGACTCGCCCCCGATCCAAGATCACGCGTCCCAAACGAGTGTCCAAGTCGCGGATTGACAGTTGAGTCGGAATCACCTCCGCCAAATCACCTTCCAGCAGCTGGTCCCGCGCTGCGGTCTCCCGCTCGATGGCATCCCGTTTTTGAGTGACGTCCTTCTTCCAAGCCATGTGGGTGCGGTTCGACATCGCCGCATAGGCAATCAGAGCAATCGACGCAGCAAAAACGAAGAACACGGCAACCACGTGGAGCCAGCGCCACGTCTTCGTAAACATGTACGTCAGGTAGAAAAAGAACAGAATCAGCAGGCCGCCGATGACCTGGTAGATGATCGCGTTGTTCATAAGCTTCGTCGCCGCGCGAGAGGCTGTCCCTGGCGGAGGTCAGCGGGCTTGGTGCGAGTCCTGCTAAATGGAAGTCCCACTTGCCTTTGCAAGCAAGTGAAGCACACCCCGTTTCGATAATAAGCTGGGTTATTTGGGGTGTCAACCATTTCGGAAAAACCGATGCAGGCCGTAAACCCGGTTGAGAAAGCCATTTGGAACCACTCGGACCACCCCTGAATCCCACAATATCCTTCAAGCCGGCAATGCCAGCGTCCCGAATTCCAGGTAGATGAAGGACCGTTTTGGGACCTGTATCAGCAGCATGTCGCGTGGGAGAAGCGTTGCAGCAGCGATGATGGCACACCACCTGATGATTGAAAGGGAACGGATGTCCTTGTTTGAGGTCGGCCGGCCAAGTCGGCAATGGGTGATTCTGCTGCTCATCTCTTCGTTGCTCCTTTCTACCGGGTGCAACCGCACCTACTATCGCCAGCAAGCGGACGAGCAGGCCACGGCCCTGATCCAGGAAAAGGCGAACCACCCGCTGTGGCAACTACAGGCACGCGGTCCTTACGTCGACCCCCGTTCGAGGATGTTCGATCCGTTTGACCCAGATTGTCCGCCCATGCCTTCCGACGACCCGGTCTCCCACGAGTTGATGCACCGTGTTGACGGCAAGAAGGGCTATCCGCATTGGGACAAGAACGGGGAAGTGCCGTTTGTCGAAAACCCGGAGTGGGCGGCCTATTTGAACTTGGATGAAAACGGTGTCCTCAGGCTAAACGGTCGACAGGCCTACCAGCTCGCCTTGCTGCATTCGACACAGTACCAAGAGGAGTTCGAGGAACTGTTTCTCTCGGCCTTGGACGTCTCGGCAGAGCGGTTTCGCTTCGATACTCAGTTCTTCGGCGGACTCAGCGCTTTCTACACAGCCAATGGGCGGGAGAGACATCCGCCAGCCAGCGAATTGGATGTGAGCTTGTTTACTTCGGAAACCGGCCGGCTGGGCCTTCCCGCAGGCGGTGTGCGGGCTCCGTCCGATGCGAATCTGCTGCTCCGCAAGAGCTTTGTGACCGGGGCAGATTTAGCCGCCGGTATTGCGAATTCACTGGTCTGGGACTTTGGCGGCAACAATACGCACTCCGCCTTCACCCTCCTGGATCTGAGTATCGTGCAGCCGTTGCTGCGGCAAGCGGGACGCGACAGAATTCTCGAGCAACTGACGATCGCAGAACGGGTGTTGCTGGCCAACGTTCGTGAGATCGAACGATATCGCCGCGGTTTCTACGTCGAGATCATGACGGGCGAAGATGCCGGGCAGGGAGCCCAGCGACGGGGCGGATTCTTTGGAGCGGCGGGACTCGGCGGCTTCACTGGAGTCGGTGGCGGAGGTTTCGGCGGGGTCGGCGGCGGGGGAGGCTTTGGCGGCGGGGCCCAAGACGGATTCGGAGGTGGAGGGGCGGGAGCGGCCCAGGTCGGCGGATTTCTCGGGCTGCTGCAGTCCCTGCAAGATATCCGCAACCAGCAAGTCACGATTGTGGGACTGCGGACAAATCTCTCACAGCTACGCGAGTCGCTCCGCGAGAACCTCGCTATGATCCCCGAGGATGCCGAGTTCATCATCCGGGACCGCCTGCAAGTTGCGCAAGCCCGCCAAGCACTACTGAACGCCGAGAGCCGGCTCTTGAACAGCCAAGCAGCCTATCAGGTGCAAATGGACATTTATAAACGGACTCTGGGTCTCCCCCCCGACGTTTGCATACATGTAGACGATCCGATGATTGACCAGTTTAACCTGGTCGACTCGTCCGTCCTGACGGTGCAGAGCGAGCTGACCGCCCTGAGAGAAGGTGTCGCTCGGCTGAACGAACAGTTGATCGGCTCGGCGGTTGCCGACAGCTCGGGCGGCAGACACGTTCCCAAAGACGATCCGCTGCTGATGCGACTGGGTCGAATGAAGCAGTATCTCGGACAGATTCGGCAGATCATCGAGCAAGCGACGGTCGCTAACTTGGCTGAGACGCGGAGTGACATTCAACAACTCTCGGCGACCGTCTCCGAGCGGCGTCAACGTTTGCTTGAGATGCGAGAGAAGTTCCTGCTCGATCCCAATCGCTACGCTGACTATGGCAACCTGGATCCCTGTCAAGTCTCGCTGCTGGCCGATATCGATCCTTCGGTGTTTGACGTCGAACGTGTCGAGCAAGCCCCCGGCCAGCTGGAAGCGGAAGCAAATCGCCTCGAGCAGCAGTTTTCCGAGTATTGGGAACCGCTGAACGCGATCGAGGCATACCTGGACGAAGTCTCATCGGCCGAGGCGCCGACGGCGATCGACTTCGCCGAACTTGAACAGCAGATTATCTTTACCGTGCCGAGCCTACTATCGGACTTGGCCGATGACGTGCTCGACCTGTCATTGATTCAGGCCCGTGCGCGCACCGACTCGGTGAGCCTAACTCCCATCGATTTGAGCTGGGACGCAGCCCTCGAGATTGCGCGGCAGTACCGCCGTGATTGGATGAACCGGCGGGCGGGGCTCGTCGATTCCTGGCGGTTGATTGAATTCAATGCCGACAATCTGGAAAGCACGCTGGACATCGTATTCGACGGCGAGCTGCAAAACATCGGTGACAACCCGGTGCGCATCCGAGATATCAACGGTCAGGCACAACTCGGCCTCCGCTTCGATGCGCCGCTGACTCGTCTGCAAGAACGGAATACCTACCGCCAAGCGTTGATCGAATACCAGCAGGCGCGGCGAGATTACTATCGATTCGAGGACTTCGTCTCGCTGGCACTCCGCAACACGATACGCTTGATCGAGTTGAATCAGGTGAACTTCGAGGAACGTCGGATCGCCGTGCTGTCGGCGATCGACCAAGTTGTCTTGAACGATCAGATTCAAAAACTGCGGGAGGAAAGAGGCCAGGAGGCCGGTGTCACGGCCGCTCGCGACGTAGTGTCCGCCTTGGCAGATCTGCAGACCGCGCAGAACGACTTCCTCAGCGTTTGGCTGAACTACGAGTCGCAACGGCTGAATCTGGATCTGGATCTGGGAACGATGAACCTGGACGCCAACGGAGAGTGGATCGACCCCGGACCGATTGGCGACGAGTACGGGTACCCCACACCGTTCGGCGGCCCTCTTTGGCCGCCTGTCGATGTCGAGCTGCCGCCGTTCGAGAAAGCCGAGCTGCAGGCCCCGCTGCCAGCGGACGCTTGGGATGCGGCGGCCACGGGGCCGACGCCGCAGAACATCATCTGGGAACCGGCCGCCCGCGGCATCGATGCTCAGCGGGCCGAGCGCTTCACCCGGCTACCTCCCACAACCTACCGCTAGTAGCAGGCACACTCCGTGTGCCGTCCGCCAGAAGCAGAGCAACACGAAGCCTACACGCGGGCCAAACGGCTCGGCGGGAGCCTCGCCCTCCCGGAACGTATGCCGCATTACGGTAGCAGGCACACTCCGTGTGCCGTCCGCCCTCGCTGATCCGTCACCGATACAGTCCCCGCTGGGTCCGGGATCATCGCTTTTTTCCGCAACCTACCGGACAAACAGCGGTTTTATTTGCTTGGTGACGGATTCAAAAGAGGATAAGCGTTTCCGTCTGTGACGATTGGCGGCCAGACCCCGCGGTGTCGCCGCGCTGCAGGCCTCAGGCGGCACCGCCCGGCGCCTTGTGCACGAGCGGGATTCGACTGCCTCCCTGCCGCCGCTGCATGCCTCTTGCACCCGGCACAATCTCGCATGAGACCGCGAGTTAGACTAGAATAGAAGATCACTCCCCTGCCCCACGCCACGCCTGTTTCTCAGGAGAGGATTGCAGAATGAAGGCTCCAGTCACGGCGCTGCGTCGTCCGTTTCCCGCTCACCGTCACGGTGGTACTCCGACGTTTGTCATGATCGGGCCTGGTCGTCGCGGTCGGCCTCATCGGTGGACTGGCCTGGCTGGTGACCCGAGGCAACGACGAGGATCTGTCGGCCAACCCCTTGTTGGCCACCGTCGAACGCGGTCCCTACGAACATGTGGTTTTGGAGCAAGGCGAAGTCGAGAGCTCCAACAACGTAGAAATCCGCTGTCAAGTCCGAGCGCGGGCTGGAACGAGCAGTATCGGCCCATCGACCTCCATCATTGACGTCATCGCCGAGGGCGAGCATGTCAAGGCAGGCGACTGGCTCATTACTTTCGATTCTTCGACGCTCGAACAAGAAGCAAATCGACAGCGCATCGCCGTCAACACCCGCTGAAGCGATCATGATCCAGGCCAAGGCGCTCTTTGACACGGCAGTTATTGCACGCGACGAGTACCTTGAAGGAACGTACAACGAGCTTCGCAAGACGATCGAAAACGAGATCTTCGTTGCTGAAGGAGAACCTCAAGAAGGCACAGCTTTCGTATGACTCGATCAAGAGGCAGGTCGCTCGCGGAACGCTCACCGAATTGCAGCTCGACGGTGAACAGTTTCGTGTCCAGGCTGCGCAGAACGAGCTAGACCTGGCCAACCAGAAGTTGGAAGTTTTGGACCAGTACACGCGACGAAAGATGCTGACTCAGCTGGACAGCGACATCAGGTCTGCGGAGGTCAAGTACAACAATGAACAAGACTCATACAAAACCGAGTTAAACGATCTTAAGGAGATCGAGGACCAGATAGGCAAATGTAAAGTGCTGGCCCCGCAGGCCGGTCAGGTCGTCTATGCGAACGTGCAGAGCAGTCGCAGTGGAAGCGAGTTTATCGTGGAGCCGGGCGTTGCCGTACGCGAGGCGGCAGGTCATTATTCGACTGCCCGACCCCACTCAGATGCAGGTCAAGGCAACGATCAACGAGTCCCGAATCAATCTGGTTAAAGAGGGGCTACCAGTCACGATTCGCATTGATGCCTTCGGAGACAGCATCGTTAGCGGGGTGAAGTGACGAAGGTGAACAAGTACGCTGAAGCGGGGTAACTGGTGGAACTCGTCCGCCAAGGAGTATTCGACGCTTGATTAGCGTTGAAAACCCGCCCCCGCAAATCCGCGTCGGTCTTGACAGCCGAGGTGCAGATTCACGTCGAATCGTCGCGACGGACGCTTTGACGATGCCGGTTCAGGCGGTGTACGAACGCCACGGCAAGACATTCTGCTTGATCGAGAAGCGGCACAAGAAGCTATGAGACACGCGAGATCGTCATCAGTTCGACGGACGAAAAGGTCGTGGCGATTGAATGAAGGTCATGAGTGAACTGCACGAAGGCGAAATGGTCGTCATGAATCCGCGCAAACACCTGGACTTGTTCGACGAGTCCCGGTTTCCCCAGGCCGAAGGCCGTCAGGAGGAGAACGCGAAGTCGCTCCTGGATGCGCCGGCAAGAGTACGAGCCGGTGGGTAGTTTAAAGGCAACCGTGGGCGGCGGTCCGGCCAAACACGCCGGCCAGAGCACGTCGGTCCCAGCCAACTTGATCTCGGGAAGTTCCTCGTCGAGAAACGCACCATGAACCTTGCTTGCAAGATTGAAGAATCTCACAAAGCACTACGTGCTGAAGAGCGAAACCGTACGGGCGCATTAAGCGCGGCGTCTCGTTCGATGTTCCCGAAGGGAGACTACGTGGCGATCATGGGACCGTCCGGGTTCAGGCAAGAGCACGTTGCTCAACCTTCTGGGCTGCCTGGACCGGCCGACGACTGGGCTCGATGTGGCTCGGGCGATCAGAAGATGTCGCGAACGATGAACGACAACCAGCTCTCCTGGATGCGGGCCACGCGAATCGGCTTCGTGTTCCAATCCTACAACTTGATTCAGCAGTTGACGGTCGTCGAGAACATCGAAGTTCCGCTCTACTACCAGGGGCGGCTCACCAGCCACCGATCGAAAGCGCGTGACGGAACTGGCTCGAGATGGTGGGACTCGCCGACCGGCTCGGGACACCGGCCCTCGCAGTTGTCCGGTGGCCAGCAGCAGCGTGTAGCGATCGCGCGAAGCTTGGTCAACGATCCCGTACTTCGTGCTGGCGGACGAAGCGACAGGTAACCTCGACTCGGCCACCACTGAAGAGATCCTCAAGATCTTCGAGGACCTCAACAACCTCGGCAAGACGATCATCATGGTGACCCACGAAGACGAGGTTTCTTCCGAGCACGCCAAGCGAGTGATCCGCCTGCGTGATGGTCTCATCCAAAGCGACGTGCTAAAACGGCGACAGACCGGGTGCTGGTCGCCGCAACGAGAGCGGGCGGCAGCCGGAATTAGCAACTAGCAGTCGCCCGCTAGTTGCTTCGGAATCCAGAGACAATGCTGTCTTCTCCGAACCTGGTTACTTGGTATCAAGAGCCTGCTGCTGCACCCGATGCGGTCGCTTGTTGACCGTATTGGGTATCTTCATCGGCGTCGCCAGCGTCATCTGGCTGCTGGCGATCGGCGAAGGCATTAGTCGCAGGAGGCCCAAAAGCAAATCGAGGGTCTTGGTGCGCGGACAATATCATGGTCCGTTCTATCAAGCCGCTTGAACCCGCCGGATGCCAGCGCCAACAACTTCATTCTTGCCCTACGGCCTGCTTCCGTGAAGACTATGACCGCCTCGTAAGAAACGATCCCCACGATTCGCAGTTGCGATTCCGATTCGAGAGATGCGGCGGGAAGTGCGTTACGGCGACCGGCTGGTCGACAGCCGCGTCGTGGGCTGCACGCCCGAGTACGCCGAGGTAACACGGCTCGAAGTGGATCGAGGGCATTTCATCACCGACGCAGAGCTCAAAGTCAAGCAGAACGTCTGCGTCTTGGCGGCACGGATCGTCGAACGGTTGTTTCCGTACGAGGATCCGATTGGGCGGCGGATCTATCTGCAGGAACACGACGACTACTACCGTGTGGTCGGTGTGTCGTCAAGGAACGCGGTGCCACGGCGGCCATCGGCGGGTCGATGGAAGCCCAAGAGTTCTCCAACGACGTCCTATATTCCCATCAGCACACTGCGGGGCCGGATCGGGGACACGGTCGTCGTGCGTCGCAGCGGCGCCCGCGAAGGGGAGACAATCGAGCTGAACCAGATCACCCTGCGAGTGGACGGCATCCACAACGTGCAGCGGACCGCCGAGTTGGTGGAACGTACGCTGGCACCCCATCACGGCAAAGTCCAGGATGTGGCGGTCGTCGTGCCTTTGGAGTTGCTCGAACAAGCGCGTTCGCACACGGATCATGTTCATGGTCTTCATGGGCCTGATCGCCGCCATCTCGTTGGTCGTGGGTGGCATCGGCATCATGAACATCATGCTGGCGACGGTCACGGAACGGACCCGCGAGATCCTGCATCCGCCGAGCACTGGGAGCCAAACGCCGCGACATTATCCGGCAGTTTCTGGTGGAGACGATTGCCTTGTCAGTGATGGGGTGGCGCGACCGGCGTCGCAGGTGGGCTTGTCTGCCCTATCCTAGTCAGCGGAATTAGAGACTTGGTGCGCTGGTATCGGCCGCTCTTGATCGAGAGCCTGCCCGAAATCGTGCGAGACGTCGATCCCATCATCGTGCCGCAGTCTATTCCGCTGGCGTTTGGCATCTCCGTGGTGATCGGTGTGCTGTTCGGCCCTCTATCCCGCTTATCGGGCGGGCGCAGATGGATCCCATCGAAGCGCTGCGGCATGAATAGTCGAGTGCCGTTTAGCAAGTAGACCGGGAACAAGCGGTCGAATTCGTCGTGTTTTCCGGAACCCGAAGCGTTAGCGAGGGGAGTTGGCGTCCCAACGTAAGTATTCCCTCGCTTACGCTTCGGGTTCTGATTTGCGGTCAGGGCGGCAACCTGACGTTTAGAACTGGCTGGCGCTGTTCAGGATATCCATGTACTGCATGAATAGCGTGATGATCAGGAAGATGATCAGCGCGGCAACTAGTAAGAAGACTGCGATACCGGCAGCCACTGCCACTCCGCGATAGAAGAGTTTGGTGCGGTCTTCGTAGTCTTTGGCGAGCACTTGCATCGACTCGCTGATCCGACCGCTCAACTCGCCAGCGTGCAGAGCGTCGAGAAAATCACCTGGAAAGACGCCGGCTGCCTCGAAGGCCTCACGCATCTCGCCGCCTCCGCGGATCACCTCTTTGATGCGGTCGATCCGAGATGTGTAGTAAGAGTTCTGGGTCGTACGCACGGCCAGCTCGGCGGCACGCGCGGCATCAATTTCCGAGTCGGTCGCCAGGGACAGAGACCAGGTCAACCGTGACATGGCGATCGTTTTGAGTCCGTTGCCGACACCGGGCAGACTCGTTAGTCCTCGCATCAGCGGGTCGAGATTGAACCAACCGTTGCGAATTCCCGTCATGGTCACGGCGAACAACGCGATCACCGCGACGAGAACCGAACAGTAAATCGACAAACCCTTTACGCCGTACAGTCCGAAGAAAGTGATCGGTGGTCCCTCCGGCCCGGAGGGAATCATTCCCAAGATGAAAATGAACAACCCGATGACGCCCAACCCGAGACCGAGCTCGAAGACTGGCCAGGCGATCCCTGCCACGAAGGCTCGCTGCATTCGCAACACGTTGTCGTAGTGCTCACCGAGTCGGACAAAGACCTGATCGAGCCTGCCGGTCCGCTCGCCGACGTCGACCATCTCTTTGACGAGTGTGGGAAAGTAGCCACCGGCTTGGGAAATGGCAGAAGTGACCGAATCCCCGTCGGCGACACGGTCACGAATATCGGACATGGTACTGCGGTGGCGGGTACCGCCTCGGGCTGCCTCGGTTTCCCAGACCCGACGAATGTCGATTCCGGCGTAAAGCCCTGTCCCGACGTTGTGACACATTTTGGCCAACGTGCGGAGACCAATCCGCACCGGAAACAGGGCGCGCTTCGGCGGGAAGCCCTGGTTAGCAGGATGTGGATCTCTGACCGATGCCATAGTCCAATCTCGAGTCAACCCCTGCCACCATCTTATGTGCTGAGCGGCGGCGGGAGAAGTGTTGACTTCGTTTCAGCCGTCCTTTTCAGCCAAACAGATCAGCCCATCCGGTTGGCAGGGCTAACGCCCAGCGGCTGATCGGCGCGTGGAAAAGAAGTGCCCGCTTCAGCTCCCGCCCTTGGTGGCATTTGTTAGAATCCTACGTTCCAGATGACTAAGGGATGACTATTGATGCAGCGTTGGGACACCGTGGCCCTGGTCGGAGTCGGGCTGATCGGCGGATCGATCGGCATGGCTCTTCAACAGCGCAAGTTGGCGCGGACCGTTGTCGGAATTGGCCGCAGGCCGGCAGCTTTGCGGCGGGCGCGCGAGTGCGGAGCCGTGAACCGCACCACCACAAATCTGGCCCGCGGTGTGGCAGATGCACAGCTGATCGTCGTCTGCACCCCCGTCGAGGCAATCGTCTCCCACTGCCTCGATGCAGCCAAACACTGTCCTACGGGAGCCTTGCTGACGGACGTGGGTAGCACGAAGACGGAGATCGTTGCGAGCTTAGAATTGCAACGACACGCTCTCGCGGCGCGAGACGTTCGCTTCGTGGGTAGCCATCCGCTGGCAGGAAGCGAAAAGAGGGGGCCGCAACACGCGCGGGCAGATTTGTTGCAGGACCGCGCCGTGGTGGTCACGCCCTCGCGAAGCACCCGGCCTGTCGACTTTCGTCGGACAAGCACCTTCTGGCAAGCGCTGGGGGCGCGGGTCTATCGCAAAACACCGCTGGCCCACGACCAATCGGTGGCTGCGATCAGCCATCTACCGCACATCGTCGCATCGGCGTTGGCCGGGACAACGCCCCCGGGCGACCTACCGCTCGTGGCCGGCGGCTGGCTCGACACCACGCGCATCGCCGCAGCTGATACCGAGTTGTGGCGTCAGATACTCAGCAAGAACCGCAGCCACATCTTGAAGTCACTCGGCAAGTTTGAGAAAGTGCTGGCGTCATTTCGCCGTGCACTCGAAAAGGGAGACGAGCAGCGCCTAAAACAGCTACTCAGGGAAGGAAAGGACAAACGTGACCCTGTGGGAGATTGATATTTGCCACCGGCCAGGGCAGCCAGATCTGCTTGGCTTGGCTGTGACTGCGGAGGCAGCAGAGCTCCGGCTTACTCAGGGAATCGAAGTGGCCACGGCGCGAGGATTCCTGGTCGAGGGAGACCTTTCCGAAAACCAAGCAAGCCAGCTCGCCCGCGAGCTGTTTGCCGACGAAGTCGTAGAGGCGGCCGTGGTGGCACTCGTTGGTGACCAGGTCTTGGCGCAATGCCCCGCCGGCAACGGCGATGCCGCCTCGCTCATTCAAGTGCTGCCGAAGCCGGGCGTCACCGACCCTGTGGCACAGTCGGCGCTGGCGGCAATCAGCGACTTTGGCTTCTCGGCCAAAGCGGTGCGGACGCTCCGCAAGTATTGGATCACCGACATCGACGCGGAAGCTCTACAGAGGGTCTGCCGCCGCATCCTGGCCAACGATGCCATCGAGCAAGTCGTCTTGGGGCCGCTCCAGGTCGACCGGCTGGGAATCGGAACGGCGTACGAATTTGAATTGCGAGAAGTGCCCATCCGAGATCTTGACGCACAGGCCCTGGCAGATCTCAGTCGAGACGGCCAGCTCTACCTGACGTTGGTGGAGATGCAGACGATCCAGCAGCACTTTGTGGAGCTGCGGCGCGATCCCACCGACGCCGAGTTGGAAACGATCGCGCAGACTTGGAGCGAACACTGCAGCCACAAGACTTTGGCCGGACGAGTTGCCTACCGGGACGAAAACGGAGATCGACAGTTCGAGAACATGTTGAAGGAGACGATCTTTGCGGCGACGCACGAAATCCGTCGACAGCGAGGCGATGACGACTGGTGCGTCAGCGTCTTCGAAGACAATGCCGGGATCGTCGAGTTCGACAACCGCTACAACGTCGTTTTCAAAGTCGAGACGCATAACCACCCCTCGGCTCTGGAGCCATACGGAGGAGCGAACACGGGACTCGGCGGTGTGATTCGAGATCCGCTGGGAACCGGCATGGGAGCCAAGCCAATCTGTAACACGGATGTCTTCTGCTTTGCTCCGCCGGACACCTCCGCCGACGAGCTGCCACCCGGAGTGCTTCATCCCCGGCGCGTGATGCGGGGGGTGGTGGCCGGAGTTCGAGACTATGGGAATCGTATGGGAATTCCCACCGTCAATGGTGCGCTCTACTTCGATCGCCGGTACCTGGGTAACCCTCTCGTTTTCTGCGGCAATGTGGGGCTAATTCCGCGTGACATGTCAGACAAGCAACCACGTCAGGGAGACTGGATCGTGGCCGTCGGCGGGAGGACGGGAAGAGATGGAATTCACGGGGCGACCTTTAGTTCGGCAGAACTGACGAGTGAAAGTGAGGAACTGTCGGGGGGCGCCGTTCAAATCGGGAACGCCATCACCGAGAAAATGGTGTTGGACGTCGTGCTCGAGGCCCGCGATCGGCGACTCTATAACTCCATCACCGACTGCGGTGCAGGGGGATTTTCCAGCGCGGTCGGCGAAATGGGCGCCGAGATCGGCGCGGAAGTGTGGCTCGACCGCGCCCCGCTCAAGTACGAGGGGCTCTCCTATACCGAAATCTGGATCTCGGAAGCCCAGGAACGCATGGTGCTCTCCGTACCGCCGGAGAGTTGGGACGCGTTTTCGCAGCTTTGTCAGTCGGAGGGAGTCGAGGCGACCATCATTGGTAAGTTCGTTCCAACGGGCCGCCTGCAGCTGAGGTATCAAGAACAGCTTGTCGCCGACTTGAGCATGGAGTTCCTGCACGGCGGCCGTCCACCCGTCGTCCGTGAGGCCGTGTTCAATGCGCCCGCTGTACAGCCGCTACAGTTGCCGGCCGGCCAACCGGCTTCTGCGATTGGGGCGGGCGAGACGTTACTCGAGATCCTGGGCTCGTTGAATGTCGCTAGTAAGGAGTGGGTGATTCGGCAATACGATCACGAAGTTCAAGGAGGAAGCGTGGTCAAACCGCTGGTCGGAAAGGCCAATGATGGACCGAGCGACGCGGCCGTGGTCCGCCCGGTTCTCGACTCCTGGCGTGGGATCGCCATCGCCTGCGGGATGAACCCTCACTATGGAGACCATGACACGTACCACATGGCGGCCTCAGCCATCGACGAGGCGGTTCGCAACTGCGTCGCTGTCGGAGCGGATCCGGCTCGGATTGCGATCCTCGACAACTTCTGCTGGGGCTACACCGATCGTCCCGAGACGCTGGGGTCGCTCGTGCGCGCAGCACTCGCCTGCCACGACGTCGCGGTCGAGTTGGGAACGCCTTTCATCAGCGGCAAGGACAGCTTGAACAACGAATTCAGCTACGAGTTGCGGGGAGATCGGCACACGATTTCGATTCCTCCCTCGTTGTTAATCAGTGCACTCGGGCAGGTCGACGACGTCCGCTCGTGCACGACCATGGATCTGAAGATGCCCGGGAACCAGCTCTACTTGGTCGGCTCGACCGAGAACGAACTGGGTGGCTCGCACTTTGCGCTGGTCAACCGAGCTCAGCGGGGTCAGGTTCCCCGGGTCGAACCTCGGCGCGCGAGAGAGACTTTTGCCGCAGTTCATCGCGCAATCCGCCAGGGACTGGTGCGGGCATGCCACGACTTGAGCGAAGGCGGACTTGCAGTCGCCGTCGCCGAGATGGCGTTCGCCGGCGGCTTTGGTGCCCGTATCGACCTAGCTGACGTTCCCCGGGGCGAGAGCATTGCCAAGGCCGAGCGTGCAGATTTAGTGGTTCTCTTCTCGGAATCGAACACACGCTTTGTTTGTGAAGTGCCTTCTGAAAAACAATCAGCGTTCGCTGCGACTCTGGCAGGGATCCCCCATGCCAACATCGGCTGCGTCACCGAGAGCGATCGCTTAACTGTGTTTGACAGCAAAGGCAGCGCCCCCGGTTTGGATGCTGACAAGCCACTGTTGGACTTGGAACTAGGTGTTCTCAAGGAAGCCTGGCAAGCTCCGCTCCGTTGGTAAAGCTGGGCAGCGCGACGACCCAGCAGAAGAGAACTGGTCGCCTACGGTTTCACAACCCATTACCCTACGCCGTTAAGGACTTTTTTCCCGACGTTCCGCCGCGATCCGATCTCAGCCGAACCCACCAGAGTTTGGTGACTGTAGCCGAATTCGCCAGAATTTGGCGATCGTAGCCGAACTCTCGGTAGCCGAACTCGCCAGAGTTTGGCGATCGTAGCCGAACTCGCCAGAGTTTGGCGGTCGCAGTTTGGTGACCGTAGTACTCGCCAGAGTTTGGTGGACTGCCAAATTCTCGCGAATTCGGCTACAAAATCCTGAACGGCGTTGCCCCTTACCCCTCGCCAAACGACGATGCCCAAACCCCGAGTCCTAGTCCTGCGAGCACCTGGAACCAACTGCGATCAGGAGACCGCTTTTGCCTTCGAGCGAGCGGGAGCCGAGGCCGAATCGTGGCACGTCAACCGGCTGCTGGCCGACCCCAAGAGCACCCGAAAGTTTCAGATCTTGTGCGTTCCCGGCGGCTTCAGCTATGGGGATGACATCGCTGCGGGCCGGATACTGGGCAACCTGTTCCGCCACCACTTGGCAGCGTCGCTACAAGAGTTCAAAGCGGCAGAAAAACTTGTGTTGGGAATCTGCAACGGCTTTCAGGTGCTTATGAAGTCCGGCATCCTCTTGGGAGAGGCCACCGCGGAACCGACGGCCACGCTCACCTGGAACGATTCGGGCAAGTACGAAGACCGCTGGGTCTACCTAACTGTGGGCGCAACCCCCTGTGTCTTCTTGCATGGGATCGACTCGCTCTACCTGCCGGTAGCCCACGCAGAAGGTAAGTTTGTTGTGCGCGGCGACTCGGTATGCCAGCAGCTGCTGGAATCCGGCCAGCTAGCGCTGCGGTACACCACGGCAGCTGGACCGACCGACGGGAACACCAACTATCCCGCAAATCCGAACGGCTCGACAGCCGACGTGGCCGGCATCTGCGACGAAACGGGACGTGTTTTTGGTCTGATGCCTCATCCGGAACGATACATCGACCGCACACATCATCCCCGCTGGACGCGGGGTGAAGGCGCCGAGCGCGGAGACGGACTGGCATTGTTCGAAAACGCCGTCCGCTACTATGAGTGAGAGGTCGGCTTTGCCGATCGAATCAAGGCTTGCCTGTGGATCACGATAGACCGCGCCTGCGCTCGTCTTCTCGGGCTTGGTTGGCTGTCGCCCGACCAGTGAGTCGCACCTCCGTTTGCGCGGCCGCCAGTCGCGAGCGACCAGCTAGGCCGACTTTTTTTGTAGTTTTTCCGAAAAAAGTGTCAGACGAGCGTGCTCTTCTTGAGCGCTTCTGTGTTCTTCTTTGAGAGTTCACGTGATGTGCCGAGACACTCGACTCGTTACGTGGCGTGCTCGAAGGTTCCTTTTGTGCACTGGGGCGGTGACCCCGAACGCGAGCCTTGAAATTGCGCTCTCACCTCAATCGGAACCCGAAGCGTAAGCGAGGGAATGACTTGCGTTGGTACACCAAACTCCCCTCGCTGACGCTTCGGGTTACGAAAATCCCAGTGAATTCAACATCGTTGTGCCTGTCAAACGGCGAAAAATCGCAACCTTCAAAGCTGACACTTCGGGGTTCTGATCGAGGAGTAACGTCAAACCTACGCTTCGGGCTAGGAATTGGAGCCGACCGCGCAGACGTCAGCACAGGCTGCTGGTCCGCAGCGACCGGGAATGCGATTGAGGCATATTGGAGATCGCCTTTTTGGAGAATTTATAACGTTAGACTATTTAACACCATACGCTCGTTGGATTAGAATCAACAGCGCTCATCTTCCCACCAAGATCGCACAGTTTTTCTATTTCTGGATCTCCGATTCTATAACTGGCATTTTGGTCGTTTTCGCGGTGCAGAGGGTACTGTCGAATCCAGCCGGCTGGCGTCAGCTCGCGTCACGCGGCAGGTTCGCAGACGAGCTTCGCGGCAGTTGGTTGAGGTGGCGCAGATGGGTTTGGCTTCGCACGTCGAGAGATACCGACCTGGTCTTGGCTGGCCCCGCACTTCGACTCGGCGGGGTGACTCCCTTTCTGCCTGTTCTGTTCTCGTCCCCTAGAAACTCAAGAGGATTGCATCATGCGTGGTTGGTTCAGGCGACGCCGAAACAGTCAACGAATGTCCAGGAAGGAGCGCACGGAGGAGAGGCGACAGAACGCCATTCGACAACTGGTCGGCGAGCCGCTTGAACAGCGGTTGCTGCTTACCGCCGTGACGTCGATGGATCCGTTGGCGAACACCCACGCTGCGGTGCTGTCGACAGACGTGTCGGTGTCATTTGACGAGAACATCGACGGGGCGACGGCAACGACCGCCACGCTGGCGGTGCACTCCCAACAGAGAGGTCAACTGGTCGGGCCGGCCGCGACGGTCGGTGTCGCGGGGCCGACCGTAACGCTCTCGCCTGCGATGGACTTCTTTCCCGGCGAGCTCGTGCAGGTCAGCGTCACGCCTGCGATCGGCAGCGTCGCGGGCGTTGCCTCGGACCCCCTAGTCTGGCAGTTTCGTGCCGGCACAACTGGCGGCAGCGGCGAGTTCACCGACACTGGCCAGGTATTGGCTGCGAACACAAGTAGCGACGTCGCAGTCGGGGACTTGGATGCGGACGGCGACCTTGATGCCTTTGTTACGAACACCAACTCCGGAAACCGCGTGTGGCTCAACGAAGCCGGCGGATTCTCCGACAGCGGTCAAGTTCTGGGAAATCATAACAGCGTTGCCGTGTCTCTAGGGGACGTCGATGGCGACGGAGACTTGGACGCGTTTGTCGCCAATGCCTACGAAGGGAACCGCATTTGGATTAATGACGGCGGCACGTTTTCCGACAGTGGCCAAAGTTTGGGAGACCACGGCAGCTACGATGTTTCGCTAGGTGACTTTGACGCTGATGGAGATCTGGATGCCTTTGTGGCCAATCGCCTGCAGGGCAACCGTGTTTGGCTCAACGATGGCGGGGTCTTCGCGGACAGCGGTCAGTCGCTAGGGGCTCAGGACAGCTACCGCGTTGACGTGGGAGACATCGATGGGGACGGCGACCTAGACGCTTTCGTAGCGAACGCCTATCAGGGCAACCGAGTGTGGCTGAACGCTGGCGGAGTTTTTGCCGACAGCGGTCAGAGCCTAGGAAACAACAACAGCCTGGGGATCGCACTGGGGGACGTTGATGGAGACGGCGACTTAGATGCCTTTGTTGCCAACTACTATCAAGGAAATCGGGTGTGGTTGAACTTCGGCGGTGTCTTTATCAACAGTGGGCAGTCGCTGGGTGATCACAGCAGCTATACGGTCGAACTAGGTGACCTAGACGGGGATGGCGACCTGGATGCTTTTGTCGCCAACAGTGGCCAGGGCAACCGAGTGTGGCTGAACGACGCCGGTCTGTTCACCAGCCTGCAGCCCTTGGGCAGCTTCGAGAGTTTTGCAGTAGCCCTCGGTGACTTCGACGGTGACGGCGACCAGGACGCTTTCGTCGCCAACTTTGACCAAGACAACCGCGTCTGGCTGAATCAAAGCCCGAGTTTCTCAATCTCTCCGCAGCGGCTGGCAGTGGCCGAAGGTGACTCCGGCGTGACCGCACTGAGTGTCACCGTGACCCGCCAGTTCGTCGCCAACGGAGTGGCGACCGTGGACTACGAAGTGATTCCCAGCGGCATCGATCCTGCCGATGTTGATGACTTCGTGGGCGCCGCGTTTCCCAGCGGCACGCTAACCTTTGCCGACGGGGTCACAACGCTGGCACTGAATATCGAAATCGCCGCGGACACCGCCGTCGAAGGCGACGAGCGGTTCACACTGTCCCTCTCCAATCCTGTCGGCAACAACGCGACCATTGGCGTGGGCACGGTGGACGTAGTGATCCGCAACGACGACAACGTCGACTTGGGAGACCTACCGGCACCGTTTCGCACCACCTTGGACAGCAACGGGGCGGCCCACATTGCTGTCGGTCCGACACTCGGCACAGGACGTGACACAGAGCCGGACGGTCAGCCCGGCGGAGCATTGCCGGACGGCGACGACGTGAGCAATACGGACGACGAAGACGGCATCGTCTTCGGACCCGTTTCGGCCGGCCACACCGACGGTCGCGTGACGGTCGTTGCCAGCGCCAGCGCAAAGCTGGATGCCTGGATCGACTTCAACGGAGACGGATCCCTAGATGGAGCCGGAGAACAGATCTTCACCAGCCAGGACATCGTAGCTGGAAGTAACGAATTGACGTTTGGCGTGCCCGTGGATGCTCGCCAGGGCACGACATTTTCTCGCTTCCGCATCAGTTCAGCGGGAGGACTGGCGCCGACAGGCGGTGCTGCGGATGGCGAGGTCGAGGATCATGAAGTCACGATCGGCAGTCCGATAGGTCGCAATCAGTTTAACGATAGCGGCCAGTTGATCGGAGACCACGAGAGCGCTGGTGTTGCTGTCGGCGACCTGGACGGTGATGGCGATTTAGATGCCTTTGTCGCCAATCGGTATGCGGGCAACCGGGTTTGGGTCAACGACGGGGGTACCTTCAGCGACACGGGCCGCACATTGGGTAACCACAACAGCGCCGACGTGGCGCTCGGGGACCTCGACGGTGACGGCGACCTCGATGCATTCGTCGCCAACTCCGGTGAGGGCAACCGCATCTGGGTGAATGTCGAGGGCCACTTCACCGACGGTGGGCAACTGCTCGGCAACTCGAACAGCTACGCGGTGGCACTCGGTGACTTCGATGAAGACGGCGATCTCGACGCGTTCGTCGCCAACGCCTCTCAAGCGAATCGCATCTGGCTCAATGACGGCGGTTCCTTCACTGACAGCGGCCAGAGCCTGGGCTCGGCGGCGAGCCAGGACATCGCCGTTGGAGATCTCGATGGCGACGGAGACTTAGACGGGCTGGTTGCCAATAGCTCCGGCGCCAACCGGGTCTGGCTGAACGACGGCGGACGGTTCAGCGCAGGGCCGGAGCTCGGCGACCACAGCAGCTTCGGCGTAGCCCTGGGAGATCTGGATGGCGATGGAGACCTGGACGCTTTGTTCGCAAACGACTATCAGGGCAATCGAGTTTGGGTCAACTCGGATGGGGTGTTTACTGACAGCGGGCAGAGCCTGGGCGAGCAGGCCAGTTCAGCGGTCGCTTTGGGTGACGTGGATGCGGATGGTGACCTGGACGCATTCGTGACGAACTACGAGGGCAGCAATCGCATCTGGTTGAACGCGGCCGGGACGTTTAGCGCAGACAGTCAGACTCTGGGTGATCATGTCAGTTCTGGTGTGGCGCTAGGCGACCTGGACGGGGACGGCGACGTCGACGCCTTTGTGGCGAACGAAACCGAGAACCGCGTTTGGCATAACGAAAATCCGACGTTTTCGGTGGTGCCGGACGTGCTGGCCCAGGCCGAAGGCAACTCGGGGATGACCACGATGACGTTTACCATCGTCCGGCTCTTCGACACCTCGGGAGCTGCCACAGTCGACTATGCTTTCGCTTTGGGTGGAGTCGATCCGGCTGAGCTCAGTGACTTTGCCGGGTCCACTCTGAGCAGCGGCACGCTTTCGTTTGCTGATGGCGAAGCGAGTCAGGAAGTTGCGATCGACATCCTCGGCGATCTCGAAATCGAAAACGACGAAGGGTTCACGTTGACGATTTCCAATCCGGTCGGTCAGGACGCAGTGATCGGTAATGCCACCGCTCAGGGTTTGATCCTGAACGATGACGGTTTGGACTTTGGTGACTTGCCGGCACCTTTTGCCACTCTGCTGGCAGACGGTGGACCCGCGCACGTCGCTTCGGGCCCGAGATTGGGAACCTCGCTGGACACGGAAGTCGACGGCCTGCCGAGCGCGTTGGCGGACGGAGACGATCTGGATGGTGTGCAAGATGACGAAGAGGGAGTGACGTTTGGTCCGCTGATCTTCGCCGGACAGGTTGGCGCCGAGGTAACGGTCCATGCCAGTGCCGAGGCGAAGTTGGACGCCTGGATTGATTTTGACGGAGATGGCCAGTTCGGTAGTCCAGGCGAGCAGGTCTTCACGTCGAGGGACCTCGTGGCGGGCGACAACCCGCTGACCTTCATCGTTCCTGCAGATGCCCAACAAGGCCTCACCTTCTCCCGTTTTCGCCTCAGCACAGAAGGTGGGCTCTTGCCCACCGGCACGGCGGCCGATGGTGAGGTCGAGGACCATGCCTTGGTGATTGGCAACCCGGTCGGCACCAGTTTCTTTACCGACTCTGGTCAATCGTTGGTCAACGGCAACTCGCGAGACGTCGCGGTCGCGGACCTCAACGGCGACGGCAACTTGGATGCGTTCATCGCCAACTCGTCCCAAGGCAACCGCGTCGCGCTCAGTCTAGTCGGCATCTTCAGTCTTACCAACCAACAAATCGGCACCCATCTTAGCAACGCTGTCGAGCTCGGTGACCTGGACGGTGATGGAGATCTGGATGCATTTGTTGCCAACGGATATCTGCACGCCAACAGGGTGTGGTTGAACGACGGCGCCGCGGTCTTCACTGACTCGGGACAACTACTCGGGGCCCGCGACAGTAACGACGTCGATCTGGGAGACTTGGATGGCGACGGCGACCTGGATGCATTTGTTGCCAATGGCGGCTCAGCGGGCAACACCGTGTGGTTGAACAGTGGTGGGATCTTCAGCGACACGGGTCAAAGCTTGGGTACGCATGACAGTCGAGCCGTGATGTTGGGCGATGTCGACGGCGATGGAGACCTGGATGCTTTTACCGCCAACTTCGGACAGGGGAACCGCGTCTGGATCAACGAGGGAGGCGTCTTTAGCGATAGCGCACAGAGCCTCGGGGCGTACCCCAGCTCGGACGTTGCGTTGGGTGATATCGACGGAGACGGAGATCTGGATGCGTTTGTCACCAACGTCGGCACGGGGGGACGCGTTTGGCGTAATGACGAGGGCGTGTTTTCGGATAGCGAGCAGAGCCTGGGCAGTCAGGATACGCGCGGCGTGGCCCTCGGCGACCTGGACGGAGACGGCGATTTGGACGCCTTTCTGGCGAACTCCGGGCAGGGGAACCAAGTCCTCTGGAACTATGAAGGCCAGTTTGTGGATAGCGGGCAGTCTTTTGCCAACCACAACAGCTACGCGGTGGCGCTGGGCGACGTTGACGGAGACGGTGACCTGGATGCCTTCGTCGGCAACTCCGGCCAAGGCAATCGAGTCTGGATGAACCGGAGTTCGAATTTCACCATTTCACCACCGATTTTGGGACTTGCGGAAGGCAACTCCGGCTCGACCGATTTTGTCTTCACGATTTCCCGAAACATCGACCGCGGCAGTGGAAGAGTCGACTATTCATTCGCGCCCAGTGGACTCGACCCAGCCGAAGCCGCCGATTTGACAAACGCGGTTTTTCCCAGTGGCACCCTGTCGTTCGGCGATACGGTGACGGAGTTACCGCTGTCCATCGAAGTGGCCGGTGACACGACGATCGAAAATGATGAAGGGTTCGAGTTGACGATCACCTACAGCGACGGGTTTACATCGGTGACCGAGGTCGCCACGGCCTTCATTCGCAACGACGATGGTGTCGACCTAGGTGATGCGCCGGCCCCGTTCCCCACCTTGTTGTCCAACAACGGTGCGGCACATATCGCGATCGGTCCGACCCTCGGTGCGGCGCGGGACACCGAGCCGGACGGGCAGCCGAGTTCGCTGGCCGATGGTGATGACGCTGCTGGTACAGACGACGAAGACGGCGTCACATTCGCTCCGCTCTTGTTCGCGGGCCAGCTCGGCGCAGAAGTCACCGTCAACGCCAGCCGACCCGGCCACCTTGACGCCTGGATCGACTTCAACGGCGATGGATCGTTCGATCTGGCTCACGAACAGGTGTTTGCAAGCCAAGATGTCGTCGCTGGCGACAACGTTTTCGCCTTCGATGTGCCTGCGGACGCCCGGCAAGGAGTGACTTTCGCCCGTTTCCGCGTGAGCAGCGCTGGCGGGCTGGCGCCCAGTGGTGGAGCGGCCGACGGTGAAGTCGAAGACCACCTGCTCACCATCACCGGTCCTCTCGGAAGCGGTCTCTTCCGCGACAGCGCACAAGTGCTCGGAGCGCAAGATGGTCGTGGAGTGGCTATCGGCGATCTGGATGGGGATGGCGACCTGGATGCCTTCGTAGCCAACCAAGGTGCCAACCGGGTATGGCTGAACACGGACGGAGTCTTCGTCGACAGCGGGCAGAGTCTGGGGGATCATAGCAGTGCCGCGGTCGCCTTGGGCGACTTGGATGCGGACGGGGACCTGGATGCCTTCGTGGCCAATGAGGCAGATCAGGGCAACCGGATCTGGGTCAACAACAACGGTGTCTTCGTCAGCAGCGGGCAGTCGCTGGGTGTCGACACCAGCCTCGACATCGCCTTAGGCGACCTAGACGCAGATGGAGATTTGGATGCGGTGGTCGCCAATGGTATCAGTCGGGGCAGCCGGGTATGGCTCAACAGTGGAGGAATCTTCAACGACAGCGGCCAGAGCCTTGGCTCGCGGGGCAGCCTGGGCGTTGCACTTGGCGATCTCGACGGTGATGGGGATCTGGACGCATTCTTGGCGAATGGCTCCGACGGGAATCAAGTTTGGCTCAACGAAGGCGGCCGCCTGACTGACAGTGGGCTGGATCTTGGAAACCACAGTAGCTTTGCGGTTGCGCTGGGCGACCTTGACCAAGACGGCGACCTCGACGCATTCGTCGCCAACCGCAGCCAGGCAGACCGTATCTGGCTGAACGACGGCGGTCAGTTTACCGATAGCGGGCAGACACTTGGCAACCACGAGGGTGCCGCGGTCGCCTTAGGAGATCTGGATGGCGATGGTGACTTGGACGCCTACGTCGCCAACAACTACCAAAGCAATCGGATTTGGTTGAACAACGCCGGGACCTTTCAAGACAGCGGTCAGTACCTCGGCGGGCGTCGCAGCCTTGGCGCGGCGCTCGGCGACCTCGATCGCGACGGTGATCTGGACGCCTTCGTTGCCAACTACGGCAGCGGCAACCGGGTTTGGTTGAACGAGAATCCGACCCTCAATGTCCTGCCCGCGGTGCTGCCGATGGCTGAAGGAAACGGGGGCACGACGACCTTCACCTTTGCCGTCACGCGAGCGTTCGACACCCGTGGCACGGTCTCCGTCGATTATGCCTTCGCGCTGGCCGGTAGCAACCCAGCGCAGCTTGACGATTTCGTAGCAGGAACGTTACCCAGCGGGACTCTTACGTTTGCAGACGGTGAAGACAGTCAACTCGTCACGATCGATGTGGTGGGAGACTTAGAGATCGAGGACGACCAGACGTTTAGGCTCGGCATTGCAAACCCAACCGGGCGCGGCACTGTGGTCGGATCCGCCACCGCCGACGGCATCATCTTGAACGACGATGATGTCGATCTGGGTGATTTACCCGCTCCATTCCCGACGCGATTGGACGACAACGGGCCGGCGCACCTAGCCGTCGGACCACTCTTGGGTCAGGCTCGGGACGCAGAGCTGGATGGGCAGCCCAGCGATCTGGCAGATGGAGACAACAACGCCGGGACACCTGACGACGAAGATGGTGTGCGGTTCAGTTCACTCGTCTTTCCCGGTCAGCTCGCTGCTGAGGTGACTGTCGATGTAACTGGTGACGGCAAGCTTGACGCCTGGATCGACTTCGACGGAGATCGTTCGTTCGACGGAGCTCTTGAGCAGGTGTTCGTGAGCCAGGATGTGCAGACGGGTCTCAACATACTTACATTTGCGGTGCCGCCGCAGGCGCAGCAAGGCCAGACGTTTGCCCGTTTCAGGCTCAGCACAAGTGGCGGCCTGGCACCTACGGGAGGCGCGCCGGACGGCGAGGTAGAGGACTATGTGCTCACCATCGGCGAAGCGTTCGGTGGAGGAGTCTTTGGCGACAGTGGTCAGTCGCTAGGCGATCACAGCAGCCTGGGCGTTGCGCTGGGAGACTTGGACGGGGACGGGGACCTCGACGCGTTCGTCACGAACAGCTACGGCACGGGCAATCGCATCTGGACCAACAACCGCGGGATATTCACGGACAGCAACCAGCTACTCGGAAATCACGACAGTTACAGCGTTGCGCTGGGTGACTTGGATGGTGACGGAGATCTGGATGCATTCGTTGCCAACAGCAACCAACAAGCTAATCGGGTTTGGCTGAACGACGCCGGGACCTTCACGGATAGCGGGCAAACGCTTGGTAGTGGCACCAGCTTCGACGTTTCGTTGGGGGACTTCGACCGGGATGGCGACCTCGATGCCCTGGTTGCCAATAGCTATGAAGCAAATCGCATCTGGTGGAACGAGTCCGGCATCTTCACGGACAGTGGGCAGGGCCTGGGTGGCCATGACAGCCTGGCGATCTCGCTGGGGGATCTGGATGGTGATGGAGACCTCGACGCATTCGTAGCCAACTACGATCAGGGCAACCGGGTGTGGTTGAACGATGGCGGAACGTTCACTGACTCAGGACAGAGCCTGGGTGACCATCGCAGCTGGGACGCGGCCTTGGGTGACCTGGACGGGGACGGAGACCTGGATGCGTTCGTAGCCAATGCAGATGATGGAGATCGGATCTGGCTGAACGACGCAGGAACCTTCAGCGATAGCGGCCAAGTGCTTGGCGATCACTTCAGCTTTGGCGTGGCACTCGGCGACATCGATGGAGACGGTGACCTGGATGCGTTTGTCGCCAGCGGAGATACGGGCAGCGTTTTGGTGCCGGCCAGCGGGAACCGCGTGCTGATCAACGACGGCGGACTGTTCGTAGATTCTGGCCAGGCGTTGGGCAGTAGCGCCACGTTCGACGTTGCGCTCGGCGACCTGGACGGGGACGGCGACTTGGATGCTTTCGCAGCGAACTACTATCCCACCGTGCCGAACCGCATCTGGCTCGACCTCGAGGATCGCACCCTGCTCTCCATCACGCCGACCGATGCAGACAAACCGGAGCTCGATTCTAGTACGAATCCGTTCACATTCGAGGTGACTCGAGCAGGTGACATTTCCGCGCCTGCGACCATCGACTACTCGGTCACCGGCAGTGGCGTGCACCCGGCGAACGCAGACGATTTTGGGGGAGCTTTACCTAGTGGATCGGTGGCGTTCGTAGCAAACGAGCGCAGTCGAACGATCACCATCGACGTCACCGGTGATACGCTGCGCGAGTTTGACGAGCAGTTTACGGTGACCGTGGCCAACGCGGGGGATGCGGACGTCATCAATACGTCCGCTGACGGGACCATCGGCAATGATGACGGATCGCCGGCCCTGCTCGTTACTTCCTTCGTCGCCACCAATACCGGCTTCGTCGTCGAGTTCAATGAAGACTTCGACCCGAGCACCTTGAACCTCTACGACACGCAGACCGGCGGCAACGGGCCGGCAGACGTGACCATCGTAGGTGACGCCACCGGCCCGGTAACGGGCTCCTTGGCAGTCGCAGCTGGAGTGGCAACCTTCGTGAAGACCGGCGACCCGTTGCTCGCAGACAGCTATACGGTGACGCTCCGCAGCGCCGAGAACGGTTTCAAGAATTCGGCCGGCGTGCTCTTGGACGGAGATGCAGATGGGCTCGTGGGGGATGACTACGTGACTTCCTTCACTGTGGACCCAGCGCCGGCGAACGCAGTAACGGTCTCCATTCCAGACTTCGTCCGCGGGCCCGGGCAAGCGATCAACGTTCCTGCAGACTCGACGATGGGAATCCCGCTATCGCTGAGCGCAGCGGCCGGTGTCAGGTCGGTGAATCTCCAGATCGCCTACGACCCAGCTCTGCTCTCGGTTACCGCTGCGACAGTTGCCGAGGGAGTTCCAGCCGGCGCGGCAGTCATCCTCAACAACACCACACCCGGGTTGGCGATCCTGACCTTTTTCAGCCCGGCCGACTTGCCGGCTGCGGGCGGCGTCTTCGTGAACTTGGAAGCAGCCGTACCAGCGGCTGATGCGGATGCTATCTATCGCGCCAAAGAAGTCTTGGACCTTCATGAGATTATTGTCAGTGACTCCGCCGCCACTGCGTTCCCCGTCATTGATGACGATGCCATCCACGTGGTGACGTTCTTTGGCGATGTCTCCGGAAACGGTCGTATCAACGCCAACGACGCAGCTCGCGTGGGGCGCGTCGCGGCCCTGCTCGACTCCGGCTTTACCGACTCGCTCCTGGCCGACCCCTTCGTGGTCGGCGACGTCAGCGGTAACGGCCGATTGAATGCCGCGGACGCCTCCCGCATCGCGCGGTTCGCGGCTCTCATACCGGTCGCAGAAATACCACCAATTCCGCCGGGAGTGTTCGTCCGACCGGCCGGTGGCCCCGACCCACAATTGAGCATTCCTCAGACACTGGTGGCGGCGCCGAACGGCATCGTCAGCGCACCTGTCGTTTTGGACAGTATCGAGAACCTACAGGCACCTCATCGGCTGGTTGAAGCAGATCTGGTCGTGCTCTTCGACGCGAATATCTTGGAAGCAACTTCGGTCGAGCCAGGCGAGTTCCTGGCCAACCGTGACGGCTGGGCGTTGACCACCAACATTGACAACGAAATCGGTCGTATTGTCATCGTGGCCAACACAACCACACATCCCGTGGCAGGCGTGTTCACAGAGGTGCTAGTCAATCTCAACTTTGCCGTTCGCCCGGGAGCTCCGGCTGGAGCAACACCGATCAATCTGGCGGGCCGCTCGGCTAGTATCTTCACCGCGCTGGTCGACGAGAGCGATGGAACACTCGAGCTCGCAGGACCGCTCACCGACAGCGCCGATGACCCGGTGGACGGACTGCTGACGATCGTGCGGCCAGCAGGTGGCTTGACGCGTGATGAGGACCTGCTCGCTGGACTCTTGGATCTTCCAACTTCGTTACCAATGTGGCACGACGAAGAGGCGTCGGTCGAAGCCGTGGTATCGGCGTTTGGGCAGCACGTGAGTGGAGACACTCGGCGGGCAATCGACGCCGCGATCGAGGAGCTTACAAGCGCGGCGCGCGAAATCTGGGACGAGGATGACGAACTGCTGTCGGCACTGCCGAGCAAGATCGAGGAGCTTCTCGGGCTCGATTTGTCATCCTGAAGGCGCGTACGTAGAATGCCCCGGGGCGTGTGAGTTTGCGTGATGCGACGGCTCCCGGTGGGCAATCCAATGACCGACAACGACCCGGATTCTACGTTCGACAAGATCAAACGACTATTGCGCAACGATCCGTTTGTGCCTTTCACACTGCGCAGCGGAGGCCGGGATATCGAGGTTTCTCATCCCAACGCAGTCGCTTTTCACCCTGAAGTCCCGTTCTTGACGGTCTATGACAGGACGGAGGTCTACGAACTGTCCGTGGAGAAGATCGCGCACGTTCGGCACTAAGGTATAGAAGGACGAGAGGTGGCGAAGTGAGTGACAAATTGTCGTAGCCGGATGTTGTCGTAGCCGAATTCGCCAGAATTTGGACCGACGTTCCGCCAAACTCTGGCGAGTTCGGCTACGGATCGGAATCAGCCGCTGGGCGTTAGCCCACGGTTCCTTGCACTCTCGGCTCGGCATTAAGGTAGCAGGCACACTCCGTGTGCCGTCCGCCAGAAGCAGAGCCAACACGAAACCAACACGCGGAACAAACGGCTCGGCGGGAGCCTCGCCCTCCCGAGCGTCTTACACGGTTGTTGCAGCAGTCCGCCAAACTCTGGCGAGTTCGGCTAGCGGCGGAACGTCGGGAAAAGTTCTTAACGGCGTGGCTCCCTAGCCCGGATTATTCATGAAGATCGTGGCGAGAGGTTGTAAGTACGTTCGTGGCAAGGAAGGCGAGCAATTCTTCCGCAGGCGTATTGAAGCAATACGTCGAGGGAGAATTGTGAAGCATGACGAAGCCACGGATGGACTTACCACCTCGCAGCAGATCGCTCATGAATAATTCGGGCTAGCTCGCTGGTCCAGAGGGCGATCGACGCTTTATCCTCTGCCGTATTTCACGCCGTTGCCGCAGCGACTCCAAGATCTTGATCCGTCGCTTGGCAGCGGCCACCGCAGCGGTTTTGCTCGAGAACCCCGGCAGAAACTCCTCGTGTCTAGTCGATTCACAGCGAATCGTGACGCTGTAGACGTCGCGCCGGATGGTCGTTCCCGTCTTCCGATGTGCCACCAGGATCTGCCATGTACCGTCGGACTCGGCGAGTACTGTTCCGACACCGGAGCGGGAAAGACGGACCCACTTTCCTGAACCCGAGCGGTCTTTTAAATGGTGAAAGCGATACATGGCGGTTCTTCGTTTCAGCGAGGTTAGTACAAAAGTAGCGAGCACGTATGTCGTGTGTTTGAAGCTGAACGTGACGGTCACGGCACACCGAGCGTACCGCCTACTCTGTCTCACATCGGGCGGCTGGTCCATCAACCTTGCCTCTTTTCGGGTCAAGCAGAGTACTCCATTGAGGTAAACTGCTTTCGGCTGCAAAATGCACGTATGCAACGCATCGCCATCATTGGCGGCGGAATCTCCGGTTTGTCCGCTGCTTTCCGCCTACGGGAACTCAGGCCGGCCGTCGAGTTGACGCTCTACGAGTCGAACGCGAATCTGGGAGGCGTCCTCCAGACTCGTCGTCACGACCGGTTTCTGATCGAACGCGGGGCGGACATGTTTACCACCCGCGAACCGTGGGCAATGGACCTCTGCCGCCGTTTGGGGATCGCCGATCAACTGATCGAAACCAATCCGCAGCATCGTCGAGCGTTCATTGTGTACGGGAAACGACTCGTTTCCGTTCCCGACGGATTCACGCTGATGAGCCCCACGCGGATCGGCCCGTTTGTGCGCACACCTCTCTTGTCTTGGGCGGGTAAGCTGCGCGTTGCCGCGGAGTACTTTGTCCCCCGGCGAACAACAGAAACCGACGAGAGCCTGGCAGCGTTCACGATCCGGCGACTGGGCCGTGAAGCGTACGAACGACTGGTACAACCGCTGATCGCTGGAATCTACACGGCCGACCCGGAGAAACTGAGCATGCAGGCAGCCCTGCCTCAGTTCGTCGAGATGGAACAAAGCCACGGCGGGATCATCCGTGGCGTCCGGGCTGGCCGCGTGAATCACGCGAACGAGTCCGGCGCGCGGTACGGGAGTTTCCTCGCACCACGCGATGGGATGGCCAGCTTGATCACGGCGCTCGCAGAACAACTGCCCACCTCATCGGTGCGGCTCAACACCGTTGTCCGATCGGTGTCGCCGCAGGCCGACGGACGTTGGCAACTCAGCGCGGCAGATCACGAACCGGCGCATTACGATGGTTTGATCGTTGCCACGCCGGCCACTTCAGCAGCTCGCCTGTTGGCTGGCATCGACCAACCGCTAGCAGCCGAGCTCGGCCAAATCCCGTATGCAAGCGCGGCGGTCGTAGTGCTTGGGTTTCGCCGCGCACAGATCCGGCATCCCCTCGATGGATTCGGCTGCGTCGTACCGATGGTGGAACGTCGCCGCCTGCTTTCGATCAGTTTTTCAAGTGTCAAGTTTTCCGGGCGCGCCCCCCTCGATTCGGTGCTACTGCGCGCCTTTGTAGGCGGGGCCTGTCAGGAACAACTTGTGGAACTGCCGGACAAAGAGCTCCGACAACTAGTGATGGAAGAACTGACGGAACTGCTGGCGGTCGAGGGACCTCCTCTGTTTTGTGAGATCGTACGTTGGCGAGGAGCGATGCCACAGTATCACCTCGATCATTTACGCCGCGTGGAACGGATCGAGCAGATGGTGGGCGCACGGTCCAACTTCGAACTAGCCGGCAACGCCTACCGCGGGGTCGGCATTCCGTTTTGCATCCGCAGCGGCGAGCGCGCCGCCGAGTCACTGCTCGGCGCACAGCAGGCCGGCCACTGACGGCCGGCCGCGACGCAAGGTCGTTTATCCGGCGAGAGGCAGTGCGATAGTCAGTTGTGCTACTCGAACCGCAAGTCGCTGATCGCTCCGCCAGCCAGCTCAAGATGGAATTCCTGGCCATCCAATTGTCGCTCCGCTCGGTAGCGCGAATCTGCGGTCACTGCAGCGGCCAGCTGACGGAACCGGCCAGCCAGCTCTGGATTTTCTGAAAAGATGGCTTCGATCTCGGCTCGCTGAGGGTGGCTGCCGTTAACCACGACCTCTCCCCGCACATTCGCCTTGAGGTCAACGGCGATCGAGGTGTCGATTCCGGCACGCGCCAGTCTCTGCTGCAACTCGCTGACAAACTCCTTCAGTTCACGTTCTACGAATCGGCGGAGGTGTGTGTGCGAGGAATGTTGGCCCAGCGCTGCCAGTTCGGCAGACGGGTCCGCCGTGACTGCCGAGCGATCCAGAGGGGCGTCCGGATCGGTGGGCTCTTTCGCGAGCAGGTCGCCAAAAGACAAACTGTCCGTGGCGTGGTCCACAAACCGTCGCACGAGAGGAACTAATGCGGCCGCGGCAGCCGGAGCAAAGTGTATCGGTGACATGTCAGCAAACCGTCGTTCAATCCTTCGACAACGCCCGTTTGATCGGTCATGTCGAGCCGAAAGTTGAACGAATGCGCCGCTGCTAGCACGGAATCTCCATTGTTGTTTCGTCCACCAGCCGCTAGGAACAGCTTTGTGGAGGAGCGGCAAGGACGATGTCCGGTGATTGCAAGCCATCAGGGGTCTTCTACACGCCGCCTGGCGTGGCACGTTATATCGTGCAAACTTCGATCAAGCTGCTCTTGGAGACTGGCCGTCGGGCCTCACAAGTTCAGCTGCTCGATCCCGCCTGTGGTGACGGAGTGTTTCTGCAGGAGTCACTGCGATGCCTCACTGCGGCCGGCGGCGGACGCGCCAGCGAGTTTGTCAACCAAATCCACGGCGTGGACATCGACTCCTCCGCAACCCAGTTAGCTCGTGAACGGCTCGCCGCCTGTGCCGCCTGTGATCCGCAGGATGTGGCTCAAAATATCCGGAATGGTGACGCGTTGATCGCCAGGGAAGTGGAGGCACCACCTGGATCGCGTCCCCCCGCACCTCCCATCGACTGGCCAGCCGCATTCCCCCACGTATTCCGCGACGGCGGGTTCGATGTGGTTGTGGGAAACCCGCCGTACGTCAATATCCGCCTGCTGACAAAGCACCGAGGACCCGCCGTCAAGCGATATCTCAGCGAACACTACCGCTGCGCCCAGCGGGCCTACGACCTGTACGTGCTGTTCCTGGAACAAGCGTATCGACTGTTGAGGCCGGGCGGTATTTGCGGGATGATCGTGCCCAACAAAGTCGCCGAAATGGAGTACTCGCGAGGTTGCCGGCATCTGCTGTTGGAGCGAACTTCACTGCTGAAGATCGTCGATGTGTCGACTCTGAGGTTGTTTTCCGCAGCAAGTGTCTTTCCCTACATTCTCATTTGGCGAAAGCAACAAGCTCGCGCAGGGCATTCTCTGGCAGTGATATCCGCGACCTGCGAAAGCGATCTGGAACACGATCTGCGCGAGACACCCGTTTTGCAGAGCGGACTGTCAGCCGACCAGGGTTTCGACTTACACGGTGCAATCGACATCGAGGCGCGCGTTGATACCGAACCGCTCTCAGAACGTGCAACCCTGTGTAGCGGAACGACGGGGTTCGTCGCGGAACAGCTGGCGCAGCAAGTCGTGGAGCGGGACATCGTGCATGGACCTGGATATCACGATTTCATTGTCAGTCGAAATATCGACCGGTTCGTGATACGTCGCGGCAACGTTCGCTTCATGAAGCGGCAGTTCCGCAAACCTGCACTTCCGGAAAACTCTTCGCTGCTGTCCGCGGACAAGAAGCGGCTGTTTCGAGGCGCGAAAATCGTCGTCGCCGGTATGACTCGGCGGCTAGAGGCAGCCTGGGACCGCGGCGGCTTGGCGTTGGGAGTCCAAGTCTACGCGATCAAGCCGACGGCAGATGATCCCTACTTCGTACTGGGGCTACTCAACTCTAGATTGCTGACCTATCTCTTTCGGCTACGGTTCCGGGCGAAGCAACTCAGCGGCGGGTATTTTGCGATCAACAAACGTCAACTTGGTCAGTTACCTATCCGCATCTGGCCGCGGCGCGAATTACCTGAAGATGCTCAGGAACTCTCCCGCTTAGTGCGGCGAATGATCACCCTTCCCACCACCGATCGGGCTGGCACAGGCAGCCAGATCGATGCCGCAATCGACAACCTGGTCTATCGAATGTACAACGTGTCTCAGGCCGAGATCGAGGAGATCGAGTCGCAAGTGGTTTGACGCGTGTTCGGCCGGATTCGGTTAAGGCATCATGAAAGTCCTTCCTCGTAGCTTCTACGCCCGCGATCCAGTGACGGTCGCCCGCGAGCTACTGAACAAGCAGGTTGTAAGAAGAACACGAGAAGGCATGACCACCGGGCATGTCGTCGAGGTCGAAGCATACTTGGGACGCTCGGATCCTGCCTCCCACTCCTACCGCGGCCAGACTCCCCGCAACAGCGTGATGTTCGGCCCTCCTGGCATGCTATATGTCTACTCCATTCACGCTCGCTTCTGTATGAATGCTGTTACTGAAAGTAACGGAACTCCATCAGCGGTCCTTATTCGCGCTGTCGAGCCCCTTGCCGGCATCCAGCTGATGCAACGCCGCCGGCGACGAAAAACCAAGCTCGATTTGACACGTGGTCCTGCACGGTTGTGCGAGGCATTCGCAGTCGACCGCAACTTGAACGGGTGGGATCTGACACGAGGAAGACAGATCTGGTTCTGTGAAGGCGACGACGACCGCGGCACGTTTTCGATCACCAGCTCACCGCGCATCGGTGTGACCTCGGCCCAGGAGTCGCCACTTCGATTCTTTGTCGATGGCAGCCGCTACGTAAGCGGCCCCCGCCGCTACCATTCTCTGGGGAACCGCTAGCGCGTTCTTGATATTGCGCATTTCGCCTCAATCGGAACCCGAAGCGTAAGCGAGGGAATCTCTCACGTTGGTACACCCAACTCCCCTCGCTTACGCTTCGGGTTACGAAAGCACCGGCGAATCGGAGATCCGGCGCCCCGCCAGGCTGCGAAACGCGAGATTATTAGAACTAGCGCGCGAGCCTCGTCGATCGCAGCACACTGCGACGAGGAGCGGATCGAGAACGTGCGCTCGGCTCTACGGCCGCAGGCCCAGCCGGGGCCGATCCGCTGCTAGGTTCGCTTTCCATCGGAGCCATAGCGCCCGGCTTGACGTCGATGGGCGGTGGCACGACCAGCGGCCCGAAGTCCAGCGAAGACGGTGTCCCCTTGCCCGGACTGCAGCCGCCGCCACAGCTGGTGCCGCAAGCTGTGCAGGGGGCGGGCGAGCACGACGAGCAGCCGTCCGCACGAAATCCCCAGAAACTGCACCACCCTCCCACAAACCTCTCCCAGCAAGTCGGATCGCACACGCGCTGGCCGATCCAATTTCCGCAGTCGTCACAGGGGTCGCAGCGATTCGGCGGATCGCTGAGCCATTCCCCCCAATAGATCTCGCCGCAGCCCGATCCGCAGGTCAGTTGGTGCTTTAGGTAAGAGGAGGGGGTGTGTCCGGCGCAGTCGCCGCCGCATACTCCGCAGGCGTCGCATGAGCCCAACACCGGATCCCAGGAACCGGAGCACCCGGAGGGCCGATACGGTTGGTCGAGACACGGCAGGCAAGAGCACCCTGCCAGGGGCACCAACAGAGTAACTGCCAGCCACACGGGCAACGCTATAATCCGCATCTGCGAGGTTCCTTTCGACGACCGGTGGTGGAGCCGGCGGGGAGTTTGACCTGGGAGGTTATCGGCCGCAAACTCAACCAAATCGAGAAAAACCCTGCAATCGCTGTAAATTGCCAGACGATCTCCGGACTCGAGCAACTTGACATCGAAGATGATCCTCGTAAAAAGGGGGAACTCTAGGGGAAGTAGGTGTATGGCACCTTCGGTTCCGCACTTTCCGTTCCCCGCACCTGGAAGGGGTGTTCCCTATGCTGCTCGGCCAACTCAGCGCGTTTTGGATCATCGCACTGGTGATCATTCTGGTGGCGATGCTGGTCGCCTTTGCGGTATTTGCTAGCTATTTCCGGCTTTGGATCCAGTCGGTGCTCACGGGGGCTGACATCACAATTTGGGATCTGCTGGGGATGACCTTCCGCAAGGTGAATGCCTCGGTGATCACCAAGAGCAAGATCATGGCGGTCACTGCGGGTATCGTTCGTGACGACATTACCACCAAAGCTTTGGAGGCTCATTTTCTCTCTGGCGGCAATGTCCCGCTGGTCATTCGCTCCCTTGTGGCCGCCAACAAAGCCAAGACGATTGAACTCAGCTTTCGCGAGGCGACGGCGATCGACCTGGCAGGTCGCAACGTACTCGAAGCCGTTCAAACCAGTGTCTATCCCAAGGTGATCGACTGTCCCGCCAAAGGAGGTGCTCGCAAGTCGTTAGACGCGGTTGCAAAAGACGGCGTCCAGCTCAAGGTCGCCGCCAGAGTCACAGTGCGGGCCAACCTGCAACAACTGATCGGCGGTGCTACGGAAGAGACGATTATTGCGCGTGTTGGCGAGGGAATCGTCAGCGCGATTGGCTCGGCGAAGGACCACAAAGAGGTGTTGGAAAACCCGGACCTAATCTCAAAAGCAGTGCTCGCTCGGCGGCTTGACTCACAGACGGCGTTCGAAATCGTCTCGATCGACATCGCCGACATCGACGTAGGTCAAAACATTGGAGCTCGACTGCAAGCCGATCAGGCTGAAGCGGACACACGGGTTGCCAGAGCACGCGCCGAAGGACGGCGGGCAATGGCGGTGGCCGCCGAGCAGGAGAGAATTGCGTCGATTGAAGAGAGCCGCTCGAAGCTTGTTGAAGCCGAGGCAGAAGTTCCTCAGGCCATGGCCGACGCATTCCGCAGCGGCAAACTCGGCATCATGGACTACTTCAAGATGCGAAACGTGCAGGCCGACACCGATATGCGCAAATCGATCGCTACGACAGATACGACCAAACGCGATTGAATCTCGCGCGATGAAGATGTCATCGCGCTTCAACTATCGAAAGATCGGCATCTCGAGCGAGAAGGCTTCTGGCCATGAACGAAATCGAAGAGTTTCTGAGGCGAATCGCCGAGCAGAAAATGCGGCAGACGTTTGTCGGCGACGATGACGACGAGATCATCGATGCGGAGATCGTTGAGGATGACGAACCGGTTGTGGCTGAAATATACCGGCCTCCTGAGCCGCAGGGTGGTACCGTGTTTTCGCACGACCAGCAATTTGGCCAGGCGATTGATCAGGTCGACGACCGCATGGACCGGCACCTGCACGAGGTGTTTGAACATCGCTTGGGAGAGCTTGGTACGACGACGAGCCGCGCGGCCGACATCGAGCTTGGGCAGGAGTCTAGTCACGAATCGCCTCCCGCGATGGATCTGGCTTCCTCGCTCCGCTCGCCCGGCGCAGTCCGAAAGGCGATCGTGTTAAGCGAAATTCTCAACCGCCCCGTAGAGCGTTGGTAGAGGACTACTGCGACCTGTTCGGACACCGCGTTCCGACCTAACCCGAATTATTCATGAGCGATCTGCTGCGAGGTCGTAAGTCCATCCGTGGCTTCGTCATGCTTCACAATTCTCCCTCGACGTATTGCTTCAATACGCCTGCGGAAGAACTGCTCGCCCTCCTTGCCACGAACGTACTTACAACCTCTCGCGACGATCTTCATGAATAATCCGGGCTAGGCACCGCTAAGGTTGAGGTCAAGACGTGCCTTACCGACGTGTTCGCATCTAAAGAAGAAAGGAAAAGCATGTCGATCCGCGTTACACCGAGTGAGACAAGAATTGGCTGGATTGGATTAGGTGTGATGGGTTCCAGCATGTGTGGACACCTGATCGAAAAAGGGTTTTCTGCGTCAGTTTTCACGCGTACCAAGAGTAAGGCTGAACCACTGCTTTCCAAAGGCGCCAACTGGGCAACTACGCCGCGCGCCGTAGCCGAACAGAGCGACGTCGTGTTCTCGATCGTGGGGTTTCCGAACGACGTGCGCGAGGTGATGTTGGGCGACCAGGGCGCGCTCGCCGGCAGCAAGGCCGGTAACGTGTTAGTCGACATGACGACCAGCGAGCCGTCCTTGGCAGTTGAAATGGCGGAAGCCGCCACAACGAAGGGCGTACACAGTGTGGATGCCCCCGTCTCTGGTGGAGACGTAGGAGCTCGCGAAGCGCGGCTGTCGATCATGATTGGTGGGGAGAAGGAGGTTGTCGATGCGCTGATGCCCTGCTGGGAGGCAATGGGCAAGACGATCGTCTACCAAGGGCCGGCTGGTGCTGGACAACATACAAAAATGGTCAACCAAACTCTGATCGCGACAAACATGATCGGTGTCTGCGAGGCGTTGCTCTACGCTCACCAAGCCGGTCTCGATTTAAGTACGGTGATGGAGTCGGTGGGTTCAGGCGCCGCTGGCAGCTGGTCGCTTTCGAACCTCGGCCCACGCATCATCGACAACAACTTCGACCCGGGATTCTTTGTCGAGCACTTCATCAAGGACATGGGCATTGCGCTCGACGAAGCCAAACGAATGGGTCTGTCACTGCCTGGACTGGCACTCGCACATCAGCTGTACTTGGCCTTGCAGGCCCAAGGTCATGGACGTGATGGCACCCACGCACTGCAGTTGGCTTTGGCTTCGCTGGCGGACGTCGATTGGAAAGGGCGGTGAACGAGCTGCCGCTATGGAAATCATCGACGAGCTGTTCGCGGTCGCGTCAGCACTAGACGCAGCTGATGTACCGTATGCGGTATGTGGAGGACTCGCCGTGGCAATCCATGGGTGTCCCCGCTTGACTGTCGATATCGATTTAGTCGTACCCTCTTCACACATTCAAAACGCAGTGAAAGCCGTCGCCGCGACCGGTTTCGACGTAGAGACCGGCTGGGTATCGCTGGCGGCCAGTGAACTGGGAAGCCGGCGGCTGTTCCGCGTTACCAAAGTTGAAGGTAGTGAGTATATGACGCTGGACCTGCTTGAAGTCGATTCCACGGAGAATCCACTGTGGCGAGACCGAATGCAGGTCGAAGTTGCAGGTCGCACGCTGGATGTGATGTCTCGCACAAGCCTGATCAGAATGAAGTCGTCTTCCGATCGCACCAAAGACCGACTTGATATCGAACTACTTTCCGATGAACAACAAACCGGATAGTCCGAAACTGGATTTGAAACGTCGCAGTCGTGGCTGGTCGAATGAGATGTCGTCCTCCGCCGTCGAAAATCGCTTGGCGAAGGTCGCCCAGCTCTATCGTGCGTGGAGAGTACTAGCGGGGAAGTCGAGCCGCGCCTAGCAGCCTGTCGATTTTCTCAACAGGCTGCTAGCGGTAGTCGGCGCCGGTCAAGCTAGTCAGCACCGATTCCTGCCAACCGCGTAGTTGCTCTGTTAGTTCCCGCACAATCTCCGGCTTCGCAGCCGCCAGGTCGTTCCGCTCTGCTTCGTCCGCGCGGATATCGAACAGCTCGACTTGGTCCTCATCTGCCGCCTCACCACCAATCACGAGCTTGTAACGAGTATCGAGAATCGCGCGGGAACCGGCAAAGTCCACGGCGGCGATCGTAGGGTGATGGAAATTGACGAAGCTACGTGTGAAACGACCGTCCATCATCTTGACCAGCGGCGTCGTCCCCTGCTGAAGCTCGACGTCGATATACGGCGTGAGTTGGCTCTGCTTCTCACGAGCTGCGTCGTAGCTCCAGAAGCAAATTGGGCTCGGACGCTCAGTCATCTCGCCGTCGAACAGCGGCTCGAGACTAATGCCGTCGATCGGTCGCTCGGGAAGCGGCTGACCGATCAGGTCACAGATGGTGGGGAGCATGTCGCTGGTTACAGCATTGACACCTGACACGCGCGGGGCGCGAATTCGCTCCGGCCACTCGACGACTCCCGGAACTCGGATACCTCCCTCGTAGTTCAGTGCTTTCTGGCCCCGAAAGGGCGTCGTCGCGCGGCCGCTCGTCGGCACACCGTTGTCTCCACAATACCAAAGCAATGTGTGCGGTCGCAGACCCTCGTCATTCAGATACCCTCTCAGCTGCCCGATCGCACGGTCCATTGCTGTGATCTCCGCATACCGTTCCTGCAACACCTCGCGCAGAGGCCGGCGGACCGGGAGCCCCGTTTTCATCCCGGTCAGCTGCACCTGACGCTCGCGATAACGCTCGGGTAGGTCATCGTAGAGTGCCAGGTCTTTCTCTAGACCGCTGTACGGTTCATGCGGTGATCCAAACCAGATGACTGCAAAGAACGGTTGGTCATCCTGCTTCGCCTGCGCAATAAACTGAATTGCCTCATCGATCAGAATCTGAGAGCTCTCACCCTCAAAACGTGCGGGAGCGCCTCCGTTACGTGACAGGTAGGGGTTCAACTCGAAAAAATTGTCGTGCGAGAGCCATTGATCAAAACCCATCGCTCCTGGGTTCACAGGAGACTCTGCCCTGACGGCCCCCAAATGCCATTTGCCAAAGTGCCCACAGGCATAGCCAGCGTCGCGGAGAATCTGCGCGATACTCACCTCTTCAGGGCGAATCGACCAGTTCGGAGCAAACGTGCCGTAGCGATTGGGGTGGCGGCCAGTGATCACGCTGCCGCGGGTGGGGGAACAGACGGGTGATGCCGAGTAGAAGCGATCCAAGCGTAAGCCGGTGGCGGCCATCTCGTCCAGCACCGGTGTCTGTAGATGCGGATGCCCGTTGTAGGCAGTCTCGTCCCAACCATGATCGTCGCCCATGCAGAGGATGATGTTGGGGCGTTCGGCAGCCGGCAAGTCAGCAGCCCCCAAAACCATCGTGACCCCCGTCGTCCAGATCATGAAACGGTGCCACTTCGTTGAATCACGCATCGTGTGGTACTCCTCTGCTTGGGGGTCGTAGGCACACTCCGGTTTGCCGAAAACTGCGGACGGCTCACGGAGTGAGCCTGCTACTTTGGGCTGCTCGATCGCGTACAGCTGAAGAGGTTCGGATTCTGCCAGTGTCAACGACGGAATAGCTCCGCGGGTCGCAGCGCCACGCTGGGAAAACACAACGGCCGAACTGCATCATCGCCACGATAGAGGTGGACCTCGCGATACTGCCGATCAACCGGCTGGCGCATGACTGCAATCGACGCTCCTCGACAATCGACCACCCAGTAGTCAGCTATTCCCGCTTCGGCGTATAGTTCGGCCTTCTCGCCGCGGTCGTCGTCGAGAGTCGTGTCAGCGACTTCGATCAAAAGCAACACTTCGGTGGGAAGTGGATGGTTCGCATACTCTTTTCGCTCTAGCCAGGTGAGATCCGGTTGGGGAGCACTGTCGAGCTTGGGAATGTGGATCGGATTCTGGACACCCACCCAGAATTGTCTTTCAGGCAGGATCCGAAAACTCCATTCCGCCAGATAGTTAACCGCCATCGCGTGGTCGATGCCGATCGGATTCATCTGCCTGATCTCCCCACGGACCAACTCGACTCGCTGATAGTGCCGGCCAGAAAAAATGCCGTGTTCTGCCATCAATTCATACTGCGCAAGGGAGATGTGAGCGATCGTACTCATACTAGCTGCATCCTCCGACCGAATGCTTCAGGTACATTCTAGCGGCGGCGCTAATTCAGACAATGTTCTTCGGATCTGCACCAGGCATTCGCTGCTGACCGCCGGCAGGCCTGGCGCGGCGCGAGGAAGATTCGACATCGCAGCATACTCTGAGTCCTTCATCTTGAGCCTGACGCCTGCGGACGGCTCACGGAGTGAGCCTGCTACTATGCCAAGATCTCGGTGATGACGTTGCCGTGCACGTCGGTTAAGCGGAAATCTCGTCCACCATAGCGATAAGTTAGTTGCTCGTGATCGAGCCCAAGCGTGTGAAGCATTGTGGCATGCAGGTCGTGCACGCTGGTGCGGTGCTCCTGAGCCTGAAAACCGAAAGCATCCGTCGCCCCGTAGACCGTCCCGCCCTTGATGCCGCCTCCAGCCAACCAGACGGTAAACCCCCAGTGGTTGTGGTCGCGCCCTTGTTTGGGGTTGCCGTCCCCACCCAGCTCGACCGTCGGCGTGCGACCGAACTCGCCGCCCCACAAGACAAGTGTCTCGTTCAATAAACCACGTTGCTTCAGGTCAGTTAGCAATGCGGCGATCGGCCGATCAAGTTGACTGGCAAGTTTTCGATGGTTGTCGCGGATGTTTTCGTGGTTGTCCCACGGCTGTCCGGCGCCGTGCCATAGCTGGACGTAGCGCACACCGCGTTCGATCAATCGTCGGGCGATCAGGGTCTGGCGGCCGTGGACCTCTGATCCGTACAAGTCCAGGATGTGTTGTGGCTCGTCGGAGACATCAAACGCCTCGCGCGCATCACGCTGCATGCGAAACGCGAGTTCATACGATTGAATCCTCGCGTCAAGACGATCGTCGTAGCGCGTTTGTCGATGCCGCTCGTTCCAGCTCGAGAGCAGGTCCAGCTGGCGACGTTGATCCGCCGTCGAGACATGCGGATGCTCGATATTCTCTATCAGCTTGTGAAACTCCTGGTGCTGAGTGTCGACATAGGTGCCTTGGTATGCCCCGGGTAGGAATGCCGATTGCCAGTTCTCGTTGTCCTTGATCGGCAGTCCGCCCGGGCACATGGCGATGAAGCCGGGGAGGTTCCGATTCTCAGTTCCCAAGCCGTACAGCAGCCACGAACCGACGCTCGGCCGTGTCTGGACCGAATCACCGCAGTTCATCAGCATCAACGACGGTTCGTGATTCGGCACCTGCGCGTACATCGAACGAATAACCGCAATTTCGTCGATGTGCTGCGCGGTTTGTGCAAACAGTTCGCTAACTGGGATTCCTGACTCGCCATAGCGTTGAAATCTGAACGGCGACGGAAATGCAGCTCCCGTCTTGCGCTCCGTAGTCAAGGTATTCGCCAACGGCCTGCCAGCGTACTTTGCCAACGCTGGTTTGGGATCAAACGTATCGACGTGAGAAGGACCGCCGTTAAGAAAGAAATGGATGACCCGCTTGGCGCGTGCTGCAAAGTGAGGGGGGCGTACATCCAATGGCCTCACAGGAAGGTCATTTGCAGCCTGGCCGAACAGGCGCTTGTCGTCATCAAGAACGCTAGCCAAGGCCAGCGAACCGATGCCAAGCGCTGAACGTCTGAGCAGATCACGGCGGTGAATCACATCGGTCATTAAAGCGCCTCACAGTGTCATACTCTTACGCTCGAGCGACGCCAGCCGGCCATCGCTTCGCTGTGCACACTCCGCAACCGCGTTCGCTGCACGGCCGTCTAACCCGAATTATTCATGAGCGATCTGCTGCGAGGTCGTAAGTCCATCCGTGGCTTCGTCATGCTTCACAATTCTCCCTCGACGTATTGCTTCAATACGCCTGCGGGAGAATTGCTCGCCTTCCTTGCCACGAACGCACTTACAACCTCTCGCCACGATCTTCATGAATAATCCGGGCTAACATAGTCGCCGTCAAACATCGCGGACTCCGGGTCGATGACCTGCTTCACTCAATCCACAAACACGAACTCGTTCCCACACAGCAGCACCTGTGCTAGTTGCGTCCAAGCATCCAACTGCCCCGCCCCCTGCGGTGACTCGGCACCTGAAGGACGCGATCTGGGCCGATCTCCGACTCCATCGATCAGAGCCAACGCCTCCCGAAGCTCCGCCGCGTCGGGAGCACGCTGATAGACCACCTGGAACAAATCGGAAACCGCACTGCGTGGATCGCCAGCGCCCGCGACTCGTCCCGCCAAAGCCCTGGCGTGCTGCAACACCAGCGGATGGTTCATGAAGAAGAGTGCTTGCTGGGGGACCGTCGTCTCGGCCCGCTGTGGCACATGGAGGTCGGGATTCGCGAAGTCAAACACCCGCAGTACGCTGGGGAAGTACTGACGGTCAACGAGCCCGTACAAGGTACGCCGAGTCGGATAGGGCTGCGTGAACAGCTGGCCTGGTTTGCCGCCGATCCGCTCGTCCAGCGTGCCTGTCACCCGCAGCAGGGAATCTCGCATCTCCTCAAAGGTCAGCCGTCTAGGGTTCATCCGCCACAGTAAGCGGTTGTCCGGATCAACTCTCAGCCTGCGCTGCACCATTTCCCCATCTTCTGGAAATGAGCTCTGCCGATAGGTCGACGACAACACAATCCAGCGATGTAGCGTTTTCAAGCTCCAGCCCTGCTGGACGAAGCGGGATGCCAACCAGTCAAGTAGTTGCGGGTGAGACGGTGGCTCCGCGCGCAAGCCGAAATCGCTGGGCGTCTTCACCAACCCTGTTCCGAAGTACTGTGCCCAGACCCGGTTGACCAGAACCCGTGCAGTCAACGGGTTCCGCGGATCGACAATCGCCCTGGCCAATTCCCACCGCCCGCTACCGCGCTGAAACGGCCCGCGCGCCCGGCCACCGAGAATCTCTAAGAATCGACGCGGGACGTCGGCGCCCAGCCGTAGCGGATCTCCTCGAAGAAAGACGCGCGGTTCCACCGGAGTCGCTTGGTCGACCAGTGTCAAAGCAACTGGGACCTCCACCGGAGCGTTGATCAACCAGCGATCCAGCTCGCCCTGTAACTTCCAGAGTTGAGTAACGCTATCCGTGTCAAAGAACATCTCTGTATGTGAAATAGGACCGTCCGGCACGCGGCAAGGTGAGTTCTCGCCGTAAAGTACCTCACGGAGTGCTTCCGCATCTGGATCGTCGAGAGACGTTGGTTTCGGCAGCTCGGCCTTGGCAGCTCTCTCCAACTCGGCCTGCCATCGGTCGTCAATCGCCCGAAAGACCTCAGCGTATCGGTCACAAAGTTCACGAAACGACTGCGGCGGCGTCCTGAAAGCGGCCGCGATGAGTGAATTCACTCCGGTTCCTGCGGGCTCTAGCGGTCGATCCACGAGAGTCGACCCGCGTGCTGCGTAGGAGTGCCAAACTCTAAAGATTGGATCCTGCTCCAGTTCCGCAGTCCGCAGGTAGCGTTCCCACTTACGGACGAATGCAGGAAGTAGATCGGTCTTTTGAAATATTTGGTCGAAGCCGCCGGCTGGGAACTTGTGCAGCTCTGATTGAGAGAACAGGTAGTCAGCGACTCGCTCGCGTGCACGCCGCGATGACTCGTCAGCCAGCTCGGCCAGCTTGTCATCCAATGTCGTCTGCCGTTTCGCCAATTCCGCACGAAATTCTGCGTCGCCCATCGTGGTCGCCAAGATCGTCTGCTTCTCCAGGCAGCTATCGAACACGCCGTAGAGCGAGTAGTAGTCAGCTGTCGGGATCGGATCGTACTTGTGATCGTGGCAACGGGCACAGCTGACGGTTAGGCCCAACATGCCGCGGCAGACGACGTCGATTCGGTCGTCAATCACTTCGCGTTTCACACCCAGAAAGCGGCGGCCGAGGGTGAGGAAACCCATGGCCGCCAGGTCATCGGGAGACCGATCGGACACCTGATCTGCGGCAAGCTGGAGCAGCAAGAAGCGATCGAACGGCATGTCGGCATTGAGAGCCCGCACGACCCAGTCGCGATAGGTCCAGGCATGGGTCCAGTAGCGCTCTTCGCGGGCATAGACATAGCCTTTGGTGTCTGAGTAGCGGGCAACGTCGAGCCAACGACGGGCCCAATGCTCACCGTAGTGCGGCGACTGGAGCAGGCGTTCCACGACCTTTTCGTAGGCGTTCGCGGCAGTGTCCGCGACGAACCTGCCTACTTCTTCCGTGGTCGGAGGCAACCCCGTCAGCGCGTACGTCAATCGGCGAATCAACGTTCGGCGATCGGCAGTGGGCGCGGCGGCCAACTGCTGGGCATTCAGCCGTCTCAGCACGAAGGCGTCCACCGGTGTTCGCACCAAATCACCAGCTTCGGAGAACGGAACGGCTGGAAGCTGAACAGGTCGAAACGCCCAGTGATCCTGGGCGGCATCAGACTCGGACTGCGACGATGTCGTAAGTCCCGCCGGCCACACTGCTCCGGCCCGCACCCATCGTTCCAAGGCGTGAATTTCGTGGGCGGGCAACCGCTGCTCCGGCGGCATTTGCAACTCGCCGTCGTGACGCACCGCTTGCAACAGCAGGCTCCGCGCCACGTCACCGGGCACAATCGCCGCAGCAGTGCCACCACCCTCCAGCAAATATCGACGGGAGTCAATGCGCAAGCCACCTTCTTGTTTGTTCGAACCGTGGCACTTACTGCATCGCTCGACGAGAACTGGGCGCACCTCGTTCTCGAAAAACTCCTCCTGACTTTGGTTCGACGGTGGCAGTTTCGGCTGGCGCTCCGCGGCCGTACTACCGCCCACAAGTGCGGAGCTTAGCATCACGATGCCCCACTGAAACAAGGCTCTCCGCTGGCGCGAGACCAACCGACCGCCGCAGACTCGTTTCCCACCCGCCCGTATGCCTGCCGCTCGACCGCCCCCACCGGTCCACTCTCGCCCACTGGCTACAATGCGAGGGAACGCGAGATGAGCCCTGACAGAGAGGCCACCACATTGCTTGTGTCGCGTCTGCGTATTCATCTCATTTCACAACCACCGAACGAACCGTGCACACACGCAATCTGCATTCTACCTCGGCACCAGCCAATCGCTACATATCTCTGGGGTCTGGCCGCCGGTTGCTGGGCTCGGGACCAAACTGCCAGCTCAGCGTTGTCGCTCGACATGTTCCGGGCAGGCAATCTACGCTATGATTGTCCTATCCAAGCGCGCTCCCGCACCTAAGTATCCGAGTCCAGAGCTCGCAGACGATGGTTACGCAACGACGTTGATGCGGCTTTCGAATCGGTGTTAACTTGATTGACACTTATGTTGTCAGAGTGAGGATGAATCGATGAAATCTACTCTCCTTTGGGCGTTATCCACACTGTTTGTGCTAGGCGTCTTACCCAATCTCACCGCAGCCCAAGATCGAGAATGGGTATCGCTGTTCGACGGAAAGAGTCTTGCCAACTGGGAGAAGGTTGGTGACAAAAAGAGCAAGTGGGAAGTCGAGGACGGAGCGCTGTGTGGATCGGGTCCCGCGTCGATGCTCGTCTGTACCAAGAAAGCCTACAAGAACTTTCGTTATCGGGCGGAGATCAAGATCAACGATAAAGGAAACTCTGGACTCTACTTTCGCACGACCCGTAGACCATCCTTTACGGATGGATACGAGGCTCAAATTGATAGCACGCATCGAGATCCGATCCGCACGGGGTCGTTGTACGGGATGTGTCATGTCTACAAGAGGTTGGTCGAACCGGATACCTGGTTCACCTATGAACTCGAGGTGCGAGATGATATCTGGCGAGGCAGGGCGGTCACAAAGATCAAGATCTCTGTCGATGGCAACGAATTGTACGAGTACTTTGATTTCGACCAGACGTTCAAGAAGGGGCATTTCGCGTTCCAGCAACACGATCCCGGCAGCAAGGTCTGCATTCGCAAAGTGGAGGTCATGGAGTTGCCGGAATGACCTCGATGCCGCCGAGCGTCGAGATACGTGGCTACACAATAACGGAGATCACCATGTTTCGAGTCCTTGCGGTCTGCGCTGGCTTGCTTACGACAACGCTCGCCCTGGGCCAATCCCGAGAAGAAAAGGTACGGGCTGACCGGGATAAAGTCGAGTCCGATGGGTTCTGGATTTACAACGATCTACAACAGGCGTTCCAACAGGCACGAGACGAAAACAAGCCGATCATCGTTGTGTTAAGGTGCATTCCGTGTGAAGAGTGCGTTAAGCTGGACGACGATCTGATGGATAACGACCCATTGGTTCGCCCATTACTAGAGAAGTTCGTCCGTGCCCGACAGGTGTCGACCAATGGGCTGGATCTCGACTTGTTCCAATACGACACCGACCAGTCCTTCGCTGTCTTTTTCCTCAACGCCGATGGCACCATCTACGGTCGCTTCGGCACCCGATCACATCGGACAGAGTGGCTGGGTGATGTGTCGTTAAGAGGTCTTGCCAAAGCGATGCAGGGGGCGCTGGATCTCCACGCCAACCTAGGCAACGTCAGGGCTTCCCTTGCCGGCAAGCGAGGCGCTCCCATGGAGGTCTCGTCGCCCGAGAAGTTTCCTCGATTGAAAGACAAGTACACCGACAAGTTGAACTACGAAGGCAACGTCGTTCGCAGCTGTATTCACTGTCATCAGATCGGCGAGGCGCAGCGAGACTGGTACGCAGACCTCGGTGAACCGATTCCGGAGCGGGTCTTCTTTCCTTACCCGCATCCCAAAGTGATCGGTCTCACGCTCGATGCTGAGGAGACGGCGGTTGTCAAACAGGTTGCGCCGGGATCGGCGGCGGAGAACTCGGACTTGCGACCTGGCGACGTAATCGAGGAGCTGGACGGACAACCCCTGCTGTCGATTGCGGACGTGCAATGGGTGCTTCACAACGCCGGCGCCGACGGTGACTCGCTTCCTATGAAGGTCCGTCGCGGTGACGGTGTGCGAGACGTTTCCCTCGAACTCGAACCCGGTTGGCGCCGCGCCGATGATATCTCCTGGCGGGTGTCGTCATGGAGCTACCGACGCATGGTCACCGGTGGCATGGTCCTGGAAGCAGTGTCTGACGAGGTTCGCCGAGAGTTGAATTTGGAAGACGACCAGATGGCGTTGGAGGCGAAGTACCTCGGCCAGCACGGGCCGCATGGGGCGGCCAAGCGGGTAGGTTTTCGCAAGGGCGACCTGGTCGTCGAATTCAACGGCCGCAAGGACCTCATAACCGAGTCAACACTCCTTCACTATGCGATGGCCAATCGCCAGGTTGGCGACGACGTGGACGTCACAGTCCTACGGGATGGTCGCCGACAGCAGCTGACAATGCCAATGCAAGAGTGACGTTCGCAACAGCTAGCATATCGAACGCGCTATGCTGGGCTTTGTAGTCCACCAAACTCTGGCGAGTTCGGCTACGCTGCAAATCAGCCGCTGGGTGTTAGCCCACGGTTCCCCAGCGAAACCGACGCGTAGCGTATCGACCTCACCCTCCCGCTCGGAGGTGGTGCAGCTTTGCGCTTCACAAACCTGCGGACATCGACCTCACCCTCCCGCGCGGAGGCTGTGCAGCTTTTGCGCTTCACAAACCAGCGGACATCCACCTCACCCTCCCGCGCGCGGGAGGGTCGGACGCGATAGCGTCCGGGGAGGGCTGCCCGAGAGTGGTCGCCCCCGAGGCGTGCCCCCTCTCCGGCCCTTTGGGCCGACTCTCCCGAGGGGCCCGAGGGGAGAGTGAAGAAAAGTGATTGTGAAGTTGCCGTTAATTCCGACATTTTGCGGTTTCCCCGCCGCGAGATCCTCGTAATATGCACGACGGAACGAGCACCACAGCACGAGCGGAGAATGAGCTCAACCACGGCCGAAATCGCGAAGACCGAAAACGTGCGGATTGAGTCCCAGCACGGTGTGTTGGTCGTCCATATCTTGGCAAGCGCAGTCGTCCATGAAACGACGCTGCAGGAGATCCAAGACGCCGTACTCGCTCGACTCTCTGATTCGTCCAGAGGCCTGCTGGTCAACTGCGCCGCGATCACCGGCGCAGTCTCTTCACAGTTTTTGCGGCTCTTGGTATGCCTACGACGAGCTTGTAATGAACGAGAAATACGCTTTGGGCTCGTCAACCTGAGCGGGAACGTGATGAAGGCGATGCGGGTCACCAACATGGACTCGATCATCCCCATCCATTCCGATCTGGCAGACGCGATCTGGGAATTTCGCGTCGCCACGGAGGAATCCGGCGCAGGGAGCGAACGGAACGAATCCAACGCGAGTTCCCTGCTGGGCAACTCCCCTCGTCAACTACTTGCTGCGGTTGCCGCGGCGGTCACCTTAACGACGCTGGCAGTTGCCGCACATCGGTTCTCCGTGGAATCGATCGGCAGCGACCCGCGTCTAGCACGGGCGCAGGCCCGCGAACTGCGGGCAACAGGGACTCCTTTCGAATCCGAGCTACATGGCAAAGTGACAGTCCGCGGCGACGCGGACCATGACGCCCTGGTGGTTGTTTGGCCGGTGGAGCACGAATCTGCGATCAAGCCCACTCGTTCGGAAGTCCTTGAGTTGGCCGGCCAGGCTGACGCCACGCGCCAGACAGGATGGCCGCGAATCACATCGGCATCGCCGAACGGTGCCTTTCGTGTTCGGGTTAATGGGCGCGGCGACCACGTCAAACTGCACGTGCTGGTGATCTCCCAACGGGCACCTGGCAATGGCGAAATCTCGGTCGAGGACTTTTCTTACCTCGCAGCTACTCTCAAACATCCCGAAGAGATCGTTGCAGATAAGGCTCATTCACTCCGCCAAGTCGTGGTCGAGAGCAATGCAGTTGCCAAGTTGGAGTACCAGTTCTAAGTCTCGGTGCTATCGCGTCCGACCCTCCCGCGCGCGGGAGGGTGAGGTGGATGTCCGCTGGTTTGTGAAGCGGAAAAGCTGCACAACCTTCGTACAAAGGAGTCCTGAATGACAGAACCACTGCTCTACGAGACCCACTCTCACACGCCACTATGCAAACACGCCGTCGGCGAACCGATCGAATACGCAGCGGTCGCCCAACAACGCGGTTTGAAAGGGCTGATCGTCACCTGTCACAATCCGATGCCGGGCGACTTCTCGCCACACACAAGAATGCACGTCGACCAGTTCATCGACTACCTCAACCTCATCGATCAAGCTCGCCGCCATTGGGCAGATGACATCGACGTCCAGCTCGGATTGGAAGTCGACTTCTTCCCTGGTTATGAACAGTGGCTGGCAAGTCAACTGCGAACGCCGCTCTTTCAATACGTGATCGGATCCGTACACCCTCAGCTCGACGAGTTTCGCGATCGGTACTGGCAGGGCGATGCGGTCGCGTTCCAGCGGATCTACTTCGAGCTGCTGGCCGACGCTGCAGAGTCGCAGCTGTTCGATTGCCTCGCCCACCCTGATCTAGTCAAGAACGAGGTCGCCGATCAGTGGCAGCCAGCTGCGATCATGGACGACATCTGCCGGGCTTTGGATCGAATCGCCGCCACCGGTGTGGCGATGGAGTTGAATACGTCGGGGGCTAACAAGGTAATCCAGGAGATGAACCCCTTCCCGCAGATGCTCGTCGAGATGCGCCGCCGCGACATTCCCGTTGTGATCGGCGGTGATGCGCATCGACCGGAGCGTGTTGGTGATCGATTCGAAGACGCGCTGGACCTGTTGGAGGAGTGCGGCTATTCCCACGTCAGCTACTATCTCGAACGCCGCCGGCACGACGTGCCCATCACAGCGGCGCGTGCAAGTCTGAGACCATTGGAAAAGAGCCTCGTCGAAGCAGTCGTCGCGTAAGCAGTCATTCACTGACGTGCGGAGGGATCCATCTTGGCCAATTAGGGTGGCGTCGTAGCTGGTTGGCCAGACCGCGGCTCATGTGGTCTTCAAGCTGTTCGAACGACCTGAAGGCCGCGCTCGCCTCGAAGTGGCGGATGCTCGCGGCTCGAGCACCCTCACCCAGCAGGGTCATGCCGATCAAGAAATGCGCGACGCAGAGACGTGTTCTAGATCGGCCAGCTTCGTCCAACAGCTCGTCAGCGACGATTTCGCCACAGGTATACTGCTGCACCTGGAACTCCCAGGAAGTTGCGTCGCCGCGATCCATGGCAGCGCGCAGCTGTTGACAAGCGTGTCGTGCACCTTCCACCTCTCCTGCCAGGCAGTGAATCGTATAGTTCATCCAAGTCGCGTTGGCGGGGTCTAGAGACTCCTCGCCCTCGCTTTGGAAAGCGCGGATGATGTCCTGGGGCTCCTCCGAAATGGCTGCCAACATGAACCCGCGGAAAAAGTCGGTGAACCTGGCAGGCTTGAAACGCAGCAGGCGTTCGTCGCACAGGCGCAGCGCCTCGTCGAAGCGGCCCTCTCGGTGGAGCAGTAACACCAGGAAGGCAATCCGCAAATGCTGCATCTGCCGCCATTCGGCCTCCGCCTTCTTGGCATCGCCCACGTAGTCCCAATAGAAGGCCCGCCAACGATGCGAAAAGTAGCCCTCTGGAAAACGCTCTAGCTCCTGGACAGCTGCTGACGCCCGACTGAGATGTTCCTCACTTTTCTCTACAACAGCGGCGGCAGCGTAGGCCGTCGCCGCAGTGAGGTGAGCCTGAACTTGTCTGCCGAGTATGAGTGCGTTGGGATCGAGCAGTTCGTCAGCAATCCGCAGATCTTGCAAAGCCGCTTCCGCATCTCGGGGATCGGCAGACTCCATGGCACGCGCAATCAAAACACGTCCCCGCACGAGCCGGGCAACCACGTTCGCTCGATCCGCCTGAACAGCAGAATCCAACGTCGTGATCGCCAAGTCGATGTCCCAGCGAGCTTGTGCTTCTCCCAAGAATAAGTGATCTTCCACTGTCTTGGGTTGCATGCTCTCCAACCGCCGCACGACTTGCGCGCTCCGCTCATGCTGTTCATTCAAAGAGTACGCACGAGCCATCAGCGAATGAGCGGCCAGGTTGTCCGGCATCAGCCGCAGCGCCTCCTCCAGTTCGGCGCAAGCCAGGTGATAGTCACCGGACAGCAGAGTCAGGTGTCCTCTTATCAATCGGACTTTGTCGGGCGGGGCTCCCTCTTGTTCCGCCTCGTTGACGTGCTCTCTAGCCTGCTCGAGATCTCCTTGCATGGCTGCTATCTGAGCCGATTCCAACAGCCTCTTCTGCCGCTCGCCAGTTAGTCGACTACTGGTAAGGTAAAGTCGGCCAGCAAAGAAGGCAGTGAGCACCACAAGAAAACAGACTGTTGCGAGGAAAGCTGCCGCGCCGCGATGCCGCGCGAGCCATGCCAGGCACCGCGTGACCGGACCACGGTGCCGCGCCATCACCGGTTCCCCCTTGGCAAAACGACCCAGGTCCGCCGCCATCTCGGCTGCAGACTGGTACCGATCGCAAACTTCTTTTTCGAGCGCCTTCAGACAGACAACTTCCAGATCGCGGGGCGCATTGCGGTTCAGCAGGCGGGGAGCCGGCGGGCGGCTCTGTAGGATCTTGCTGAGTACCTCCTCGCGATTGCCCCCAAAAAACGGTGGCCGCAAAGTGAGCAGCTCGTAAAGGGTCGCGCCGAGCGCGTAGACGTCCGTGCGTGGATCGATCTCGTTGCCGCCGACAGTAATCTGTTCGGGCGACATATAGTAGGGTGTCCCCACGCATTCGCCCGTCCGCGTGAGGCCAGGTTCCTCCGCAATACGAGCGAGTCCGAAATCGCCGATGTGGATTTCGTATCTGCGTGACAGCAGCAGGTTCGACGGCTTAATGTCGCGATGGATCACTTGGTGACCATGTGCATAGGCCAAAGCCTCAGCAGCATCGGCAAGCATCTCCGCCACCGACCTGAAATAACTGCCCTCCCAACGCGCAGTGATCAAGGATGCCAAGTCGATATCAGCTGAAGCTGCGTCACCTGGTGCGGCGCCGCGTGCTGTTGCTGCGCCACCAGATCGAAGTTCCCGAAGAGGACGGCGCTTTAGGTGAGCGATCACTTTACTAAGCGGGATCCCATCGATCAGCTGCATCGCATAATACGACGTGCCTTGCTCCTCTCCCGTCGTATACACCGACACGATGTTCGGATGGTCCAGCCGCGCTACCGCCCTGGCTTCACGACGGAACCGCTCGGTCGCGGTCTTGGAGTGACTAATGTGGGGCGCTAACACCTTCAGGGCGACGTCACGACTGAGTGACACCTGGTGCGCGCGATACACGATTCCCATACCCCCCGCACCGATCCGCTCCTGAACCAAAAAGTCGCCGAGCAGCGACCCAGGATGAACGACCGGAAACGTCGTTTCCGCCGCGCTGTCGGGCAGGATTGCGGTGTTGGGCAGCTGCAGTTCCGTGTCGGCGATTTCCTCAGAATTTTCCGCCTCGACGTGCGCATCGACTAAGGCCTGGACGTCTTGTTCCAACAACGCGTCGCCGCGACAGGCGCGAGCAATCCACTCAGCACGACGCGCGGGAGCGACTTGAAGCGCATCTTCAAAGAGCCTCTGAACACTCTGAGCCCGTTCAAGCGACACGGCTGCCCTATTTCAATTCGCAAAGAAGTCACACTTCGGTGGCTCCCCAGTCGCGTTCTCATTGAAAAGTCACCGGCACACTGTTGACAACGCCCGCAAGTCTATCAAAGCTGCGTGCGAAGCGGCAAGGCTCGGCTCTCTACCGGCCCGCAGCTGATCTGCCTGGTCGCCAAAAATCGGCCAAGCCGCGTTAGCGGCCGGTTTCCCTTCACCACACGAGCCGCCTTTACTCGCGCGTCGGCAAGAACGCCCTAACCTCTTTCTCCGTGATCTCTGTGTCTCTGTGTTTCAACAGCCAAGATTAAAGAAACACAGAGGCACGGAGGACACAGAGTCGGTTGCACCGCTCGCGATGCCTGCAACGCGTCAACGAACCGACTGTCGTCGTCAAGCTGTTATTGATGTTGCGTGAAGAACCGGGGGCTAACGCCCTGCGGCTGATCGGCGTGCGCGCCAAACTGCCAAACATCAGCCGAGCCGCGTTAGCGGCCGGTTTCCCTTCACCACACGAGCCGCCTTTACTCGCGCGTCGGCAAGAACGCCCTAACCTCTTTCTCCGTGATCTCTGTGTCTCTGTGTTTCAACAGCCAAGATTAAAGAAACACAGAGGCACAGAGGACACAGAGTCGGTTGCACCGCTCGCGATGCCTGTAACGCGTCAACGAACGAACCGTCGTCGAGCAGCTATTGATGTTGCGTGAAGGAACCGGGGGCTAACGCCCTGCGGCTGATCTGTCTGGGCGCCAAACAGCCAAACATCAGCCAAGCCGCGTTAGCGGCCGGTTCCGTTCACCACCCGAGCCGCCTCGCCGACTACTGAGACGGATGATCGGAAAGTCCGTCTGTGACAACTTCGTCCATCAACTCGGCGAAGAACGCATCGTGGCTCGATAGATTGTCAGCCCGCTCGCTGAGCACATCTTCACCAATCTCCTCGGCCATCCACGTTGCACGATCGGTGAATCCCAACGCCAGCGGACTGACCAGCCGGTCGTCTTGCTCCGGGTCTGCTTGAACGGTAGCCGGAAGGCCGGGAACCCCGCTGACCACCACACCACCGGGTAGCGGTGGAATCTGAGGCACAGTGATCAAGGCGGCAAACTGAGCTACCAGCGAAGCGTCCGCTGCGTTCAGACGGTTGTTGCCGCTGATGTCCCCCAACAAGCCTGGATCGGTCGAAGGCGTGTTGGCAAAGCCACTGTCCAAGAGCGCTGCAATCCGAGCCACCTGCGCCGCATCCGCGGCGTTGATCCGACCGTTCGCCGAAACGTCCCCAAAAAAGGTCGCCACATGCAGCCCGTCGTCCGCGATCGTCGGGGACTCGTTGTCGTTCCCGTCGCTGACAACCACATCGTGCAGGTCCAACACCTGATGACGGCGGTAGTTCTCGCTGGCATTCGCCTCTGGAACGCTCGCCTGTAAGTTCACAAACACACCGGAACCCGCCGGCAGAGGTGCCGAGGCAAAGTAGACCACGATCGCCAAACCAGGGGTCGAGTTGTTCAACACCACCGAAGCACCGGCTGGTGCGTCCGGACCAGGGGTCGCCGCCTCGATACTGATCAGCGTCGGATCGAAGGCGATCCGAACGTCGATCGCACGCACATTCGTCCCCTCGCTGATCGTCAAGGGAATCCCACTCGTACTGTCCGCCGGAAGATTCACCGCTTGACCAGGACCACGTACCACATCAGGAATCGACACCGTCACCGAGTTGGCAGCCGGTGCCGCTACCTCGAACGTCGAGCTGAAATCGTCGCCAGCAGTACCGTCCCCATTGCCATCCAACAGCAACCCGCCCGTATCTTTGATCCCGTCCGCCGCGCTGCGGAGTGTGACCGTGTAGGTATCACCAGCCAAGGGAGATCCCGACTTGATGAACTCGATGCTCCGAGCAGCAACCACCAGGGAGCCGGTGATCGGGCCACTCGCAGCACCACTGAGCAACACATCGGCCGCGCCCAGCCCGGCGGTTTGCGTGTCGTACAGGTTCAAGTCGGCCGCATCCAGCTCGTTGGCAAACTCTGCAATGAAACCCGTCGCCGTCGCCGTCAGCGTCGTGACCGTCATCCCGACTGGTTCGTCGTCGTCTTCGATGGTCGTGGTCGCTTGCTGCGTGCCGCTCTCGTTGCCGCCGCTCACGCTGGCGATATCAACCACCACCGTCTCGTCCGGCTCGTCCAGCTCATCCTGCACAGCAGTCACAGTGACCGAGCCACTGGTGGCACCGGGTGCGATCACAATTTGGGTTCCCGAGGCGTTGTAGTCATCCCCCTGAGAGGCGCTGCCGGAGAGGTCTAGATCGACGGTCACCGGCACTGTCGTCGTCGCCGACAGTGTGGCGGTGAAGGTGGCCACTCCGGCGGCTTCGGCAATGGTCGCGGTGTCGACTGCCAGCGTCACATCGGGCACGACCGGTTCGTCGTCATCGGTGATGGTGGTCGTCTGCTGCTGGGTGCCAGACTCGGTTCCACCGGTGACGGACGTGATGTCGACCACAACGGTCTCATCCGGTTCGTCCTCGGTATCCTGTACCGCGGTCACGGTGACCGAACCGCTGGTGGCACCAGGCGCTATCACGATCTGGGTCCCCGAGACCGTATAGTCGCTGGCATCCGCAGAGCCCGAGAGGCCGAGATCGACCGTCACTGGTACTGTTGTGACCAGCGACAGCGTGGCGGTGAAGGTGGCCACTCCTGCTTCCTCAGGGATGGCGGCGTTATCGACCGCCAACGTGACATCTGGTACCGGTGCCGGTTCGTCGTCGTCCACGATGGTTGTGGTGACCTGCTGAGTCCCCGCTTCATCAGCGTTGGTCGTGCCCGTGATATCGACGATCACCGTTTCGTCGTCATCATCGACGGCATCTTGGATGGCGGTGATCGTAACACTTCCCGTAGTCGCGCCGGCGGCGATCACAATCTGAGTCCCGGAGACGTTATAGTCGGTCGTGTTCTCAGCACTGCCAGACAAACCAAGTTCCACCGTGACATCTTGCGTGTGTACCGCTGAAAGGGTGGCGGTCACGGTCGCCATTCCCCCGTCTTCAGCAATGGTCGCGTTGTCGATGCTTAAGCTGAGCGTGGGGTTCAGATTTTGGTTGATCCACAAACTATCCGCGATGTTGCCACGTGTCAGAAACGCGTCCATGTCACCGTCCCCATCGACGTCCGCCAGCTCGACGTTGCCGATGTTGTCGATGACCTGTCCGCTGTCGCTGAAAACGCCGCTTCCGTCGTTCAAGACAACACGGGAACTGCCGGCAACACTCCCGAAGAAGGCATCCAGATCGCCGTCGCCATCCATGTCACCGATAGCGACCGATTTCTGACCGTTGTTGAACCCAACCGCTTGGCCGCTATCCGTAAAGACGCCACTTCCGTCGTTCAACCAGAGGCGCGTCGAAGTGATCGCGTCGAAGTCTCCATCACCGTCGAAATCAGCAAGCCGAACTTCACTGTCTGTGTTGGTTCCTAGCGATTGGCCGGTGTCGATAAACACACCCGCGCCGTCGTTGAGCCAAACTCGATTGCCAACACCGAAGTTGGCGACGTACGCATCCAAGTCCCCGTCACCGTCGACGTCTCCCAGGGCGAGTGCTTGGCTGGCGCCGGGACCCATCGATTGGCCACTGTCGGTGAAGGCACCGTCACCATTGTTCAGGTAGAGACGGTTGGCTGCATAACCGTTGCCCACGTACGCGTCTAAGTCTCCATCACCGTCGACATCGCCAAGTTCGACGTCCCAACTGTTAAAAGTTCCCAGCTGCTGGCCGGTATCCGAGAATCTTCCACTACCGTCGTTTAACCAGATTCGGTTGCCCTGATTCGAGTAGTTTGCCGAGAAGTAATCCAAATCCCCGTCGCCGTCGACATCGCCCACGGCCACGTCACGGCTGTTGTGAGCACCCAACAGCTGGCCGGAGTCGGTGAAAACCCCGGCACCGTCGTTTAACCAGACACGTTGAGGTTGGCCGGGAGGAAAGGCAGTCTCGTCGTAGTTCGATTGCAGCAGGTCGATGTCCCCGTCACCGTCGAAGTCACCCATCTGCATGCCGTGGGTATTCTGAGTCCCAAGTACCTGCCCGCTGTCAGAGAACACCGCGCTGCCGCTCGTCGTCTCGGTTCTGAATTCCCAAACGCTCGGCACGTTCGGGTCTGCCGAGTCGCTCTGGATGCCGGGTGTGGCACTGACGCGCACGTATTCGCCCGGAAACAAGTTGGCATTGGGGTCGAGGGTAACAGTCGGACCGGCGGCGCTTATGGTCACGTCGGCAGAGGTCAGCACGCCTCCTCGCTCGGTGTGGACGACAAAGTTGCCCGCCGTTGCGGTGGCCGCGTTGATGTTCTGGTCAAAGGTAGCCGCAATATTCGTGGTCACCGGCGCGGCATGCGAGAAGGCCGGCGGGTCGACGCTCACCACCGCGGTCAACAACCAACGGCGTTCCAACGTTTCGGCAAACAACTGCCGTACCGCTCTGCCTTTCCGCCCGAAGTTGCGGCTGGCGACTGACCGATGATCTCGGAGCGACTTGCGACGCTTTCTAGACTGCGGCATCGATGGTTCCTTTCAAAGCGTGGGCACAATGCGAGGGGCCTTCACAGGGCGGTTTGTGTGGCGAGCTGCCTGTGCATCCGTGGCAGCGCAGGCTGCACCGACAGCACTTATTACCAGAAGCCACATAGTATAAGTGGCAAAGAGGCGTGTCAAATCGCAGCGAGACAAAAAGGGCGAGGCGGCTGAGCCGTAGATTCAGCGACCTCGCGAGAATCCAATCACCGCGCCCGGCAATACGAGAGCGCCAACAGCGAGTAGGCGGTGACGAGGTTCGGGTCGCTCTCGAACCAGCGGTCGTTCTCGTTAAACCACGAGCCGTCGGCCCGTTGCCGGCCGGCCAACTCGGCAATCAGCTCAGCTCGCCAGTCGTGAACTTTGCCGGTGTCGTCCTGAATCGTATCAAACTCGATGGCCGCCAGAGCCTTGGCGAAGGTGTGATAATAGTAATAGAGTCCGGCCTCTCCCATGCCGGGATTGGCGTCCAGGTTGTAATGCTTTCTGATCCACTTGACTGCAGCTTGCACGCGGGGGTCGTCAGACCCAACCCCAGCGTAGATCATGCTCTTGAGGCCAGCGTAGGTCATCGACCCGTAGCTCCGGAGCCCGCCGTCTGGCGTCTCGCCAGCTTGGCTCGTACCTCCCGCCGCAGGAGTGTAGTAAAACCCGCCATCGGGGTTCTTCGCCGCAAAGGGTGTCGTGTTGTAAGAAGTCTCCAGGTTCTGGCAGCGGGACACGAACAGCAGCGCCCGCTGTAAGGCCTCGCTGTCAGCTTCGTTGCCGGCCGCTACGAGGGCGTCCACCAAGAACGTGGTGTTGGAAAGATCGGGCCGGCCGTGGCGACCGTAACCCGCTCCGCCGTACGCGGTATCGGAACGGTTCAGCTCCTCGTCTTCGTCCCACTGCAGGCCTTTGAGAAACCGATCGGCGTCGGCCAGCAACTTGTCATATCGCCCGTCCTTGTTCGCGCTCGCGAAACAGACCACCGCCACGCTGGTTTCGTAGTTGCGGTAGTAGGTCCCCGACTCGTAGATTCCGCCGTCCTCTTGAACGAAGCTCCGTAAATATGCGAGGCTGGCTGCCACGGTCGGCTCGTCTGCCGAGCGACCGTGCCGCAGCAAGGCAGTGGTAGTAAGCGCCGTGACCGCTGGACCTAACTCAGAACTGAAAGACCCATCCTCGGCACGGCCTTTGGTGACGAGGTAGGCGATCGCTTTACGTACCACGCCTTCATACTGGTCGCGGGACGTGGGCTCGGCAGCCACCGAGCTTTGCGAAAGGAAGGCGGCCAAGGTCAGGCACACCGCCGCAGGAAACCGAGCCACCATCTTCTCCCTCCTCTGAAAACGCGGTTGTCGACTCGGATGCTGGAGAGGCAGCCGACTCGTCATTCGAGAACCGCCAGTATATCGGACTCGCTCATGATCAACAGCTCGTCGTCGTCGACCACGACCTCGCTTCCAGCATAGCTTGTGAACAGAACTCGGTCACCTTCTTTGACCTGCGGAGCCGCCCTTCCACCGTCCGCTAGCAGCTGCCCATCACCCACAGACAAAACACGCGCCTGCTGCGGCTTTTCCCGCGCGGAATCGGGTAGCACGATGCCACCAGCGGTCTTTTCCTCCGCTTCTAGACGTTTTACGACGACCTTTTCACCTAACGGCACAACCTTCATTGATAGCTCCGATGAGTAATTCGGGTTTAGTCGCGATTGTCGCACGGGTATGCGAGACATTCAAGCTCCGCTTGCCCGCCGGAGGTCGTGCAGCTCTGCGCTTCACAAACCTGCGGACGCGATAGCGTCCGGGGAGGGCTGCCCAGGAGTGATCGCCCCCGAGGCGTGCCCCCCTCACCGGCCCTTCGGGCCGACTCTCCCCGAGGGGAGAGTGAGGAAAGACGAAATCACGCACTAACTTGAAAGCTGCACGACCTTGCCGGGGAGAAGGTGGCCGAGGGTCGGATGAGCGGCGGGGAGAATGTGACCTTGGTTGCGGCCAACAAATTTGCCTCCGTTTTGAGTTAAATCGGCAGCAATCGACGGCCGATACGGTGAAGTGGGCAAAGTGTGTGGATTGTGAGGGACCCGCAGCACCCTGACGGAGTGATGCTCGCCTGCGCCGAATCCACAAGGACTCCCATGTCGAAAGAACCCACTAAGCAACGAGCCAAGAACCCTACCCGGTTCGATGCTCCTCATCCCACCGCTGGCAAGTTGCCGGCCAGTTCCCCGTCCGCAGAACCGTCACTCGCCGAGGCCGTCGCCGGCATCGAACCAAGCGCCAACGCCGAACAGCTACACGGCCAAGCGAACGAGATCGCCAAGTATCTGCTCGAGAAACAGCGCGAACTAGACCAGCGAGAGAACGAACTCCGCACCAGCATGCCAGTTGTTTCACCAGCGGGTGAACGGGGCGAGCCGTGGCCAGCTGAGACCGAACAGGCCACCCGCGAAACAGCAAAGCTGGCTGCCGGAGCGCCCGGAAAATGGACTGAGGCGTTGGCCGAGCAGCAACGCCGGTTGACTGAGGCCGAGGCGATTCTACGGTCGCAACGCGCGCAGCTTGCAGAAAACAGAGCGCAGATCGAGGCCGCCAGTCGCGCGGCATACGACGTCATTAAACTCGCCAAGCAGCAGCTCGCTGCCAGTCAGGCGTGCTTCGAGCGCGATCAAGACGCGGCAACGAGGCTGCTGACCAAGCAGCGAGAGGAACTGAGAAAGCGTGAGGCTGCCTCGCAACGCCTGCGTGAGGACGCCTTCAAGGCTCGCCAAGAGACACTGGAGCTGCGGCTGATGCTCGAAGAAACATGGCTTGAACTGCACGATGCCGCGCCCCCCGACGTCGTCGTTCGGCGGGTCGCAACGGCACGTGACGAACTTGCCGAGCACTTCAGCACAACGGCCCGTGCACTCGAGCAGCACTGGCAGACGCTTCAGCAAAGCACCGAGCGACTCGGAGCACGTGCCGACGAGTTACGGGAACAGCGCGCCGCTCTGAGCAGCTGGCTGGAGTCTCGGCAAGCGGAACTCGACAACCAAGCTGCTCAGTTGCAAGCGCGCGAAGCTGAATTAGAACGAGAACAGCAACAGCTCAAGCTGCGCGAACAGCGGTGGGCGTCCGAAAGAGACGACCTGCGTGCGCGAGTCGCGCAGCTGCTGTTGTCTGCGCCGCAAGATCCTAGCCCGAATTATTCATGAGCGATCTGCTGCGAGGTCGTAAGTCCATCCGTGGCTTCGTTATGCTTCACAATTCTCCCTCGACGTATGCTTCAATACGCCTGCGGAAGAATTGCTCGCCTTCCTTGCCACGAACGTACTTACAACCTCTCGCCACGATCTTCATGAAAAATCCGGGCTAGCGCGCGGTGAGCGGTCTGGCGCTAGCTTCGCGGACCTATCGGCCTGCTTGGTTCTGCAAGCGATAGGGATATCGCTGACGCTGGTAACGATTCGTCAGCTGCTGGTGGTTGCGATTGTCGTCGGTTCCCAGAGCGCGTTGGCTCGCCACTCCTGTGACTCGCAAAGCCGCTGCCAGTTCGGCAGGCGAAAAATAGCGCTCGAAGTAGTTGACCGAACGAAGTTCGACGCGGTTTTTTGTTGCCAGTTCGGACCAGCTAAGCCCACTCGCCAAATTCCACGTCGCTGCTTGGGCGACGTTCTGGGTGATCTCGCGCCGGCCGAGCATCTTGCAGACTTCGATCACCTGCTCGTCCTTGGTGAAAGCAGTGATGGGCCGAATCACGTATTTCATCCGCGGTGTTGGGTCCGCTTTGCCGTGTTCCAAGCAGATGGTGGGAACCTTCACTTTGCGCACTCTTTCCGGCATGACACTCATCATGCCACCGCCGCCCATACCTCCCATGCCGCCACCCATGCCGCCCATACCGCCACCCATGCCGCCCATGCCACCGCCCATGGCTTGACCGCCGCCACCCATGCCGCCACCCATGCCGCCCATGCCACCCATACCACCGCCACCCATGCCGCCCATACCTCCACCGCCAAACTGAGCAAGCACTGCCACGAAAGCATCAGGCAACTCGACCGTCAGAGGTTTGTCGGTTTTGTTCGCAACCAGCACCGTAGCGCTCGTGACGTCCTTCGGGATGAACCTGACCTCGATGGTGCCCTCGTCCATCGCGGAGAACAGTTCGACCTTGGTCGCTTCCTCGCGGGTTCGCCTACCACGCTTGGCCGCGTCGGCGGTTGCAGCTTGAAGAACAGTAGCGGTCACCACCAGGGTGAAGACAATGCGCGAAATCTGAATCATCAGGTATTCTCCTGCCTTGCGTTCGGTCAGCGACTGTGTTCCCCGACCGGTGACGCTGCGACGCTTGCAAGGCGATTGAGCCGCAGCGCGCCCCCGTGCATTTGCATGATTGGGTTAGTTCCTTCAGGATAGTCGAGCAGCTCTCGGTAGCCAAGGGATTTCCCCCGGGCACGCCCCGTTTCGTGCTTCCCGCCTAGGCACGCCACGCCTTTGGCCGAGGTGGCTCTGGCCCATCTCGACAGACGGGGCCTTCCGGTTGACATCAAACGGCCCCTCTCAGTACACTCCCACGTTTGGCAAAACAGCTGCACATTTACAGTTAGGGAAAATCGGCAGGACAGCCACCGGCGGTTTTCCAGCCGCTTGTTTTCTCCGGCTGTCGAGCACATTCAGGAAGTCGCAAGTTCTATTGCAGTCACACTTTATCCGCCTCCAGAGACCCGCATCTCGGAAGGACGGGTGCTTATCGCCACGCTGGCGACTCAAGGAGGGCCCCCGCTCGTGGGACACCTGCTAAAGTCCCAAGCTACAGTTTGTTAGTCGAAACCTATCCAACACATTTACCGACAAAAAGTGGAAGAAACTAAATCGGAGAGAATGCGAGATGGACATCCGTAACCTATGGCGGCGATCGAGCCGTTCGGGCGCAGCGGCAGTGGGACTCTTCATCGCGGGCAGCGCCCAGCAGGTGCTGGCTCAGGAAGGCGGGGCCGACGCCGGCAGTCTCGGCCCGTTGGAGTACGTCTATTGGGGCATCGCATTTGTTGGCTCGATCGTGGCACTTGTTTTCGCCTACCGCTTCTACAAAGAGATGTTGGAGGCGGACGAGGGCAACGCGACGATGATCGAGATTGCCGGCCATGTGCGCGAAGGTGCCAAGGCCTATCTCAACCAGCAGTACAAAGTGGTCTTTCTGTTCTTTGTGGTGATCGGTGTGTTGCTGGCGGTTGCCGCCTATGTGTTAGAAGTTCAAAGTCATTTTGTCCCGTTTGCCTTCTTAACGGGTGGTTTCTTCTCTGGTTTGGCTGGCTTTTTTGGCATGAAGACCGCCACCTGGGCCAGCAGCCGGACTGCGGCGGGCGCGCAGAAGTCTCTGAACTCAGGACTACAGGTCGCCTTTCGGTCGGGTGCTGTGATGGGTTTGACCGTCGTGGGGCTCGGCCTGCTCGACATCACCATCTGGTACGCCGTGTTGCGCTGGATCTTCGATGTTGATCTCGTAGAGATCACGGTCACCATGTTGTGCTTCGGCATGGGCGCCAGCAGCCAGGCGCTTTTTGCCAGGGTGGGTGGCGGTATCTTCACGAAGGCCGCGGACGTCGGCGCCGACCTCGTAGGCAAAGTCGAGCAAGGCATTCCCGAAGACGATCCTCGCAATCCAGCAACGATTGCCGACAACGTCGGTGACAACGTGGGCGACGTGGCAGGCATGGGAGCTGATCTTTACGAGTCCTACTGCGGTTCCATCCTGGCAACTGCGGCCTTGGGCGTCGCGGCTTTCGCAGGTGGCGACCTCGTGGAAGCGATGGGGGTCGCAGGCGACACTGAATCGTGGCAGCTGCGGGCGTTATTCCTGCCGATGACGATCGCTGGAGTGGGCATCTTCCTCTCGATCTGGGGAATCTTCTCCGTACGCACGGACGAGGATGCTTCCCAGAAGGCGCTGCTCAAGGCGCTAGGACGCGGTATCAATCTTTCGACCTTCGCGGTCATGGTTGCTGCCGTCGTACTAACCTACCTACTGATGGGCTCATCGTTCATTGGCATCTCGGGCAGCGTCATGATCGGCCTGCTGGCCGGCTGGTTGATCGGCAAGTGGACCGAGTACGCCACGAGCGACGAGTACCAGCCGACTAAAGATCTGGCCGCTCAGTGCGTCACGGGGCCGGCTACGGTGATCATCGGGGGCGTCGCCGCCGGTATGAAGAGCGTCTGGGTCCCGGTGGTCGTAGTCAGCGTAGGAACGTTGGCGGCTTTTGCGGCGGCCAACGGAGGGAACTTTGTCGACATGGAGTACTTTGCCCTAGGGCTGTACGGCGTCGGCATCGCTGCTGTCGGAATGTTGAGCACGTTGGGAATCACGCTCGCCACGGACGCCTACGGCCCGATCGCGGACAACGCTGGCGGCAATGCTGAGATGTCAGGTCTGGAGCCAATCGTACGGGAAAGAACGGACGCCCTCGATTCGCTTGGCAACACCACGGCCGCTACCGGCAAGGGGTTTGCAATTGGCTCCGCGGCGTTGACCGCCCTGGCACTGCTGGCCGCCTATATCGAAGAGGTGCGAATCGGCTTTGAACGTTGGGCCGAAGCGGATACTGTCATCGCCGCAGCCGCGGAACCCGGCTGGTACAAGATCAACGACCAGTTCGTCATCGAGAAGTCCGAGGACCAGAACGAGGACGGCACGGCCGTTCGACACGCCTGGTTGATCTTTCCGGAGGAGGCCCGCCAACCAACCTGGCGGGCTCTCGAGTCCTCAGAGAGGAACCCAAAACGACTTGAAGGGACTGTTCAGGCAGAAGCCACCTCCGACCGGGAAGGTAGGATTCTCATCAATGACGCCGGGGAGGACGTCGAAGTCGAGATGCTCTCAGCGCGGTTCGCCACGCTTCCGGACTACGCGCACTACTACGATGCCTCGCTGATGAACCCCAAAGTGCTGGTAGGTGTCTTCATTGGCTGTATGGCCACCTTTGTGTTCTGCGCCATGACGATGGAAGCCGTGGGCCGGGCCGCCCAAGGAATGGTCGAAGAGGTACGGAGACAATTTCGTGAAGATTCCGGCATCATGGAGGGCACTTCCAAGCCCGACTACGCGGAACCGGTGCGGATCAGCACGCAGGCTGCCCAACGGGAGATGATCACCCCCTCGCTGTTGGGACTGGTAACACCGATCGCCACCGGTCTGTTGCTCGGGGTCGGCGGGGTCTTGGGGCTGCTGGTCGGCACCCTGACCTGCGGCTTCTGCGTAGCCATCTTTATGGCGAATGCCGGTGGTTCATGGGACAATGCTAAGAAGTACATTGAGGCAGGTAACTTCGGAGGAAAAGGTTCCGACTCGCACAAGGCAGGCGTGGTGGGCGACACGGTCGGTGATCCCTTCAAAGACACCAGTGGTCCCAGCTTGAATATCTTGATTAAGTTGATGAGTATGGTCAGCGTGGTGGTTGCCGGCTTGGTGGTCCGCTACAGCTTGGCTGCGATGGGAATCTTTTAGCTCGAACCGCTCGCGAAGGTCGTCGCGAGCAGATCGCTCGTGAGTGATCCGGGCCTAGCCCGGACTATCTTGGAGATCCTGTAATCAGTTCCTCCCCACAGACGGACCCGAAATCAGCTCGCAGTTTGCAACTTGCGTTGGCGGCCGCTCAAGTCGCTATCGAGAACCAGGGAAAGGACGTCGTGGTGCTCGATCTTCGCGAGCAGACACCGATCTTCGACTATTTTGTGATCGCGTCTGGATCGAGTCGCCGGCAGCTGCATGCAATCAGCGAAGACATCGATCATCGTCTTGAGGACGAGTTGGGTGACCAGCGGATGGGTATCGAAGGCTACGCAGAATCCAGTTGGATTCTGCTCGACTACGGTTCTGTGGTGGTCCACCTTTTCGACGAGGAAACGCGCGGCTACTACGATTTGGAGAACCTGTGGGCGAATGCCAAGCGAGTTGATTTATCAGGAAGTACAGGAACGACCGTCCAGTAGAGTGGTCACATGGAATGTGAGCCGGCGGAACGGGTGGCGGCATGAGAATCCTCGCCGAGCTTCGTAGACGTTTCCGTCCGGGACTGGAGGAGCTGGCCGGCTCGCGCGCTGACGAGTTGCTGGCGATGATCCGGCCGTCCCAGGACACCAAGTTCGGGGACTACCAGGCCAACTGTGCGATGCCGTTGGGCAAACAGCTCGGTCGGCCGCCTCGCGAAATCGCCGCAGAGCTCGTCTCGCGGTTGCAGCTCGAGGATCTCTGCGACCCTCCGCAGATCGCCGGACCCGGTTTCATCAACCTCCGCCTCAAAGACGCGTGGTTGGCCGCGCACGCTAATGCCGCGTTTAACGACGCGCGGCTGGGGGTCGAGCCGGCTGAGACGACGCGCACTTATGTCGTCGACTTCTCATCTCCGAATGTCGCCAAGCCGATGCACGTCGGCCATATCCGCTCGACCGTCATCGGCGATGCCATCTACCGGATACTGAAATTCCTGGGCCACCACGCGATTGCCGACAATCATCTGGGAGACTGGGGCACGCAGTTTGGGATGATCATCTACGGCTACAAGCACTTCTTGAACAAGTCGGCGTACGACGCCAACCCTGTGAGCGAACTGGCTCGGCTCTACAAGCTCGTACACCAGTTGGTGGAGTACCAGAACGACAAACGGCAACTCCCACAGCTAGAACAGCGATTGGCCCAGCGGAGAGGGGAAGTCGACACCCTGCGCGCGCAGCCTGTTGCAGAAAAAGCTGACGCCAAAAGAGCCGCTCGTACCCAGCGCAAGCTGGAGGCACAGTGCGCCGAGCTGGAGGGCCAGCTCGCAGCATCGCGTAGCCGCCAGGCCACTCTAGAAGGGGACTCCAACCTCGCAGCTTGCTTGTCGAGTCACGCCGACATTCCTGCTCGGGTGCTTGAAGAAACGGCCAAACTGCATGCGGGAGACGAGACCAATCAGGCCTTGTGGGAGGAGTTCTTGCCGAAGTGCCGCTTGGAAATCCAGCGCGTCTACGATCGGCTCCAGGTCGAATTCGATCATGAGTATGGCGAAAGCTATTACCACGACCGGCTGGCGGGGGTTGTCGAGCAGCTAGAGCACCGCGGCTTGGCAAGCCAAAGCGACGGCGCGACCTGCGTGTTTCTCGATGGATTCGAAACACCAATGATCGTGCGAAAACAGGACGGCGCCTTCCTCTATGCAACCACGGATCTAGCCACCATTCAATTCCGGATGGAGACCTGGCAACCGGACGCGATTCTATACGTGGTCGACCACCGCCAAGGCGAGCACTTCGAGAAACTGTTCGCGGCCGCGCGACTCTGGGGGTTCGAGGACGTCGACTTGCGGCATATCAGTTTTGGTACCGTGCTGGGCGAGGACGGCCGTCCCTACCGCACTCGGTCCGGCGATACGGTTGGCCTCGAAGGTCTCCTCGACGAGGCGGTGCGGAGAGCCGGAGAGGCCTTTGATACGAGCGATCAGCAGCTGTCCGCCGCCCAGAAGGCGACTCCCGCACAGCGGCAGCAGATCGCCGACGTCGTCGGGCACGGCGCGATCAAGTATGCCGATCTGTCGCACAACCGTACGAGCGACTACGTCTTTAGCTATGACAAAATGCTGGCGCTGAGCGGCAACACGGCGACCTACATGCAGTACTCTTACGCTAGAGTCCGCGGGATTTTCGGCAAAGGGAATGTCCAACGCGAATCGCTCGGCGAGCGGCCTGTGAAGTTGGCCCATCCCTCCGAACGCGAGTTGGCTCGCCGGCTGCTGCAGTTCGCCGATGCGCTGGACGAGACCGTGGAGGACTTTCGTCCGAACTTGTTGACCACTTATCTGTTCGAGCTGACCAAAGTGTTTTTCTCCTTTTACGAAAATTGCCAAGTCCTCAAGGCCGAGGACCCCGAGCTGCGCACCAGCCGTCTGGCACTCTGCGACCTCACTGGACGGACCATCAAACAAGGTCTGCATCTGCTCGGAATCGAGGTCCTCGATCGCATGTAGTGCAACATTGAGAACGGCGGTGATGAGGATGACGGATCGTGCCAAATAAAAGGAAGTCCGCCGCAGGAGAACACCTGGGTCCGAACGAGCTCCGCAATACGATTCTCTGTGGCGACGCTCGGACTGAACTCAGCAGACTGCCGGCCAGTTGCGTCGATTGCACCGTCACCAGCCCACCCTACTACATGCAGCGGGACTATCAGCGCAAGCGACAGATCGGGGTCGAAGGGAGTCCGGAGGATTACGTGCGGCGGCTGGCGGATGTCTTTGCGGAGTGCTTGCGGGTGACTAAGCCGACAGGCACCTTGTGGCTCGTTATTGGAGACAAATACGTCGATGGCGAACAGCTGGGAATGCCGTGGCGGGTCGCGTTTGCCCTGAAGGATGTTGGCTGGCGGCTGCGAAGCGACGTGATCTGGCATAAGCCCAACGCGATGCCTTCGTCGGTCAAGAGTCGCCCCACCACCGATCACGAGTACTTGTTCTTCTTGACCAAGTCGAAGCAATACTACTACGACGCCGACGCGATTCGCGAACCTCACGTGACCTTCAGCGAACGAAGCCGCATGCGAGGAGGTCGCGGGCACTTCGGCAAGCGGAACGGCACCCCCGAACAAGGTAAGAATGGAGGCAACTCTAACCTGCACGACGGTCGCTGGGATCAAGCATTTCACCCGAAGGGACGCAACAAACGGACAGTTTGGTCGATCGCGCTGTCCAAGTTCCGCGAAGCACACTTCGCGGTGTTTCCCGACCAGCTGGTCGAGACCTGCTTGCGGGCCGGCTGCTCACCTGACGGACTGGTACTGGACCCGTTCCTCGGCAGCGGGACCACCGCCCTGGTGGCGCGCAAACTGAACCGTGACTACTTGGGCATCGATTGCTCCACGGAATACTGCCAGATGGCAAAGCGGCGGTTGGAAACGGTCTAGGCCAACGCCGAGGATCTCTGGTAGCCGAATTCGCCAGAATTTGGACACAGTCCGCTGAGGATCTCCCGTAGCCGGATTCGCCAGAATTTGGACGAGTCGGCAGTTCACCAAACTCTGGCGAGTTCGGCTACACTCCGGCAGCGGCTACGATCAGAATCAGCCGCTGGGCGTTAACCCGGATTATTCATGAAGATCGTCGCGAGAGGTTGTAAGTACGTTCGTGGCAAGGAAGGCGAGCAATTCTTCCGCAGGCGTATTGAAGCAATACGTCGAGGGAGAATTGTGAAGCATGACGAAGCCACGGATGGACTTACGACCTCGCAGCAGATCGCTCATGAATAATTCGGGTTAACCCACGGTTCCTCACACTCCCGGCTCGGCAGGAGCCTCGCCCTCCCGATCGATTGACACGGCTGCTGCAATGAGTGCAGTGAACATCCCCGAAAGAACTACCTGCTGGACGCGCCGTTGTACTTGCCGAAAATCATCCGCCCGGCACTGGTCTGCAGGACACTGGTCACGCTGATCCTAACGCTGTCGTTGAGATGTTCGCGTCCTCCCTCAACAACGATCATTGTCCCATCGTCCAGATAGCCGACGCCCTGTCCCGGTTCCTCTCCCGGTTTGACGATCCGCACATCCAGCTGTTCCCCTGGTAAATAGACCGGCTTGAGCGCATTGGCAATGTCGTTCAGGTTGATGACCCCAACACTGTGAATGCGCGCCATCTTGTTGAGGTTATAGTCGCCGGTGACAATCTTGCCCCCTAGGTGGCGGGCCAGCAGCACCAGCTTCATATCGACCGGCTGGCCGGCCATTTCGGACGTCTCGCGGTCTTGGATTTTTAGATCAACCTGATCGTTGGTCCGCAAGCGATTCAGGATGTCGAGCCCTCGGCGGCCGCGCGAGCGGCGCAGCTTATCGCTGCTGTCGGCGATGGCCTGCAGTTCAGCGAGCACAAAACGCGGCATGATTAACTGGTTGTCAAAGACGTTCGTTTCCACCAGGTCAGCGATCCGGCCGTCGATGATGACGCTGGTATCCAGCACGTATGGTTTGACTCCCTTGACCTCTTTCGAGAACTCGACGTACGGGATGATGAAGCGAAAATCATCTCGAGTTTGGAGTAATAGGCTGACGCAGTAATAACAGAGGCAAACGCCTACCGCCAGCTGAATCGGTCCCTTCAGTTCGCTTGGCGTCATGTCCGCCTTCAGCAACAGCGGATCGAGAATGAACCCGACGATATAGGTGAAGAACAGGCCGATCACGATCCCGAAGTAGACGCAGCTGATGATCTCTATCCGCTTGCGCGGCGTCATCACGTCGATCGCGATCGTGGCCACCACACCGAGCATGAAAGCGACGTAGGGCAGTAGCGGTCGTTCGAAGCCGGTCTTCTGAAAAGCATCCGACCGGAGGAACGCGAAGCCCACTCCGGCCGCTGACAGCAGGAAGACAGTGCGTATGATCCAGAGGACCATTACTCCCCCAGTCTGCTCCTAGTTCGGAGTGGCGCAAAAAGGAAACGACGCGATCGTCGGAAGATGCTGCCGGCGCCCTACGGGTGCGCGCGTGCGACCTGATCCACATTCTACCAACCGACTTGCTCCAGGGACTAGCCCCCGGATGATCCGCGAAACCGTCGCGAGAGGTCCTAAGTGTTTTTGTGGTAACGAAGACGAGCGATTCGCGCCCAGTTCCTGTAGGCCGACTCAGCCGCAGCAGCCAACGAGACAACAGACGATCTCGCGGTAAGATCGCTCGTGAATCTGTGCTACTAACGGTCAGAGTTCTCGCGCGTGCGCAAGTTTTCACTTTGGCTTCCCCCTCATCCGGCCTTCGGCCACCTTCTCCCCGGCGGGGAGAAGGGACTTTGGTGGCCGCGCTGTGTTCCCCCTGGCAACACCCGAGTATCCCACCGATCTACAGACCGGCCGTGCCTTGTCTTATAATCGCATCGACCCAGCAACCACACCCCAGCTCATCTGAACGAGTATATGACAATGAGTGAGTCTGTCGTCGATCTTCGCAGCGATACCGTGACCAAGCCGACGGAAGAGATGCGGGCTGCTATGGCAGCCGCCGAAGTCGGCGACGACGTGATCGGTCAAGATCCCACCATCGAACAGCTACAGGACTTGACGGCCGAGCTGCTCGGCAAAGAGGCAGCTATTTACATGCCGTCGGGAACGATGACGAACCAGGTCGCCATACGGATCCACTGCAAACCTGGTGACGAGTTCCTGTGTGAGGCCGGTTGTCACATCTTCAACTACGAGCAAGGAGCGTTCGCTCAGCTGAGCGGTGTGGCGGCGCACCCGGTGCCCGGCCAAGGCGGTGTTCTTGAACGAGAACAACTCGAGAGCCTGATTCGCCCTGAGAACGAACACCTAGTGAGAACTCGTTTGGTGTGCCTCGAGAACACCCACAACCGGGGCGGCGGGCGGGTACAGCCGTACGACGTCGTGGAACGACTCTGCTGTTGGGCCCACGAACAAGGGTTGAAAACACATTTGGACGGAGCCCGCCTCTTCAACGCAGCAGCAGCTTCAGGAATTGACGCGGCTGTCTGGGCGCAGCACTTTGACACCGTCAGCGTCTGTTTCAGCAAGGGGCTGGGTGCCCCCGTCGGATCGGCGCTCGCGGGTACGAGGCAGGACATCGACGAAGCTCGGCGGCATCGCAAGCTTTTTGGGGGCGGCATGCGGCAGGCCGGGATCATTGCCGCCGGAGCGCTTCACGCGCTGCAGCACCATCGTGCACGGCTCGCCGTTGATCATGCCAACGCACGCATCCTCGCCGATGCGGTCCAGCAAATCGATGGATTGGCGCTGCAACCAGATCAGGTCGACACGAATATTGTGATCTTCCAAGTTGCCGCTCAGCTCGGTTCGGCTGCCGATGTCGTGGCGGCCCTTGAGATCGAACAGGTACAAATGCTCGTGATCGCGGCCGACCGGGTCCGCGCCGTCACCCACCTGGACGTTGATGAAGACGGAGTGCGGCGAGCTGCCGAGTCGTTGACTCGCGTCGCCGCCGGCCTGGCGGCGGGCGAGCGACCGGCGGCCGGCAGCGCGGCGACTTATTAAGCAAGCGGCCTGCTCGGCCCACAATCAGCCGGAATGCGTTAGCATCCGGTTTGTGAACCGTGGGCTAACGCCCAGCGGCTGATTTGGAACGTAGCCGAACTCGCCAGAGTTTGGTTTGGTAGCCGAACTCGCCAGAGTTTGGTTCGTGGACTGCCAAACTCTGGCGAGTTCGGCCACAAGAAGTCCTTAACGGTATAACAACACGTGACAAACGACTCCCAATCCGCACGGAGCATCGCGCTGATCGGCAGCATTGCCGGTCCTCTCGTGGCACTGCTGATTTGGACGCTGCCGCGTTCGCTGGCCGCAGAGCTGAGCCCCGAGGCGCAGCGAACGGCTGCCATTGCCGTCTGGATGGCCATCTGGTGGATGACCGAAGCCGTGCCACTCCCAGTGACCGCGCTGTTGCCCATCATCCTCTTCCCGCTCGGCGGGATTCTCACCACCGAAGAGGCAGCCGCCCCTTACGCCAACCGGTATACGTTTCTGATCTTGGGTGGATTCATGATCGCTCGCGCGATGGAACGCTGGAACCTCCATCGGCGGATCGCGTTGACGACCGTGCTCGCGGTCGGCACGCAGCCACGGCGGCTCGTCGCCGGCTTCATGTTGGCGACCGCTTTGCTGAGCATGTGGATCAGCAACACGGCGTCTTCGGTAATGATGCTCCCGATCGGCCTCAGCTTGGTGGCGTTGATCAGCGACCGACTCGGTTCCCAGGGCGCAGGTGATTCCGCACGAGGAGAGTCCGGCGCCAACTTCGCGACGTGCTTGATGCTAGGCATTGCCTATGCAGCCAGCGTCGGTGGTGCTTCTTCACTGGTCGGTACTCCCACCAATTTGCTCTTGCTGCGTTTTGCAGAACAGCAGGGACGGGATATCGGCTTCGCCGACTGGCTGCGTTTCGCCGGTCCGCTGGCGATGCTGATGCTGGTTCTCATCTGGCTGCTGCTGACTCATCTGGTCTTTCCGATTCGGGTCAAGGAAATCGCAGGAGGCCGGCAGCTGATCCGTGACGAACTCGACAAGATGGGCCCCGTCTCGAAGGCCGAATGGATGGTGCTCGCCGTGTTTGTCCTCACCGCGGCGTGCTGGGTCCTGCGGAAACCGCTCACCAGCTGGGACTGGCTCCTCGGCTGGGCACCGGCAGTGCAACACCTGAACGACACGATTATTGCCCTGGCGGCGGCCGTCGTGTTGTTCGTGATTCCCGTCGATGCCAGGAACGGAGTGTACACGCTTGATTGGAAAACGGCGCGAGCGATACCCTGGGGAGTCCTGCTGCTGTTCGGAGGTGGGTTTAGTCTGGCAGAGGGGATTTCAGCCAGCACACTCGCAGACTGGATCGGCGGTCAAGTCGCCGCGCTCTCCGCGCTCCCCAGCGTGGCGCTGGTGGTCGTCGTTGTGGCAATGGTGGTCTTCCTGACAGAACTTACCAGCAATACGCCGACCGCAGCTGTGTTTCTGCCGATTCTCTTCAGCGTTGCCGTCGGAATCGACATCAACCCCATGCTGCTGCTGGTGCCGGCGACGATTTCAGCGTCCTTTGCCTTCATGTTGCCCGTCGCCACCCCACCCAATGCGATTGTCTTCGGCAGCGGTCACATCACGATCAAGCAAATGTGTAAGGCGGGGTTCTGCTTGAACCTCACAGCGATCGTCTTGATCCCAGCTTGGACCCTGCTGTTCGGGTCGTTTCAATAGGTGTTGTGCTGGGTTTTACGTCGGAGCTAGATCTCCTAACCGCTCCTTCTCTTCGGCAAAGGGGATTCGCCGTAGTCGATTTTTCTGTCCCAATCGGTAGCAGACAACAGCTCGCCCAATGCCTCCTCCAGCGCGCGTGCCAGCTGTTCCTCGCCCAACTCGTCGGCCGTAGCACTGGCGCGTCGTGTTCGCGCTCGACTTGCCTCCAGGTCTTCAACGATCGCCGACCCGACTTCGTCGAAGTATTCGTCGCGCGGATCCCCGCCGGTGTCCCGCGATCCGGCAATCGGAGCACGTTTCACGATCGCCGTCCCCAAGTCGCCAGGCATTGCGAACGGCGGCTGTGGCCGAACTCTCGGAACACCCGAAATGACGACCCCGCCGGGAATCGGCGGGATCTGGGGCACCAGAATCAACGCGGCAAATTGTGCTAATAGCGAAGCGTCGGCAGCATTCAGTCGACCGTTCCCGCTGATGTCGCCCACGATTAGAGGATCCGCGTTCGGGGAACCGGCAAAGCCGCCGTCAATTAACGCTGCAAATCGCGCTACGCCCGAGGCATCGGCTGCGTTGATACGACCGTTGCCCGTCACGTCCGAGAAGAAACTCGCCTGATGAAAGGCATCGTCGACCACGACCGGTGCTTCATTGTCGTTTCCGTCGCTGACAATCACTCCGTGGAGATCCAGTACATGCTGCGCACCGTAGATGCTGCTGGCATCGTTCGTCGGTACGGTCGCTTGCAAGTTGATCAAGTCAGCTCTTCCGGCAGGCAGCGGTGTCGTGCTGAAAAATACCAGGATTGCCAGACCCGGAGTGCTGGTGTTCACAATCACCGAGGCACCGGCCGGAGCATCTGCTCCCACGCTGCCTCCCGTGATCGTCAGCAAGCTCGGATCGTAGGCCACACGCAGATCGACTGCCCGCACATTCGTCCCTTCGCTGATGGTCACCGCAATTCCGCTGATCTCGTCGGCGGGTAAGTTCACGGCTTGGCCTGGACCTCGAACAAAGTCGGGAATCCCAATCGTGACCGAATTGGCCGCCGGCTCGGCGACCGTAAACTCGCTCGTGTAGTCATCTCCCTCGGTACCGTCGTCGTTTCCATCAAGCAACTGGCCTGCTGTATCCACAAAGCCGTTGGCATCGCTGCGTAACGTCACGATGTAGCTGTCCGGGGACAACGGGGAACCGCTCTTGATAAAGGTGACTCGCCGCAGTGACGCATCCACCACCAATGAACCGGCAACGGCACCGGTGGACGCACCCTGCAACGTGACATCGGCAACTCCCAGTCCATCCGTCTGCGGGGCGTAAAGATTTAGGACGTCGGCATTCAGCTCGGCGCTGAACTCGGCCGCAAAGCCGGAGGGCGTCGGAGTCAGTGCCGTCACAGTCAATTTCGGCTCGTCATCGTCGGTAATCGTGATAGTCTGCTGCTGTACTCCCAACTCGTTTCCACCGGAGACTTCGACAATGTCAACCACGACGGTCTCATCCGGCTCGTCGAGACGATCCTGGACGGCCGTTACAGTCATCGAGTCGCTGATCATCCCCGGGGCTACGACGATCTGCGTTCCCGAAGTGGTATAGTCGCTGGCATCGGCGGAGCCTGAGATACCGAGCTCAACCGTCACCGGGACTACCGTCACTTGCGAAAGTGTCACAGTAAATACCGCAACCTCTGCCGCTTCAGCAATGGCGGTTCGGTCCACTGACAAGGTGACGTCTGGAACCGGAATCGGCTCGTCATCATCCACAATCGTAGCCGTGACTTGTTGCGCGCCGACTTCCTGCCCGTTAACGACGTCGGAAATGTCGACGACAATCGTCTCGTCCGGTTCGTCGACGGTGTCCTGCACGGCGGTAATCGTTATGGCTCCAGTTGTGGCCCCTGCAGGAATCACGATCTGCGAACCGGATGTCGTGTAGTCGTCGGTCGGCGTGGCGGTCCCTGCGGTTACCAAGTCGACGGTCACTGCTTCAGTGTGCGTAGCCGAGAGCACGGCGGTGACTGTCGCGTTGCCCGCGGCTTCGGCAATCGACGGGTTGTCCAGAGTCAGCGTAACGCTGGGTGTCAGGTTCTGATTGATCCAGATACGGCCAACGCTGTTGGTGCCGCCGAAGTAACTGTCGTTCGCTATAACCGCATCTAGATCGCCGTCGCCGTCAAGGTCCCCTAGTGCGATGTTTTGAGAGTTGGTATCGATGTCCAGGTTTTGCCCGCTGTCGGTAAAAACGGCGTTCCCATCATTGACCCAAATACGATTGGTCTGCCCGTTGTTGTTGCTGACGAAGGCATCTAGGTCGCCGTCGCCGTCCAGATCTCCCATTTCGACTTTCTCGGATCGGAGCGATGCACTCCCACCGCCGGACTGCCCGAGTGCCTGACCGCTGTCGACCAACACACCGTTGCCCTCGTTCAGCCATACCTTGTTCGAGTAGTCACGGCTGGTGATCAGCGCGTCTAAGTCACCGTCACCGTCTAAGTCGCCTAGGCCAACGCCACGACTGAGAGCGTTGAACAGCGCTTGTCCGCTGTCCGTAAAGACTCCGCTGCCGTCGTTGAACCACACCCGTTGCGGCTCGTCTTCGTTGGCCACCACGGCATCCAAATCCCCATCGCCATCCATGTCGCCCAGGCTCAGGCCGCGACTCGAACTGCTGCCCAACGTCTGTCCGGTATCAGCGAGCAAACCACTGTTGTTGAGATAAACTCGATTGGGTTGCCCACCGTTGCCCACAAACGCATCCAGATCCCCATCGCCGTCGAGATCACCAAGCTTGACGTCGCGGCTGCTGTTGCCGCCGAAGGTTTGCTCGGAAAAGACACCGTTGCCGTCGTTTTGCCAGATGCGATTCTGATGACCGCTGTCGTTCGCCACGATCGCATCCAGGTCGCCGTCGCCATCCATGTCACCCAGCGCGACGCTGCGACTGCGGTGGTCGCCCAGCGATTGGCCGCTGTCGGTAAACTCGCCGCTGCCGTTGTTCAGATAGACTCGGTTGCCCGCCGAGAGGTTGGCCATGAAGACATCCAAATCACCATCAGCATCCAGGTCGCCGACTTCGACCCCCCAGCTGGAAGTGTTGGCGGCTGGATCTCCAAGGCCTTGGCCACTACTCACAAAGACGCCGCTGCCGGTGGCCGCCGTGCGAAACTGCCAGACATGCGGTACGGCGGGGGTCACACCCGTAATGCCAGCTGTGACCGAGGCCTGCACGAGATCACCCGGAAAGAAATCCGCAGACGGGTCAAGCGTCACCGTCATACCTGCGGTACTAACTGCGGCGGACGGGTCGCGGAGCAAACCACCTTGAGCGGAATGGACCGAGAGGGTCCGAGCTGTCGCCGTTGCGGGATTGATGTTCTCGTCGAACGTGGCAGTGATTTCTGTAGAGACCGAGACGTGATGCGCGTTCGCAGCCGGTGCGACCCCGGTGACCATCGCCAACAGGTTACGCCGTTCGAGCATCTCAACCGACAGACGGCGGAATCGCCGTCGGTCGACGCCTGGAAGACCACTTCGTTTGCGCGGGCGGGACATGTTGCGTTCTCTCGTTGGGTTGTCTGTCGCGTTGAACAATCAAGGGCGCGGTCACAGCGTCTTCCACACCCGAAACGCCGCAATCATAGTGGCTGACTCATCGATCATCAACAAATTCGTTGCGGCGGCGTTCGCACGTCGTGGCCCAGGCGGTTGATTCGCGCCAGCAAAGGATACCTGCTTCCAACATCTTTCGCTGCGTGGTCGGCCCGTTCGTAGCGGTGGGAAGTTCGGTTGAGCAGCGCAAGCGTCAGCCGCCTTTGAGCGCCAGCAGCTCAAACGAGTGCGTCGTGTCGACGATTTCAAAACCTTCCGATTGGTAGAGATTACGAGCTACAAAGTTGTCGTCGCTCGTCATCAATGATGCATACTTGGCACCTCGCTGTTGTGCCTGGTGCAGGCAATGTTGCAGCATCAGCCGGCCTAGCCCTTTGCCCCGATAGTCCTCGTCCATGATCGTGAACCAATTGATGTAGAGCGAACGATGTGCCGTTCCCTTGACGAACTCGCCGGAATAGAAGTTTCCACACCACACAACACCGTCGCCACGCTCATATGGGGGTTTTAGTAACACGCAGCCGAAATCGTACTTCGGATTGAAGCCGTACATCTCGTGCTTAACATGAAGGAACTTAAGCGGAGTCGGAGCCTTGACTTCGCGCCGCGGATTGTCAAGCACAGCAACAAGTCGTGCGGAACGGGCGCAAACTGCGAATCCGGTATCGAGAAGAACCTGGCCAATCCAAGCGTGCTGGGATGACAAGGTGCTCGCGCTCTCGGCGAAGAAGATCGGCGAGAAACATCCATCCTGTGCCACCAAGCGGTGCGGTCGATAGCGACGAACGTGCTTGACAACTCGGGACACCAATTCCTTCACAGCGTCGGCTTCCGCCGGCTCGCCGAGAATCGCCTGGATGTACCCGGTGCCCGACTCGACAACTTCATCGCCCTTCGTGACCATTCCGCCACTCACGAACGCGCAAACTCGGTCGCGCTTGATCGCAACCAGTGCAATCTTGGCTTTCGCGTGATGATCAGCAGGGTTGCGAATGAATCGCGTTGTCGTCAGGTCTTGTTTGAATTGATCCCGTCTTACATTGTGATGGAATGGTAAGGACGTCGTCTGCAGGCGATACAAACGAAGCAGCTGCTCGTAGTCTGTTTCTCGCAGTGATCGAACCCTCATCGGCAGCCATTATAGCATCGCGGGGTGTCGGATCGCTGAGTGCCGGAACGAGCAGCTGTTGACAACGAGCTGGGTTGAAAGACATCACCGCACGGAAGGTCTCGCCAGCACATAGTTATCCATCCGTGTATAGAAGTCCTGCATGATTGCTGCTTTTTCAAAATTCTCCCAGATCACAATCTTCCGCGGGTTGTCGGGCCGGTCGATCCACTTCCCGTCAACAAACTTGGGTGCCCCGATGACAACCCGGTCGGCCCACTTGGGATTCTTCACGATGGCGACCGCGGCCATATCGAACAGCGGTCGCTCTTGGGGGTTCCCGCGGAATTTTTCGAACAGCTCAACCGAGTAGTCTCCGAAGTTCGAAAACATCCCTCCGTGCCGGCCGCTCACCGGCGTAGAAATCGATGGTCCCTTGTCCGGCATGATTCTCCGGATATCCCTCAGCCTCGCCCGCACGGCATCGGTACCGCTGGGTTCGCCATAACGAACCATCGCAATTTCGAAAGGTACCGTCGACTCAAGAATCGGATCGAGTGCCGTGATGTCATGAACGAAGTTGTACTCACCCGGTTTCGGGTAGTTCGTTCCGAGCCATACGATTCGGACTCGCTCGGCTATCGACGGAGCCCTCTTCAGCGCCAGGGCGATGTTCGTGAGCTTGCCGATCGGCATGAGAACCAGTTGCCGTGAGTCGTCCACCATTGCCCGTTCGATGATGAAGTCTACCGCTGCTGAACCGTCGTACTCCCGTTTCCCAATGTGCGGCACAATCTCATCGTACTTGCCGCTCGCCCCCGGATAGACCTTGACCGCGGATGCTAACGAACACAGGCGTACCACGCGTTCAGCTTCGTCGACGTGTCTTTGGATCTCGCCACCATCGGAGGTCGCATTGACGGTGATGCCTTCGACCGCGAACTTGTCGCCGTTAAACAGCAGATAGGCGATGGCGTGCTGATCGTCCAGCTCGTTGTTGGCGTCCGTATCCAGGACGATCCGGATCTTGTCCGCATCAGCGGCTTGAACGGTCGAGTCCCAGCATCCCAGAATCTGGAGCAGCGCGCATAAAACTGGAAGCACCGTTTTCATCAGCTGCTTTTCCTTTTTGTCTTCAGGTTGCTCGGAGGGTCAGGGCACACTTGATTGATCCGATCAGGGAGAGGGGCGCTCTGCAGCCTCCTCTGCGAGGCGACGGTACTTCTCTTCGTATTTCCTCCACAGACGTTTGTGACGATCGTTGAGATCCACCGGGCGACCTCGTATAAAGGCAGCCTCAACGTGATTGGCCGATTCGAGCGGGTCTCCGTCGGTGACAATCAGTGTTGCGTCTTTGCCGACTTCGAGCGAACCTACGCGCTGAGCGACCCCAAGAATCTCGGCAGGATACAGTGTAATCGCCTTTAGGGCCTCCTCAGCAGGCAGCCCAAAAGCGACCGCCATTGCCGCATGGTGAGGTAGATTCCTGACGTTGTGAGTTCTTTCTGCACCAGAAATACAGTAGCGGATACCCGCTCGGCGAAGTCGATCCGGCAAAGTGAACGGGTGATCGTAGGGGTCGGAGCGACGCCGCGGCAACCGGTAAACACCAGCTACGATTACCGGAATGTCGTGCTTCCGCAAGAGTTCGGCACAGAGGACCGCGTCGTACCCGCCGTGCAAGATCATTCGGAACCCCTCCCGCTCGGACATAGCCACGGCAGCTTGGATCTGCTGCACCTCGTCCGCATGGACGATCAGCGGCAGCTGGCCGTGGACCACCGGGAGCATCGCTTCCAAGCGGGAATCGTGTGGCTGTCCGCCAGTTGCTGAATTCCGCGCCTTTTCATACGCTCGCGCATCTTCAAAGAGCTGCTCCAATAGACGCACGGAGCTCTCTCGGGACCGTTCTGTTCCACTCTGTCTCCTCTGCCAGGTCGTCACCGGCACCATTCGCGGCCAGTTGCAGTGCATAGCGGCGTCCGCCTTCAGCGTCATGTCTTCCCAAGTCCAACCGTCCAGTTGCAGAATCGCTGATTTGCCTGCGACCAGCGTTCCCGTCGGTGCCGTCAACGTCAGCAGCACACCATTGCTACGAGTGACAGGGATGACTTCACTGTCCGGGTTCACGGCAACTTGTGCGGAAACACTGGGATTGAGTCGACCTCGTTCGCGATTGTCGATCGTCGCGCGGACGGAGTTAATCTCCACCAGCCCCACATGGGTGTACGCATCAAACAGCGCCGGATAGATGTGCCTGCCGCTGAGATCGATCAACTTCGCAGTGGATGGAACCGTGACATCGGTACCGAGTGCCGAGATCTTACCTCGGTCGATGAGGATCACACCTTCTTGGACTGCTGGTCCGCTAACCGGATGAATCGTGGCGCCAACAAGCGCAACTGGTTGGTCCTGCTCAGCTCCTGGAATCTCGGGCGATGCCAGCGCGGCCGCCCGGCAGAGCAACAAACCGAGCAAGGCTAACGTCATCCGTAAGCCGGAATTGCAAATGGTTCTAGGAGGTAGTAAATGATGTGGATGCCCAGCAGCCGATCGCTGATGAGCCGTGCGAGTGGAGTCGGTGTCCGGAGTCATAGTCGTGTTGTCACTTGTCAATTGTCAGGTGCTTGATGTGTTGCCTACTACTATTGCTGCTGCAGGAAGACTGTCCGGCAGCGGCAAAAGATGTCTTCGCGAGGCCAGAGCTCCTCGTCGGGCTTGCTGGAACTGCCCGGGTCCTGCATCGGCTCGCCGGAAGAGAGAATCTTCTGGACCAGCGTGTTGCGTCGTTTCGCAGCCTTGTCCCGACTTAGCTGATCATCAACCCGGTCGAAGTACTTGCGACCGTCGATCCACGTCTGCTCGCAGCGTGAGCGGATCGATAATGGTGAGCCACTCCAAATGACCACGTCAGCATGCTTGCCGGCCACCAGCGATCCGACATGTTGGTCGATGCGCAGTTGGCGAGCTGGATTGAGGGTCACGAACTTCAGGGCCTCTTCGGGAGAAACACCGCCGTACTTGACGGCCTTGATCGCCTCGTGATTCAAGTGGCGCGCCAGCTCTCGATCATCGGAGTTGAAAGAGACGACCACGCCCGCTTGATGCATCAGCGCGCCTGCGTACGGAATCGCGTCGTACACCTCGACTTTGTAGGCCCACCAATCGGAGAAGGCGGAACCCATCGCACCCCGGCGTGCCATCTCGTCCGCGACCTTGTAGCCCTCCAAGATGTGCTGGAATGTCCCAATCTGAATCCCGAAGCCGTCCATCGTGCGGAGTAGGGCGAGGATTTCATCCTGCCGATAACTGTGACAGTGAACCCAGCGGCTGCCACTTAGCACTTCGGCGAGCGCTTCGAGCTCCAGGTCACGGCGCGGTGGCAAACCCTGATGCGTCGTCTGCCACGCCTTCCATCGGTCACGGTAGTCTGCGGCCGCGTAGAAAGCGTCCCTCATCAATTGCTCGACACCCATCCGCGATCGAGGGTAACGATCCGAAGGTTCGGTCCAGTTGGCGCGCGTGACGTTTTCCCCGAGGGCAAACTTAATACCGTCCGGGGCTTGCTTGAACTTCATCTCCTCGGGCAGTGCGCCCCAGCGCAGCTTGATGACCTGATTCTGACCGCCAATCGGGTTTGCTGAACCGTGCAGGATGTTGGATGAAGTGACGCCACCGGCCAGTTGACGGTAGATGTTGATGTCGTCCGCGTCGATGAAGTCGCCGATGCGGACCTCTGCTGTAATGGCCTGGCCGCTCTCGTTGACGCCGCCGTCGGTCGCCATATGCGAGTGACAGTCGATGATCCCGGGCGTCAGGTGCTTGCCCGCGAGGTCCACCACGACGGCGTCGGCCGGCGCAACAACATCTTGACCAACCGCCACGATCTTCCCATCAGCGATGAGGAGCGAAGCATCTTCGAGAACTCCGGCTGGGCCGCACGTCCAAATCGTAGCACCCCGGAACAGCACGGCCTCCACCTGCGGTGGAGACTCGAGGCCGTAGGCACCCAGGGGGTAGTTGACCTTGAAGGAGGCCGTCTGCTTCTTGTCCGCCTTTACCGCATCGCGCCGGGCAGCGGCCACCCGGGGCTGTCCACCCGACGTGTCGCTGACGTTGGCGCCGGTCGAAACCTCTTCTGCATCCTCCTGCTCTTCCGCTGCGCTGGCGGGTCCTGCACGCCGCTCGGCTACGACTTCCGTTCGCGTGCCGTCGGGCCAAGTGATGTGGCCCAACCAGGAGGGAGCCGCGGTGTCGGACAACGAGAGCACCCCGGTCAACCGGGCGACTCCTTGCCGCCCAAAGTGCTGTGCATCAAAACTGCAGCTGAAGCGGGCATCGCGGACCCCGACGCGAAGTAGCTTGGGCATTCTCGAGTCCTCGGGACCACCTGCATCGTTGAACTTCAGCTTCCCCGCGAGCCGAGTCGGACGCCCCGTTACCTGTAGAGAAAACACCTGTGGACTCACCTCCGCCGCCATCCGAACCTGCCAGCTACCGCGGACATCGAACTCAGCCGTCGCCGCAACCTGGTGGCGCTCGCCGCGCACCCAAGCTTCGAGGATCTTGGTCCCTCGCTCGAAGAGATCGCCGTCCGTGACGACCAGGTTGGCCAACTTCCCTTGTTCGACGGTGCCGACGATGTGATCCACTTCCAGCAGTTCTGCCGGCGCGGTCGTCAGCGCCCGCAGAGCGCCCGCCCGGGACAATCCTCGATCGACGGCACGCCGCACGCCGCTAAGGAACTTGCTTCGATCGCCCAAGCCGGCACTTGTCAATGCGAAGCGGATTCCGGCCGCTTCCAATCTGGCCGGATTCTCGGGCGCAAGATCCCAATGGAGCAGCTGCTCGAGGGAAACTGCCGTGGCCGTTTCCGCTGTGCTCACGTTGGGTGGATCTGGAAAGTTAACCGGGACCAACACTCCCCGGCCGGTCTTCTTGATGGCTTCCAACCGCCGATACTCGTGGCCAGAGCCGCGGACCAGAACATTCAGGCCAAATTCCCTGGCGAAACGGTCGGCCCGTAAGAAGTACAGCTCACTCGCGGCGTCAACGATCACCAGCGTGTCACTCTGGGGGTACTGCTGGAGCACTTCCAGCGCGTCGTTGCGTTCTGGTCGCGAAAGCGCCGGCGAACTTCGGTAGGCCGCCCAAGCCTGCTTGTACCAGACCGCGTCATACATCGATTGACGAGCCAGCGCGACCGCGCCCATCGGAGAATTCGGATAGCTGCCTCCGCGACTTCTCGAGACCGTCAGACGCATGTGCAGCGCTAGCTGAGGATGCAGTATCGATGTTGAATTGGGCTGATTGCCGGTCAAGACCAACGCGCTGGTTCCCTTAACGACCCCAGCAGCCGGCGCCACCAATTGAGCGGTGACCCCCTGTGCACGCAGCTTCTTGTTAGTTGCCGCGATTGCCCTGTAGTGACCCGAAGCGTTGCGTTGCGGAGTCACCTGGCCGTTCCAGTAGGGAGCGCCACCGAGATCGTCAGAGCCCGCGATCCGGATTTCGCTATAGGCGTCCACCAATCCGGCATAGATAGTCTTGCCTGCGAGAGAGTGTACCCGTGCGTCCTCGGGGATCTGGTCGTCCCGCCGAACATCGACGATTGTTCCGTCGCGGATGACGACGACTCCTCGTTCGATAACTCGGCCCGGCGCCACAACCACACGTGCTTCGGTCAGCGCATAGACGGCAGGGGTGTTGTCATGGAGCCCTTCGACGGGGCGTGTGCGAGGTGGATTGCCGTCGGCCCCGGCAGCAAGGCTCAAGGAAAGCAGTGTGGCGAACAAAGAGCGCAGCGGCATGGCAACATGGCTCCGGTAGAACAATAGAGAACCCATAGGTGATACTACTTTAACGCAGCGAGTGGCCCAGAGCACCAATCAACTGCGAATAAACAACAAGCTGCTGTCGACTTCGCTCGGCCACGCAGGCGTCCAGTGCGCAAAGCGACGGGAAGGCGACGCTCCTGCGGAGCCGTTTTCGCTGTACGATCGCAGCCGATACTCGCGCGTCAGCCGATCGTAGCCGAACTCGCCAGAGCGTAGCCGAACTCGCCAAAGTTTGGCTTTTGTTCGATGCACTGCCGATTCGTCCAAATTCTGGCGAATTCGGCTACAAGAAATTCCCTAACGGCCGTCATTCACCTCACGCTCCCGCTCGCGGGAGGGTCGGACGCGATAGCGTCCGGGGAGGGTTGTTTGGGAGTGATCGCCCCGGGGCGTACCCCCCCTCTCCGGCAGGCGGCCTGCTCGGCCCACAATCAGCCGGAATGCGTTAGCATCCGGTTTGTGAACCGTGGGCTAATGCCCAGCGGCTGATGTGGCAGCGTCACCGTCGAAACACAGTGTGTTCTTGCACGACCGATCAACGCTCCAGGCGCGTCAGTCGGACGCACACGTCTTAGGTGGCGGGAGGTGCGGGAGGTGGTTGAATGATTGGCGGGCGTCGCTGTAGATCGGGATAGCCGTAAGGACCGTCCGAGTCGTAAGGCGGGTAGCGGCCGTCATCCCAAGGTTGCGGATGGTAACCCGGATACGGCTGCTCGCGGCGGAACGGCAGCCTTGGAATGTCAGGCTGTCCGGCTTGTGGCCCGCGATCGAAGCGCTGACGGGCATACGGTTGAGCTGCATGAGGAGGGCCAACTTGATTCGCGATCCCACGCGGTGCGTAGACCTGCGGTACTGGGGGACCCCAAAGACCATACGGAACCGAATACGGACGATACGGGAATCGCCACTCGCCGTAGGGGCGGACCGGCTTGCCCCACTCTTCGACAATGTGCATGTGATCTGAACTACCCCCCACCTGGATGCTGCTCCGAGTCTGCCGGAAGCCGCTGCGTCGGAAGTCGCCGCGGGGATAGATGTAGAAGGGCCCGATTGGCGAGTACTGCTGGACACGCTCGCCACTCAACGGGTCATGCGAATAGTACGAGGGAGCTGCAACCCAATCCGTCGCGCTACTGACTCCTGAGAAACAGATCGTCGCCGCGAAAGCAAAACAGGTGATGTCGAATCTCATGCGGGAGAAGCCTCAGAGGGGTTATTGATGACGGTCAGCCGGCGGGCCGCTCAACCATGAGCTCTCCGGTGCTCGGTTCAAACACATACTTATGTCCTTCAGGGAGCTCCGGCAGCTGGATGCTGTTGGACTGGATGATCTTGGACATGAACTCTTCATGCGAATCTGGTCCCCGACCTTCACTGGCCGCGAAGAGTTTCATCGCCGTTGGAATTTGCATGTCGAAAACTGCCTTCTCCCTGAAACCGAACAGCGCCTTCGCTGGCTCGGCGATGACCCGACCGATTCCTGTCTCGTTGTCGAGGCTGCGACCTTTTTGGCCCACGCCCACGGTCGCCTGAACCCGCTCGGTCGAAGCTGGCGGGTCGGCGGGAGCCGCCTGTGGTGTCTCGGCCGGCTCGCTGACCGGCTCCGACGTAGCAGACGGTTGGCCGCAGCCGATCATGGCCAGTAGCAGGCAGGCGGTGGTTAGTTGCTTGAACATCAGTTTGCTCCTCCTTGCTAATGTGGCTACGTTTTTCTTCACTCTCCCCTTGGGGAGAGTCGGCCCGAAGGGCCGGTGAGGGGGAACCCTCCCCGGACGCTACGCGTTGGTTTCATTGGGGAACCGTGGGCTAACGCCCAGCGGCTGATTTGCAGCGTAGCCGAACTCGCCAGAGTTTGGCGGACTGCATCCTCCGCGCGGGAGGGTGAACTCGATCCCGCAGGTTGTTTAATGATGAAGCGTAAAAGCTGCACGACCTCCCGAGAGGGAAACAGGGAACTCTTAGCCGCCCTCACGCAAGCGGCTCGAAGCGCCACTCTTGCATTTCGCTAATGGACGCCGACTTCGTCATATCAAACTGCAGAGGGGTTAGGGTAACAAAGCCCTCTGCTAACGCCGCGAGATCTGAGTCTGCCATGTCTTGGCACGGCGGCATTTCGCCAGCCGCCCAGTAGTATGTTCTCCCCTTAGGATCCTGTCGCTTGATGAACCGTTCGCTGTAGCGAGCAACCGCCATCGGTACAACCCTCAAGCCTCGAGGTGAGGCGATGGCCGACGTTGGAATGTTGATGTTGTACAGTTCGGGCGCTGAGCCTTTCTGCGCGAGTACCTGCTCGATAACCCGCCGACCGATTCGCGCAGCAGCACCGTAGTCGGCATGCTCGTCGTACTCCAATGAGACCGCAAGACTGGTGATCCCAAAGAACGCCCCTTCGATCGCAGCGGCAACCGTGCCCGAATACAGCACATTGATGCCAGCGTTCAAGCCGCTGTTGACTCCGCTGACGACCAAATCTGGCCGGCTGTCCGAGAATTCGAACACGCCGAGCTTCACGCAATCGGCCGGACTCCCTTCGACAGCCCAGCCTCGGCGGGTCTCGCCATCGTAGATTTCTTTGCAGATGAGTGGACTTAGGAACGTAATCGCGTGGCCGACCCCGCTCTGTTCGGTGGCAGGAGCCACCAAGCAGACGTCGCCCAACGTTCGCAACTCACGCTCTAGCGCAGCCAACCCCGGTGCATAGATACCGTCATCGTTGGTCAACAGAATCTGCACGCCAGAGAGGCTTCCGTCCGATTGGGTGCCCAGAGAGAACTTCCATCGTGAGTAAGTTCCATCATAGTTGGGACCCTGGCGGAGTCAATAACTATCCCCATAAGTCGATTTCTACAAATGGGTTACATCTGTCGTAGGAGATCCTCACTGCGAACTGGTTCGCCGCGGCGGATAGGCCTATAATTGGGCTCTGTGACTTGCCCGCCTCAGGCGGGCGTTTTTCGTTTCTGGCCCTCAGAGAAACTTGATCCGCCCAAGTTGGCTCGTCGCTCGATCTGCGGCCGAGAACCCAGCCCGCGCACGATCACCCGCAGGCCGCTACCCCTAGCTGCCCTGCGTCCAGGGCCACAGCAGCAAAGGCAGTAAGCAGTGAATCGTACAGGGATGGCAACAAGCATGGATCTGCCGACGGCCTCGCCGGCTGCCGGTGAGCGGGTGTTGGTGCTCGACTTTGGTGGGCAGTACGCCCAGCTGATCGCTCGGCGGGTCCGCGAGCAACAGGTCTACTGCGAGATCGTCCGGCACGATATCTCCCCGGAGCGGCTCAAAGAGCACCATCCCAGCGGCCTCATCCTATCGGGCGGACCCGCCAGCGTTTATGAAGACGCTGCACCGCGTTGCGACCCCGCGATCTTTCAGTTGGGAATCCCGGTGCTGGGAATCTGTTACGGGATGCATTTGGCCTGCGCCGCGCTGGGCGGCAGCGTCACGAACGCTCCGGCGCGGGAGTTTGGTCGAGCTCGCTGCGAGATCACGAGCGAATCGGAGCTGTTTCAAGGAATCCCGGACCAGACAGAGGTCTGGATGAGTCACGGCGACCAGGTTTCTCAGGTCACAGATGGTTTTATTCCGCTGGCCCGAACCGAGACTTGCCCGTTCGCCGCTGTCAAGCATCAGGAGTTGCCGGTGTACGGGTTGCAGTTTCACCCCGAGGTAACCCATACGCCGCTCGGCAGCACGCTCCTCAAGAACTTCCTGATCAACATCTGCCGTTGCGGAGCGACTTGGCGTTTGGGTGATTTCGCCCAGGAGACAATCGCGGCGATCAAGCAGCAAGTGGGGGATGCACGGGTCATTTGCGGCCTTTCGGGTGGGGTGGACTCGTCGGTGACAGCCGCCATCCTGTACCAAGCCATCGGTGCGCAGCTCTCCTGCATTCTTGTCGACAATGGCTTGCTCCGCAAAGACGAGAAAGAGTCGGTAATCGCCGAGTTCACGAAACACTTCCAGACCGATCTGCACGTGGTCGATGGGCGGGATCGTTTTCTGTCGGCCTTGGCGGGGATCAGCGAGCCTCAAGAAAAACGCCGACGGATCGGCCACGCGTTCATCGAGTGCTTTCGCGGCGAAGCCGAGCAGATCCAAGATGCCCAGTTTCTTGCCCAGGGCACGCTCTATCCGGATGTCATCGAAAGCGGGGCCGCGCCGGATGGACCGGCGGCAACGATCAAGCTGCACCACAACGTGGGAGGGTTGCCCGAGGAACTTGGCTTTAGATTGCTCGAACCCCTGCGCGATCTGTTCAAGGACGAAGTTCGCAAACTGGGACTCGAGCTCGGTCTACCCGCAGAGCTCGTGTGGCGGCATCCGTTTCCCGGGCCGGGGCTGGCGGTCCGCTGTCTGGGCGAGGTGACGGCGGAGCGTCTGGAAGTCCTGCGGGAGGCCGACTCGATCGTTGTCCACGAAATCCAGGCTGCCGGACTCTATCGCCAGACCGCTCAGGCGTTCGCGGTGTTGCTGCCTGTCCAAACGGTCGGAGTCATGGGCGACGCCCGTACCTATGAAAGCACGATCGCCGTGCGTTGCGTGGACAGTGATGATTTCATGACCGCCGACTGGAGCCAACTTCCTCATGAATTGTTGGCAAAGATCTCAACCCGCATCATCAACGAAGTCAAAGGAGTGAATCGCGTCTGCTACGACATCAGCTCCAAGCCGCCGGCGACGATTGAATGGGAGTGAACGCTCAGCTCCAGCTCGACGGACCCTGTCCAGGCGGCACAGAATGGGCGAGCTGACAAAAAAACCCGGCCACGGGGAATGGCCGGGCTTTCGACGTGTCGGCGTTTTGCCCGAGAGAGTTAGGTTTGCGGGGCGAGCTGCTGATGCTCGTAACCAACCCCCACGGGCTAGGTAGGCTTGCTCTAACATTGCTATTCATTCGGTTGTGACCGACCGTATTTGTCAGACATTCCGGCCGTGCAACTACATCTGGACGAACCGGCAAGACCGGCAATGCCCTCAAGGTCTTCCACCATGAACCGCCAATACATCTACACGATCGAGAGACTGACGAAAAAACATGGCCAGCGGGAGGTCTTGAAGGAGATCTGGCTGGCCTTCTACCCGGGTGCGAAAATCGGCGTCCTGGGACGAAATGGTGCTGGAAAGAGCACCTTGCTGCGGATTATGGCCGGCCAGGACCGCGAATTCGACGGCGAGGCCCGCTTGACCAATGGGTTCTCGGCGGGTTACCTGCCCCAGGAACCGGTCCTCGACCCCAGCCGGGACGTGTGGGGAAATGTCGCCCAGGCGGTCGCGCCGCGCCGTGGCATGCTCGATCGCTACAACGAAATCAGCACACAGCTGGCTGAACCGATGGATGACGACGCCATGCAAAAGCTGTGCAACGAAATGGCCCAATTGCAGGACAAGATCGAGGCATCGGGAACCTGGGAGCTCGATCGCGAGATCGAGATTGCTTTCGATGTAATGAACCTGCCGCCCAGGGACGCCGATGTCCAATCCCTCTCCGGTGGAGAGCGGCGGCGGGTGGCGCTCTGCAAGCTGCTGCTAGAGCATCCCGATTTGCTGCTGCTCGATGAGCCAACGAACCACTTGGACGCCGAAGCCGTCGCCTGGCTCGAGCGGCACTTGGCCGAGTACCAAGGAACCGTTGTGGCGATTACCCATGATCGCTACTTCCTGGATAACGTGGCGCGGTGGATTCTCGAGCTGGATCGCGGACAGGGAATTCCTTGGGAAGGCAACTACTCTTCGTGGCTGGCGCAAAAGAAAGACAGGCTCGAGCGGCAGGAAAAGCATGCGGTCGCGCGGCGCAAGACGCTGGAGCGCGAGCTGGAATGGGTCAAGTTGGCGCCCCGTGCTCGGCAGGCCAAGAATAAGGCGCGACTAAAAGCCTACGAAGAAATGGTGTCGCAGAAGTTTGAAGAGCGGGTGGATGAGTTTGAGATTCAGATTCCGCCTGGCAAGCAGCTGGGAGAGTTGGTGATCGAATCCACCGATTTGGTGAAAGGTTATGGCGATCGAATCTTAATCGACAAGCTGAACTTCCGGTTACCAGCTGGAGGCATCGTAGGTGTGATCGGCCCCAACGGCGCCGGCAAGACGACGTTGTTTCGCATGTTGGTGGGCGAAGAGACTCCGGACGCGGGCCAGCTCCGCGTGGGACCGACAGTCGAACTTGGGTACGTCGACCAAACGCGCGACAATCTCGCCGCTGGCAAGACGGTCTACGAAGAGATTTCCGGTGGCTACGAGACTCTGGAAATGGGCGGTCGCAACGTCAATGCGCGAGCCTACGTTTCGCGATTTAATTTCCGCGGACCCGATCAGGAAAAAAAGACGGGCGATCTCTCGGGCGGCGAACGCAATCGAGTCCACCTCGCGAAGCTGCTCCGCCGCGGCTCGAACGTCCTGCTGCTCGACGAGCCAACCAACGATCTCGATGTCGACACGCTGCGGGCGCTCGAAGAGGCGATTCTCAACTACGCAGGTTGCGTCGTGGTGATCAGTCACGACCGCTGGTTCCTCGACCGCCTGGCAACTCACATCCTAGCGTTTGAAGGTGATGGCTACGTGCATTGGTGTGAAGGTAATTTCCAGACATACGAGCAACAACGGCGGGAACGGCTCGGTCATGATGATCAACCAAAACGATTTCGGTATAAGCGTCTTAGGACGGGTTAGGAGCAAACGCCGCTAACGACTTTTTGTAGCCGAACTCGCCTTTGTTGCCGAACTCGCCAGAGTTTGGACGCCAGTCCGCCAAACTCTAGCGAGTTCGGCTACGGATCCAAATCAGCCGCTGGGCGTTAGCCCACGGTTCCTTGCACTTTCGGCTCGGCAGGAGCCTCGCCCTCCCGATCGATTACACGGTTGTTGCAGTGAGTGCGAGTACAGCGCCTCAGCGAACGGCTCGTTGCGGCTTGACCTTGGAACAGTGATTGATTACGACGTTGTTAGAATTGGGTCAACAAGAAAGGGGTTATCAAAGTGACGGTGTTGCATAGCGGCTCGAACAACCAATACTCCGCGAACTGGGAACAAGCGTTCGGCGCCAAAAAGAAAGCGTCGCCCAAGAAGAAACCAGCCGGAGGCAGTTCAAAGGCCAAGAAGGCTACCAAAAAGAAGGCCAAACGATAGTCCCTCTCCGATTGTGTGACGAGGGAGTAATTCAGGCCGCACAGCGGCTCAACATCTGCCCTTCCTGTTGCTGGGCCGACGGAGAGGGCGAAAGGAGAGAAGAGATGAAAGTCCATCTTCGGTACTGCTCTGCGTGAAACTACGAGCCCAAAGCCGTCAGTTTGACGAACAAGGCCTTGAGTGAGTTAAAACAGAAGGTTTCTGCGTGGGAGCTGGAGCCGTCGAGCGGCGGATGTTTCGAATTGACGGTAGACGGTGAGCTCGTCTACTCGAAGCTCGAAACCGGCCAGTTTCCTGACGAGGCGGCGATGGTCGCCGAAATCGCCAAGCGGGCTTAGGCTCGGTCTCAGCCCGTAACAGCAAACGACCCGACGGAGTGCTGGGTTCTGCGACTTTGTAGCCAGCAGACAGATGCCAAGGTCGGCTTCTTTGTAACCCGCAGCTACCAGGAGTCCCGCTGAGTGAAGTTGCATTTCCTGGGCGCGAACCGGCAGGTCACCGGCTCTCGATATTGCCTTGAAGTCGGCCAAACAAAACTGCTGATCGACTGCGGCATGTTTCAAGAGCGACCGTTTCTGTCGCGGAATTGGGAACCTAGTCCGATCCCGTTCGACCAGCTGAATGCGCTGGTGCTCACCCATGCCCATCTGGATCACTGTGGCCTGATCCCCCGTCTGGTTGGCGAAGGCTTCGCGGGGCCCATCTTTTCAACCCGACCGACCGTTGCTTTGGCGGAGATCATTCTCGAAGATTCGGCAAAGATCCAAGAGGAAGATGCTGCCTACAAACGGAAACGGCACCAGCGAGAAAAACGCTCGCCGCAACACTCCGAGGTACCGCTCTACACGCAAGCAGAAGTCGACAAGACGTTGCGACTGTTCCAAGGTCAACCCTACGAACGGTCTTTCGAAATCGGGCCGGGAATTCGAGGAAAGCTGTGGGATGCCGGACACATTCTCGGTTCGGCGATGTTCGAAGCAGAGGTTACTGAAGGCGAACAGCAACGCCGCATTCTTTTTTCGGGAGATGTCGGTCTGGACAACAAGCCGTTCATCCGCAATCCCACTCGAATCGAAGCAGCTGATTACCTGGTCATGGAGTCGACCTACGGCGATCGCTCACACGAAACGGGCCCTGACATCGCTACACACCTCTGCCGTGTGATTAACAACACGATCTCACGCGGCGGCAACGTCGTCATTCCGACTTTCGCCTTAGAGCGAGCACAGGAACTCCTCTACTACATCAGCCAACTCGTGCACGACGATCGGATCCCCGATATCAAAGTTTATCTGGACAGTCCGATGGCCATTGACGTCACCGAGACCTTCCGCCAATTCCGGGACTGCTTTGATGAAGAGACCTGGCGGCTGATCGCCGCCGACAAGCCGCCTTTGCAGTTTCCTGGTTTGCATATGTCCAGAAGCGTGGAACAGTCGAAGGCAATCAATTCAGCCAGCGAACCGGCTGTGATCATGTCCAGCGCGGGCATGTGTACAGCTGGACGGATTAAGCATCACTTGCGGCGCAACATCGAACGGCCGGAATCGACGGTACTCTTCGTCGGTTACCAGGCGAACGGAACCTTGGGGCGGCAGATTCTAGATCGACGCGAGTCGGTCAGGATCCACGGGCGGCAGTATCAAGTTCGCGCCGAAGTCGACCAAATCTATGGTTTCTCGGGACACGCGGATCAACCGGGATTGCTGCGCTGGTTGGGAGACTACGTCAAACCGCCGCGTCGCGTTTTCTTGACGCACGGTGAAGAGGACGCAGCCGCAACGCTAGCCGAGAAAATCGAATCACGACTTGGGAAGATCGTTTCGGTCCCCGAGTATCAAACGACCGTCGAACTGGAGTAGCATCGCATCAGCCGCAGGTGACCGATGAACCAACCCCTCCGCGGCCGCTACGTCTACCCGCTGAGCTCCCTGTTCCTACTGAGCGCCGCGTGCTGTGTGATTGCCACCTTGTTGACACCCGTCGCGCGTGCAACGGGCGTGGGCTCATCTCAAGCCGTGGCGGCGTCTTTGGGAGCGGCTCTCTATGCTGCGTCGCTGGGGGGGATTATCGGTCTTTATCACCACCAGCGCCGCCGAGGTTTTCTCTGGGGACTGATCGTCGGCGGGGGCTATTGGTGGCGCTCTCGGACCCGTTGCGTTGGCTCCATCTGACGCCTTCTGGTCGCTGATCGCGATGTCAATCCTGGGCGCCGCTCTGCTCGTGGCCATCGCCGCAGGATTCCGGCTGTTGAAACCGAGAACCTGACTCGGCTACACGTCGATTGTCGACTCCGTCCCCGTCTACTCAGGCCAGTGCCCGTCTTCAATTGGACGCAGCTCAAAGTCGGCTGGGTCGAGAACGACGTGTTTGACCCGCTGCCGTTTCCAGGTATAGGTGATGTGAACCAAGCCGTCCTTCGTCTGAATGACCGCCGGGTACGAGAATTCGTTGCCGGGCGAATCCTCGAGTACTTCGGCAGCAAACCAGCTCCTTCCGTCCTCGGAAACCGCAACGTTCAACGGCGACCGACCACGCGTGGTGTGGTTGTAGACCAGCAGTTGCCGGCCGTCCTCCAGTGTCACGCCGTCAATCCCTGAATTGGGATTGGGCAGCGAAATTGGGTCGAGGTTGGTCCACGTTCGCCCGGCGTCAGCCGACATCGAGGAAACAATTCGTCCCGTCCCCTTCGCTCGGCAGAGAATCTGCAGACGGTCGTTACGATGACGCAGGATCGTAGGTTGGATCGCTTGCACGGAGATCCCGTCGTTCAAGGTCCCGCTTCTCGACCAGGTCTGGCCAGCATCTGCCGTCCACTCCATGTGTACTCGCCAACCCTCATCTTCGGTACTCGCACCGCACAACAACTGACCGTTCGCCAGCAGAACGGGTTTGTTCTTGATCGGACCGATGATGTCTTCCGGCAATCTCGCAGGCCGGCTCCAGGTCTGCCCCGCGTCCCCCGACTTCATCTGCATGCCCCACCAGGACGTCGGATCCGGCCCCACCTTATAGAACAACAGCAGGGGTCCGTTAGGCTGCTGGTACAGTACCGGATTCCAACAGGGGTAACGCAGCTCGTCGTGCTGCACTCCGTTGGCAACCTCGGTAGGCGAAGTCCAGCCTGAACTGGTGCGGCGCGCAACCCAGATCCCCACGTCCGGGTGCTTTTCGTGGGTCCCTCCGAACCACGCCGCTACAAGCCCGTAGGGGGTCTCGGCAAGTGTCGATGCGTGGCACTCCGGAAAAGGGGCTTCGTCATAGACAAACTCGTCCGTCCGCTCACCGAGCACGATAGATGGCATCGTAGCGACCAGCAGGACCAACCATACCGAGAGTTTGCGACCGTGCATGCGAATGACTCCCCTCGAGCGGCCCCAGGGAGGGATTCACTAGCCCTGGGCAACTGACAAACCGAATCGTGACGTCAAGCCGCGCATTCTACAGCAAGCTGCGCAGTTATTCAGCCTGTGCCAGCGCGGCAGGGATAGGCCTGCATTGCGAGCCTGACTGCTGGGAACCGATCGCCGCGCGCCCTTGTGTAGCCTTCGACAGCCGGTAGAATCAACTTTCTCGATGTGCCTCCGGTTTTCCTATCTGGGGAAGCTCACCGTCGCCCCTGCCCTCGATTTCTCGACCTGTGGACGGACATCCGCGAGGTAGTTGTTCGATTCGCGACTGAGCTTGCGTGATCACACGCCGCCGGTGAGGCCATTTTGGATAGGTACCACGGGAGCCGCGTATGTCGGTCAGGGACTGGATCAGCGGACGGGTTTTTCGCATGGTTCATGGGAACAACCTCGTCTACAACACGTGCTGGGAAGACCCTCGGCTCGATCGAGCTGCTTTGAATCTCGGTCCCGACGATACCGTGCTGGTGATAACGTCGGCGGGCTGCAACGCCCTGGACTATGCGTTAGCGGGACCTAAACACGTCTACGCTGTCGACATGAATCCGCGCCAGAACGCGCTCTTGGAACTAAAGTTGGCCGGCATCAGGGCGCTGGAGTACGAAGATTTCTTCAGCATGTTCGGGTGCGGGCGACTGGAGAACGCGGAGTCGATCTACCGAGGACAGCTGCGGCCCTCACTTTCACCCTGGTCGCAAACCTACTGGGATCGTTGGATTCGTTTCTTCGCGCACCCCCGCCGTTCTTTTTACTTTCGTGGAACGGCGGGCTCGTTCGCTCGAGCGGTGAACGTCTACATCGACCGAGTCTGCAAGGTGAGAGCTGAAATCGATTCGATCTTGGAAGCCGGCACACTTGAGGAGCAGCGCGAGATCTACAACGAGAAGATCTGCGATCGTTTCTGGACGCGCGCCATGCGTTTTGCCATGAACAGGGACACAACGCTTTCGATGGTCGGCGTCCCGAAAGCTCAACGTCGACAGGTCGAAACGCAGTACGCAGGCGGTATCGTACAATTCGTTCAAGACTGCGTCGAAGCGGTATTCGCCAAACTGCCGCTGTCTGACAACTACTTTTGGCGAGTTTATTTGACCGGTCAGTATGTCGAACAATGTTGTCCAGAGTACCTCAAGCCGGACCAATTCCAACGTCTTAAAGCTGGCTTTGCGGAACGCGTTAGCGTCCACACAAACTCGGTTCAGTCGTTCTTGATGGGACACGAAGAGCGTATTTCGCGCTTCGTTTTGTTGGACCATATGGACTGGCTGTCGGACAAGTTCTTCCCCATGCTGGAGCTGGAATGGCAGGCGATCTTAGACCGCGCTACGCCGAACGCCCGAGCCATCTGGCGCAGCGGGGGTCTCCAGACTGACTACTTAGATCGAGTTCAGGTGTACCATCGCGGCCAACTTCGGCAGCTCACCGAGCTGCTCTCCTTAAATCGTGAGTTGGCGAACCAGCTCCACGAACTGGACCGCGTGCACACTTACGGCAGCTTCTACATCGCGGATCTTGCCGCCTGATGGGCCTGCTCGCTGACCTGCGAATTCTGTACCACCTCACGCTCAAGCCGGTCCGCGGCACCGACCACGCTTCGCGCATGGAGAACTTCTACGCCGGGCAGGCGGACGCCTACGACGACTTCCGACGCCGTCTGCTAAAAGGCCGGCAGGAGCTATGGGATGCGATTGATGCTCCGAGCGACTCGACTTGGGTCGATATGGGAGGAGGAACCGGATCCAACCTCGGTTTCTTTGGCGAGCGGATCGCCGATCTGAAGAAAGTCTACATCGTCGACGTCTCATCTTCCCTGTTAGCCGTGGCGGCGCAACGATGCCGCGAACAGAGGTGGTCGCACGTCGAAACGGTGGAAGCTGACGCCACGCTGTTTAGGCCAGCCGAAGGACAAGTGGACGTCGTCACTTTTTCTTATTCTCTGACGATGATCCCTGATTGGTTCGCGGCGATTGAGAACGCGCTGTCGATTCTCAAGCCAGATGGACTGATCGGGGTTGTCGACTTTTATATCTCGCGCAAATATCCCGCTGACGGATTGCGCCGACACAACTGGTTCACGCGCTCTTTCTGGCCGCTCTGGTTTGCAGCCGACAACGTCTTTCCCTCGGCCGACCATGTCCCGTTTCTACACCGGCATTTCGACCCGTTGCATTTCGAGGAGCTCCAGGCCAAGGTTCCGTACCTACCACTCGTCAGAACTCCTTACTACCGATTCGTCGGTAGGAAACGGAGCGCGAAGCACGGCGAGCGAGGAATCGCGACCTGACGGTCTACTGGTATCGTGGAGCGGCGCAGGAATAGAATAGTGGCGATGGTCGCGTTGACCGCAGCGACCGCACCGAATCTCTCTCTGCCCAAGGACTCGAACGATGCCACAACCGAATCGCAGACGTTTTATCCAGACTGGACTCCTTAGCGGTGGTGTCGTGTTCGGCGGTGTACAAGCGGGACATCGCGCGGCAGTGGCCACCGATGACTCGTTGTGGGGCAAGACACCGCACACCAAATTCGCCGTCAACGTCGAAATGTGGTGGTCGAAGCTGCCGTTCCTGGAGCGGATGAGAAAGGCAGCTGAGTTCGGCTTTCCGGCAATCGAGTTCTGGCCCTACGCGAATAAGGACATTGACGCGATCGCCAAGCTGTCTGCTGAACTGCATCTCACGATTGCCCAGTTCACGGCGTGGGGATTTGTGCCAGGCATGAACGACCCCAAGCAGGAAGACCGCTTTGTTCAGCAGGTCGAGGAAGCCTGTTCGGTAGCTCATCGTTTGAATTGCGAGAAAATGACCGTTGTGGCCGGGAACGATCAACCGGGAATGACGCAGGAACAGATGCACCAACAGGTTATCAAGGCACTCCGCCGCGCGGCTCCTATCGCAGAACGAGAAAAGATCATGTTGATTCTCGAGCCGATGAATGGCCGAGTCGACCACCGGGGACACTGCTTGTACGGCAGCCCGGACGCACTGAAGATCTGCCGCGCCGTCGATTCGCCATTCGTCAAAATCAACTGGGATCTCTATCACATGCAAATCACCGAAGGTGATTTGTGCGGCCGTCTCCAGGAGGGGATCGATCAAGTTGGCTATCTGCAACTGGCCGACCATCCGGGGCGGAATGAACCCGGCACCGGGGAGATCCACTACAACCGAGTGCTGCGTGAAGCCCAAGAACTAGGCTACGATGGCTATGTGGGCCTGGAATGCCGCCCCCGGACCACGGAGCGTGCCGCCGCAGAGGGCGTGGCCGCGGCCGACGTGTGGTAGACCCCTCGCACCTGCTGCATGGCGAGCCGCCCGGGCGTGAGGGACGTCGATGAACAAAGAACCCACCAGGCTGGCCTATATCACGGCCGGCGCGGCTGGCATGTACTGCGGCAGCTGCATGCACGACAACACACTCGCCCGCGGACTCTCGCAGATCGGGGTCGACGTCCAGCTGATCCCTACCTATACGCCGATCCGCACGGACGAAGAAAACGTCAGCACTGATCAAGTCTTCTTCGGGGGAATCAGCGTATTCCTCGAGCAAAAGAGCTGGTATCGGCCGATCGCACCTTGGCTTAGTCCGATATTGGACCAACCTTGGCTGATTCGCTGGGCAACTCGACGTGCTTCGGCCACGGATCCTCGCATGCTCGGGGCGCTGACCGTTTCGATGTTGCGCGGTTCAGCGGGAAATCAGCAGCTCGAAGTACATAAGCTATGCGACTGGCTCTCTCGATCGGTTCATCCGCATCTGATTCTGTTCAGCAACATCTTAATCGCCGGTTGCATCCCAACTCTCAAGGCCAGTCTGCCGGTACCCGTGTTGGTCGTTCTGCAGGGAGACGATGTGTACCTGGAGAGTCTTCCCGAGCCGTTTCGGCAGCATGCGATTACGGAAATCCACCGCTTGGTGAAGCACATCGACGGGTTCCTCGTACACAGCCGCTACTACGCGGAGTTCATGTCCCGCTATTTTGAGATCCCACCCGAGAAGATTCACCAGGCTCCCTTGGGAGTGGACGTGAGTGATTTTCCCGTTGAGCTGCCTGAAGCGGCCGCAGGACGTCCACCGACGATTGGCTACCTGGCGCGATTGGTCCCCGAGAAGGGACTTCATCTGTTGGTCGACGCCTTTTTGGAGCTGCGCCGGCGGCGCGACGATGTACGGCTGCGGGTGGCCGGCTGGATCGGCGAGCAACATCGCCCCTACGTCGACGCTCAATTCGCCAAGATCCGGGATGCCGGCTGTGAACAAGCGTGTGAATACGTCGGCAGCGTCGATCGCCGGGGCAAGATCGAGTTCCTGCAACGAATAGACGTGTTATCGGTTCCCACGACCTATCAAGAGCCCAAAGGCCTGTTCGTCCTCGAAGCGCTGGCTGCAGGAGTACCAGTGGTGCAGCCGGCACATGGTGCCTTTCCGGAGCTGGTCACCGAGCTGGGCGGCGGGGTGCTCGTCCCGCCGGGTGATCCCGCAGCCTTGGTGGAGCAGTTAGACGAGTTACTGGGAACGCCCGATCTCCGCCGGCAGCTCGGTCGGAAAGGGTGGCAAACCGTCCGTGAACGACACAATGCTGAGGCGGCAGCCCGCCAGACCTGGCAAACGTTGCGACGGTTCCTGTGAACGTGGCTTAGCTGCCCGTTGAAAAACACCGTCCTGGCGTTTTTCAACCTCACCAAGCTCAGAACAGAGTTCTTCGCGGCTCGCAAATCAACGACTTATGTCGCTGATTTGGCATCACATCCCTGTGATGCGGCAGCCCGTTGAGAAAATCAACAGGCTGTTAGCCCGGATTATTCATGAAGATCGTCGCGAGAGGTTGTAAGTACGTTTGTGGCAAGGAAGGCGAGCAATTCTTCCGCAGGCGTATTGAAGCAATACGTCGAGGGAGAATTGTGAAGCATGACGAAGCCACGGATGGACTTACGACCTCGCAGCAGATCGCTCATGAATAATCCGGGCTAGCGACGTCGAATCAACTCCGAAAAATTCGCCTCCTCTACGTGCCGGTTCGCAAGTTCATTGACACGTGCCCGGCGGCGCGTCTCGGCGAACGGCAGCTTCGATTCAAGTAGCCCTAAATCGTACGCCAACCGATCGGAAAAACCGGGCAACAGCACGCGCAAGTCGAGCGGCACCGATCCGGGACGCAGTTGATTGATGTGCCGCACGATGTTGGACGTGCAGTTGTTCGTCAACGTATCGTAGAACTCCGGCTCCGCGGCCAGCTTGTTGACCCGCTGCATCACATCCACAAACAGCTCCCGGGCTTGCTCGGGCGTGGCGATGGTGCGATAGAGATAGACATCGGCATCACGATGCCGCGTACGCCGGGCGATGATGTCTCGCTCATCGGCGACCACATAGATCAACTCGAACTGCCGCAACGCTCCTCTTACAGGAGAGTAGGTCTCTCCTTCTTCCAAACGAGCTTCTACCGAAACTCCCAGATACTCGCCGTTGTCAAATCCGAAGCTGAGCATCGTATGTGCTAGGCTGGGCACATGCTTGAAAGGAACCACGATAAAATCGACCGATTCCAGCTGCTCCAGATCGTACGAGCGATCCGAGTATCTCACGATGTAGTCTTTATCTGACTGGTAGATGAACTCCCTTACGTTGTAGATCTTGAAGCGAGTGCCTTCGCTTTCCGCGTGCGGGAGCACAGCAAGATCGGCCGCCCAGTCTCGATGATTGGATGGGGCAGCGACAGATTCCACTGAGGCGAGCTTAAAAACGCTGAACGGCTCAGCAGTCACTCGTCCGGCCGGCTGACTTCGGCACCCTACCACTGCTAGCAGCAATGAAACAGTGATTCGAACAGCAGTCGTCATGAGACAGCTTGGATTGGATCAAGACCCAGAACGGGCGCAGGGGAAACATCAACGCCAGGTAGGGTACGCAGAACATACGAGCAAGGAAAGGCCGAAATGTGTCCACGGCACAGGTAGTTGGCAGTTGTAGTTGTAGGCCGGGAGAAGTTGTAGTTGTAGGCCGGAACAAGCGGCGGACGAGATGCTGGTTGCTAGCCCGACGTGACCGCCGCGCAGTTCCGGCAGCACTAGCTTCGATGCGTTCGGTGTTGCCGGAACGGCGCGGCGTGGGGCATCGTACCCAGATGGACCGTTCTTCGCGCCGCTTGTTGCCGGCCTACCTTGCTGCCGCGCCGCTCCGGCGACACCGGCTTTGATGCGTTTAGTGTTGAGCACTCGCCAGCGCGTGCTGCAGCTGTAGTTGGTAGGCCGGAACAAGCGGCGAGAGCAGATGCTGGTTGCCAGCCCGACGTGACTGCCGCGCCGCTCCGGCGCTAGCGGAGCGGTTGTATTCGGCGCTGAGCGCTCGCCAGCTCCTGCCGGAACGGCGCGGCAGGGAGTCCGGCGCGCACGAGTAGCTGCTTGCGCCGCTTGTTCCGGCCTACCTCGCTACCTACCTACGCGGCGTGGCCGATGTTGGTGGTGGCGCGCCAAGCGTCGCTTGATCTCGCAGCTAGCGAGTCCTCCAAAAACTGGGAGATAGCAGCACGAGAATCGAGAATAGCTCCAGCCGGCCCAGCATCATGAGCCAAACAAAAAGCAACTTGTTGTACCAGCTGAAGTGTCCGTAGTTCTGCGTGGCGCCCACCGTTCCCAGCCCGGGGCCGATGTTGTTCAATGTCGCGGCAACCCCGCTGGCGCTGTCGATCAGTTTGTGCTCAACGTTGTTAGTCTCAACATCGCCCACATCTGCCGTGCCTACCTTTGCCCATGTTGCATCAGGTTCGGTGGTCACGACAAAGATCCAACTGAACACGAAGAGCACGAGTATCAGCCCAAAGTAGACCAAGATGTTCTTGCGTAGATCGGCATCCTCGACCGGCTTGCCGCCCAGACGAAGCGGGCGCACAACACTGGGATGATAAGCTTGCTCTGTTTCCAGTTTCAGGATCTTGAGAAACAGAATATGACGGATCACCTTGAGCCCCCCACCGGTGCTGCCGGCGCAACCTCCCACAAACATCAGCAGGAACAGCACGCCCCGTCCGAAACTATTCCACTGATCGAAATCGGCAGTGCCATAACCGGTCGTGGTGACGATCGAGACTACCTGAAACAAACCAAGACGAATCGCCTCACGGAGACCGTTGAAGTCGTCGTTGTAGATCCCAAAGCAGACGATCAACGCTGTGATGCCGATAATCGTAGTCATGTAAGTACGCCATTCGGGATCTGCGAATAGACGCTTCGGCTGACCCAGCAGCAACAGGTAAAGCAGCGTGAAGTTGGTTCCCGCTAGAACCATGAACAACGTCACCAGGGCCTCGATCTTCTCGCTTTCGAAATGTCCCAAACTTTTGTTGTAGGTGCTAAACCCACCCGTCGCCAACGTGCCAAAGGCGTGGCAGAGGGCATCAAACCAGCTCAGTCCGCACAGCCACAGCAAGATAGCTAGGACGGCGTTGAGCGCGCAATAGATCCCGGCGAAGAGCCATGCCGTATGTTGCATGCGCGACGTGGAGCCTTCCTTGGTAGGCCCCGGCATCTCGGCGCGCATGAGGGCCTTTCCCGCGGAACCCTGACCGAGGATTACGACGAACAGCACGATGATCCCCAACCCACCTAGGAAGTGTGTGCTACTCCGCCAAAACAAGATGCAGTGTGGTACGGTCCCTGGATCCTCCAACTCGCTGATCACGGTCGCGCCTGTGGTACTGAATCCCGATTGGGACTCGAACAGACAGTCCACGATTGTCATCTTCTCACCGGGCTGTCGAGCGGCTTCGGAGAGATAGAAAGGCAGGGCGCCGAGCACGGTCGCCAAGACCCAACTTAGCCCCACGACCGCCATCGCTTCTTTTCGATACAGCCGTTCTTTCGCTTTGCGCCCATACCAAAAAAAAGCCCCCGCCACGACCAGACAGATCGCAAAGCTCCCCACCAGTGCCAGGAAACCACCCATCTCAAAATTGGATTGGACCTCGGCGTCGTCCAAATGCAGACGAAAGCCCAAGAGCGGATGGGCCCACGGCAGGCTGAACAGCATCGTTCCACCTATCAGCAGAGCAACCAGAGCCAGCTGTCGAGACACCAAGCGAAGGTTCATGGTTGCATCACTACCTGCCGTTGGTACTGAACTGCTCTAACGCCTTCTCGATCGCAGCATCATCCAACAAAGCGATCACGACATCACCCGGATTCAGGCGATCGTCGGCACCGGGAACAGAAACATACTCATCGCGCATGACCGCGGCAATCAAACAAGACGGTGGCAAGGGTAGGTTAGCAAGTACATGTTGCGTGGCCGGTGCACCTTCGTTGACCTCAATTTCGAAGACGCCGATACTGCCGCCGGCGAGCGTCGTGCGGGAAATAACCGCCCCGGAGTTGAGGAATCCCAGGATCTGCTTGGCCATCACATCCCGCGGGCTGACCGCAAGGTCGATTCCCAGCTTGCCCACCACGTTGGCGTAGTCAGGGCGACCGACAATCGCAAAGATATGCTGAGCCCCGATGTCTCGCGCCTCGACACCTGCCATGATGTTGTTCTCGTCGTCGCCTGTGCAGGCCACGAAGAAATCGGCGCTGCCGACGCGTTCCTCTTCCAGCACCGAACGGCGCGTCGCGTCGGCGTGGACCACCGTTGTTCGCTCCAAATGTTGAGCCAGGAACTCACAACGCGCAGGCAACTGTTCCATCAGCACCACCGCGTACCGCTCACTCTCTAGAGTGCGCGCCAAATGATATCCAGTCTCACCTCCACCAGCGATAACAACGCCTTTCTTGGGCGTGGTTTCACGCTGAATCGAGTCCTTGATGGCGTCGATGTCCTCACGGCGACCGATCAAGGTAATGCGATCGCCCAGTTCGATCGCGTCTTCGCGGCCAGCAATCCACATACGATCCTCACGCAGGATCGAGCCCACACGCACTCGCTTCGGAAGCCGTAGCTTCTCCAGCGGTACGCCAACCGCTTTCGTTTTCTCTTGAATCAACACCTCCTGTACTTCCAGTTCTCCGCGCGCGAAGTTTTCGAGGACCAAGGAACCGGGATTGCGGATCCCTCGAGCCAGCTCGACCGCCGACAGGTGCTCGAGGCTCAACAGACGGTCGATTTGAAAGTGCCGCTGATAGTCGAACGTGCTGAGGTCCCGAAATACCGGAGCGTAAACTCGCGCAACGGCACGGCGCGATCCCATCGCCTTCGCCATGCTCGCCGCCACAATGTTGACCTCGTCGTCTCCTGTGACCGCCAAACAGATGTCGGCTCCCGGGACGCCGGCCTGGAACAGCACGCTGGACTGCGACGCCGAACCAGTAATGGCGCGGACGTCCAGTTCTTCGTTGATTCGCCTCGTATGCGAGGGATCGTTATCCACCACGGTTACTATGTGGCGGTGGCGGCAGAGCAGATCGGCGATCCACGTGCCCACGGTACCGGCGCCAAGTACGACAATTCTCATTGGATCGTGTCTGTTTCAGAATCGCTAGGATCGGCTTGTCGGGAGGTTCCTGTCGCAGACTTCCTCAACTGCCGCCCGCCCTTGGTGTTTAGCAGCTCGTCGGCGATGCACAGTTCCTCGATGATCGTTCCACTCTGCACAGTCTCGCCAATAATTCGGTCGACATCTGAGATCTGCACGCCACCGTACCAGATCGCTTGCGGATAAATCACAACCGTAGGACCCAACTCGCATTGATCAAGGCATCCCGCCCGGTTCGCCCGAACCGCTGCAGACAACCCCCGTCGCTTGAGTTCAGCTTTGAAGCACTCGCGTAACTCTTCGGCACCCTCTGGATCGCAGCAGCCCCGCGGATGATCGTGCGGTCGCTGGTTACAGCAAACAAAAATGTGGTGAGTGAACTTTGCCATCGACCCCTTTCAAACACACAGCTTCACAGCTCGTACGGAACTCGGCTAACAGGTACAGAACGCCGGCCACTCGAAATCGTGGAGACTGAGACAGCATTCACCCGCGCGGGTGGGCTGTGGCCGTGACGAACACATTGACCAGAACACTCAGAACCGGCTTACGCCATGCATGACCTCTACGACTAACTGCAAGAGGCGATCGAACCACTGAGACTTGCGGTCACAGCAGCCAAGAAACGACGAGCAGCACCGAGAAGATGATCCCCATGAATCCGACGATCCAGGTGGCTGCCCGAAAGGCATTGTTGAGTATCGGGCCAATCAACTCATGTCGAGTTGCCCCGTACACCAAACTAACCGACACGATCAGGGGTAATACATACCACAGCTGATTGATGTCACGAACTTGAGCGAACAGCTCCCACATCGTCGGTTCCTGCTTTGTTGCGGTTGGGTAACCTAGCATCTCGCAATCGCCCGGGCCGGTTTAGCGAAGGCGGGCTAACGACAGCCGGCGCCGGAAAACGGCGACCAACCAATGACGGCCGGTCGTTCCTTCCGACTCTCTTCGTTGGCGGCTCGCGGTGCGCGAGCTCACTCATCAGGTGGCGGGCGGCCAGTCTCCTCGTCGGATACAACCAGCACTGGGCCAGAGTAGGCATCATAAATCGCCAACACGTTGAGCAACCCAGCGACCATTGTATAAAGCGTGCCCAGCTCGAAATATGTGTGGTAGTGTAGGTGCCAGGCGGACAGTCCGTCGGGCACTTCCGAATTCGCAGAGATATAGTCCGGTGGCGCCATCACGTCGGCCAGTAGCGGCTCGCCGCCACTTCGAACCCGTTGAGACTGCACGAGCGCCGGCAGAGCCGGGGCCCCGACGCCCAGCTGGCAAAAGTACTGCCAACGTTTATCGCCCTTCTTCCATGACGCGTAGACGACGTGGCCACCACCCAACGTGAGGCCGAAAAAGTAGGTCACCAAAATGCAGACCATGAACAAAATGCCCTTGGCGTAGCGCCGCTGATACAGGTGCCCGGCACCCGGCCACAACCAAGCCCAAACGGCTGCCACAATTGGGTTGCGCAGGTCGACTTCGATTTCGTCGTGCTGAGTTGTGTTCCCAGATTCCTCGACCATCAGTAGATTCTCTCCACAGGCAGTTGCACCGTCGACAAGTGCATTATTCTAACCAACTTCGCGATTCAAGCCAGCTCAGCTCGCCAGCCTGCCGACGCCGTCGCAAGTCACTCCCTCGCTTGCGCTTTCAAAGTGCGCTCTTCGATCAATCGGAACCCGAAGCGTAAGCGAGGGACTGACTTGCGTTGGTACACCAAACTCCCCTCGCTAACGCGTCGGGTTACGAAAGACGCGACGAATTCGAGGTTTTGTACGCTCCCGAAGACGAAACGCGCAACCTCAAGGCTGGCGCCGTGGGCCTAGCAGCAGGTCGACACTTGGTCCGGGACGATTTGCCCAGGTCGTCGTAAGACGTCGTAAGTGTTGTTGTGGTAAGGAAGACGAACGATTCCTCCGCAGGCGTATTCGATAGAATAGGGGTGAGGAACCAGAGGCTGACTTCGACCGGCCGGTCGGGCCATGAAGGAGGCCGCGGTTCTGAAGCCAGTTGCGGAGAGATGAATTGCGCAGCCCCTCCTTCGGTCCGCGGAACCGCCGATCGCCGACATGACCCATCGTTTTTTTGTCGAAGCCCCAATCGCGGCTGACACTGTCGAGCTGACAGGTCCCGAAGCACGTCATGCGATCCAAGTGATGCGGTTGGGACCTGATGATACGCTGGTCCTGTTTGACGGCAGCGGTGCCGAATATCGAGCTCGAATCCTCAGCACGAGCAAACACACCGTAAGCTGTCAGGTCGTGTCACGCCACGTGGTTGAACGAGAACTGTCCCGCGAGCTGATCCTCGCAGCGGCCTTACCGAAAGGTGACCGCCAAAGATGGCTTGTCGAGAAAGCGGTGGAACTCGGAGTGCAGCGATTTATCCCGCTGGTCACACGCCGGGGTGTCGCGCGTCCGCAGTCCAGTACGATTCGACGCCTGCGACGCACGGTGGTCGAGGCCAGCAAACAGTGTGGCCGCAACTTGCTGATGGAAGTTTCCCCCGCAGTCCAACTCGATTCGATCGAACTACCGGCGACAACCCTACGACTCTTGGCGCACCCAAGCGAGCAACCAACGTCGCAGCTGCCTAACGACCATTCTTCGGTTTGTGTCGCGGTCGGCCCCGAAGGCGGGTTCACATCGGAGGAAATCGAGTCAGCCAGCCGAGGCGGATGGCAGCTCGTGTCGCTGGGGCCACGGATCCTACGGACTGAGACTGCCGCGTTGGTACTGGCTGCCTGGATGGGACATGAGCCGACGAGCTAAGAAGTCGAATTCGCCAGAATTTGGCAGTCCACCAAACCAAACTCTGGCGAGTTCGGCTACACTCTGGCGAGTTCGGCTACGATCCGAATCAGCCGCTGGGCGTCAGCCCACGGTTCCTTGCACTCCCGGCTCGGCAGGAGCCTCGCCCTCCCGATCGATTGACGCGGTTGCTGCAATGAGTGCAGTGAACTTCCTGCTGTGCAGCCGTCCGCTCCGTCCTGTTCATCATGTTGATCCTGTCTTCTGCTGGTTTGACAGGATTTACAGGATCAACAGGATGGCCTTTTGCTCGTACAGAAACTTCTCGTAGCCGAATTCGGCAGAATTTGGCAGTCCACCAAACCAAACTCTGGCGAGTTCGGCTACACTTTGGCGAGTTCGGCTACGATCCGAATCAGCCGCTGGGCGTTAGCCCACGGTTCCTTGCACTCCCGGCTCGGCAGGAGCCTCGCCCTCCCGATCATTAACTCGGGTCAGCCGGCTTCTCAGTTGTCGTCAGGGCTGTCGCTAGCCTCGGCTTCCTCCGACTTGGCCGGCTCCACTTTTTCAATCACACCAAACAGATGTCCGCCGGCTTCACCGTGTGTCCAAGTTCCTGCGTACTTGTTGTTATAGAAGATGACCCGCGAGCTGAAGGTGCCTAGCAGGGGAATCGTGAGGTCAGTCAAGGTGATCACCGGAGTGTCACCAGCCCATTTGACCTGCAGTTTCATCGGCACGGTTAGATCAACCTTGCCGTACTTGACGCCCGCTTGAAAAATCCAGTAGTCGCCCTCTCGATCCTTCTTGACGCTTTGAATCGTGTACTCCTCGGGAGCCGGAGGTTGGCCGTCCCGGCCGAGCACTGTAAAGTGGCCTACCAACTTCGAGCCGGTTAGCAACGCTTGGAACGCGTCGAATCGACGCTGCTCTGAATCCTCTTGTTTCTCCCGGTCTTCTTGCCCCGCCAGCTGAGTTGGTTGATCAGCTGGAGCGGCAGCTCGAGCCACGGCTCGGTTCGCAATCACTATCGCGACGACCATCAACAACGTGCACATCGGGTATCTGGTCACAGCTATGTCCTTCATCGAGCGGATTGAAAACAGAATAGGCCAGGTCTTGATCACTCCATTGTCTGTCAATCTGCCTTCGTTTCCAAGTCAACTCCCAGTCATGCCTGCATATACTTCTCGCCACTCGCATCAGGCCGCCAACGGATCCCGCGCGACCAAACGGCGGCGGGGTAGCAGGTCTATACGTCGCTGGTCACGGCCTGGTCACAGGTTCCGCAGATACTCAATCGCTTGGCCGACTTCGCCGATCGGATTGCTGCTGAGCTCACGTTCAACTGTGAAGTAACCTCGATATTCGGATTCTTCGAGGGTCCCGATCAGCTCGGGGAAGTCAGCCGAACCTCGCCCCAGAGGTGTTTGCACGCCGCGACCTCTCGCCAAGTCCCGCACACCGTCGTTGGCGTGAACGTGCAGAGTATAAGGTCCTAACAACCGGACCGCTTCGCTGGCCGAAAAACCGTTGACAATCAGGTTGGCGGGATCCAGATTGATCCCCAAGCAGCCGGGAGGAAGCGCCTCGACTAACGCCGCAAGTGCAGCGGCGTCTTCGGATCCCGTCTCAGCTGCCAAAACGGCGCCCACGTGCTGCCCGAACTTGCCCAGGTCACTCAGCACCTGAACCAGCAGGTCCCAGTCTGGCCCGCTTTGGTCTGCCGGGACGCGCCCGACCTGGTTGACTACGACATTCGCCCCCAACTCGTAGGCCATTCGCATCGCGTCCTTCGTCGCCTCGACGCGGCGGTCCAAGCCGTCAGCAACGTTGTATCCGCGGCGAGTCCGAAATCCGATCGCGCAGACCGTCAGATTCCGATCGACCAGCATCTTCCGTAGCTGCCGCACACCAGATTGCGTCAAATTCCCAGGACGCATCTGGGCGCGGGCATCGATTTCCACCGCATCCGCCCCCAAATCACCAGCGGTGTGCAAGGCTTTCTTGATGGGCTGCTGTAAGCTCGTCAGCTGAACCCCAATTTTCAACTCTGGCACCTTGGACCCCCGACTGACTCAAAGTGATTCCGATCCTGCTCACTCAGCTGATCATTCTATCGACTCCGGCAAGTACGCCCAATGTGACGGACCAGTCGCAAGCAGACCGGGTCTATCACTGTGACTTCGAAGAGCCGTTCGACCGCAATTTCGATAACTGGCCAGACGATTGGACAAGACGTCGAGGACAGGGTTTTCCATTCTATCTGCCGATCGGAATCGTGGACGATGATTCACGCTCGCCGTCGCGACGAAGTTTGAAGATCGAGCTGGATGGCGGCGCCGCACAGATTTACAGTCCTCGCATCCGAGTCAGTCCCAGCTTCAGCTACGTGCTGCATGCATCGTTGAAGACCGAAGGCCTGCGTCATAACGTGGCCTACTGTGCGGTTTCGTTTCTGGACGAAAACCATCAGAAACTGGAGACCTACACGTCCGAGAAGCTCAACCACACCGGATCGTGGCGGCAGCTGCAGATCGGCCCGGTGACCCCCAAGCACCAAGCTGCCCGTTGGGCCACCATTGAACTTCACCTCGAGCCGACAGAAAAGGCCGACCTAGTCGGAGCCGCTTGGTTTGACGACCTTTGGTTGGGGGCCTTGCCGCGCATGTCCATTCGCACAAACAGCCCCTTCAACGTGTTTGCGGACTCCGAGGAAATTGACATCTCGTGCCATGTGTCGGGATTCTCCGCAACCAAGAAAGTCGTACGATTTGAACTACACGACGTCGAAGGAGAAATGATTCTCTCCGAGGAAGTGCCGCTTGAGATCGACTCCGACTTGCAACAACGTCCATCAGACAACCCCATTGACGTGGCATTTGCAGCTCATTGGACGAACCCAGCGATCCCTCAACACGGCTTCTACACCGCACGTGCTGTGCTCGCCGGCGAGTCAGGCACGATGATCGAACGTTCCGTCAAGCTGGCAATCATCGACGACCAGCCGGGGCTCGAACTCGGAGAGTTCGGTTGGTCGCTTCCCCGTGGAGACGACCCGCTCTCGTTACGAGATCTTGTCGGCTTGATGAAGCGCTCTGGAATCCACTGGGTCAAGTTCCCGATCTGGTACAGCGGAGAGGACGGCCAGCGAGCCGATGACCTGGCCAGGTTTGCGGAGTGGCTGAGCTCCGATCATATGAGGCTCGTAGGTGTTCTCGATTCCCCTCCCGACGATATGGCCCAGATGTTCGGCGAGCAGAAACAACTCGCCGTGGCCTCCGTCTTCGTCGAACCAGAAATCTGGCGGCCGGCGGTTGATCCGGTGATGACTCGCTTGTCTCTCAAAGTGCGCTGGTGGCAACTTGGCGCCGACCGCGACACGAGCTTCGTCAACTTCCCGAACCTCGAGCAGAAAATCCGCGAAATCCGCTCGGATCTGAACCGTTTCGGCCAAGAGATCAACCTCGGCTTCGCTTTGCGAGCGATCGACCAGACGCCGTTAGCAAAGGACGGAGCTCCGTGGAAGTTCCTCTCCTATACGGCAGATCCTCCACTCACGGCGACGGAAGTAAGAACGTATTTCGACGAGAACGAGCGGGACGAGTTTCAACGCTGGATGGTGCTCGAGCCGTTGCCACAGGGCCGCTACGATTTGCAAACGCGCGCTGCCGACCTGTTACTCAGGATGCTGGCCGCCAAGATGCAGCAACTAGACGGTGTCTTCATTCCGGACCCCTTCGATCCCGAGACAGGATTGATGACCGAGCAGGGAATGCCAACCGAGTTGTTGCTTGTCTGGCGAACGACGGCAATGATGATCTCGGGAGCCGAATACTTGGGTAGCATCCAACTGCGAAATGGCAGCCAGAACCACTTCTTCGTGCGCGGAAAAGAAGCGGTCATGGTGGTCTGGAACGAACACCCCACGGAAGAAGTGGTCTATCTCGGAACCGATGTACAGCAAGTCGACTTGTGGGGCCGCAAACGTACGCCCGCAGAACTCAGACAGGATGACTTCGTTCGCCAGGTGATTCCCGTCAGCAAACTGCCCACATTTGTCACTGGTGTCAATCCGATGGTCGCTCGTTGGCGGATGGAGTTCAAGCTCGAAACTCAAAGTCTCGCCAGCGTGTTTGGCAAGGAACAAATGGCGCGATATCGCTTTACCAATACTTTTGACAGCAGCGTCGGCGGGACCGTTACGGTGGACACTCCTATCATCGAGGAATCGGGAGCCACCGCCGACGTCAAGCTCGGGCCGCTTGAAGAACAGCACGAGGGATTCCTGGTGGCGCTGGATGCGAACATCAATAGCGGTGAGCAACCGATTCGCGCCGACTTCTCCATTACAGGTCACCAGTTCAGCGTCTATCGAACGATCCGTGTCGGCCTCGGCGATATCGAGATCCGTCTTGAATCGCAACTCGACGACAAAGGAGGTCTCATCGTGAAACAGCAGCTCGTCAACAACACTGACGAGTTTGTCAGTTTCAACTGCTTGCTCTTCGCACAAGGCCGCCGCAGGCAGCGACGGCAGGTATACAATCTTGGACGTGGCACAAAGACCAACTACTTCGTTTACCCTAACGGCGGAGAGCTCGTGGGTAGCGTGCTGCGCCTGCGAGCTGAAGAAATCGGCGGCGCGAGGATTCTGAACCACGTCTACACCGCCGTCGGAACGCCTGAGCTCTCCGAATAAAGTCGGTCCGCTGAGAGTACCTTGTGGAGAAGAGTCTCAGGGGCGACCGCTGAGGAAGAAGGGCAAATCGTTGGGACTATCTCGCGAGTGCCCACACCAGTTACAATTGCGGCTTGGTCTTAACTAGCCCACTTGCTCGGTGTGGAATGAAACTGCCCGTACTCCAATCGTCAGCCGGCGGAACGGATACGCTAGCAGCGTTGCCGGTGGCGAATCCCGCACAACCGCGACGCCCGTTACCGATGTCCCGGCGCGAAATGCGTGCGCGCGGCTGGCAAGAGGTCGACGTCGTCTTCGTCACTGGGGACGCTTATGTAGACCATCCTAGCTTCGCGATGGCGATTCTGGGCCGTGTATTGGAAGCTGCCGGCTACCGCGTCGGTATCGTCTCGCAGCCAGATTGGCAAAAGGTCGACGACTGGCGACGCTTTGGACGTCCACGGCTGTTCTACGCCATCAGCGCGGGCAACATGGACTCCATGATCAACCACTACACTGCCAACCGGAAAGTCCGCAACGATGACGCCTACTCTCCGGGAGCTAGGATTGGCCTGCGACCAGACCGAGCCACGCTGGCCTACTGCCAACGCGCGCGGCAGGCTTTCGGAAAAGTGCCCGTGATCGCGGGCGGTGTGGAAGCCTCGTTGAGACGGCTGGCGCATTATGACTACTGGAGTGACAAGGTCCGCAGATCGATTCTGCTGGATTCCAAGGCCGATCTGGTCGTGTTCGGGATGGGCGAAGACGCCATTCTTGAAATCGCGCGACGGCTCGAGTCAGGTGAATCCGTGCGAGATCTCCGCGACATGCGCGGCGTTGCCTATGCGATGGGCGCGTCGGAGACGGCACCCAGCGACGCCATCGAGTTGCCAAGCTACGAGGAAGTCTGTGCCTCCAAGGTTGCTTTTGCCACAGCGACCAAGATCACCCACAACGAAACCAATCCGCACAATGCGCGGAAATTGGTCCAATGGCACGATCGGCAAGCGGTTGTGTGTAATCCCCCGCGGTTGCCGATTTCGCAGGCCGCAATGGACAGAGTCTACGAGCTGCCCTATACGCGTCGGCCTCACTCCGCCTACAAGGAGCCGATTCCAGCGTTCGACATGATCAAAGACTCCGTGACAATCATGCGCGGCTGCTTCGGAGGGTGCACCTTCTGTTCCATCACCGCTCACCAAGGCCGGATCATCCAGTCACGCAGCCAGACATCGGTGCTGGACGAAATCCAACGAATGACTCAGGATCCTAAGTTCAAGGGTGTCGTAAGCGATATCGGTGGACCGACGGCCAACATGTACGAAATGAAGTGCCTTCGCCCCGAAGTCGAGGCGGTCTGCCGGAGGCAATCGTGCGTTCATCCGACCATTTGCAAACTGCTGGGAACCGATCATGGGCCGCTCGTCCAGCTCATGCAAAAGTCCCGACGCATTCCCGGCGTGAAAAAAGTGCTCGTTGCCAGCGGTATCCGCATGGACTTGGCACGCCGCTCGCCCCAATACATGCGCGAACTTGCTCAGCATCATGTGGGTGGGTTACTAAAAGTGGCTCCCGAACATACCGATCCCAAAGTACTGGACCTCATGCGAAAGCCCTGCAACGACGACTTCGAACAGTTTTCGGACCAGTTCGAAGAAGAGTCAAAACAAGCCGGCAAGACGCAACACATCGTGCCATACTTCATTGCTAGCCATCCCGGTAGCGATCTCGATGCGATGATCGACCTAGCGGTGTTTTTGAAGCGAAGTGGCTATCGTCCCGATCAAGTGCAGGACTTTATTCCCGCGCCAATGGATGTAGCCACCGCGATGTACTACACCGGGATCGATCCCTTCACCAAGAAACCGGTCGCCGTAGCCAGGCATCTGCGTGATCGCAAGCTGCAGCGGGCGCTGCTTCAGTTCTTTAAACCGGAAAACTACTTTGACGTTCGAAAGGCGCTCGAGAAAGCCGGACGCCGCGACTTGATCGGGGGCGGCTGCGATTGCCTGATTCCCGGCTCCCCTCCACGTGAGGCGCTGCGAAAGGCGAATGCCCGGTCTCGCGAATCGTACGTGCATGACATGGGCGGTCGCGAGAACAAGCGACGAAAGAAGTCGCGCCATCGTCCCGGGCCCGGCTACCGGCCGGATACCCGCAAAGCTCGCCCGGACTGAGCTTTCAGCCTAATGCGCCGTTTGTTGACGGTGCCTGGGGGAGTGGTCACAATGGGTTTCCCGCCTCCATCTGAAGTTGATCTCTGCGCAAGCTGATGTCGGAGCAGTGTATGCAACACGCGACCTGGATTGGCATCGGCGTCGTGCTGTGCGCAGCCGAAATGGCTCACTGCCAACCCTCGCTATCACACCTGGCTCCCGCGGCACTGCGGCCAGGGCACGTCAACGAGCTAACGCTACACGGTGAGAAGCTCGACGATCCGCTGCAAATCTGGACCAGCTTTCCGGCAAAGATCGAGCTGCTGCCCGGCGACGGCAGTCAACAGCCGCTGACAACTCGGCGATGCCGGATCACCGTGGCTTCAGACACTGCCGTCGGCATCGCAGGTCTCATAGTGGGCACAGCGGCCGGAATCAGCGACGTCAAGCTGCTCATGATCGACGACCTGGCAACGGTTGTCGATGCGGGTGACAACCACACCGTGGAAGCTGCTCAAACCGTTGAATTCCCTGGGGCCGTGGACGCGATCTTAGACGGCGGCGCATCGAACTACTACCGCTTTTCGGCGGCAGCGGGGCAGCGTATATCGTGCGAGGTTGTTGCCGGTCGATTGGCTTCGACTATGGACCCCGTCGTTCGCTTACTCGATCGAAACGGCAACGAATTGTTGCTGGTCGACGACGACGCCAGCTACGGCCCAGATCCTCGCTTCCAGTTTCTGTGCGAGGAATCCGGCGAATACCTGGTCGAGCTGCGTGACAACCGATTCCGCGGCGGCGGAAGTTGTCGACTTCGCCTGGGAGATTTTCCGCTCGTCTCCGTACCGTATCCTCTGGGCGGCCGATTGGGATCGACGTTCCGAATTCAGTTTGCTGGACCGGCAGCAGAGGGTGTGCCGCCGACGCTGCTGCAAATGCCCAGCCAACTACACCAAGACAGCCTGCCTGTTGCCGTCAAGTACACCGATGGTCAGTCGTCAGCGACTGCGACATTGGCAGCCACAAAACTGCCGGAGATCTTGGAGGTCGAACCGAACGACACCACAACATCCGCGACCAACGTTGTGCTGCCCTGCGCGCTCAACGGGCGTTTACAGCAGGAACACGATTGTGACTACTTTGCGTTTGCTGCCAGAAAAGGGCAAGCATATGCGTTCCGTGTGGTCGCGCGTCAGCTGGGCTCACCCAGCGTGCTGTTCTTGCGCGTCCACGATCTTCAAGGTCAGCAGTTAGCCGAAACTCAAGTCGACACCGCAGGCGACTTGACGTTGCGTTATCGTTTCCCCGCAGACGGAGTCTATTGTTTGAGTGCAGAGGATCTACTGCGTCGCGGTGGCCCCTCGCACGCTTACCGAATCGAAGCGGAACTCGATGAAGGTTTCGAATTGACGCTCAAGAAGGGACAAGCATTCAACTTTGCGCTTCCCTCCAACGGCGGCGCCATCCGATTGCCAGTCCAGGTAAGCCGCCGCGGATACGACGGGCAGATCCAGCTCGACATGGTGGCATCCCCACCCGAGGCACACACGCACCTGACTGTGATCGACGGACGGATCCCCGCCAAGGCGAAAGAGCACAGTGTGTTGATTGCCATTGACGAGCACACAAGCCCGGGGACGCTGATGTCTTTTCGACTTGTTGGCCGGGCCAAAGTGAACGGCAAAGATCAGATCCGTACCGTGAAAACACGTACCGCCGTCCTTGCCAAGTGGCAGCAATTGACTGCTTTCCCCGGTTGGCATGACGGGCTTCTGGCTGTCGTAGCTGGACCGGAGGTGGACGTACCGTTCGACATCAAGCTGCAAGACGACTCGGCCACTTTAGACGTAGGGACCAAGAAGGCAGTCTGGACGCTCTCTTTGGAAAGAAAACACAAGGACTTCAAAGGTCCTCTAACAATTGCGCTGCACGGTCTTCCCAGGGCCTGCTCGCATACCGTTCAACATGATGACGAACAATACCGAGTAACGGTCACGGGATCAGCGGGCGGCCACCGCCAAAACTACTACGGCGAGCTGATTGCGTTCGGCGAGTTGTCCGGCCAGGGATGGATCGTGACTCGTAGCATCAAGTTGGCTCTGCACACACCGAAGGAATCGCAGAAATGACACTCCGGCTGGCTGGCGAGCCGCAGTACCACGTGCAAACAGCATCTCGATCATCCGGTCGCCGGTCAGCCCGGCTACAGATGCTCGATTCTGTTATCAGGTTGATTGGTTTCCAGTGGATCTGGCTGCTGCCGGCATTAGCACTCGGTGTCGAGCTGGAACCTAAGCAGACAAGGTCTTTAGAAAGAATCGAAGTTTTCCCGTCGCGAGTCACACTGGTGGGACCCCGGGATCAGGTGAGATGCGTTGTCACAGGCCACTATTCAGATGGCAGCCTGCAAGACCTCACTCGAGTCGCTGAGTTGACCGCCGCGGATGCCGGCGTCGTGCAAGTCAACGGTGCCGTTCTGCAGCCGCTTCGTGACGATCGGACAACAGTCCGAGTCGTCGTCGCAGGGCAGCAAGCGTCAATCCCGGTACAGGTCCGAGAGCTGAAGCGTGGCACGCCCGTCTCCTTTCGACATGATGTGCTCGCGGCTCTATCCAAGCAAGGCTGCAATTCCGGGGCTTGCCACGGTGCTCCCAGTGGCAAGGGTGGCTTTCGCTTGTCGTTGCGGGCCTTCGATCCGGAGCTGGATCAATGGACCTTGATCCGCGAGAGCTTCGGACGGCGAGCTAGTCCGCTGGAGCCAGGTTTGAGCTTGCTACTGCTCAAGCCGATGATGCGCGTCCCTCACGGTGGTGGCCTGCAGCTGCGGCGGCAAGACATCGCCTATCGGATCTTGCGCGACTGGATAGCAGGCGGCTGCCGAGTCGATCCGCCCGGAAGTCCCAGCTGCGTTGGAATCGAAGTCTACCCATCTTCCGGCCGACTGTTGAAACACCCGGCGCACTCGCAGCAGCTGTCTGTGATGGCACATTTTTCGGACGACAGGGTTCGCGACGTGACCTCGTTGGCCGTTTTTTCGAGTTCCGATGACGCGGTCGCAGCTGTCGATAGGACTGGTCTCGTCGTAGGAAAAGACCGCGGCGAGGCGGCGATTATCGTTCGCTACCTGGAGTTCATTGAGTCGTGCTCGATCACCTTTGTGCGAGATATTGACGGTTTTGCTTGGAACGACCCCAGGCAGCACAACTACATTGATCGGTTCGTCGATCAGAAGCTGAAACAACTTCAGTACTTGCCATCCAAGCTGTGCGATGATTCGGAGTTCCTGCGCCGTGCGCATCTGGATGTGATCGGAGTGCTACCGACGGTCGCAGAAGTGGAAGCGTTCCTCAAAGACAAGAACCCCGAAAAGCGGTCGCAGCTAATCGACAAGCTGCTTGACCGTCACGAGTTCGCCAACTTCTGGGCGCTCAAGTGGGGCGACCTGCTACGCCTCAGTAGCAAACAGGTGGGGAAGGACGGTGTTTACAAGTACCATCGCTGGGTCCACCGCGCGATGGCTGAGAATCTGCCATCTGATGAGTTTGCCAGACAACTTCTCACCGCCACGGGCAGCACCCATTCGAATCCGGCGGCCAACTTCTTTCGCACAGCCACCGATACGAATGACTGTGTCGAGACCGTTTCTCAGCTCTTTCTTGGCGCACGGCTTCAGTGTGCCAAGTGCCACAACCACCCGTTCGAACGCTGGACTCAGGACAACTACTACGGAATGGCCGCGTTCTTCAACCGTGTTCGTCGAGAGAAAACCGACCGGCCCGACGAGCTATTTGTATGGGTCGCCGGCCGCGGTGAGGTGACACAGCCAAGAACGGGAGCAAAGATGATACCTTGGCTTCCTGGAGATTCAGCGGTCCAAGTTGGACGAACGAACGATCGGCGGCAGCTATTCGCAGAGTGGCTCACGCATCCAGACAATCCCTTCTTTGCGCGGGTTGAAGTGAACCGAATTTGGAGTCATCTGTTCGGACGGGGGATTGTAGAACCTCCGGATGACTTCCGCGATTCGAATCCGCCTTCGAACGCAGCGCTGCTAGATGCACTGGCCCGCGATTTCGCTCAACACGGTTTCGATCGTAAGCGGCTATTGCGGACGATACTCAATAGCCGAACCTACCAGGCCTCTTTCGAGTCCAACGAGTTTAATCGAGACGACGTCAAGTACTTCTCGCACTACCAACCGCGTCTGCTCGCGGCTGAGCAGTTGCTGGATGCCATCTGCCACGTGACAGGCGTCCCGGAGAAATTCGCGTCGTTGCCCGAAGGCACGAAAGCGACACAGCTACCTGCGCCAGATCTGGTTAACCATGAATTTCTCAAAGTCTTCGGGCAACCGCAACGCCAGACGGTGTGCGAGTGTGAGCGATCGAGCGACTCGAATTTGGGAATGGCGATCCAATTTTTTAATGGTGCACTTATCTCGAACAAGCTGCGCTCGGGAGTGAATCGGTTTCGCCGGTTGGTGGCGACCGGCAAGACCGACGAAGAAATCATCGGCGAGCTGCATTTGGCAGCAGTCAGTCGGGCCCCGACTGGCGCTGAGTTGCAGGCTGGTTTACAGCACATCGCTGTGAAACACCAGCAGTGGCAAGCGGAGAACGCGGAGCTACGCAAAAAGCTCAAATCGATCGAACAGGTTATCGACAAGGTCAATCGCCAAACACGCCAGCAGCTGCTCGACGAGAAACTCGCACTCGTACCCGAAGTGCTCCGCCACGACCTGCGGCAGGCGCTGCAGCGAGCGGACGGGCGGCGCGATGAGGTCCAAGCCTATTTGGTCTCCAAGCTGGGTCCCCTGGTTGAAGTATCTGACCAGGAAGTCGACCGGGCACTGGATGACATGGACCGCAAGACACTGCAGTCTAAGACAGCCGAACGCAACGTCCTCGCCAAGCAGCTGAAACCAAGGCACGCGAGTCGTTTGGAAGCACTCGAGGACATTTGTTGGGCGATCCTAAACACAAATGAGTTCATGTTCCAGCACTAGCCCGGATTATTCATGATCGTCGCGAGAGGTTGTAAGTACGTTCGTGGCAAGGAAGGCGAGCAATTCTTCCGCAGGCGTATTGAAGCAATACGTCGAGGGAGAATTGTGAAGCATGACGAAGCCACGGATGGACTTACGACCTCGCAGCAGATCGCTCATGAATAATTCGGGCTAGGCTTTGTCACAAACCAGTAGTCTGGCCGCGTAGCGACTCCCCAAGTGTTCTCTCTCCCAGTTTGCTGGGGAAGAGAGTCAGAGAGAGGGGCTTCGAGACAAAAGCCTCGCCGCGCCCTCAGCAAAGTAGCAGGCTCAGGCGCTGTACAACAATAAGTAGCCGACTTCTGTTCCCTCTCCCCTGCCTCGCGCAGCGAGAATAGCAGGGGGAGAGGGCAGGGTGAGGGGGATGAATATCGGCAACTTATTGTTGGACGACTCCTTACGTCGTAACCAGGCTGCAGGGTTACGGCACACGGAGTGTACCTACCTATCATCAGCCGCGGGGTAAGCAAGAGGAGGAAAGGCAGTGCACCCTAAAGTTCGACCGTCTTGCACGTTGCTCTTTGTCTGGCTGCTTCCGGTCTACCTTACCGCAGCCGAGCAAGTCAGTTTTCGCCGTGACATAGCTCCCATTCTGAGAGATCAGTGCCTCGCCTGTCATGGAGCTAAGAAAGCCGAAGGAGGGTTCCGGGTTGACTCGTACTCCCATTCGGTGAAGGAGGGAGACTCTGGACTCCCCGGCGTCACGCCGCGTGAACTCGACGACAGCGAGGTCTATCGGCGAATCACCTCTGAAGATGCAGCAGAACGGATGCCATTGGATGCGGATCCGCTACCGCTTGTAGCCGTAGCCGCCGTGCGGCGCTGGATCGAAGAGGGAGCTCTGTTTGATGGTGATAACCCCGACGCCGAACTGGTGACGATCATTCCGCCACCGCGGCATCCCGATCCGCCTTCGGTGTACCCCTTCCCAGTCCCCGTGACGGCCGTCGAGTTTTCAGCCGATGGGCACGAGTTGTTTGCTGCTGGATATCACGAACTGACAGTCTGGGACTCCCGGACCGGAAAACTCCGGCGGCGCGTGACCAACGTCGGTGAACGAGTCTATGCGATCGCGCGTAGCCCGGACGGCCAACTGTTGGCTGTCGGGTGCGGCGCACCTGGCAGGCTGGGTGAGACTCGCTTGTTCGACCTGCGCAGTGGTCGCCTGGTGGCAGTTGTCGGCACGACCTCGGATGTAGTCCTAGATGTTGCCTTCGATCCGCAAGGCGCGCGGTTGGCAACCGCGGCTGCTGACGGCACGATCCGCTTGTTTGATGTGGAGTCGGCGGCTCAGCAGTTGTTGATCACCAGCCACTCTGATTGGGTCTCTGCGGTTGCCTGGAGCAAGACAGGCCGCAGACTGGCTTCCGCAAGTCGAGACAAGACGGCCAAGGTATTCGACGCCCAGACAGGCGAACTGCTCGTGACGTATGCGGGGCATGGCGAGCCAGCCCACGGAGTGGCGTTCCATCCCAATGGGGAAGAAGTTTTTTCCAGCGGCGCGGACCGGAAAATCCACCTTTGGAAGATCGAGAACGCCAAGAAAGCCAAGCAAATCACGTTGGGCGGACGAGTTTTCAAGATGTCCATCACAGAGGAGTTCCTCTTCGCACCGTCCCAGGATAAGACGGTTCGCCAATTCGATCCCCGCACGCGAAAGCTGCTGCGATCATTGGAGGGGCACCAGGATTGGGCGATTTCGGTCTCGTTCCATGAAGGCACACGGCGGATCGCCTCGGGCGGATTTGACGGTCGTATCCAAATTTGGGACAGCGACCAGGGCCGCCTGATCGTGTCCCTTTTGGCAGCACCAGGATACGGCGACGGTGCTCCACCGGTAGCGAAAGGTGACCGACCATCTGGGCCTAGATAGAAAGGTGTGGTCGGTAGGCTAGGGAGAACCTATAATTTCTCAGGCCCCGCGTTGTTCCGTTTTGTCGGGTTGCGTCGGCTGGTTGGGGGTTCTTGTCGAATTGTTTTCTGCTGCGCCATGCTCTATAGACTCCAGGTTTTGCACGGCAAACTGACCAATCGACACGGAGACAGTGCTGGTGTTAGCCTCGAGGTTCGTGGGCCGCGGTTCTTAGTCGGCACTTCCAGCGAATGCCAGCTGTGCTGCCAGAGCGAATCTGTAAGTCCCTTGCATTGCGAGTTGTTGTTGGCCGACGAGGCCCTGTCTATTCGCGACATGGGCACGACCAACGGGACGTTCGTGAACGGAGAACGCATTGAGGACGAGACACGGTTGGTGGGTGGCGACCGACTTCGCATCGGCCGACTGGAGTTCGAGGTGCTCGCGCTCCCAGAGGACAAGCCTTCCGAACCGCAGCGGGACCCCATGTCAGAGTTTGTCAGCGAGATGCTAGGCGAGGCCGATGCAGAGGACCGGGCACGACGGATGGCCGATCCCTTGCTGCGTCAGTTTGATGTGAGCGAGGTCGAGTCATCGGGGGATGAAACGGAGGAGGCTCCTTCCGGCACCGAAGACGTCCCTGACAAAGAAGTCCCCCCGTCTAAAAAGCCACCCGGCAAACTACCTCCGCCGCCTGAATTGGTCGCGGACGACAGCGTCCAGGCAGCTGAAGAAACACTCAAAAAGATCTTCGAGCGGCCCAAAAAATAGCTCTTCGCCCGTCGGCGGGAGGCTTCCAAGACCCCCGCGCCGCGCTGCTGCTCTTGAAAGTGTGCTTGCGTTGATCGGAAGTGTGAGAGGGACCCCTGGGCCGGTACACGAATCTCCTCGTCGCTGACGCTGGACCACGACGCACTCACCGAGTCGTGTCAAAAATCCGCTGGCCGGATGCTCAAGCGTAACCTATATACACCCAGAGGCTGGTTCCGGAGTGATCCCCAGAATCGTCCGTGACAGGGTGCAGCAATTATGTCTCAACTGAATCCTCCCATTCCCCAGAACGATCTCGACCGGCGCAATGCGACCCGTGTTGACTTTGACGCTCGCGTTTCCGTCTGCGAGTACGATCCCGTTCGCAAATCAGCAACTGGCGACTTCCGTCCCGTTAGGAGTTCAGACTTGTCTCAGTCTGGGATCTCCTTTGTCACCACGGAATGGCCCACCAACGATCGCCTGATCGTGGACTTCGGCGACAGCAATCCTACTCGCGCAATCGTCCAAGTTGTGAACGTTCGCGTCGACCTGAGCCAAGAGCTCAGCCGCTTCGAAGTCAGCTGCCAGTTCCAAGATTGGTTGCCGGGAGCGGCCAAGGGAAAGTAGCGCGAGGCTTGGTGACGGCCATCCCACAAGTGCATCAGCAAGTGGAGGATCCACTTCGTGCTGATTCCCAGTGCTTGACACCTTCCCTTGCCGTCTTCTAAGGTTGACACGGCCTTCGATTCTTTCCCGCTGATCTGTCGTCAGTCGTGTTGAGCATGCGCATCTTGTTGTTGTTATCTTCCTTGCTGCTTGTCGCCTCGTTCGTGGGGACAGCCCTCGGTGGTGGTGTTGCGGAACAACCAGAACAGAGCGCCGAACAGGAAAGTCGTTCTCCCATCAAACAGCCCGGCCTTCCACTGCGGCCGCGCGACGCTGTCGGCGGGAGCGCGTTGATAGGGCGCATCGAGCGGCTGAGCCTGGATGAGCGTGAAGCCATCATTCTGCGCGAGATAACGGCCGGCAACTTTCCGGAGTTTCTCCGCCATTTCCGAAAAGTGCCGCTCAGCTGGGAGAGTCCAGACGGAAAACTGTCGACGGCCTCGATAGAAGTCATGTGCGACTATCTGTCGGTTGGGAGTGATTGTGATTTCGTCCGCATCCCGTTGACGCCGCAAACCGCTCAGCAAATCGCCGATCGACTCGGTTGTGTTCTGCCGACCCGGAAGATAGTGGATGCCATCGACCGTGCAGCGGAGTTGCGGCTGGAACCGCGCCCGTTAACGACAGAGCGGGAGTCAGTCACCACGTTCTTTAAGCATCACCAGATCATCGAATCACAACGGGCCGGCCACCCGTTGGGAAAGCTCGTGACGGGCATCAAGAAGGACGTAGTCCTCTCTCCCCGCATCTTCGATCGCCCGCAAAGGCTGGCGATCTATGGCTGGCGGAAGCTCGATGGGCAACCGATTCAGAATCTGACAACCGTACATGTGAACCGCTATGTTGATTACAGCCATGGAATCCGTTTGGTCAGCAGGACCATCGACATCAATGGCCAGTTGACAGACATTTCAGATTTGTTGCGCGACAGTATTCGCTGGCGACTCGTCAGCGATGAAGGCCCAATGGATCCACCGCGTTATCCGAGCGAGTGAGGGACGTCCCCGAAATCGGGCTGGTGTGGGTACAATGGCTGAAGATGCCCGGTTGGCGTCCGAAACTCGACCGTTTTTCTGAATGGAGTCTTTGACGGGCCTTCGGCAGCTGTGTTAGTGCTTTTTTTGGAGGCGTAGAACCTGGCAGGAACAGCCAAATGGCGATTACACAGGACCAACTTGACAGCTTCCATCGCTTCGCAACTGAACGATTGAGCAAAGGTGAAGTGGAAGTCTCGATCGATGACTTGGTCATCGAGTGGGATTCCATGCGCAACCGCGAACAGATTAATGCCGCGATTCACGAAGGCTTGGCGGACATTGATGCCGGCCGGACAAGACCCGCCGACGAAGTCACGGAAGAGCTTCGCAAGAAGCACAATATCCCCGAATGAGATACTGAGGCACAAACCGACTCTGGTGAGACAGTTGGCCGCGAGGAAGTTGCGAACGGGCGTGAGGTCAACGAACGTGTCAAGTCATCTAGAACATCTCTACGGAACTACTGACCCAGAGATCGGTCTGCTTGCAGTAACATATGTTGGTGCTGCGGCGAGAGCTGGGAGTGGGACAGCAAGAACAAACACTACGTCGATTACCCCTACTAGCTAGCGCGGTAGTTGTCCGAATCCAATGCCGATGTCGCTACTCGGTGATGGACCACGGCGACAGAAAGTAAGGCTCAACGACTCGAATGTTTCTTCGCTGGCGCATGCTGTTGTTTGCCGCGATTGCTGGGGCGACCCCTGGCTGCAGCGAGCGATCTGTCGCTCCGCCTCCCGACACACCATCTCCGTTTCCCGATTTGGGAATCGTCGCCAGTAACTATCCGAAGGTCGACGGGTCGACATCGGCAGAACCCTTGCAGGTGCTGCTCGCGTGCAAGGTCCTCGGTAGTAGCTGCTTCTGGACTCACGTGGAATCTGATGACAGTCATCGTCTCGTCGCGGCAACAAATGCAAAAGCCGCGGGGTATCTCAGTGGAAACGATCCGCTCTCTCGCTTTATCAACTCTGCCACGAAGCACCAAGGGACTCACAAAGCCTACGTGAATCTGATCACCGGGCGTGTCGACATGATTCTCGTGGCTCGCCGCCCATCGAATGATGAGTTGAGGCTGGCTTCGAGGAAGAACGTGGAACTTGACATAGAGCCCGTGGCCTTGGATGCATTCGTATTCTTGCTGAACGATGAGAATCCAGTGGACAGCCTAACAGTCGACGAGATTCGTGACATTTTCTCGGGTCGAACACGAAACTGGGTGGAAGTCCGCGGGAACAACGTGGCGATTAACCCATATCAACGCAACCGGAACTCTGGCAGCCAGGAGGTGATGCGGGAATTGGTGATGAAAGGACGCCAAATGGCCGAGGCTTCGGAGCTGTTTACCTTTTCGCTAATGGGTCGGCCATTCTGGGCCGTGGATCGCGATCCCGCTGGGATTGCCTATTCATTCTACTACTACCAAGAGTTCATGGCCCCCAGGGCAGTGAAGACGTGCGCCGTCAATGGAGTGAATCCGGCGCCCGAAACCATTTCGTCACGGCAGTATCCGCTCGTAACGGAACTGTGCGCTGTTCTCCGCCGGGAGACTGTGGCCGAACATCCGGCCAGAGAACTGCGCGACTGGTTGCTTAAAGCGACGGGGCAACGAATTGTACAGGAGTGTGGTTTTGTATCGATCGATGAGTCGATCGCTAAACAATACGTCCCGAGGTCGAGTGATCGGTTTAGGCGGGTACGGCCACCGGCAAGGCGTCCCGAATGACGACCGCGTTCTTGACGCAGCCACCGCGGAGCTACACTCAGTGAGCGTTGAGTTTCGCTACCAACTGACTGCACGTGGGTGGTCAGAATGCACGCTCATTGTCGATGACGTGCATGTCAGCGTCACGGCTTCCCTCTCTGACGCTCTGAGGAGCCTTGTGTCAGCAGTCTGTCGGATACTATCTGGTTCCCAGGAGGCGACCGCGACGTTCGATGCGGAATCGGGTGAATACCGATGGCGACTCTTTCGGACTAACCCGAATTATTCATGAGCGATCTGCTGCGAGGTCGTAAGTCCATCCGTGGCTTCGTCATGCTTCACAATTCTCCCTCGACGTATTGCTTCAATACGCCTGCGGAAGAATTGCTCGCCTTCCTTGCCACGAACGTACTTACAACCTCTCGCCACGATCTTCATGAATAATCCGGGCTAACGTTTCGGCACTGTTCCTATCTACGGGACAAGGGCGGTGATGGCAAACAACTCACAAAGCGACTCGAAAGTCGGCTTCGTCGGGCGAATCCTCGTCGAATTGGCACTTGCTGGCCATTTGGTCGTGGCTGGACTGTACTGGTGGATCAGTCCCAAGGGATTCTCTTTTGAGCATAGCCGCTTCTGGCTGAATTCCGTTCTAGCACCTGCCGTGGCCATTGCGGCCTGCTTTGGTCTCGCGGGAATGCTGCGACGTCGCCGCTTCGTCTCAGCGGTTACGGCCACCAGCATGGGCGCCGGGTGGAGCGCCGTCTCAATAGCTAGCCTTCTTTTGTTTCCGCAGAGCCTGCACAAAATATGGATATTGGGCATCGCCGCTCTTGGCTTCGCGCTGCTGGTGACCTGTCTCGTACCGCGAGAGGAACGGTTGATGCCGAGGACCGCGCTGCCCCTTGTTCTGTTTTCTGCGACGCTCGGACTCTTGGTCGTTCTGACAGAGCGGCCAGCCGCTCCGACAACGGTCGCGAGCGGACGAGCAGTCGCTCCGGACCCCAACACGGAGATGGACATTCCTCAGTTGCCAGTGGAGATCGGCGAAGACTGCTGGTTTTACCCCGGGCCAGCTGAGGTCGCTCTGAAACGAAGGGGGATGACGATTCGCTGCACACCTTTTCTGAGCTTTGAGCGGATCTCACCAGACGGCTTCTGGAGTCTGCTTGCCCCACCTTCTTCAACGCGAAGAAGAGTCCTTGCGGCGTTTGGCGACACGTCAACCCAGACGTTTCTCTACAGTGACGATTCGACAATTGTCATTCCGAATCGCTCGGAGAGCCAACGGATGGAGCTGACAGCATCGACACATGTTCCGCGTGAGACGTTCACACACTTGAATTCCTACAGCGTTTTGGAGATATCCGGACACAAGCATCTCTCGTTGAGCTTTTCGCCGTGCAGCCAAACTGAGGTCGACGTGCTACCAGCAGATTATCCTACGGGGCGCCCAGCGCGTTTTGCTTTCTTGAGTGAATCGGGGACGTTCTCGGTTGTCGAAGCAACGTCCGGAGAAAAAGGTCCCTTTCGTGAGCTTGCGTCCGGAAAGATGCGGCGCAGTGACCCTCTTTCCATCAACATCTTCAATCAAGGAGAATACGTCGCCAAGGTGACTTTCAGGGATTGGTCGGCTCAACTTAGCACGGCGGTTTCTCCGACTGCAGGCTGGGGAGTACCAGTGAACGCCATTGAGTTCCAGCGCGTCGCTGATAGTCCGACAGCGCCGGCGGTGATTTGGGTCACGCTCGCCGCGACGTCGGTCGGTCGTGGTTGGCAGTCGGTCGGCCATCACGCCGGTGTTTATTCCAATCGAATCGAGTTGCAGTAGAACGATCGTTTACGTCTAGGACACGTCTCCAGAGCGCGAAATCGGTGCCAAAGGAATCTGCGCCAAATAGTACTCATCGCCTGAGACAGCTGATCGCCTCGGCCGGTAGAATGGCGTGAACGGGCACGAGGCAAGTTCTGTGGGATGGGAGCGCTCGCGCTCCGCAAAGGCGTCAGGGTCGCGAAAGCGCGTCACGTTGGCTGACCTCTCATCAAAGAAGGAGCGAACACATGGAACGTGCAGCACTCCTCTCCTTCGTTCTAACCACCGTCGTGACGCTGGCTCTTTGCTGTTTTCACGACTGCGTTCACGGCCAGGACCAACAATTCCCGCAACTTGACCTTGATGAGTTGGAAGGAGACCTGAACATCATCATGGCGCTCGATACGGCCTTGGGTTCGAAAACAACCGACGATGCGCTTCGTAGCCGATACTTAAAACAGCTCGTGACAAACGCTAGGGCCAGGAAACAATGGTACAGCAAGACCCTAAAATCGATTCGAGCGGATGAGCGTGATCCGGATGATCTCGTTCAGATGCGGAAGCACTACAGCAAGCAATTCAGAATTGAGCTGTACCGAACTCTGCTGAAGACAAGGTTTCTGCCGGCAGAAGAGTACCGGAAGCTGGACGAGCGAGATGCTCGGCTTGTACGGCTGACATGTCTGATGCGGCATCATGGAATCAGTACGATTGAACGACTTAAAGTTGTGCTGAAGATCTACGGTTCCACTCTTGAGCAACAACAAGACGCCTATATAGAGCAGGAGTTTGGGAAGGCAAGGCCATGGTAGTGAACCTTCGTATCACTTCCCCGTGCCAACTTGGGTGGTTGAGTCCTACTGGCTTCAGTCGTTCGCCTGGCCATGGAATGTGTAACGAATTCTCGGACAGCCCTCGGCAACAGGCAGCGCTGAGGCGGCAATTCTCAGCCTGCACGAACCGCGACGGGTTCACAACAGTCTCGCCCCTTGCCCGCCGCTGCCTGAGACTGTCGTAGGCACTTACAAGCGTCTCGATCGTCACAGTCTCTCTTGAGCGGGCGTGGCACGCTCGTGGGCTGCGCGGCTGTCGCAGTTTGCCGGCGACGGCAGAGTTTCAGCTCCTCCCTTCTGATCAATCGGGCAGTTAGCCAGTTCCGCGATGGCGACAAGCGTGATGTGATGATCGGCGGCAGCGAAATCTCGCGCGATATGCTATTTCGTCCCGCATCGCCGACTCCAACTCGGCAGTCCGACCGTCCAGCTCAAGTGCTCGAAAAGCACTTCAAGCCTCTGGTGACAAGTCGACGGATTCGCCCGCTCAAACGCCGAAAATGTCGCGAACTCAGAGCAAATTGGCAATTTTTTGAAAAAGAACGGCCGTTTGTGGCGGGTGGTTGGCTCAAATCGGCATTGTCTAACTGACTACCTCGTTCAATGACTTTGGAAGTAACGATCATGATCCAGATGGCGACACCGAGCCAGACAGGCAGCAAGACCAGCGGTCATGTAACTACGGAGCGTTCCCCAACGTCGGTGGTTCCCACAAGACGATGGGAGCCGACGCAAGACGCTGATGCTGACTTCTCGCTAACTCCAGGTCGCGAATGTCCGTATTGGATCCGACTTCTGTTCGGCTCCACGACATGTGTACTAGCAGTCTCGTTGGTGGTGTTCGCAGGAATCCAGGTCGCTTTCGGCCTCGTTGACATTGTGAGCGAACTGATGCGGTATCAAGCACTCGATCTCGCACGTGCGTTTTCAGGCCATTGAACTGTGAGTTTAACAATGTATCCAGTATTCTTTACTCTTGGGAGCTTAGCTGTGAATCGATTTGTACCCAAAGCTGTGATTGTCCTGATTTGCCTCGCCGGTTCGTTGTCCGCGGAAGAGCAAGGGCTGGTGACATTGAGTTACCGATTTACTCCAAAAGACGGGCAAACGGAGCAATTCGTCGCAGCCGTCACGGAACACTTGGAGTGGTTGCGGGAGAACAACGAGCCTTGGAGTTGGTCTGCTTTCTCCATTGGTACTGGAGAACATGTCGGCAGCTTTCTTTTCGTGACGCGCGGCCATACCTGGAAGGACCTCGATGCAGCGAGAGCTCATCGGAAGACAGCCGTCGAGCACTGGCGGGCAACTGTCTCTCGGTACATTGAATCGTTCGAAGCACGAATCCATGAACTTGATACCGAGCTAAGTCGGTTGCCGAAGTCTTCTGGACCGAGCAGGCTCGCACGAGTGAAGACGATTCATCTCAAACCATTCGCGAGAATTGAATTCAAGCAACAACTTCAAAGTGTCAGCCAGGCGATCAAGCAGCAAGACGCGCCCCCGCCCGTTTTCGCATTCTGGCTCGAAAGCGGCAGCAGCCCCACACTCACCTTCGTCTATCCACTGGATAGCTGGGAGCAAACGCCTCGGATAAACGATGCACTAACGCAAGCTGCCGAGGCGCTGGGGTCTGAAGCGGGCACGATCATCTCGCAATTGCGCGAGTTGACTGAGCGAACAGAAGATTTCGTGTTGATCTCAGTGCCCGAGCTTGGCTATGAAGCCGACGACGCTGTCAAGGAACTGGCGAAAAACTGAGTGTGTCGACGACAAGCCTTGCGGTTTTCAGAACGCCCACCGTCGTGGGCGTTCGTTCGTAGAAGCTCACACAGGTTTTGCCTGTGGAGCCGTCTCGCGCCCACAGTTTTCGGATGAGACGCAGGCGCCGTTTCACTGTCCGCTGGTCCCAATTCGACCTTTTCGCAATTTGGAATCAAACCGCGATCAAGAGCAAGAGCTCAGCTGGAGATATGACCGTGCAGCTTCATAGTTTTCTAGAATACCACGCTGCCGCGAAACCTAACGCCGAATTCGCCGCTGATGGTGAGCGTCGTCTCACCTACGCCGAAGCGCTTTCAAAGGTGAATCGCTTCGCAAACGCTCTCGCCGCGAGCGGACTCGCGCCTGGCGACCGCTTCTCTTTCCTCGGTAGAAACTCAATTGAGTATTCTCTGCTTTACTTTGCCGGATCCAGATGCGGCGCTGTTCCCGTACCGCTTAACTATCGCCTTGCGGCGGCGGAATGGGAATACATTATCAAAGACTCCGAGTCGAGAGTAATCATCGCGGACACCGAGTATTGTGAAGCGATCGAATCCATCCGTCACAATCTACCGCTCGTCAATGAAACTATCGCAATCGGTACCGACGCCCGAACTGGATGGAAAGCCTTTTCGTCCTGGACAGAGGCTCAACCAACGACGCCGCCATCGTTCGGCAGCGGCGACACTCGAGACGTCCTGCAAATGTACACTAGTGGTACCACTGGCCGACCGAAGGGTGTTGTGTTGACTGACGAAAACATCCTTGCGAACGTCATGCAGCTCGCCCCCCTTTGCCGTGATCAATGGCGGGGGCGAGTTCTGGTTGCCGCACCGCTCTATCACGCGGCGGCTGCCTACCTATGTTGGGGCACCGTCTTTTGGGGTGAGTCGATGTTCATCCAACGGGACTTTGTTCCGGCTGATGTAGTTAGCGCGTTGAGCGGTGAGAACATCGGCTTCGCACTGCTTGTTCCTGCGATGATTCAGGCGTGCTTGATGATGGTTCCCGATGTTGCCGAACGCGATTACGAAAGCCTGCGCGGTATCTGTTACGGCGCATCGCCGATATCCGAAACAACGCTGCGGCGAGCGATGGAGGTATTTGGTTGCGATTTTGTTCAAGCGTATGGAATGACCGAAGCGTCACCGGTTTTGACATGCTTGTCTGCACAGGACCATCGCCGCGCGATCACGGAAGACCCACGCTTGCTCGCTTCGGCCGGACGTGGAATTGTCGGTACGGAGATTAGAATCGTCGACGCCGACGATAATGACGTGCCACGCGGTGCACTGGGGGAGATCATCGTTCGAGGCAAGCAAGTCATGAAAGAGTATTGGAAGCAACCTGAAGCAACTTCAAAAGCTCTTAAAGGAGGATGGCTGCACACCGGCGACGCTGGGACGATGGACGAGCAGGGATTCATCTTCATTCAGGATCGTGTTAAAGACATGATTGTCTCAGGTGGAGAAAACATCTACCCCCGTGAGATCGAGGAAGTCCTCTTCGAGCACCCGTTGGTCGCTGACGCGGCGGTTATTGGCGTTCCAGACGCCAAGTGGGGTGAGAGTGTCAAGGCAATTATCGTTGTCCAAGGCGATTCTGCGCCGGCCAAAGACGAAGTCATTGCTTTCTGCCGCGGTAAGCTGGGCAGCTACAAAGTTCCACGATCCGTTGACTACGTCCAGGATCTACCGAGAAACCCCAGCGGAAAGGTGCTCAAACGCGAGCTTCGCAAGCTCTACTGGGAAGGCGAAGAACGGGGAATCGCCGGGTCGTAGCCCGGTAGGACTAAGATCAGTTCAACGACGCGGCCAGCGACGAGAAAAGAAACGGCAACTCTTCACTCACTTCTCAATATCTTCTCCATCTTTCTTCCTTTGGCCAACTCATCTACGAGCTTGTCGAGATACCTCGCTTGTTGAATCAGTGGATCTTCAATTTCTTCGACTCTGTATCCACAAATCACACCCCTGATTAAATGGGCGTTGGAATTGAGCTTGGCTTTCTTGAAAAAGCCCTCGAAGGTCACTTCGTCCTTGATGAGGGATTTCAGCTTTTTCTCATCGTAGCCAGTAAGCCACTTGATGACTTCGTGCAGTTCTTTCTTGGTTCTGCCTTTCTTTTCAACTTTAGCAACGTAAAGAGGGTAGATTGACGCGAAGGTCATTTTTGCAATGCGTTCAGCTGTGCCGGGAGGTGGCTTTTTCATGGCAGTTCAGGGTTTGGTCACGTATTGAAAAAGTTGATGTTCGGTTCAACATCAGGCGGATAACTTGGTCATAGGAAGTATCCGCCTACCACCTGTAGGCTGCCAAGTTGCGGCCAAACGCGCAGACGGTTGAGCTCCGCAAGTCGCATTGTACCTGTTGGTTCACGGTACTCGCTACGTATTAGGCCGTTTCTGTTTCGCCTTCATCGAAACCCGCGTCCGCCGCGGCATCAGCGATGAAGGCCCAAACCCACCGCGTTATCAAAGCGAGTGAGGAACATCCCCGTAGCCTGGTGGGAAGTAGCTCAGCCATTATTCCAGCGCAGCTCTCCGCGCGAGGTTAGGAGCATCGACAAGTTCTGCTCGAACCATAACGATTAGCTCGGTCGCTTCAATTTCGTCTTGGCCAGCACCAATGTTGGCTTCAGAAGTCTTACTTGGAACAAGTCCTGGATTCTTGCCTTTCTCCGCCTCGCCCGAGTCTGCTGCCTTATGAATCACTCGTTGCTGCACTAGCCCAGCCAATACAAACGTCTCTCCAACATTCATTTCAACGCCTGTGTCTACTTTCCGGACCCGTAACCCTGGCACTGTCACATCACCCAACATGACGCTGCGGTCGACGTCAATCTCGCTAATGCGTGGTCGCAACTCAAGTCGGATTCTTCCATGTCCTAGAACGACAGGTAGGAGGTCGAGCCGTGTTCCAAATTCTTTAAACTCAATCGTCGAACCGCCATTGGTTTGTGGAACCGGAATAGGAAACTCACCTCCGACGTGTAAAGAAGCCGGCCGACCGCTGACCGTTGCCAAGGTAGACTCAGCGAGGACTATCAGCGCGCCTGCTTTCTCCAGTTCGGCGACTGCATTCTGCAGGGCCTCATCGTTTTCAAGGACTCTCGTTTGGACGGTTTCACTTCCGCTCTTTATCCACCTCGCGTCCTCAGTCTGTCCGGGGTTATCAAACACACCCGCCGCCAACGCCCCCCCGAATCCGTTCGCGTGCAGCCATTTAGACTCGACGCCTTCGACGTTGATGTTTGCGTTTCGAGCTTTGTTGAGCGACAGCTCGCACACTTTCACGGAGGCAACAACTTGCTGATGCTGACCCGTGATTTTACGCAGACGCTGAATCTCCTTGGTGAGTGCGTCCCGCGAAGCGATGAGTCGTTGTAGCTCTTCCACGGATTGTTGCTTTTCGGCAGGGACGGGAATTGGACCGACCTGTTTGGGAGGAGCTGAGGGTCGGGGAGGGGAAGGGGTTTGACTCACAACAACGGCTGGACAACCCAAGAGTAATAGCAATGGAAGTGCTCGCTCCAACATGTGAAACCTCCGTTCTCGTGTTGTCGAACTGAAATATCTCGGGGCGAGTATAGTTTCAAACAAACGGCGGGCGAATGTCAGTCAGTCGAGGTGCTTTGCTAGCTGATGGCGTGACAGCCCCTACGAAGCTCCGGCGTGGGAATCAGCGCGGTGATGCGGAGGTCGCATCGTCGGGGCGTGGAGGCGGACTGAGCCTCCGACGCCGTAGCGGCCAGTTTCGCTGCAGTTCAAGCACGTTCGGCGTCAAAGCAAATCACCCTTCCGAGCCAAGCGACAAGCATATTGAAGCTGTTCGGCAGCTCGCTAGAAATGGAGTCAACAGAAACGAAAGGGGTGCATTCCCGTTTTGCCGACGCTGAAACGTCAAAAGGTACGTGCATTGCGATGTGTTCGATGTCGCCTCCATGCTGTCAAACCTGAAGCCGGCTCCTCCGGCGACCGTCCACACCCAGTTCAGGCCAGAAATACCGGGGGTTTCGCGTGCTAGCACATGTTTGCAGAATGGGAATGCATCCAACGAAAGCGGCGTCGCCTCGTCCGCCGCTAGCCCGAAACGATCCGCACCACAGCTCCTGGTCCTGCTGTGCGCTCTCAGGGTTAGCAGTCGTGGGAGAAGTCGTGGGAAAGAGCAAACTCTTGTCACGGATGCATCTCTGGGGCCAGGATGGAATGGCAACGGAGAAGTTCTCACCCTACGACCGAATTTGGGGGGTTGCAGGAACTACAAGTCAGGGCGCCGCTTAACGAGTCTGCGATCGGGCCGCTGAGCCGAATACCCAAGCTGAGAAGCGTTTGGATGCGGCATCCTATATTGAAGTTGAGCAGCTAGTGTTTCTGGAAGAAATCTCAGAAATCGAGCGTGTTATGTTGTTCGGGCCGTTCTCCGACGAAGTCGTGCCAGCACTAGCCCGAATTATTCATGAGCGATCTGCTGCGAGGTCGTAAGTCCATCCGTGGCTTCGTCATGCTTCACAATTCTCCCTCGACGTATTGCTTCAATACGCCTGCGGAAGAATTGCTCGCCTTCCTTGCCACGAACGTACTTACAACCTCTCGCCACGATCTTCATGAATAATCCGGGCTAGGGAAGGTTGGCCATGCGAAGAGACTCACGATCATGGGTTGCGAGCTGACTGGTCGCGGCATGGCCGAATTGGAAATCCTTAGCTGTTTCAGGCGTTCGCATCGTCGCAGGTATCTTAAGCCGGCGTGGGTGATTCTGGGGCAATTCAGACCAGCACACTGAGGCGAGTCAACGCTTGCAGGTGCGTTATGTCGTTGTCAGTAATATTTAGATCATTGACCGTCAGCTGCTCTGGCGTAATGACAGCGTCGTCGCCGAACAGACGCGCGATCAAAGTGTCGGTGGCAGGTTGGGCTCCCATATCGACGGATCGATTTGACCAATCAAGTTGGTGATCGTAGATAATCGATGTCCGTTCCCACTGTCGAACTGCGGCTACAGCCTCTTGGTGTTCATGAACCCGCTGGACAATGACTCCCAGCCCGATCGCAATGACCGCGAAGGCAACCAGAAACGTCGTGAGGCTAAACTTGAAAAAGCGTCGGGCTCCAAGGTTTGTCTTCCGTGTAGCCATCGCATTCTCGAATCGGTCGTTTGCTCGGACGGTCCAGTCAGTAGCGATCACATTGCTTTGTTGGTAGCTACAGCGATCACTGCAGGTGAATCTGAGTCGCCGGATGAGCACGTTGGAAGTGCTGGTGCGCTTCATTACTCAAACCTGCAGCGTCAACGTACAAGTGCTGCAGCTTTTTCAGTCGATCGAGCTGCCGGATGCCTTCGTCGCCAACCTCGGTTTCATTGAGCCAGAGCCACTCCAATTGGGTGAGCCTGCCAACATGAGTCATACCGCTATCGGTGATGTTGGTCCCGGCCAGACTGAGCCTCAACAGATTAGGCAATCCGTTGGCGAGTGCCGCGACTCCCAAATTGCCGACTTCGGTATACGCTAGCCCTAGACGCTGAAGAGCTGGCAATTGTACCAGGCTGGCTACTCCTCGGTCTGTCACCTTTGCCCTTTGAATCGTGAGCGATTGCAGTGAAGTCATCCCGGTTAGGCTGGACAGACCGCGGTCGGTTAACTTGGAACTTGAATCGCTACACGACATACCTAAGGTTTGAAGCTTCGTAAGCTCCGTCAGATGGGCTAGATCCGCCTCATTGAGCTCAATGCTATCGATTTCAAGCCGACGCAGGTTCCGTAAGCGAGCGACCTGCTTCAAGATTCCACTCGTTAGCCCACTGTTATTGTTGAGGAACAATTGCTCAAGGGACGTGAGTTGGTCAATCTGCCTCAATCCGGCATCCGTAATCTTTGGGCACCTAAAAAGGTGGAGGGTCTTCAGCTTCCCGCTCTGTGCCAACCGGACAATGAGTCCTCGGACGCCTTCGTCCGTGATCTCAGCCTTGTGAATCGCGAGCTTGGTCAGCGATCGGATCTGCGCGGCCGACTTCAGAGACTTGTCAGTGATGCTCGAAGACCACAGCCCGAGTGATTCAAGCGTGGAATGATCTGCTAGTGCTTGGACGCCGCGATCGGTAACTTGCATTGAGTCAACAACGATTCCCTTCGTTGCTACACGAGCAAGCGTCAGAAGATCCTCATCCTTGGTTTCGCGTCCCAGGAAAACAGTGTCAAGGTTAGGCATCTGCTTAAGCCGTTCAATGTCCTCTGCCGTCGGCCTCGCCATAAAATGCGCGTTCTTCCCGCCCGTCTCCGGGTTCTCAGTAAACCCAATCCGATTGCGTCTTCGAATTGGCCGGGCTGCTGCATTCACGACAATCCGAGGCCTAATCAAGTTTGGAAGAAAACGCTGGAGACTTGCGACACCCTCCTCGGTGGCTCTCGTATTTCGCAGCGTCAAAGTTCGAAGAGCCTTCAATCCTTTGAGATACTCCAGTCCCGCATCCGAAATAGGGGCATCCATAATGGTAAGTGACTCCAGCAGCGACATTCTTCCGACATGTTCCAACCGTTCGTCGGTAACAGGTGTCCGCACGAGCGACAGCCCGAGAAGCCGGGCTCCGGCCAGGGATTTGAATCCCGCGTCGGTGGCTTTAACTGACCTCATTACAGAAAGATGTAGGGGGACTTCAACTTTGCCCAGCCAACGCAAGTCTTCATCGTCGGCACCAGTTACTGTCAAATGCAATCGTCGAACGTGGTCGAGCTGATTGATCTTACGAACCCGATCCCTGTCCACTCGCACCTCAGAGATATACAGTGAATTGACCTGAGGTAGTTCAGCGAGGAACGACAGGTCCATTTCATCGGTTGAAAAATGGAACGAGAGAGTCCTTAAGCTCGCGACATGCCGCAGCTGCCGCAAGCCGTCGCTTGTGAACGGGCCACTCAGGCTTAAGCGATCAAGGCTCTTCAGTGACTTCAGTTTATGCAACCCAACGTCACTAACAGCGGTGCTGGAGATCGTAAGACTGGCCAGGAGCTTTACGTCCGCCAGATTGCTAATGCCTACGTCGGTAATCCCCTGTCCCCGCATTCGCACCGTCCGGAGCTGCGGCAGGTGCTTCAACAATACGACCTGATGATCACGCGAGACTCGAGCCGAAAAGATCTCCCCGTCGCGACCGCGACTGAGCCGTGCGCCATCAGCCTCAAGTGCTGCGATCGCACGGTCTTCATCCGTCATTCTTAGCTCAGTCAGTGTGCGCGCAGCGAGATCGGCAATTCGATTCGACGAATCCCCAGCCAGACGCTCCAATGCAGCAAGCGCGGTTTCGGTATTCCCCTTGTCGCGTGCGATTCGAGCGAGGACCTCGACACAACGCGTCGCGGTCTCCACTTCGCCCGACCTTGCCGCTCGTTCCAATGCACTGACTGCAGAACTGCCAGCCGACTCAAGTTCCTCAGACGCGACCTGCCGGACGGAGAACTCTGCGCTTCCGAGCTTTCGGATTGCGTCCGCAACGTCCGCCGCTTTGATGTCCGCTGGAGGATCAGACTGGGCATTGGCAAGCGGACAGTAGGCTGTCGCAAAAATCGTAATCACGCAAGCCACGTGAAGTGCTACAAAGGAACGGCTTACTTTCGTCATCGTGAATCTCCCATTTGGCGGGAATGGCGCCCCTTTCACCACTGGGCCTAGACTCGACCAAACCGAACACAGGACGAGCGCCCTCCTTTGAAACAGGGGGCCGGTCCAATGCGATCACCATTGTACCTGTCGACGCCGACGCTCTGGGACGCACTCCGTCCTCCCGATCCATATCAGCCGCTGCTGCCTCCGGAAAGAATCCGTTACGTTCGGGAGCGCCGTTGTCGCCCCAGATGAGTCACTTTTTTGTTGCGTAGGGTACAGCAGTTTCTGACCAATGACGGTTCGACCTTACGCACGAACGAAGCCGGCGCAAAGTCGAGGTTCGTCCGGCTGATCCAATCTTCATCTGTTGATCGGCGCCGGGAATAATGAGATTTGGGTCGGCTCCGCGCTGCAACAAGACTTCGATGCAGTCGACATTGAGAGTCTCACACGGGCAGAGAATCAGCGGTCCCCAGTTGTCGCCCGTTACTATGTTGGGATCGATTTCAAACTCATCCATGAGCCACTTGAGCACATGCGGATGGTGAAGACTCGAGCGTGTGACGGAGAAATCGTTGTCTTCTCGCGGGTCCGCGCCCAACTCGACAAGCAACTTGGCTGCATTCAGCTTTCCTTGCTCGCAGGCAAAACAAAAAGCCTGCCTGTGCTCGTTGACGTGCGAGCCAACTAGTCGTCGATTCGCATCGACGGCTCGCCGAATCGTCTCGAAGTCTTCGTCAAGAATCGACTGGCGAAACGATTGAACTTCATCACTGATTTGCATGTTGCTCTTGTGGCCTTGTTGTTTGATTCTTGCCTCAACTGACAATGCGCCGCGCCGACTCGTTTCCCAACTAGGATTGACGAACGACCTGCGATCACGCATGGACGCAGCGGGAGTCACATCAGCAAACCAATCACCGCTTCGTATTGCTCTTTGGATGACTTCGTATAACGGCCGGTGAGTTCGCCCTGGTTGGATGTCTTTTCACTGTATCTAAAGTCGTGATCCGCCAAAAAGAATCGCGCGCTGTCCAGCGGGCGGGCCCAGGCGAGGTTGTCCTCAGCGGGCAGCGTCTTGTCGGCGCCGTGTTCCAGCAAGAGCTTGACCAATCCCGGGTGGCCTTGACGCGCGGCGAATCCCAACGGTGTTGCCGATGAATGCGAGTCGATCATGTTGGGATCTGCTCCGAGTTTCAAGAGGGCCGCCGCTCGCTCGAGTTCGTTCGAGGCAGCCGCCGCGTGCAGTTGCGTGCGTCCCAGCCAGTCACCCAGGTTCACGTCATATCCGTGGCGGAATGCACACTCGAGCAGCTCGGTGTCATCCGGACATTTGCACATCTCGTACCAGGGACCTTTGACGATCCGTTCATTGCCAACTCGGTCGACGTAGGCGTCTAGCAGTTCGGGGGAGTTACAACCTGTTAGTGGAGTGCCGTCTTCATTCACGGCGAGAATCTCTTCATTCGAAGCTGTCTTCAAGAAATGGAGCAAACCCTTCGACTCTCCTACTTCGAATTCTACGGGGTCTGCGCCATATTCCACGAGCAGCGCCACCGCTTCTTCGATTTCTTCCGCGGGTCTCTTGCCCCAATGGTTCAGGAAGTCGTACACAGAGCCCGAGGAATCAACAACGGCATTCGGATTGGCTCCCGCCTCCAACAACAGTCGCATGATTTCGACGTCGTTTTTCTCAGCCGCCGTCGAGAGCGCTCTGCCCCAAGAAGAATCCCGACCCGGGTAATTCGGATCAACTCCGAGTTCCAACAACAGCGAAACCATGTCGCGTTTGCGATGCTTGACGGCAAAGTAGAGGGGTGAATTGCGATTTGCAATTTCCGGGTCTGCGGCGAGCATCTCACGCACCGTATCAGCATCGCCACTGGCCACCGCGCTATGAAGCGTTGGCTCGACGCCCTGTTCCAGCAACCAGGGAATCGCCTTGAGGCACCGATTGGCTGCGATGTCGACCAGGCTCCGGTTGTCGGCCGTCTTACGATCAGTGGCCGCGCCGAGAGCTAAAAGCTCTTGGGCCAACTCAAAGTTCCAAGCGCCGATCGCAAGATTCAAAAGGCAACGTCCTTCCCGGGTCGTGCCTTGCAGCAGTTCCGGGCTGGTCTTCACAGCGGCGAATAGTTTTTCGCGGTCGATACTTCGATCTTTGTCCCAAGGTTTGGGAAAGAGCTTCGCTATTTCGTCCATTTGTGGAACATGATGCGGCACGAGCCGGGGCCAATACTCTTCCTCCACGTACTTAAGGATGTGCGTGTGACCGCGTCGTTCCAACTCGCGTTTGGTGCAACGGTAGGTTGTGAAGTTGTCGAAATAGAATGCGAGCTTGTTTTCGTGATCAAACTCATGCGTCGTCCGAACGACATCGAGATGGCCGTGACGTAGTGCCAGGTCGATTGGCTTGCAATACCAAAGCTGGGCGTGCATCAGTTTGCGATCCTTCTCCAGTAGCGCGCGGACCTCGCCGTTATGGCCGTCTGCACAAGCGCAGATGAGTTCCCACACAAGGTCGCCGTCTACGAGTACGCCTTCACGGCGCAACTTCTCCCCGTCCAGCCAATACGGTTTGGTCATCAGTCTCGATGGTAAAGCGGTTGGAGTGTATCTCTTGTGCATTTCGATCATCCGATCAGTCGAATGGGTTGGGTGTCCCGCTATTTGTTCTCGAGCAGCTCGATCACCCTTTCGAGCTCCTCGCGACTTCGGTCCGTCTTGAATCCGTGCACGAGCCAATGCCCGGAGGTCGGGCCGTTGCGCTTGTCGAAGTGGAGGAGCTGGTCTTCTGCCAACGCCCGAGGCCAGGACCAGGGGCGATCTTCCACGGGCCGCCGATTGGCGCCGCGAGAAAGAAGGTACTCGACAACTTCAATCTGGCCACACCTCGCCGCGTAGCCAAGGGGGCTGGTCGAGGAGTGGACATCGATCGGGTCCAGGTTTGCTCCCTGTTCGCACAGGAGCCGCACCGCTTCGAGGTCACCGTAGGCGGCGTGAACATGGAGCGAGGTTCTTCCCAACCAATCGCGGTGATTCACCCTCCCGAGCGCGATGAGTTCTTGGGGACCGACCGGGTGGCTAGCAACGTGATCCGCGGGAAGATCAGGCTCCCCGTCCTTGGCCGGCTCCGGGTCCGGATGGTACCGACGGAAACGCACCGGCACTTTCTGCTCCAGATAGGCGATGTCGCCCGGATCTTCCGGCACCCCGCCGTACTCGAGGAGGAGAGTGTGGAGTTCAATCGGACGTCCCTTGCCCTGGGTCGGATGGAGACAGAAAGCGAAGGTGTCTCCAGAAGAATCGATGACCGCATCCGGTTTCGCCCCGGCTTCGAGCAAGACTTTCGCAAGAACAGGATCTTGACGCAGGCAGGCCCGCGCAAGCGCGCTGCCGTGGGGCGCGTTGTCTTCGGACAGATTGGGATTCGCGCCGAGTTCCAGGAGTAGGCTCACCGCATCGTGGTGCCCGCGACTGACGGCGAACGCGAGCGGGCCGTCCCCGGCGTAGCAAAGCCGATTCACCAGACCGGGGTCGGCTTCGATAAGTCGACGCATACCTTCGAGCCGGTTCAGGACTGCGAGTGCGTGGATGCTCGGTTCGGCGTCGAGTTCGTCGAGGAGCCAAGGAAGGGCGTCGGGGCATTCGTTTGCGGCGATATCAACCGCGGTCGCTCCGTCAACAGCTTGGCCTTCGAAAGGCGCGCCAGCCGCGACCAGCGACTGAGCCAGCTCGTAGTCTTTGCGCTCGAGCGCTCTTGCTACCCAGGTGCGGCCCCTCAAGTCCGTTGCCTTCGCGAGATCCGGATCACTCCGGAGTCTGTCGAGTAGTTCCTCTGCTCCCTGCGAGTCGAGGAGTTCTTCGTAGCGCGCGAAATCGGGGTGGGTGTGTGGAAGTAACTTCGGCCAGTACTCCTCCCGTAGGTAGCGGAGGATGTGGTGGTGGCCCCGGCGGGCCAGCTCGTCTTCGCTTACGCGCGTGTAGTGACTGCCGACAGCGAAAGGCAGGCGCCGCGCGCTATCCGCGGCATGAAAGATCTTTACGATGTCGAGGTGTCCTTCACGCAGCGCGAGGTCGATCGGCCAAGTGTAGGTAAGCTGTGCATAGATGAGTGCGGGATCAGCGTTGACGAGACGGGACGCTCTTTCTAAGGCTCCGTCGGCGGCAGCGCAAAAAAGTTGCCAGGCCGCATCTCCATCTACCGTGACGCATTCTCGTCTGTGCTTGTGTCCACGGAGCCACTGAGGTTGATTCATACGCTGAGATGGTCGATCCACAAGTTTCCTCCTGCCTGACTTCATCATCAGCGGTAGCAGCTCTTGCAGCTCTTCGGCCGTCGTGGCTTGTCCCGCGAATTCCGTTGCTAGCTACTCCGCCCGAGCCCGTGTTGATGCATCCATGCGTCAGTCTCCTGTCTGGGAAAGACGTAAACAAACTTGGCTATAGAATGGTCAGCTCATCACTTGTAGGCTTCATGTTTGCAGCCTAACACGCAGGCACTCGATTTCTCGCAACTCGTATTGTAGCAGTGACTTACTCATTTCTCACCTGTCTTGCCGTGTGATAGGCTGTTTCCGCCTATCACTCATCCAGCCGAGCAGCGAGGCCGTCGGCGGGGCTGCGCGGCACAGCCTCTGTCTCGTTCAGAGCGCGAACGGGATGGGCTACGACGCACCGTAAAACGCCGACGCGTCGCAGCGGCTAAGTTCGCTGCACGAACCCCTGCAGCGGCTGGAATCGTTCGACGCGGCGAAACCTCGGCGCACTTCAGTCTGGGTGTCGCGCAGCTGATTGCATCTGAGTAGCAGACAAGCTCGCAGCAGCCAGTTTCGCTACAAACGGGAGGGATCTCGGGTTGCCGTACGGATCAGCCAATCGTTGAAGCCACACACTTCCAGTACGGCAACGAACGTTTCGCCGCTACGAAGTCGCTCGCGCCTGAGTCGCTCGAAAAAAGTGTTGACCTTCTCCGACTCCGTTGAGACCTGCCGAGCCTGCAGGCCATCGCCCTCTTCATTGCGGAGTGAAATCGTCAGCTGCTGTGCATGTTGGGCGGTGTCCTTTCGAGATCGGCTTCTGAGTTGGAAATGGACGTTTATCCATGCTGCGAATGGGAATCCGTTCGCTACTTCAGATTGGCCAGTGTGCGCGCACTATGACAGTGAGGGCGACGTTCGGTTTGTGAGCTTTCCAATCTCATCTGAGGTTGCGGTTCTGATCAATTCCCGCGGTGAAATACGTCAAAATGTCGACCCAGTTGAAGGCGCTGGCGCCATGAATCGCCAAACGTTGGAGCGGGCAGAGCAGTTCGTCGTCTGCTGTTAGGAGTCCCTTCCGGGCGATGAGTTGCTCCAAGATTGGCCTCTGGCAGGAAGGTAGAGCCGGGGGGCGCTTGATGTTCCGGAAAAGGACGGGTTTTCGATTTCTTCACGGCAAAATTAGACCCGTCTCTCGTCCCCAAAAGGGGGGGCAGCCAAATAGGGAGTACGCCGCCATTTGGTCCCTGCGCGCTTGGCGCATAAGTTCCGACCGGAGGCCCGAACGAGCATCTATTCAATTGTCGGATGTCGGCGCCCGCGTACTCACGAAAATGATGCATCGACGGCGCCGAATCGACTTGATTCAACCTTCACACGGTGGACGTTGGAAACCGGAATCGGTGGACCTAGGGCGCCGGTCAGGAGCGTGTCGCCTCGGCGCAAGCGAAGGCCGTGCCCAGCCAGCCTCTCTGCCAACCAGCCCACAGCCTGGAGAATGTCGCTGGGCCATCGGATTCCGTGCCACTCATCGACCATCCTTCCGTCGAAGGTGATGGAAAGATCGGTCTCAGTGGATGAGTCCGGTTTTGCACATCCTTGCCCACGAACAACACCCGCATGGATGGCGTTGTTCGCGATCAGCTCGTGGCCTCTTGGGTCAGCCCCACGGAACGATAGGTTGTGCAACTCGACTACTGGAAAGACCTGTTCGACAGATTCAATGATCGTCGCTAACGAGATGTTGCCGGGATCAATGTTGCGGCTCAGCGTGATAGCGAACTCGCCCTCGATCGCGACGTTGGCGAAATTTTCTTTAGAAAGCCGCGCACCATCGGTGTACTGTTCCGTCGACCATAACCGCCCCCATACTGGGTGGGAGAGTCCGTGTCGCTCCTGATTTCCCGGACAAACGCACCCGACTTTGTAGCCGACAATCCGTTCGCCCCGTTGCTCACGCAAACTAGCCACCGCGTCTTGAAGTTGCCACGCATCGTCGAGCGAGAGCCGCAAGCCATCCGCGAACACGGTTCCCGGAGTCCGGGCGTCGTAGTCGCGAAGCATACGCTCGGCAACCGATTCCAAGTTGACGTGATCCATTTCAATCACAGGCAGATTCTCAGCAGCGTTGGTTGTCTCGAAATGTGATCATCTCGATTCCGGCGAGAGACCGCGGCGTGACCGACTCTGCGTAGACGGGGGCGACCTACGCACCATGGCCGATTTCCTTGCGGGCGTTAGTGTCTTTACCGAGGAATTTGAGCCCACTTTCATGGGGCAGTGTTGCTGCGCCGGAAGAATCTCCATTCGTGCACCCGGTCGGGATCATAGTTGGGGTTGAGGGTAGGCATCTGCGCGCCAACTTCCCGTCGCCATTGCCGAAGCCCGTTCAACAACTCCTTCGCCTTTTCCGGCATGGAATACACCAGGTTCACGGTCTCGCCGATATCGTTCTCGATATCGTAAAGCTCCGCCTGCGTTCCATCGAAGTGCTCGATCAGTCGGAATTGCCCCTTGCGTATGACTCCGTGCGGCGATGCTCCTCCGTGATGATAGTGGGGATAATGCCAATAAAGGGCTTCCCGTCCAAGCGGCTGTTGATTCGTCAGTAGAGGGAGGAGATCGACGCCATCAAGTTTCTGCTCCGCCGTCGGTTCCTGCCCGGTCACCGCCTGCAACGTCGGGAAAAAATCGACGCTGCTAACTGGCTCGCTGGTCTCGGTTCCTCCCGGGACCTTCCCGGGCCATCGGATAATGAGAGGCACACGATAGGCGCCCTCATACGCGGCACCCTTTCCATCCCGCAAAGGGGCGTTGTTGGTCTTCTGCGGCCTGTCTGCATAGTGATTGCCGCCGTTGTCCGAGGCAAAAATCAACAGCGTGTTGTCCGCCAGTTTCAGGTCGTCGAGCGACTGCATGATCCGTCCGACATTTTCGTCCAAGCTGTGGATCATCCCGGCGTTCTCTGGACTGCGTTGGGCATGTTCCGGGGTAAGCTTCGCTTCGTACTTCCGGGTGAATTCTTCTTTGGCTTGGGTTGGACGGTGAGGCGTAAAGTACGCCAGGAACATGAAGAAAGGGCGATCATGGGGCTGTTCGAGGCTGCGTATCACCTCCTCGGTTAAGCGGTCGGTGAGGTAGTCGCCCTTTTCGCCCGTCATGTTCTTGATCTGCGGCCAAGGATAGAAATACGCCCCTGGGTAGCCGGCTTCGGTTTCCGCGATGCTGTGGTCAAATCCCTGTGTAACCGGAAAGTGCTCTTCGCCTCCCAGGTGCCATTTGCCGAAATAGAACGTCTCGTAGCCGACCTGCTTCAGCATCTCCGCAAGTGTGACTTCTTCGTGCGGCAGGTACCGCGTCCAGTCCGGCGGTGTCAGGGCGGCGTAGGGGTAGTCCAGACCGCGAATGAAATCGGTCAGATGCAGCCGCGCGGGCGTTTTGCCCGTGAGCACAGCCGCGCGGGTGGGCGAGCAGACGCCCGCAGCGGCATAGGCGTCGGTGAAACGCATACCCTGGGACGCCAGCCGGTCGATGTTCGGTGTTTCGTAGAATGTACTACCGTAACAACTGAGGTCCCGCCATCCGAGATCATCGGTGAGGATGAGCAGGATATTGGGCGGCGAGGCCTGCATCGACGAAGGCCCAACGAAACAGAATAGTGCGGGCACAAGAAACGCAGCGATGCGCGACATTCGTGAGTTCCTGCAGGCAAGTGTTTCCCAAAGGATATCTCCTCAGCGACCTTTCGCAAGCTATCCCCGGCGGGAACAGTGGAGGGGGGCGACATCCGCACTCAAGCCGAGATTCTTGCGCGCGGAGGTGACGTGTTCGGAGCGTTCCCGAGCAAGCCAACGTCCCGGATCGCAGCACAAACCTGTCCGACCACCCCATGCCGCGGGAGAAATGGACGAACAACCGGGCAGAATCTTGAAATAAAGCGGGCTGTTGGTAAGCTTAAGCGGTGATTGGCATTGCAATTACTGTCAGTATCAGTTCACCTGGCAGCAGATGACTGGCCGTGGATCTCAGGTGGCGGAAGTGGCTGATCAAGCAGTCGTCCACTCGATCCGCCGACTCCGCTCGGCCATGACTCTAGGCACGTTCCTCTCCCAATCGGGGGGGAATGGTTCAGGAAAGACGATGTGGCGACGTAACTGCGAAAGACGGTCCGCATTCGAGCGAGCAGAGGAGGCACGACCCTCATGTTAACCATCCTTGGTCCCGCAACGTCGGGGAACTTCTGCGACGGCATCTCGCGTCGTGACTTTCTTCGAATCGGAACCTTTGCGTCAGCCGGGCTCGGCCTGTCGCTTGCTGCGTCGCTTCGCGCCGAGGCGCGCTCCGGCATCGGAACCTCTCACAAGTCGATTATCAACGTCCTCCTCCCAGGCGGCGCGCCGCACCAGGACATGGTGGATTTGAAGCCCGACGCCCCTACGGGAGTCCGTGGCGAGTTTCAGCCGATCGACACCAACGTCGAAGGCGTGCAGATTTGTGAGCTCATGCCACGCTTGGCGAGGATGATGGACAAGTTCACGATCATTCGATCCATGGCTGACTCGCAGCCGAGTCACGATCTGTACCAGTGCGTGACTGGGTATTCGCGCCGAGAGAACAGCCCGCCGGCCGGCGGTCGACCTTCGATCGGGGCCTGGATCTCACGCTGGGCCGGTCCCGTGACGCGAGAGGTGCCGCCTCACATGTCGCTGATGTACCCCACGATCGAGAGACGCTGGGGTGATCCGGGAACCGGTGGTTTTCTGGGACTCGCGCACGGCCCGTTCCGGCTCGTCGACGGAAAGAAGGGAAGGGACGGAAAAGGGCTGGCCAAATCGGCTCAAGACATGGTGCTCAAAGATGTCTCGCTCGATCGGCTTCAAGATCGCGACCGTCTTCGAGCTTCGCTCGACAAGTTTCGACGCGACGCCGATGCGGGTGGCAAGATGGTCGCTCTCGATGAGTTCAGTTCGCAGGCACTGGGTATTCTCACTTCGTCGAAGCTTGCCGATGCGCTCGACATCTCCAGCGAGGACCCGAAAGTCGTCGAGCGTTACGGGCCGGCCAACGCAAAATTCGTCTCGGACGGGGCTCCTCGTGTGACGACGAACTTTCTGGTGGCTCGTCGCCTCGTCGAGGCAGGCGCTCGCTACGTGACGCTCAACTTCAGCCGTTGGGACTGGCACGGCAATAACTTTGGCCGTGCCCGCCAGGATGTCCCGCTGTTGGATCAAGCGTTGACAGCTCTGGTGAGCGACCTCCACGAGCGCGGGCTTGACCAAGATGTTTCTGTGGTCTGCTGGGGAGAGTTCGGACGCACGCCGAAGATCAATGACAGAGCGGGACGCGATCACTGGCCGAAAGCGAACTTTACGATTCTCGCCGGTGGCGGGATGAGAAACGGCCAGGTCATCGGCTCGACCGATCGCCAGGCAGCCGAGCCGAAGGACCGTCCTGTGAAGTTTCACGAGGTCTTCGCCACTCTCTTTCACAACCTTGGACTCCTCGATGCCTCCGCGCGCGAACGGCTCTTTGACCTACGGGGGCGGCCGCAAGCACCTATCGCGGAAGGGGTCGTCCCTCTTCGCGAACTCGTATAGCAAGGTCGAGACAAGTCGGCGGGCGCAGTCACATCAAGCACACCGGCGAAACAGGTTGCAGTCCACCAAACTCTGGCGAGTTCGGCTACGCTCCAAATCAGCCGCTGGGCGTTAGTTAGCCCACGGTTCCTGGCGCTTCCGGCTCGGCAGGAGCCTCGCCCTCCCGGCTGGTGACGGATGACCTCAAATGTGCGCCAAATTCTGGCCCGACTCTCCCCGAGCGGAGAGTGAAGAAAGACGAATCACGCACTAAGTTAAGAGCTGCACGACCTTCTCAGTCGCGAGGCGTTGCATTCCAGATGTGAATACCGTCGAAGCCCGTCGACACGAGGTGATTCCCATCTGGGCTAAATACGAGCCCTGTCACACGCCCGCACGAGAGTGATAGCACCTCTTGGCCTGTCGCGACGTCCCAGAGCTTCACCTCGCCGTCAAACGAACCGGATGCCACCCGTTGTCCATCGGGACTGTACGCCACGCGTAGCACATTGCCCCGATGACCTCGCAGCTCGTGAATTTGTCGCCCAGAGCGCCAATCCCAGATGCGTGCCGTCGCGTCATATGCTCCGGAAACAACAAACTGGCCCGACGGACTGAAGGCCACAGCATCTACGTTGTCTGTGTGGCCCAGCAAAGTCTGTTCGAGCTGCCAGTTGGAGGTGTTCCAGATCTTGACCGTATCGTCGTAACTCGAAGTGGCCATCAGGTCGCCGTCCGGACTGAACGCGACCATGCTGACCCAGCCAGTCTGGTCACTGAGAGCGGCAATCGATGCGCCGGTGTGGGCGTTCCAGATCTTTACGGTCGTCGATTGACTGTTCCGACCCCAGGGCGTTCCATTCGTGAGCAGCAGTTTGCCGTCTGGGCTGAATGTCAAGAATTGAAAGCCGCCAGGCTCAGCAAGGAATGCGAGGTGCTCCTTGCCACTTGCGACTTCATAGATGTGCACGTTGCCATCCTGATCGCCGGTGGCGACACGTCCGTCGGAGCTAGCCGCCGATCCCACACCTCCGGGTGCCTCCCAGACAGGCCTTCCTGTGTGGATATCCCACCCGCGCAACGTTCCCGTGTAACTTGGCACAAACACCACTCGGCCATTCACCGAAAAGGAGGGATAGTTCGGGTTGCCAGCACGTGAGGCGGCAATATGCATCGTCGACGAAGTTCGAGTCGACTGGTTCTTCCATACCCGCAGCGTCCCGTCGTCGCCGACGGATGCAATCGATTCTAAGTCGGGGCTAAACTCGGCGCTCTGCACGTACGCCTCATGTCCGCGCAGCGAAAGCCGCTCCTCGCCGGTATCAGCACTCCAAACGCGGCTCGTGCCATCCCACGACGCTGTTAGCAGTGATTTGTCATCGCTGCTCCAGCAGATACTTTGGACCCAATTACCATGCCCTTCGAGCGTCAAAACCTCATCTCTCGACGACACGTCCCAGACTCGCGCCTCACGGTCGTGGCTCGCCGTCGCCAAGCGAGTGCCGTCGGAGTTGAATTTGACACATGTCACTCCATCCGAGTGGCCATCGAGCGTTACCGAGAGTTCGCCGTCTTCAACATGCCAAATCGCGACTGTCGACGAAGCGTGACCCGATGCTATGAGTCGATCGTCCGGGCTGAAGTCGACCCCCCAGGCCTCTCCAGCATGACTCGTCAAGATGCGTTGTTGCTGACCACTCTTCACATCCCAGAGACGTACTGTTCCGTCATAACTAGCTGACGCCAGTGTCTGTCCGTCGTGACTAAACGCAACGCTGTGAACTGATCGGCGATGGCCCGACAGGGTCCGCAACTCGCGTGGCTCCCTCCAATCCCAGATTTTTAGGAGCCTGTCGTATCCGGCCGATACCAATCGTTCACCGTCCGGGCTAAACGCCACCGTAGTAACCGGGGCGAGATGCCCTTCAAGTGCCCGCACTTCAGTGCCCGAGTCCACCTGCCAGATACGAACGCTGCGATCAAATCCTGCCGTGGCTAGGTGCCGGCCATCAGGGTGGTAAGCCAGGTCGTGCACGATGCCGACATGCCCACGTAAGACCTGCACCGGTTGCTTCAATCTGCGATGCCAATAGTGCCACTCGAAGTTTCGCAGGTCAGTCCCCCCGGTGAATTCAGGCGTCAACGAATCCAGCAACCGGTTGACGAAGAAAGCCCTACCCTGCCACGAGTTCTGCACCCTTTGCATCGTCGAGCAGTAAATGCGGCGTTCCAATGTCTGGCGAACAAGAGCCTCTTCTTGTCTTGCCGCTTCTGCCTCAGCCGTTCGCTCGTCGGCCAGTTGCCTCTGCTTCACGGCCTGCTTAAGCGCGGCGTCCACTTTCGTCGAACGCGAGTCCGCGAGCGCTTTAGCTTTTCGGGCGACAATCGTTTGCCAAGTCGTCGTCGCTAGACCGATGCACAGGGAGGCGATCACTAGTCCTGCTGTCACCATCGGTACTCTGTTGCGTCGCACAAATTTTCGAAGGCGATAAGCGCTTGAAGGAGGGCAGGCAAGCACAGGCTGATCGGCAAAGAAATTCTCGATGTCGGCGGCGAGTGCCGTCGCGGTCTGGTATCGGCGAGCGCGGTCCTTCTCCAACGTCTTCATCACAATCCAATCCAGGTCGCCGCGAACAAGCGCGGTAAGCCTCGCCGGTTCGACTTTTCTCTTCGCAGCAACCGAGGCGAGTGTTTCACTCTTACTGAGCCGCGTGCTCGGTCTTGGAGGGTCCTCCTCGCGAATGATCTTGAGCAACTCATCCATCGCAGCGGAGCGCAACCTGGCCTTGTCAAACGGTGCCTCACCAGTCAGCAGCTCATACAAGACGACGCCGAGCGAATAGATGTCACTCCTTGTGTCGATGTCTAACTGATTTCGCTTGGCCTGCTCTGGGCTCATGTACTCCATGGTTCCCACGATCTGGCCAAATTGAGTGAACAGCGTCCTCTCTGTCAGACTTTGATTGGTTGCTTTGGCGACTCCGAAGTCGATCACCTTCGGAACGGCCTCATGATCGTATTCGGCCACCAGGATGTTACTGGGTTTGAGATCTCGGTGAATAATGCCCTTCTGATGCGCGTGCTGAACGGCGTAACAGACTTGTGTAAAAAGTTGCAGTCGTTCAGCTGTTGTCAGATGCTGTTCGTCACAGTAGTCGGTGATTGGTAAGCCATTAACTAGCTCCATCACAAAGTAAGGGCGGCCGGTGGCGGTCGTGCCAGCGTCCAGGACTTTAGCAATGTTGGGATGGTCCATCATTGCCAGTGCTTGTCGCTCTGCCTCAAAGCGCGCCAGCACATCTTGCGTGTCCATTCCCAGCTTGATGATCTTCACTGCGACACGTCGCTTTACCGGCTCGGTTTGTTCAGCCATGTGAACAACGCCCATTCCACCTTCGCCGATTTGCTGGAGCAGTTTGTACGGTCCGATCGTCGTACCGCGGTCTGTCACCTGAGACGCCATTTCGACCGTTGCTTCGAGCTCCGGAGCGGCCTCGTGGACGGAGCCGCTTGCTCGGTCGAACGACGCGAGCAGCTGGTCAACTTGTGAGCGCAGGGTCGCGTCCGACGCACATGCCCGATCGAGGTACGCGGCTCTCTCTAGAGGAGAGGCGATCTCAAGAGCCTCATGAAAGATGGTCTTGAGTCTATCCCTGGCATCACTCATCGCCGAACTCCGGAATTGCGAACTGGTACCCCAAATCTACCCAAAATGTCATGCGCCGTGCAAAGGCGGCGATTTCTGCGGGTGCGATTTCCACCCGGCGATGAGCCCCTCCAACTGGTAGAGATGCTCAGCTCTCATGGCGAAGGCTAGAGGCCCCCGTAACTCACTTGTGGATCTGTGAAGGATGAGGCAGGTTCGGGGAGGTCGCCGCTGGGTTCGCTTAGTCGACGAGCAGCGCGCCGGTGAGTAGCTCCTGGATGGCGGCTTCGAGGGACAATGTCAGATCCTCGCCGCCACCCAGATCCGCGGAATCGCTTAGTTCGGACAGCGCGCGGTCGACGGCCCGATAGTGGATGTCACTTCCGGCTGCCAGGTCAGCCGCGCCCTCTGAATTGACAAAGGAATTACCGACTCGTCGGCTCGACGAGGTGTCAACTATCTGCGGAGGCAAGCTGGCAACGCCAGGCAAGGCTCGGCCTCGCCCTACAGTAGCCACGCCACCCGTGACTGCCCCTGCAGGGATCGGCGGGATCGTTGGCACTGGGAGCAGGGCGGCGAACTGAGCAATTTGGGATGCGTCAGCGGCGTTGATCCGAACGTTGCCGCTCACGTCGCCGACCACGATCGGATCGGCCAATGGGGAAGCGGCAAAGCCGTCAATGAGCAAGGCTGCGAATTGAGCCGCCTGCGAAGCATCCGTTGCATTCACGCGACCGTTACCCGAAAGATCCCCAAAGAACTCTGTTACTTGGATTGCATCGTCATCGAGCACCGGGATGCTGTTGGAGTTCGCATCGGTGACGGAAGCAGAGTGAATGTCCAGCACCTGCATACGGCGATAGATCGCACTCGCGTTCTCCGTCGGTACAGTTGATGTCAAGTTAACCAAGATGTTGCTGCCAGGCGGCAAGTCCACGGGACTGGTGAAAGCCAGCACCGCGGTACCGGCCGTCGAAGTGTCGAGCGCCGCTGTCGCACCAGCGGGCATGTCCGCGCCAAGCGTTGCACCGGTGACGGAAAGCAGATCTTCATCGTAGCTAATGGAAACCGTGACATTCCGCACCGCCGTTCCTTCGTCGATCGTCAACGGTAGCCCCTCCGCAACGGCTGGTACTTTCACGTCCTGACCGGGACCACGCACCACATTCGGGAGGCTGAGTGTGACAGCTCCAGTCGCCGGCGCTACGACCGTGAAGTTGCTGCTGTAGTCATCCCCTGCCGTCCCATCCGCATTGCCATCCAGCAACCTCCCATCGCTATCTTCGAAGCCGTCGGCCGCACTCCGCAATGTCGCAGTGTAGGTATCCGGTGCCAACACACCGCCGCTGGCAATGAACGTTATCATCTGCAACGAGGGATCCACGACCACGGAGCCCACGACGTTCCCCACTGTGGCTCCCGCCAGGATAATATCCGCCGCACCCAGGCCCGCGGAAGTGTTGTATAGATTCAGATCGGCCGTATCGATCACTGCATTAAACTGCGCCGTGAAACCAGTACTGGTGCCCGCGAAAGTGGAAACCGCGAAACTGGCCGGACCGTCGTCGTCAGTGATCGTTGTCACGGCCTGTTGCGTACCGTCTTCGTTACCGCCCGTGACCGACACGATATCGACAACGACTGTCTCGTTCTGCTCGTCGTCGGTATCTTGCACCGCGGTCACCGTGATCGTACCGCTTGTCTCACCAGCGGCGAGAAGAATCTGTGTCGCGGATGCCGTGTAATCGGCGGCCGACGCGGTCCCGCTGAAGCCGAGTTCAACCGTCACGTCGACGGTTGTTGATTCCGACAAAGTGGCCGTGAAGATGGCAGCACCCGCGTCTTCGGGAATCTCCGGAAGGTCAACCGAAAGCGTTACGTTGGGGATGGGTGGCTCGTCGTCATCCAGGATCGTAGTCGTGACTTGCTCAGCTCCCGCTGCTTGACCGTTCGTAACGCTCGAAATGCCGACTACGATCGTCTCGTCGGGCTCGTCAACAGTGTCTTGAACCGCGGTGACAACAACCGAACCATCTGAGGCGCCAGCTGGAATCACGATCTGTGTGCCAGTGATCGTATAGTCGTCCAACACGGTCGCAGTTCCAGAGATCTCCAGATCGACCGTCACTGGATCGGTGTGGATGGCCGAGAGGGTCGCGGTAATCGTCGCCAAGCCCTCTGCTTCGACGATCGTCGGACTATCGATACTGATTTCCACGCTGGGGGTTAAGTTCTGATTGATCCATAGACGGCCACCTCCCGTGAACGTATTGGACTCCCAAGCGTCCAAGTCACCATCGCCATCCACGTCACCCAGGTCGATACCGCGGGCCCGCCTCAGCCCTGGAAAGGTCAACCGTTGGCCAGTGTCGCTGAAATTTCCGTCGCCATCGTTCATCCAGACAACGGAGGGCGAGCTTCCACCGCCAATAAAAACGTCCAAGTCACCGTCCCCATCCAGATCGCCCAACTGAGAAGTCCAGTTGTTGCTGTTGCTGTTGATCACCTGACCCGACTCTGTAAACACTCCGCCGCCGTCGTTGAGCCAGACGCGACTGGCCAGCTGTTGATCGTTGTTGCTTACTAGAGCGTCCAGGTCACCATCACCGTCCAAATCTCCGAGCTCAACTCCGAGGCTCGGTCGAAATCCTCCCAGGGCCTGCATGCTATCGGTGAAAGTGCCGTTGCCGTCATTCATCCAAACTCGATTGTCTGGCCCATTGTTGGCTGCAAATGCGTCTAGGTCACCATCACCATCCAAATCCCCAAACTGGAGGCCCTCGGTGGCCGAATTGCCGAGACTCTGGCCACTGTTGGTAAACATTCCACTGCCGTCGTTTAACCAGACTCGGTTTCCGGCGTAAGCGACGCCCTGCATTACGTCGATGTCGCCGTCCCCGTCGATGTCGCCCGCGTCGATACTCAGGCCACCTAACAGATTTTGACCCGTGTTGGTGAACGTGCTACTACCATCGTTCAGCCAGACGGCCGTGAAGCCAACGACGTCCAGGTCACCGTCCCCGTCCAAGTCAGCAAGTTCAACTTCACCGCCTGATAGGCTCTGCCCGGTGTCGGTGAACACACCAGACCCATCGTTCAGCCAGACGACGCGTCCTCCGTGAACGGTGTCCAAATCACCGTCCCCATCCAAGTCACCAAACCTAACTTCGTTGCTCTCGTTTGCTCCAAGGACCTGGCCACTGTCGACAAACTGGCCGCTGCCTGACGTGTTTTCTGTGCGGAACTGCCAAACGCGCGGCGTGGCGGCGCCGCCGGCCGTAGTGACACCGGACGTAACTGTCACTTGGACCGTCTCGCCGGGAAAGAAATCGTTCATCGGGTCGTGGGTGGCAACAGGGCCCGACGCGCTCACTGAAGTCGTGGACTCCGAGAGTTGGCCGCGGCTCTGCGTTCCATGAACGACAAACGTCTGTGCAGTTGCCGCCGCAACGACTTGATCAAACGTCGCGACGACGTCAGTGGATACTGCCGCGTCATGTGAGTTTGCAGGTGGATCAACGCTGGCGACCGTGGTCAGCAGTATTCGCTCTTCGAGCGATTCGACGCAGAAACGAGCGACATCGCGTCGCCTCTTCCGAAGAGGTCGGCAGCGAACTGACGAAACTCGATGAATCCAGCGGTGTTTTCGCGAGTGTGGCATGATGCGTTCCTTCTCGTGTTGCAGGCGATGTGTCATTGTTTCAAGGAAACCGCGTCAGCTCCGTCTAAAGGCGTCTCCCAGCACGGGCCGTTGAGCTGCAGACGTGGAGGGGGATTGGTGAGTGACGTGTGTGATTCCGCAAGCAGGACCGATCGGAAGTCTGCCCATCCACAGTAACTTCCAGGTGGTATATGGCACTAATGGTCGAAAGTCAAATCAGACGAGCGGGGTGGGGCCGCTCATTGATATCTATTTCGGCAATCCGCCAAACTCTGGCGAGTTCGGCTACGCTCCAAATCAGCCGCTGGGCGTTAGCCCACGGTTCCTCGGCGAAACCGACGCGTCGGCGAGGCTCCCCCCTCTCCGGCCCTTCGGGCCGACTCTCCCCGAGGCATTGGTGTCTACACAAGTTGAAGCTCACTTAACGCTGCTTTTTCGAGGGATTTGAGGTTGCTGATGGTTAGGTTGTCGTTGTTTTCGAGGTATTGCGTCATCGCCAAATGCACGTAGTAACCAGCCAACAGTGCCGGGGCGGTAAAGTCGACTCCGTGTTTCATGCGCCGACCGCTCAAGCGGATCAAGTAGTTTCGGAATGCGATTGCGGCATCGCTCTCGCTGCCTTCGAGCTGCTTGACAACAACGCAGGCCATCGCTGCGACAAGGAGTCGCTTGGCAATCGCATGACCCGTTTCTTGTTGCCAGTACTCCAGCTCATGTCCGTGACTCTTGAGCAGCTTAAAAAAACTCTCGATCCGCCAGCGAAAGTAATACCACTTGCCTACTTCACCGGCATCGGCCTTATCCGATGGAACGTTTGTCAGCAGCGTCCACTCCGCCAGGATATATCCTTTGGCATCAACCAGTCGTACGAAAATGGCCCGAACCTCGATTGGCTCACCGGAAACCGTTTTCTTCTTTCCGTTGACGACGGCACTATGGGGGCGGTTCAAAATAACGCTTGCCTCGGCAACCTCTCGTCTCACCTTTTTCCCATGGTATCTCGCCTTACCGGCATCCTTGAATTCACAACGTTGATCAAATCGCTCGTTCAATTCCGAGAGCAATACCGATTCACCGTTGCATTTCACACGCCGATCATCGCAGCGAACCAAAAACAAATGCCCTTTCGCATGCCAACTGCGAAACCGTCCCAGCGAATCCGCTTCGCGGTCAATGATGTGAACCACCTCTCGTTCAAGCCCCCAATCAGCAACTTCGTCCATCGTGGGCTCAAGCTGATCAAGATGGTGGTCGTCCCAAGCCGGTTGGTGGGTCCCAGTACTGTACACCGTCTCAGCGGTTTTCAAATGAATTTGCATGGGAGCCAGGGTGACTCCCGTCTCCGCTTCAATCAGAAGCGACGTGGTCAGGTCATACCCGATGTCGGTTTTGTGGGTCAGCTGAACCAGATCTTGCTTTCGGCGTGTTTGGTTGCCAAAGCCCAGTTTGCACCAGTCATGCGCCAGCAATACAAACGGAGAAGCACTGCCAGCACACCCATCGCGACCGAGCTGCCGAAGGGGGTCGATAAGTTTCTCCAGCGTGACTCGCTCATTTGCGAAAAAACGCCAGGTTGCCTGGCTAGCTGTGGTGGATTTACCAAAGTCCGGAAGGCTCCGCGGTCCCGACGCTGTACGGCTAGCACTGTCCATATGTGCTTTCACCAATTTCACATAACGCGATTGCAGGCGTTGTTCCAACGCAATTTTTATCCCATCCGGCAATCTGTACCAAGATTTGAAATCTGTGTAGACACCAATGCCCCGAGGGGAGAGTGAAGAAAGACGAAGTCGAGCACTGACTTAAAAAGCTGCACGACCTCTAAGGGGCAGGTGGAAAATCGGATTCTCGGAATGCTCTCGATCTGGCTCTTTTGACGCGGCCACATTGGCCGCACGGCGCGCGCCGTTCAAGCTCTTCTGCCGTGCAGTAGAATGAAACACCTGCTAGGTAGTGGCTCCGCAGCCACCGCGAAACGCATCAGGAGGAGGATCCAGTATGAGACAGCTTGTTTCAGCCTGCTTTTTACTGTTGTTGACATCGTTACACAGCGCACCAGTTGCAACGCAACGGGAGCCCGATGGCGACGGCTCGGTCACAATCGGCGGCGAGTTGAAGCAGTGGCACAAAGTGACATTGACTCTTGATGGCCCGTTCGCTGATGAACGCGACAACGACCCCAATCCGTTCACTGACTACCGTATGTCCGTGAGCTTTCGGCACGAGTCGGGCGAGCCACACTATCACGTGCCCGGGTACTTTGCGGCCGACGGCGACGCGGCCAACACCTCGAGCCGATTCGGCACAAAGTGGCGCGCTCATCTCTGCCCGGACAAACCGGGCAAGTGGACTTATGACGTAGCCTTTATCTCTGGGAAACAGGTTGCCCTCGAGAGTGAACCCACAGGCACTTCGCTGCCGAAGTACAACAACAAAAGCGGCTCATTCGTGGTCGGCCCTAGCGACAAAGGCGGTCGAGATTTGCGCGGCGAGGGCCGCCTGCAATACGTCGGTAAACACTACCTGCGGTTTGCCGGCAGCGGCAGGTATTTTTTGAAGGCCGGAGCAGATGCCCCGGAAACATTGCTGGCATACGCGGACTTTGACGACACGGTCGCTCGTAAGAAGAACGTACCGCTCAAGACGTGGCGGCCGCATGTGCGAGACTGGCGAGAGGGTGATCCAACCTGGCAAGGTGGCAAAGGCAAAGGGCTGATCGGTGCAGTGAACTATCTGTCGAGCAAAGGTTGCAATGCTTTTTCCTTTTTGACGTACAACGCTGGCGGGGACGGTGACAACGTTTGGCCGTTTGTCTCGCGCGACGACAAGCTTCACTATGACTGTTCGAAGCTGGACCAATGGGGCATCGTGTTCGAGCATGGAACGCACCGCGGCATGTTTCTGCATTTCAAATTGCAGGAGACAGAGATGGATGACAATCGTCGCGGCAAAGAGGGTCCCGGGAACGTCCCTGAGTCGCTGGATGGCGGAGAACTAGGAATCGAGCGCCGCCTGTACTGCCGCGAACTGGTTGCTCGATTCGCTCATAACTTGGCGTTGAATTGGAATCTGGGCGAGGAGAACACACAAACAACCGAACAACAGCGGGATATGGGACACTATCTTCGCGAGTTGGATCCCTACGATCACTCGATCGTCGTGCACACTTTTCCGGATCAGCAAGACAACGTTTACCGTCCACATCTTGTCAAGGATTCGGTTTTCACCGGGGCGTCGCTTCAGAACAGCCACATCCGAGACACGCACCGGCAGACCATCAAATGGGTTCGCGAATCCGCGAAGACTGGTAAGCCGTGGATTGTGGCGTTCGACGAATCGGGCAGCGCGGCGCATGGCCAACCACCAGACCTTGGCTACCGCGGCTTTGACGGCAAAGACCGAACGGGTAAGTACGTTTACACCGAACACGAAGTCCGACGCCAAACCTTGTGGGGCACGTTGATGGCGGGCGGCGCCGGCGTGGAATACTATTTTGGCTATCAGTTTGCAGAGAACGATTTAGTCTGCGAAGACTGGCGCAGCCGGGACCACTCATGGAACTACTGCCGCATCGCGCTCGACTTCTTCCGCTATCACAAGATTCCATTTTGGGAGATGCTTTGTGCGGACGAGTTGGTCGGCAACGAGACAAACTCAAACCGTCTCTACTGTATGGCCAAGATCGGCGAGGTGTATCTTGTCTACTTGCCCGACGGCGGAACGACCGAGTTGAATCTGAGCGGCGCCAGCGGCGAACTCCGCGTCCAGTGGTTTGATCCACGCAGCGGCGGGGAGTTGCTCGACGGTTCCGTGACGAAGGTGACGGCCAGCGACAGCGTGTCACTGGGCCACCCACCGCGCGATGCCGAGGAAGATTGGTTGGTTGTGATTAGGCGCTAACCCGAATTATTCATGAGCGATCTGCTGCGAGGTCGTAAGTCCATCCGTGGCTTCGTCATGCTTCACAATTCTCCCTCGACGTATTGCTTCAATACGCCTGCGGAAGAATTGCTCGCCTTCCTTGCCACGAACGTACTTACAACCTCTCGCGACGACCTTCATGAATAATCCGGGCTAATGACGGTCAACCTCCAGCAGGCATCCACCCCGTCCAACCCGTGCTGGCTATTGGACAGTGCGCGGCATAGTAGTCGCTGCAAGAACTGCTATCGACTCCCGCGTGTTTGCGTCGTCCGACGCGACACTAGCCGTGCTAGCTGGCGTCAAACATGTTCGTCGCAAGCCCTCTCTCCGGACGCTACGCGTCGGTTCGCTGGGGAACCGTGGGCTAACGCCCAGCGGCTGATTTGGAGTGTAGCCGAACTCGCCAGAGTTTGGCGGACTGCATGAAGCGTAGAAGTTGCACGACCTCCAAAACTAACGTGCTTTACAGCACCGTAGGGGTGAACCCCCGCCCACAACTTTGCGAATAATCCGGCTAGTGGGACACCTGCGATTTTCGTATGATCCCCGCGCGAAATCTCGCGTCGAGTGGGTTGGCGGTGCCGAGCAGCTTCGCCGCGGTCTCGGACAACCCTACTTCACACTGACGCGTTCTGATCTGCTAGGCGAAAAGAGGCCATTGCCGCCGGAATGAGTGATATCGAACTCGTGGATGCATTTCGCCAGGGAGGGGCGATGTGGATACTCTGAAGACTGCTGTTGTCGTCGTCTTGCTGTTAGCCGTGCTGTACGGTGTCTATGTAGTCCTGAACGAGCCAGGTGAACCTTTTCCTGAGGCGGCACCTTGGCATCAGCAGCCGATGGAACCGCTGAAAGTCGACATTGGCCGGTTCGACCCTGATGCCGATCTTGCCGCTGATCCGTCTACCTCTTTTGCCTCGACGCAGGAAGCTACTCACGACGACCTCGGTACGATCCCACAAGCCAGCCAAGAGACGCCGACGAACGAGGTAACACCGACTGCTCCCATGGTGAGCCGCGTTCCACCCGACCCTAATGTCAGCACCGACGTCACGGCGGCAGACACCACCGTTGCCGCGCCTGCGTTGCTGGCTGCACCTACCCAACCCGCAACGACTCCGCCCGCAACAACTCCACCCGCCGACGAGCTGGCGGCCCAGACCCCCGAGCCCTCCGGCCGTAGCTCGGCGTGGGGAACTCCAGAGGTCCCACAGACCAATTCGGTTACGCCAACCACGCCTGCCACTACGGGAGACGCACCGCCTGCCGTGGACGCAGCGCTGCAAGCCGCGAAAACGGCTGCGGAAGGCGCCGTTCCGACCTCCTCCGAAGCAGCGATCCAGGGGGCACCAACCACCGGCTTCAGCCAGTTCGAAAACCTGCTTCAGACGGTAAAAAGCCAGGTTGAGAACCAACAATGGTACGACGCGCTGTGGAGCCTGTCCTTGTTCTACGACACCGTAGAAATCAGCGAGACGCAAAGGCAATTGATGCACGATTGGTTGGACCCGCTTGCCGCAAGAGTGATCTACTCCCGAGAGCATCTGATCGAACAGGCCTACCAGGTGCAAGCTGAGGAAACGTTGGAAGTCATCGCCGAACGATATGGCGTTCCGTGGCAGCTGCTTGCGAACATCAACGGAGTCGAGGACCCCAAGGTGCTCGTACCCGGCAGGTCGCTCAAGGTACTTCGTGGACCGTTACGCGCCGATGTCGACCTTGGCCGTAACGAAATCACTGTCTTCGCCGGAAAGTTGTACGCAGGTCGCTTTCCGATAACGGTCGGCGCCGATCAGCTCCCAGCTCCTGGACAGTATCGCGTCGAAGGTAAACAGGTTGGCAGAACTTATTATGCTGGCGATGGTCAGACGATCCCGCCAGGCGACCCGACCAACCCGTATGGCCACGTGTGGATCGATCTTGGCAACGGCCTGTGCATTCACGGTAGCCCGCAGTCACCACCCCCCGGCAGTGATCAGGGGTGTATTCGACTAAGCTCGCTCCACGCCAAGGACCTATTCGGTATCCTCTCCACAGGCTCGACAATCAGCGTCAGACGGTAGCGACGGATGCACCCGAGTCTTGAGGTTGCGCTGTTGGCTCAATCGTAAGTGCGAAGCGTGAGCTTTGAAGTTGCGCTCTTGGCTCAATCGGGACCGCGAAGCGTGAGCGAGGGAATGACTTGCGTTGGTACACCAACTCCCCCTCGCTGACGCTTCGGGTTACGAAATGCCGGGCGAATTTCCGCTGCCGCGCAGCGCAGAGCGCAACATCAAAGCGTCCGAGCGGGGTTTTCTCGCCTATCTCCACAAGAAGGCCACGATGACGGCGGCCGCCACCAACCACGGCAGCACCAACGTCAACGCCACGACGGTGATGGCCGTCGCGATCGCCTTGTGATTCATCGGTTTCGGATCGTGACGTTGCCGATCGGAGTGATGGTAGTTGACGACCAACAGGCCAATCGGCAACAGGATCAAGTTCAAAAGCACCACAACCGCCCAAATCCAAGTTGTTAGGTTTGGGTCGAATTCGGTTGGAATACCCAACTCGCCTATTTGACGAGCATTGGCGCCGTATGGATACAGACCGTGCGCCTCCCCTCCCAGCGCAAGAACGCCAATCGCCAGCCCGCCCAAGGCAACGGACCCAACCGCCAATCCGCCACACGAGACGCCGATCCCCAACGCCGCTCCTCCCAAGGCGGCTATCAAGCCCAAACTGAAGCCGCCCAGTGACATCAGCCCGATGGCGCAACCCGCAATGGCGATCCCTCCAAAGGCAACACCGCCCACCGCAACGCCACCCACCGCCACGTCGCCGATGGCGATGATCCCTTTGGCGATTCGTTTTCGCTGCGTGTGCGGGTCGACACCTGTGGCGATATGAATGAGCGGCCAGCCAAGGAAAGTCGTTTTCGAACGGTACTCGTAGCCGTTCCGCTGGTAGAGCGGGTGTACGGTCGCTCGTCCAGCGATCGACTCCACTTCGCTCTTGATATCGCTGGCATGCTGGTAGCGGCGGCCGGGCTCCTTCTCTAGAGTGCGCAACACCACCTTGTCGAGCCGGGCATCAAGACGTGCCATCTGAGATGGTGGAGCAAAACGCCCCAACGGCAGCTCGCCGGTGAGCATCTCGTAAAACACGACTCCCAACGAATAGATGTCGGCTCGGTGGTCAACTTCGTGAGCGCCTTCCATCTGTTCGGGTGACATGTACCTGGGAGTCCCGAGTACCTGATGAGCAGCTGTCAGTGAGTCGTCGCCAGTCTGACCCAGCAAGCGAGCCAACCCGAAGTCAGCCACTTTGACGTTCCCGTTGCGGTCCAACAAAACATTCTCCGGTTTGATGTCCCGGTGAACGACACCCTGATCGTGCGCGTACTGCAGCGCTTCACAGATTTGTGGGACGATCGCCAAGGCTTCTTTGGATGAGAGTTCTTGGCTGTTTAAGGCTTCCCGCAAATTGACGCCTTCGACATACTCCATCACGAAGTAGTACAGTCCGCCGGTGACACCAGAATCGTACACGGCGACAATGTTCGGGTGGTTTAGCTTTGCCATGGCTCGTGCTTCACGGCTGAACCGCTCCGCGAAAGCCGCGTCCTCCGCCACCGTCGGAGGAAGTACTTTGAGGGCAACCACTCGGTCCAGCCCGCGCTGCCGCGCTTTGTAGACCGCTCCCATCCCTCCCTGTCCAATCAGATCCAAGATCTCCAGCTTCGGAAAGTGCTGAGACAACTCGTGTGGTTTTGGTGGCGTGAAGCGAGCACCATCGGTCATAGTGGCCTCTCTCCCTGGCTCGCCCAATCCGAGTCCCAGGAAACACCGTGGACAGACGCCGTGAAGACTATTGGCCATCATCTCATCACCACACTGCGGACACCGATGGGACTTAGACATCTTCGCACCTGAGTTCGAATTCCGGTTAACGCACCCCTCTTCTCTTCGAGGTCGTGCAGCTTTTACGCTTCATGCAGTCCGCCAAACTCTGGCGAGTTCGGCTACGGCTCCAAATCAGCCGCTGGGCGTTAGCCGGCGTTAGCCCACGGTTTCAACAAACCGGATGCTAACGCATTCCGGCTGATGGTCGTCACCCAGTGACCGAGCAGAATCCTGCAACATCAGCCGCTGGGCGTTAGCCCACGGTTCTCCAGCGAAACCGACGCGAAGCGTCCGGAGAGAGGGGCGATCACTCCCGGGCAGCCCTCCCCGGACGCTATCGCGTCCGACCCTCCCGCGAGCGGGAGGGTGAGGTGGATGCTGGCAAGTTTGGGTCAACACGAAGCGCAAAAGCTGCACGAACTCCTTCGGGAAAGGGACCAAAGGGTTACCACACCGTACTAACCGGTTTTCACGACAAGGTTACACAAGTACGGGCGAGAACACGAAACGTGATGCCCGAGGAAACCTGTTACGACCTCAAGCTGGGGGGAACCCCGAGACCCAGGACGGTGTTTCAACAGGCAGCTAGAACTACGACTCTTTCCCGGCAGAAAAGGACGTCGGGGAGCGTGTTGGACGTGTCACAACAACGGCACCAAATAGATCCCGTAACTCCTCGTCAATCTGGGCCTCATCAGAAACCGTTCGTCCGATCTCGGTCCGTAAGACCTGGCGGCAACGCTGCCTCAGCCGATAGGCCGCCACCTTCACGGCACCTGGCGTCGTTTCGAGCTGCTCGGCAATCTGCCGATGGGGAATGCTATCGGCGTCGCCGCCCAGGTGCCCTTTGAGCAACTCAAAGAGCTTCGACTTTCCGGCCGCATCGTATTCATTTTCCACCGTCGTCACGGCACTTTCGATCAACGTCAGGGCCCATTTCCGATCGAACAGCTTCTCCGGTGTTGTGTCGTCCGAGGGAATGTAGCCGTAGCGCGTCTCTCCCGCTCGGAAATCCAACGAGTCCACTTTTTTGCCACCACCCCGCTTCTCGGCCTGACAATGACGCCACTGATTCGCGATGAAGTGATTCAACGACGAAAGCAGGAAGCTGCGAAAACGTCCTCGATCCTGATCCGCCAGTTGCAGCCGATCCTTTTCAAACAAAGTCACAAAAAAAGACTGTGTTAGATCTTGAGCCTCAGCGGCTTGGAATCCTCGCCGCCGTATATAGGCATACAACGGGTACCAATAAGTATCGCAAAGTGATTCCAGCGCTTCCCGAGCCTCGGGCGACGCCGCTCCACCCGCCATCGCGATGAGGCTCCAGCGGGTCGTCGCAAAGGACTGATCACGCTTCATCTATCCCTCTCCGTAGAGCTAGCTGCCGAACGTGCGCCAACGTCGAGCATTCGTTCCAATGCGACCAGCGACCATTTACTGGTTTCGTCGTCAACCCGAATCATGTTCACCGGAGTACCCGCCGCCAAGTTCTCCAAGCTCCAGCAGAGGTGCGCTAGATCGATGCGGTACATCGTGGCACACATGCAGACAACCGGCGATAGAAAATGGATCTCTTGCTCGGGGTGTTCTTGTTTGAGCCGATTGACGAGGTGCAGTTCGGTGCCAATCGCCCACTTGGTGCCGGGTGCAGCCGACTCCACCGTCTTAATGATGTACCCAGTCGACCCTGAATAGTCGGCGATGTCGTTCACCTCCTGCATACATTCCGGATGTACCAGAATCTGGATACCCGGAAATCGTTCACGGAATTGGTGGACATGTTCCCGGCGAAACATCTGATGCACACTGCAGTGCCCCTTCCACAGAATCACCTTGCTGGAACGGAGAGCTTCCTCGGAATTCCCGCCAAGATCGTCGGCATAAGGATCCCACACAGGCATTTGATGACTGGCAACACCCATCCTAAGTGCAGTGTTGCGCCCAAGGTGTTGGTCGGGGAAAAACAGCACCCGACCCGTCCGCGCAAAGGCCCAGTCCAAAACCGCGGACGCATTGCTGGACGTACAGACAATGCCTCCGTGTTTGCCACAAAACGCTTTCAGACTAGCTGCAGAGTTGATGTACGTGACCGGCGTGACATCTTCGGTGTCGATCACGTCCCCCAGATCCTCCCATGCCGCCTCAACTTGCTCGCTGGCCGCCATGTCGGCCATCGAACAACCCGCGGCGAGGTCCGGTAGCACAACCGTCACCCGCTCTCCCTGCCGCTGCGCCAGTTTCTCCGGCCGGTTTGCCAGAATGTCCGCCGTTTCAGCCATAAAGTGCACGCCGCAGAACACGATCGCGCGGCATTCGCTGTTCGACGCGGCCAACTGACTGAGCTGGTAGCTGTCACCTCGCAAGTCCGATTGGGCGATGACTTCGTCCTGCTGATAGTGGTGGCCCAGAATCAGCAACTGAGAGCCAAGTTGCTCTCGGACGGCTTTGATTCTGTCTATCAACGCGGTGTTTTCAAGTGACTTGTATGGCGCCAACTCCAACGGCGCGGAAGGTTCGACAACTGCGGGCATTTGTTACCTTTCACTCAGAAGAGATCCCCAACAGCAGATCAGGGGCGCGGCCAAACCAGCGGGGGAGAGACCGACGGTCAATTATACCCCTTAGCTCCCCACCCCGGCAGCGGCTACGTGGCCGGAACCCCTTTGTTGGACTGCATTTGAAGCCGGGATCTGTGGACCGGATGAACGCGCCAAACGGTTGGTCAAGAGCGGGACGAGTGTGCCGCTAGACAAAATGTAGTGAGCTCTGGCTGCCGCTTGTGCGGCGTCGATGGTCGACCTATACCCATATGACAACTCAGGTTGTGACTAATCCAGTCGAACAGGCCCGACCCAGAGTAACTGGCGGAGAATCGCTTTGCGCGCTCCTCGCTCAGTTGTTGGGGACGGGGTGAAATTCTGGACTGGGAGAAGTTCACAACCCCGTAGATCCGATATATGGGAAAGCGTCGCTCACTCTCTTGTTCGGCGAACCCACTCCATGCCCCTCCTTCCGCCCGCCGCCAGCGCGCCCATCGTCGATGCTCTCAAAGCGGGGCTAGCTGCCCTCGCCGCCGCATTCTCAGCGACCTTCGAGGGTGAAATGAACGTCGACGTGGGAGAACTGCGGGCGCCTTCGCACGAAGAGCTGCCGCAGGATTGGGAGAAAGCCGGCGTGGTCTTCAGTTTCGACGCAGGGGAGAGCACGTTGCACGGCCTGCTGCCGACCGACTCCGAACTGCTGCCGGAGTGGTGCCGGTCGGCTGAAGAAGGCAACATTGAAAAGCTGTCACCGCTCGCCGACCAGCTGGCGGAGACCTTACCCGACTCATTGTCGGTTGGTGCCTCGCACGTCTCGTTTTCAGATCGCCTCAGCGACGCGATCCCGGCGTTGAAAGAGGGGCAGCGTTGTTGTGTCCCGCTAGAAATCAGCTCTGCGGAGCAATCTGCCACGTTTTGGTTGGTCTGGGAAACCGAAAACCAACCGAGCGAGGCTCCACCTAACCAGCAGTCGAAAACCGTGGTCGAAGAAACACCGGCTGCAGAACTTCCCCCAGCTATGGAACTCCCCGAAATGTCTGGCGACAACGAACCCCGCGAACCCGCCCCGCAGCGCATTCACTACGAGACGCTCGAGGAAGGACTTCGTCAGCTACCACACTACGCCCGCAGCCTGTTGAAGGTCAGAGTGCCCGTGAAGGTGACTTTGGCCTCCAGCAAGATTCCATTGTCACGGGTGATGGAACTGGGTCACGGATCGATCCTCCAGTTTCAGAAGTCATGCGAAGATCCCCTGACCTTAGAAGCCGGAGATCAAGAGATTGCCGCCGGCGAAGCCGTCAAAGTAGGTGATAAGTTTGGCCTTTGGATCACATCGATTGCTATGCCAGAAGAACGGTTCTGGGTGCTGAAGAGTGACGCGCACCACCGGGTAAAATAGCAGCTCGGCTGCGAGCACTCCGTCTCGGTTCCATCGGAGGACACTTCAGTTCTCCGGTTGGGTAACCTCGATGCCTTTCTGCCTTAGCAGTTCAGCTACCTCGTCCCACCGCAGGAGCTCGTAGAGAGAGAGCCGTAGCCGATCTCGTCTCTTATCAATCTGACGATTGAGCTTGGCGACCAGCTTGACCCGGCGCTTGTCAATCTCCTCCTGCAAAACACCGCGTAGGCTCTTTCCAAGCTCCCTGATCAAAGGACCTGACAAGTTGCTGACCCGCAGCAAACGAAACTCTTGCAGCGACAAATGAGCATCGGTCACGACCGGTTCGATGAGCAGATCTGGTGGCAGGTTGGAAAAATCGAAGTCAAAGCCCGCCTCGCAACTCAGTCGCAAGACCACCCTTGCCTCAGCATCCACGCCGATACTGTAGAGTTGAACGTCCCTGCGCCATTCGGAGAGTCTGCCGAACGCGCCGAGTTGGGCGTGGACCGTAAGATCGAAGGCCGCCCGCCCTTCATCTGACTCCCGTATGTTGGCAATCAGTACTTTGAGATTTCGGTCTGGATCGATCAACCACGCCCGGTACCTCTTCCAAGTGCCGTGGTTTGCGTCTTTTCTCCGTCGTTTCGTCTTGATGCGCAACCCGTCCAACGAGATACGCACGCCGTCCCAAACCTGTTTGGTGCCGCCCCAGTCCTTCTTGTTCTCATACTCATTAGGCAGATGGGCAAGCACGATTCCGCGTAGCACTTTGCCAAGCTCGACGGCGCTCTGACCGACCGCTACGTCAGCGTTTGGATCAGGCAGGTTCGTCAAACAAGCCAAAAGCAATAGCATGGCAGCTGGCCGTTGTTGGTTGCCGGGGGGACTCGGTAATCCGCAATCCGCTATAATCGCTCTATGCTAGTGATGATCGACAACTACGATTCTTTTACCTACAACCTCGTCCAAGCTGTGGGCACGCTCGACCCGCAGCTCGACATTCAAGTGTTTCGCAACGACCAGATCGAACTGGACGAAATCAAACGGCTACAACCAACCCATCTGATCATTTCACCCGGTCCCTGCACACCGTCCGAGGCTGGCATTTCGGTTGATGTTGTTGATCGATTCGGCGGACAGCTCCCGCTCCTAGGTGTTTGCCTTGGACACCAATCGATCGGCCAAGCTACCGGCTCGGCGATCGTCCAAGCCAAGCAACTCATGCATGGTAAGACCGACCGCATCCACCATGACGACCGAGGCCTTTTCGCAGGGCTCCCGAACCCATTCGTCGCAACACGGTATCACAGCTTGGTGATTGAGCCAACAACACTTCGTGATGACTTCGAGGTCTCGGCGTGGGCCGCGGCCCCTGACGGTTCGCATGAAATCATGGGTATTCGACACAAGCAGTGGCCGCTGGAAGGATGGCAATTCCACCCGGAGAGCTTCTTGACCGACTGTGGGCCAGAGTTGTTACGCCGCTTTCTCCAACAGCGCGCTACGAGATGATCGAGGTCGAGCAAGCACGTTCGTCGGTGCTGGACCGGACGGCACCGGGCACTCCACAGCGGGTTCCGCTCGGAGAGGCGTTGGGCTGCGTGCTTGCACAGGCCGTTGTCAGCGATGTCGACTCTCCGCCACACGACATGTCGCTTGTCGACGGCTACGCGATCCACTCGTCTTGCTGCGGTTCGCCAGTCGCTGACTTGCGCATCATCGAAGAAGTAACTGCTGGAGAGGTTCCTCAGCAACCTGTCTCGCCCGGGACGGCAATTCGCGTGATGACCGGTGCCCCCGTGCCCGAGGGCACTGCTGGCGTCGTCATGGTCGAAGAAACCGAGGCTACAGCTGGGCCGCCTCCAGTCGTCCGTATCCCTGACCCGCGCATCACTCCCGGTCAGAACATCATGCCGCGCAGCGCAACGCTCTCGCAAGGTGAGGCAGTACTCGCACCCGGCCATATCGTACGACCCATTGAAATCGGTCTCCTAGCAGAAGTCGGTGCGACTCAAATCGACATCTATCCTCCGCCGACGGTGGCCGTGCTCTCCACCGGAAACGAATTGGTACCGCCGGGCTCGAAGCCGGGGCCAGGACAAATCCGCAACAGCAATGGGGTCATGCTCGATGCGCTCGTGACGCGAGCCGGCGGCAGACCTTTCAATTTGGGGATTGGACTAGACGAACGCGGATCGCTCACTGAGCTCGTCAAACTCGGCTTGCAACACGATGTCTTGGTCCTGTCAGGAGGTGTTTCCGCCGGCGTGCTCGACTTGGTTCCAGAGGTCTTGGCGGAGTTGGGAGTGCAGCAGGTCTTTCACAAGGTCAACCTCAAACCAGGAAAGCCGCTGTGGTTCGGAGTGGCGCCTGACGGAGAGCGGGAACGGTTGGTATTTGGGCTACCCGGAAATCCGGTCAGCAGCCTTGTTTGCTTCGAGTTGTTTGTTCGTCCCGCTGTTCGGACCCTGGCCGGGCTGCCCGCTGGCCGATTGGTCGGAACGACCGCCAACCTGGCATCCCCTTACCAACACCGCGGCCCTCGCCCAACGTTCTACCCAGCACGTCGCCAGGAAACGCGCGGCGTCACTTCAGCCACGCCGCTGGTGTGGAAGGGTTCGGCGGATCTTCGTACGCTCGCTAAGGCTGATTGCCTAATTCGCTTCCCCGCGGGCGACCACGACTACGACACTGGTCACACGGTCGAGCTATTTTCCATCTAGCCCACGATGATCGTGCGGGGAGCGCGGAACTCGAAGGGTCTCCGCGCCGGTGGATCGGTAACGCTGCTGCGCGGAATACCAATGACGCCAGGCCACCTGATCGAAGTTAAAACTGACGCCACCCGCCAGCTGGCTCAGAGCATCCAAGACTCCCTGGTTCAACAACCGATATGAAATCCGCCTCGGCCTCGACGTTATCGCGAACTGTGGGCCGGTAGGGAACAGCCCAGCTGACCCCGCTGCTGAGTTCGACCGATTTGCAAAAGCAAACGAGGTGCGCCCCGCACCGGGCAACTCGGCATGGTGTTGCGTGACGAGCGCCTCAATCAGCGATGGAATTGCCGTCTGGTCTTCCAGGCGTGCTAGAGCGAATGCGGCACGATTGACGTGCTGGTTGTTGCGACTCCGCAACAACTTGGAAAACTGCTTGACGATCACGGGGACTTTCCGCCGCACCACCTCGTCGACGCAAGCATGAAAGACCTCCTCGTCCTGGTCTGACAGAACGGTCCGCAGAAGCGCCTCAGTGGCACATTCGTCTGGGATGCCACCTAACACTTTGACATACAGCAACCTGGCGTATCGACTCCGGTCGCGTCGCAGCAAGTCCTCGAGCGCGCTGGTGGCACGCGGGTCGTCGATTGCCTCGATTCGCGCTAGCGCCTCTGCTGCGTCCACCGTTTCAAGCTGATTGCGCCAGCGGCGGAGATTGACTACCCACTTCTGCTGGACCTCCTTCATCCGCCGCCGCTCTTCTAGCACTTCAACCTGCTGTGGCAATTTCCACTTTCCCTCATGATGGATATAGCCGTTCTCCAATTGCACTTGTCGGGGCGTCGTCCAGCGGCCGTTGACTTGCGAGAAGCCGAGCGCCCGCCTGGCGAGTAAGTGCTCCGGATCAAGCTCTAGGATTCGTTTCAAGTGCGTTCGCCTTTGACGGAACATGGCTTGCTTTCGGCACCACTCGGCAAGCTGCCACTGGGCAGCCACCGTGTCCGCAACCAACGGAGATCTCGCACGGTAGAACGATACCTGTGGAGCGTCGACGGTGGTCGCAGCGATCTGCGTGCGATCTAGCTTGAATCGGATGCCGTGCTCAGAGACAAATCGGCGCGCACCACCCAGCTGTCCTTCCCGGTCAAGCCACTTTCCGACCACGTGCCCACCGTTGCTGAGCATGACCTCATCGGCAAGCGCCGGGAGAGCAACCGCGGCGTGAACCGCCAACAGCAGGAGCATCAACTGTCGCCACATGTTGTTTGCGCCCTACTCAAGATCGCGCAGATACTTGAAAGGAATGCCGTTCGTTCGCTAGGCTTTGTCTCAAATAAGTAATCTGGTCGCGTAGCGGCTTCCCAAGTGTTCTCTCCCGAGCTTGCTGGGCGAGAGCGTCAGCAAGAGGGAGCTTTTGAGACAAAGCCTGGTGTTAGAGTCGTCATCGGCCGAGTCCGCGACCAGACTCACCGAGTATAGGTCATTCGGCCGATGACTCGCAACTTTCCTGTCAATGCAGCACACGTAACCACTGATCATCTCCTCCATGAGCTCAACACCCGACATACACAAAGCCGATGCCCCTGCCAGCGTCCGCTGCGCAGTTGTTACAGTTAGCGATACCCGCTCCCTTGATACCGACACAGGAGGGAGTGAAATCGTGCAGCAACTGGCCGCAGCAGGACACCAAGTGTTACGACGCGAGCTCATTCCCGACGAGCCTGCCGTGATGCGTCCCCTATTAGAGGAGCTGAGGCTGGACAAGGGTATCGACGCGATCCTCATGACAGGAGGCACTGGCATCTCGATGCGAGACCAGACGTTTGAAACCGTCACCGACATCCTCACCAAACCGATACCCGGCTACGGCGAGCTATTCCGGTCGCTTAGTTTCGCTGAAATCGGTCCGGCGGCCATTCTCAGCCGTGCCACGGGAGGTCTCGCCGATCAAACCGTGCTGCTGACGATGCCCGGTTCGCGAGCTGCGGTCCGGCTCGCGATGGAACAAATCATCCTGCCGGAGCTAGCCCACCTCGTGCGCGAAGCCCAACGCTAGCATGCGAAGCTCCCGGGCGGACATTCCTGCAGACTCGCAAACCCGTGCCGCCCTCGGCTCTCAGTCGGCACGGGAACGATGCTCGTTGCTTGCTGGCGGTCGGGGCAACTGCTCCCACAGCCCTTCCCGGGTCACTCAGACTCGCTGATTGATCTAGGGAACGCCGAGCAAATTCGGTAGTCTTCGCAGCAAAGTTCGCCGATTTCTGGTGGGAGCCAGCGGTGCTGTTCCAGGGAGGGGTAAGTTCATGCGCCATACTGCAATTCTGGTCATAGCCGCTTTGCTTGGATTCGGTAGCTGGTACTTCAACGAGCACTACACGATTGAAGGTCTGAGCGATATTCGCGTGACGCCGCGTCGCGGGGCGAACGATCGTTCTGGTACCTGGATCTCCGCTCCGCCGCCCGCTCGCACCACAGAGACTATCCGTATCGCCTCTTTCAACCTGCAGGTGTTTGGCGACAGAAAGTTGAGAAAGCCGGCGGTCATGGAAGTACTAGCCCAAATCATGCGTCAGTTCGATGTCATTGCCGTCCAGGAGATACGCTCGCGCAATCAGGACACCTTGCCACTGTTCGTTGACATGATCAATACAGCTGGACGTGACTACGACTATGTGATTGGACCGCGTCTCGGTCGTACTTCGAGTCGAGAACAGTATGCATTTGTCTTCGATCGTGCCAGTGTCGAGGTTGACCGCGCCCAGTTGTACACTGTCGCCGATCCCGACGACCTGCTCCACCGCGAACCGTTAGTAGGGTGGTTCCGAGTTCGTGGACCGTCCTCGGACCGCGCCTTTACCTTTAGCCTGGTGAACATCCACATCGATCCCGACGAGGTACAGGCAGAACTCGACGCGCTCGACGACGTATTCCGAGTCGTACGCGATGATGGACGAGACGAGGATGATGTCATCATCGCGGGCGATTTGAACGCTGACGACCGACACCTGGGTCAGCTAGGTCAAATACCGGGAATAACGTGGATCGTCTCCAGCACTCCCACGAATACTCGGGGTAACGAACAGTACGACAACATACTCTTCCACGAACGGGCAACCAGCGAATTCTCTGGGCGGGGCGGAACATTTGACTTCATGCGCGAGTTCAACATGACAGTCGACGAAGCCCTAGAGATTTCCGACCACCTACCTGTTTGGGCTGAATTCAGCGTGTACGAGGGCGGCGCGGCGGGGCGTGTGGCAACTCGGCCTGCTCGCTGAACTCACGTCATTCGAGCTCGCAGGACGCCGCCCACGTAAGCCCGCGCAGCAACCTACAGCAGCGGCTCGTTCCATACGGTCTGGTAGCCCCCGTGCGCTTCCACGTAAGCCAGTAGTCGTTGATAGAACGGATGGCGTCCGACGGTGCTGCTGTCACCGATGAGGATGAGCTTACGGCGGGCGCGAGTTAGCGCTACGTTCATTCTTCGTACATCTGCAAGAAAACCGATGTCGCCCGCCACGTTTGACCGCACCAACGAGATAATGACCACTTCTTTTTCACGGCCTTGAAATCCATCGACTGTGTCGACTTCTATCTGTGCCTGTTTCAACCGTTCGCGCAACCAGCGAACTTGCGCCGCGTAAGGAGTAATGACAGCCAGCTCGGATGATGTAACCCCTATATCCAAGAGCGCGGTGACCTTTAATGCAACCAGTTCGGCTTCCTGCGGGTTCAAGTGGCTTTTTCCCGACGCCTCCACTTCATCGTCGTAACTGGCTCCGGCTGTATCAACAAAAACTATCGGCTGCTGTGTGAGCGGATCGTCGGTAACGTGCGGCAAATCGGATAGTAGATGCGCTCGAACCGATTCGTCTGCGACCAGCGACGAGTCATAGAATTCGCTCGACGAAAACTGCATGATCTGCTGATGCATGCGGTACTGGATCTTTAGCTGGCGAGCAACCGTTCTTGCGCTGGTGTTCATAAGCCGTTCCAGCAGGCTTACAGTCAGACCCTGGCGAGATGCGTCTTGAGAAATGACGGTCGGTGGAAGCTGACAGTGATCGCCAGCTAATACGACCCGCCGGCTGCGGAGTAGGGGAATCCAACATGGCGGCTCGGTGGACTGACACGCCTCGTCAATCACGAGCAGGTCGAAAACGCGCTGCCCAAGCAGGTCACTGTCGATCCCGGTCAGCGTTGCACAGAGAACGGTTGCCGAATCCAATACTTCTTGAACCACCTGTGCCTCTAAGCGCCGCGCGTCGGCCAGCAGTTGTTTGGCCTCGTCCCGCTGCTCCCGTTTGGCGCCGGGAGGCGGCTTAGCGCGAGTGAACTTATTAGCTTTGTCCAGCAGCGCGAATCCCTCCTTCGCTAGCCTTCTGGCCAGCTTGATGTCCGGATGACGCTCGACGATCAAGTCAAGCGTGCGCTCTCGCAACCCGGGCAACACACGCGCCGGATGTCCCAATCGAACGGCCCGTTCCCCAGCTGCCAGCAAGCGCTCGAACAAGTTGTCAACAGCCAGGTTGCTGGGAGCACAAGCCAGCACAGCGTCGCCACGGTCGATCGCTTGGCGTATCAACTCGACAACTGCCGTGGTCTTACCTGTGCCTGGAGGGCCATGGACGATCGCTAGATCCTCCGCGGCAAGTGCGGTTTCGACAGCTTCGATCTGAGAGGGATTGAGACTGGGATTGAGCGGAACCAGTGAAGGCAAATTCCGCATACCTGGTGACTGCTCGCCGAGTAGGATCCGCCGCATGACCGAAAGTCGATCACCTTGGGCAGACCGTGCCCGTTCCATCGCCGCCCGTTGCCGTTGCCGCGCCACTTCGTCAGCGCTCCGGTCCAGGCGGTACCTTTCGCCGCTTTTCTCAACGGGGATCGGCTGGTCGAGCGCGATCTCGATCGAGTTCTCACCCCGATAACTGATCACACCGCGCCAGCCAGTGGCTGCATCCTCCTGTAGGGTAAGCAGCACTGGACTGCCGGCCGATAGGCGAGTCCAGGGCAGCGAACCGGTCGAGTCAACCTTAGTGAGGACCACGAGGCAGCGGCCGCCCAACCCAGGTGCCTGATCTTGGATCGCCAAATTGACCAGACTGTAACCACATCGTTCTGCTTCTTCGCGCGTCAGCCGTCGAAGTTCTTGCTGCGCTTGAGCTGCCTCAGCCTCCGCCTCAAGGTCGATAAGCCGAACAAACCGTGAGAAGTGATCGTCCTCCGGCTCGGCCGAGTGAACCCGTTCGTGCCAGGCGCGCACGAATTGGTGACCGACGCTAGCACCGTCCAGGGCGGCGACCAAGCGGCTAGCCCATCGGTCCGGAACATCGATCAGTGCGCCGCGACCTCTCAGCTCGATTGTCCCGATTTTGTTGCGGTCTATCTTCCCGACCTGAGTCAGCAAGCGAATCAGAGTCCCCTTGGTCGTCTTGGGCGGGAGCGCATCAAGGTGTAGAATTGCCATGAGACATTGGAACTTCAGTCTAGACGGATCATCGGATCCCGAACAGCGTTCCTTGCAAGGGAATTACGATGACAAGCGACCCGCAAAGTCCGGTGGCCGTGGCTTCGGCCGAGAACGAAATCGAAGCGGGCGTGTTGATCGGCTTCCTGAAGGCTGCCGGAATCGACGCTCGCATGGTGGGAGAATTCACCTCCGGGTTTCGTGCCGAAGCGCCGGGAGCGGTGACTATTCTGGTTCGCAGTGAGGACGCGGAACGCGCCCGCGTGGCGTTGGCCGAGGCGGACTAGTCAGTCTGCCTGTTTGCACATTGCCTCACATTTGAGCCGTGCCGAAGTTTTGAAGTTGCGCCGTTGGCTCAATCGCAACCCGAAGCGTAAGCGAGGGAACAACTTGCGATGGTACATCAACTCCCCCTCGCTGACGCTTCCGGTAACGAAAATCGCGGCGAATTCGACTCTTGTCCCTGCGGAGAGGCGTAACTTCAAAATGCCGATGCTGCGTCACGTCAAGCTCTCAAGCAGCAGCCGCATTTTGCGTAGCTCGACCATGTGATCAACGCCGGGCATTTCGCGGATATCAACGGACAAAGCACGGTTGTATTTTTCGTGGGTGAGCTGGCTGATTAGTCGTCCGTACTCTATTTCTCCCTGTCCGACGCGGACTTGCAACTCGTCCTTCTTCGTGTCACGCAGCTGGACGTGGTAGACGTACTTCATCAACTTGTCGATGCTCCGACCGCCGTGGGGTCCGTACAGGTAGTGGCTAGGATCGAGCGTCAAACCAAGCCCTTTTACATTGTCGCAGAGGACCACGACGGTATCCGGATCCTCGGATAGCCGACCCACTTCACTTTTGATACCAACTCGGACACCTTCAGATTCCGCCAGCGCGACCTGTTTTCTCAGCCGTTCGACCTCTTCGTTGAACGGTGTGCCCAGTTCTCCAGAAGGGACAGTCAACGTCACTACCTTAGTGGCTTTCGCCAGCCGGCAGAGAGCGGCGAATTGGCGATAGAATTCATCGCCCTCAGCATCGATCTGAACACTATACGCGACGATGTCGAAGCGGTGAGTGTCGCGGCAAAAACTGATCGCTTTCTCAAGGTCGGCCACAACTTGCGACGGCTTCAGCTGAACTCCTTGCTCGTGGATCGCAATCTCCACGCCGGTGAATTCGAGGTCGCCCAGCTTAGTAAGAGCCTCGGCGAGCGGCAGGTCTCGGTAGCAATCGGTGGACGCAGCCACTAACACAGCTGATACTCCTTTCTCGAACAACACTTACAACCCGTGTGGAGTAGCTTACCGCCAGCCGGACATCTATGGCAACACCAAGTGACCTAGTCCCGAACCGCACATTTGGGCGGAAGAGACTGGGAGGCGTGACATTGATGAGCTGGGCGCTAGAATAGAGGTAATTCGCCCGGGATGCGTTTCGCGGTACTAGCCCGGATTATTCATGAAGATCGTTGCGAGAGGTTGTAAGTACGTTCGTGGCAAGGAAGGCGAGCAATTCTTCCGCAGGCGTATTGAAGCAATACGTCGAGGGAGAATTGTGAAGCATGACGAAGCCACGGATGGACTTACGACCTCGCAGCAGATCGCTCATGAATAATTCGGGCTAGCGCCCAGCTGGGCTGTCGATCGGAGAGTGACCATGAACGAACTGCCTGAAGCGGCTGCAAATGCTCGGACGCCGACGCCGCAAGTTGTCATTCACCAGGGAGGCAGTGGCGTAGTGATGAGGATGCTGGCTTTATTGGGGTGGGCGGGGTTCTTTTTCTGCGGACTCTGGGCGGTCGGGCAACTGATTGCCCTCGGCCACTATTTTGATACTTCGGGCGGCATCTCAGAAAAGTACCACTCCGGCAAGAAATTCGCTTCCGACAAGATCGCGATTATTAATGTCTCGGGAGTCATCGTCGGGGGTGCCGGGTATGTCAAGAGTCAGATCGACCGGGTCAGCAGAGATGACAACGTCAAAGCGGTGGTCGTCCGCGTTGAGTCGCCCGGTGGGACGATTACAGGCTCGGACTACATCTATCACCATCTGAGCCAGCTGCGGGAAGACCGTGAACTACCGATGGTTGTCAGCATGGGCAGCATTGCGGCGAGCGGGGGGTACTACGTCGCGATGGCTGTCGGTGACCAAAAAGACGTAATCTACGCCGAGCCGACGACAACGACCGGGTCGATAGGCGTGATTATTCCGCACTACGACGTCAGCGGACTCATGGAGAAGTTGCAGGTCAAAGACGACTCCATTGCCACGCATCCACGAAAACAGATGTTGAGCATGACGCGACCCATCAGCGAGGACCACCGGCAGATCATCCAAGAGTACATCAACGAGTCGTTCGTGCGGTTCAAGGACATCGTCAAGTCTGGTCGCCCTGCGCTCGACCCCGCTCGTGTGGACGAGTTGGCGACGGGTCAGGTTTTTACGGCCAATCAGGCGGTCAGCAGCGGGTTAGTGGACAGAATAGGGTTCATCGAAGAGGCTGTTCAACGTGCGGCCGAGCTGGCGGATCTCGAGGCCGACCAAGCCCGTGTCGTGGAGTTCGAGAGACCCGCCTCGTTGTTCAGCATCTCCGGCTTCTCACAAGCTCGCCGCCAGCCAGCCAGCGAGCTTTTAGAGCTCCTGGAGCGATCTGTACCGCAGCCCTACTATCTCTTTACGTCGCTCCCGCCGTTGGCGGCGAGTTGGTCCGCCGAGATGTGAGCATACGGGAAGTTCTTCCGTAGCCCTCGCTGAGCAAGGCTACTTGGTGATTGCATCGACCAGCGATGCGGAACTTCTGCGTAGCTGACCGCAAGCGGCGTTGATTCGATCGCCCTTTCGCTGGCGAAACTGCACATTGAGTCCCCCGGAGCAAAGGACGTCGCGAAACCGGTGCTGGCTAGCGGTCGTTGGTGTACGGTAGGGCAGGCCTTCAACCGGATTGTAGGGAATGACGTTTAGCATCGCCGGACGGCCCCGCAGCAAGCGCGTGAGTTCGCGGGCGTGCTGGATCTGGTCGTTAACGCCACCGAGCAGCACGTATTCAAATGTCAGTCGGCGACCAGACGTGTGAAAGTAGCGATCTGCCGCAGCTAGGATCTCCGACAAACCAGTCGCCTGATTCACGGGTACTAGCTCGTTTCTGAGGGCGTCATTCGGAGCGTGCAGCGACACGGCCAGGTTGTATCGTGTTCGATTTTCGGCCAGCTGGTGAATAGCCACCGGTAGCCCCACGGTCGAAATCGTGATCCGCCGAGGGCTGATGCCGAGCCCCGCGGGATCAGTCGCCTGCTCGAGTGCCGGAAGCAGTTGCTGGAGATTAGCTAGTGGTTCACCCATCCCCATCACAACGACATGGCTCAACCGTTCGTCTGGCGGGAGTAGAGCGCTGAGTCGTAGCATCTGCTCGATCATCTCGCCCGTTGTCAGATTGCGATCCACGCCGTTGAGGCCGCTTGCGCAAAAAACGCAACCCATGGCACAGCCGACTTGGGTGCTAATACAAATCGACCTGCGGAGACCGTCCCGCAACAGCACGCTCTCAACGGTGCCACCACCCTCAAAGCTAAGGGCTAACTTCTCGGTTCCGTCGGCAGACTGACGATGCGCAACCACCTCAGCGCTCCATAGACGGAAGTTGCCTGCGAGTTGAGTGCGCATCGACTGCGGCAGATCCGACATTTGATCAAAGTGAGACGCCCGATGGTGGTAGATCCAGCGATAGATTTGGCGTCGCCGAAAAATAGGATAGCCCTTTTCGACGAGCCATTGTTCAAGTAGTGCCGCTGGCAGGTCGAGAAGGGGACTCATGTATTACCGTCGGTTCGTCGAAGATCTCTTAAGCTGCTGGACATCTGGCCCGCACAGTCACTGCATTGATTCTACCTACCTAACCGAGCGCCGCCCATCCAGTTCCACGAGATGCTGCTGCCTGCTACTCCGCAGGCGGTTACCTGTTCGGCACTACAGGGTACTGCGGTACCGGAGGTGCTACCCGGAGGTGCGGTGCTACCCGGAGGTGCCACGCACCTACCCCGGCACCCGGGCCCGCCGCGCCGCCGGAAGGATGCGCATCCATGGATCAGACACGCACTGATGGGTCAGATGGGTCAGACATGCACACCTGCGTCACTGATGGGTCAGACACACACATTTGCCTCAGACATGCACCGAGGGCGGGGTGCCACTGTAAGGAAGGGTATGAAGTTGGCGAGTACCGGGTAAGGACGGTTCGAAACCGTAGGGCTACGTCTGGCAACTGGCGTGGGGAGGTGTTCTGGTGCCGAGAGAGCGACGGAAAAACACGCCAAGGCATGCCCGTCGACTTCGTTTAGTCATCAGGATTGCGTTGACGGCTAGTTCGACTGTTTTAGATTTGTCTTTTGTTAACATTCAAGGGAGCCAATCGTTTACGTCGTTTCCAGTGGTACAAGCGAGCTAGTTCGTTTCGCTTCAGCCACTCCTCGCTTTCCCAAAGAACGTGGGAGAGCGTACCGCATTCGAATCGTTTGTGAATGATTGATGCGACACCCTCTTGGATTTGTTGAACGGTGATCGCTGGCGTCCATTTTTTTCCCCCGCCGGGCTTCCGTGACTAAGAACCAAGTGGCGATGAGCGAGAGTGTCTGATGGTGATGCCAGCCGATCCAGTTGCGAACCTCGTAGTCCGCCAGGCCGGCTTCACTCTTGGCTCGTTGAATACATTCTTCGATTCGATGTTCAGCCTTTGCCACACGTGCGAATTCACTCAATTGCGTTTCAACGTTCGCATTGGAAAGGTAGTAATCTGTTTTGACGACAGTTTGATCATCGCGGTCTCTGTAACGGATCACGACCAATACTTCTTCGTGTCCTTCTTGTCGTTTGTCGGTACGCCCCACAACGCTACGTTTCACGGCCTCAATGATCAGTGGGCCTTTCGCGCCGTCGCGCACGTCGATCTCCGTCCATTCGCTGTCGCTGAGAGACGAAGCCCACTTGTCAACTCGCAGCCAAGGACGTTTGGGATGTCTGCCACGACCGGAATACGGAGGTGGGTCGGCGTGCAGATCACGAATCAAAGTGTTCGACGCGACAGACAGGAGGTATTGTTCGTCCATGTTGTTCAAACGGCGGCGAAACCAGTATGGACGGCCCATCTCGTCATCACCGGCAATCCACTCATGTGGCAGCTGATCAGCGTGTTCTTGCAGCATCTCCAAGCACAACTGGTGTCGCGTACGATACCGGGTTCCTTTGGGGATTCCTGCCTTCTTTCGCCGCTTCGGATCTTTTGTCCATTCCTTGGGAAGATACAATCGCGTATCCACCAATGCATGCTCTTCGCTCGACGCGTATCCCATGTAAACGGCCACTTGGCAGTTGTCGACCTTTCCCAGGCGACCACACCACTGACGCGCAACGCCGACCGAGCCCTTCCCCGACTTCGGAAATCCGGAAGGGTCGAAAACGATCACACCGTCTTCTGTGCCCAACTGCTGACCCACTTGGCGGACCAGCTCTTTGCGCAGCGGTTTATCATCCCAGCCGGAGACACCAATAAACCATTGCAGCGGCATTCGTTCTTGTTCGAAACGATAAGCAATCGACTCCGTGTTCTTTGCATCGAGATCGGAAAGCAAGCCTTGGACAAACGTCTGAGCATGCTCTACTTGTTCTCGACGCACCAAGTTCTCGACAAAGGGTGCCATAAACCGCTCCAACCGCGGTATCACCTGTTCAAAGACCCGGGGATCCACAGAGCACTCATCCAACAACTCCTGCTTCCGTGTCTCGTATATCGCTTCCATGCGACCGCTCCTTCCGTGTGAATTGGCATGGCCACAAACAGCAGAAGGTGCTAATAGGAAATCACTTAGAATTCGTCAATAGAAGTGCAACAGTCGAACTAGTGTTTAGATAGATAGCTGTGGGACCATGAGTTGGAGTTAAATGACGCCGAGGTTCGTGCATCTTCTGGGTCAATGCTCTGGCCGAGTTAGCGGCGCAACGATAGCTGGTGGCGAATCGCTAGAGATAGAGGTGTTCGTACTAGCCACGCCCCATGCCGCGGAGCCAACCTAGTCCGTGCTTGGAAGCGTGCGACCTCAGCGTCGAAGGGCGGCCAGCGAAGTCAGCAAACCATTCGCTGAAGCTAATCAAGCCTTCGAGCCAATACTCGACTGCCAACCCCAGTCGCTCGAGAATCGGTGCCAGGTCAGCTGGAATCACGCCTCGCTTCTCTTGGCGAATCTCACGACCCGACCAATCCAAGAGATAGAGGTATTTCTCGAGCGTCATGGACAAAAAGCCCTTGTCGGACGCACGGCGTCCTTCGGCTGACTGAAACCCGTCTGGTGGAGGTGCATCTACGTCGACCGGAGCCAGCCAAGCAGCAGCCAGACAGTCGACATCTGTGCCCTGAACCGTCGGATTCTGAGATTCTCGGCCCAATAAAGCCCGAATTCTCAAGTAGGCAGACGTACGCAGTGATGTCTCCGGTGTCGTCGCTTTACCGGCTCGAATCGAATTGAGGTCCACGTACATCGAACACAGCAGGATCGCAAACTCGTCGAGAAGTCGCGTCGATTTGAAGCGACCCTCCCAAAACGAACCTGAGGTCTCATCCTCAGCATTGGCCTCCCGAGCAATGTGCTCCTTGAGGAACTTCATGAACCACGAGAGCGAGGACAGACGTCGGCGCCGTTCAGCGAGTTTAGCTTTGTCCGCAACCAATGCCGCAATCTCTTTCTCGGTCGGAGGTTTGGGTGGTGTTCCATCCTTCGACCTCCGTTTGCCTGGACACAAAGTGAGCCACCGACGTGCTACTTCCGTATCAGACCACTCCTTGACGATATCTGGTCGGGTTCGCAAGACCACGTGCAAGTGATTGTCGAGAATCGCATGGCTAATCACATCGAGCGCCATCAGCGAGGCCAAGAAGGACAAACGCTCTTCAACCCAGCCTTTGCGGTGATCGTAGTTCTTGCCTGTGTAATGGTCCTGGCCACAAAGGAAGGCTCTACGGACACACCGGGAAAAGCAATGATAAAGGCCCGGTTCATTTTCATCGACGATCTGTCCTCGCGATCTCGCCGGCATGGAAACTGCCCCTTTCCCATATGCCCAAACACCAAATCGACAACGTGCTACATGTATAGTTCCCTTCGAGATGCCTGCGCGACCAACAATTCCGAGAAAAACTGCAAAAAACGACTGCCTTCCGGTCATCTCGGACACAGTTGTCGCAGGCTGGCGAGAACGTGACTGAAAGTACTCGCCGCTAATGGGGACCATCGTGCACGAAGAGCCCGCAGAAAGCCCTCCACTTCGACGCTCAGCCAATGCAGGCGACTCGGCACTACGAACTGAGACTCCTCCGAACTGTCAAAGCTACCCATGTTGCCTGCCAATCGGAGAGCCCGATCTTAGTGGTCCGACTTGCGACACCGACCCCATTGGTGCCTGTCTGAGGTCGGCGCCTGAAGTCGGCGCCTCGAAGAAACTTTGGCGACGCGCAGTGCATGTCTGACCGGGGTGTGACCGGGGTGCATGTCTGACCGGGGTCGGGGTGCATGTCTGACCGGGGTCGGGGTGCATGTCTGACCGGGGTCTGACAGGGGGTCGGGTTGGGGGGGATGCGGACGCGCGGTGCATGTCTGAGGTCGGGACGGGGGGGGATGCCCCGCGCGACTCGGTTGTCCGGCAAACCTCGAGCCGTAGAATGGAACCTATACTCGCCACTTCGTCCTCAAACTCGCTGGCACCGCCCGTCCTCCCAAACACCCCTGCGAGCGCCCCCGCACCAGTGAAAAAGTCACACCGCAAGCCAAAAAGCCGCTCGGCAACAAATAAACCGCGCCGCCTCCACACCACCCCAGCAGTCGACGTCTCCCGGGCCACCGACTTGGTCATGCAGCTGATGGCCATCCCCGGTCCCAGCTGCCAAGAAAGCGAAGTCGCTCAATTCATCACAAAACACCTCCTCGACGCCGGCGCATCACGCACCGCGATATGTTCGGACAACGCTCATCGGCGCACGCCCCGCCCCGGCCAAACTGGAAACCTGGTGCTCCGACTTCCCGGTACTGATCGCCAGGGACGCCGAATGCTGACCTCGCATATGGACACCGTCCCCATATGTGTCGGATCCCGCCCGGTGCGAACGAAAAATCTGATTCGTGCCGCAGATGCACATACTGGGCTCGGCGCCGACAATCGAGCCGGTTGCGCTGTGCTGCTGAACACAGCACTAGAACTGCTCAAAAACGAGCTCCCGCATCCACCACTTACCTTTTGCTGGTTCATCCAAGAAGAGATCGGCCTACAAGGCTCACGGGCCGCGACTCGGTCGCTATGGGGAAAACCGAAACTAGCCTTCAACTGGGACGGAGGCTCACCGACAAAACTAACGATCGGAGCAACTGGTGGCTACCGAATGACGATCACGGTCGACGGGATCGCGAGCCACGCCGGCGGCGCGCCCCAACACGGCGTGAGCGCCGTGGCCATCGCATCGATCGCGATCGCGAACCTACACCAGCAAGGTTGGCACGGCGACATCCACAAGAACGGCAAGCATGGCACCAGCAATATTGGAGTGATCCAAGGAGGCACGGCGACAAACGTCGTGACTGACAAACTGACCATACTCGCCGAAGCCCGCAGTCACGATCCAGCTTTTCGCCGAGTCATCGTCCGTGAGATCGAAGGAGCGTTCAAACGCGCTGTCAAGGACGTTCGTAACGCCAGCGGCGCACGAGGCAAAGTAGGATTTGAAGTCAATCTGGACTACGAGTCCTTTCTGCTCAAACAAGACGAACCGTGCGTGCTTTTTGCAGAAACTGCGATCCGTACTCTCGGTCACGAGCCCGAACGAGCTGTAGCTAACGGCGGTGTCGACGCTAACTGGATGACGATGCACGGCATACCAACAGTCACCCTCGGTTGTGGCCAGCGGTTCCAACATACCGTCTCGGAACGCCTAGACGTCAAGGAGTTCCTGACTGCTTGTCAAATCGCGTTGAAGTTGGCGGTCAGCTCAAACTAACCCACGTGCCGCCGCGGAATCGGAGTTAGAGCGTGGACTTGGACCAGGAAATCTGCCTGTGTTTTCACGTCACCAAACGGAAAGTGCTGAACTACATCCGCATTGAAAAGCCACAGCGCGCCGCCCAACTAAGCGACTGCTTCGGAGCAGGTACGGGCTGCGGCTGGTGCCGCTCGTATTTGAAAAAACTGTTTGAAGAAGCAGTCTCAACCGGACAGACGATCGAGGACTGGCCGTCCATAGAAAAGTATGCGCAAATGCGTAGCAAGTACGTTCGTGAGGGCGGTGGTACACCCCCGCCTGGGGCGACGCCTATCGGCTAGTCCACCACCGTTTGATTGCACGCCCAAGTAGAATTCAAGCAAGAGCCTTTCTTTCACCATTTCGGTGGATCATAATAAGCAGTTCTTGTCACGGTAGCCGCTCTTGGCTGCTCGCTAGAGCACTTCTCCTGCCGGGTCGAGCAAGTGGAATCAATCTCTACAACCTTGTTGAACAAGTGGATTGATGCATGAGTGTAGTGGTCGTCACTGGAGCCGGTGGGCTGGTCGGATCCGAGGCATCCCGCTACTTCGCCAATCGAGGACTGGACGTCGTCGGTATTGACAACGACCTCCGCCAGTACTTCTTCGGCCAGGACGCTTCGACTCGCTGGCAAATCGATCGCCTCAGCGGTGAATTGGGAAACCGCTTCGCACATCATGATCTTGACATTCGTGACGCTTCGGCTGTCGATGGTCTATTCCAGCACTATGGCAATGCGATCTCCTTGATCATCCACGCCGCCGCGCAACCTTCTCACGACTGGGCAGCGCGGGAGCCCAAGACCGACTTTTCGATCAACGCGACTGGGACACTCAATCTGCTGGAGGCAACTCGTCAGCATTGCCCCCACACCGTGTTTATCTTCACGTCGACCAACAAAGTCTACGGCGACCGGCCGAACCAACTGCCACTCGTCGAACTCGAAACCCGTTGGGAGATTCCGGATGACCATGAGTATTCGGACGGCGTGCCCGAATGCATGTCGATTGATCAGTGCCTACACAGCCTCTTCGGAGCCTCTAAAGTCGCCGCTGACTTGCTGGTGCAAGAGTATGGGCGGTACTTCGGCATTCGCACGGCCTGCTTTCGGGGAGGTTGCCTGACCGGTCCCAACCACTCGGGCGCCCAACTGCATGGTTTTCTCGCCTACCTGATCAAGTGCGCCGCCACGAAGACCAAGTACACGGTCTACGGCTATGACGGAAAACAGGTACGGGACAACATTCACAGTTCCGATCTAATTCGCTGCTTTGACGCGTTCTTTCAAGATCCACGTGTGGCTGAGGTCTACAACATCGGCGGTGGTCGGCACTCAAACGGCTCGATTCTAGAGGCTATCGATATTTGCGAGGAGCTGGTTGGGGCTGAGGTGATCTGGGACTACTCGAATGCCAGCCGAGTCGGCGACCACAAATGGTGGATTTCGGACTGCAGCAGGTTCGAAAGCCACTATCCTGACTGGAACCTGAGCTACGGTTTCGACGAAATCTGCCGGGAAATCTACGAGGCGAACGCTGAACGCTGGACACATGCTTCGACCGCGTGATCGCTGCGGCCACACATCGCGGGCCTGCTCACCCAATAGCCGACGCCACTGGCCCCTTCAGGAACCGGTCGCCCGCTTCGAGCGCCTAGCCCGAATTATTCATGAGCGATCTACTGCGAGGTCGTAAGTCCATCCGTGGCTTCGTCATGCTTCACAATTCTCCCTCGACGTATTGCTTCAATACGCCTGCGGAAGAATTGCTCGCCTTCCTTGCCACGAACGTACTTACAACCTCTCGCGACGATCTTCATGAATTATCCGGGCTAACCCAGCTCGGTCGCCGCTAGCAAGCGTACCGGTTGGTCCGATTGTATCGTTTGTTCGGCCTCACGGGGTTCTAGTAGTCGTGCCGGCGGCAAGGGAAAGTTCGAATATGGCTGTCTTTCTGCGCCGAACTTGATACCGATGCACCGTTCTTTTCGGAGTAACGAGTATGACCGGACGCAGGCAGGGGGTCGTAGTGCAGCTCATCAAGGAAGAGCCTCGGGCGTTGAACCTCATACGCTAACACTGGTCGGCTGTGGTGTCTCTATCTGCGCCTGAACCCAAGCTACTGCAGGTCCCCATGAACAGAATTACGATTCGGCCCGTGCTGGCTCTGACTTGGCTGTTTGCGATCACGGTCGGACTCCCGTGGAGTGCAGCTGTCCAACCCAGGGTCGCATATCGGGCCGAACACGTAGCGGTGGATCCAACACGCCCGCCGCAGCCTCTTCAAGCCGTCCGTAAAACCAAAGCCTTGCGGCACGCTCCGTTTCCAAAACCACTGCCGAAGGCCGGTGAGATCTTGCCGGCAAGTGCGAAGAACGGCACGCAGATGCTCCGAACTCGGCCTGACCGGGCGGCCAACGGAAAACCAGCCCCATCCGAGCCGAGAAGCCACTCGCTCGGCGCCACGACCTCAGCGGACCGACAGAGGGAAGCAACGCCTAACTCCCCATTGCCAGCGGCGACCCGACACCGCAGCCAAGCACCACACGCGAGGTATCTCCCGAAACCTGGGACAACCTGGGACAAGCCCAAGCGCACCTCGCAGTCGATCTCTGGTAGATCCAATGTTGAATCGAACGCGCCCGACGCACATTATCCCGCGGCGTCTCGGGAGAAGCCGCGAGACGGTTCGCCGCCAAACCGGTTGGGCCAGCATGCGTCCAGCGCTACAGTCGCAAGGTGGGATGTCGTTCCGCGAAACCCCCTTCGATCCAAGACTCCGCTCTCCGCGCGAAAGCCGAAGCCGAAATCCCCACCTGCACAGCAAGACTCAGCAGAACCTAGCTCGACCCGCAGTGCCAGAGCCACCTTTGAGCCACCGGCGACAGGAGAAAGGGCCGGCCAAGTCCGTATCGTCGAGCCCGCGGCTTCCTCGCGACCCAGCAGCGTCGAGAACGAACCGGCCGGCCCCACAGCGCAGCTTCCTGAACCACGTTTCGGTATACCGACCGACTCCGTCGAACTGGGTCCCCAACACAGACAGCTGCTGATCGACGAGGCGGCCGCAACGGCGCACCAACACATCGAGTTTGCTGCACAACTGGTGCGTGACGGTGACCTCGTGTCGGCGCGAGCAGCATTTGTTGAGGCCTTGCGAACGATCTCCATCGCCTGGGACGGTATCTATCGAACGCAAGCGCATGTCAAAGCACTAGACGCCGGACTGTACGCTCTCTCAGAAGCCGAAGACTTCGTGAGACTACCTCAGGCGGAGGCCGGACAAGCGGCAGTGGTGACGGTGGTCGCCGAGCATCGCACCGCTATCTTGAGGGAAACTGGAAACCGACTAACTCCGATCGAGGCAATGCACGCATACTTCGCTCTGGCCCAGGAACAGTTGGTGGTCGCTAGCGGTGGGCAAGCCGCTGCGTCGCAGGCCATTTGCGGTCTAGCAAGAGTTGGCTTAGTGCTCTGTGCTGAAGAGAGAGCCGTGCAAGAGGTAGGCGTGGCCAAAGCCGTCTCGCTCTATCAGGCAGCCCTCGCGGTTGATTCAGAAAACCCCGTAGCGGCAAACGAGCTGGGAGTGCTCATGGCACAGTATGGGGAACTGCACAAAGCGGAGTATTGGCTCCAGCACAGTGTCCGTCTGAATCCGCATCCCGTGGCCACCGCTAATCTGGCGCGAGTCTCTGAACACCTGGGTTTGCCGAACGTCGAGGACCAGGTACGACACGCCTCCAGCGGCCAGTTGCTGCCACCAGACCCCGTTATGAACACTGAAGAAGTGACCGGGGCGCTGCCGTCCTCTCCGCATTGGGAGATACAACCCGCGGCCGCAGCCGCGGAAGTCCAGCTGCCACAAGAAACACGGCCTACCCGGGGGCCTCAAAAGGGGCTGCGCGGCCTGTTTAGTCTCTTTAACGAGCTGCTGTAACCACAAACCTCGCGTGCTGACGGCCATCTCCTTCCGGCCGTGCAAGGTCTTACCCTGATCGGACGATCGTTGTTGTCGTTGGGCTCTTGGCTCGATCGGAAGTGCGAGCCCCCAGGGCCAGACGTGTCGCCCCGACAACGTGCAATCTTCTCACCTTTCGTCCGGGAACTTGCCGGCATCCGCTCCACCCTCCCGCCGGAGGTCGTGCAGCTTTGCGCTTCATGCCGTCCACCAAACTCTGGCGAGTTCGGCTACCACTCTGGCGAGTTCGGCTACGCTGCAAATCAGCCGCTGGGCGTTAGCCCACGGTTCCCCAGCGAAACCGACGCGTAGCGTCTGGGGAGGGCTGCCCCTCTCCGGCCCTTCGGGCCGACTCTCCCCGAGGGGAGAGTGAAGAAAGCTGCACAGACCTCTGGTCCTGCGTCACATCTTCGCGCCAGCCGCCCCTGCTGGCCTGGTGTGTTTGAACTAACCCTCTTTGCTTCGACGCCAACAAACTGCGGCGAGGCCCCTCAACTGCCGCAGGATGTAACGGTCGTAGTGAATATCGACCGTCTCTTGGTCGCAAAGATTGCCGCTTGTATCGATCGACCGGGATCTTCGGAGGCAATCGATTCGCGCGGTTTGTTCGGTTCGACCGTTGAGATCGATTGAGGTGGGCCAATCGATTCCAACGGTTCACTCTCTTCTAAGGGCCGCACCGAAAACTCCAGTCCGAGCGGTCGTCGTGGTCGTAGCGGGAGACTTGTTCGAGTCGAAGGTGTGATACCGATTGGTCCGAATATCCACAACATACCAAACCCGCCGCGTTCTCCGGAACGCACGGTTGTACCGAATTGGCCTGGCGTCAGACTTGTGACGCTCATTCCTTTCATGACGAGGAGCTTGTTCGATGAAGCTAACAATTCGCACCGCGTCGTTGAGTTGGGTGACAACAGCGATGATCTGTGTGTTGGTGGGTCCTGTTGCCCAAGCCCAACACGATGAAGTTGTACCTGTACCGATAGAGGAACTCGTACCTGCGGAACCGATCCCGGAGGCACCGCCGGCCGTCGAGTCTTGGAGCGACCACGCAGCCGGCGAGGAGAGTGAAGAGATCTCTCAGGACACAAGTGACAAGCGTCCATTGGACACGAGTTCGTGGGACGATAGTCCGGTATGGATGGACGACCTTTGCTTTGACGATTGCCTGCCACATAAGGGGCTGCTCCACGATCCCTGGGCGACCGGTTGCTGCCCACCCTACCGCTGGATGGTGCGAGCGGACGCCATCTTCCTAGACCGCTCTTCCGCAGATGGAGAACAGAGTCTCGTCTTTTCCGATCCGATCGACCCGAAAGGCACCGAGATATTCAATACGGGTGAGTTCAACTTCTCGACTCGCTGGGGCCCGCGGATCAGCTTGATCCACTGCTTAAACGACCGCCACAGCTTCGAAGTCGGCTATTTCTCGATCGACGACTGGGACTCGGTAGCCACACGATCCGGCAACATCGCCGTTCAGTTCCCGAGTTTTGCGCACCCGTCCCTGCCGCCGGGACCCTTCGGTACCGTTAACTTCGCTTACAGTTCGCAGCTGCGCAGCTTCGAAGCGAACGTCAGACGCGTGAGTCATGCGTGCTGGCTGACCTGGATCGCCGGATTCCGATACTTAGAGCTTGATGAAGATTTCGGCGCTGTGTTCAACACGGGAGGAGGAACGTCACACTATTCGATCAACACCAGTAATCATCTGAGTGGTTTCCAGCTAGGCGCGGAAACTTATCTGTGGCAACGCGGAGCCTTGCGATTGGATGGCTGGTTCAAGATGGCCCTGTTGTTCAATTCAGCAAGCCAATTTACGTTTGAAGATGTTGCGGCAATCGGTGGCGGCGCTGCAACCGCCAGTGCTCGTCGCGACCTGACAGGCTTCCTAGGCGAATTGGGCGTGTCGGCGACCTACCAGCTCTCATGCCGACTCGCCCTGCGTGCCGGATACCAAGCCCTGTGGCTGGATCGTGTCGCACTCGCTCCTGAACAACTCGACAACACCAACCCGTCCATCCCCATGGCCACGGTGGACCTCAACGGCGACCTGTTCCTGCACGGCGGGTTCGTCGGACTGGAAGCGCTCTTCTAGGTTGTGTTTTTTGCCAGCGTTCGGACAGCAAATGGCCAATTCGCTGTTCCGAGTGCGAGTTTGGTTAGCCCGGGAGAGAAGATCTTCTCTCCCGGGTTTCTTTGTATAGGTACGAGGGAAACTGAGCCTGGCCTGGTGGAGCACCGCGGTCACCAACAGCCCGGCGGCTCGGCAGGAGCCTCGCCCTCCCAGTTCCTAGAGCCCAATTGCTTTCGGCCATAGCGGCAAGTTGCGGCAACCTGGATCGACGCGGGTTTGATAGAATCCGGGATCGGTACGAACGTAGGGCACGGAGGGGAGAAAGGCGTCAAGTGGTCACGGAGCCGTCAGGCGAGCGACATCTTGGATTGATGGGAGCAACTGGCGTGGGGGTGGGCGCAATCGTCGGTGGCGGAATTCTGGCGCTGGCCGGAGCAGCATTCGCGGCCACAGGGCCAAGTGCGATTGTTGCTTTCGCGCTTAACGGCTTGATCGCGCTGTTCACTGCATTGAGTTTCGCCGAAGTCTCTTCGAAGTTCCCTCAGTCCGGCGGAACGTACACATTCGCGAAGAAAGTGTTATCGGTCGAAGCCGCCTTTGTAGTGGGTTGGGTGGTTTGGTTCGCCTCCATCGTCGCCGCGGCACTCTACGCCCTGGGATTTGCCGAATTCGCTGCGATCGCCTGTCTCGAACTGCTTCACCTGTTCGGCGAGACGTCGCCCGATTGGAAACTTGGTCGCCAGGCGGTTTTGGCGTTGGCGATTGCCGCGACTGTCGCGCACGTCCTGATTCTTACCTTTCGCTCTGCGGGAGGTGGTCTGTGGATCAACTTGGGCAAAGTGGTCGTCTTCATTGTGCTGATCGTGTGCGGCTTTTGGGCGCTTCGTGGGCGTTCTCTAGTGGAGGTGCAGCAGTCCATGCAACCATTTCTTGCGGAAGGTTGGCGAGGATTGCTACAGGCTATGGGATTCACCTTCATCGCTCTGCAAGGATTTGATCTTATCGCTGCTGTGGCAGGCGAGGTGCGCGACCCACAGCGAACCGTGCCGCGCGCCATGCTGATCTCGCTGGGAGTCGCGTTGCTCATCTATCTGCCGCTGCTCTTTGTGATCGCCACAGTTGGAACTGCCGGAGAACCAATCGCCGATTTGAGCCGGCAGCATAGCGAGACGATCGTGGCCGTCGCCTCCCAAAACTACCTAGGACGTTTCGGCTATTGGCTCGTTATCGTCGCCGCGATCCTGTCGATGTTGTCGGCTCTGCAAGCCAATCTATTCGCCGCGTCTCGGGTCGCAGTCTCGATGGCAAAAGACCGCACGCTCCCCAGGCAACTGGGCCGGGTTGACCGTCGTACGAAAAGCCCCTTGACTGCCACCGTAGCAACCGGGCTGCTGGTCGTGGCTATCTTGGTAGTCGTTCCCGACGTCGCAGCGGCGGGAGCCGCAGCCAGCCTCATCTTTCTGGTCACATTTGCGATCGCTCACTGGATCGCCATCCTTGTCCGCCAACGCAGTGGCAAGCGGCCGCCACCTTTTCGTTCTCCGTTCTTTCCTGCCGTTCCTGTAATCGGGGGCGCCGCCTGCTTGGCAATTGCCATCTACCAGGGAGTGGCGGTCCCGGCGGCAGGCCAAATTATCGCTGTTTGGCTGTCGCTCGGTGGACTCCTGTTCCTGGGGTTGTTCGCCCACAGAGCACGCGTGGCCGATGCTTCGTCGGCGGCTTTGGATCCAGAGCTGGTCCAGTTGCGCGGCCGCAGCCCGCTCGTCCTGGTGCCGCTTGCCAACCCTGAAACGGCGCGCGGCCTGGTAGAGTTGGCTGCTGCTTTGGCCCCACCAGATGTAGGGCGCGTCCTGCTGCTGTCTGTCGTCGTCACCCGTCGCAACTGGCGACCCGAGGCAGATCCCCAACCTCTTGAAAACGCGCAGCGGGTCCTGCACCACGCGATTCGCGCATCGGTTGACGCGGGCCTCTACCCAGAAGCACTGGCCACAATCGCCGAGCAGCCGTGGGATGAGATCAGCCGCGTTGCGAGCACGCATCACTGCGAGAGCTTGTTACTTGGATTGAGCCAAATTACAAACTCGGATGCGGAAATGCCCCTGGATGCACTAATGAACCAAGTCCACTGCGACGTCGTCGTCTTGCGGGCTCCCCAAGGTTGGCAACTGTCTCAAGTCCAACGCATACTAGTTCCCGTGGCGGGGCGCGGTGGACACGATTTGTTGCTGGCGCGGCTGCTTGCCAGTCTTGCCCGAGACCGCCGTCGCCAAGTCACGCTATTGAAGGTCTTGAAGTCAGCAGCCACAGACACACAGCAGCGGCAGGCTCGTCGCGAACTGTCCCGGATGGCGGCTGATCTCAATGTTGCCGACGCCGGCATACAAGTCGAGATCGCCGATTCAGCGATGTCCACAATTATCGAACGCGCGACATCAGCGGACCTTGTTGTCTTGGGTGTCCGACGAGCTCGTCGAGGTCGTAGGCTGTTCGGTCATTTCACGATGCAGGTCGCCCGCCAGACGACGACACCGCTGCTGCTGGTGTGCAATCGAGGCTGATCGGCTGACAAGTTGCGCATGCAGTGCTAAGCTGGGGCCTAATCAGCCGGCAGTTTGGCGGCACTCGTCCTCGCCCTTTCAACGAAGACGAGGAGTGGACCCGGCGGTCACTGGGTTGGAGGTCCGCTTCGCCAAGCTCGCGACCCATTTCTTCAGCCTACCCGAGGCGGTGCAACACATGACACGTCATAAGCGTCTAGCCACATCACTCGCAACTTGCTGTCGTGCGGCGGTGCTCGTAGCCACAGTCGCGTACGTCGTGCGCGCGGACGGCCCTAGAGATAACGATCCGAATCGAGTACGGCCGATCCCCAAGCTGGGCATCGAACTCGCAGATTCCGACCGGAGCGAGCTCGAGAGGGGGCTGCGCGACCTACAAACGCAAATTGAATCGCTGCGCACTGTCGACTCGGCCACTGTCCAGCGGTTTCTTCCAGACGTCCGAGTTTTCCACCGTGCTGTTCGCGATGCGCTCGATCACCAGGAGTTCTTCCACATCGATGAGCTAAAGAAAGCCAGGGAACTGTTGCAAGTCGGCCGACAACGCGCTCGTGAACTCTCACGGGGGCGCGTCCCGTGGACGCAAGATACGGGACTCGTTGTGCTAGGGTACGTTTCCAAGATCGATCATTCGATTCAGCCGTACGGACTGGTCGTTCCGGACAACTATAGACCGGAAAGTACGGAGACAGTGCGATTGGATATTTGGTTCCACGGTCGAGGTGAGACATTGAGTGAAGTCAACTTCATGGATCAACGACGAAAGCAGATCGGTCGTTATGCGCCAGCCGATACAATCGTATTGCACCCCTATGGCCGCTTCTGCAACGCTTTTAAGTTCGCCGGCGAAGTCGACGTCCTAGAAGCACTCGAAGATGTCCGTCGTCGCTATCGCATTGACGAGAGACGCGTATCTGTGCGTGGATTCTCGATGGGTGGCGCCGCTTGTTGGCAGTTCGCAGTGCACTACGCCGACCGTTGGTTCGCGGCGAACCCGGGCGCCGGCTTCTCGGAGACTCCCGAGTTTCTGCGGTCCTTTCAGCAGGAGACGCTCACGCCAAGCTGGTACGAAGAAAAACTCTGGCGATGGTATGACTGTCCCGCCTACGCGGCAAACCTGGTCCACTGTCCAACTGTCGCCTACAGCGGGGAGCTGGACCAGCAGAAACAGGCTGCAGACGTCATGGAAGCCGCTCTTGCAAGAGAAGATATATCGTTGGTCCACGTAATCGGCCCGCAGACCAAGCATGCTATTCACGACGATTCGAAGGCGGAAATCGAAGCACGGTTACGCCGCTTGGCTGTACCGGGCCGGCACGAACCACCACGACGAGTTTCATTGGTCACCTTCACGTTAAAGTACAACCGCATGCATTGGGTCACCGTGAATGCTCTACAAGAACATTGGGAACCGGCCCGGATCGACGCAGCGATCGAATCGCCGGATCGGATTACGGTGTCGCTAGCCAATGTCACAGATTTCTCGCTGCGCTTCCCACCTGGCTTGTTTCCCAGCGAGCTGGATCGCGTTCCCGATCTCATCATCCACTGCACTGATCGGAGCACTCCGACACGGATCCCGGGTGAGGACCTTCCCCGCTTGAATTCCGACCTATCCTGGTCGTGCCGCCTTCATCTGGCCGGAGAGTCGTGGGCTGCCGGTAACCCGCGCGACGAGGGGTTGCGGAAGAAGCACGGTCTGCAAGGACCGATCGACGACGCGTTTATGGACTCCTTTATCTTCGTGCGACCTGGGGCAGCTAGCCAGCACCCCTTGGTCGAAGAGTGGGTTCAAGCGGAATTGGAACACGCGGTCGTTCACTGGAGGCAGCAGTTCCGCGGCAACGCCCGAGTCAAGCGCGACCAGGACATCGACGAGCGAGATATCGCCTCCGCGAACCTGGTGCTGTTCGGTGACCCAACCAGCAACTCGGTATTGGCGCGGGTTGTCGACCAGCTGCCAATTCGTTGGAACCACGAGCGGCTGGAGATCGGGAAGAGTGTTTTGGATGCTGCGACGCACGTGCCGTTGTTGATCTATCCGAACCCTCTGAACCGAGAGCGTTACGTCGTGCTCAATAGCGGCTTCACTTATCGCGAGTACGACTATCTGAACAATGCGCGACAGGTACCGAAACTACCGGACTGGGCAATTGTCGATGTGCGCACGCCGATCACATCCAGGTCGCCGGGCAAAGTTGTGGATGCCAACTTCTTCGGCGAAGCTTGGGAAGTGAAATAGACGGATCGGTCTCTTAGGCACAGCCTATTCGTCGGTCAACCGCTCGATGACAGCCTCTGCGAATCCCTCGGTGTCGAGATCGCCACCCAAGTCCCGTGTCTTTTGGCCATCCGCAACTGCTTGACTGTAAGCTTCTTTGATCCGGCGCGCGACACTTCGACAGCCGTCATCGTCCCGCTTGTCACTCAAGTAGTTCAACATCATGACGGCCGACATCAGAAGCGCCAGGGGGTTAGCGACCCCTTGACCAGCGATATCTGGTGCCGAACCATGAACCGCCTCGAACACTGCACAATCGTCACCGAGATTGGCACCGGGCACGACACCGAGGCCACCCACCAAACCGGCGCATAGATCGCTCACCACATCGCCGTAAAGATTCTCCAGAAGCAACACATCAAACCGTTCCGGATGTTGCACCAACCGCAGACTGCCGGCGTCAATAATCAACTCATCGTAGTCGATGTTCGGATACTCGCTGCGGTGTATCTCACGGGCGCAACGCAGAAAAAGACCGTCTGTCATCTTCATGATGTTGGCTTTGTGAAGAACCGTGATCTTCTTGCGGACTTTCTGCGTGGCGTATCGGAAGGCCCAATGTGCGATTCTCCGGCAAGCCGTTTCCGTAGCGATCTTCATGCTCATGACTACGTCGTCAGTAAGCTGGTTCTCGACGCCGCTGTACAGTCCCTCGGTGTTTTCACGGATGATGATCAGATCAACATCCTGGAAACGCGTTGTCACACCGGCCAGGTTGCGCACCGGTCTGACTGCGGCGTACAGGTCCAGCTGCTTTCGCAGCTGGACGTTCACCGATGTGAAACCTTTTCCTACGGGAGTCGTGCAAGGCCCCTTAAGCGCCACACCGTGATGGCGGATCGCCTCTATCGTTTCGCTGGGAAGTACTTCAGAACCTTGTTCGAGCGCCGCCAAACCCGCTTGGTGTTCCACCCATTCGACCGGTGCGTCGGCGGCAGCGAGAATCCGATGCACGGCGGCGGTCACCTCCAGCCCAATTCCGTCTCCGGCGAGAGAAACCACTTGATACATAGCGCGTCCTTGAAATGGGAAAGGAAAGTCTCCACAGTGGAGTGCCTTCCGGCAGCGAGTCGACTGCGAAGGGGCGCAGTAAAACTACCGTCACCTAGAGGCCCCGTACAAGGGGACTTCGCTGTCCGGCCGTAGCCGAACTCCGCGATGGCTCGTAGCCGAACTCGCCAGAGTTTGGCGAACTGCCGATTGGTCCAAATTCTGGCGAATTCGGCTACAAGAACTCCTCAACAGCCGTTGCCCCCTCTGCATGTATGCAAAGTGGGTTTCCCAGCTCGACACCTCATCGCGCCCCGCCCTCCTGGGAGGCTGTGCAGCTTCTACACCTCATGAAATCCGCCAAACTCTGGCGAGTTCGGCTACGCTCCAAATCAGCCGCTGGGCGTTAGCCCGGATTTATTCATGAAGATCGTGGCGAGAGGTTGTAAGTACGTTCGTGGCAAGGAAGGCGAGCAATTCTTCCGCAGGCGTATTGAAGCAATACGTCGAGGGAGAATTGTGAAGCATGACGAAGCCACGGATGGACTTACGACCTCGCAGCAGATCGCTCATGAATAATCCGGGTTAGCCCACGGTTCCCCCGCCAAGCCGACGCGTAGCGTCCGGGGACGGTTCCCCCTCACCGGCCCTTCGGGCCGACTCTCCCCGAGGGGAGAGTGAGGAAAGAGTTAGAAGCTGCACGACTACTGGAGACGGACCCGATTCGGTTTAGACGGATTTGACGACCGGCCGCTCGACTGCCGCCGCGCCTCGACCATCGAACTAATTGACATCTTACTGGCATGCCAGTAAGATCCTCAGCAGACGCTAGTTACTCCGGGCGTTTCCAGTTTGGGCCATGACCGACACGATCCAACCCGCCACTTCCCTCGACAGGTCCCGAACTGTCGCGATGAAGCAGCAGGCGTACCGGGAGCTCAAGCAGCTTATACTCACTGAGGACCTGCCAGCCGGCACTGTTCAGTCGGTGCGCCAGTTGGCGGCCCGATTGGGTATGAGCAAGACGCCGGTTCACGCGGCTGTAGAACGACTCGAGGCCGAAGGACTGATGACGCTGGCGCCGCAGCAGGGTGTCGTCGTGTGCGAGATGTCTCTGCGCGATGTCGTGAATCACTTTGAGATTCGCCTGGCCTTAGAGCCCTTCGTCATGAGACGGCTTGCCGGAACGTTGAGCCAAGATCAGGTTCAGTTGCTTAGAGAGAATCTGAGTTGTTATCGTGATTTGGCATCAGGCGGGACAAGCATCGAACTTGTGCGAACGGACTCTGAATTCCACCAGTTGCTGTGCAGATTCCTCGCTAATGAAGAGATTGTCCGAGTCATGCAGCAGCTGCGGGACAAAGTACAACGCGTGATTTTTCGAGTTGGTCAAAGGTCTCCGGCCTGTCTCGCTGATGTGCATGCAGAGCACCAAGCCATACTCGACGCCTTAGTTGACGGTGATGGTGACCGTGCGGGGCAGGCGATGTACGACCATCTTGATAGAGGGTTGGAGCGTTTCTGGCCACGTCGGACCGGTCGCTAGAGAGGTAGAGACTCGTGTGGAGAAGACGTTGACAAATCACTCGAACGAGCGCGTTTTATCAGCCTACATGTTTGGTCGATCAGTAGCGGTCACATTATGCGTGCTGTTATGTTCTTCGGCGCGCGCGGCAGAACGGACAGATCGCGGTCTTGAGGTACTGTACAGATTCGATTCCGGTCAAGGCGACGTTGTGCATGATCGTTCGGGTGTGGGCAGTCCGCTTAACTTGAAGATCTCCAAGTTGTCTGCCGTCCACTGGCAAAGGGGCGCGTTGTCGATTCGCTCAGCGACAACAATTAGCTCGTCCGGACCGGCGAAGAAGATCGTTGACGCTATCCGGCGATCGAACGCAGCCACGATCGAGGCATGGATCAGACCGAACAGCGACCGGCAGCGGGGCCCGGCAAGGATTGTTTCCCTTTCCGCCGATTCAGGACAGCGCAACTTCACGCTCGGGCAGGAGGGCAAGCAATACCGCGCGCGTTTCCGCACCACCGAAACAGATGCTAATGGTTTGCCAGAGACGGCGTCGCCGAGGGGCACTGCGAATCGTCGACTGACGCACCTCGTCTATACGCGCGATGCGACGGGCGCCGGTACGATTTACTTAGACGGCAACCGGAAAAAAGTAACCAAGAAGTCCACTGGCAACCTCTCCAACTGGAGCGCCGAGTTCCCTTTGCTGTTGGCCAACGAGATGACTGGCGATCGCCCTTGGTTGGGCGAACTGCATCTGGTGGCCATCTACAGTCGGGCGTTGTCCGCCGACGAGGTCGCCGGCAACTTCGTGGCTGGACACCGGCCGCGGTCGGCGGCGGTGCTGGCACAGACCGAACAATCCCGCTTCTTCGAGACCCGCGTCGCACCTTTGCTGGCGCGAAGCTGTTTGGAATGTCACGATTCCGGCTCCAAGAAGGGCCGTTTGGATCTGTCTCGAAAGGCGACCGCCTTTGCTGGTGGCGAGAGCGGCGAGGCAATCATTCCCGGCAAGGTCGCGGACAGCCTGCTGTGGCAACAAATTGATTCGAATGACATGCCACCCGCGGGTGCACCGCTGTCCGCCGAGGACAAAGCGACGCTGCGCCGCTGGATCGCAAACGGCGCGTTTTGGTCGGGAGATGTCATTGACCCCGCGACTTACGCTCATAGCGATGCAGCCGCCGACATCTGGGTCCAACGGCTTACGGTATCGGAGTACATCGAGACGGTCCGCGCCGTAGTTGGGGTGGACATCGAACAGGAGGCGCGCGAGATCCTGCCGCCAGACTTGCGGGCGGATGGCTTCAGCAATACGGCCTACAATTTGAATGTTGATCTCAAGCACGTTGCCTCGTATGCGAGACTGGCAAGTATCATCGCCAGCCGCATGGACGTGCTGAAGTTCGCAGCGAAATTCTCAAAGAGCCGCAGCTTGTCGACAGACGATACGATGCGCGATTTTACGGCTGCTGTGGGCAAGTGGCTTCTGCGCGGCCCGCTCAACGACCGCGAGATCAGCAACTACAGCGGTATTGCGACGACGGTGGCGAGCGCCGGCGGCGACTATCAGCAGGCCGTGGCCTTGATGATCGAGGCCATGTTGCAATCGCCTCGGTTCATTTACCGGATCGAAAGCCAGCGGGGCGATGGGACGCCGTGGCCTGTCTCCGACTACGAACTGGCCTCCCGTATTAGTTACATCGTTTGGGGTGGTCCGCCCGACCAGGAGCTGATGCGGGCCGCCGAGGCAGGTGAGCTGCAGGATCGCGGGCGTTGCGAGTCGCAGGTGCAGCGGATGCTGAAGGACGAACGAGCCATCCAGCAGTCGCATCGTTTTCTGTCGGAATGGCTCAATTTGGATCGTCTCGACAATCTTCAGCCAAGTCGCGAGATCTACCCCGACTGGAACCCTGAGCTCGCCGGCGACATGCGTGAGGAAACATTGGCGTTCTTTGAAGATGTCACCTGGAGGCAACAACGCCCCCTGTCAGAACTTCTCAACGCCCAGCTCACGTACGTCACGCCGCGTCTGGCCAAACACTACGGTTTGCCTCCGCAGGAACACGTCCGTTACGATGTCTCGGAGGTACCAGCTCGCGGCGGTTTGTTGACGCAGGGCAGTGTGCTGACGGTTGGTGGCGACGACGGCTCGATGGTTACTCGGGGCTTGTTCGTGTTGCATGATCTCTTGCGCGGCACGGTGAAAGATCCGCCACCCGGCCTCGACACCACGCCAGTTCCGCCAAAGCCCGGCCTTTCTCATCGGACTATTGCAGAACAGCGGATTGGGAATGTCGCCTGCGGTGGATGTCACGCTAAGTTCGAGCCGCTGGCCTTCGCCTTTGAAAAGTTCGACGGTCTAGGCACCTTTAGGGAAAAAGACAAGCACGGAAACCAACTGCGCGAAGACGGCGAACTCCTGTTTCCCGGTGCAGCGAAACCGGTGAAGTACCAAACCACCTCTGAGTTCATGGACCTGCTCGCTAACAGTCCTCGCGTGAAGGAGACAATCACCCGGAAGTTGACCCAATTCAGCCTCGGTCGCCCTCTCGGTCCTGGGGACACGACCGCGGTCAGAGAGATTCATCAAGCTGCCTGGCAGAAAGGTGGAACCTATGCCAGTTTGATCACGGCAATCGTGACCAGCGATCTGGTGCAGCTCACACGCACGGAGGCCCCGAAATGACGCTCATTGCCGCGTCGCGCTTTTGTTACGCAGTCAATACGGGCACTAACCACGTTTCGCGCACAAACATACTGAGGCTCTTGGTAAGTTCCTACTGACCAAGTGGCAAGACAACACACACCTTCAGGAAAGTCAAAAGAGCCCTAGAGAATCATGAAAACAACCCACATCAATCGACGTGTGCTGCTCAGGGGTATTGGTACAGCGACCATTGGTCTGCCGCTGCTGGAGGAGATGGTTTCGGTAGCCGGGGCCGCCCCGAAACCTCAGGTGCCCGTGAGAGCGTTCAACGTGTTTTTCGGACTGGGGATTCCGTCGCCGCTTCAGAGCGAGGGTTTCGAAGGGGTTCTTGAACCACTCGAGCCACTTGGCGACAAACTGCTCATCATGCGGAACGTGGATCAAGTGCGTTGTGACGAGAAAGGCAGCAACGCTCACTATGACGGAGCCATCGGTGCGTTTACTGCGGAAGCGCCCAATGGCGAGGCCAAGGCCGGCGGCCCGTCGATCGATCAGGTGATTCGTCAGGCCCACTATCCACAGGGGCTGCCGCGGGGCATGGTGCCAACGCTGATTGCCGGAACGTTCTTCAGACGCAGCCGAATCGGCCGTTATGTGCATAGCTATAAGCAAGACGGCACAGTGGCGGCCACGATTCAGGAGAAACCCCGCGATCTCTTTGACCGAGTGTTTGGCGCGGTGTCCGTCTCCGAAGATGGTGATCCCGGCGGTCAACGATTGAGGCAGAGCATCTTGGACACCGTGATTGAGGACTATCGCTTCTACACCGGCCCTCAATCACCTCTCGGTTCGGCGTCCAAAGCACGTGTGGCCGATCATCTCGACCGCATTCGCGAGTTCGAACAACGTGCCTTTGCTCTAAAGGACAAGCAACAGGGCGCACCGAAAGTGCCGCCCCGCTCGATAATTCCTCACGGTGGTCCGGCAGACCCTGGAGGTATGGGAATCGACATTACGCTCCAAGAACTGTCAACCGAATGGCGTCTCCTCGCGGATTTGTACGCCCTCGCCATTCAGATGGATCGCGTACGATTCGGGGCACTCACGTTTCTTGCCGCCGGCGAGCGGATTCGCTTGACAGGCGACTACGAATACGCAGGTAAGAAGTTATGGACGTTCGACGACGCCGGTCAGCATAACGCTACCGGAGATCGGGGATGTAGTCATGAGTGGTGGCACAAGTTCGATGAAAAGAAGAGTAACGAGGCGCTGCGGGCGCATGCTCACATGAAGATGCGTGAAGTAGCCTATTTTCTGCATCGGCTCGACGATGCGGACTCGATGGAAGCCAACGGTCGCACGATTCTCGAAAACTCGCTCATCACGATTTCCACCGAGTCGGGAGACGGTCGTCACAATGACTCCAAGCGCGAGTTATCAGGCGTCTTCCATTGCATTACCGGGGGAAACGGTCGGCTTAAAACCGGTCAGATCATCGATGTCGGAGCCGAAGGCATTGATGTCTACAATACGATACTCTCTGCAATGGGCTCCAACCAACACCTTGGCCCTCAGAACCGCCAGTCCACTTCGGTAGACGCCATCCGTGCATAGCGTGCCAACCATGTTTAGCTTTTCTACGACAAGACTGCCGCTGCTACTGGCGTCGCTGTTGCTGCTCTGCACCACTGTCGTCCAGGGCCAGAGCGACTCAGATGGACTGTGGGCGAGCATGAGGCAGATCGTCCCCAAAGGCTACGTCTGCTATCAGGCCACTTCTGGGATACGCGTCGATGGGCGGCTGGATGACGATGCGTGGCGAGCCGCCCCCTGGACCGATCCTTTCGTAGACATCGAAGGAGATGTCAAACCTCGCCCGCGCTTTCAGACCCGAGCCATGATGCTCTGGGACTCCGACTACTTCTACTTCGCTGCCAAGCTCGAAGAACCTCATGTTTGGGCGACTTTGAAACAGCACGACTCGGTCATCTTTCACGACAACGACTTCGAGGTCTTTATCGATCCGAATGGAGACAACCACGAGTACTACGAATTCGAAATCAACGCCTTGAACACTGGATGGGACCTGTTCCTGCCCAAACCGTATACCGACAGCGGTCGGGCTGACAATAGTTGGGAAATTCCGGGTCTGAAGACAGCCGTTCACGTCGCGGGCACACTCAACGATCCAAACGACACGGACGACTTCTGGTCTGTCGAGATTGGTATTCCCTGGCGGGCGCTCGCTGAATTTGCACATCGCCCCACACCACCTGCTGACGGTGACCAATGGCGAGTCGGCTTCTCACGCGTCCAGTGGCAAGTCGAGGTCAAAGACGGTGTCTACCAGAAAGTTGCCGGACTGCGTGAGGACAACTGGGTTTGGTCACCACAGGGCATCATCAACATGCATCGTCCCGAACGATGGGGATTCGTCCAATTCTCGACCGCGACACCTGGTGACGCCCGCTTCGAACCCGATCCTCACCTGGCAGTTCGTGATGCACTGATGGCCGTCTACCATCGCCAACGAGCGTTTCGCAAGCAGCACGGTCGTTGGGCGAGCTCGAACCGGGAGCTCGGCACAGAGCAGCTCGCTGCAACTTTCCCCTCGCTCGAAATCGAGACGACCAGCGGCGGATTTCGCGCGTCGATCGATCTCCCCGACCAACCGGTCGGTACTCGGCATTGGCACGTCCGCGAGGACTCTAAACTCTGGTCCGAGTGATCCTGTCTGCTTTGCTTGTTTGACAGGATTTGCCGAATTGTGAGGGGACGGCAACGAACGGCGGAATGCTCATCACACACCATCACCAACCCTGTACGCCGGCGGGCACAATCAGCCGGAATGCGTTAGCATCCGGTTACGGTGAAAACCGTGGGCTAACGCCCAGCGGCTGATTTTTTAGCGCGAGCCCAGGCCATCCTGTTGATCCTGTCAAGAAAACAGAAGACAGACATCAACAGGATGGCCCGTTGCGGCGTCGGTCCGTGGTGCAGGAACACACCTGGTCTGATGACCGAACATCGCATGCTAACGCATGCCGGCTGATTTGCGCCCGCTCCTAAGAACGGAGATTTCGCTCCGTCTCATCAACAAGGCTGGCGAACAGCTTCGCTTGACTCGCCAAGGCGGTCACTCGGTCGGCCGGTTTCTGGCCCGATTCGAGCAGCACCCAACCGTCATACTTACTCGACACCAGGAGCTCGAACAGCTGCCGATAGGGGTAGTTTGGGTCATCCAAGGGGTGGACGTGGCAAGTCCGGCCGAAGCGGTGGCGGACCAAGTTGAAATTGTGAACCAGCCCATCACCTGCCAAGTCTTGTGGATTGCTGTTCCAGCAGATCGCAGCGTTCTTGTGGTCGGCGACCTCCATGATCGCTTCGATAGTCGGCAGCTCGGCACACCTGCCGTGCACCTCAAGCCGAACTTGTTGCCCATAACCCGCTCCGTACGCGGCAACTTCGTTGAGCGCTCGGCCAATCTGTTCGATCGTCTGCTCGCGGGGCACGCCTTCGTGGAAACGATCAGGCTTAACTTTGACGCCCGTGCCTCCCACATCATGACTCAACCGAATGAACTCTTTCACCTTCGCGATCGCCTTCTTCAACACTGTCGGATCAGGATTGTCAAACCGCTCGTCGCTGCCCAACCCTACTAGCTCGACTGGACTATCTGAAAAACGTCGCTGGACATCGCGACGTTGTGCTTTCTCGAGTTCAGGTTCGACTCCGTGTGCATGGGTCGTTCTCAACTCCACACCGAAGATCTTGGCGGCCTCACAGTTCCGGACGAGCGTATCAAGGTCCCAATCATTTCCCCACTGGTAAGTCACCAAGCCGAACGCCATTCGGGATCGAACGTCGAGTGCGGCCGCGCGTACCGAGCCGATCAAACATGCGGGAACGGCTGCTGCGGCCAGGGTGAGCAACTCGCGCCGATCGATAGTATCTGCATGAGGTCTACGCATTTCAGGAACTCCTGTATTCGGACCTTGCTGGCGATTTCTCAACTCTCAAACAAGCCTCAGCCGCTCTTGTTCTAAACGCTCGGCGAGAAACGTAACGGCCTTCTCCGCCATCTTACTGTAGTACTCAAAACCATGACCACCGCCGGTCGTCTCTAGGTCACACTCATGAGGAACCCCCAATGACGAGAGCTTCATACGTAACCGGTCGGAACTCTCCCACCAGCTATGGTCAGTTGGATCGCAGCAGAAGAACTGATTCCGTGGCCAGTTGAGCGGATGAATATGCAATAGCGCCGTGTCTTGGCGTATCTGCTCTGCGTCTGCGTACATTTGCTGGAGGACTTCGTCTTCGTCAAAACGATTATGATAGTCAATCGCTGGCGAGATGGCTGCGGCGACCGGAAAGTCGTCCGGATACTTGTAAGCAAAACGGAGGGCACCCTGCCCACCCATGCTGGTGCCCAACAAACCGATGCGGGGAGTGGTAACCGCGTAGCGTGCTTCAATCCACGGCAGCACGTGTTCCATCAGGTAACGCTCTGCCGTGACTTGCTGATCGAATTCAGCGCAGATTCGATCGCTCCACCAACTTCGCTGTGTTTGAGGTGCAACGACGGGCAAGCCGAAACGGTCAAACATCTCCTGAAAACGCGGCTTGTCTGTCAATCTTGTGAGATGAACACCGTGCAAATAAATCAGCAGGAATCCATGGTCGCTCCTCCGAGTCGGCTCGTAGAGGTCGCAGGGATGGCCGTCAATCGTGTCCTCGAACCACGTTCCAGAGCGGTTCATTTGGTCAAACTCCGGTCTTGCGGGACACGCCGCATCGTGTAGTGGGCTTCGGCAGGAAAGAAGGCTTTCCCATCAGCGGCCAGGTTCTTCAAGTGAATCTCGTAAACGTGGCCAGCTCGCAGCCGAGCGATCTGCAGCTGCACGCTGCGGGCGTCAGCGGCAACTTGAACGGCATCGATTGGTTGGCTACGCCGCTGCTGGTCGTCCCCGCCGTAGGCTGGTGTTGATACGCGTGTATACGTCGACACCGCATAGTTAGCCGGATCGGACGCCGCACTGGGGTCGACCGGTGCAGTGAAGTCAAGGATCAAGCCGGTCGCCACTGCACGCACCTCAGCGATTCCGCACGGTAACTCGTCGAGGTGTGGACGAAGACGGACGATCTCACCAATATTGTTGCCTCCACCCCATCCGCTGTCGCGAAGTCCGCCTACATAGATTTCACCGTCAGGCGCAACCGCGCAGGTCAGCGGACCTAAGAACGGCAATCCGCCTTGCGGCTGATCGTAGCTAAACGGATAGGCCGCGCCCTGGAATTCACCGTCTATTTCTTGCAGCGTCATACGCACGAGCCGCAGACTGTCCATCTCGCAGCCAAGTAAGTGCCCCTCAAACGGCCCGAAAAACGGACCTTGACCGGCCAACTCTGCGGGCGTATCCAAAAAGCAAATCCCGTTGACACTTCGAGTCCAGGGATGGGGGATGTCGATCGCTGGAGGAGTCAATACTGGATTGAATCCCGGCCTCCGCTCTAAGGAGTTGATGAATCCAAAGCGCCGGGGGTGGACCACATGATTCAGTTCGTTGAACGGGTTGTAGTTTCCTTGATTGTCCGTCACGAACAGTTCGCCGTCCTTCCGCAGAGCAATACCCATTGGAAAGCGATGGCCAGCAGTAAGTTCTTCCAAAGAGTACTCGCGCGGGTCTTCCGCCGTCGGCTCCTGCGGAGCAAGCCTTAACACCGTTCCGCGCAAGTGAGCCGCTGCCGGCGAACGCTCGTCCTGCTGACAGGGGAGTGCGACATAGTAGTTGCCCACGCGATCTCGTGGGAGCCCCACGGCCCAGTCGTGATAGTCGTCTGTGTGTCCCCAGCCCGAGGCGACCGCGCGCGTACGGTCGACACGGCCGTCGCCGTCATCGTCGTACATCCGTAATAATGCATATTTGGTGATAACATCGATATACTCTTCCGACGCGGCCAACCCGTAGGGTGCCGCCAGCTCGTCGCTAAAGGGCTCCAATCGATCCTCCAATTCATCGCCGTCCGTGTCCTGTGCAATCCAAACTCGGCCCTTCAGCGAGGCGATCACCAGGTCGCCGTTCGGCCGCCAGGCTAGCGCGGTCGGCATTATCTCGGCGGAGAGCGACAATCGAATCGCATCAAACCCTGGGACGACGTTCAGTGTCGCCAGCTCGTTTGGAAGGACGGGCGGAGACACAACTGGAAAATGATCGACCGTGAGATCCGTCCAATACTCGACGGCGACGGCTCCCTTACCCTCAGAGTTGAGGGTGATTGTTACCGAGCCGTCGTGGTTCCAACGTGCCGTCTCGGGGAAGGCCGCTCGCAGATAGACGGAGGCGCCGTCCCGCAGTCGCAAGACTTGCCCCGACTCCTGTACGATGGCCGTGCCTGCTCGCCCGGGCGGGACGGCTTGTAAGTGGAGCTGGGCACCAGGTGGGGCGTTTTCGACTTCGACGCGGCGGCCGAAGCCGGTAGCCGTGGCTGTGTGCAATGGACTGAAGCGCTGAGTCACGTTTATCACGCGACGTGTCGCCTCCCGGTCGCGAATGTAAAGACGATGATCGAGCTCGACGCCGCCTGAAAGATGGCTCAGTCGATCGATCTCCGTGGCAAACTGACCCACCTGTAGTGGCTCCAACGCGGACCCGTCCAAAGAGAACGTCACGTCCGGTGCTCGTGTCGGTGAATCGAGCAAGAAACTTCCGGCTGCTTCCCAAAACCATGTCTTCCCCTCTGTGCGCTGCCGCGCAGTGTCTCCGATAGACCAGTAGGCGACGCCTCCCGTTTCCAAATCGAAAAGTACGTTGTGCCGATTCGGGAGTCCGACGAGCAGCGGCTTGATATGCACGGCATCTGCTGTGCGAAGGACATCCGTGATCGCGAAAGCCCGCTCTGCGGAGGTTGGCTGCCCGGAATGCCGCAGAACCCTGATCGGGTTGGGACGTGGTGGCTCAAATCCCGGTTGGTTGAGGACGTCCCAGACGACAGATAGCTGTTGATGTAGGTCGTCCCCCAGCACACCTCGCACAGCCAGGCGGACGGAGGGCATCTCCATCGCAGGAACCACGCGGGCCGGGTTGCTGACAAATCGATCGAACCACTCGCGCCGAATGCGCTCTCCACACATGGCGATGTCGGGCCCTCGCGTATTCAGCGGAGCCGCGACGGGGCGCACGCTGCCAATCTGATGGCAACTTGTGCATCCGAATCCGTCTGCAGTTACTAGTCGTCGGCCGGCTGCATCTCGAGTAAAGCTGTCTAACTCAGCAACAGCTGTCCGACGTGCGCGCGCCTCAGCCGGGATTCGATCCGTAGTAATCAGGAAGTCGACAACCCGCGATCGTTGATCGTCGTTCAACCGGAAGTGGGGCATCCGAACTGCTAAATAGTCGCGGTGCACACCCTCCGCCCGACGAATCACAGCATCCAACGCCTTTCGGCGGAACTTGTCCCCCACTTGGTCCAACGCCGGCGGAATCATCGCCGGAATCAACGGCATCAAATCTTGATAGGTTGCCGACAATCGGGTCAGCAAATCGCTTATTCCACCTCTCCCGTCTCGGCTGTGACATGCCAGGCAATTCTGCTCCTCAATGAACTGCTCCGCACTCCAAGGCCGTCTCGCCTGCGGCAGCGCCTTCACCTCGGCCAAGAAGTAGGACACCGCCTCTCGTTGCTCAGCTGTCAAGAAAAATCCCGGCCGGTGACGCTCGCTCAGCGGAGCGTCTAAGCAGCCGGCCTCCGTGTTGCTAGGCAACGGGATTGCAGAGCGAGCGGGAACCTCAGCGCCGGGCAGGCGATGGCAGCTGCTGCAGCGCAGCTTCTCGATGAGGTCTCGGCCTCGCGTCAGCGAACCCGGCAACGACTCGCCGTGAGACCGGGCAGGGGGTTCATCCCCCAATGTCGCCAAGAACGCTGACAGCTGTCGGCGCTGTTCACGCGTCAGATCGAAAACTGGCATGCGATGGTCAACATTAATCGTCTCCGGCGCCGCCAGCCATTGCTCGAAGAACCTCGCTGGCCGCTTCCCAGCAATCTTGGCCAAGTCACCCCCGCCAAACTCGCCGCCCTGCGAACCGACTTCACCAAGTGAGTGGCATGCGAGACACCCGACAGTCAGCAGCACCTGCCGACCGGCCTGTACCGGATCTACTTTTTCACGAGAGCCCCGTTTTCGTCCTGTTCTTGGTTGCTGTGGCGGTGACCATTCGGCGGCAGGAGTCGACTTGGCGAAAAGATAGTCGGCAATGGCACGTGCGTCTTGCGCTGTCAAGCCGAAGTGCGGCATCTTCCTAGCTGTAAGACCACTCGATTCAACTTGCTCGGATTGCAGCCGCTCGACAAGCCACTGATAGTGAACTGCCCCCTCAAGGTGAACCAACGAGGGCGCGGCCAAAACCTCCGGCTCACCCGGAATCTCATGGCAGGCGATGCAGCGAAGAGCTCGCGTAAGTCGACGCCCCCGCTCAAATCGTTCGTCTGGTGTGTCTGTCGGATCGTGAAAGAGATACCGGCCACCGACTGGCTCCAGCTGGAATTGGGGCCCCGACCAAAAAAGAACGACCCGCGCGTCCTTGCCTGTCTTGCGATACTGAACTTCCAGCGGATGAAAGTCGGCGGCAAGGTTCAGTTCCTCCGATTCGAACCAGCGAGGCGTGCTGGATCGCGCGGTCAACACCACCTCACCAGCCAGTTCGATCTCGACCTCGCCCACGACTGAGGCGGACAACCGGTAGACACCCGGCGCCTGCGCCATCAAGTATCCGCGCCAACGAACCTCATAGCCCTCGGCCGCCAACCGCCGGTCCGGTGTCTCGGCTCCCCAAGCGAAAGCAATGCAAGCGTCGACTTGCTTGAAAGCGGTTTCGTGCTGTCGATAGCGCCCAACCAAACCGGACCGGAACCCATCGTCTTCGAATTGGGCGGTCGCCGGGCTGGCAAGTAAAATCAGCACCAATGCAAGCAGATGGGTGACGACGCGACTTGAGCCGCTCGGGGCGGTCGCCGCAAAGTCGTTGCTTCTGCTGTAGCTCATGCTGTTCGTCGAACGCTCATGACTTGCGGATAAAGCGGGCTGCATAACTTCGGACTTCTTTTCCGTTGAGAACGTGCACCATGCGAAGTTGCTGGACCGTTGAGTCCCCAAACTGGCCAAGTGGAATGTGAACCCACAGCTTACGAAAACGTTTAGCTAGTTTGCGCCAGCCCGGCCCCGGTGGCAGCGGGCTGAGCAACGCGATGTGTGGGCAAGTGCTGTGGAGGCAGGCGGCCGCCAGCAGCCGCTCCTCCAGAGTCTCGGTGAAATCCAGACGGCGGTCGTGCCAAATATCGGGAATACCAACCGGTGGGAAAAGGAACAGCGCCCCACCGTAGGTGGCCAACCCGATACCTGGACCGACCAACTCACGTCGAAAGTCGGTGGCGTAAAAGGCGAGTGTCGACTCGTCCTGATGTTCCGCAAACCAGGTCGTGCGCCAAGGGTAGTCGCGCGGATCGGCAGGTGAGTCGAATAGCATGACGGCGCAGTCGAGTCGACCACGATTGGGAGGCAGCACTTTGACATAGATCTCGTTGTCATACCAGTGACGGAGCGTATCGCGCACATCAATGCCGTCCATGATACTCGTGGTAAATTTCTCGCTGCGTGCCAAGTCCGCTCCCATGACTGCTCGTGCGCGATCGAAGACGTGGCTGCGAAAGTTCTCGATGGCCGTATCCTCAGGCGGGTAGCTGCACTGCGAGAAAGGATTCCACCTCATCTGCCACAATCGGCGTTCTGAAGCATCTGGCCGTCGCTGCAGCTGGCAACTGCGCCATTCCAACGGCGGGCCGGGCAACCGGCTGACCATGCGGCGAATCTTGCCGTCCAAAAATCTCGCCTGTTCGATGCCCATCTCCAGCGCTCCCGTGTGTTCTTCACTGTCAATCGGGTAGCTGCGAGCTGTCTCTGCGACGTGCATCGCGTACTGATCACCAGCTATCTGTTTCGCGGCCATGACGATGGTATACAGGTCTGGCGTCATCCGGCTGTCGATCAACGACAGATTGCGAATGTACTTCAAACACAGGGACAAAAGATGAGGAGTAATTCTCCTGGACCTGCCTTTGAACTCAGAATAATATGACTTCCTCGCCGTTAGCAACAACTCTTTGACGCCGTCGACAGACAGGTTTTCGTCATCTTCCAGCTCGGCGCGGGCGCGTTCGTAAATCGCAGTGATGTACGGCAGTTCGCCGAGTAAAAAAAGCACCGTCCTCCGCAGGACATCGTAAGCAACGGCCTTGTGTAAAAAATCCTCGGGGAGGTCGTATTCGGTCTCCTCACGATAGGCGTCCCGAATCCAGGGCCACTCCAGTAGAGAGCAGATAAACAGAATGGAGCTGTGCCGCTCTTCCAGCTCCCGCAGCTGTCCCGCCATGTACGCGACTCGCTGCCTTGGTTGCCCGGCGGGGAGGCTGGGCACTGTCGGCAACACAGCGGCGGCGTAGCGTTCGATTGGAACGCGCTTGAGTGCGTAGGGATCGGGGAAGATATCACTGAGCGGCTCGAACCGCTCAGTCTCTTGATCGATGAAGTAGCGGGGTAGGTGTTCACCGAGCGCGATGCGGAGCCCCATAATCACGCCCTGACAAGGGTCAATCGGGACGTAGCTGCACACGCGATCGAGTAGATCCAGGTCGCGGTCGCACCACGCTTCGATCTCATCCAGAGACCAATGCTCTGAAGAGCTTGGGGCGTTATGTTGAACGACAACACTGGGCTCAGGCAGCCCGTTGACGCAATCCTCGACACCGCTTTGAAACGACGGCGGAAGCGGAACGGCCAGACAATCGAACCGCTGCTCCAGCATGGCTCGACGTACCTGTAAGGCAAAATCAGCACTGCCGTGGACAATCGGCAACGTCCAGATCCGGGGACTGATTTGCAATATCTCGTGCATCGCTACTCGACGATCTGCCCGTCAAAAGAGGTCTTCGTCTTCTTCTTCGTCCCGATCCGGATGTAACGGATCGTCCGGTGTGAAAAAGAAGTCTCCCAACCCAGTGGGAACTGCATCTCCGCCCAAAGTGCGGCGCCGTCTTTCGGCCAGAGCTTCCAAGTCGAGTGCCTCGTCACCCAAACACTTTTCCAGAGCCTCACGCCAGGCATGATCTTTGCCAATCGGGTGCTGCGGGTTCTGGGCTAGACGTTTGATCGCGAATCTGAGCAAGCTGATGCCATCTCTTGGTGAAAACTCCAGGTTCAGTTCATGAGAGCGTTGTAGAAAATCGACCGTGAGCGCCAGCATGTCGGCTTCGGCGAACGGCAAGTGGTATCGCAAGATGGCCATTTCGTCTTGTCGGATCGGAAACCCAACCTGCAAGGTCGGCTGCAACCGGCTCAAGATGTAGTCGGGAATCTCGTAGGTCGATTCATCCTGATTCATCGTAACCACACAGCGGAAGTCGCGATGTGCAGGAATCGTGATGCCAGCCACGATCGACTCGACGTAGCGCCGGTAGTCCAGCAGCGGTGCCAAACTGGCCCACGACTTCTCGTTCATCCGGTTGCCTTCGTCGAGGATGCAGACACCTCCGCGTATCATCGCAGTAACCAACGGAGACGCGTGGTAGGCAATCCTCCCACTCTCGGCCAACACCGGTGTAACTAGCAAGTCTTCCGGTCGAGTGTCAGAAGTGCACTGGTAAATGTACAGCTCCTGCTCCCGCTCACGAGCTGCCGCCATCGCGAGCGCGGTCTTGCCAATGCCGGGTGTTCCGATCAAGCGCGGCGATAGTGGTTGATCTTGGTCGTTGACGACGATCCAGCAAGCCAACAGCTGCTTGAGAATCTCGTCCTGACCGATCCACTTGCCGCTATTATCGTTTGGACTACTTAACGTCAATTCAACGCCGGCAACTGTCTCCCGCTTCTGCATGGGTCGGCCTGGGGTTGGAGGTGGGAACACCGCGGTCCAGTCACAACGATTGGTCCGAATACAGCGACTGATTCAACGAGTTGCTGGGCGGTAGATATCGTGTCGTATACTTGAATCAACACGCGCTTGCCCGTCCAGGCATCTGGGAGAGCGCCGCAGGTGATTCTCTTGAGACCATTCTCTCACAACCACATGCGTGGACAAGGTATCGGCACTGTGAACAGCTACGAAGGACGCACCCCCGCCTCGTTTCGCTGGTTCGACCGGGGTTTGCAGCTCGCTACGCTGTTGACCTGCGCGGTCGCCTTGTCTCCGAATCTGGCTGACCCCGACCTGTGGGGTCACGTCCAGTATGGCCGAGACGCTCTACAGGAGGGCGTGGCGCCGACGACCACCTACTCCTATACGGCCAACGGCTATCGCTGGATCAACCATGAGAACCTGGCGGAGCTGTTTTTGGCGCTGGGTGTTGATTCGATCGGCCCGATCCCAATGCTGTGGATCAAGTGCTTGCTCGGCGTCGCAGTGATCGGACTGATCACCCGTTGCGGCCGGCGCCGCAAGGTCGGACCTGTCAGCCTGTGCGTGGTCGCCTTGCTCGTCGCGGTGAATCTCACCTACTTCTGGAGCATGCGTCCTCAAGTATTCTCGTTCGTTTACTACGCACTCCTGCTCGCGTTGCTGGGCTGGTGCTTTCATGGCTGGGAGGGCCGCTGCTACATCCCGTGGTTTCGAAGCGCGCCGGATGAAACAGTGGCTTTGAGCTACTCGTCGGCACGCATGCGCTTTCTATGGTTAGCGCCGCTGTTGTTCTTCTGCTGGGCAAACACACACGGCGGATTCGTCGCCGGGTATTGCATCTTTGTAGTCTACTTGTTCTCGCGCGGTGTCGAGGCATTCTTGACTCGTGGACGTTATGCCTACGGGTTGCTGCGTCGTTTTCTGATGATGGCCGTCGCCGCCGGGCTCGCCACTCTTGTCAATCCTTACGGGCCTCGACTGCAGTGGTGGTTGCTAGAGTCTTTGCAGATTCCGCGGCCGGAGATTCTCGAGTGGCACGCACCCGACATGACCTCTACGACGATGTTGCCGTTCTGGCTGATTCTATTCACCTGGATCACCGTGCTACTGTTGTCCAAACGCGAACGGGACATAACCCATCTAGCGGTGTTGGCGATCGTGCTCTGGCAGGCGCTCGAACACGTGAGGCACATTCCATTCTTCGCCATCGCTTTTGGATTCTGGATGTCGACCCACGTCGAGTCGGTTTTGGCCCGATTCAATGTCGCCTCAAACGTCACCAACCTCGGTGAAGATTTCAGTCGCGGAACGAGGCGATGCTTTGTTGCCGTTTTGGCAGTTGCTTTTGCTCTCTTGGGGTTCCGGCTCTACGGTCGCCTGAACGATATGCCCGTCGATCGCGGTGACTATCCCGTGGCAGCCTTTCAATACATCGCAGACCGGCAGTTACAAGGAAAAATGGTGGTCACCTACAACTGGGCGCAGTATGCGATCGCCGCCTTCGGACCCCAAGGCGATGAGGACGACGGTATTCTCGTCAGCTTCGACGGACGCTTTCGGACTTGCTACCCGCAAGAAGTCGTCGATATGAACTTCGATTTTTTCCTCGGCCAGCTCGAACCCCGCTACCGCAGTTCCAGTTCACCAGACTTCGATGACGGCCGAGTGCTCGAATTTGGCTCACCCAACCTCGTTCTCGTCAACCGTCGCCAACCCCATTCGGTCAACGTAATGTTCCGTAATCGGGAACGTTGGGTCTTGCTCTATCAGGACCGCATCTCGCAACTCTGGGGTCGGAGATCGCAATACGACGACCCGCACCATCCCGACTACGTCGCGCACGAGTTCAGGCAAATCACCGACCGAGAGCAATCTGGCACTGCTACCTGGCCGGCCTTACCTGTTACCACGTCACCCGACAAGCTGATCGCCTCCATCGAAAGGTAGTACTTGATGCCGTCTTCAAGCTTGAACGACTCCATCGACTATGCCGAACTGCCTACGATTCCGCTGGCAGCCGCCGTCGAATCCACCCGACAGATCGAAGTCCCAGCGGACGCGGCCGCCGAGAGAGTCGAGCAGACGCTGGACGAGATTGATGATCTTTGGAAGTTACTCCCGGTAGACAAGCGACAGCGGCCGGCGGAAGTCGATTACGACATCCCCGCCGACCTGACGGTCTCGATCGTCGTACCGGTATACAACGAGCGGGCCACAATCTTGGACGTCCTCGCACGTCTCAAAGCGCTGCCGATCCGTACCGAGATCATCGTCGTAGACGACTGCAGCAGCGACGGCACGCGGGGGTGGCTCGAGACGATCAAGGGCGCCAGCGGGTTGCAACTGATCCTTAAAGATCAGAATGAAGGAAAAGGCGCGGCTCTTCGCAGCGGATTTGCGGTGGCAACCGGAGAGATCATCGTCGTTCAAGATGCGGACCTCGAGTACGATCCGGCCGACATTCTGCAGGTCATCAAGCCGGTGGTGACCGGAGAAGCCGACGTTGCCTACGGTTCCCGATTCCTGGCCGACGAGCACCAAGATCCTTCGTTGTTCCATCGAATGGTAAATCGTGTGCTCACTGGAATGTCCAACGCATTCACAGGGCTGCGCCTGACCGACATGGAGACCTGCCACAAAGCCTTCCGGCGAGGTGTCATTCGCAGCATGAAGCTTCAGCAAAACCGCTTCGGATTCGAGCCCGAAGTCACCGCAAAAATCGCACGGCGGCGATTTAGAATCAGCGAGATCCCTGTTTCCTATTCCGCTCGCGGCTACGATCAAGGCAAGAAGATCGGCGTCCGCGACGCGTTCAATGCGCTGTATTGCATCGTACGTTACGGGATCGCGGACTGATAGGGCCACTCCGCTAGCGTCAGATGGCTAGGCAGTAGCGACGGCGTGGCACGAGCGATCTGCTACGACCTTCCTGAGCACTCTGGGGGCGGGCTCTTTGACGCGCATCTAAGCATGCCTTTGCGCGCAACTTGCGCAAGACGTTCGCCCACAGGTACTGACCGCGCCGCCCGAGATCTGTCGCATCTCACTCTCCGCAAAGAGGTTCTGTTGACATTCGAGCAGCCCAATGACCGGTTGGCACGACGCTTGCGACGCAGTGCAGCGAGTAGGTTCGCTCATGGCGAACCGTTGGTTGCTAGAGAGTAAAGGAGATCGACGGCGGCGCGCCGTGCGCCGTCGACATCGCAGGTCCTACGGTTCCTCTCCGAACCATTTTCGACCTCCTTGTAGGCGGGCTTTGGCATGTAAGCAGGATGAGTCTGCGCGCTTGCGTCGCGTACGGCCCTCCGCATCGAAACGCGAAACCAAGAAATGCCGAGGACGACACAATGGAGGTTCAAAACAAAGCGACTGCGCTTTGGGGCAACTTCTTCAAATTTGGCATGCCCCAGATTCGAGCGTTCCATATGTCGTGGTTCGCGTTCTTCCTGTGCTTTTTCGCCTGGTTCGGCATAGCTCCCTTGATGAGGGTGGTGCGCGATGAGCTGGGACTAACACAGTCACAGATAGGCTGGAGTATCATCGCGTCGGTTGCGGTGACTGTCGTCGCACGGCTGCTCATCGGTTGGCTTTGCGATCACGTCGGGCCGCGGTTGGCCTACACATGGCTACTGATCCTCGGCTCGTTGCCTGTGATGTTGATCGGCTTGGCGCAGGATCCGTGGACGTTCATTCTTTTGCGACTGCTGATCGGCATGATCGGAGCTTCTTTCGTGATCACGCAGTACCACACGTCGATCATGTTTGCACCCAATGTCGTGGGAACAGCTAACGCCACCAGCGCCGGCTGGGGCAACCTGGGAGGCGGGGTGACGCAGTTTGTGATGCCGCTGGTTTTCACATTGTTCATTACCACTTTCAACTTCAGCGACGCCGTAAGTTGGCGACTGGCAATGGTGGTGGCGGGGGTGGTTTGTTTGCTGACGGGCATCGCGTATTTCTTTCTCACACAAGATGCGCCGGAGGGCAACTTCAAGGATCTTCGCGCTGCGGGAAAGATGCCGGACAAGAAAAGCTCGCAGGGCGCGTTCTTCGCAGCCTGCAAAGACCACCGGGTGTGGGCGCTGTTCGCGGTATATGCCGCCTGCTTCGGCATCGAGCTGACAATCAACAACGTGCTCGCTCTGTACTTTCTTGATTACTTCGATTACTTCGGAGAAATGAACGCCGCCACCGCGCTGAGAGCCGCTGGGTTGGCCGCCGGGCTGTTCGGTTTGATGAACATCTTTGCCCGCACGCTTGGTGGTGTCTTTGGCGATGCCTTTGGCTTGCGGTGGGGACTCAAGGGGCGCGTCATGTTTCTGTTCATGGCGTTGTTTTGCGAAGGGCTGGCTTTGATGCTGTTTTCGCAGATGAGAATCCTGCTGTTGGCGATTCCTTCATTGGTTCTGTTCAGCTTGTTTGTGCAGATGTCTGAAGGCGCTACTTTTTCGGTGGTGCCCTTCGTGAACAAGAGGGCTCTCGGCGCTGTAGCGGGCATCGTTGGAGCCGGCGGCAACGCCGGAGCCGTCGCGGCCGGATTCCTGTTCAAAAGTGGGATGCCTTGGTCAACCGCACTGTTGATTCTCGGCGGCCTGGTCACTGCCTGCTCGTTCTGCGCCTTCGCCGTTACTTTCTCGCCGGAGGCGGAATCGGCGGCCCGGAGGGAGCATGCGCGAGCATTGGCCGAGAAGCGGGGCGAGCAGACACCCGACCTTCAGCCCGCGTAAGACGCCAGCCATGACGCAAACGACGCAGGAAGCGAGATTGGATTGCTTTCTCAGCGGCTTGCTGAACGAACAGCAATCACTCTCGGCCGTCGATCGGTTCGCGCAAACGTGTGAGAGGAACGGTTCGTTCACAGGCCAGCAGCACTATCGTGACCTCATCCCAGTTTCTGCGCCGGAGGCAGGACAACAGTATGCGTTTGAAGTCGACCTGGATTCCTGTTCCGGGTGCAAGTCATGTGTGGCTGCGTGCCACTCGCTCAACGCGTTGGAAGCCTCTGAGCTTTGGCGCAATGTCGGTCAACTGACCGGCGGCACGAACGAGCTGCCGGTCCTGCGACACGTAACCACTGCCTGCCACCACTGTGTCCAACCCGCTTGTTTGGAAGGTTGCCCGGTCAAGGCCTACGAGAAGGACCCTCTCACCGGCATCGTGCGGCATTTGGACGATCAGTGCATCGGTTGCCAGTACTGCATGCTTAAGTGCCCCTACGACGTACCGGTATATAGCAAATCGAAAGGTATCGTGCGGAAGTGCGATATGTGCCATCAGCGACTAACGGCCGGGGAGGCCCCCGCATGCGTGCAGGCCTGCCCGAATCAGGCGATCCGCATTCGACTCGTTGACAAGGAAGCCGTCCTCGATGCCGCCGAGGCCAGTCAGTTTCTTCCCTCCGCACCAGAACCTGGCTACACAGTTCCCACCACGATCTACAAAGTCAGCCGGCCCCTTCCTCACAACACCCTGCCGGCTGATTACTTCGCGGTCCAGCGGTCACATGCCCACCTGCCGCTCGTCTTCATGCTGGTGTTAACACAGATGTCGGTAGGCGCTTTCTACGTTGAGCAGGCGATTTACTCCTACTTTTCGTGGTTTCACGAGGACGTTGCCGCATCGGTTCGCTGGCTGCATCTGTGCGCCGCACTCCTGTTGGGCCTGTTAGGGCTTGGAGCGTCGGTGTTTCACTTAGGCAGACCGCTCTATGCGTTTCGAGCTCTGCTTGGTTGGCGTACATCTTGGCTAAGTCGTGAAATCCTGGCGTTCGGATTTTTTGCCGCGGCTTCCACAGCATATGTGAGCTGCGCAGTCATCGACCTGTTTGATATGTCGATCCCGGACACTCTGCTGGCAATCCTGGGCGTGGGTGCATCGGTAACTGGGTTGTGGGCTGTCTGTAGTTCGATCATGGTCTACGTCGACACGCGTCGTCCGTGCTGGACGCTGCCTCTCACGAGCGCGACGTTTCTGCTAACGACTCTGATCCTCGGTAAACCAACCGCGCTGCTTATCTTGCTCGTGGGTGCGGGAGCGACAAGCGAGTTGACGGCACATGCGGTGATGACTGAATGTGGCCGGACACTGTGTCACACACTGCTGCTTGTGGTTGCCGTGAAGCTGGCGTTGGAGGCGAGCGCATTGGTTCACCTCACGCGCCGGCAGCACAACTCACACAAACGCCGCGCATTGCTGATGACTGGCGCATTGGGCATGACGACCTTGCGGCGGTTCTTCTTCGGAATCGTGGGAGGCATCGTGATGCCGCTCATTCTCCTGGCCGAAGAAACGACTGCCGTGGGCTCATACCATCCCCTGTTTGTCGGCGTCCTGACGCTGCTGATGCTTGTGCTGCTAACGATCGGCGAACTCCATGAAAGGTATCTCTTCTTCATCACCTCCGCAGCCCCCAAGATGCCTGGAGCCCCTGCCTCATGAGTACGGACAGCAGACACTCCAACCTGCAGCCCCACAACCCAGCCACGATCTGGAGGGCGGCGGATGGACCCCTAACCCGAGAATTAGTGCTCCAACCGGGCAAGTTCGGTCTAGGGCGAGTTCCCGCCGCATTGCAACCCGACGCAACCACGCAGATGGTGTGCGGGTTTTGCTCGACGGGTTGCAGCCTGAACATCCATCTACGTCAAGGTGAAGCAATCAACCTCACCCCGGCCGCCGACTACCCGGTGAATCTGGGCATGGCTTGCCCAAAAGGTTGGGAGGCGTTGTCGGCGCTGAACTCAGCAGATCGTGGCACGACACCGCTGCTGCGTGACCGGCGAGGCAAGCTGAAAACCGTCGGTTGGCACGAGGCGATGAAGACGTTTTGCCGCAGATTCAAAGAGATTCAAGCCCGCTACGGCAGCGAATCGGTCGCCTTCTTGAGTACGGGACAGATAACGACAGAGGAAATGGCGCTGCTCGGCGCACTGGCCAAATTCGGCATGGGCTTGGTGCATGGCGACGGCAACACTCGCCAATGCATGGCCACGTCCGTTGTCGCCTACAAACAGGCCTTCGGCTTTGATGCTCCGCCGTACACCTACGAGGATTTCGAACAATCGAACGTGATCGTTTTGGTCGGCTCGAACCTGTGCGTCGCCCATCCGATCATGTGGCAGCGCGTGCTCAACAATCCACACCGGCCAGAGGTTATCGTTATCGATCCGCGTCGGACCGAGACTGCAATGGCAGCTACGCAGCATCTCGCGCTGCGGCCAAAATCCGATTTGGTGCTGCTGTACGGTCTCGCGCACATACTAGTCCGTGAAGACTGGATCGACCACCAGTACATTGAAAGACACACCAGCGGTTTCACCGAGTTTCTAACACATGTCGCTGAGTTCACACCCGATCACGTCGCCTCGGTCAGTGGTATCGACGCCGAACACCTACACCAAGTTGCCAAGACAATCCACGAAGGTGATCGTGTTTCGTTCTGGTGGACAATGGGCGTCAACCAAAGTTACGAGGGCGTCCGCACGGCGCAGGCAATTATCAACCTGGCCCTGATGACGGGGAACATCGGCCGACCCGGCACCGGTGCGAATTCGATTACGGGTCAGTGCAACGCGATGGGGTCACGGCTGTTCAGCAACACAACCAACCTGCTGGGTGGGCGAGATTTTGAAGCTACGAAGAACCGACAAGAAGTGGCCGACATCCTTGGCATTGATGTGGGTTACATCCCCGATCGTCCGAGCTGGTCATACAACGAGATTATCGAGGGCATTTTACGTGACAAGATTAAGGGCCTGTGGCTAATCTGCACGAACACCGCCCACTCGTGGATCAATCAGAACACATGCCATGAGATTCTCGACCAACTGGATTTTCTTGTCGTTCAAGACATGTACCCAACGACCGAGACGGCGCAACGTGCCAACCTCTATTTACCCGCGGCGGGCTGGGGCGAGAAGGCTGGTACATTCATCAATTCCGAACGCCGCATCGGGCTGGTCAAGAAGGTCGCTCGAGCGCCTGGACATGCTCTGGCTGATTTCGCCATCTTTCGCTTAGTCGCCGAGCATTGGGGCTGTGGCGACATGTTCGCCGACTGGACCGACCCGGAAACCGTCTTCCACAAAATAAAGGAACTTTCTCGCGGCCAGCCATGTGACATCACCGGCATTCGGGATTACGTAATGATTGCCGAGTCCGGCGGGATTCAGTGGCCGTTTCCAGAACTTCTGGAGCAAGTCGCCCAGTCACAGCTTCACGACACGAAGACTGGCACTGCCCGCACACAACGTCGGCTCTTTGAAGACGGTAAGTTCTATCACTCCAATGGCCGGGCGCGATTTCTCTTTGAGTCACCGCGCGAGATGCCAGAGCCGCCCAACAACCGGTATCCCTACCTCCTACTCACCGGCCGAGGCACTGCGGCGCAGTGGCATACCCAAACGCGCACCGCCAAGTCGGCGGTTCTCCGTCAACTCGGACCTCAGCAGGCCTACGTCGAGATCAATCCGCAGGATGCTCGTCACGAGGGAATTCGGCCGAACCAAGAAGTGATCGTCGAGTCGCAGCGAGGCCGCCTCCGTGCAAGGGCTTTCGTCACACCCACGGTTCAACCAGGTCAGGTATTCGTCCCCATGCACTACAACGCAACAAACAAACTTACCCACGCCCACTTCGATCCCTATTCTAGCCAACCGTCCTACAAGAACTGCGCCGTGCGCGTGCGCTGCGCCGAGTCTTGGGATGACGTTTGAGGAATACGATGTATGACCGAACCTCTATCTGAACAAAGCAACATTGTGGTAGTCGGCAACGGCATGGTAGGGCATCGCTTTGTCGAGAAGTTGATCGAATTCGATGAACACAAACGGTATCACATCGTTACTTTCTGCGAAGAACCGCGCGCTGCATACGACCGGGTGGGGCTGACATCGTTTTTCGCCCACCATGACGCCGAACGGTTGATGATCGCCCGGCTTGATTGGTACAAGGACAACGGAGTGGAATTGCATATCGGCGACCGGGCGAACAAGATCGACCGCAAGAGTCGCGTCGTCACTTCGGACCAAGGCGTGGAAATCCGCTATGGCACCGTCGTGCTTGCGACGGGTTCGTATCCGTTCGTACCGCCGGTGGACGGCATTCGAAAACGTGGTGTGTTTGTCTACCGCACGATTGAGGACTTGGAAAAGATCATTGCGTACGGCAAGCAAGCGAAAACGTGCGCGGTGATCGGTGGCGGTCTACTCGGATTAGAGGCAGCCAAGGCAGCGTATGATCTGGGCCTGGAAACGCATGTGATTGAGTTTGCCCCTCGTCTGATGCCGCGGCAAATTGACGACGTGGGATCGAGGATCCTGGTCGGCAAAATAGAGCAGCTCGGCGTCAACGTGCACTTGAACAAAGCAACGCAGGAAGTTACCGGTGGCGCCAGCGTCGAAGGTATCGTCTTTGCGGACGGCGAATCGTTGAAAGTCGATATGATTATCGTGTCGGCCGGGATTCGTCCGCGCGATGAACTTGCCCGCGAATGCGGCATCGACGTCGGCGAACGCGGTGGGGTCGTCGTAAACGATCGCCTGCAGACATCGGACTCGGAGATCTACGCGGTCGGCGAAGTTGCGTTGCACGGCGGCCAAGTCTACGGCCTGGTCGCACCCGGCTACGAAATGGCCACAATCGTTGCGCGAAACCTGACTGGTGGCGATGAGCGATTCACCGGTACCGATCTCTCGACAAAACTGAAGCTGCTAGGCGTCGACGTTGCCAGCTTCGGTGATTTCGACACCGGACCGGAACGCGCAGCACCGCTGATCTTCGAAGACCCTCTCGGCGGTGTCTACAAGAAGCTGCTGTTCGACCGCGCGGGTAGGCGGCTCTTGGGCGGTGTGTTGATCGGCGATGCATCGGATTACGGAGCGCTGTCCGTCCTGGCCAAAAGTGAAGATGAACTGCCGTGCGCTCCTGGCGACCTGCTGGGGGGATCCGGTGGAACTGTGATGGCGTTGGGAGGCGCGGACGCGATGAGCGACGGCGCCCACGTCTGTTCGTGCAACAATGTCAGCAAAGGCGCAATCTGCGCGGCAATTCGAGAGCAAGGGTTGACTTCGCTGGACGACGTGAAAGCATGCACAACGGCTGGCACCGGCTGCGGTGGCTGTATACCGTTGATGACTGACGTCTTTAAAGCGGAGATGCTCAAGGCAGGAGTCGAAGTAAACAACCATATATGTGAGCACTTTGCCTACTCGCGCCAAGAGCTGTTCGACATCGTCAAGATCAAGGGCATCACAACTTTCGACGAACTGATGGCCTCGCACGGCACAGGCAACGGCTGTGAAATCTGCAAACCAGCGGTCACATCGATCCTCGCGTCACTGTGGAACGCAACGATCATCGAGCCGGAGCATCACACGCTACAGGACACCAACGACCGTTTTCTGGCCAACATGCAGCGGGGTGGTTTGTATAGCGTTGTCCCGCGCGTTCCCGGCGGAGAGATCTCACCCGATAAGCTAATTGTGCTCGGCCAAGTGGCGAAGAAGTACGGCTTGTACACCAAGATTACAGGCGGGCAACGAGTGGACTTGTTCGGCGCTCAGCTCCACCAACTGCCTGACATTTGGGAAGAGTTGGTCACCGCCGGTTTTGAAAGCGGCCACGCCTACGGCAAGGCAGTGCGCACAGTGAAAAGCTGCGTCGGTTCGACCTGGTGTCGGTATGGCGTGCAAAACAGCGTCGATTTCGCGATCCGGATCGAAAGACGTTATCGCGGCATCCGAGCACCGCACAAAGTGAAATTTGCGGTCAGCGGTTGCGTCCGCGAGTGCGCGGAAGCGCAATGCAAGGACTTCGGTTTAGTCGCCACAGAGAACGGTTATAGCTTGTACGTCTGTGGCAACGGTGGGGCGAAACCCCGGCATGGTGATTTACTCGTGGCCGATATCGACGAAACAACGGCGATCCGCTACATCGATCGCGTCTTCATGTACTACATCTTCACCGCCGATAAACTCACCCGCACTGCCACGTGGATAGAAAAACTCGAAGGCGGTATCGCACATTTGAGAGATGTCGTGATCAACGACAAGCTCGGTATCTGCGAGGAACTGGAGCGCAGGATGCAAGACTTGGTCGACAGCTACCAATGCGAATGGACGGAAGTCATCAAAGATCCGGAAAAACGCAGGCTGTTCCGCCAGTTCGTCAACACGGACGAAACCGAGTTAGAAATTGAATTCGTGGACGAACGCGGGCAGAAACGTCCTGCCGATTGGCCGAACGACGTAGGGCTGCCACATCAGGTCACGATCCCGTCCGCTAATGGAAAGGAGAGACCCAACGGCAAAGGCAGAACCTCTGCCAGAGACCTCAGCAACAGATGGGTCCGAGTGGGCGCAGTCTCTGACTTCCCGAACAACGGTGGAGCGACAATCAAATACGGCGACGTGCAAATCGCTGTGTTCAATTTCAGCAGCCGTGGCGAATGGTACGCGTGCCAAAACATGTGCCCGCACAAGAACGCGTTCGTACTTTCCCGCGGTATCATCGGTAGCGCGGGCAACGAACCGAAGGTTGCTTGCCCACTGCACAAGAAACCATTCTCACTTAAGACCGGCGAGTGTCTTGCCGACAGAGACTTCTCCATCAAGGTCTTTCCGGTCAAAGTTGTCGACGCCGAAGTGTCTCTTCAGCTGCCGCCGCAGGACCAACTTGACGGGCTCTTGGCAACGAAATTGCATCGCGTGGCGCCTGTGCCGCCCAAAATGCAAGGAGCCGTGACGTGTACAGGTTGCATCCAGCCATAGAGGGCTGGCGAACGCGACTGTTTAGAAAAGTCGTCCGGCAACAACAGTAAGTTGCCAACTTGCGTCCGCCCCTAGCTCTCCGTCGCCATCTCTGGCTGTGGTGAACCCGCACCGCTGGCTGCGGGTCGGACGGCTGCGGACAATGCCAGCACCGACTCGTGCACACACTCCTCCTGATCGCAGTCGGCGACGCGTGTGTCCCTTGCGACTACGAACTGAGGCCGAGCGCGTACTTGATCGTAGATCCGCACCACGTACTCGCCCAGTACGGCAATTCCCAATGCGTTGAGGGCACCAAACAAGGACGCGATCACGATCGTCGAAGTCCAACCGGGGATGGCCAGCCCAGTGACAAACTTGTGGTAGAGCGTAAAGGCTGAAAAGCCGGCGAAAACCGTCATCGAGATTCCGCCAATTACGTAAAACAGCAGCAACGGCGCCGAGGAGAACGAAAACAAGGCTGTTTTCGCCAGCCGCAGCAGGCCCAACAGCGAGACCCGTGCGTGTTCGTCGTGCCGGCGGAGACGCTCGATAGGGATGCCGATTTGGCGATACCCAACCCAACTTCGCAGGCCGGGAAAATACCGATCCGTTTCAACGAGCGCCTGTATGGTCGCCACCACCCGCCGATCGATCAGACCAAAGTTACCCGCGTCGTTGGGAATCGAAGTGTTGGATACCAGGTTGAGCAGCCTGTAAAAGGCAAAGAACATCGATCGTTTCCAAATACCTTCCTTGCGCTGTGTTCGAATCGCGTAGACCACGTCGTATCCTGCTTGCCAACGCTCGATCAAATCAGCAAGGGACGCGGGATTGTCCTGCATGTCCGAGTCCATGACGATTACCGCGTCCCCCGTTGCATAACTCAGACCGGCGTGGACGGCCGCCTGGTGTCCGAAGTTCCGCGATAAATGGACGCCGCGGACCGAAGAATGAGCTGCCGCCAACTCATCAATGATCAGATCACTGCCGTCCGTGGAGCCATCGTTGACAAACACAAGTTCGGCGCCACAGCCCAACGATTGGAGCGTGTTGGTCACGACTTCAAACAACTGACGGAGTACGGCAGCTTCATTGTAGACGGGTAGCACGACCGAAATCGTCGACTCCCCCAAGGCAGGTCGGGCGGGATTCACTTGCGCAATACCCCCACAAGCGACAAGCCCAAAGGAGCTCGCCGTTTGCCCAACCATCTTCGCTCACAGTCGGCCAGCGACACCAATGCCCGATTGACCAGACGCGGCACCCGCGGAAAAGTCGGCGCCGCGCCGGTAGATGCCCGCCGCTGGCAGCCGCGAACGGCGATCGCTGCCGGCAAACTGAAGGAGTTCCAGTAGCTGAGCCACTCCACGCGAAGTTGCGCGGCGCCGGCATCGCGACGAAGCGAACCGGCGGTATAACGTCGAAAATGTCCTAGGCTCTCATCCCATTCGCTAAACAGCCAAGGATAGGCTGGCACGGTCACGATCATCCCGCCATTCGGTTCGAGCACGCGGGCGATGTGGGTCAGGACTTGCACGGGATCGGCCAGGTGCTCGAGCACGTCCAGCAATATCGCCACTCTGACGGATTCGCTGGCCAGCGGCCAAGGCTCGGAGAGATCGTGTTCGACTACGTTGCGGAGGCCTCTGGTGCGGGCGTGTTCGACGGAGCTGGGCAAGATGTCGAAACCGTGCACCTCGTACCCGAGTTGGCGAAATGCGACCAGGTTGCGCCCCGATCCAATCCCGCCCTCAACTAACACACCCGGCGGTGGAAAATGCCTGGCCAGCAGGTCGCAAACCAAACGTCTCTTCGCGACGTGCCACCAGTAAGAGTCTTCCAGCTGAATCAGTTCGTCGAGATGGCGGGCGTCCATGGCAATGAATCGACGTTTCGAGTAGGGATGTGCCGGTTAGGCGGCATATAGGCGACGTCGGAGCACAACGCCGTCGCTGAAACTTACCTTATTCAATGGGTCAAAGCGGGCACGCAAGAGGTTCCGTGAGCCGATATCTTGTAGCCGAATTCACCAGAATTTAGATGAATTGGCGGTCCGCCAAACTCTGGCGAGTTCGGCTACGATCGGATGGCAGCGCGAGCGCCTTTACCGCAGGGTGTGTGCCGAATAATTCGGGCTAGAGTTTTCTAGCTGTTTTTGATCGCCGGGTCCGCCATGAATGCTGGTACTAACCTTACTGAAATCGTCGCGAGATCGCCGCATCGCCTCGTATGGGTGGCGCTGGGACTGCTGCTAATTACGAATCTCCCGCTTGTTCTGTGCATGCGACTCAACAGCGACGCAGTCCACTACGACCTGCAGCTGCGCTGCCTGTACGAAGAAGGAGTCCTATACCGAGACATCCTGGAGCCAAACTTCCCGGGCGCCGTTTGGATTCACATGCTTGTACGTGCTATCGGCGGCTGGTCCTCCGTTGCACTGCGCGCCTTCGACCTGCTGGTTGTCGGTGGAGTTGTGACGATGCTCGCCGTTCGCCACGGTCGATCCTCGTTGACGAGCTCCTGGCTGGCATTGGCGATCTGCTGGTTCTACCTGTCACTCTCTACTTGGTCGCACTGCCAACGAGACACTTGGATGCTGCTGCCAGTCCTCGGTGCACTGTGGCTGCGCGAACGGAGTGTCGGTTCGAACGGCGGAATGTTAGGCACTCGCCGTCTGGTGGTTGCAGCGCTGGCCGAGGGCGCTCTGTGGGCAGTCGCCTTTTGGATCAAGCCACATGTCGCGATCCCAGCCCTTTTCGTGCTGACCGTGACAGCGATCGCATCGCGCTTTTCCAAACGCGCCTGGTTGGGAATCGGAGGAGTTGTCGCGGGCGGGTTGTTGGTGGGTCTTCTGGGAAGCAGCTGGCTGATCGCTACCGGGGCTTGGCCCTTTTTCTGGGAAACACAACTCGAGTGGAATCCCGAGTACCTAGCCTCCCGCGTTGACCCGAACTGGCTCGATCGTCATGCAGGAATCCTCAAGAGCTTTCTGCCTTGGTCGTGGGCTCATTTCGCCGCCCTGCCGTTCGCGGTAGTAAGTCTGTGGACGGCAATGCGATGGCCAACCACTTCAAGCAGAGCGGTGGACTGCCGAACGACACTACTCTGCGCACTCTACTTGGGGTGGTCCTTTCAGGCTATCTTCCTGCAACATCCGTTCGCTTACTGCCATGTTCCTGGTGTGATCTTGGCCCTCGCCGTTGTCGCAACCATCCGCTGGCCGAACCACTCGCTACCCGCGACACGCACCGTCGCTGCGGCAGCGTTCGTCGTGGCGCTGGTTCTCTCGCCCTGTACGAGACCTCAGCGGCTCAGTGCCTGGGCCGCTTGTGTGACCCAAGGACCTACGCTGGAAAGCCGTGCAACTTTCCAGGCGCGCCCGAGTCCATATTGGACGTACTATCCCGAGTTGGTGCGTTTCTTGAGGAGCCGCGGAGTGAGCGGCAGAGATCTCCTGATATACAACTCTCCGCTGATCCCGCTCTACACCGATCTCGATTTGCGGCCGCCTACACGCTACGCGCTGACCGACGTTCAACGCGCATTCTTCCCCAGTCGCATTCCGCTGATTCGCGAGGCGATCTCGGACTCGCCGCACCGCTTCATTGTCTCCGACTTGAGCTGCCTCGGTCTGGATCACGAAGAGTTGGCGCATATTGATCCCGAGATCGGGCTACCCCGGGCAGTGCCCAAGAGACTACGACGCCGTTTTCCGTTCACACAGCCAGTCGTTTTCCGCAGCGGTTGGTTCGTCGTGCATGAAGCGCAAGACACAGAAGGCTTGTGATCAACTGGGGGCGCTGCAAAACAAAAGGGTTGCCGGAACTGCAGCGTTAGCCCGAATTATTCATAAGCGATCTGCTGCGAGGTCGTAAGTCCATCCGTGGCTTCGTCATGCTTCACAATTCTCCCTCGACGTATTGCTTCAATACGCCTGCGGAAGAATTGCTCGCCTTCCTTGCCACGAACGTACTTACAACCTCTCGCCACGATCTTCATGAATTATCCGGGCTAGTCGATTGGAGGAAAGGGAAACAGCTCGCTAGGCGAGCGCGCCTGCTGCATGATCGTGCGGATTTGCTGTGTAATCTCGGGTTGCACTGTGGCCAGGTCCCTGCTCTCGGCACGATCCTCCGCCAGATTGTAGAGCTCGATCTTCAACGGGTCCTCGTTCTTGCGGAGCATATTTTGGCGAACTCCCTTCCAATTCCCCATGCGGACCGCTTGCTGGCCTCCGTAGGACGGGAATTCCCAATACAGATAGTCGTGTACTTCTTGTTCTTGGGGGCGCTCTAGCAAGGTGGGCGCAAAACTGATGCCGTCGATCCCCTCTGGGATATCGGCACCGCAAACTTCAGCGATCGTAGGAAGCGTATCCCAGAAGGCAGATACATGCTCGCTCACCTGCCCCGGACGAATCCGCCCCGGCCATCGAGCGACTAGAGGCACCCGAACGCCACCTTCGTAGAGACTTCCCTTCAAGCCCCGGAATCCACCCGCTGAACCGAAGAAGGCAGAGTCGGATCCTCCCAGGCGATTGAACGTCGGACCGTTGTCCGAGCTGAACATCACCAGAGTTCGTTCTTCCAAGTCCAACTCCTCAAGCAGCTGAATGATCTCCCCGACACCTCGATCCATATGACTGATCATGGCAGCGTAGCCGGCACGCGGAGAGGGATGTTTCAGATAGCCTTTGTGCTGGTAGCTCTCCTCGGGGATCTTGTCCCGATACTCCGCCAGAGAGGTCTCTGGCACTTGAATCGATAAGTGGGGAATAGCAAACGGCAAGTACAAGAAGAAAGGCCGGTATCTGTTGGCCCGGATGAACTCCTTAGCCACTTCGACGAACTTATCTTGCGAATAGACCTCGCCATTCAAAGTGCGATCGTTCCCTGGCAGAGTTTCTTTTTGGCTGTTGCGCCAGAGAAAACGCGGGTAGTGGTTGTGGGCATGTACTTGGCAGTTGAATCCGTAGAACAAGTCGAACCCCTGGCGGTTCGGGTCGCCGGTTGTACCGAAGTGTCCCAGTCCCCACTTTCCCATGGCGCCGGTAGCGTAGCCGAGCGGACGCAAGACTTCGGCGATCGTCGTTTCGCCGTGAGGAATCGGATTCTGTCCAGGAAACTCCCAGCCAAAGCGACTCTTGAGGTGCTGTAGGTGCTCAGGGTTCTTGTTGGTTCGTATGTAGGCATGTCCGGGGTGCTTACCGGTCAACAAACAACATCGGGAAGGAGCGCACACGGCGTTGCCCGAATAGTGCTGTGTAAACCTCATCCCTTCGCGAGCGAGGCGGTCAATGTTGGGTGTTCGAATCAGCTGCTGTCCATAGCACCCCAACTCAGCATAGCCAAGGTCATCCGCGAGAATGTAAACGATGTTCGGAGGCTCCGAGGCCGCTGCAGTGGCGACGTTCAACAACACGACCAGCGGCAGCAGTCGGCACGCCACACCGCTCAGTCGAGTAGTAGCCATCTGGATTACAGTCAGTGTGGTTCTTAGCATCGAGCACGACTCCTCGAAGTTAACCGTTGCCGCCGACCGCCTTCTCTGCGACGATCGTGCGCGATCGCGACGTCCGAGCTTCCATCGTAGCTCCAAAACAGCGCACGGCAAGCCGCGGACCACTGCTCGTTGGGCGCGACGGTTCGCCGTGCCGATGGCGACCTGCCACGAGACCTTTGCTTTGCTTAGCATCAAGCGGCAGCTACAATCAGCGGCGGACTAACTCCGGAGATCATCTGATGACCGTTCGATCGACATGCCACTTGATCACACTCGGCGCGCTGTTCTTGCTGCTGTCGCTTGGCGAGGCGACGGCGGCTCGCCGTCTAAACGTTCTTTTCTTGTTCGCTGACGACCAGCGTCCCGATTCAATTGCTGCTTACGGCAATCAAAGTATCCAGACGCCCCACATCGATCAGCTGGCCGCACGTGGTTTCAACTTTCGCCAAAATTACTGCATGGGTTCGATACACGGCGCAGTTTGCCAACCTAGTCGGGCGATGTTGATGAGTGGCAGGACGCTCTATCGGGTGCCGATGAATCTCGAGGGCGTGAAGATACTCCCGGAGCTGCTGCGTCAACACGGCTATGCCACGTTTGGCACCGGAAAATGGCATAACCAGCCCGAGTCATTCCTGCGGGGATTCGCGCAGGGGACAACGGCATTCATGGGCGGTATGTCCGACCATACTCAGGTCCCTGTGTCGGACGTCGCCGCGGACGGCAGCAAGCTGATTAACCGACGCAAGGGAACAAAGTTCTCCAGCGAGCTCTTTGCGGACGCGGTGATCGAGTTTCTTGAAGGGCATCCGGGCGATCAGCCGTTCTTCGCCTACGTCGCCTTCACGGCTCCACACGATCCGCGACAACCGCCTGCCAAGTACCGGCAAATGTACTACGACCGCCCTCCTCCTTTGCCTGCCAACTTCATGCCTCAGCACCCCTTCCATAATGGCTGGATGGTCGGCCGCGACGAGTCGCTCGCGCCGTGGCCTCGGACCAAACAAGTGGTCGGCGATCAACTGGCCGAATACTACGGCATGATTACTCATCTCGACTCCCAAATCGGCAGAGTGTTAGCGAAGCTAAGCGAAACGGGCATGGCCGAGAACACAATTGTGATCTACTCGGCAGATCACGGTCTGGCCGTCGGGAGCCATGGACTGCTCGGCAAGCAGAACCTCTATGAACACAGTATGGGTTGTCCGCTGATCATGGCTGGGCCGGGAATTCCAGCAGGAAAGTCAACGCGTGCCTTGACCTACTTGTATGACCTCTACCCGACTGTCTGCGACCTGCTGGACATCGCTCCTCCTCCCGAAATAGAAGGCCACAGCTTACGACCTATTTGGACGGGTGAAGTTGCCCACGTGCGGGACTCACTCTTCACGACCTATGAAGACAAAATGCGTGCGGTTCGCGATCAGCGTTGGAAGTTGATCCGCTATCCACAGATCAACCACACTCAGCTGTTCGATCTCGAACATGATCCCTCGGAGCTAGAGAACCTGGCTGACGACGAGCGGCACGCCGGTCGTGTGAAGGCCATGCTACAGCTGCTCGAGCAATGGCAACGAAAGACGGGCGACCGACAGCCTCTTACCAGCAGCGATCCTGAGCCGATGGAGATCGATTTAACGGGTCGGCAGCGGAAGCCGGATCGCTGGCAGCCCCGGTGGATCATCGAAAAGTACTTCGGGCCTGACGCGGACGGTTCCTAGCCCGGATTATTCATGAAGATCGTGGCGAGAGGTTGTAAGTACGTTCGTGGCAAGGAAGGCGAGCAATTCTTCCGCAGGCGTATTGAAGCAATACGTCGAGGGAGAGTTGTGAAGCATGACGAAGCCACGGATGGACTTACGACCTCGCAGCAGATCGCTCATGAATAATTCGGGCTAGCAGCCTGTTGATTTTCTCAACGCGCCTGCCGCATCACAGGGATGTGATGCCAAATCAGCGACGTAAGTCGTTGATTTGCGAGCCGCGAAGAACTCTGTTCTGAGCTTGGTGAGGTTGAAAAATGCCAGGAAGGCGTTTTTCAATAGGCAGCTAAGACCGCTGGTGCTCGACAAGCCCCAACTAGCTAGCGGACGTCCAGCATGTTGGGTCGCACGGACCGGTACCACGCCCGCCACTGCAGTTGTGCCCGTTGAGACTCGGATTCGCTGGGCGAGTCTCCCAGCCCAAATCCGTTAACCCGCCGGCTGATGAAACGCAGTCCATCACGTGCGGCGCGGGCCACTCGTGGATCCGGATCGGTCAGGGCGGAGATCAAAGCCGGCACGTTGGCGAAATCGCGGTCCCGACCAAGCGTTCGTACGGCGGTCAGCCGAGCTTGATAGGAACCGTTCGTTGCCATCCGCCTGAGTCGCGCGCGTTGCGCGGTCCGTTCAGTCTCATCGTCGGCAAGTGTCAAGTGCTCCGGAATACTGGTATCAATGTCGCTCGCCTTTAATCCCTCGAGCATCTCCAACAGATCTTTGAGCGGTCTTTCTTTGGTACTAACGACCTGTCCAGCCTGGTCGATTGCGATTTGACTCACGTCCGACGGGAGGTGTTTGCCCCCACGCACCCGGCCACTCAGATCGGCCTTACCGATGGTTGCCTGCGTGCTGCGCAACAAGAACAGAATGGCGAATGCACTGTCAATAATCGGTCCCGCCTGGGAACTTTGCCAATGACCATCCCCATCCTGTGAATCGGCCAAATAGTCGACGCCCTCGTTGTACCAGACTGGCTCCGGATCTTGACTGCGCTCCGCGTACTCGCGGAAGCTCATGTACCGTTCGAGAGCATACATATAGTAGTGTTGGTAGACCGTGGACTGGATCTTGTAGTTCTGAGCAAACCACTGGTTCCCATCCCGTAACGATTGGTGAATCAACCCATCAGGAATAGCCTCCGATACTGTGGCTCGCTTTTCCCGGCTGGCGCCGACTTCGCGGAGCGCTGCTGGAATTCGCCTGGTTCGGGTCTGCTGCTGCTGCTGCGGTCCTCGGACAAAACCCAGCATCTCGGCGCAAATATATGTACTGCTGAGCCCTGCGGCAGCAAGCGACAACCTGACTTCTCGCTGCCGGACACGGTCACCAAACCGGCCGGGGTCGTTTCCTTGGTAGCCCCACGCGCCACCGGGATCTTGTGTTCGCAGCAACCATCCACATACCCGTTCCACAATCTCCCTCGGTACCGCGACGTTGGTTCGACGAGCCATCCACAACGCGAGCACCGCGTACTGGGTCTGCGACGTATCACCGGTTTTGTAGGTCGCATAGCTCCAACCGCCACCAGCTTGCTGACGCCGCAACAGCGCGTCCAGGAGTATTCCAATCTCTGTGGCGTGACGTTTGGCATCTAGCTCACAGAGAAACAAGATCGCGATTCCGACACTGTAGTTGTCGTCCGTGAAATCGGGGAGACCGGGACGAACAAACAGGCGTTGGCCCTCCCGGCACACCTGCCGGCACTTGGCAACAGCCGCCGCAACCAGTGGATGATCAGCGTTGCCGGTATGCTTGTAGACCGCCAAACCGGTGAGACAAGTGCCCCCTAACTTGTCATAGTTGTCGCCACCCCTTGATTGGTAGTTCTCTTCGATGAAGCGGACACCGCGTCGCACCAGTTCTTGAACCTTCGGGCTCTGCGGCGTGTAAGCACTCGCCCACGTACAGATGCCCAAAACGATGGACAAGCTCAGTGTCGCCATAACACACCGCATGACAGGCTCCCTCTCTTGCTGGCTTGATCGTCTAGAACTTTAAGAAAAGGTTGCTCGCCTGCTCTGATACCGTCGCGGTTCGCGCAGCCGAGGTAGAGCTCGCAGCATGTTGAGACCAGCGAGTCGATTCTATTGGTGCGAGGCAAATTGGTCAAGTGAACGACGTGCGGAAGTCGTTGCAGGTCAATGCATTACGAAGACTTCCGTACCCGCGATTTGAAATGTCGCTTTTCGCCTCAATCGCCACCGCGACGCGTGAGCGAAGGGACTGAATTGCATTGGTACACGAACTCCGCCGCGCTGACACTCTTTAGAAGTTGCGCATTTCGCCTCAATCGTAACCCGAAGCGTAAGCGAGGGACTGACTTGCGTTGGTACACCAACTCCCCCTCGCTAACGCTTCGGGTTACGAAGAACGCGGCGAATTCGACCTCTTGTCCCTGCCAGACGCCGAAAAGCGCAACATCAAGACAGACGCGTCGGGTTACGAAAAGCCCCGGGGGAACTCGCCACCCTCTGCTGGCTAAACTGCGAAAAGCGCAGCTACAAAACATCCGCGTAACGCGGCGCCAGCGGCGGCAGGCTTGTCGAATCGCAGTAGGCGGGCCATGATCAAAGTGCTCGCTGCGATAGCGACTTTCTTCTCGCGCCAACCTCCGCCTTTCGACTAGATATCTTTACCTTGACGTATCGTTGTCAACATTGGCTGTTCCCAACCGGGTCTTCCAGGCTCATCCGCACCGCGTGGGTGTTGGTGGTGGCCGTTGACCTCCTCAAACACGGAGCGATGCTGGGAGCCGATCCGCCCCCGCCACAACTGGACGCCTTCGAATACTGGCGACTGGGCGGCCAAATCGCCGCTGGCGATTGGTTATTGAAGAACGAACTCGGCGCCTTCCGCGCCCCCGGCTACCCGGTCTTTCTAGCTCTTTTTCATCGCTGCGGTGCCTACGGGCTGTTCTCGACATTCGTGGTGCAACATCTTCTGGTCATCGCGACTTCGCTGACGACGGCGGCCGTCTGCGGCCGGATCACCGGCCGGACCGGAGCCGCTTTGGCGGCGTACGCTCTCTCGGTGCTGTGCTATTCGCGTGATTGGCATGCCAACTTGGTGCTATCCGAGACGCTATTTACGTTCCTGTTGATCGGGGCAATCGCGGCGACAGTCCACTACTTCGGCCGCCCGTCGGCGCCTCGCGCCGCGTTGATTGGGTTGATCATCGGCCTGGCAACGCTGGTTCGTCCCATCGGTACGTACGTTTGGTTTGTGGTCGCCATCAGCATGATCGCGATGACCTGGTTGGCCGGTGGCACTGGCCAAGCTCGCCGGTCCCACGATTGGGGACGAACTGCACTTCAAATAGCAGCGTTGGTTCTCGCCACCTACGTGGCCTTGGCACCTTGGCTACTTCGCAATCAGCTGTTGTTTGGCAGCCCTTTCATGACCAAGTTTTTGGGCCGTAATCTGTGGGTGGTCACTTTCGAGAAGCAATCCGGAGCTGGGCTCGAATTGGGAGACGGGCCGGCCTCGAGCGAGCTCAAACAACGCCTTTCCGGGGTTGACGTTCCGGTGGTAGTGGAGGACACCTGGAGCGTCTCCTCGGCACTTCGCGTAAGCGGTCTGCCGGACGACGAGATCGACGCGCTAATGCTACGTGTTTGCCGCGAGCTGATTTGGGAAGCACCGGCGGTCGCTGGATACAAAACCGTGCGTCGTACGGCAAACTTCTGGCGGTGTGTCTCGAACCCTTTTCCCTTCTATGAGTGGAATCCCGACCAGCCGAGTTATCATGGACAACGGATCTGGAAATCGTCCTTTGCCACACAGCTCTATCGCCAGGCGAATCGGTACGCCGCATCCCGTTCACTGCGGATGAACGAACTAGCCTTGATCGGCGTAGTCATTGGGTTGGCATGCTTATTGATGCGACCGGCGACGCGACCGGTAGCTATCTCGTTGGGGCTTCTACTTCTGTACTTCAACGCGGTAACCGCAGCGCTGGAAATACCGAGTTATCGATACCGCCTGATCTTGGAACCTGTGATGATTGTCTGCGTGATCAGCGGCCCGTTCGCGCTGGTCTTCCCTCAACGCCAATACGACCTAACTGACCAAGCGTGATGCTGGCATCAGCCGCTGGGCATTAGCCGGCGTGAGCCCACCGTGCCTGTAAGAACCGGATGCTAACGCATTCCGGCTGATTGGTCCGGCTCGCCGCCGATCGGATTGAGGAGACTGATGAATAGATGAATAGCAGCACCGGGGACGAGAGAACGGTTGCGCGTCCGCCAACCATCCACTGGTGTGCGGGAGAGTCGTGTTGTGATCCGCAATGGGAACAGGCGTATCAGGACTTCGAAACACCGGAGGAAGAGGTACAGAAGTTTCTGCAGCGCTACCGTCTGTTGGGCGCAGCAGCTTGGCCACTTGATTCGGAAATTGTGGATCTGTTTTGCGGACGTGGGAACAGCCTGGTGGCTTTGTCGCGACTTGGGTTCACGAACCTCGCCGGCGTGGACCTCTCGCCAGAACTGCTCGCCCAATACCGAGGGCCAGTGCAGACCTACGTAGGAGATTGCCGTGATCTGAAGTTCGAGAACGAGAGCAAAGATGTCGTCGTTATACAAGGTGGGTTACACCACCTGCCCGAATTGCCGGATGATGTAAACGCGGTGTTGGGCGAAGTGCAGCGGATCCTACGGCCCGAAGGTCGCTTCGTTCTCGTTGAGCCGTGGCTGACGCCCTTTCTGCGCGTCGTTCACGCGGCATGCGCTGTTCGACCGCTGCGCCGTGTTTGGAACAAACTAGATGCGGTCGCTCGAATGAACGAGTGCGAAAAGACGACCTACTACCGCTGGCTGTCGCATCCGGAAGACGTGCTCACACTGCTGCAGCATCGCTTCCAACTAGGCGTTCAGCTCATTGGGTGGGGAAAGTTAATGCTGGTCGCAACCAAACGGTGATACCATTCAAGACAGCAAGACGATTACCGGCCACTAGCGACTCCTGATGCCGACTCTCTCCGTAGCGATGCCCAACTACAATCACGCGCAGTTTCTCCCGCGCGCCATCGAAGGGATTGTCGGTCAGACACGGCCGCCGGACGAGTTTCTGATCTTGGATGACGCATCCACCGACAACAGCGTGGAGATTATCGAGTCCTATGCCGCTCAGTACCCTTTCATACACGTGGTAAAGAGCGACCGAAACCTCGGTGTCATCGCAGCTCATGAGACACTCTATCGGATGGCCGCCGGCGACTACCTTTACTCGGCGGCTGCGGACGATGACCGCTACCCACGATTTTTTGAATTGGCAATGCAGGCCATCGACCGTTTTCCAGCTGCCGGGTTGGTGTTTGGCAAGATGGTAACCCTGGACGAGACTGGGCAAGAAGTCGCCGAAACACAGGCTCGCTGCTGGCAGGAGACGGTCTTCGCCTCGCCCGAACGTTTCTTACACGAGTTTCTGGAACGAGAACCGGCGATGCAGGCTATGACTGGAGCCACCATCTTCCAACGGGCGGCATTCGAGGAGGTCGGCTGGTGCCGACCTGAGTTGGGGTCGTTTGCCGACACGTTTGCAGCGCGAGCGATCGCTTTGAAATACGGTGCCTGCTACGTGCCGGAACGGTTTTATCGATGGCATCGGATGGGAGGCAGCTTCAGCGACCAGACGAATCGGAACGCACAGCGCGGCCTGGATATCATCGCGCGTGCCGAGAAGCTGATGCGCAGCGCAGAATTTGCAGACCGTTTTCCCACCAGCTACGTGCGCAGCTGGGCATGGCATCAGCGGTGCCAGACGATCTGGAATTTCGTGCTCGGGGCGCAAGAGGCGCACTCCGACAAGCGGCCCGCATTTTGGAAGAGAAACCTACACCGTTTGCCGCGCCTGCTGGCGGCGGCCAATCTATTCTTCTACAAGGGCGACACAAAATCCAAGTAGCCGCCTTCCCGGTCCCTTCTCTCCCGGCGAGAAGGTTAGAAGGTTAGGATGAGGGGCGACGCCGCTAAGAAACTTTTCCCCAACGTTCCGCCGCTATTCGATCGTAACCGAACTCGCCAAGGCGTAACCGAACTCGCCAGAGCGTAGCCGAACTCACCAGAGTTTGGCGGACTGAACTCGCCAGAGTTTGGAGTAGCCGAACTCGCCAGAGTTTGGTGGACTGCTGATTCGTCCAAATTCTGGCGAATTCGGCTACAGACGGTCCTTAACGGCGTAGGATGAGCTAGCTGTGAATGACGGTACCCGCGTGAATCGCCTAACCTTGGTTGTCCATTCGCTGTCCGCCGGCGGAGCTCAAAGGGTGGTTGCGGAGATGGCGAATCACTGGGCGAAGCTCGGATGGGACGTTGCGGTCGTTACCTTGGCTGGCACCAGCGAAGACCACTTCCAGCTTCTCCCAGGAGTACACCGCGTGGCGCTCGACCTGATGCGCGACTCGTCTCACGCTTTGGCTGCGCTGGGGAACAACTTGCGACGGGTCCGTCGATTGCGCCGCGCCATCCGAAGCTGCGATCCACAGGTCGTGGTGAGCTTCATTGACAAGACCAACGTGCTGACTCTGCTGGCCACATGGGGCACGAGGATTCCCGTGATTGTGGCAGAACGGACCGATCCTCGTCAGCACTCGATCGGGCGGTTGTGGTCTTGGCTGAGACGCCGCACCTATCCGCTGGCGCGGGCGGTCGTCGTGCAAACCGAGAGTGTGCGCCGAGCCCTCGACAACCTCGGCTCGAACGTCCACGTTATCCCTAACGGCGTGGCGGCGGTTTCGCCGTCCCACACAACGGCCGAGCTCGGGCATGAAAGCAGCCGCTACATCATCGGCATGGGACGACTTTCGCCCGAAAAAGGCTTCGATCGGCTGATTGATGCTTGGAGTATGATCGCGGACGAACATCCGAGCTGGAAGTTGAGGATCTACGGCGAGGGGCCCGAGCGTTCGCAGCTAGAGAACCTGGTCCAGCGCCAGGCGACGAGGCGCGTCGAGCTACCTGGCCAAACGACAGAACCCGAGATGGCCTACTCCACGGCGACGATCTTTGTCTTGCCTTCTCTCTACGAGGGATTTCCGAACGCTTTGTTGGAGGCGATGGCCTGCGGCCTGCCGGTTATCAGCTTCGACTGCCCGAGCGGGCCAGCGGAGATCATTCGTCATGAGGTGGATGGCCTGCTCGTTCCTGCGTCAGACACCGAGGCTCTTGCCCAAGCGATGGACTGGTTGATCTCCGATTCGGTGTTACGAGAGACGTTGGGCAGGCGAGCACGGGAAGTCAGCGACCGATTCAGCACCGCAGAGAGCTACCGCAGATGGGAGGAACTGATCGGCAGGCTTGCAGCTGCAGCTCGCTAGCCCGGATTATTCATGAAGATCGTCGCGAGAGGTTGTAAGTACGTTCGTGGCAAGGAAGGCGAGCAATTCTTCCGCAGGCGTATTGTAGCAATACGTCGAGGGAGAATTGTGAAGCATGACGAAGCCACGGATGGACTTACGACCTCGCAGCAGATCGCTCATGAATAATTCGGGCTAAGTTAGAAACGACCCGCGCGCGTGCTCGCCCGTCAGGCGGCACTTCGACGGGGGTTCTTCGCGACACGATAGGGCGGCCGAGAGCAGGCCAGATGTACCGCATCAGGGTGCAAGAAGACGTAGTTCTGAATCGGCTTGTCCGGCAGCGGATGTTCTTCGGGCGCATAGTTGTCGAGCGGCACGAGCATGCTCTGATGGAAGAAGTAGCCGCGATAGCCGAGCTGCGTTAAGAACTCGAACGTCCTGTTCGGTCCACCCAGTTTAGCCGGCCCCGATAGCGGGTAGGACTCCAGCAGGAGCACAGGGCGGTCCGTCTCCAACAGGCGGTGTCCACCGCGTAGCACCTCCAATTCGTGGAGCTCGACGTCACACTTGATGAACGAGACCGGTCTTCGCGCGCCGATGGCCTCAAGGTAATCGTCGAGAGTCTCCACAGGTACATCCACAGCGTCGTGGTTGTCGTGCCCGCTGGGCAGCAGCTTTGCCCACGCGGTGAAGGCGGACGGGATTTCGAGCTTGCCATTCCGACGCTGATCCGAAAGAGCTACCTCACAGACCCGAATGTTCTTGGCCCGCACAACAGCAGCGTAGCCCTGCAGCACAGCAGCCAACTTGGGCTGCGGTTCGAAAGCATAGACGTGCCCCGACCGACCCACTGCGCGTGACAACCAGTAGGTGTAGGCCGCCTTGTGAGCCCCAATGTCCAGAGCCACTTCGCCCGCCTGGAGACAGTCGCAGGCGAACCGGGTCTCGCTGGGTTCGGCCTTCCGCAGGTACCGCCGCGCCCGTACGTAGATTCGGATCTGGTGATAGAGACTCCGAAACCGCTGGATCTGCCTCATCTGTCACGTCCGAGCTTTCAAGGTAGTAGGCACACTCCGTGTGCCGTCATGGTCAGGCTCTAAAATAGCGGAAAGCACGACCGATGCGTGCCTGCTTCCGTGGCGAGCGCGAGTATCCACAAGAAGCCATCTCGCTACAAGAGGAATATCTGGCTGTTCGCTCACGACACCGCCACAATAATCCAACCGTTGGCCCGCCATCGACCGAGTAGACGAGGCCAGCACAACGGCTGGTGCCGGCCAGGGTCCAAAGGAATCATCCGGACGATCTCGAATCCTGCCTGCCGCAAGTCTCGGCGAATCTCACGGTACGTAAACACATGCAGGAACATCTGGGGAATACCGCGGTAACTGAAGAACTTATCTCCCCGTTCCAACCGTGAACCGAAGAGTCCACGCAAACAGCTTTTGACGATCCACCACGGCCCTCCAGGGTCGCGCAGGCTGTACCAGTAGTTGTGTACGTGCAGCACGAGGATCCCTTTGCGTCTGAGAACACGATGAAAGTGCAAGAGCGCACTTTGCCGGTTCGCGACGCCGCGGATCATCCCCAGTGTGCTAAATAGGCAGGCTGCCGCGTCTACCGAGTGATCCCGGACGGCGTCTAACTCGACGAGGTTGGCTTGCAGGTAGTCGACCGACAGCTGGCGAGCATCGGCCTTCTCACGAACGATTTGCAGCATCCGTTCCGATAGATCGATGGCAAGCCCCCGGAAACCACGTTCCGCGGCTGCCAGAACAGCGCGGCCCGTACCACACCCTAGGTCCGCGACTACTGCACCGGCGCGCAACCGCCGCTCAAGTTCGCACAGCAACACCCATCGGTCGAAGCGAAACAACTGGTTGCTAGCGAAATACTCGTCGTAGTCGCTGGCGATAGCATCAGAATGCACGTAATCCCACAACCCAGGAGTCACTCCCTGTGGAAATCGGCACTCTGGAGTGTTCACCGCCACCGTTGCGTCCTTTCTCTTCGCGCGGAGATTGGAGATTGTTGCCAGCTGCTGCGCCGCCAGATGTCAGCACAGTGAGCTGCGGCCCAATATCCGACACCGAAATTCTGAGGTTATCACCAACCGGCAACGCTGGTTCAGCTGGATCGGTGGCTGGCGCCTGGTATCCCGGTAAGCTGATAGGTCGGTTGGTGAGGCGCCGGTTGCTGGCCTTTCCCTACGGCAGTATAATCCAGCGGTTTTCACTCAAAAGCACCACGCGATCGCTCCGGTAGTGCATCTACAGCACCCCCGGACCGGTATGGCGAATCGAGCGAGCAGGATAAACGGCCAAAAAGGCTAAGGAGTTAACACTGTGACGGTACGGGTAGCAATCAACGGTTTCGGAAGAATTGGACGCCTGACGTTTCGTAATCTCGCTGCTCGGAGCAGTGAATTCGAAGTGGTTGCTGTGAACGATCTGACCGACAACCGAACACTGGCCACGTTGCTCAAGTACGACACCATCCACGGCCGTTACTCTGAAGATGTCGACTACGACGATCGTTCGCTAACCGTGGGGGGGAAAAGAGTCCTGGCTCTGTCGGAGCGCAACCCAGCCGAGCTCCCTTGGGGAGAAAACAACATCGACGTCGTGGTCGAGAGCACCGGAATCTTCACTGCACGGGCCTCTGGCAGCAAAGCCGGATACGACACCCATCTGCAGGCAGGGGCAAAGAAAGTCGTGTTGAGCGCTCCGGCGAAGGATGGCGCGGATCTAACTGTGGTGTTCGGCGTCAATGACGACAAGCTGTCAACGGACATGAAGTGTGTCTCGAACGCAAGCTGCACGACTAACTGCCTGGCGCCGGTTGCGAAAGTGCTGAACGATACGTTCGGCATCGAGTCTGGTTTGATGACCACGGTCCACGCTTACACCAACGACCAAAACGTCCAGGATCAGCCTCATAAGGATCTCTATCGTACCCGCGCTGCGGCCCAGAATATCATTCCCACCTCGACCGGTGCTGCGAAGGCAGTGGGGTTGGTGATTCCGGAACTGAACGGCAAGCTCACGGGGATCGCCATGCGTGTGCCCGTCAGTACCGGAAGCGTGGTCGATCTAGTCGCCAATCTCTCGAAGCCTGCGACGAAAGAAACCGTCAACGCGGCGATTAAAGAAGCGGCCAATGGCCCACTAAAGGGTTATTTGGCGTACACCGAGGATCCAATCGTGTCGTCCGATATCATCGACGACCCTCACAGTTCGATTTTCGCCGCCGACTGGACTCAAGTGTTAGGCGGCACTGGCCAACTGATCAAAGTGGTCAGCTGGTACGACAACGAGTGGGGATACAGCTGCCGGACTGCCGACCTGGTCGCCAGAATCGGAAACATGTAGGGAGCGGCCGCCAAATCCCGGTGAAGACGTTCCGCTCAATCAGCATTCTCGTTGCTACCGGCCCGCGAGTCGACGACGTATGAGTCAACGATCTCGGACCTACCTGGGGCCGTTGAGTGTCCGTATGTTTGCAGTTTGAAGTGGGTCTGAAACCACTGCTTGGCTCGCCGCCGGTAAAACTGCCGGCAGGCCGGAACCAACAGACTGAATCCAAACAGGTCGGTCAGTATACCCGGCGTCAGCAGCAGCGCTCCGGCGACAAAAATCATCACCGCATCGACCAACGAGTCAGTCGGCATCCTGCTCGAAGCGAGCTCTTCGCGAATCCTCGTGTAGGTACGGAATCCTTGCGTGCGTGCCAGGATCGAACCAACAAATCCCGTCGCAACTACAAGTGCCAGAGTGGTTCCGGCGCTCGTCAGTTCCGCCAACGTGAACAACAGGAAAAGTTCCACGAGCGGGACCACGATAAACAGCAGGAACAGCTTGAACAGCACAATGAGCACTCCGCGGCGAACCAGCTGGCCATTGATTGCATGATAGACTACCAGTTATTCGGCACGAAGAGGGAGCTCTTGGCTGTTGTATTCCCGGCGACAAGAGCTGTGGCGGTGTTGGTCAGAGACTTCGCAGGCCCTCGCAGGCGGCTCAGCGAGTGATCGCTTCCCCGGCACCTGACTCGATTTGAGACGCTCGCGCCGCCAACCGCTTGGCATCTTCGGGACGGCCGATGCTGCGGTACATCGCAGCCAGATTACCGTAGGCAACAGCTAACGGCGCCTTGTCGAGGTTACCTTGTTCGACGGCCGCCGACATCAACTGCAGTCCGCGCTCGGTCAACCGGAGAGCCTCATCTCGACCGTTGGTCTCCCAGTAGGAAACCCCCATACTGACAAATCGTTGGCCATGTCTCACAAGATCAACGGAACCGGCCGGTGGATGCGTCTTCATCAAATGCGGTTTTGCTTTGTCGAACCAGCTCACCGCACGCTGATGGTCGCCAGCTTCAATCGCAAACGTCGTGCCGATCAGGAAGTACAGACGCCCTCGAGTGAAGTCGACTCTTGCTTCAGACTCCTCGGTTTGAGCGAGCGTTCGTATCAACTCGTCTGCTTCACGCGTGTACTGCGTCACCTTGTAGATCGTTCCCCGCAGTTGCTCGGCGCGAACTGCTTCTACGAGTGCGTCGACCAGCAACCACTGCAGTTCCCTGCGGCGAAGTCGATCGTTCGTCTGGGAAAGCAGCCGCTTTCCCAACTGCAATGCCGTCTCAGCAACCTCAGCCGGATCAACCTGACCCCGCATTCCGACGTAACTCGCCAACGCTTGGTGATAGAGATACAGCCGGACTATCTCGTCTCCTTCATCCTCGGCAATCAGCTGTTCGGACAGCTCTCTAGCCAGCTTCAACCACTCGGGTGCGGACTCCTTCTTGCCGGCCCATTGGCCGTGCGTGATGTCGTTTGCGATCGCCAAATGAACTTCCAACATCTCCTTGCGGGCAGCGCGGCGAACCAGGAGCTGGGGGCTGACGAGCAGCGGACGGAGCAGTTCAACGGCAGCCAAATGGTGCTCCATCGCCGCTTGATAATCACGTCCCGGTCCGTTCGCGATCAAGTTACCTAGCAAGGCCTCTGCTCGACCGTGGATCAAGCTCGAGTCAGCTCTTGACAACACTTGCTGGGCTTCTTCGAGGGCAGCGGTGTATCGGCCATGTTGGTGGTGCAGCTCTGCCAGCAGCAGACGATGCCGTAGGTTGGCGGGATCCGCCTTGAGCGCTTCAACGACGTTCGTCAGAGCCCTTCCGTAGTACCCGGCGGCAGCAAACACCTCTGCTTTTAGGCCTCGAGCTTGAGCGTTTTGTGGATCTGCTTGTAGTACATAGTTCAGATCGGCAATCTTTCGCTCGTAGTCGGGGCTCGTGTCGCTCTTGGCGCGTAGTAAAAAAAACTGAGGCGAGATAGGCTCCAATACGATCTGGCTCACCATGCCATCTGTGGAGTTTGGTGCAAAGCTGAGAGCAACGCCTCTTTCCGGATAGACCTGTCCCAGTACCTCGCTCTGGCTACCGTAGACGATTGCAGGCACGAAGTTGGACAGTCCCAATTCGTCGGCAATCGATGCCGCGGAGGTAGGCGATTCCAGGTGGGCCACAATCGACTCAACAACGTCGTGGGCCACGATCACTTCTACTTTTCGAAAGGGTCCCAGCTTGTACGTGTAGACGGTTTCCTCACCTTGTGAGTCCTCCGACTGCGGCGCACCGGCTGTTTCAATCAAGGTTGCCCGCGTTGTCTCGCCAGGAATGATCTCCTGAAACCGCGAGGGACGCACATCCGTATGAGAGGGCTCTGAGAAAGCGGCGGTAGCAACCGGTTTCGGCGAATCACCCGGGGCACCGAGCGCCACAGTGGCAGTCCACTGGAGACCTAAACCGCAGAGCACCGCTAGCACAGTGCGGCAATTCCTGGCCGCGGCTGAACGTCCGGGGCCTCTGGTCGATAGCATTCAAAGTCCCTCCGTGAACATGCGCCCCCGGGCCGCTGCAACAGGGACCGCGCGCGGCGGTAGTCTAGCAACTTCACTGGGGCGGTCCAGGGAAGTTTCCGACCTCTCGTCCCGACAAACCGCTCCTCGACTCGAAGACAGCCCGCGTGCGTTGGGCAAGCGCCTTCTATGACGTCGCGCGTCGGCCTCAATCAGAACCCGAGGCGTAGGTCTTGGTGTTGCGCCTTCGGCTCAATCGGAACCCGAAGCGTAAGGTTGTGAAGTTACGCTTCTTGGCTCAATCGTAACCCGAAGCGTAAGCGAGGGAATGACTTGCGTTGGTACACCAACTCCCCTCGCTGACGCTTCGGGTTACGAAATACCCGGCGAATTCTCAGAAGCGTGTGCTAGCCCGGATTATTCATGAAGATCGTCGCGAGAGGTTGTAAGTACGTTCGTGGCAAGGAAGGCGAGCAATTCTTCCGCAGGCGTATTGAAGCAATACGTCGAGGGAGAATTGTGAAGCATGACGAAGCCACGGATGGACTTACGACCTCGCAGCAGATCGCTCATGAATAATTCGGGCTAGCCCCGGTTGACGTTATTGCAGGAGCTTCTCGAGTGCCAGCCGAGCGGCTTCACCGTCCTGGGAGGCGAGCGCCTCGAGCGCCCGATCAATCGCCAGACGCTGGGCCTCAGTAAACGGGACAGCTGCGGTGGTGGATAGGGAGATCGGCACTAGCCGCTCGACAATCGTCGACTTGAGCCGCTCGATGCCGTCACCATTCCTGGAACTCGTTGAAATCCAATCCCCAAGACCTGCCGGCAGAGGGCCCGCTAAGAGATCCGACTTGCTTGCAACCAGTATCATCCGGCAATCACTCAACTCTCCCGGCGGTTGCCTGCTATCATCCAACGCCGTTAGCTCCCGGACCCAGAGCACGAGATCTGCCTGCTGAATTGACTCACGGGCGCGTGAGATGCCAGCTGCCTCGGTGACTTCATCAGCGTCCCGCAAACCTGCCGTATCGCTCAATAGGAACGGCCAACCGCTCAGAACCGCGCGCGTCTCCACTCGATCTCTGGTGGTTCCCGGTTGACCATGAACGATCGACCGGTCGTAACCGAGGATCGAGTTTACCAGGCTGCTCTTGCCGACATTCGGCGGTCCAGCAACGACAACTCGCCAAGGCTGCGTCAGCTTGATGCCGAGGAGACCGGCTTGCTGCATTTGCTCGAGTCGATGCCGCGACTCGTCGATCTGCTGGTTCTGCAGCGCATTGGTTACCTGCTGCAGCTCGGTGCGCAATGCTCCACGATATTGGTTCAGCAGAATCGCCGCAGCGCGTTCGGTTTCCGCGCCCAGCAGCGCGGCCAGCGCATCACGTTGGATAGTGTCCGGTACTCGCTGCTCGAGCCAGTCGCTCACCTCGCAATGCTCGGCACCAGCATCGACCAAGGTTTGAACAATCGATCCAGCAGCGACATCGCCGCCGTGGCAGTGGACGTCAACCTGGTCCTCTGCAGATTGGACGACGACAACTTCTTCAGAGGCCATCGAAGTGGAAGCATGCCTCCAACTGCCAAACAGCACGCGGCCAAGCGGATATGCAGTCAACGACCTGCCGGAGGCTGCTTGGAATCGTCCGGCAACCAGCGTCGTAGCTTGGCTGCCCAGCACACCAACCGTCGCAATAGCGCCCCTTCCAGGCGGAGTCAGCACGGTGACCCGACATCTGGCTGCGATTTCATTTTCGTTCCGTGACATTTTCTTGGTGTGATCAGCGAGGGCTAGGCGACACACTGCCTGTCATTCTCACGCAAACGGCTCCAGTATGCTAAATCCGAGTATCCGCTACGGCCGGCCAGGCGATGAGCTACCATCACCAGCAGCAGCACGTCCGCCGAGCAGTAACGAACCAGTTTGTCGAGCGCGCCGCGATCACCTCGGCTTCTCCACGCGTACCACAACTCGACGGCGGCCGCGCCATCCATGTCTTGTAGATCCTCGGGACGAGCAATCCCGACCCGCGAGGCGATCCGTTTGAGGCTTCCACGCCATCCCCTGTGGTAGCAAGCCCAACGCAGATCCAAATGGGGACACGGTAGTTCTGGAACATGAAATGTATTCAACACTCGCGGCACGTCAAACGAACTGCCGTTAAAAGAGGCCAGCAACGTGACGTCATCCAGCAACTCCAGGAAGTCATCGAGATTCTCGTTTTCGACATAGGTGTGTAGCTTGCGACGGTGCCAGCAGACGATCACGGTGATCGGGGCATCGGCCTGTAATCCAGCAGTCTCGATGTCAAAATACGAAATGTCCTCGAAGAAATGAGCTAGGATCCGCCAGCGGTCCTGCGGCACGAAGCGGTCGAGAAAGTACTGAATATCACCGCGATCAAGCGCTGCCAAACAGCGACGGCACTCGTCCGTCAGAGTGCGGCCGTGCTGCTGCGGTAGGCGATGCGCAGACTCGAGCACGTCCGTCCAGGTATGCACACCGATACCATGGAGCTGCTCAAGCCGGGCTGGCCCAATCCCTGGGCAGTGCTGCAATGCTTCCGTGATCAATGAATCCGCGCTCTCTTCTGCTCCAGTATCTTACTCGCTCTGCCTAGCCGTACTTTCAAGCGCTGTAGGTCCGGATCAGGCTCGCTTGGCTCGACGACTGGCTGCCGGGCAACGGTATGACAATGTACCTCGGGATGGATGACCTGACCGAATCGCATGGCATGCAGGAGACTGCGCGTACAGACTACCGACGCATCCGACTCCGCCAACAGTTGTTCCAGTGCTTCGTCGGCGACACCTGGCGGCAACGCAGTCACGCACGAAGGACAACCGGCAGCACAGCTGCAGCGGTCGATGATCTCCTGGCACAATTTCAGTGCTTCCTCGAGGACTTCGTATATCTTCTCCGCATACCCAACGCCGCCCTCGATCGTATCGTACAAGTAGAGCGAGCTCTTCCACACGCCGCGCTCGAGTTCGGCCAGCGACACATCGGTTTCGATGTTTTGCACATCGCCCAGACAAAGGCTGGGAGCCGTTCTACGCAGAATGTAACTCAGTCCGTGCAGCGCCGCTCCGACGTGACGCCGATCGATCTTCGCCACCTCGTTACTCCACTCGACCGGTGGATGCAAACTGAAACCTGTCGTGTCATAAACGAAGGGGTCAAGCGTAATCGGCCCGTAGCCGACGTTTTCCAAAGTTCGCTCGCGGATCTTCTTGTACAACTTCGGCTGGCGGTTGACATTCACGTATCCGAAATCGAGGGCAGCACCGTTCAGCTCAGATTGATTGAGCGATTCGGTGAGGGTGACTCGGCTATCCCAAACCGCTTCCGTGTAATAGTCCACGTCCACCGGCTCAACCCGACAGAGTTTCTGCTCCAGGTCGAGATCCATCGAAATGTAACGGGTCCCCAGATGCTGATAGATCGCGTCCTTGTACAGCGTCCCCCGTGCGCCAATCGGATCTAGCTCGCCAATCACCTCCGTGCCGTGGTAGATCTCGATGTTGTAGTCTGTCATGCCCCGCAGGTTGACACCCTTCGCCGGGTAATCTCGCAGGGCATAACGAAACTTTCCGTGATAATCAACGATGCTCCCATCTTCTTTCAGTACCTCCATCGCCATCGGGTATGCCGGCTGGCGAAACGCTGCTTCTTCCAGACTCAGCGGATACTCGTGGGCAGCGCAAGGCAGGTGCTGCAACAAAATGTAGGGGTTGTCGGGATTCAGCCATGCCCGCTCAATCGGGGCCGAATTGATGAACTCCGGATGGTTCACAACGTATTGATCGATCGGTGTGTCGCGGGCTACATAGACAATGACTGCCCGCGATCCGCGCCGGCCGACCCGACCCGCCTGTTGCCAAAAGCTGGCCATCGATCCTGGAAAGCCGCTCAAGATACAGAGGTCGAGGTCACCGATATCGATTCCCAGCTCGAGCGCGTTGGTGCTGATGATCGTCGTCACACGACCTTCCGCCAAGTCACGTTCGAGTCGACGACGTTCGTTGGGCAACAGACCTCCACGATAAGGCTTGACCTGGGAACGCAATTCGGGATGTCCGTCTAGCACGGCTCGACAAAGCCGCTCCACTTGTTGGCGGGCGCGGCAAAAACAGATTGTCCGCACTCCCTGGCGGGTGGCTTCACGAATCAACGGAACGCTGACCGAACCAGTTCCCTTGCGATAGAGGGTATGGCCATGACTTTGCACGACCGGCGGGTTGACGAGATAGAGATCACGCCGCGGTCGCGGGGCACCGTCGCGGCGAATCACTTGAAAAGGACGCTGAAACAAGGACTCAACGTGCTCGCCTGGGTTGCCGATCGTCGCCGATGAGCAGACGAACGTAGGACGACTCCCATGCAGCTCGCAAACTCGTTGCAGGCGGCGAATAACGTTAGCCACGTGCGACCCAAACGCACCGCGGTAGGTGTGCACCTCGTCGATCACTACGTACCGCAACCGAGACAGAAATGTGCGCCAACGCCGATTGTGATTCGGCAGAATCCCCGCATGCAACATGTCAGGGTTCGTGATCATGAAGTCGGCTTGCGACTGAATTCGGCTGCGTTCCTCGCGCGGCGTATCTCCGTCGAACGTGCCTAGCTGAACGTCCGTTCCCGCTGACGCCAGGAGTTGACCCAGCGTGCTCTCCTGGTCACGTGACAGAGCCTTCGTGGGATACAGTAGCATCACGGCAAACGGCGCTTCAGAGTGAAGGTACTCCTGGAGAATAGGCAGCAAGAACGAGATGGTCTTGCCGCTCGCCGTGCGCGAGACAAGCACCGTGTTGTTGCCGTGTCGAATCGAATCGAACGCATCCCTCTGGTGCGCGTAGAGCTGCGTGACACCGGTTGTCCGCAGCGCAGCAGCCAGCCGCTCATCCAGCTCGGCGGGAAAAGGGACGAACTGGCCCGGAGAACGTTCGAGCTGTGTTCTCGTCGCGATCTGCTTGCTGTAGCGCCGCTCGAGGAACTCGACAAGTGACTCGACACCCATGATCCGGCTCCATCCAGCTCTTTAGAAACGTGTTCATTCGTTCAGATGCTACCGTGAGGTAGGGGAAAAAGGAATAGATTCTTAACCCCCAGACTCCTTTTGCAGACAGGTCCCGTCCCAGCTCCGTGGTGCTCTTGGCTCAATCGGAACCCGAAGCGTAAGCGAGGGACTGACTTGCGTTGGTACATCTACTCCCCCTCGCTGACGCTTCGGGTTACAAAAACGCGACGAATTCGACCTCCTTTCCCTGTCAGGACGCTGAGTAGAAAAGCCCGGTCGTGGATGTAGCCATGCAGCACTCAGGCTACCTATCTTCTCCGAACCTCCTGTTCTGGTGCTGATCCTGACAGGGAAGGCCAACGGCCAGAAGATGCCTGTCTTTGCCAGGGCTGCCTTTGCCAGGGCTCGCCTGGGCGGAGCGCAGGGGTGCGTGTCTTGTGAATGCTGAGGGGGGGAAAGCCAACGTGCCCGCAACGTGCCCGCAAGACATGCACCGGTTGACCGGGCCACTGACATGCACAAGACAGGCACCTTTCATGCACAAGACAGGCACCTTTTGCCACTTCCGTGTCGAGCAACCGGTGCATGTCTTGCGGACGCTTCTTGTGGACGCTTCAACCGCGTGCATGTCTTGCGCGGGCGTTTTGCGCGGGCGTTGCGCGGGCGTTGCACAGCTGGTGACGTCGGTCCAAAAGACCCGTCCGGCCACGCCGACGCCTCGGATTGCCCCTCTAGAGAGGGGGGGGTCGGGGGGGGAGCGAAGATCCACGTGAGTTTTCCACCCGCCGTAGGGCGTCCCGCCCGAGGTTGAGAGCGGATGAAGACGTGCCTGTCTTGGGGCTTGTCGTGTTGGGGCTTGTGTCTTGGGTGCCTGTCTTGGGGCTCCTTGGGGCGGAGTGTTCGCCGCCGTTGCGTATCTCGCCCCAGCAATCACCAGTCCTGCTGCAACGACTCCGGCTGGAACTTCTCCGATCACTCGAGACAACCGACATGTAGTGAAGACTATTCGGCTCCGCGCGTTGAAAAATAGGGACTTACGTCGATATTTGTTCAACCTGGGGCTAACCTGCGCGCTTCCTGGTGCGGGTGACTTGCTTGGTCATCCATAATTCGCCAAATTCGCTCATTTGACGGACTGCTAACTGCGAACACGCACTCGACCTGGCCTTTGATTGGAGCCAACCCATGAGAAGAACTCCGCCAACCACGCATAGTAGACAGCTCCCGAATCGTGCTGCCTGCGCCACAGCGCCGACCACGCGACGCCGCGCGACTGCTCGCCGACCCGCCTCACACGAAATCGCCCAGGGCAGCGCGAGTTGCGCAAACCGGTGGTCCACACCCTGGCGGGATTTGCTGCGCACAGTGCTGGTATCGGCGGCAGTAGGAACACTTTGCAGCTCGACATGCACGGTGGGGACCTTCGGTCGCTCGACGCTGTTCGGCGCCGAACGGCCCCGAGTCTTGATCGACGATCCGCTTTCACCTCCAACCTGGGCACTGCTGCAGCGAGAACTGCTCCGCGCTCACGCGGCGGCCTGCCAAGAGTTCTTCGACAAGTACTTCGACGAACGCGGCTACTTGCTGTGCGTCGAACGCTGGGGTGGTGACGACGGCCCGGACGATGCGATCGAAAACGTCGCAGATTGGCCACTGCTGCACGCACTAGGTGGGAGCAGGTCCATCCTGCAGATGTACAAGAGGGCTTGGGAGGGGCATCTACGGCAATACACCGAAGCCAAGACCGTGGATGTTCCCTTTGCTCGTGACGGAATGTACTACAAAGAGTTCCCTTGCATGATGGACTGGATGCACAACGGCGAAGGACTGCGCGTGTTCAACCTGCAAGGCCTCTCGGACCCCGATGATGTTCGCTTCGGGCACCGCGTTCGTAGATTCGCCGGATTCTACATGAACGAAGATCCTGGAGCGCCAAATTACGATCCCCAACACAAGATCATCCGCAGTATGTTCAACGGCAGCCGTGGACCGCTATTGCGTAAAGCCACTGGATTGGATTGGGCCGGTGATCCTATCGAAGTCGAAAACCGCTTCGAACTGGGGCACGGTGAACGGAGTTACGCGGAGATGGTGGCTCACTTCAAAGACTACAACGACATTCTCGGCGACCACCCCCAAAACCTATCTGCCACGACTCTAGCCGCCAATGCCTACATGCTGACAGGCGATCTGAAATACAAGCAGTGGTTGTTGGAGTATGTCGACGCCTGGCTCGAACGCATGCAAGCCAATGGGGGAATCATCCCCAGCAACATCGGTCTCGATGGGAAGATCGGCGGTGCAACCGACGGCAAATGGTACGGCGGTGTGTACGGCTGGGGGTTTTCAGTCGAAGTGCCTCAGACCGGAGAGCTCGCACACCGCAACCGTGTGGGCCGAGCCGTCGACGGATTTGGAAACGCCTACCTGTTGAGCGGGGATCGACGATACGTCGATGCTTGGGCACAGATGATCGACACAATCAACTCTCACAGCCGCGTCACCGACGGCCGACGAGTCTATCCTCGCATGTATGGCGACGATGGATGGTATGCGTTCGAGCCGACCCCTTGGTCCGAAGGGGCGCTGCAGTGCTACTTCTGGACGTGCTCGGCGAGAGATCGCGCGCGGCTCGCTGACGACGCTTGGCTTGCCTATTTGGATGGTGACAACGCCGGTTATCCGGAGCGGGCGCTGAGGCAGGACCTGGAGACGATTCGGCAGAAGGTGGCGGCGATGAGGCAGGACGTGACGACTCCGGATACGCGGCTGTCCGACGATCCCATGAAATACAACCCGGCGACCGTTGGAGCTCTTCGCCAGCTGATGATTGCGGGTCTCGATCCGGGCCGCGGGGCGGCTCCGCTCCATAGCCGGCTCCGCTACTTCGACCCGATCAACCGCCGGGCCGGAATACCGGCGGACACGGCGGCACTGGTCGACCAGATGAACGACCGGGAGGTCGGCGTCACGCTGGTGAACATCAACCCAACTGAAGGACGGACCGTGTTGGTGCAAACCGGCGCCTACGGCGAACACCGCTGCCTAAGCGTTCGGGCTGGCGGGGACCGTGTCGAAGTCGGCCGATCTTTTTTCGAGGTGCAACTCGCCCCCGGCGCCGGCGGGCGGTTGGTCGTCGAAACCGAGCGGTACGTAAATCCACCGAGCCTGGCCCTTCCCTGGAACCGATGACGACCATGACCTCTGGCGATGCGCTGACTCGTAAACAAACGATCAGACGTGGTGGCCAGCTGATAAATCCAGCGACGCAACTGACAAGACCCAACCAGTACCACTCAGTTGCCCACCGGGCGCCGTTGGCCTATGATCCGGTACGACGTCGAGCTGGCACCAACGGGAGAACAATCGATGATGCGAAGTGCGCTGTTGGGTCTCGCCATCCTGCTCGCTGGACTCTCACCCTCTTGGGGACAGGACGACTTGTCCTACCGGCGGTCGGTGGTGAAAGTCTTCTGTACCAGTAACCGATTGAACCTGAGTAGTCCTTGGAAACGCGGACCGGCTGGCGAGTCGACCGGCTCGGGAGTTTGGTTGGGCGGCCGCCGGATTCTGACCAACGAACACCTGGTGGACTACGCAACGCAGGTGTCCGTGCAGCCATACGAATCGGCGGAACAGCTGCCCGCGGAAGTCGTCTTTGTTTCGCCCGAGATGGACTTGGCGATCCTCGAGTTGGATGAGGTGCTCTTCGAGGATCTTGAACCCCCGCAGTTCGCCGAGGAGTTACCCAAGCTACGCTCGAAGGTGCGAGTCTATGGGTTTCCAGAAGGCGGTACTTCACTTTCGGTTACCGAGGGCATTGTCTCCCGGATCGAGTACCTTCCGTACGCCTACGGTGACTTCGGCCTTCGAGTCCAGGTCGATGCGGCCATCAACCCCGGCAACAGCGGCGGTCCCGCCTATGTCGGGGAACAGATCATAGGCCTCGCCTTCCAACGCCGCTCGCGCGCGGACAACATCGGATACCTAATCCCCAGCGAAGAAGTGCTGCGGTTCCTGTCGAACGCTGAAAACAACCAGAATACTCGCAAGCCAGTACTGCCGATCGTCTATCAACAACTCAAGAACCGCAACCTCCGGGTCAGCTTGGGATTGACCAAAGAGACCACGGGCGTTTGGGTGCGGAGGCTAATTGACGAGGAACAGGACTTTCCTCTCCGTGTTGGCGACATCTGCACCCACATCGGGAAGCACGACATCGACAACAGCAGCCAGGCCAAACTGGGCGACGATCTGAGAGTGAACTTCCAGTACTTTGTTCCGCAGCTGGCAGTAGATGGCAAAGTGCCGATGCAGGTTTTTCGCAATGGCGAAGAACTTTCGCTGGACGTCCCTGTCCGCCAACCTCGGCAGTTGTTGCTCCGATCCCTAAAAGGGAACTACCCTTCGTACTTCGTGTATGGGCCACTCGTTTTCATCGCCGCGCCAGCTGATTTTCTGCGAGTACTTGAATCGCTGGCCGCATCATCGGATGCGCGAAGTCGTCTGAGCGGCATCGCCGGAATGACCACGTTGTTCCGGAGGAATAATCCATTGGTTATGAGACGTTTCGATCGGCCGGAAACTGCCGACGAAGAGCTCGTCATGGTAGCCAATTGGTTGCGTCACCGAATCGGAATCGGCTACGCGAATCCGAACATGCAAATCGTCAAAGAAGTTAGTGGCGTCAAGATTCGAAACCTCAAGCACCTGGTCGAGACGCTGCGCGATCAAGAGGGGCAGTACGTCGAGTTCGAATTCTTCGACAAACGGGTCGAGACGTTAGTCTTCGATCGCGAACAGCTCGCCAAAGCCAGCGAGGAAATTCTGCTCAACAATGGCATCCCGCGACAAGGTTCCGCGGATCTGCTGAAGATCTGGAACAGCGAGCATTGAGACTCCGCCGGGCCACCCTGGATGGACTCCGATTCAACACTCCCGGCCCCCACAGCCCGATACTGGACAGTTAGGTATCACCCCTTCGGTTAGGAGATCAGGTCATCCAGAGGCGTTATGGCTGACCGGTCCTAATACATTTCCCCCACACAGTTTGGCTCGATCCGGCCGCGGTCGGCGAGATGAGCGATTGTTGACGGAGTGTCCCAAATGAGACATTGTAGAGGCTCGGGGCACCCTCATAACCCACCCGGCAGTATCCGACAATAGCCATTTCCGGCAACGACAGGCACTCAGCCACGGCCTGTGTCGGCCGCGACCGCGATCTCGTGGAGAACAATCCTGACGTTGTTGCAACTGGTGAGTTCTGCAAGAGCACAACAGCAGCCAGTCCACCTAACCAACCGAAAGCTACGCCTGTGTCACAAACTGAGGTTAGTCCTGCGGATCGACTTAGCGACAATGATGTTGAGGCGATTGACCAACTGCGAGACGTCTACTCCCAATTGCGGAACGAGCTGGCTCGGGTAATTGTCGGCCAACAAGCGACCATCGAGCGGTTGGCCATCTGCCTGTTTGCCCGCGGGCACGGGCTGCTAATGGGAGTACCTGGCCTAGCAAAGACGCTGCTCGTCAGCAAACTTGCAGAAACGATGTCGCTGAAGTTCAGCCGCATTAGCTTCACTCCCGACCTGATGCCGATGGACATTACGGGAACGGACATCTTGCAGGACACGGCAGGGGGACGGCGGGAGTTCGAGTTTGTGCACGGCCCTGTTTTCGCGAACATCGTTCTGGCGGACGAAGTGAACCGGGCACCCCCCAAGACGCAGGCTGCAATGTTGGAGGCGATGCAAGAGCAGAAGGTCACGGTGGTCGGTAAGACATTCCACTTGGACTCACCTTTTCTCGTACTAGCTACGCAAAATCCGGTCGAACAAGAGGGTACTTATCCGTTGCCCGAAGCGCAACTGGATCGCTTCATGTTTCTGATCGAATTGAACTATCCGTCAGAAGGCGAGGAAATTGAAATCGCGCGAACCACAACGGGTGACGAATTGCCCGAGTTGAATCACCTGTTGACCGCCGAGGCGATTATTCGCCATCAGCAGCTGGTACGGCGAGTGCCAGTTCCGGAACATATCTACTCCTATGCAGCGAAGCTTGTTCGCAAGACCCGCCCGGCCGGGACCGCTGCACCCGATTGGCTAAAGCCGCTTGTCTCTTGGGGCGCCGGGCCGCGGGCTGTGCAGTACTTGGTGCTGGGAGCGAAGGCGAGGGCGGCATTGTTAGGGAGTTACATGGTTCGTCAAGAAGACGTCGACCAGGTGGCGGAACCTGTGCTGACGCATCGCGTCATCACGACCTTTGCCGCGCAGGCGGAAGGTGTCGATGCGAAGCAGATTGTGAAACAGCTGGTCGAGGAGACTCAAGCCGAAGCGTAGCAGTCGTTTTCAGCGGTCGAGGTTCTGCTTTGAGGTACACGTTTCTTATTCTTGCCCTGACAAGCTGCCTCGCTCTAAGCTGCATCGTGGCCGCGGCTGCGGAGGACACCGGGCAGCTAGAGCAGAGATTCAAACAAATCGACAGCGATGGGAATGGGTCGCTGTCAGTAGCCGAACTCGTAGCGGGCAGTTCACTGGCTCGTGATGTCGCCAGCAGGGATCTTCGGCTCTTTGACCAGGACGGCGATCGCGCGCTTAGCTTTGCGGAGTTCCAGACACTGCCGACCGAAGTGCCACCCGACCAGCGAGTTGGCCTGCCCGATCCGGTGCTGCTGCTGGTTGAACAAGCGGTCGCGGCGATGGACGAGTCGTTTGACGGTTGGGATGCGGACCCCGACCGCGACATCGAAGTTCGGCGTTTCATCAACGCTTTTTCTACGACACTTGGCAGAAACACCACCCGACCACAAGTAAACGAAGCGGACGAAGACGGCAACCGTCGAGTGAATCGTGGCGAGGCCCGCAGGTTCATGGAGATCCAGCTGGGCGTCAGAGATGCCAACGGCCGCGTGCTCAGGGAGTCGAACGGGCGTGTGGTCAACTTGGAGGGTTTTCAGCGCCGCGATGCCAATCGAAATGGCAGGCTCGAGAGGGACGAGTACCTGCACGGCCTGCCGGCCGACAGGCGGCAGAAGGAATTCGACAAGGCAGACGCCGACCGCCACGGAGTGCTCTCGTTTGCGGACTGGTCGCAGTCGGATCAGGGAACGCTCGATACGATAAACCAGTTTCGACGCCTAGACGCCAACCTCGACGCTGCAGTCGATCCGGACGAACTCGTCGCAGGCACCCCTGCCTGGCAGCGCAGCATCACGAGTCACGTTTTTCCCGGCTTCGACATCGATCAGAACGGAAAGCTGTCTCTGGCCGAGTACCGGCTGACCATGCATGCCAATCCACTCCTTCCCTGGCAGCGGGTGATACGCGATCCAAACGGCGACGGGCAGCTGTCGTTCGCAGAATTCAAGTTCGGTGACACCTTGCAGTTCCCGTTGTTGCGGTGGATCTACTTTCAACGGCTGGACCTCGACGCGAACGAAATGCTTGATGCAGATGAGTTTTCTTTTCGAGCCAAGCTACCCAACGAGTTCTTCGCCCTAAACGCTGACGGTACCGGCTGGAGGTCGTTTTATAAGTTCGAGGGCTATCCGGCTTGTGGTTCTCCCGCGGTTTCACCCGACGGAAGATTGCTTGCTTTCGACGCTTGGAAAATCAATCCCCGTACTGCTACTGAGTTGTTCGTCATGGACGTCTCGGGCAGCGTGCCTCAACAAGTCTGCACGGGTGCCATGCCTGCCTGGTCGCGTGAGGGCGATCAGCTGGCATTTTCACGAGGTGGTGTTCGGATTATTCAGCTGGACGGTCGCAACGAACAACTCTTCGCTCGCCAAGGGTGGGGAGCACAATGGTCGCCGGATGGCAAGCAGATCGCTTTTTCAGAGGGCAAAGAAATCAAAGTGTTTGATGTCGAATCTAACACGTTGCAGACGCTGCTCGACAGTAGCAGCCACGAGTACAACCGGTTTTACTGGAATATGACCTGGTCACCTGACAGCAGCAGCATCTGCTTCAAGGGTGGCAAGCCCGACGGGGCCGAAGAGGTTGTCACTTTGAACGTGCGCGACGCGGAACCTCAGCTCAAAGTCCACTACTCGGTCTATCGCTATGTCGTGGCCGATTTCGCTTGGCACCCCCATGATGATCGTATCGTCTTTGGGGCCAGCTGCCCCGAACGTCACTGCCATCAGTTGTATGAGTTCAATCCCAACAACGACGAGCCTCCCAAACTTGTGGTAGGCCAAGATCCCACGCGCAACAACATGGGATACTGCTGGACGCCGGACGGAAAGAAGTTGATTGTCATCAGTGGAGACTTTTGAACTCGATCGAATCCATCCCCCTTTGAATCGAGCCGGACGGTTCGGGCACGCAGAGTGTGCCTGCGACCTTGTGGCGGACTTCGTATTTCGTTGAGGCCAATCTGCTTATGCAAACCGCTCGTCAACCACGCAGCTTCCTGGACGCGACAGTACTCTCGCGGCTCAGCGGTCTGCCGCTGCGGGCGCGCCGCCCGATGCAGGGGATGGTCTCCGGGCGGCATCCCAGTCCACATCGCGGTTCGAGCGTCGAGTTCGCTGAGTACCGGAAGTACGTGCCGGGTGACGACCTACGCCGTTTAGATTGGCGGGCTTACGGACGCACCGACCGCTTCTACGTCAAGGAGTTCGAAGCCGATACAAATCTCCGGTGCTGCATCGTGCTCGACACAAGCGGCTCGATGGGTTTTGGGCCGAGCAACCAAGTGTCCAAAATCAGCTACGCCCGCAAATTGGCCGGTACGCTCGGCTATTTGGCGGTTCAGCAAGGAGATGCCGTTGGCGTTTCCTGCGTTGCCGACGGAATCGTCCGTAGCCTGCCCGCCAAACGCAATCCATCTCATCTGATGAACTTCTTCGATATTCTGGAAGAGGCCAAGCCGCAAGGAGAAACGCAGCTGCCAGTCGTACTGCACGAACTGGCCGAAACGGTTAGCCAGCGGGCGCTCATCGTCATTCTGTCGGACTTCTTTGTTGAGCCCGAGGAACTGAGAGGGTGTTTTCAACATCTTCGCTTTCGCAAGCACGACGTCACTGCGTTTCAGTTGCTTGACCGTCAAGAAATTGACTTCGAGTTTCGGCGGCCAATGCGGTTCTTGGATATGGAAGGAGGACCTGCGATCTTTGCCGAACCAAACGACATTGCAGATCGGTACCATAAGGCCATCAAGACCTACTTGGACGAACTACGGCAGGTCGTGCTCGAGTCGGCGGTCGACTTCCATCAGGTGATGTTGGATGAGGACTATGAGCAGATACTCACTCGTCTTCTTGTTGGGCGCGCCCAGTAGTGATTGAATCCCCGAGCCCTTCCTGGGAAGGGTAACCGACATGTCCTTTCTCCAACCCCTATTCCTGTTAGGTATTCCGCTGATCGCGTTGCCGATCATCATTCACCTGATCAATCAGCGGCGTTATCAGACGATTCAGTGGGCGGCGATGATGTTCTTGCTGAACGCCAATCGCATGTCGCGAGGTTACGCTCGGCTCCGCCAGTGGCTGATCCTGTTGTTCCGAACGCTGGCCATTCTTGGTTTAATCGTCGCTCTCGCCCGGCCTTTGGCGAGCGGCTCACTAGGCGCTCTGGCCGGAGGCCAGCCGGATACGACGATCATCGTCTTGGACCGTTCGCCCAGCATGCAGCAAAGAGGCGCTGACGCGACCAGCTCGAAGCTAGAGTCCGGCCGGCGCCAATTGGCTCAAACACTAGGCAAGCTCGGATCGTCGCGCTGGGTGCTCGTTGAGAGTACCGCGAGCGAAGCCCGCGAGATTGAGTCTGCCGAGGCGCTGCTCGAGCTTCCTTCGACGGGCCCTACAGACTCCTCGGCGGACCTACCGGCGATGCTGGAAGCGGCGCGAGACTACGTCAAAGCAAACAAGACGGGGCGCACCGAAGTGTGGATTTGTTCCGACGTGCGCAGCAGCGACTGGCAGGACAAGAGCGGCCGCTGGCAGGCGATCCGCGACTCTTTCCTCGAGCTACCTCAAGGGATTCGATTTCACCTGCTGGCCTATCCCGACGTAGCTACGGACAACATCTCGATTCGCGTCACGGAGGTTCGCAGAGAGCAGCGAACGGACGGGGCCGCGCTGCTCGTCTCCCTCCACCTAGCGCGGGACGGGGACGTCTCATCGCCCCTCAGCCTCCCGATCCAGTTCGAGATCGACGGCGCACGTTCTGAGATCATGACGGAAATCGACGGTGCGACGTTCGAGTTACAGGACCATCGGATTCCAATTGACGCGGATCGCGAAAAGGGATGGGGCAAGGTCTCGATCCCGGCGGATGCGAACCTAGCGGATAACGAGTTTTATTTTGTCTTTGATGAGCCGCCGCCACGCGAGGCCCTGGTCGTCGGCGAAAATCCGCAAGTGGCCGAGATCCTCCGTCTCGTTGCAGCGATTCCCCCCAACCCCGCGATCACCTGTGGCGCGACTCAGATCACCCCCGACGAGCTGGCTACGGCCGACTGGAATACGGTTTCACTCTTATTGTGGCAGGCGGCTCTACCGGAAGGGGATGCAGCCAAGGTCGTCAGCTCCTTCGTCGACCGGGGTGGACAGGTCATGTTCCTTCCTCCGGCAACACCGAACGAGACAGAGTTTCGGGGTATCCGCTGGCAGGAATGGGTCGAGGAACTGGACGGTGCGGTCGTCGAAACCTGGCGTGGTGATCAGGACATTTTGTCCAACACCCAAAGTGGGATGTCCCTGCCGGTAGGTAAGCTGCGCGTGGGGCGCTACTGCCAGGTCGCCGGAGAGCTAACTGTGTTGGCCACGCTTAAGGGGGGCCATCCGCTGCTGGCGCGCCTTCCCACGAACCGAGGCGCGGTCTATTTCTGTGCAACGACACCGGCCCTCCGTGATTCCTCAATGGCAACCGATGGCATTGTGTTGTATGTGCTCACACAACGTGCTCTGGCGGCAGGCGCCGAGGTGTTGTCGGAAGCCAAGCAGCTGATCGCCGGCGACGATGCCGAAAGCGCGCTGCAGTGGCGCCAAGTCGCGGGGCTCTCGGCAGCGCTCTCGACCGAGTACGTGCATCGTAGCGGTGTCTACGCCGCCGGCACGAGGCTGTTGGCCGTGAACCGTGAGGTGTCTGAGGATGAAACCGAAGTGGTCCCCGCCGGTCGCGTGGCCGGGCTCTTCGACGGGCTCGAGTTTTCGCGCGTCGACGACCGGGCAGGCAGGCTAACCGGGCTGGTGCAAGAGATCTGGCGGCTGGCCCTACTAGCAATGATGGTTGCGCTGCTTGCCGAAGCTGCGTTGTGTTTGCCCCGTAAGCGCACGGCGGTCGGCAGGCAGCCGCGGCAGCCCAACGTTGGCGGCGAGCCTGGCAATGGGCAGTCGTATCGTGGTGGAGCTCGACAAAGTGAATCTGCGGAGGTAGTCGGTGGCGGCTGAGAAGAAACGAAGTAGGTGATCGCCCATTGGACATGGCAACTCGAATGATGTTTCTTGTGTGGCGACGTTTCGAAGGGCGTTCATCGAGGCTCTGCCGCGACGTCCAAGGCGAGTCTCACGAGTGGTGCTGATCGGAGGGTGTTGGTTTTGAATTCTAGCCGCTCACTGATGTTCGTGGCGACGTCATGGTCGGTGGTCTTGTCCGTGTTGACGGTAATCGCTGCTGCGGTGCTGTGCTGGTTCTCATGGCGCCGTAGCGGCTTTGCTCGATCGCAAGGCTTGTTGGAACTCACCCGCTTGCTGATCGTCATTCTGATCGCGCTGCTGTTTAATCAACCGGAATGGGTTGAGGAATACCAGCCGCTCGACAAACCGACCGTGGCCGTACTCTGGGACAACTCCAAGAGTATGGAAACACGGGATGTGACCCGCCCAAACGAGACTGGCGGCGCGGAGGTCGGCTCGCGACGTGACTCTATTGCTGAGTTGATCGAGCCGGCTGTCTGGACATCTTTGCAGGAACGTCTGGATGTTGTGTTGCAGCCGTTTCCCGACTCGCAACAGGCACCGCTAACAGATCTGCACACACCTCTCGAGGAGGCGCCTGAGAAATTTGGCAATTTGAGCGGCGTGGTGCTGATTTCCGACGGCGATTGGAACGACGGACCTCCACCGGTGTTGGCCGCTACGAACTTGCGGCTTCGAGATGTACCGGTGTTCTCGGTGCCGGTCGGCAGTTCAACTCGCCTACCGGATGTCGAGCTGCTCAGTCTCGATGCTCCTACATTTGGAGTGGCGGGCAAGTCAGTCCGGATTCCTTTTACGATCGACAGTACCTTACCGCGAGACTTTGTCACCACGGTGACGCTCAGGTCTTCCGACGGAGACCAAGTTACCAAGGAGATCCGTGTCGCGGCGATGAGCCGAACGAGCGAGTCACTCGTGTGGAAGCCGGCGAGTGAAGGTGACTTCACAGTCTCGCTTGAGGTTCCCAACCACGCAGGCGAAGCGTTGGTCGAGAACAACCAACTTTCGGCACCAATCGCCATCCGCGAAGAGAAACTCAAAGTCTTATTGGTCGAGTCTTATCCGCGGTGGGAGTACCGTTATCTCCGCAATGCACTCTCGCGGGATCCGGGAGTGGAGGTCGCCTGTCTGCTGTTCCATCCCGGGCTGAGCAAAGTGGGTGGGGGAAACAAAGACTACATCAAAGAGTTCCCCGGTGGATTAGATGAACTGGCGGAGTTTGACGTCGTCTTCTTGGGAGATGTTGGCATTGACGAGGCGCAACTGACCGCAGAGCAATGTCGCATGGTCAAGGGGTTAGTCGAGCATCAGGCGAGTGGGTTGGTGTTCATGCCTGGATGGCAGGGAAGGCAGTTTTCATTACTGGATACCGAGTTGGGCGAATTGCTGCCCGTTGTGATGGACGAGACACAGCTCGGCGGGTGGGGCTCGCGCACGCCGGGCCATTTTGAATTGAGCGAACTGGGAAGGCGCAGCTTGCTGACGAAGCTAGCGGATACTCAAGACGAGAATCTATCCGTATGGGAAGACTTGCCTGGCTTTCAGTGGTATGCCTCGGTCGTGCGGGCCAAAAGTGGCAGCGAGGTCTTGGCTGTCCATAAGGACATCACCAACGAACATGGGCGGTTGCCTCTGCTGGTGACCAGGACATTTGGTGCGGGCAAGGTGTTGTTGATGGCAACCGATGGCGCATGGCGGTGGAGGAAGGGTGTCGAGGACAAGTATCACTACAGGTTCTGGGGTCAGGTGGTCCGCTGGATGGCGTACCAGCGAAACATGGCCAAGGGCGAGACGATGCGTCTCTACTATTCTCCAGACCAGCCGCGCGTCCGACAAACGCTCGCTCTCCATGCGAATGTGATGGAACGCAGCGGCGAGCCGCTATCGAACGGCGAAGTCAGCGCTCGGGTCGTTGCACCTTCGGGGAAGTCGGAGACGATCCGCTTTACGTCCGCGGATGAAGAGTGGGGTAGGTACCACTCACGTTTCGCGACTGAGGAGCCCGGCCGTCACGAGATCACCTTGATCTGCAAGCAAACCAAAGCCACTTTGGAGGCTTCGTTCTTCGTACAGGGTGACGAAAGTGAACGTGTCGGCCGGCCGGCACGTCCTGAGGTGCTGGAAGAAATATCTCGCGTCACGCGCGGGCAGATGATGGCACCGGACGATCTTGACCAAATCGTGAAGTCGCTGGCGGGGTTGCCGGACCCGGCGCCTGCGATTCGCCGACTCCAGTTATGGAGTCACCCGTTGGTAACCGGCATGATGGTATTTCTGCTAGGGGTCTTTTGGGTGGGTAGAAAGATGGTGGGATTGATTTAAGGGAGTAGCACGCTCCGTCGTGTCACAATGTCCACCGGCGGCGATTAGCGTTAGCGGTCGGTCGGGATTGTGATAAGCTAATGGAGTGACATCTTAACAAGGGCCAAGCTAAGGAAACGAGAACATGCACGTATCATCTGAGCACAAACTCGAGCTGCCCGAGTCATTGCAAGCCCAGCTGTTCGAGTTCCGGCAGCGGCTGTGGATGATCAAACTCGTCGAAGCCTGTTGCGGCGCGGTGTTTGGCGTGTTGCTGGCCTTCCTCACCGTTTTTGTACTTGATCGATTCTGGAATACGCCACCGCTGTTGAGATTCACGATTTTTGTAGCCGCCGTGGCGGCGTGTGCGCTGATTCCCGTGGCGCTGCATCGCTGGGTTTGGCGACGGCGACGGCTCGAACAACTTGCCCGCTTGCTAGGTCGTAAATACCCGAGCATCGGCGACCAGATCCTAGGGATCGTCGAGCTGGTGAAGAGCGAAGCCGAACAAGCTCGCTCGATCGAGCTGTGCCAAGCTGCCATCACGCAGGTGGCGGACCAGGCCGAACCCAAGGACTTTTCGACGGCCGTTCCGAATCCCCGACACCTTCGTTGGGCAGGACTGGCAGCCGCAGCGCTGACCGTCGGCCTCGGGTTGTGTGTGATCTATCCAGCTGCGTCCGCGAACTCGTGGAGTCGGTTCTTGACTCCTTGGCGCGATACGCCTCGTTACACCTTTACTCAATTGGAGCCTCTTCCCGACAAGTTGATCGTACCGCACGGCGAGCCATTTTCACTGTCAGTCCGCTTGTCCGCCGAGACTAAATCGCACCCGAAACGTGGCGAAATCCGCATCGGAGAGCGGTGGCGGTTTGGCGCCCAGGCGGTGGACGAGTTGTACAACTTTGAAATACCGCCGCAGATCGACAACGTTGTGCTTAATCTCCGTATTGGCGACTTCCAAAAGCAGATTGCTGTCGAGCCCACACTGCGTCCCGAGCTGAGTTCCGTGACAGCGGATGTGGTCTTGCCGCCGTATTTGGAGCGTGAGGAGCCGTTGAGCAGGGACGTTCGGGGAGGCGTTGTTTCTTTGGTGAGCGGCAGCCGCGCGACTTTCGTGGCGACGGCAACTCGCGAGCTCGCCGTGGCTGACGTGGATGGTCAGCCAATCACGCCCCAGGGGCTGATCCTAACCAGCCCACCGACAGAGGTCGACAGCGACCGACAGTTGCAGCTCAGTTGGCGCGACGCACTCGGGCTGGCGGGCAAGGAGCCGTTTACACTCTCGATCACCGCTCGCGAGGACGAACCTCCATCAATCACCTGTCAGGATCTTCCCCGTCGCAAGATCGTGTTGGATTCAGAGCAGCTGAGCTTCCAAGTGTTTGCGCGCGATGATTTTGGCGTCAAGCGAGTTGGCATCGACTGGCACGGACTCGACGATACGAACTACAAGAACCCGGCTGAGGGTGAGAAGATCCTCGCTGGCGGAGGTCCTCGACAGGAGGTCATGGAGCTGGCTGGCACCTTCTCGGCGAAGTCGTTGGGGATCGAGCCCCAACCGATTGCTCTGCGGTTGTTCGCCGAGGACTTTTTCCCCGACCGACGCCGCGTCTACTCACCAACCTACCTGCTCTACATTTTGACGCCCGAGCAGCACGCCATTTGGCTCACCGAGCAACTCAGCAAATGGCATCGCCAGTCGCTAGACGTGCGCGACCGCGAGCTGCAGTTGTATGAGACCAACAAACAGCTGCGGGAGCTGCCGACGAGCGACCTGGAGCAAGCGGACACTCGGGACCGCATCGAAAGTCAAGCGTCCGCCGAGCGGGCTAATGGCCGCCGGCTGTCGCGGCTGGTCAACAGCGGCGAGGATCTCATCAAGCAAGCCATGCGGAATCCGGAATTCGGTGTGGGACATCTGGAACAGTGGGCAGAAATGCTTCAGATCCTCAAGGACATCTCAGGAAACCGCATGCCGTCGGTGGCGGATCTGCTCAAGCAGGCATCGGGGGCACCGAATCTGGCCCAAGCAGCGCAAGGTAGCCCTAACCCGATGGCGGGACAAGTTCGCGCGATGGGACAGGGTAAGTCGGGCGCTGCACCTGACGAAGAGGCAACCAAAAAGCCGCCCACACCGACCCTGGTCGATGTGGAGTCATCCCACCAGCCTCCTGATGAGCAAGACGACGAACAGGCTGCCCAGCCGGGTGGTGGCGGATCCCGTCTGGGCCTGCCGGTCACCACGTTGTTGGGAGCCAGCGGTAGCGGCGATGACGCCTGCCCAGTCAGCGACAAGATGGACGAGGCCGTGACCGAGCAACAGGATCTGTTGGCCGAATTCGAAAAGATCGCCGATGAACTCAATCGCTTGCTGGCGAATCTTGAGGGCAGCACGCTCGTCAAACGACTGAAGGCTGCCTCCCGGCTACAGTATCGAATCGCTGGACGGCTGGGCGATCAAGTGGATGCCGCGTTTGGTGTTGCCCCGACGCGCACTTCCGCTACGCAGCGCCAGTTGTTCTCAGAGTTAGCAGAGGCGGAGACGCAAAGCAGCCAGGATGTGTCCCACATCATGGATGACATGCAGGCCTACTTCGAGCGCCGTCGCTTCATGCAGTTCAAGGCAGTCCTGGACGACATGCGGGAACAGGATGTGATCGGCAGCATTCGCCAAATGGCCGATGACATCCACAAAAAGAGCGGTCTCACAATGGCTCAGTGCGAGTATTGGTCCGATTCGCTCGATCGGTGGGCTGAAGACCTTGTCGAGCCCACCGCAGGCGGCACGTGACCGGGAGGGAAATCGGCGAGCAGTTTGCCGCCATCGATCGTGCTCGAAGTATTGCAGATCCTCGAAGGCGAGGTGAATTTGCGTGAGGAAACGCGAGTCGCCGAACAAGCGCGGCCGGCGATCGAAGCGAAAGAGCATGCCGAGCGTGCTGACGGTCTATCGGGAACCCAAGATGAACTCCGCGACAGGGTGGACAAGGTGATTGCTCGTATCGGCGAGCTGCCTGATGCGGAAATGCACTTTGGAAAGGAAGTGCAGCTGCTGGAAGCCGTGTCTGGCGTGATGCGGGAAGCGACGGACATCCTGGCAACTCCCGAGACCGGAGCTCCGGCGATCGCTGCCGAAACGGAGGCCATCGAGCTGTTGCTGCAATCCCGCCGCGTCAATCCCGGCGGCGGAGGTGGTGGAGGAGCGAACCCGGGAGGCGGAGGTGGAGGCGGCGAGGCCGATTCCGCGATGAGTTTGGTTGGCAGCGGCGTCAACGAGCGGGAACAACGGGAAGACCATGGCATTGCCCAAACCACGGGCGAAACCGGAATCGTCTTCCCAGAAGAGTTCCGTGCGGGACTGGATGAGTATTTCAATCAGTTGGAGAAAACCCGGCAGGATCCTTAGACACCTGTCTTCAAACTTCAAAACAAGACCTGCGCAGCGGTGCCTTTTGTCTGCTTGCGGGAGAGGCCGCATCGCCAACGACAACCAACAGATCACTCCCACGTTTCATGAAACGGCATCCACAACTTGGACGGTGTCTTCTCTGCGTGCTGGCCTCGCTCTGGCTGCTGCGGGCGGATCTCGTTGTCTGTCAGGAGCCTGCCGCCGAGCAAGAGGCAGACGTTGCCGCAGCGGAGGAACCCAAGCCGAAAGAAAAGTTGGGATTGGGCGCCGCTCTGGGCGCCCTGGTCCGAGACGCTTTTCAAGGAGTGGGTCGCCAAGACATCAACGCAAATGCGCAAAACGAAGCTGCGGTCAAACAGTTCGAGCAGCAGTACCAACGACAAATCGACCAGATCTACCGCACGGAGCTTCACTTCATTCGCCTGGTATGCCAACCCTCGCGGCAAGATTTTCAGAAGCTGAGCGATGACGCAAAGGTCGCCAAACAAAAGGCGATTCGGAAGCTCGCCCTATCCCAACAGCGGGGCGGCATCGTTGGTCAGCCTCCTCAGGCACGCGACCCTCGGCATCTCATCGCCACTCAGCTTGCTAAAGTCGTGCGAGCTCATTTGTCAACCGAACAGGCGGCGCGCTACGAGGCAGAGCTGCAGCGACGCGAAGAAGCGCTGAGGCAGGTAGCTGTGCTAAATATCGTGGCGAAGCTCGATAAGCGGCTGCGGCTGACCGCCGACCAGCGAACCGACCTACAACAGGTGCTGGCGGACAACTGGCACGACTCCTGGGGCCAAACACAGTTGATGATGTACGAGAATGGCTATTTCCCGCACTTGCCGGTGAATAAGATCTTGCCCGTATTGAACGAGACGCAGCAAAAGGCTTGGCACGGCGTCTACAAAGCCGGCAACGTCTTTTTCGGTGTCAACTTTGGGATGGTGCAAGGGATCGAAATTGAAGAGGAACAGTGGGGACCAGGATGAGCCGCTTCTCACCGCACAACAGAACTGCTCACGAACGGACTTGGAGCGTCCACGGACCTGCTGGAAAACCATCAGCGGGCAAATGGTGGTGGACGTTGGCTTTGTTGGCGGTGGGCGGCAACGTTGCAGTTGGTCAGGAAGTAGTACAGCTGGAAGTGGAGGTGGAGGTCGAGGAAGCAGCAGAGGCGGAGGAAGTGCTGTTGGCGGTGCAACCCGCCTTCACCGACGAGAACTTCGATCAATGGGTCTTTCGGCAGCACAGTTCGGCTGCGGGCGCTCGTAAGAGCATGGTCGATCAGCTGGCAGTAGTTGCCGGCGACGTTCACCGCGCGTGCAAGCTGAGCACGGCACAGCAAGAAAAACTGAGGCTCGCCGGGCAAGGCGATATCAATCGCTTCTTCGATCGCTACGAAGAAGTCAAGAAGCAATTTCAGCTGAAGAAGCATGATCAGCAGAAGATGAACGAGATTTGGCAGGATATCAATCCGCTGCAAACAACTCTGATGGCAGGCGTGTTTCACGCCGATTCGTTTCTGTACAAGTCATTGCAGAATATACTGACCGAAGAACAGTATTTGAGGTATGAACAGGTCAACGCAGCGCGGAGTGATTTCCGGCACCGCGCGATGATCGAGTTGACCATCAACGTCATCGAGCAGGGAGTCCCCCTGCAGCAAACTCAGCGGAAACAGTTGCTCGAGTTACTTGTCGCGGAGACAACGCCGTCTCGGCGACCGGGACAGTATGACTACTACTTGATCCTCTGGCAGCTGTCTCGCTTACCAGAACAGAGATTACGTGCGATTTTGGACGACGTTCAATGGAAGGTGTTGCATCAACAGTTGAATCAGGCAAAGGGAATGGAGGCTTGGCTGAAACGTCAGGGCATGCTGCCCGAGAAAGACGAGGCCGTGTAATGGGCATGCGACTCTTTCGCCGCGCCGTCATCCCGGTTCGTTTCGTCCGGTCCGTGCCACCGCCTTGTCTGGCGTTGCTCGTCGTCGTTGCGGCTGCGGGCTTGGCCTCTGCACAGCCTCCCAACATTCGCATCGGAGAAGCCGTTCCCCGGGACGTGCGCGAGCTCTACGACAAAGGCCTGCAGTACCTGGTAAAGACCCAGAATCCGGCGGGCGGCTGGAGTGGCGGCCAGCAGGGGCCTGGTGTGACCGGCCTGGCGCTTATGGTATTCCTCGCATCGGGAGACGATCCGAATTTCGGGTTGTACAGCAACAACGTGCGGCGGGCGGTGCGGAGCATTATCTCCAGCCAGAACGCCTCGACGGGGTATATGGGCAGCAGCATGTACCATCACGGTTTCGCCATGCTCGCGCTCGCCGAAGCCTACGGAGCGGTAGACGATCGGTACTTGTGGCCTGAAGGCACCAAAGGGCGGTCGATCGGTGCGGCGCTCGAGTTGGCAGTCCGGGCGGCACTCACATCGCAAGAACGAAATTCCTATGGCGCGTGGCGGTACAATCCGACTTCAACGGACGCCGACACGTCAGTCAGTGGAGCCGTCCTAGTAGGGCTCTTGGCAGCTCGCAACGCGGGAATCGAAGTACCGGACAAGGCCATCGACAAGGCAATCTCTTACTACACGAAGATGACTTCCAATTCGGGACAGGTTGCGTACGCGGGAGGAATGGGTGGTTTCGACGAGTCGCTGGCCCGCATTTCGATCGCCACGTTGGTGTACGCCATCGCTCGGCGTAAAGACCTGCAGCAGTTTGACGCGACGCTGGATTACTTGCGGAACAAATTGGAGTTTGCCGGCAGGTCTGGATTCGGTTGGGTGAACTACCAACGCTACTACCAGGCGCAGGCCTTGTTTCAAGGTGACGTAGAGGCCTGGGAAAAGTGGAACAAGTTGCTCGTCCGCCAGCTCAAGTCGAGCCAGCAGGCGGATGGGAGTTTCCCCGGGCAACACGGTCCAGCGGTGAGTACTTCATTGTCGTTATTGGCGATCGCGGTGAACTTTCGATTCTTGCCGATCTACGAGCGGTAACCGCCAGGGGCCTCAACATAAGGCATCTCCCATTGAAGACACACCTGTTACGAATCTTGGCCTGCGCCGCGGCGGCGATCTTCGGCTGCTTCACCGGCGATCTGTGCGGCGCTGCAGAATCCGAGCAATCAGTACTGCATCTTGCGAATGGCGGTTATGTCTCCGGCACGATGTTGCCCTCCGAGGACCCCGCCGTCGTGCGCTGGCAGTCGCCGCACTTTACAGTGCCCTTGGAATTTCCACTGGCGGCACTGAGTGCCGTACACTATCCCCAACCGGCAACGTTGCCGCGCCCCCAGGGCGAATATTGCTTCGAACTGGTAGGCGATGATGTCATCTACGGCGATCTGTTGGGACTGTCTGACGACGAGCTGGAAGTGTCGAGCGCCCGGTTCGGCCGGCTACAACTCCGTCGCGATCACGTCCAGCGGTTCTATCGCTGGCGAGGCGAGGAGCTGATCTACCTCGGTCCGATTGGAATGGAGGGATGGACGGAATCGACCGCAACGTCTCGTTGGCGAGACGACGGTGGGATGCCGTTTACGGACAAGCCGGGAGCCTCAATTTACGGAGACTTCGGTATCCCTGAAAAGGCGGTCATTGAGTTCGACCTAGCCTGGGAAAAGAAGCCCGACTTCATGCTCGCCTTGGGCGTAAATCGTCAAGCCTCGTCGGTGGAACATGCTTTCCGCTTCGAGGTCTGGGACAACCAGTTGGTGGCGATCGTCGAATCGAAGAGAGCTGCCGACGTAGCAAGCTTGCTCCGCGTCAACTCGCAGCCAGGTCGCCTGCGGATCCAAGCGTATCTCGACCAGAAAAGTCGCACGATGTTGCTCTACTCGTCTACGGGCGAAGCCGTGGGCTCTGTGCACATCAAGCTGGGAAAACCCCAACTCAACCCCGGACTTCGCCTGACGAACAAGCGGGGGCAAATTCGTTTGGAGCGGTTACGGATCAGTCGCTGGGATGGTGTGCCTCCCGTGAGTTTTCAGGGGAACAAGGCCCGGCTGCATCGCAGCGATGGGACCATCGTCTACGGGCAGCTCACTGCCTTCGATCCAGACTCGCAAGAACTTGTTGTGTTCGAGGACGGTAAGGAGCTGCGAATTACGGCCGCCACAGTAAGCGACGTGTTCTTAATGGCTCAGCCCGAAAAGCCGGACGCATCATCGGAGGATGAGACCGCTGATACTCCAGAGTCGGAACTCCGCGTGGCCTACAACGATGGATCGCGACTAACCGGTGTCCCCACTCGCATAGCGGGCAAGCAGTTGACGTTGAACTCCCCGGCGTTGTCGGAAGCTCTGCAGTTGCCGGTGGCGGACCGTCGCTCGCTGGTTGCTCCTCGTCACGATCCCGGCTGGAAACCGAACAGGAAAGAGCGGTCCGGCCGGCTGGAGATCGACGGGCTCAGACTCAACGGCCGTTTGGTCGGCGGGAACGAGCAGTCAGAAGCAAGCTGCTTGGTCTGGCTCCCGGACCTGGCGACGGCCGCAAGTCCGTTAAGGCGCGGCATCTCGGGCCGCATTGTCTACCGGGAACGAAAACCAGCAAAGAAGATCGTTCGCAGCAGCGGCAAAAGGGTCCGGCAGCCGGGCTTCGGGGCGGTTTTCAAGAGGATGATGACATCCAACTACCAGGCCCCCCCGTCGAAAGACCGCAGTTTTCTCCATCTACGCAGCGGCGACACGATTCCTTGCAAAGTGAGCCGGATTGACGAATCGGGTGTCACCTTCTCGACCTCGATGTCCAGCGCGACCTTCGTACCCCACGAAGGGCTGAAGGCCATCGAGCTAAACGCTCAACGCAGCGTGCTGGGGCTGAAGAAGGAACCGCGGCAACAGTTGCTGACTCTTCCGCGTCTGCTCAGAGATGCTCCACCGCTGCACCTCGTCTGTTCTCGCAACGCCGATTTTCTGCGCGGCCGAATTCTCGAAATGGACGACAGAACTCTGAAGATCGAAGTCCGGTTGGAAACCAAGGAGATACCACGCGACCGGATCGCGAACCTCATCTGGTTTCATTCCGACGAACTAGAGGACGGGCAAACCGCTGACGAGAGTGAATCGAATGAATCGGCGACAAGAGTCCAATCGGTTCGCGCCAACGGCGATCGGCTGACGTTCATCGCCGATCGCATGGAGAATCAGTTGCTGCGAGGAGAAAGTGAAATCCTCGGAGAGTGCCAGGTGGATGTCAAGCAAGTGGACCAACTGCTGTTAGGGCACTCGATTGAAAAGGCGTCGGCCGACCTAGTGTTCCATCGATGGAAACTGCGTCACGCCAAGGATCCGAAATTTGTACAGGATGGCGCGACAACGGCAGGTGGCCCGACTGGAACAGAATCACCATTGGTGGGTGAGCCGGCACCCGACTTCCAGCTTGAGTTGTTGGAAGGAGGCCAGTTCAAACTCGCCAGCCACCGCGGGCGCGTCGTCGTTTTGGACTTCTGGGCGACATGGTGTGGCCCGTGCCTGCAAACGATGCCGATCGTCGACGAAGTCGTCAGCGAGTTTGCTGGTCAGGGTGTTGAGCTAGTTGCCGTCAATCTTGAGGAACAGCCGAACCAAATCACGTCAATGCTGGAACGACACAAGCTCTCTATGAACGTTGCGCTTGACCGTGACGGAGTGGTGGCTGCGCGGTATGCGGTGACCGCCATTCCTCAAACCGTTGTCATCGACCGCGAAGGCCGCGTAGCACGGCTGTTTGTTGGCGGCGGCCCCAAGCTAGCGGACCCGCTGCGCGAAGTGCTCCATGAACTGACCAGCCCAGTCGACCAGGCATTCTGAGCCGCGACTAGTTGGACAGACGGCGCCAGACGTGGCTGCCATTAGACGGGTTTGAAATAGACCTCTAACAGTGGCTTCCCGGAGGTGTCCTGAGGGTCGACCAACTTCGATACGTCGACGCGTTCGGCACCGGACATCTCCTTTCTCGAGAAACGCTGTCCTTTGGCGGCTGTCTGTTTGATTCGCTTGGCTGCCGGGAGGAGGTCCCTTTCCAGAGGGATCACCCAAGCTTCCTCGGGCGTCTTGATTCTGATGAATTGTGACCACACAAGAACTTCGACGGTGAAGTGCCCGGTCAACGTAGGGGCGAGCTTGCTCTCGAGACCCGCTTGCTGGGGGTGCACGCAGAGTTTGAAAACTCGATCGGGCGGCAAGTAGACGCGATACTTCCACGTCGTTGGCTCTGCTGACCGCAGCTCTTCCACATAGGCCTTCTGCGGATCCGTGAGGGCCAAAGGCAAATGGCCTAGCAATGGCAGTCGCCGATTTTGATCCCCCAGGCGTTCCCGCAGCACCTTGTTGGCCTCGGACAGCGTGCGTAGGCGTGCGGTCATTCGCTCCTGCCCCTCGAGCACGGCGAGCTTGTCAGCAATCATCGCTTGTGTCACTTGTTCGAGTTTGCGCCGCAACCTCCACTCAGCAATCCAGCTCAGCACGACGCTCATCAACAGGATTAGCACAAACGCGTGCCGCAAATTAAACTGTCGTTTCGGAGCGGCCATAGGTCGGCTCATACCTGATGACGTGGGCGCAGTAGCGATCGCGGCTTTGGGCCGTGTTTGTTCCCTCAATTATCTCAACATGATTGCCTCGAGGAAACAGTGTTGCGGAAATTTAGACAGCGGCGGCAGCACGAATACAATCTGCGAGTGCTCGGCGGACTGGCACTGGTGATCGGAGTACTCCTGATTTCAGAGGCCCCCACCAATGGACCGGCTCGACTCGCATCCCGAGCCGTCAATCGAGTCAATGTGCGCGGTCAGTTGTTGTTGATGCACCTCAGCGATCAGCAACGTTCGCCGACTTCTTCCAGCGAACGTCGATCTGACTCTCAGAGTCCGGTTATCCACTTTTGGTACGGATCCGAACAGCGATTCGGACATCTTGGCCATCCGCAGCGTTGGGTCAACGTGCTAGGGCACGTGGCGTCGAGAGAGGCCCTGCGCTCCTTGACTTATTCGCTGAACGGCGCCGCGGCGAAACCACTCTCGTTTCGAGAAGACTTCAAAAGGCTGGCACGAACCGGTGACTTCAACCTGGAGATCGATCGCCGATTGCTCGAAGTCGGCGACAACCAGGTCGTGCTGCGAGCAACCACTCAAAGCGGTTTAGTCGCCACGCGCTCGCTGAAGCTTGTCTACATCGACGACATCCGCCGTTGGCCGTTGCCGTACGAGATTGACTGGAGCGAAGTGCAGCAGATCGCGGACGTCGCTCAGGTCGTCGACGGCAAGTGGGAGTTGACGAAAGAGGGAATTCGGTCGACTGAGCGATACTACGATCGTGTTGTCGCATTCGGCGATGCTTCTTGGCGAGACTATGAAGTGGCCACAACGGTTACGTTTCACGCGTTTACTCCGCCGAGCACCGGGCCGAATACCACGGACGTCACCCACGCCGCCATCGCACTTCGCTGGCCGGGACATGACGCCGACGGTAAACAGCCCAGCGTCAAATGGTATCCGCTGGGGGCCACCGCAGAGTTCCGGTTGACGCGGGACTTGGATCAGTGTCGTTGGCGCATCTTCGACGGCAAGCGGGAGTTCTACGTCGAATCGGATCGCCGCCGCACCATTGAGTTAGAAAGGGTCTATCACATGCGGCATCGCGTCCAAACCACTGCGGCAGGTGCATCCCGGTATCGTGTTAAGTTCTGGGCAGCTGGTGATCCGGAACCTGGCGAATGGGACCTGGAACGGCTTGAAACTGGGGATCTTGCCAGCGGTTCGGCGCTGCTGTTAACCCATCACGCCGACGCCACTTTTGGGAATGTTCGCGTTCAGCCACTGGCCGCCGGGTCCGCAGACTAGGCTTTGTCGAAAAGCAGCAAAGGCAGGGTCGCGCAGCGACACGACATGGTCCCCTCTTCCGCCCCGGGAGAGGGTCAAGGGTGAGGGAGAACATTCCCTCTCCCGCCCTGCGGGCTCTCAACGAAGGCAGTGAACTGCCGGTCGCTATAGGGCGACGATCGCACCCAACTGACAAGGACACGCTATCCTCGGTCGTTCGACGGGTTCCGTTTGCAACTCGCGTCGTTTTGTCCTGAGCGCCAAGGAAATCCGTAAACAGCTTCGGTCTTTTCGACCGAGGCTGGCTGGCCAACTGCGTAAGGACACGCCCACCTAAGCAGCTCGGGACGGCAGATCGAGGAAGGCCACAGCTTCCTCCACATGCTGTTGGATGAGTTGAACAGTCGCGCCGAAATCATTCTAATTCGTTAATGCTAGGAGCTCGGTACTCGCGGGCTTAGGTGCAGAACCATGAGGAGCAGAATCCAGCCGTTAGCAATTTCCAGGAAAGGCGACGCCTCGTCTGTACTACGCGTTGCTAGAAGCATTTCGCGTTCGACTGGAACGTTCGGCGGATAATTAGAGTTTAAGGTCTTTCAATCTTCAAGGGGTAAACAACATGGCGAAGAGATCTTCTGCGAAAAAAAGATTACAAAGCGGGAAGTCATACAGGCTCAAGATCGTTGGGCGAGTGCAATTGTAGACATCGGCCGTGTATACATGACGGGGGGCGATCTCGTCGCTTGTGCCAAAGGGCATATCGAGGACTTATATGGTTACGGTGGCAGAGACAAAGTGCTCTTTAGACCGACAAAGTGTGAGAAACTCCAGTTTCGACCAACTATTGACGGTGCGATTTCGTATTTTGTGGGCAATGACTTTGCACCGTTGGGCTTCAGCGAAGATAAGGGCTTTGCAATCGCCCCGTTCGTAGCCGTTCGCTTCATGAACGCTGATATCATCGAAGACGATGAGCGAGCGATTGCAATGGGGAACTACTTCTTCACGAAACCAGACGGCGAGTCAATCAAGGTCGAGTACACTTTTGGCTATCGGCGCCGGGCACGCAAACTTCTAATTGACCTCCATCACTCGTCCTTGCCGTACACGCACTGAGAAACAATTCAGCTGAAGCCGCTCGGCAGCCCGCCCTGAATGTCGTCAGATTGATGCCAAGAGCGCGATTCGCCCGGATCGGCTTCGAGCGGCACAGGACGAACCGTCCTGTGGGGTATAGTCGTCTACTTCCTTCGCAGCTTCGGTGATGGGCGTCGAGATCATTGAAGAAGCTCCGGCGGCAGAGGAAGAGGCAGGCCAAACTGAGTAAGGCGCGTCGCGCTCGCTTCACATCGCAAACTCGCCGGGGCCCTCGGCCGGGCGCTGGCTGAATTCGTCACGTAAACTCGAACTTTTTTGGGAACACCTTGTCGTTCGGGCGCAGGCCGCTCAGAGCAGACATTGTTCTGAACTGTCGGCGAACTCCCTTCGTACAGCACAAGTGAATGTGATAGTAGCTGGCTCCTCGGCGGGGCGAGGTGCTACCCGCTGAGGGACAGAATCACAGGGTAATGCTGTCCATTTTCGAATCAGTGGAGTGATTGCCATGGTCACCCGCATTCAGCGCTCGCGACGGCGACGACCTGTCTCCCGCCACGGCCTGCTTCAGAGAACGCCGATATTCGAACGACTCGAAGATCGGCGGCTGCTGTCTGTTGTCCGTCTGGACGATCCGCAGGCTCTGCTGGGAGACGTCCACGATTTCCAAGTCACATCGGACGGGCAGTTCGGTGTTTACCGTGCCGACGATGGGAATGACTGGCTCCTCCAGCTTTACAGCGTCGATTTCGCGTCGGGCGAAGTACTGCGGCTGAGCGAAGGGCTGCCCGACGCCGCCATGGTGCTCGACTTCAAGGTCAGTGGGGACGGACGCGTTGCTGTATTCCGTGTGGCTAGCGACCCAGGAGTTCCAATTGAACTATACAGTGTTCCAGTCCGCGGCGGCGCGATCACTAAGCGGAACGGGCAGCTCGTTGAAGGCGGCAATGTGGAAACAGCATGGGACCGCCACCCCTTGAAATACGAGATCAGCCCCGACAGCACCCGTGTCGTTTACGCAGCCGACCAAGACGTCGATCAGGTCTTCGAACTCTATAGTGTCAATATCGCCGGAGGCGCGTCGACGAAGCTGAACGGGCCACTGGTAGAGGGTGGCAGCTACTGGTGGCGATTTGAAATCAGTTCCGACAGCAGTCGCGTAGTCTATATGGCGGCTCAAGATACGAGCCGTGTTTTGGAGCTGTACAGCGTTCCCATCGCGGGAGGTACGACGACCAAGCTGAACGAGGCTCTTAGCGGAGGCCGCGACGTGGCTGAATTTCGAATCAGTCCCGACGCTAATCACGTCGTTTATCAGGCTGATCAGGACACCAATGGAATCCATGAGCTATACAGCGTCGCGGTCACGGGAGGCAGTCCCACGAAGCTCAGTGCTGAGCTCGTAGTGAATGGAGATGTCGACAATTCGTTTGAGATCAGCGCCGACAGTAGCCGCGTCGTCTACCGTGCGGACCAAGAGACGGACGAGGTCGATGAGCTCTACAGTGTCCCGCTGACCGGTGGTGATGTCACGAAGCTCAATGCTGAACTCGTGTTGAATGGAGATGTCGACCACGTGTATGCGATCAGCGCCGACAGTAGCCGCGTCGTCTATCGTGCGGACCAAGAGACGGACGAGGTCATTGAACTCTACAGTGTCCCCATTGGCGGTGGCAGTGCAACGAAGCTCAACGGCACTCTGGCAGAGGGAGGCGATGTGTTCTGGTGGTATCAGCTGAGCCCGGACAGCACGCGGGTTGTTTACGCTGCCGACCAGGAGAGGGATGGTGCCCTCGAAATCTATAGCGCTCCGATCGGCGGCGGTACCGCCATCAAACTCAACGGCCCCCTTGCCGAGGGCGGCACCGCTGGCCCGCTATTGATCAGTCCCGACAGCAGTCGCGTAGCCTACATCGCGGATCAGGACACGGATGAAGTCAGGGAACTGTATAGCGTACCGATAACTGGCGGCGACGCGACCAAATTGAATTTGCCGCTCGTCTTCGGTGGGGACGTGCGAACGCTGTCGACGGTTGTCGGTTTTCCCTTTCGCTTCAGCCCTGACGGCGCGCAGGTCATATATCTGGCTGATCAAACCACGAATAACGTAGTCGAATTGTTCAGCGCTTCTCTAGCCGGAGGCGACTCACTGAAGCGCAGCGCCCCGTTCGAGACGCTGGGAGGCGACGTCTCGAACTTCCAGCTGAGTGCTGATGGCCGGTTTGCAGCCTACCTTGCCGATCACGAAACGGAGGGAGTGCCGGAGCTCTTCAGCGTGGAAGTTGCGACCAGCAAAGTAACAAAGCTGAACGGGCCACTGGTTGAATTTGGCGGAGTTCGCGCGCTGCAGATCAGCCCAGACAGCACTCATGTCGTCTATCTTGCGCAACAAGGCGAGAAAGACGTGGCAGAGCTCTATAGCGTGCCGATAACTGGCGGCGATTGGATCAGGTTGAATGACCCAATTGTGACTGATGGTGACGTCGTCGAGTTCCAAATCAGTTCGGACAGTCGCCGAGCAGTGTATCGGGCGGATCAACACCAGGACGAGGTGTTCGAGCTATTTAGTGTGCCTCTTTCTGGCGGCGGGGCTATCAAGCTAAACGTTCCGCCTGTCAACGGCGGTGATGTACTACCCGACTTTCAACTCAGCGAAAACAGCCGCTACGTTGTGTACCGCCGCCGATCAAGATGTCGACGGCCGAACTGAGCTCTACAGTGTTCCTATGGAAGGTGGTGGGGCTATCAAGCTAAAACACACCAATCGATCGTTTTCGCGCGGTACGCGCACTCCAAATCAGCCCGGATAGCTCACATGTCCCGTGTACCTAGCCGATCAAGACACGGGCTTAGTCAAGGAGCTCTACAGCATACCTATCGGCGGCGGCTTGCCGACCAAGGCTTAATGGGCCGCTGGTGGGCGGTGGTGATGTCTTCGATCAAGCAGGGCAGCCACCCGGGTTTCAAATCAGCTCCGATAGCCGTCCGAGTCATCTACCTGGCCAATCAAGACTCGCTTCAGAACCTCGAGCTTTACAGCGTTGAGATCACGGGAGGTTCGCGCGTAAAGCTCAACGGCCCGTTGTGTGAGCGGTGGTGACGTTGAGCCAGACTTTCATATCAGTCCCGATAGCAGCCGAGTCGTCTTTCGGGCCGATCAGGCCGCGGACGACGTGTTTGACTTGCTAAGCGTGCCCATCGCCGGCGGCGCCCCGACGCTACTGAATCCGCCGCTGCCCGGTGGAGGTGATGTTTTGGACCGGTTTCGAAATCAGCGGAGACGGCAGCCGAGTCGTGTACCGAGCGGACCAAGAGTCGGATGAAGCATTCGAGTTGTTCAGCGTGCCGCTGGCCGGTGGCGACTCCGTAAAGCTTAATCGTAGTTTACCGGCTGGCGCAACCGTGTTGGCAGGCTTTCAGCTCAGCGAGGACGGTCGGGATGTTGTGTATATCGCCGACCAGGAGATCACCGAGATGTTTGAGCTCTACAAAGCCCCGATCGCTGGAGGCGATTCAATCAAGATCAGCGACCCACTGATTACTGAAGGTGGCGTCCTCGGCGGATTTAGGCTAACTTCGGCGGCCAACGTGGTTGTGTTTCGAGCGAGTGCAGATCGCCTCGGACCGGTCGGTCTCTATGCGAGCACGCTCGACGACGCAGGGGGGCTGTCGGCTTCACTTATTGTCACAGGCACCTCTCACGTCACTGTCGAGTTCAACGCGGACCTGGACGTTAGTGGGCTCAATCTTTATGACACCCTGACCGGTCAACTGGGACCGGCCGACGCTGCTCTGATCGGCGCGGAGACTGGCAGAAGTCTCCGGTTCGCTTATTGTAGACCCGTCGCTCCGCGCGGTAATGTTCGTCAAGTCGGGCCCTCCTCTTGCACCCGATACGTACACGGTGAGGTTACGTAGCGACGATGACGGTTTCAGGTCCGTGGACGGCCGACTGCTTGATGGCAACGGCGATGGAATCGGTGGCGACGACCTCGAACAGACGTTTACTGTGTTGCCGCCCATTGAGGGAACTCGCGTCGTTTCACTGCCGGACTTCGCCCGTGGTCCAGGACAAGCCATCAATGTGCCGGCAAACACAACGCACGGCATTCCGGTTTCGATTAGCGACGGTACGGAAGTCCGATCCATAAGTGTCAGCATCGAGTTTGACCCGACTCTGCTGACTGTCACGGGAGCCGCATGTCGACGACGCGCTACCTGCAGGTGCCACGGCGAGTATAGACGCAGCAACCGCTGGACTGGTGACTTTGGCGTTGACGAGCCCCATTGCCTTGCCCGCCGGGGCCGGTCGACTTTGTTCGTTTGCAGGCAAAGGTGCTCGGAGGTGGCCCGAATGAAATCTACCGGCGGCAACACTTGTTGCGGATCGCTGAAGTCGCGGTCTTGGATGGCGCTAGCGTCGAACTGCCGGCCATCGGCGACGACGCGCTGCATGTGGTCGAGTATTTCGGGGACGTCTCGGGGAACGGTCAAGTACACGGCCAGCGATGCAGTTCAGGTTGCTCGCGTCGCGGCCGGTCTGGACAGTGGTTTCGTTACGACGCCCCGTTCAGATCCGCGAATCCGTCTCCGACATCAGCGGCAATGGCAGGGTCAACTCGCTGGATGCCGCACTGATCGCGCAGTTCATGGCCGGCTCGGACGTCCCGGAGATTCCGTCGATCCCCGCGGTCGTTGCGACGTTCGTCCCGCCGACTCGTCGGTCAAGTACGGGGGCAGAGACAGCGGCCGGCGAGGGAGTGGAGCGAATCACCACGATGGAGTTCTCGGCGGCTGTGGCTTTGCCCGCCGCTGCGGTCGATCGGGCAATGGCGGAAATGGACGATACAACGCCGGGCGATGACGATGAACAGTGGCGCCGATCGCCGTTGGAAGAAGCTGTCGCAGCGCTGATCTCTCTGTGACGGGAGGTGGGGCGCCCAATCCTTCTCCCGCTATTTCCTACCGCCAGAAGGCATCAAAGTTCCGTCCTGACTCAGATCGCTTTCCAGCGCATTTGCGCCGAGGCAAAAACGTCGTTGGGCTGAAAGTGCGTTCAGACGACCCCACGCCTCGTTTTCACCTGCGGTTCCGGCGGCGCAGCTCCGAGGCCAAACACGAACGGTTGACGCAGCTTGCTTTACGACAGTCGAGGTGATCCAGCCCAGGGACGTACTGTCTTTGAAGACCTAAAGAAGGCGGCCTGCATTAGCTGCCATCAGATGGGCGACCGAGGAGGCCGTATCGGCCCAGATTTGTCGAACGTCGGACGCCAGTTTTCGCGCATCCATCTGATTGAGTCGATCCTTGATCCGAGCCGGACGGTAGCGCCTCGGTACACGACGGTTGTCGTGGCCCTAAGAGACGGTAGCGTCATCTCCGGCGTCCGTGTTTCCGAAAGTGATGACGTGCTGGTCATCGGTGACAACCAGGGGAAGTTGCGCGAGATTCAGCTACGAGACGTAGACGAAATCGTTACCAGAACAGAAAGCACGATGCCGGAAGCTCTCGAAAATACGTTGACGGATCGAGAGTTCATCGACCTGCTGTCGTTTCTGGAATCGCGAACAGAATCGTAAACCGGCATCGCGATGACTCCCAGCAAGACGCTCCCGGGCCGGCTATAATCTAGAGTAATACTCTAGCTATTATTTACCGGGAACAGCCGCTTGCCCAACTCTTCTTTCCTCTCCCCGCGCATGTTCCGTTTGTTGAGGCACGGCCGCCAACGTGCAGCCAGGCGACCGCGCCAGCGATTGCAGCGAGCGATCCTGAATTGGTCCAAGCAAATGAGGTGGGGGCCGAACTCACGCGGTGGAGCAGCTCGAACCGCGCTGCCTCTTATCGGCCGACTCCGTTTGGACGGCGGTCGACTCGGCCGCTGTCTTGGCCGACGGCCACAAATCTTACATCCGGGCGGCCGAATATGAAGCCTTCTTGCTCGACGCGCAGGAGTTCACTTCTCGGCTGGCAACGGCCCCGGCAGAGCTCAGCAATGGCGTTCCGGTTGAATTGGCGATTCCCCGGCCCGATGGACGGCTGGATCGCTTTGCGATGGTCGAGTCGCCGGTGATGGCCCCTGCGCTGGCGGCGAAATATCCGCAGATACGCACCTACGCCGGACAGGGTATCGACGATCCCTGCGGCAACCCTGAGGTTGGATGTGGACTCCAGCGGGTGTGCATGCCCAGGTCATCTCCCCGGCCGAATCGTATTACGTTGATCCAATCTTTCACCTCGACGACCGCCACTACGCTAGTTACGGGCCGGGGTCATCGTCGAGTGACAACACGCCGATCGCAGAGATCTTGGTCGAGAATCGAGGTCGAGCTAACTCGCAACGAACGGTCGTTGCCGCAGACGCGACCCCCTTGGCCGCCGAGGGCCGCCAGATCGGCGCCGCGGCTGCGACGTCAGGCGCCGAGCTACGCGTTTTTCGCGCCGCAATCGCTGCGGTTGGCGAATACACACAGTTTCACGGCGGCACAGTCGAATTGGGTTTGGCGGCTGTCGTTACAGCCATCAATCGCATCAACGGAATCTATGAGAGAGACCTGGCTATCCGCCTCGAGTTAGTCGCGAACAACGATCAGCTCATCTACACCAACGCCTTCACCGATCCCTACTCGAACGGGGACGTCGTTTCGTTGCAGACCCAGAATCAAAATAATCTCGACAATATCATCGGCAGCCCGAACTACGACATCGGCCACGTTTTTGCCACCGACGGCGGCGGATTGGCTGCCCTGGGTACCGCGGGGATCGACGATGCTATTAATCCGTCAAAGGCGCAGGGCGCCTCGGGAATCTCGCCTCCCACGGGCGATTCGTTCTGGGTCGACTTTGTGGCACACGAAGTGGGTCACCAGTTTGGTGCCCGCCACACTTGGAACGGAGATAGCGGTGCGTGTGGTCCGCTCGAGCACAGCGGTGCGACTGCTTTCGAGCCAGGCAGTGGCTCGACGATCATGTCTTACGCTGGGCTCTGCGGCGATGACAATCTCCAGTCAAGCTCAGATCCGTTCTTTCATTCGATCAGTCTCGAGGAGATCCTGGATCACGTCGATAATGCGATTCCCAACGTGGGGACCAGGACGCCGACCGGCAACAACATTCCCAACGTCGACGCCGGTCTGGACGCTACGATACCGGCTCGAACTCCGTTCGTCTTGACGGCGTTTGGCAGCGACGCGGACTCGGCGGACGGACTGACTTACAGTTGGGAACAGCGAGACACAGGACCACGCCGTGATCTGCAAGCAGGTGACGATGGGGCGGGCCCGCTGTTCCGGGCCTGGCCACCAACACCCGACCCCACACGTACGTTTCCGCGGATCGAGAACTTGCTCAACAACACAACTTCCGTGGGCGAAACGCTGCCGACCACCACCCGCGACTTGAACTTTCGCGTGACGATCCGGGACAACCGTAGCGACGGCGGCGGTATCAACAGCGATGATATACAGCTGAGTGTCGTCGATACCGGATCGGCCTTTCGGCTGACCAGCTTCAATGCTGCGAACGCGGTGCCGGGTCGGTCGGTGCAGTCAGTGACATGGGACGTGGCAGGGACCACCGGCAACGGGATCAACACCCAAAGCGTCAACATCTTGCTATCTACTGACGGTGGCCTTACCTTCCCGGTGCAACTGGCGACCCGCACTTCGAACGATGGAGCCGAAGATGTGGTGATCCCCGACATTTTGACGAGCCAGGCCCGGATCAAGCTCGAAGCGGTTGATAACGTCTTCTTTGACATCTCCGATGCAAATCTGACAATCACCCCGCCGTTAGCTGGAATCGTGGCGGTGGTTCCCGAGGGAACGCTGGGAGTTTCCGAGGGCGGGGGCACCGTGCCGTATGAGGTCTCGCTGAACACCACCCCGAGCAGCGATGTGGTCGTTCGGGTAGCAGCCGACGACGCAGTTGAACTGAGTCGCGATGGATCCACTTTTTCCAGTACGCTGGACCTGGTCTTCTCCACTCAATCGCCGCAAACAGTGTTCGTGCGGGCGATCGACGACACAACCTTCGAAGGCGTACACGACACCGCGATCACGCATCGCGTCGTGGCGTCATCAGATCCGAACTATCCGACGACGCTCTCCGTCAACGAGCTGACCGTCAACATCGCCGACAATGAACTCGCCCCAGCGCAGCGGTTCGGTCCACCCGAAGCACTCATCTTCTATAGTCAGAACGAGAGCTACCTGAGGGGCGGGAGCGACCCGCACGACTTCGCTGTTTTTGTCGAGTCCGGCACCACGGTGAGCGCCTACCTAGAACCTTCCTCGAATGAGTCGTTGACCGTCGAGCTAGTGGGCGTGTCTCTGCCACAAACTAGCCACACCAAAGGAGCGCCGGTCGCCTTGCCGCCAAGTTCGGTGACCGAGTCTGGGTTCTACACCCTGCGAGTGAGTGGCAGTGGAACGACCTCCTATTCGTTGCAGTACTACGGCAACACCGCTCTTGAGGCGGAGCGGGGTGATACGGCCGACGGCGCAGAGCTGGATATTACCAACTCGCTGACGCCGCTCGGTTCCGGTCGCTACGCTGTACTCGGCGAGTTCACTACATCTGGCGGCAACAGCCTCACACCCGAATTCACTCGCTTCAACGACCCCAGTTTGTTCGTCGACATTTCTGCGACAGGCGCGCCACTCAACCTAGGTGACGAAGGCCAGAACCCCTTGGTGGTCACCGTTGGCAACTCGGTGCTTCCCAGCGGTACAGTAACGGTATCGAACAACGGTGTGATCTACGCCGGTGATGTTTTCAACGTCCCGTTCGTAAACGCGGCACTCCCCACACGGTCGTTCGGCCAGGCACTGGTACCGTTCTGGGATGACTTGTCCAATGGCAGCGGCAACGTCTACTGGCAGGAGCGAGAGATCGACGGCATCCCAGCACTGATCGTGCAGTGGGAGAATCGGCCGCATTTTGACCACGGAGGCGCTGTCAGTTTTCAGGTTCAGGTATTTCAGAGCGGCCCCGTCTTGGCCCGTTATGTCTATGAAGATGTGCGTTTCGGAGCCGTAGCTGCGGACTTCGGCGCCAGCGCCACCATTGGTTATCAGAGTAGTTTTGGCAACGCGGTTCGATACAGTTTCAATTCTGCCTCGCTGTTGGATGGGGATGTTTTAGAGCTTGCTGTGCCCGTCGTTTCCGACGTCGACGAATACTCGATCGATTTCGGCGGCGCGGCGGGGAGCTCCGTCGACATCGTGCTTGCTGCAACCGATGGCGCCGATCTGACAGAACAGTCCCTCGAGTTGCTGGACGTTGATGGTTCTACGGTGCTGAGATCCGGAGTCACCGACCCGGTGCTGACTGGTACGGACGCGACTAACTACGAGCTGGCCATCCACGGTTTTCAGATACCGGCGAACGGTGCCTACACCATCCGGACGGCGTCGACCATCCCGGCCAACTATGCCGTTGTAGTCACCGACTCGCTCGCTTTTGACAGCGAACCGAATGACCTGGAGTCGCATCCGCTACGGCAGCTGGACCACACGCTGGGGGCGATCGGATCCCTCGGACCGGGCGATCTTCGAGACACCTACCGTTTTAACTTGGCTGTCGGTAACTCTTTGGCGGTGATTACCTCCACACCGCTCGATCAGGTAGCGGCTCTTAACACACTCGATCCCGAATTGGAGATCATTCGCCCTAATGGCACGGTTGCCACAGTGGATCGCGATTCAGCTGCTGACGGCAAGAATGCGGTTGCCAGCTTCATCGCCCATCAGACTGGGATCCACCTTCTTCGTGTCACAGCCACCAGTGGTTCTGGGGCGTATTTGCTGAGAACACTTGCTGCGACGACACCGGCTGTGACACTGTCGGTGGACACGGCGAGCATCTCCGAGGCAGCCGGGACGGCGCTCGTCTCGGCAACTCTCTCCCAACAGACTGCGGTACCTGTGACGATCGACCTTGGCATTTCGGGCACTGCCGGGTTGCTCGACTACAACATCTCGAGTTCCCAGATCGTGGTCCCCCCGGGAGCGACGAGCGGTTCGATCACCATCACTGCAATTCAAGACGAACTCGACGAAGACGATGAGACGATCACCATAGAGATCACGTCGGTCACGAACGGTACCGAGAGTGGGGAGCAGGCCCAATCGGTGACGATCCTGGACGACGACGAGCCGCTGGGGTTCGTAGTGACGGCACTTTCGCCGACCGACTCCGGCTTTGTAGCAGAGTTCAATGGTCGTTTGGCTACGAACGTTTTGAATCTCTACGAAGCACAGGCGTCCGTTCTGGAGCCAGCGGACGTGACGCTGGTCGGTAGCGAGAGTGGACCTGTGACCGGTTCCTTGGTCATTGATCCTTCGCTGCGAAGCGTCACTTTTCTGAAAACAGGCGGACCTCTCGTCGCAGACGTCTATACGGTGACGCTGCGCAGCGGCAGTGATGCCTTCCAGGACGACCAAGGTCAGCTGCTGGATGGAGACGCGGACGGTACGGCGGGAGGAGATTTCACGTCGTCGTTCACGATCAGCGAGCGGGCAGCGGGTACCGTTACTGTGGAGCTGCCTGACTTTGTTCGTGGTCCTGGACAACCGGTGAACGTCCCTGCCAACACCACCGCAGGACTGCCGGTGACGATCAGCGACGGTACCAACGTCCGAGCCATCGACCTCCGCGTCGGCTATGACCCGCAGCTGTTGCAGGTCACGGGCGCCACCCTGGGTGCGGGTATGCCAGCCGGGGCGTCACTTGTTTTCAACAATACAACACCCGGTCTGGCAGTCATCGTCCTGTTCAGTGCCGCCGTTCTGCCGCCCGGACCCAATCCGATCGTTCATCTCCAACTCGACGTTCCCAGTGGCGCCGGCACACTCTACGGCGCGCAAGGCGTGCTCGACGTCCACGCGGTGACCATCGGGGATGGAAACGACAATGAATATCCGGTGGTGGTCGACGACGCTGTCCACCTGACAGCGTTGTTTGGAGATGTCTCGGGCAACGGAGCGATCAACGCTAATGACGCGGCGCAGGTAGCCCGCGTGGCCGCGGAGTTGGATGGTGGCTTTGCCGCGTCGTTTCTGATCGACCCGATCGTGATCGGGGACATCAGCGGCAACGGCAGGATCAACGCTACCGACGCTTCGCGCCTGGCTCAGTTCGTGGCACTGTTGCCAGTTTCACAGATTCCTCCGCTGCCATCGGTCGGGACGGTGGCGGAGCGTCCGGCGAAGGACTCTAACGGAGGTATCAGTCTGCCGCCGCTGACACAAACTGGCGCGTGGCAGCGGGGGCGCCATTCCCTCCGGACGGTCGAGAAAAGTGCGGTGGATGAACTGGTCACGGATGACCAATGGTTCGAGGATCTGCTAGCCGCGAGAGCTGACAATCTGCAGTCAGCACTCATAAGTCAAGTTACGTCTGGGTCCAAACCGGATTAGCTAAACCGAGTCAAACGTCTTGCGCCGCGCCTCGTCAGTTTACGAACGTGAGCCGTTCTTGGCCTCGGCCTCCTGGGCAGCGGCCGAGCCTATAAACCGTTCTTGCAGAGCCTCGACATGCATTTCGTCGTGGCGCAGGGCCTCCATCGCGCGCACGGCTGCTTCGGCAGCTGAAATGGTGGTGATGCAGGGCACTCCCTTCTGGACAGCGGCCGCTCGGATCTTACCCTCGTCTGTGCGAGCACCTTTCCCGTTCGGCGTATTGATAATCAAGTCGACATCTTCGTTCTTCAAGTAGTCGATTAGGTTCGGGTGTCCTTCGGCGAGTTTCCGGATCCTGGTCACCGGTATGGCTGCCTCGGACAGCCGATTTGCTGTTCCCTCCGTGGCCAGCAGATCGAACCCGAGCTCGCTTAGCTTTCTTGCTAGGCCGATGATCTGATCCTTGTGTCGCCTCGAAACGCTGACAAAGATCTTGCCTTTCTCTGGAAGAACGACGCCGCTTGCCAGCTGGCTCTTGGCAAAGGCAATTGAGAATCGTCTGCTGACTCCCATGACTTCGCCGGTGGATCGCATTTCCGGACCCAGCACGATATCGACCCCGACGAACTTTCGGAACGGAAACACGCTCTCTTTCACCGATACATGGGCCGGCACTGGTTCTTCATGAATACCCAACTCGGCCAGCTTCACGCCGGTCATGACCTTAGCGGCGAGCTTGGCTACCGGGACTCCCGTCGCTTTTGCGACAAACGGCACGGTTCGGCTGGCGCGCGGATTAACTTCCAGCACGTAGACGCGGTGCAAGTCGCCCTCTCGCTTGACCGCGAATTGGATGTTCATCAACCCAACAACTTGCAGCCGCTTGGCCAACGCGTGTGTTGCCTCGCGGATTTCCTGAATCACGACCGCGGGCAGGCTGTAAGGGGGAATGGCGCATGCCGAATCGCCCGAGTGGACTCCCGCTTCTTCGATGTGTTCCATGACTCCCATCACGACAACATCGCTGCCGTCACTGACCGCATCGACATCGACTTCGACCGCATCTTCGAGGAAGCGATCGATCAGCACCGGTTGTCCCTGGGAAGCGACAAAGGCCGCGGCTACGAAACGCTCGAATTGGCTGCGGTCATAGCAGATTTCCATCGCTCTTCCACCGAGGACGAAACTCGGGCGGACCAACGCCGGAAAGCCGACTTTCTCCGCTTCGCTACGCGCCTGATCCATCGTCCGCGCGATTCCGTTGGCCGGCTGCTGTAGCTGCAGCTGTTCCAGCAACCGTTGAAATTTCTCGCGATCTTCCGCGTCCTCGATCGTATCGACGTCGGTTCCAATGATCGGCACGCCCGCGGTGGCCAGTCCGCGCGCCAGATTCAGAGGTGTTTGACCACCGAATTGGACAATCACGCCGTCCGGTTGAATGCGATCGCAGATATTCAGCACGTCTTCGGTCGTCAGCGGTTCGAAGAACAGCAGATCGCTGGTGTCGTAGTCGGTGCTCACGGTTTCAGGGTTCGAGTTCACCATGATCGACTCGATGCCCATCTCGCGAAGCGCAAAGCTGGCGTGACAACAGCAATAGTCGAACTCGATGCCCTGGCCGATACGATTCGGTCCTCCGCCGAGGATCATGACTCGCCGTTGGCCGTCTTTCCGTGCCGGCGTTTCGTCTTCATCTTCGTACGTTGAATAGTAGTAGGGCGTGTAAGCCTCAAATTCTGCCGCGCAGGTGTCAACGGCCTTGAAACTGGCGCGGATTTGACGTCGCGTGCGGTTGTCTCGGATCTCCATTTCATTGCTGTCGAAAATCGTCGCCAGCTGCCGATCCGAGAATCCGAATTTCTTGGCCTTCCTCAGCGTCTGGTCGTCAAGTTCAGTGACATGGTTGTGCTGCCGCAGCTCCTCCTCGAATTCCACGATCTCGGCGAGTTGATCTAGAAACCAAGGATCGATTCCTGTTATTTGGTAGATATCATCGATCGACATGCCGCTCTTCAGCGCATAGCGCAAATACCAGGCCCGCTCCGCGTTCGGTTTTGCGAGCATGGCGCGAATCTCGTCCGTCGTCGGCTGCGCGTCCGTGCCCCAGAGGTCTTTGCCGTCGCACCCCAAGCCGAAGCTGCCTACTTCGAGACCGCGGAGCGCCTTCTGGAACGACTCCTTGAAGGTGCTACCGATCGCCATCGTCTCCCCGACACTTTTCATCTGAGTGGTCAGCGTGGCGTCCGCTTCCGGGAACTTCTCAAAGGCAAACCGCGGAATCTTGGTCACGACGTAGTCGATCGTCGGTTCAAAACAGGCTTTGGTCTGGCGAGTAATATCGTTGGGAAGCTCATGCAAGCGAAAGCCGACGGCCAGTTTGGCAGCGATCTTGGCGATCGGAAAGCCGGTCGCTTTCGAAGCGAGCGCGCTCGAGCGACTGACGCGCGGGTTCATCTCGATCACGACCATCTTGCCCGTCGTGGGATGAACGGCAAACTGAATGTTGGAGCCCCCAGTCTCGACACCGATCTCACGGATCACCGCCAGACTGGCGTCCCGCATCCGCTGGTACTCTTTGTCCGTCAACGTTTGGGCGGGAGCTACTGTGATCGAGTCGCCAGTGTGAACACCCATTGGATCGAAGTTCTCGATGGAGCAGATGATGACGACATTGTCATCCAAGTCCCGCATCACCTCCATTTCGTACTCTTTCCACCCGAGTGCTGACTCCTCAATCAACACCTCCGTGACCGGCGAGAGATGCAATCCGCGGCGCACGAGCTCGTCGAATTCAGCCCGGTTATAAGCCACGGATGAACCGGTACCACCCAGCGTAAAACTGGGACGCACGACGCAGGGACAGCCGACGTCGTCCAACACTTTGCGGGCTTGCTCGAGCGTCCGGACGGTCTCGCCGCGACAGACCGTCAACCCAATCCGTTCCATCGCCGTCTTGAACTGCTCGCGCTCTTCCGCTTTGGCGATGACCTCCGCCTTGGCTCCGATCATTTCGACGCCGTAGCGATCGAGAACTCCGTGGTGGTCTAAGTCCATCGCGAGGTTCAAGCCCGTCTGGCCGCCCAGCGTCGGCAACAGCGCATCCGGACGCTCCTGATCGATCACTTTGGCCACGATCTCCCAGGTCAGCGGCTCGATATACGTCCGGTCCGCAGTGTCCGGATCGGTCATGATGGTGGCCGGGTTCGAGTTGACCAGCACCACCTCGTAGCCTTCCTCGCGAAGCGCCTTGCAGGCTTGCGTGCCAGAATAGTCGAATTCGCAAGCTTGCCCGATCACAATCGGGCCGGATCCGATCAACAGGATCTTATGAATATCGTCGCGTCGAGGCACGGAGACCACCTGCAGCTACGGGAAGATTGAAATCCAGACAATTCACGAGCGATCTGCTGCGCCCCACCTCGTGAATAATCCAAGTAAAATCCCTCGAAATTAACACCACCGCGGCTGGGTGGCAAGGGTCAACCGCCCCACTCAACCCTCAAGTTCGGGCAGGGCTTGCAGCAGCCCCTTGATGTACCCGTAGGCAAAGGCGAATCCCTGACGCCCTTGCGGGTCATCCGGATGCCGTGGCACGTGATCCGCCATCACCATGTAGGGATAGTCGACCTCGTACAAGGTTCGGAGGACCTGCAGCATGTTCATGTCCCCGTTGTCGAGATAGACCTCTTGAAAATCGTCCCGCTGACCTCGGATGTTGCGAAAGTGGATGTTGAAGATCTTCTTTCGCTCGCCAAAATAGCGAATCACTGCATGAATCTCCTCGGCCGGATTCCGCAGCATCTCGGCGGTTGTGCCGAGACAGAGATTCAACCCGTGATAGGGGCTCTCCTGAATCGTGACGAATCTCTTCAATCCCTCGACCGTTCCCAAGACGCGCGTGATCCCCTGGTACCCATCGAGGGGCACGCCCGGATCATGGGGGTGGCAGGCGGCGCGGATTTTGTATTCGTTGCAGACCGGGATCACCCGCTCTAGAAAATAGTTGATCCGCTCCCACGCCATGTCGGCGGTGACACGACCGGCACGGGTCAGTGCCGGAGTGGGCCGCGCCGCCGACAGTTTCCAAGTACTGTAGCGCGCTCCACCGCGTCCCGGCGTAGGCTCGGTACGCGGTACTCCTAGCAGGCTCATGTTGTACTTCCAGGCCGGAATGCCTGCGGCAGCACAATGAGCGGTCATCAGGTTGATGTGCTCGATGTCGCGGTCTCGTTCCGGACTTTGACCCAACATGATCGCGCCCCGGGGTTCACGATCGATATGCGACGAGGTCAAGAAAGGTAGAGCCACCATGTCCAACGTGATGCCATGTCGCTCACACAGATCTCGGGTTCGCTCCAGATCCTCGACCGACCAGTAACCTCGCTCGCCCGGATCGGGCGGGTAGCCACAGATGTGGTCGACTCCCTGCCGCTTCAGGTAATCGAGCACTTCGGGGGTCGTCGGCCCCCGCTGAGAACCAACGTACATGCGTGGAGACCGTGCTGCCGACTGACCTGCCGGGGCGGCCTCGGCGCGATGGGCTGGGGCCAACACGGCCGTGGCGCCCGCTGCGGACAAGAACTCTCGACGTTTCATCTCTCAGTTCCTCGAAAACGGCAAGTGCGGAGGCGAGATGTCCTCAAACTGACGACTGACTGCTAACCCGAATTATTCATGAGCGATCTGCTACGACGATCTTCATGAATAATCCGGGCCAAACTCCGCCCGCCATTGTGACCTGCGGGTACTCAGACCTCAATTAGGTTGCTCACTTTCTGGGCAACCGACAAAGTGGCTGATTGACAGTTCGCTGTAAGCCATTTAGTATTAACAGTTTGAAGTCATTCTCGGGGAATCGTTCGGCTGAATGAATTGAGGCAACGTTGTCAACTCCTGCAAGATCGGGTGTCTTTGCGGCCGGCACGGACCACCGCGTCGAACAGTTCACCGAGAGTGTGAGCTTCGATCACAGGCTGTTCGCTCACGACATCAAGGCGTCGATCGCCCACTCGCAGATGCTCGTTAAGGCCGGCCTGCTGACTGCCGACGAACAGCGGCAGATCGAGCAGGCGCTCTGCGAGATTCGCCACGAATTAGCAGATGGTGACTTTGAATTGCATGTGGAGCTCGAAGACATCCACATGCACGTCGAGAGCGCGTTGATCGAGCGGCTCGGAGACGTAGGTCGCAAGCTGCACACGGGAAGGAGCCGTAACGACCAAGTCTCGACCGACTTGCGGCTGTGGATTCGCGACGAAATCGACTCTTTGGACCAGCTACTCGCCGAGCTGCAACGGTCGTTTGTCGGTCGTTGTGACCAGGATGCCGGCGTCGTGCTGCCGGCCTATACACATCTTCAGCGGGCGCAGCCGGTCTTGGCCGCTCACTACTGGCTGGCTTACTGCGAAAAATTCGCTCGCGACCGGGAACGACTGAGCGACTGCCGGCGGCGGGTCAACGTCTCGACGCTGGGGACTGCTGCGGTCGCCGGATCCAGCCTCCCCATCGATCGCGCGGATGTTGCCAGACGCCTCGGTTTTGACGGCATCACTGCCAACAGTCTCGATTCCTCGAGCGACCGTGATTTTGTGCTGGAGACAGCCTTTGCGGTTGCTATGGTCGCGACCCACCTCAGCGGATGGGCAGAAGAGTGGATCCTCTGGTCGACAGCGGAGTTCGGCTATCTAGAGCTGCCTCAACCATTTTGTACCGGCTCGTCGATCATGCCTCAGAAAATTAATCCCGACGTGCTGGAGCTGGTGCGCGGCAAGGCAGCGCGCGTGATCGGAAATCTGCAGTCCCTTTTTGTGCTCACCAAAGGGCTGCCTCTGGCCTACAACCGCGACCTGCAGGAGGACAAACCTCGCCTGTTCGATTCGATCGACACGGTCAAGGCCTGCCTGGAGCTGGCATCACCACTGGTGGCTGGCGCTGAACTACGCCGGCAGTCGATCGCGGAGAAACTCGAGCGGGGCCATCTCGACGCGACCACTTTGATGGAACATCTGATACTCAGCGGCACACCTCAGCGGACAGCACACCATCTGGTCGGTCAGCTGGTTCGCGCGGCGATGGAAGAAGATATCACTTTGTCGGAACTTAGCTCCGAGCAACTACAGAAGCTGGAACTGGACGAGGGGCTGCTGGACGTGGTCGGCGTCGAACGAGCATTGCAGTCGTTTGTCACCTACGGATCGACCGCGCCTCACGAGGTGGCTCAGCAGGTCGAGCAATGGAAGAAGAGGTTGAATGGCTAGGCGCGCGAGTTTTCAGCTGTGCTTTTCGCAGTTTGGCCGACACAGGAGTGACGAATTCGTCGCGTTTTCGTAACCCGAAGCGTCAGCGAGGGGGGAGTTGGTATGCCAACGAAAGTTGTTCCCTCGCTTACGCCTCGGGTTACGATTGAGGCTGACTCGTAACTGTAAGACGCGCAATCGGACGTAGCTCTGAGAGATGTTGATTGATCGTGAACTCACCTTTGGCGAACACCGAGAAGAACATGTTAAGACACTGCCGCCCCGCGACGTATCGCTTGGTCGATTTGGCTGTTGCGAACCGGACATGCGCTCTGCTGACCGCTATCGCATTGTTGATGTTTCATGCGGTCGGTAGCGCTCAAGACGATCCGTTTTCCGACTTCGACTCCGACGCAACCGACTTGCTGGGCGACATCGGGACGAGCAAGCCGGCCGTGGTCGCCGATGCCGAGGAGTCGGCGGAGCCGGTCGAAACGAATCCGGCTGTCCTAGCGATCGTGGAGAGCAAGCCCGAGTCCCCGCGCGAATTAATCCGCGCCGTTGGCTCTTTGATCAACCTAGATCGTCCGCAGCGAATGAAAGGCTATTTGGAGCAGCTGTCAGCTGCGAATCCCGACACCGGAACCTTGGTCGAACTGCACCGCGAGTTCGGTTCGGCCCTGTTCTTGCGGCTGATCCGCAATCCAGACCTGCAGCCGGAGGGAACCCAGATCGGCAACGCGGTGCTGGACGCAGCGCAGCAGGCCAACCGCGACCCTCGGCGGATCGCTGAAGCGATCGAGAGACTCCGTGATCCGTCCCCCGGCGCGCGGCGACTGGCCATGGTGGATTTATACAAGGCAGAAGAAAGCGGATTGAGGGCGTTGATCGGAGTCCTGGCGGATCCCCAGCGGGTTGCCGAAGCTGGCGCGGTCAAAGCCGCGCTGGTCGAGCTCGGCGAGCCTGCTGTCGATCCAGTCGTGGCTGCACTGGCCTCGGGCAACCGAGCGCTGCGAGCACACTCCATTGAAGTCCTAGGCCAGCTCGGCGGCCGCGAGTCGACTCCTTTCTTGCTGGTTCCATACTTCTCGGAGGATGATCGTGCCGAGAGACGACTTGCGCAGCAGGCGTTGCTGCGCATCGTCGGCGATCTTCCCGAGCGAGGTGATGCGGTCGTCTATCTGGACCGGCTTGTCACTTCGTATCTGTCGGGTCAGCGCTTGGGTGATCCCGATCCCCAACGGGAGGTGACGGTTTGGGACTGGGATCCTGCCGGGCAATCAGTGCTGGACAGACAGCTGGCTGAGCCGATGGCAGCGTTGGAGTTAGCTGGCCGCGTTGCGGAGCAGCTTCACTTGTTGGACAGCAGCAACCCCGATTTCCGGCGCCAGTATTACGCCCTGATGCTGGAGGCAGCCCAGCGACAGTCGGGCCTCGACAGGCCGCTGTCGGAGGCAGCCGCAGCAAGAGTTGCGGGATTGGAAGCCGATCAAGTCGAAGATCTCCTTCGTCACGCCTTGCGTAGCCAGCAATTTGCGGCAGCGACGGCAGCGATCGGAATCCTCGGCAGGCCGGGAGCCTTGCCCCTGTTGCTGAGCGGTAGCGGATCGCCGACTTCGCTTGTTGCCGCCTTACAACACCCCGATCAGCGGGTGAAGTTCGCGGCAGCGATGGCGATTCGAAACATCAACCCCGAGCAACCTTATCCTGGATCCAGCTACTACCCTCAGGCACTCGTAGACTTCATTCGCACCGCCGGCACGCGCCGCGTGGTCGTCGCCCATCCGCGGATCGAGCGAGCCCAGACGATTGTCAGCATGCTGGCTGACTTGGGTTTCGAAGCTGACATCGCCCAACGTGCGCGGGCCGCCCACAGTCTCGCGCGTCAACATGCTGACTACGAGTTCCTGTTGGTCAGTGACGGCATCGACTGGCCGCCTGTCGGTGAGTTGCTTCAGCACCTCAGGCGTGACCCACGAACCGCTCATCTGCCGGTAGGTGTGATGGCCCGCGGATCCCTGTTCTCCAAGATGCAGCGGTTAGTGGAATCCGATCCCCTGGCGACGGCCGTTCCCACACCCAACGACGTAGCCACCTTGTCGTTGGCGGCGCGGAGGTTGTTAGCAAGCGGCGCGCGCTATCAGATTCCCTACGAAGTTCGCATCCACCAGGCTGCCGAGGCGATGGACGAGTTCAGACGTATCGCATCTGAGAGCCGGCGGTACGAATTCTACGATCTGATGCGTTTTCAAGACGTCATGGTGACCGCGCTGGAGCACCCCGGACTTGCCACCGCGGCAGCGGAAGTCCTCGGCCAGTTTGGCTCGCCGGCCGCCCAGCGGGCCTTGGTTGCGGTCGCCAGTCAATACGCTTCCGATCTTCCCTTGAGACAGGCAGCAGCGGCAGCGTTTTCCACAGCGGTTCAACAGCGCGGTATCCTGCTCACCAAAGGTGAAATCCTGCGCCAATACGACCTGTACAACCAGAGTGCGTCGTTGGACCGCGGTACACGGCAGGTGCTCGGGGCGGTCTTGGACGCCATCGAGGCGCCGAGCCTCAAACGTGCCGAAGCTGGAGACGGCTCCTGAGATCACCGTCATTACGCGATGTTCGCACACCCACGCATGGCTCGATGACCTACACTCCTCGCTCCAGAGAATCCGGCGCACCCTCACCGAGCATCATTGGGTCCAGCCCGGCAATGCTCGAGGTCTACTCGGTGACGCGCCGCGTAGCCAAGAGCAACGCATCGGTGTTGCTGCTGGGAGAGACGGGCACCGGAAAAGAGCTCATCGCCACCGCCGTTCACCGCCTGAGCGGCCGAGCTGCCGGGCCGTTTGTGAAGGTCAACTGTGGAGCGTTGACAGAGAGCCTGCTAGAGAGCGAGCTCTTCGGGCACGTACGAGGCGCTTTCACAGGAGCGATCGAGAATCGCATTGGACGGTTCGAGGCAGCTCACAGTGGAACGATCTTCCTAGACGAAATCAACTCAACATCGTTGCAGCTGCAAGTCAAGCTGCTGCGAGTGCTCCAGGAGCGGCAGTTCGAGCGCGTGGGAGACACCGAGACTGTCGAAGTCGACACGCGTGTGATCGCAGCAAGCAACCGCGACTTGATGGAAGAAGTGGAAGAAGGTCGCTTTCGCGAGGACCTCTATTGGCGGCTGAACGTCGTGCCGATCCAGATTCCTCCACTGCGAGATCGCCGTGAGGACATCCCCGATCTAGTTGGGCATTTCTTGAGCTTTTACAGCGAGGCCAATGAACGTTTCGTGGTTCACATCCAGCAAGAGGCGATGGAGGCTCTGCAGGATTACAACTGGCCCGGAAACGTCCGTGAACTGCAGAATTATGTCGAACGTGCGGTGGTCATGGCGGAAACGGATGAACTCACGCTCGAGTTGCTTCCGGAGGTTGTGCGCGGAGAACGCAGACATCGTGCCGGCCGCCTGCGGGGTGCTGATCTTGAAACACTCACCTACGAGGTTGTACAGACAGGGCTGTCCCATTCGGGCAACGACGCCGACAACCTCTATGGCAAGATCTTGAACCCGGTCGAGCGGGAGCTGATTGAGCAGGTGATGTTGGCTTGCGACAACGTCCAAACGCGGGCGGCGGCCAAACTGGGAATCAATCGCAATACCCTCCACAAAAAGCTGAAGGAATACGACCTGGAGTAGCCTGGCGCGGAGCAGCTCGAGCGTGCCGCAGTTCGTTGCGCGCGTACCGGACGACTGAATGATCCACCTGGTTCGCTTCACGCACTCCGCTTGTTCCATCATTCCGAAACAAGTTGCTGCTTTCACGGATCGATGCAGGGATGCCGCGGGACGGCACGAAAAAGGCCTGCCTGATGAACTGGCTATCTGGTACGACGATCGTCTGCTTCGCGGCGAGCTATGCGATTAGCTTCTTGCTCGAGGCATCGCGCCTGTTCTTTCAGATTCCAAGCCGCTTCCTGTTGTTGGTCGGGATCACAGCGGCTGGCCTGGTAGCCCATTCGTTGTTCCTGGTCGAACAGGTCAGGAGCGAAGCGGCGGCGCGCGGTGTAGTCCCGCTCTCGAATTGGCACGACTTCTGCCTGATTGCTGCCTGGTGCATCGCGGGCGCCTACCTTGGCCTCGTGATACGTCGGCCGGCGAACACCTTGGGGATCTTCCTGCTGCCGCTAGCTTTGGCTTTGGTGGCCGTCGCCGTGCTGATGCGGGACATCGGCGGTTTCCAACCAAAGGCCGCCTTGCGTGGCTGGCGCATCGTGCATGGTATCGCGCTCTCCCTCGGTACGGCGGCAGTGACGTTGGGATTCGCCACAGGAACCATGTACCTGATCCAAGCCTATCGCTTGAAACACAAGCTGCTGCCCAGGCGGGGTCTTCGCTTGCCCAGCCTTGAGTGGTTGCAGCGTTTCAATCGTGAATCTTTGGTGATTTCGACATGCCTGTTGGGGGTCGGCCTCCTCTCCGGTGTAGTTCTCAACCTCGGCCAACCGACCGACAGCACGGGAAGCCTGAAGTGGACCGATCCGATCGTGTTGTCGTCAGGCGTACTGTTCGCGTGGTTGCTGGCCGTCGTGACTTTTGAGGTGTGCTACAAACCGGCGCGTCAGGGACGCAAGGTGGCCTACCTCACTCTTGCCAGTTTCCTGTTCCTACTGCTCGTACTGGGCTTCGTGCTACTCGGTCAACACGCCACAGACCAGTCGGCGGCTGTCGAAGAGACCCCCTTCTCCCTGGCGATCGACCGCGTCGATTCCCTGCGACGATCTGAGGCAACAGCGGTCGGTCTCTCAACTCGCGCCGGCGGTCCTGCGGCGGCGGGGAGGTGGCGATGAAGCTGCATGTCATCGGCTGCAGCCACCACTCTTCTTCTGTACAGATGCGAGAGCGGCTGGCCTTCAGCCCCGAGCAATCCCATGATGCGCTGGCGCGACTCCGAACTCGGTACCCCAACACGGAAGCAGTCGTCCTGTCGACCTGCAATCGAGTCGAACTCTACCTGGCCGCTGAACAACCGGATCGATTTCCCAGTCACCGAGAAGTTGCCGAGTTCTTGGCCGACTTCCATGGACTCGACGCGTTAGAAATCTTTGACGAGTTGTTCGAGCGATCGGGCGAGGACGCAGTGCGACATCTGTTTACAGTTGCCGCTAGCCTGGACAGCATGGTTGTTGGCGAAGCCCAGATCCTGTCTCAGGTCAAGCAAGCCTACGAGCAAGCCACCAATGGCGACTTCACCGGCCCGCTCACTCATCTCGCTTTTCAGGCTGCGATCCGAGTCGCCAAGCGCGTGACCAGCGAAACCACCATTCACCACAGGCGAGTCAGCATTCCCAGCGTTGCCGTGGCCGACTTCGCCAAGCAGTTCTTCGAGCGGTTCGACGACAAGTTGGTCGTCGTCATCGGGGCTGGAGAGATGGCCGAAGAGACGCTGCGGTACCTGATTGACGAAGGGGCCAACCAGATCACGGTGGTTAATCGCAGCGTGGAGCGGGCCGCTCAACTGGCGCAGCAGTTCTCTGGCCGGGCCGTGGGGTGGGATGCGCTGCGGACGCAACTAGTAGCGGCCGACATCGTCGTCAGCACGACGGGGGCGGCGCAGCCGATTGTGAACGTCGACGACTTCAAGGAGATTATCCAGCAACGAGATCAGCGCCCGGCGTTGATTCTGGACCTCGCGGTTCCCCGCGACTTTGACGCCGCGATCGCCGACTTGGTCGGTATCTACCTCTATTCGGTCGACGACTTGCGCACCACGTGTGAAGCGAACCGTCGCGCCCGCGAAAAGGAATGGCCCCACGCAGAGAGAATCATCGAAGATGAAACGGCCCGATTCATGGGCGACCTACATCACCGAGCAACGGGGCCTACGATTCGACGCCTGAAAGCGCAGGCTGATTCGATCAAGTCAGAGGAACTCGCTCGGCTCCTGAAGAAGCTGAACGACATTGACGAGAAGAACCGAACGGAAATCGAGTACGCTTTCGACCGGCTCGTTCGCAAGTTGCTGCATCCACCGCTCGAGTCGCTCAGAGACGAGGCGACCAAAGGAGCCCCCCATGGACTTCTCGAAGCGCTCAAACGCCTCTTTCAAATCGACTAGACCAGCACCAAAGTCCCCCTCTCCGCGGGCAGGCTGTGCAGCTTTTGCGCTTTACAAACCAGCTGACATCCACCTCACCCTCCCGCTTGGGGGCTGTGCAGCTTCTACACTTCATGAAATCCGCCAAACTCTGGCGAGTTCGGCTACGCTCCAGATCAGCCGCTGGGCGTTAGCCCACGGTTCCCAGCGAAACCGACGTGTAGCGTCCGGGGACGGGTCCCCCTCTCCGGCCCTTTGGGCCGACTCTCCCCACAGAGGCAGTGCAGCTTTTACGGCATCACTGTTAAACAAACCTGCGGGACATTCACCGTTACCCTCCCGCTCGCGGGAGGGTCGGACGCGTAGCGTCCGGGGAGGGCGGTCTGAGAGTGACCGCCCTGAGGCGTGCCCCCCTCTCCGGCCCTTCGGGCCGACTCTCCCCAAAGGGGAGAGTGAAGAAAGGGTGCTCTTGCTGAGGCGCGAATGATGATCGATCGAGCCGCGACGCGGTCTTCGCGAAGTTGATGGCCGAAGTTGTTGCAGACGGACTTTCTGATCACCCGTCGCGGTAGTCGCAAGGCGACTCATCTGGTGAAGGGGAACCGGCCGCTAACGCGGCTCGGCTGATGTTTGGCTGTTCGGCGACCTGGCGGATCAGACCCGACAAATCAGCCACTGGGCGTTAGCCCACGGTTTCCACCGTAACCGGATGCTAACGCATTTCGGCTGATTTGTGGTTGTGCCGACACGATCACTCCCACTCTTCGTCTTCGTCTTCGTCTTCATCCTCCTCTTCGTCGTCCCAGTCTAGATCTTCGTCGTCCTCTTCATCCCAATCGTCCTCGTCGTCGTCCTCTTCTTCCTCTTCGTCCTCGACGACCTCCCATCCATCTTCTTCGTCGTCGTCATAGTCATCGTCGTCGTCCTCTTCGTCGTCCTCATCTTCGAGGTCGTCGTAGTCATCCTCGTCCTCGTCGTCGTCGTACTCTTCGTCCTCGTATTCCTCGTCCTCGAACTCATCAGCTGCGACGATCTTTGGATCCGTGACATCAAAATCAGCGTCTAGAGCGTCGGCGGAATCCAATTCGCGGGTCTTTAGCACGTCGCTATCCTCCTCCATACTACGTTCAGGTCTCTCTTGAATCGTCTGGGACAAGGTGAGTTGGCTCTGCTTGAGTTCTTGGCCGCGTGGAAGGCCGTCCAGATTTCTCAGGCCAAACACCTGAAGAAAGTTCTTGGTCGTGGCATACAGATATGGGCGCCCCAACTCCTCGCTTCGACCGCATATTCGAACCAAGTCGCGTTCCATGAGCTGTCGGAGAATCTCTCCGCAGCTTACGCCTCGAATCGCTTCAATCTCTGCCCGCAGACTCGGCTGACGATACGCAACCACAGCCAGAGTTTCTAGCGCCGGCACTGATAGCCTAACTTCACGAGGCGCTCGATCAAGCCGTCGCAGCCAGCGTGCAAACTTGCTCCGCGTCAGCAGCTGGAAACCTCCTGCTACCTCCTCAACACGAAAAGACTGTCCATTCTCGTCGTACAATTGGTTGAGTCGGCGGACTAGTGTACGTGCTTCGGTGGCATCCGCCAAGTTGGCGTACTGGGCTAGTTTGCGGCTGGCGATCGGATCCTTGGCCAGGAACAGGATGGATTCTACGCGCCGCAGCCTTTCGTCGCGAATCCCCGCCGCGGACGGCGTCGCTGCCGGCTTTTCGGCCGCCAGCCGCCAATTCGCCTGCCGGTCGGTGGATCGCCACCGCGGCACCCAGTGAGCGGACGTCAGGCAGCGACTTTTGATCCGTACGATTCGCTCCGCCAGGCTCGTGCCGTGCATGTTCCGCTTCGCATTTCTCAGTGGCGGTTCTTGTCGTACGCGTGGACCTCGGAAGTGGTCTCGGCGACCAGCTGGCGAAGACAGCTCCCTGTGGGGCAGAGGCAGCCCCGTTTCCAACGCATCGAATTCGCCCCTAAGGTTAAAGGACTTCACGAGTTCCGGCTAGCCGACTTTTCTTCCTGTCGAGGCGGAAAGTGGTCAGCTCGGACGGCACGATCCGGCCGCGAATCGGCAGCCGGGCCCAAGTTGCCAGCCGCCAAGAGGTGATGGAGAATAGGGCCGGACCATCGAGGTTGCTCTTTCCGGATTATCGAGAGTTCCGCACACCGTATGACCGAGACATCGACCAGTGGCGTGGCTGGTTTAACCCGGTCCAGCCGGCTGGGAATTACGCTTCTTGCGGTCGTCTTACTGCTGGGCGTGTTCGCATACTGCACGATACGGCATGGTTCTGTGCGAGGTGAAGAGTTTTCACCCTACTCGTTCCAACGGCGGCGTTTCCATTACTACGAAATCCCGCTGGTCGAGCTGCAGATCACTCCCGTCCAGCATATGGACACTACGGGCTCGGTCGAAGACTACCTGCGTAACCCCAGTAACGACCTCCTTGCTTTTCCGCCACCTGCCGCGGGCCAGCCGCCGGAACGGTGGGACTTGGTTTGGGCGCGCCGCGGCGGAGGTGAAACTGCTGCTGGAGATGCCCAGATACTATGCAATTACCTGAAGGCTCTGAATGCGGAAGACGAAAAGGCGTGGTTGGCCTGGTCGAAGCAACACCCCGAAGCAGCTCGGCTGTTGTGGCCGATCATCGCCAAACTGGCTGAGCAGGAGCTGTACTTCTTTGTTCCCGACTTGTTTGACATCGCTCGCCTGGAGGAGACGGTTGCCACCCTGCGTCGACGAGTGCACAACAAACTGGGCGATTTGTACCGAGAAATGGCGGACGTCCAACGTGCTCTGGGCCGCCATGATCAGGCGATCGAGCTCTATTCAGAATCCCTCAACTACACACCGCACAACCTAGCAGCGCTACGGGGCCGGGCAGAAGCATACGGCGAAACGGGTGACGACGGTCTAGCAGCCGAGGATCGAGCGGAAGCCGATCGGTTGGAGCAAACTTCACCCTAGAGGTGTTCAGTCACGACCGCCCGCCTATGTGACGGGTAGAGATAGACACGCACCATGCATCGCATTTACCTTGACAACAACGCCACCACCCGGATCGATCCGGGCGTCGCCGAGTGTATGCTGCGGGCCCAACAGGAGCTGCTCGGAAACCCCGCCAGCCAGCACTGGGCTGGCCAGCATGCCCGACGGATGTTGGAAGATGCTCGAGATTCAGTTGCCGGCGCCCTCGGCGCGCGCACTTCCGGCTCTGAGGCGGACAGGTTGATCTTCACCAGTGGCGGGACCGAGTCAAACAACCTCGCGCTGCTGGGCATCGCAGGTGTCTCGCCTGGGGTTGTGATCACCTCGGCAGTCGAGCACCCGAGTGTTCGCGAGACCTACTCGACGCTCAGGCGGCTGGGACACCGAGTCGTCGAACTCCCGGTTGACTCATCTGGAGTCGTTGCGCCGGGGAAACTGGCCGATTTACTCACACCCGACACGCGTCTGGTCAGCGTCATGTTGGCGAACAACGAGACGGGCGTATTGCAGCCGATTGACGAGTTGGCCGCCATTTGTCGGGACGCCGCAGTACCGTTGCATACCGACGCGGTTCAAGCGACCGGAAAAGTGAAGTTTCGTTTCGAGGACTTGGGTGTCACCGCGATGACCGTCTCGGCTCACAAGTTCCACGGGCCGGTGGGAGTTGGCGCGCTGGTGGCGCGACAGACTGTGACTCTTCAGCCAATACACTTTGGCGGGTTCCAGCAGCTCGGCGCCCGACCAGGAACCGAGGCGGTCGCGTTGGCCGTGGGGATGGCCCGGGCACTGCGGGAGTGGGAGCAGCATGCAGAAAGTCGCGCGACCACGTTGCGGTTACGCAGGGACCAATTGGAGGAATCGTTGATCAGCTCCGAACCCGGTCTCCGGATCCACGGACGAGAAGCTCGACGGGCCCCCCAAACGAGCTGTATTTCGTTTCCGGGGGTCGACCGCCAAGAAATGGCGATGGCTCTCGACCTGGCGGGCGTAGCCTGCGCAACAGGCTCAGCATGTGCCAGCGGCTCGAGTGAGCCGTCCCACGTTCTGCAGGCGATGGGCCTAGCGGAAGCTGCGATTCAGAGTGCTTTGCGCTTCAGCGTTAGCCATCTGACCAGCGAGGTCGAGATCGAGCAGGCGGCTAGCCGTATTGTATTGATTTACAGGAACTTACGGCACGGTGGTGAAAGCGAAAAAAGCGCTTTGACACCTCGCAACAACTTAACCAAATCGATATAATTCAGGATTGGTTTTAACCGCGAAAGAAGTCGCCCTTTTTCTCTAAACTACGCTTTCCAAAATCAGCTCCACCGAGCCCAAAAGTACTGATCCCGGAATCCTGTTTCGACCTGGGGGATCTACGATTCATCGGCCGGAGCCCTGCTGTGTGTGGCTCGAGCCTTGTTATTCGACCACGCGCGGTTCAGAAGAGAGACGGACGGAGTCGTAGTGGTCAACAGCGTCTTCACGTTCCCCCAACATGCTGAGCCAACCAGCGAGACAACCTCGCGTTGCGGTCCGCCGCTGCGCCCGTTTATCGGTGGTCCCGAAAACGCGGTGGTCAAAGTCGGATTGGAGGCGGCAGTCTCCTCGTGTGTTTACAATCCGATCGCATTTTACGGACACGCTGGAGTCGGCAAGTCACACCTACTGGAACTCGTAGTCGGCGAGCTGCGTCGTGTCCAGCCAAACTGCGACATTCTGTCGCTTACCGCCTCGGACTTCGTCCGTGCAATGACCGCAGCCAACGAGCTAGGTGCATTGGACGAATTGCGAACCAAACACCGTCTGGCAGATTACTTCATTTTGGACGACCTTCAGGTGCTCGCCGGAAACGGTTCCGCACAAATAGAGCTACTTCATACACTAGATGCCCGCATTCGAGACAACCGGCAGGTGTTGATTGCCTCACGCGCCAGTCTGGCGGAGTCGGATGACCTGCTGCCGGGATTGAGAAGCCGCCTGGCTGGCGGATTAGTGTTGTCCGTGGCCAAACCAGCAGCTGCAGCACGCCACGCCATCATCGATCGGTTCGCCCAAGAGTTGGATTTAGACCTTCCACAAGATGTTCAGGAGCTCCTGCTCCAGCCTGGTCGACATCATGTGCGTCGCTTAGAAACGGTCGGGCAATTGAAAAACCTCCTGCTGGAACTCTCCGTTGCCGAAGAACCGACTCGCGCTGCGGTCAACCGACTGCTTGCGGAATCTGCAGCTGGATTGAATTTTTCCATTCGCCGGGTCACGACACAAACTGCTCGGTATTTTCAGGTCAAGACCAGCGACTTGACCGGTCCTTCGCGGCGGCAGGCAACCGTATTTGCACGCGGAATCGCCATTTATCTAGTGAGAAAACTAACTTCGCTAAGCCTAACCGAGATAGGCCATCACTTTGGTGGTCGCGATCATTCGACTGTCTTACACTCGTACCGCAAGATCGAACTGTCCATGGATACCAATCCAGTAGTACGCAAGTCGATTGAATCCATAGCCGATCGACTAGGTGCCACAGCTTTCATTACCTAGACTCGACTGAGAACAGAATTTCGAAATTCAAACACCATAGCCGCCAGCGAACGCTCCCTACTTCTCAGTAGTTGATAACGTGTTGCCGGCTGTTCCCAAAACCCGCTTTAGCTGAGCAAATCCACCTGGAAGCTGACCCGGCAGTCAAACACAACAACGATCCAACGCCTGAACAACGAACTGACAACGAAGTTTCCACAAGGAGAAGATGTCGATTCTGTTCTGCAAACCCGTGCCCTACAAACGGATGCAGCATTTCATTCAAGCTCAATCGACTGCTCTCGCGGGACTCCTTTTACTACAACTAACTGAAAAGAAAAGTAGAAGATAAGCAGCTTTTGACATCATGACCATGTTGACCAACGGACAAGAGACCAGCTCATGAAGATCAACTGCCAAAGAGACTCACTCCTTGCCGCATTTCAAACGGCGGCAGCGGTTGTTCCGGTACGCAGCCCGAAGACGATCTTGAGAAACGTCAAGTTGGAAACCGCTGATGAGTTGTTAGTGTTGACCGCGACCGATATGGAAATTGGCATTCGCATCGAAGTGGCAGGTATTGAGATCGAGACCGGCGGGCAAGCGGTTGTACCTGTAAGTCAATTCGGAGGCATGTTGCGGGAAAGCAGCGACGAGACATTGAGCATCGAGGCCGATGGGCAGGGCACATTGATCCGAGGCCAACGTAGTGAGCTGCGTTTGGCAGCGGAGAATCCCGACGAGTTTCCCGCAGTGCCGCCGTTTGACGGCAACGCATTTCATGAGGTTCCAGGGCGGCTGTTTCGTGAGTTGGTGAGGCGAACTGCTTTCGCCACAGATTCTGAAAGCAGTCGATATGCCCTGGGTGGCATCCTGCTGGAGATGGAGCCAAGTCAAATTACGGCGGTTGCTACGGATGGGCGACGGCTCGCTCGGATGGTTGGAGCCGCTCAGTCGGTAGACGGGCACCAGACAGGAGATGCAATGACGATTGTTCCGGCCCGAGCCATGCAGTTGATCGAGAGGGCGATTTCTGACGGAGATGCCGAGATCAAAGTACTGGCACGGGCGAACGACGTTGTCGTTGCCAGCCCTCGTGTGACAATCAACGCTCGCCTGGTTGAGGGTCGCTTTCCCAAGTGGCGGGATGTGTTCCCTACTCGCAACGAGGCGATCAAGATTGATATAGCTGTAGGGCCCCTGCACACGGCGTTAAGGCAGGCGGCGATCGTTTCGAGTGAGGAGAGTCGCGGAATTGACTTTACGTTCGGTGACGGCTCGCTCGTCATGTCCGGATCCACGGCAGATATCGGACAATCGCGTATCGAGATCCCAATTAGTTATGACGGGGAGCCCGTCACCGTCACACTTGACCATCGTTTTGTGTCTGATTTCCTCAAGGTGTTAGATGCCGAGAAGACGGTGACAGTGGACGTTGAAAGCGGTGATGCGGCTGCCCTCTTTCTGACAGATGACGGCTACGGTTATGTAGTCATGCCCTTGGCTCGCGATGGATAGTTCGTTCCAAGATCAGATGGCGGAGGAAGCGGAACTGCGGAATGCTGAACGAGTGGTCAATCAGCGGCGACGACGTGTGCGCGAGCCGCAGCGGATTGCGGATGTCGTGAGTCGTCTATTGGCCCGGCGTGGTTACGCCCAAGTCAGCAACTTGGCTGCGCTAGAACGGGCATGGCAGGACGTTGCGGGAATCGAACTGGCCACACACAGTCGACCTGCCCGCCTGAGGCGTGGCATTCTGGATGTCCATGTGCGTAACTCAGCAACGCTCCAAGAACTGAGTTTCAACAAAAGACGGTTGCTGCAAAATCTGCAGCAGATAGCCGAGGGGAAACAGATTCGCGATCTGCGTTTTCGTATCGGCAGTTTTTGACTGCTATATCCAGTTGGTACAAGCGATCTCTATGAACACAGAACAACAGCCCGACAGCAACAATCTTGGTCCCGCGGTGGAGAGGATCGAGGACGAGTACGGCGTAGATCAGATGCGGTACATGAGCGACCTGGAACACGTGCGTGAAAGGTCGGGTATGTACATCGGGGACACCGGGGTCCGCGGATTGCATCATCTGGTGTACGAGGTCGTCGACAATTCGATCGACGAGGTAATGGCTGGACACGCCACCGAGATCACCGTGCGGGTGAACGTCGATGGGTCCATGACGGTATCCGATGACGGGCGTGGTATCCCAGTCGATGTTGATAGCAGCATCGGCAAGTCGGCTTTGGAAGGCGTCATGACGATGCTGAAGTATGGAGGTAAGTTCGACAAGCAGGCATACAAGACTTCGGGAGGCTTACACGGAATCGGCGTTAAGGCGGTCAACTTTTTGTCGGAGTGGTGTGAAGTCGAAGTTCGCCGCGATGGCCACGTTTACCAACAGGAGTACGAACGCGGTAAGCCCTTGGGGGGCGTAACTCGAATTGGAGCGGCCGATACAGCTGGCACGAAGACCACATTCAAACCAGATCCCGAGGTATTTGGTAGCCACAAGTTTGACTACAACATCCTGGTGCGACGTTTGCAAGAACTTGCTTTTCTGAATCAAGGTGTCCGTATCAAATTTCGTGACGATCGGAGTGACGACGGCGAAGTCTTCGAGTACGACCAGGGGATCGTGCAGTTTGTCGAGCATCTGAACCGCGCAAGCGACTCGATTCATCCGGTGATCTACATTCACGGTGAGTATGAAGGGGTCACGGTGGAAGTCGCGTTCCAGTACGCCAATGAATACACCGAGAATATTCACTGCTATGTCAACAACATTAACACCGTGGATGGCGGAACACACCTCACGGGCTTCCGAAGTGCGCTCACGAGAACGTTGAATGCGTATGGCAAGAAAGAGAATTTGTTCAAGGATATTGTTCCGAGTGGTGAAGATTTCCGCGAGGGCCTGACGGCCATCATTTCGGTACGTGTCCCTGAACCTCAGTTCGAATCACAGACCAAAGTCAAGTTGAACAATCCCGAGTTGGAGGGAATTGTCAGTTCCGCCGTCAGCGAGTTTTTGACGGATTACTTGGAGCAGAATCCAAGGCTGGCGAAGATGGTTGTGCGCAAGGGTGTTTTAGCCGCGGAGGCTCGCGAGGCAGCACGTAAGGCTAAAGACATCTTGCGGAAACGAAAAGACGCTTTGGGCGGCGGTGGACTGCCCGGCAAACTCCGTGACTGTATCAGCCGTGAGATGGAAAAGTGCGAACTCTATTTGGTCGAAGGCGACTCCGCCGGCGGGAGCGCCGAGGGGGGTAGACTCCGCGAGTACCAGGCGATCTTGCCGTTGCGAGGGAAGATCATCAACGCCTACAAATCACGCGAAGACAAGGTTCTTGCGAACGAAGAAGTGCAAAGTATGATCCACGCCATCGGCAGTGGCATCGGAGCTGAGCTGGACGTCAACAAGCGGCGATACAACAAGGTCATTATCATGACTGATGCAGACGTGGACGGATCGCATATCCGCACGCTGTTACTCTGCTTCTTCTATCGGCAGATGTTCCACTTGGTGGCCGGTGGTCACGTCTACGTAGCTCAGCCACCGTTGTTTCGAGTGAAGCACAAAAAGAAAACGTACTACGTGCAGACTGAAGACGAGATGAAAGCCCAGCTCTTGGAGCGGGGGTTGGAAAATGCCGTCTTCGAGCCGGGGGACGGCGGTGCTCCGGTTGCTGGTGAGGACATGGAAAAGCTGTGTCAGATGCTGGCAAACATGGAGGAGGCGCTCACGGCCTTGGAGCGTCGTGGGATCAGCCTTCGCCGTCATTCAGAACGGTTCGAAGCAGAGTCCGGAAAGTTGCCGGTCTATCATGTGTTCTTGGGGAATGACGAGTATTGGTTTACGTCGCGTAAGAGTCTCGATGAGTTCCTACAGCAGCAGGAAAGGGAGACGGGAAAAGAGCTGTCCGTCAAGGACGATGACGAATCCGGCAGCAATGGAAAGGCTGAAGGAAATGGGCACCCCACCAAGCAGCTTCACATCGTCGAGCTACACGAGGTTCGCACAATCAACGCCGGTCTGAACGGAATTGCCCAGATGGGCTTTGACATCCAGTCGCTGATACCTCAAGAACGAACCGGCGTGGAGACGCCGCGCTACGTCTTGAGACGTGGCGATCACTCGAGTCCGCTTAAGGACCTACGCGGACTGCTACCGGCCGTACGGGCCGCTGGCGAGAAAGGACTGGAAGTTACCCGTTTTAAAGGGCTCGGCGAGATGAACGCCGAGGAGCTTCGCGACACGACGCTCGATCCCAGCAATCGTACGTTGATTCAAGTCAGCATGCGTGACGCAGGCGCCGCAGATGAAATGTTCCGCGTTCTGATGGGCGACAAAGTGGAACCCCGCCGCGAGTTCATCGAAAAACATGCGCTGGAAGTGCGGAACCTGGATATCTAGCCACTTCGTTTCGAGCGTGCGAATGCCGCCGCACCGATCCTATTCATAGCCATTTGGGTTCCGCGATTGCCAGCGCCAGACATCTTCGGCCATTGCTGCCAGGTCGCGCCGGGCGCGCCAGCCGAGCTGCTGCTCGGCGCAGGATGGATCCGCATAACAGGCAGCAGCATCTCCCGGGCGGCGGTCGGTAATCACATAGGGGACTTCTCGCCCACTGGCCGTAGCGAACGCGTGGATCACATCGAGCACACTGTAGCCGATACCCGTACCGAGATTGTAGGTGTGAAGGCCCGGTTGGTTGGCATGTTTGTCCAGCGCGCAGACGTGTCCTTCGGCCAAGTCGACGACATGTATGTAGTCGCGGACACCCGTCCCATCCGGGGTTGGAAAATCGTCGCCGAAGACTGATAGCTGTTCGCGCCGCCCCACAGCGACCTGAGCGATATAGGGCATCAAGTTGTTGGGTATTCCCTGCGGATCCTCGCCGATGAGACCGGAAGGATGCGCCCCAACGGGGTTGAAGTACCTGAGGATGACCAGCGACCAGGACGGATTCGCTGCGGGTAGGTCGCTAAGAATCTGTTCGACGAACAGTTTGCTTCGGCCGTAGGGGTTGCAGACAGTGAGGGGCGCGGTTTCGGGAATCGGAAGTTCTTGAGGGTCACCATACACGGTCGCCGAAGAGCTGAAGACGAGGTTGTGAACGCCTGTCTTTTCCATGGCTTGCAGCAGGCTGACGGTTCCGGCGACGTTGTTCTCGAAGTAGGCCAGTGGTTTGGCAACCGATTCGCCCACGGCTTTGAAGCCGGCAAAGTGGATCACCGCCTCGATGTTCTCTGCGACCAAGATCCGCTCGAGGAGTTGGCGGTCTAGGATGTCGCCTTCATAGAATTTCAGCTTGCGCCCGGAGATCTCGGCCACGCGGTCCAGGACAGCAGGCTTGCTGTTGGCGAGGTTGTCCAGCAGAATCGGTTCGTAAGAAGCTTCCACAAGACTGATGCAGGTATGGCTGCCGATATAACCGGTGCCACCAGTAACGAGTACGCGCATGTGACTCCTCTTGCTAAGTGCCTAGTGCGTATATCGGCACATCAGACGTGGCAGGGGCACCCGGAGTGCGAAGCGTGTGAGCGACAGAAAAATCCGCACAGAAAGATGCCGCAGCTTCAGCTGGAGTTTCAGGCTCCCGGGTCCTCAACCGTCGAGCTTTATCAAGGATGCTAACAGTTCCGGCGACGACAGGGCCTCGACGCCGGTAAAGTGCTTGATCTGATGCCGGCAGGAAAAACCAGGTGCCACGACGATCGTTCCATCAGAGCGTGCCCGCACCGCCGGGAGCAACCTTCGTTCGCCGACAGCCTGCGAGATACTGTAGTGTTCGCGCTCGTAACCGAACGAACCTGCCATTCCACAGCAGCCGCTGTCGAGAGTGTCGACGGCGCAGCCCGGGATACGAGCCAAGAGGCGTTCCACCGCGCTCATGCCGACGAGCGTTTTTTGGTGGCAATGCCCATGGACGATCACATTGGCCGGTCCCGGTTCAAACAGCGTGCCTTCGTGCCCGTCGAGTTGCGCGTCGATCCACTCTTCGACGGTCATACACTGTTGCGATATCATTTTCGCCTGCTCCTGAAGATCATCGCGAAGCAGGTGGGGATGATCATCTTTCACCGCAGAAAAGCAGCTCGGCTCACAAAAGACAATGGGGACTCCTCGCTCAGCGAGCGGTGTCAGCGCTTGGACCGTGGCGGCGGCCTGCTCGGCCGCCTCTGCTAGAAACCCTTTAGAGATAAGCGGTCTGCCGCAGCAAACACGTGGTGGTATCACGACCTCCGTCTTCAGCGTCTCGGCGAGCTGGACCGCAGCCATCGCGTGTCGTGGTTCGTAGTAGTTCGTGAATGTATCGGCGAAAAGAGCAACTTGCGCTGACTCGGCGCCCTTATCCAGATCAGTAGGAACCCGCTCGTTCCACCAGGCCAAGAAAGTCTGCCTGGCAAAAACTGGGGGAGTCCGACGACGGTCGAACCCGTAGAGTTTTTCGTAGCACCAGCGAACCAAGTAATTTTGCAGAAACCAGTTCGAGAGCGGCGCCCAGCGACTACCGCGTATTGCCACCCGTTCGGCGCGAGATAACAACCGTTCGCGGCGCGAAGCGCCATGCTGCAGGTGATATTGGTGCAAGTATTCACTCTTTAGACGGGAGACATCCACCCCAGTTGGGCACTCGGTTTTGCAGGATTTACATTCCAAACAAAGATCGAATGCTCCACGGAGTATCGGATCCGAGAGCCCACGTTCGCCCAGCTGACCGGAGATAGCCAGACGAAGGGCATTGGCGCGGCCCCGTGTCGAGTCGCCTTCGTGGCGGGTCACCATATAGGAGGGGCACATGGTTCCCGCCAGCGTCTTCCGGCAAGCACCGACGCCACCACACTGCTCCGTCGCCCGCGCAAACCCCCCCACGTCCGAAAAATCGAAAGTCGTCTCGACTTCGGGCGTCTGGTAGCCCGGGCCGAATCTCAAGTTCTCCGTCAGCGGAGGGGCGTGGACGATCTTGCCCGGATTCAGCAATCCCCGTGGGTCGAATGTCTGCTTGATGTCGCAAAAAGCCTGGTAGAGCACCGGCCCGAACATCTTCTCCTGAAACGGACTGCGGACTAGCCCGTCTCCGTGTTCTCCTGACAGCGCACCCCCAAACTCCAATACCAGACTCGAGACCTGCGTAGCCAGCCGCTCGAACCCAGCAACACCCTCCGCGGTTTTCATGTTGATGATCGGGCGAATATGCAGCAGCCCGACGGATGCGTGCGCATAAAAACCCGCTTCGACACCCTCCGCTGCCAAGATATCCTGAAAGCGGGAAATGTAGTCGCGCAGCCTGCCTGGCGCCACGGCTGTGTCTTCCACAAACGACACCGACTTAGCGTCCCCGATCTGGGAGATGGACAATCCGAGCGCAGCTTTCCGCAACTTCCAAATCCGCGCTTGCGCGTCCCGTTCGGTCGCCCGGTGGAAGTGATAGCCCAGCTTCTTTTTCCGCAGGTCTTGCTCCAGACGGTCGAGCTTCGATTCGAGGTGGGCGAGTTCTTCTCCCTCGAACTCGACGATCAAGATGGCCTCTGGATCATCGATGATGAAGTCCCGTAGCGGCTCATACTCCGGTTTGCCGCGCGTGGCGCTAAGTACGAGTTTGTCGACGACTTCGACTGCCGAGGGTTCGTGACTCAGGATCAACGGCGTCGCGCCAAGTGCCTCCAACAAGTCACCAAATTGCACAACGCAGAGCACGCGTTGCGGGGGCAGGGGGACGAGCCTCAGTTTTGCCTCGACTACCAATCCCAGCGTGCCTTCAGAGCCGACAATCAGATGGGACAAGTTGAACGGTCGACCACTTTCAGCAAGTACATCGAGGTTGTAACCACCGACTCGCCGCAGGATCTTCGGGTACCGTTGCTCGATTTCGCCGGCATGCTTGCTGACCAGGTCCCGTACCACACGGTGACACTCACCATCGAAGTCAGGCCGCGCGCATCGCTGGTTAAGCGCTACTGGGCCCAGTTGCCGTGTCTCCATCAAACCGCCGTTTGCCATCACCACCGTCAACTGCTTGACGTAGTCGATCGTTTTTCCATAAATCACTGACCGGGTTCCACAAGAGTTGTTGCCGATCATCCCGCCAATGGTGGCACGATTCGATGTGGAAAGGTCGAGAGGCAGTTGCAGACCGTATGGTTTGAGTTGGGTGTTGAGATCGTCTAAGACGACGCCAGGTTCGACCGTTACGCTCTGCCCATCCGGATCGATGGAGAGGACGCGGTTCATATACTTCGAGAAGTCGAGTTGGATGCCTGCTCCAACGGCCTGTCCAGCCTGAGATGTGCCGCCTCCTCGCGCCGTGATCGAGACGTTGTGCTCTCGACACAACTGAACCGCGCTGATGACATCTTCCCGAGAGCGGGGGATAACAACGCCGGACGGCACGATCTGATAGACACTGGCGTCGGTCGAGTACATTCCTCGAGTGGCGCTGTCGAAGAAAACCTCACCGTCTAGTTCGGCCTCCAGCTTACGCTGCAGCTTCGTGGATTTCTTAGTCACAGGTGTCGTTCCAGGAGTTGCTACGCTGACTCGGCCTCTCGCTTTTCTGAGCTGAAGAGGACCCTAGCGCGCCAGCTTTCGAGACTCGCACTTGCAAGTATAAAGTAGCAGAACGCCCGGCCACCGGACGCGCCTACAGCTAGTTCGATTGTACACCGAGGCACCGGTCACCGGCCGATCGAACGCCGGTTGTCCGTCCCACCGCGACCTTCATGAAGCCGGGGCTAAGTACTCGAGCGCCGCCTGTACACCACCTGCCTGGTGGGGGACGCCCGCCAGGCGAAGCCCCATCTCAACGCCGCTAAGCGTGGCGGCCAGCATCAGCTCGTTGAAGTCGCCGAGGTGCCCAATCCGAAAGAGCCGACCCTCCAGTTCTCCTAGGCCCTTACCTAGGGCCATGTTGAACTGCTCGAGTATCGTCTGCCGGAGAGCGTCGGCATCGTATCCAGCCGGTGTCCGGACTGCGGTGACGGCGTTGGAGTAGTTCTCGGGATGGCGACACTGAATCTCTAGACCCCAAGCCCACACGGCCCGCCGCGTCGCTTCCGCCAGACGGGTGTGCCGAGCGAAGACGTGCTCCAAACCCTCTTCCAGCAGCATGCTCAGGGCCTCATCCAACCCGAACAGCAACGACGTCGCAGGTGTGTAGGGGAAGAAGCCTCGCCTGTTGAACGACAAGATCGGTGCCCAATCCCAAAACGCTTTTGGCAGTTTGGCCTCCCGGGCTGCGAGCAACGCCTTCTCGCTCACCGCATTAAAACTCAGCCCCGGAGGAAGTAGCAGGCCCTTCTGCGAAGCCGATACCGTTACATCGACAGCCCATTCGTCGTGCCGATAGTCGGTGCAGGCTAGTGAAGAGACAGCATCAACCATCAACAACGCAGAGTGCCCTGCTCGGTCAATCGTCTTGCGGATCTCAGAGATGTTGTTGGTGACGCCCGTCGATGTCTCCGTGTGAACGACCAAGATCGCCTTAAACTCGTGCTCTTCGTCCTCGGCAAGTTTTTGTTCGAGCGCGGACAGCTCGACTCCCTGCCGCCAGTCGCCGGAAACGAGGGTGACTTCGAGACCAATTTTCGCGGCAACTTGAGACCATTTCGTGGCGAATTGACCGTTCTCGAACGCGAGAACCTTGTCGTTTGGCGCAAGTGTGTTTGTAAGTGCTGCCTCCCAGGCACCGTGTCCAGACGAGGGATAGATAACAACCGGACCGGTTGTCCCAAAGACAATTTGTAGTTTCTCTAGGAGGCTGCTAGTCAACTCGGCGAACTCGGGACCGCGGTGATCGATCAACGGGAGAGACATCGCCCGCAGGATCCGATCTGGTACGTTGGCCGGACCGGGGATTTGAAGAAAATGCCGGCCGCTGTTCAGTCGTGTGGCCATAGTGAACTTGAACTCCAACCGAGTAGTTCATTGAGGTTGCGTCTCTTGCCTCAATCGGAACCCGAAGCGTAAGCGAGACAGAGTTGATGTACCATCGCGAGTTGTTCCCTCGCTCACGCTCTTTGAAGTTGCACTTTTCGCTGTCTGGCGGATACAAGATGTCAAATTCGCCGCGTTTTTCGTAACCCGAAGCGTTAGCGAGGGGGATTTCGTGTACCAACCCAAGTGATTCCCTCGCTGACGCTTCGGGTTCCGATTGAGCCAACAGCGCAACATCAAAACTCACGCTTCGGGTTCCGAAAAACGTGACGCGACATCATTGCCCCCGCAGGAAGGGGCAGAAAACGCAACTTCAAAACACCCTTCGAGCTAGTAGTCATTTGGAATGCAACACTCACTGGACATGGTGCTGCAACCCCTCACCTACTCTGCGTTCGCCGGTCGATCGTTGGGCAGCAATTGTTGGACGGCAACCGCCGTTGTCCTGGCGCGTCCGGCATCGAGTGGGATCGAATGGTACTCGCCACGAGACCACTGCTGGAGTTGATCTCGATAGTTGGTGCTGCCTGGATTTCCTGACTGGCTCTGAGCATCGACTGCGGTTAACTCGGGTGGGCAGCTGCCCAAGTCGACAACCATCCGGTATCCGCCGCCGGCGTCTGCGCAGAAATCGGCTGCCGAACCGGTATTGGCTACGGTCGTACTATCGCCCGGAACACTGCCTGACCCATAGTTCAACAGCTCACCCAAATCACCGCGGGCAGCGAGCACATGGCGTAGCGGCATGCGATGCAACTGGCCCCAGGTCCACTCCTTCGCCACCGGACCCAGCCGGTCACTCAAACCCTCCATAGCGGCGCGAACTGCAGCCATGATTTTTGCTTGTCGGTCTCCGGATCCGAACCAGTCCGCGGCATCGGCCGTGAGTAAACGGACTGCACAGCCTGCCAGGCTAGGCCCGAGCAATGCGGCGGCCGCACCGTCAAAATGCTCGTTGGCTACAGTATTGCACCACTCGGCGAAAAACACGTTGAAAATTGCGGCGGCCGGAGAATCAACTTCGACATTGAAGTCCCACGCACGAAGCACATCGGCCGCTTCGCGAAGTCGGGCACTTTTGTCTGACGATTCTTCCGACAGTGCTTTGTCAATGATTGCCAGCAAGGCGGGTACCGCTGTCGCTGCTCGTAGCGACTTTGTGTCGCGCTGCATGCGACGCATGTCGTCGGTCGACAGCACGGGGTGTTCTTCGATCAGCTGCCGCACGCGCATGGCGCGCCAACCGCTGGCCCAACAGCCGAACAGCGGATAGGGGAAATCGTCACCTGCGACTCGGTTGTTCGCTGTGGCGATCCAACCTCTCCCTGGATTCACCGAATGCGGCATATCGTCGAAGGGAATCAGTCCTTGCCACTGGTGAGCTGGGTCCCAACCGGGCCGATAGCCCCGTTCGTAAGAGTCTCGAATTGGTATCCGTCCCGTAGCCTGTAGTCCGATCTGACCATTCACGTCCGCGAATACCACCGAGAAGGTCGGCACATGCCAAGGTCTGGTTGCTTCGCGAAGTTCATCGGCGTTTTCGGATCGTGCCATCCCAAGCAGCGCAGCCAACCAGCCACCTTGATACGCTCCCAACCACTTCAGCGACACCGGACCGGTGTCGCGCGCGGGCTCCGGCAAGATGGTGTCGACAATCGGTCCGTTCCGGGAGAAACGAATCGTCTCGGTCACTGGCTCATCGCCGCGCACTTCAATCACTTCGACCACTTCGTGTGCCGGTTCCCAGCGGCCGTCGTAGAGGAAGCAGTCACTATGGTTCGCATCAGTTTTTTCTTGGTAGAGGTCGCGCTGCGAGCAGATGTTGTTGGTAATCCCCCAGGCTACGCGCTCGTTGCGACCAATCAGAACGGCGGGGATACCTGCATACGCAGTGCCGGCCACGTTCCACGATTCGCCGCAGAGGTGCACTTCGTACCAGCACGAAACCGCCTCAAATGCAATGTGTGGATCGCTCGCCAGCAGAGGATGCTCGGCAGCCGCACGGCTGCCCGCCACCACCCAGTTGTTGCTGCCGATCGCGGAGTCGGAATCGGCGACCGTCTCTCCTACCGGTGTCAGGTTTGCTTCGGTCCGAGAGCACGAGTAGTCACCCGGCCAGAGAATCGCTTCTTCGTCTGCTTCGCCCGTGATGCACTCGCGGTAACGAGGGCCTTCACCCAGGGCGCGCTTGGCCAGCTCGGGAATCACAATGATGGGGAACCGTCCGGTTAGATACCAACGGAATTCGTTCTCGATAGCCAAGCAGTCGACCGGCGTCCACGGTTCCGGTCGATAGTCAAGCAACGAGAATTCAATCGGAAGCGACCGGTCTTGCTCCTCGATCACAGCGTTAATCCCCGCCGAGAACGACTGAAGCACCTGCTGTACCGGTTCGTCTAACTGCTCCCACTCCGCTCTCGCGATGCGGTTCAGCCCCACGGTGCGGGCAACTCTATCGAAATGCAAGCCGTCCCGCCCAAGAATTTCGGAGAGTCGCCCCAGTCCTTTGCGACGGAGATAGTCCAGCTGGAACAATCGATCTTGAGCGATGGCGTATCCGAAGCCGAAGAACAGGTCATGGTCATCGTTGGCAAAGATATGCGGAATTCCCCAGCGGTCCCGCGCTATCTCGACTGTCGTATTAACAGACGCGTGACGAACACCGGAAACCTGAGGAACACGCGCCTCGAGTTCTTGCATCCACCAACGGTCAAAGTCGTCCCGGTCGATGCCCGAGGCACTGCACACCGACGCAATCGTCTGACCGCAACCCAGCCGGCGTAGCAGTTCAGGAGTGGGCAATCGCATCACCGTGTCCTCTCAAAGATGTCCCTTGGTACACGGCCACGTATTGACCGAGATCCTGGCCTGCGCGAGCCGCGGATCTACACAGTTACCGTCGCGCCTAGCCGGTACTCCGGATGCTGTGCCAAGTAGGATTCTACCCGATCAACGCGCTGAATCGCGTCCGCGATGAAGGCCACCGCTTCGCGGAGCCGTTCGTCAGGCTCGGCGCAACTGAGACGAAGGAAGCCGGATCCGGCTTCCCCGAAACACTCCCCACCCAGACAGGCAACACCGGTCTCGTCGTCTGCTCCTTCGAGGAAGTACATGGCTAGTCCGTGCGAAGCAATCTTCAGCCGATCGCAGACGGCCGCGACGGATGGGAAGACGTAGAAGCTGCCGCCGGGCATGAGGCAGGTCACGCCGTCGATCTTGTTGAGCTCCCGGACTAGTAGCTCAACCTTCTGGCGAAACTCGTTCATTCTTTCGTTTCGCTCGTCTCGGTCATTCTGCATGGCGGCGGCTCCTGCCAGCTGTGTGAAGGGCGGCACGCAAGACAGGGCTGAATTTGTCAACTTCGACAGCAGCTGAATCGTCTCTTCGCTACTGACAGCAAAACCAAGCCGCCAACCACTCATGCTAAACGACTTACTAAAGGTATACGCGGCCACTGTCTGCTCGAGCATTCCCTCTTGGGACAACAACGTGTGGTGTTGGCCGGTCCATACCATCTGGTCATAGGGCTCGTCGCTCAATACAGCGATGTCACGCCCACGGACCAAGTCCGCCAACTCGGCCAGATCTTCCAGCAAGGCGATGCCGCCCGTTGGGTTGTGTGGACTGTTCAGAAAAATGGCTTTGGGGGACGGATCGTTGTCGAGGAAACGCACGTACATCTTCCAGGCTGGGGCGGAAGTCGTGCTCTTGTTTCAAATCGGAGAGGCATATGCGAGCGCCTCGCCGGGCAATGTTGGGAGGGTAGGTGGGAAAATGCGGGCTGAAGACTAAGACACCGTCACCGGGGTTGAGAAATGCTTCGCAGAACAGCTGTTCGAAGTTCTTGGCGCCCGGTCCGGCAACGATGTTGTCGGCGGTGGTCTTCAAGCCGTATTCGCGGTTGATATAGTCGGCTGCCGCTTGGCGAAACTCGGGCAGCCCGATCGAGGGGCCGTAGTGACAATGACCGTCGCGAATTGCCTGAATGCCCGCCGCGGTGGCTGCCGCGGTCGTAGCAAAGGGACTGTCGCCGATTTCAAGCTCGATCACTCTCTTGCCACTGGCGGCCAATTTCCTAGCCTCGGCCAATACGGTGAAGGCGGTTTCGGCGGTGACGGAGCTGGCGAAGTTGCTATACGAGGGCATGGTCTTCTCTCACAGAGTGTTCGAACCAGAAAAGCTGCTGCGCAACAACAACTATTGTGCCATCTTGCAGCAAGCGCTCAACCGCTCATCTGGCGAAAAAGCTCAAGCTTTCAGCGCGGGCGTCGAATCCCTAGAATAAGGTGATGGTATGAAGAGCGAGGTGTGAATATGCCCACGAAGAGTTCCCTGTTTCTGCACGAAGAGGTCATGTTGCTTGCCTTGCACGACGACAAGGGCACAATCTCCTCAGACAACTATCCGTACGCCATCGGCGGCGCCGTGTTGGCTGACTTGCTACTCGCTGGCCGATTGCGGGTTGACGACGAGAGGAAGAAGAAGTTCATCGGGCTCCAAGCCGCTAAACCACTGGGTGACCCGATCGTCGATGAGTGCCTGACGAAGGTCGCGGACGCAAAGCGCCGCGCCACCGTTCAAACTTGGGTTGGTCGTTTTGCAGGTTTACGAGACTTGAAGCACCGAGTGGCCCGCGGATTGTGTAAGCGGGGGATCTTAGAGGCGGACGAAGACAAGGTGTTAGGGATCTTCACCCGCAAGATCTATCCGGAAATCAACCCGATGCCGGAACGTGAACTGATCGAACGGCTGAGCAAAGCGATCTTTACCGATGCGCAGGATCTCGAACCTCGTACAGTTGTACTCGTGTCACTGGCCAGCGGCGCCGATCTGCTGCGTTTTGTCTTTGATCGCAAGGAACTGAAGGCCCGCAAGGCCCGCATCGAGCAGCTTGTCAACGGAGAGCTGACCGGGGAAAGCGACCAAAGAGGCGATCGAAGCGATGCAGGCCGCAGTGATGGTTGCCGTGATCATGCCTACGATTTACACGACCGTAATCAACACCTAGTCGCCATCGCGGCTGAGATTGTTCGTCCTAGGCAACGGTACTTCCATTGCCGGCGGTGAGTTTCTTGGCACAAACGAATTAGCCGGAATGCGTTAGCATCCGGTTTTTTGGGAACCGTGGGCTAACCCGAATTATTCATGAGCGATCTGCTGCGAGGTTGTAAGTCCATCCGTGGCTTCGTCATGCTTCACAATTCTCCCTCGACGTATTGCTTCAATACGCCTGCGGAAGAATTGCTCGCCTTCCTTGCCACGAACGTACTTACAACCTCTCGCGACAATCTTCATGAATAATCCGGGCTAACGCCCAGCGGCTGATGTCGCGGAGTTACGCTCGGTCATTTCAACTCCGTTTGACACCGGGATCGTAAGTGATGCGGACAAACGCTTTCATCGACAAGCCGACCAAGCCATCGGATGCGCAATTGGCGACGGTGTTGGGTCCCAGCAAGGAGCTTTGGGACCGACTGCTGGTTGAGTTGGCCGAAGAGTACGATGTTAAGGTCAAGGAATGGAAGTCGTACTCGCGTAAGTCTGGATGGACGTTGCGCCTGCTGCGCAAGAAGCGCGCCATCGTCTATCTCTCGCCGTGTGACGAGGGATTCTACGCCTCGTTCGCTCTGGGTGATCGGGCGGTGCAGGCAGCGCTCAAATGCCGACTGCCCAAACGTGTCATCTGCATCATTGAGCAGGCCACGCGTTACGTCGAAGGAACGCAAGTCCAGCTGGACGTTATAAAGCCCAAGGATGTGGATGTTGTCAAGCAGCTTGCTGCCATCAAGATCGACAACTGATCGCGCGCGGGAGCTGAGGATCGACTATGGTCCGGGGTATCGTGTCTATTTCGGGCGGGATGGCGACCAACTGGTGTTGCTGCTGATTGGTGGCGACAAGCGCAGCCAACCACGTGACATCAAAACGGCGAAGGATTACTGGGCCGACTTCAAGGCTCGTAAATCAGAGGAATCGGAAAATGGCACTCTCGACTGAATACAAAGACGTGTTGCTCGACAGATTGTCCGACCCGCAGTACGCAGCCGGGTATCTTTCGGCCCGTGCGGAAGAAGGCGAAGATGTATTCTTGCTCGGGCTTCGTAACGTGGCAGAAGCGCTCGGCGGAGTAGGGAAGCTTGCGCGGGAAACGGAACTGAGCCGGGAAAGTCTCTATCGATTGTTGTCAGAAAACGGCAATCCGCGCCTGTCGAGCCTGTTTGCCATCCTCAACGCCTTCGGCATGCAGCTGAGCGTCACCGAGCACGCTTAGCTAGCGTTCGGTGCAGACCCCTCACGCAAACTTGGAGCCTACACGGACACGGGCTCGTCGCGACTGGCGCGCCAAGCGCGGAGCTTCAACGCTATCTTTCTGTCCCGATTTTTCTGTCATTCAAAAGCCAATTGGTAGACTCGGTTTAGGACAGAAAAACTCCGGTTCTTCACTGAATTCCGGGAAGGCCTGGCGGATTCCTGGAAGAAGTACCCGTCGTCGCGAATACTTTCAAGCAGATTGAATGCACCATCAACGTTTCCGACTTCATGATGCGAGCGTCTAAGGCGCTTGGCAGGCATGCGGCTCTTCACCACCCGGCCTTCCGTAAATCCTCAACGCGGGCCGCACGCCAGACGGCCAGCGTGCCCTCCTCTGAACCAGCCACAAGAGTCTCGCCGTCGGGTGAAAATGCAACGCTAGTGAGCTTGGCATCGCCGGTCAGTTTGGCGCGTTCCCGGCGCGATTTCACGTCCCACAGTCTAACCGCGCGGTCGCCGACTACAGCTAGCGTCGTTCCGTCCGGAGAAAAGACATGACGGGACACTCCACCCAACAACGAGCCTTGGTGAGTACCCGTCTCCACGTCCCACAGCTTTATCACGCTGCCGCCCTCGACAAGATGGGGACCAGATGCGAGGGTCTTGCCGTCGGGAGAAAATGCCAACGCCCAGACATCCTCCTGTTTTGACGTAAGCGCGCGGCGTTTCCCGGTGGCAAGGCTCCATAGCAGCACTCCGTCGCCCGACGACGCAAAAAAGTCACCATGCGGCGACACCACGACATTTCTTACTGGGCGTTTGTGTTCGGAATACTCGAGTTCCAGCCGCGGTTCGCTGGTATTTGACAGGTCCCAGACCTTGACAGTTCCTCTTTCTCCGCCGGTCAGCAAGCTTGTACCGTCAGGAGTAAAAGCCAGAGACCAGGTCGCGAGGGAGTGTCCCTCGACGGCACTTCGTTCTTGTCGCAACTTAATGTCCCAAAGAGTGACCCGATTGTCGGATTGGTGGGCACCACAGTAAGCCAATGTCTCTCCGTCAGGCGAGAACTCAACCGCCAAGATACTCCCTCTCTCCGGTCGAATCGTGTCTTCCAGCTCCAACGTTGAAGTGTCCCATAGTTTCACGACGGCGGCATTGCCTCTGGCGCCAGAGGCCAACAAGGAGCCATCGTGAGAGAAGGAAAGCGAGCTTACTCTGCTGCGATGCGCCTGGATTTTCGAACTCTGCTGGACAATCGGCATGTTCCAGAGTTTTACAATGCCATCGTCACTCGCCGAAGCCACGAAGTCACCCCGCGGAGAGTACGCGACCGAATCTACCTCAGCGCTATGGCCAAGAAGTTCGACACGCTGTTCTCGTTTGGCGACGTCCCACAGTTGAATTGTGTTATTTGGTCCAATGCACGCCAAAGTGGCGCCGTCCGGTGAGAATGCAACTGCGGCACTCGAGACATCGCCGGCAAGCACTTTCGGTCGACGTGTTTCAAGGTCCAAAAGACTTACCGTAAACCCGCTTCCGACGGCCAGCATCGTCCCGTTCGGCGAGAAGTCTAAACTTACTGACATTCCCGGAGTGTTTCCAAAGGAGACCGGGTCACTTCTCATGCCGGAGGCGGTGTCCCACAACGTCAGTGTTCCGTGATGCAGTGCGGCCAGAGTTGAGCCGTTGGGAGAAAAGGCAAGTGCGCTGTTTCGTTCCTGTGTTTTGTTGTCAAACTCACTCAGCAGTTCGCCGCTTGAAACGTCCCACAGTTTCACCTTTCCGTGACCACCTTCTGCAGCCAGTATCTCACCACCAGGCGAAAACGCGACGCATGATGAGGCTTGGTCGCTAAACACTTCTTGGTCACCAGTTTCGATGTCAAGCAGTCGCACGGAATCGTCGTTTGCCGTTGCGACCCTCTTACCGTCGGGAGCAAATCTCGCCTGCCACACAAAACTCTCGCTGGAGAATCCCGATTCCCTTCGACGTGTTTCCACGTCCCAGATTGTCACGCCGTAGTCAGCTGCTACTGCCAGCTTCTTTCCGTCCTTCGAAAACGCGACGTAGTTTGCATTGTCCTCAGGTTCAAGTGTGGGCGCTTCAATTCCGGGCTGGCACTGACGCCAAAAGTGATACCACTCAAAGGACCGTAGGTCTTCTTCATCCGACTTCGGGACATGGTGCCGCAGCAAACTCACAGCCTGTCGGAAGTTGCCGTCCTGCAACTCTTGCAGGGTCACCTTCATGTCGGAAACGTAGAGCAAGCGCCGCGTTGCTTCGTGGGCATCCGCCTCCTTTTTCGCGAGGTCCTCGTTTGCCTCCGCAAGCTCTCTTTGCATCTGCTCGCTTTCCCAGAAGTATCTCGCGGCCATGCTGGAAACCGCAGCAGCCGTGACCAACAGCAAGGCAATAGTGGCCAACGATACGGCAACGCCCTTGTTGCGCTTGCACCACCTCCAAGAACGGGCTGGTGTCGATATGGGCCGAGCTTGGATGGGTTCACCTCTCAGGAACCGTTGCAACTCGTCCGCTACGTTCTTAGATGTGGGATATCGCTTCCGCGGGTCCTTTTCCAAACACTTGAGGCAAAGGGTCTCCAGGTCGCGTGGAACGCTACCGTTTAGCTTGCGTGGACTTGGCGCGTCGTCGTTAATCACTTGCTGAAGTAGCATCCGAACGTTGCCACGAAATGGCTTGTGTCCGGTGAGCAATTCGTAGAAGAGAACGCCTAGTGAGTAGACGTCGGACCGCCGGTCCGCCTGGTGAGCTTCACCCATAGCTTGCTCGGGAGACATGTACGCTGGAGTCCCCAGCACCTTGCCCTCCATCGTCATCGTGACCTCACCGGCTTCACGTTTGGCCAGCCCAAAGTCCATGATGTGTGGTTCGTTGCTGCTGTCGAGAATAATGTTCGTCGGCTTCAGGTCCCGATGAACGACGCCAGCTTCGTGAGCGTGGTGAAGTGCGTGGGCGATTTTCACGCACAGCTCAGCCGCTGTTCGTGATGTGAGCTGTTGACCCACAAACCAATCGGCAAGCGTAAGACCTTCTACGTAGTCGCTGACGATGTAGACTTGCCCGTCCTCGCGACCGACTTCGTGAACAGCAACGATATTCGGGTGCTTAAGCTGTGCGGCGGCCCGTGCTTCACGGACGAACTGCTCTGCCTCACTCGGGTCGAGCTCACCCTTGCGGGGAATCTTGATAGCAACACTTCTGTCAAGGCTCGTGTCGCGCGCCAACCAGACCGAACCAAACCCTCCAGTCCCGAGCTGGTCGACTAGCTCGAAGTGACCAATCATCTGCGACTTGGCCCGGTCGAGGGTGACAGTCTCTTCACCAACTAAGCTGAATTCACCGCCGCATGAATGACAGGAAATATTCGACAACTCGGTGTTGTCGTCGACTTCGGTGGAATCATGACAGATAGGGCAGCGAACGCGCATTGCCGTTACTCTAAGAGTAGCCGTTCGGTTAACATACCGACGATTGTCGTGGACGCGAGCTGCGATTGCCAGCTCTTTTGGGCCGCCGAAGGCAGCCCCATCGTCCGATAGCGCCAATTCGGTAGTGAGCTTTGCTCGTTACCGCGACGCCCCGGGGCGGCCATTGCTTTGCCGCGTAGTTGTGCGGCCCGGATGGAATCGCTGGGTCACACATAGTATCGTGGTATCCGCGGCTCGTGGAGCGCGATGAGAGTTCGACCGCTAAGATAATCGTCTGGGACAAAGATATTCGCCTTCTCCACTGAAATGAAAGCAGGGTCATGGGACTTGAAACACGACGTGCCTTTCTGTCACGATCCGCCGGCAGCCTGACCGGACTAGCACTCGCCGCGGGCCACTCCCCGCATCGCCTGTGGGCCCAGTCGCAGAATGCACCCCTGAAAATCGCCAAGGTGGACCCGTTCTTGTTAACCGGTGTCCGAGGATACGGCCCCTGGCTCTTCGCACGCGTCGAGACGGAAGAGGGCCTCGTTGGTTGGGGGGAAGGTACCAACTTCCCAGGCGTTCAACCGATTGGGACGGCGATTCGCAATTTGAGCAGCGTTGTCGTCGGCGAGAGTGCCTGGAACATCGAGATGCTTTGGAATCGTATGTATCGGTTCCTTTACTACAACGGAATGGGTGGAGTCGTGCTGGCGGCGATCAGTGCGATTGACACAGCACTCTACGACATCGTGGGAAAACAGTTGGGAATCCCCGTCTACAAGTTGTTGGGCGGCCAGGTTCAAGAGCAGTTGAAAGTCTACGTCAACGGCTGGACATCCGGCGGCCCGCAGACCCCAGAGACGCTCGCCCAGCGGACGAAGGAGCTTGTTGCCAAGGGCTTCACCGGCTGCAAGTTCGATCCCTTTTCGAGATCTCCCTTCAACCGGGAAGTGTCGCGCCAAGACCTGCGAGATGCGGTGGCTCAGGTCCGCGCCGTCCGCGAGGCCGGTGGGCCCGACTACGAGATTGCCATCGATGTTCATGGGCGCTGGAACACTAAGTCGACATTGGAGATCATCCGGGCGTTGGAACCCTTCCGGCTCTTCTTCTACGAAGAAGCTGTGCCTCCCGAAAATGTAGACGCCATGGCCGAGGTCCAACGGGCCGTGGACGTCCCCTTGGCGACAGGTGAACGTGTTTTTGGCCGGCACGGTTTTCGAGGGCTGCTGGAACGTCAAGCCGTTCGTATTGTCCAACCCGACATCGCGCGGACCGGTGGAATTACCGAGTTCAAGAAGATTAGCGCGATGGCCGACACCTACTACGTTTCGGTAGCGCCACACAATCCGAACGGACCGATCTGCACGATCGCCTCCATCCACGCCTGCTTTTCGATTCCTAACTTCTTGGTCCTGGAGTTCTTTGAGCCCGACGAGGCCGTCTTTCGCGAGATCGTGGCCGGCGGACTCACGCGCCGCAGGGAGGGGATTCTGCCACTCGACGCGCCCGGATTGGGAGTCGACATCTCCGACGAGTTCTTGCGGAAGCACCGGTTCGATGAACGCCAGACCGACGAGATGGAGCGCCGGACATTCAACACCGCGAAGTAGGGCGCGGTGTCTTTTTAACCCGGAGCGTCGGTCTTGAAGTGGTGCACTTCGCCGCCTGGCGATTCGCTGCGTTTTTTCGTAACCCGAAGCGTAAGCGAGGGAGCAACTTGCGATGGGGTACGCCAACTCCCCCTCGCTTACGCTTCGGTTTACGATTGGGGCGAAACGCGCAACAACCCAATGCCGCCGGAACGGCGCGGCGGTGACGATGTGCGAGAAGTCGGGTGTCTCCGCGCCGCTGGTTCCGGCCTACGAATCTTCGCGCTCAGGATCGACCCCATCCCGAGCTGCAGCGCCGAGTCGTCACAGGTCGTTGCTCGACGTGAAGTAAACAGCTAGCGACCCCCCATTGCCCTCGTTAGGTGTTGTTACATCGAGCAACACAAACGGCTTGTCCGGATCTAGTTTTTGCTGGCTGCCGGTCCAGTCCATCATAGGAAAGGCTACTGAGCGCTCGAGGGGAATCGACCGCGAAATCGGTGGCGCATCCGATGCGGAGATCACGGTCAAGTAAGTCTGGTCGCCCCGCTGTTTCACCTTGACAATGATCGTGAATTCGCCTGAAGGATGCGGGTAACCTGGCGCCGTTGGGAGCAACCCAGTTCGGGCCGGTCCTTGTCCCACGTGTAGTTTGAATTCCCGATTCGAGGGCAGATAGACGCGGTAGCGGGGGCTACCCCAATGCGATAGCTGGCGCAGATACGCAGCCCGCGGGTCATCAACATCAATGGCACGGACGAGGATGTGCAGTCCTGCGACGTCCCGCCTGAGCAGGCGGTCTTGTGCGAACGCCTGCCAGAGTGCGAAGGAAGCACAGGCCAGCGCCGTGGCAAGGAAAAGCGTGAGCAGCGAGAAGCGAGGTCTCTTGAGCGCGACCATGCCACCCATTTTCGATCGTCGGCGGACGAAGGTCAAACGCTGGGCCGATCGCGCAACAAAAGACTTATTTCAACGACACCAAATACGCCAGCAGATCGGCGACTTCGTTGGGCGTCATGTCCTTCAGCAACAGCTCGGGCATCAACGACTTATGCTGCCGCACCAGCAGCTCGACGTCGGCTGCGGGGATGCGATGGAGCTTGTTCTGGGCGTCGCGGAGAACGACGAAGTCGTCGTCCTGGCTCTCGAGCAGTCCTGTCATCACCTGGCCGGCCGTGGTTTCCAGTAGGTAGGGAATGTACTTGGTGTCCATAAACTTCGATGGCTCGAGAATGTGCGCCAACAACTGGTCGCGACGATACTTCTTGCCGATCTCAGTCAGATCGGGTCCCAGCACTTCTCCCGTTCCCTGAATACGATGACAGCTCTTGCAAGCGGCCGCCGAGTTGTTGAAGAAAACCTGTTTCCCGCGTTCCACGTCCGCCTCGAGGCTGAGTATCTCCGAGTGGTTCACAACCATCCCCAGCCGTTTGACGCGCTGCGAGGCGGGTACGAATCGCTCGAACAAGTCACGCACATCGCTCGAGCTGTGCTCTTTGGTTTCGGCAACGACTTCCGTACGAACCGCTCTTGCTAACTCTCCACGGTCGACGGCTTGCAACAACGCCATCGCGCCTCGTGTGGTCGAGACAAGCCTCTCGATCGCTGCCTTTCGGTCACCGACCGTCGAGTCCGCGGCGCGCAGGATGTCCAAAGCCTCAACTAGTTCCACGCGTGCTCGACTGCCCCCGCTGCGCGCGTCGGAGTCGACGTGGATCTGGGCGATCCAGTCGTGCAGCAAACGCACCGCCCGTTCATCCACCTCTTCGGAACCAAGACGCGGCATCCGCCCGCCACCCAGCTTTGCGATTCGATACAAGAGCACGGAACCGAGCGGATCTCCCGGTGCTATGATCTGCGCATCCGAAATACCAAACGAGCCCTGCGAAGGGCGCACACCGATGGCCTTCATCTCCTCGAGCTTGACATCATGTGAGAGCGCAATGGTCGCAGCGCCACCGGCGTTGAACTGATGACAGTGGGCGCAATTAACGTGCAAATACGCTCGCGCCCTCGCATTCAAATCCGCCGACTCGTCATACGGATTCGCGAATCTCTCCGAGGAATGTCCGTCAGTCTCTTTTGCGTCAACCTCCAGCAACCCAATGCGGCGATACGTCGTCAACTGATTCTCTGCGAGTCCGCCGTCGGGGTGATCGCGATTCAGTTGTAACGTACTCACCGCCAATGGCGATGATGATTGAACACCAAATATAGTCGTCTTTTTCTCAACCCACGGGTTGTGGCACAGCAGGCACTCTGTGCGGGCCGCAAATCGATAGGGGACTTCACGGATTTCACCTGCTGACTCCTCAACTTGCAGCAGCCGCGTAAACCCCGCCGACTCGACCAGTTCGGCATCCGACTGCGACTCGTTCCAGACGTACGAATAGGGCCGCCAGCTACTGGCTTCCCGATGGAGAATCTGTGTCTCGAGTCGCGTGGTCTTCGGATGCGGAGTTGACTCCCCCGCCAAACGGGCTTCGATGCTGACAGTTTTGACGATCACCGAGCCCTCGGGAAACAGCCAGTTTCCCTTTTCGTCGATCTCAATTGGGTCGTGCCCGGGTACGGCAAACCAACGCTCGGAGTGCGTCTGGTCTGACCATTGCTCGGCGTTAATCGAATAGGGAATCACGCCAGCTGCAGGTTGGTGATCGGCCACCGATGCAAACAGCCCTGTCTCGCTCAGCCGGCGGGGAAACGACCCGCTGTTGTCGGGCTGCGAGTTCTCAACCAGCTGAAAGACCTGCTGGCGATAGTCGAGAAGAAAAAGTTCGCCTGCGTTGTCTTCACCAAAGCCAACCAGCTGCAGCGGCGTCCGAGCCAGCTCCTTTTTCCAAACGAGCTGCGTGCCCTCGAAGCGGGCACCCCAGACGATTCCCGATTGAAAGTCGCCGTAAATGTACGCGCCCTGCAGTTCCTCGAGGCGCGAGCCGCGGTAGACGAACCCGCCGGTGATCGATGCTGCCTCGGAGTGCGGGTGATCTAAGGTGGGAGGCAGGATCGGCGTGGGCCCGATCTCGTCTTCTGGGTGAACTACTTGACGGCCCTCCATCACACTCCACCCATAGTTCCCTCCTTTCTCGACGCGGTAGACCATTTCCCAGAGTTCCCAGCCGACATCGCCGGTCCACAGCTCGCCAGTCTGGCGATCGAAGCTAATCTTCCAGGGGTTGCGAAATCCATAAGACCAGATCTCAGGGCGCACATTCTCGAGATCGACGAAAGGATTGTCGTGCGGTACCGAGTACGCTTTGTCAGCATCCGCGTGATCCACGTCGATGCGGAGAATCGAAGAGAGCAGGTTCGAGACGTCTTGCCCCACACGAAGCGGGTCGGGAGGCGACGCTGGACCAGCGTCGCCGGTCGAAATATACAAGTAACCGTCGGGACCGAACTTCAAGCATCCGCCATTGTGTCCACCCATCAACCAAGTGAGCAGCAGCTGTTCGCTGTCGACATCCAATCGAGGGGGATCGAGTTCGCTCATCTCGAATCGCGATACCCGCGTGCCGTGTTCCTTATCATCGTTTTCCAGCACATAGCACACAAACACGTACCGGTTTCGCTCGAAGTCTGGATGAAACGTCAATCCATAGATCGCGTGAAGATCCGGATATGTTTGTTTGAGATCGGTGACCAGATCTGTTTGTTCGCAATTCGGGTCATTGTCGAAAGAGAGAATCTTCCCATGCTGTTCCGTGACAAAGAGGCGGTTGGTACCCGGCGCGGGGGTGATCACCGTCGGCTTGTCGAACTTCAGATGAGGAAACGCGAGTTGAACTTTGTAAGGCGGCGGAGGATCTGGAGAGCCCGCGATGCGGCTGGTGGTCCACGGCACGCGCTGAGCGCCTTCGGGCTCGTCCGCTAAGACCAGCGTGCCGCACAGCACAACCAGAAGTAGATTCATCACTGCTCTCCGCTCGACCTGACTGCTCACTGCTTATACGCTCCAGCGCTGAAGTCACCGATGCGGCCATCGGATGATGCGAAGGCCCCAACCAATTGTGCTATCATTGGTGCTGCGATGCAAACGAGGCCGCTGCCCGCTCCATCCGCAACAGGATATCCGATGAACTTTCAAAATCGTCTTTTTCAAGTTGCGTCAAGCTGTCTCGTCTGGCTGGCCGTTGGAGCCGCCTGGCAAGCCCATGCTGGGCCTGGCCGCCAGGTTAGCAAGGAGGATCTGCCGCGCATTCCCCCCACCGAGCCGCAACACGCACTTGCCACGTTTCAGGTGGCCCAAGGATGCCGGCTGGAGTTGGTGGCTGCCGAGCCGATGGTGTCCGATCCTGTTGACGCTTGCTTCGATGAGCACGGCCGGATGTTCGTCGCCGAGATGCATGGCTATCCCTTCTCGCAGGAGCCGACGACGCTTAACCCGAAAGGGGGAGGCAAGCAGGATGCCGGTATCATTCGCCTGCTGGAAGACTCCGATGGCGACGGGCGCATGGACAAGAGCGTAGTGTTTGCTGACAACATTAGCTGGCCGACATCGGTTTGTTGCTATGACGGCGGACTTTTCGTGCTGGCGCCGCAGTACCTCTACTTTTTCAAGGACACCGATGGTGATGATCGAGCCGATATTCGCGAGGTGGTCTTGGCCGGTTTCGGTCGAGGCAACGTACAAGCGCTGGCCAACGGTCTCCGCTGGGGACTCGACAATCACATCTATTTTGCTGCCGGGCGCAATCCCGCTGAATTGACCTCTAGCGGCAAGGCGCTGTTCTCCGCAAGAGGTCGCGACATACGATTCGATCCGAGTTCGAGAAGTTTTGAATTGGTGACCGGGGGTCAGCAATTCGGACACTCGATCGACGATTGGGGAAATAGGTTCGTCTGTAGCAATAGCAACCACATTCAGCACGTGATCTATCCCCAGCGCTATCTCGCCCGAAATCCGCTGCTGGCAGTCGGCAGCCTTATCCGTGATATTGCTGCTGATGGAGCGAGTGCCCGAGTGTTCCGCATCAGCCCACCGGAACCGTGGCGGATTGTTCGCCAACAGTGGCGGGCGGCGGAAAAGGGATACAAACTGGTCGTCAGCGAAACCGGCGAGTGGAAGTTCATGCCGCTCGATCCGTCACAGCAGCCTGGAGTAGTGCCGACCGAATATCCTGTCGGCTACTTCACGTCGGCCACGGGGATCACGATCTATCGCGGCAACGCGTATCGGCCAGCATTTCGCGGCAACGCGTTTGTCGGTGATGTCGGCGGCAACCTTGTACATCGCAAACGCCTGGCTGCCGACGGCGTTACCTTTTCAGCTTCACGAGCGGATCCGGGTGAAGAGTTCATCCGCTCGTCAGACAACTGGTTTCGACCAGTCAACTTTGTGAATGCGCCGGACGGCGCCCTGTACATCCTGGACATGTATCGCGAAACCATCGAACACCCGCATTCCATTCCTGAGGAGATCAAGCAACATCTGGATTTGCAGAGCGGAAGCGAGCGAGGCCGTATCTACCGCGTAGTCGATCCCAGCGGTTCGCTCGCGCGAAGCGAGCGACTTGGGGACCTCTCTAGCGATCAGCTCGTCGAGCGGTTGGAATCAACGAATGGCTGGACTAGGGCGACGGCTCAGCGTCTGCTTTACCAGCGACAGGATAGCTCGATCGCCCCCGACCTCGGGCGGTTGGCACAATCTTCGAAGAACCCAAGCGGCAGGGTCCACGCGATCTACGCGCTAGCTGGATTAGACAGGCTGGACGAGACCGCACTCGAAGCCGCCTTACACGATCCTCACCCACGAGTTCGCGAGCACGCGATACTGCTTGCCGAACCGTATCTGGTTCAGACTTCTCACGTGCAACCGAAGTTGATATCGTCTTTGCTGGCGCTCACTCGCGACGAGGACCACCGGGTCCGATTCCAATTGGCTTTCTCACTGGGCGAGGCTGCGAGTGAACAGAGGGTCGGCGGCTTGGCGCGGCTGGCCGTCGATGCGGAGTTGAGCAGTGAGATTCGCACCGCTCTGTTGTCGTCCGTTAATGGTGTGGCGGACTTGCTCAGCAGCAAGCTGTTGCAAAGTGATCGTTTCACTAAGCAGCAGCAGGCAGCCATTTTGATGTCCGAACTGGCGCTGATTGTCGGCGCCGACCGCGATCCTGCACCGGCTCTTCGCACTTTGTCCGCCGCGACCAAGGAACGGGTCCCTGCGGTGATTCAACGGGCCGTGTTGGCTTCCTTGGGAGAGGGGCTGGGTCGCCGCGGGGCGACCCTCACCGGACTTCTCCAAGACCGAGCGGCGACCGATCAGCTGAGGCGTCAAGTGAGCCAGCTCTTCGAGCGAGCGAACCAAGAGGCGCGTAACGAGAGCCTGGCCCTTAGCGATCGCGTTCAGGCGATTGGACTGCTGGCTTTTGAGCGGTCGGCGACGCAAGAGCTGGCTGAATTCCTGCTACCGCAGGTACCTCCACCTCTGCAGCAAGCTGCCGTGTCAGCTCTGGCTCAGCATGATTCGGCGGCTGCCAGCCGACTGTTGATTGATAGCTGGAAGACGTACGGCCCGCAAACGCGCCGTCACGTTATCGACACGATGCTGACCAGCAAACAGCAGATCGCCAGCCTGCTGGCAGCCGTCGAGGTTGGCAACATCGGGCGGAGCGAGTTGGAGCGAGATAAGAAGCAGCTTCTGTTGGATCACCCTGACGACGGTATCCGTAGGAGAAGTAGAGAGCTGTTTGCCGGCGAAATCCGATCCGATCGGTCTAGCGTCGTCGCCGAGCACCGAAGTGTGCTTGAGCTGAACGGTAGCGTGGCCCGCGGTTTCGACGTCTTCCAACGGCGCTGCGCCGTGTGCCATCGCGTTGGGGAAGTAGGGCACCAGGTGGCTCCAGAACTGGCCTCCGTGCAGAACAAATCGCCCGCTGATTTGCTCGTGTCCATTCTCGATCCGAATCGCGAAGCCCAGCCCAATTTCAATGCTTACAACGTGGTGACCTACGACGGGCACGTCTATAGCGGCATCATCGCTTCGGAATCTGAGAACAGTCTCACGCTGCGACGTGCCGAAGGGAAGGAGGACGTCGTCCTGCGCAGCAATATCGAGGAGCTTGTGTCGACGGGCAAGTCCCTGATGCCCGATGGTTTAGAGAAGGACCTGAGCCAGCAGGATTTGGCTGATGTAATCGCTTTCGTCAAATCGATCGGGAAAGGAGTTCGGGCTGTTGAACCGGAATAGGTTAGTAAGCATACTGCCGACGTAGTATCCGGTTGCGGCCTGCTCTACGAAGAATACGTTATCGACCGTCGACGAATGGGTGCTGCTTAGCTACGGAGCCGTACGACGTTTCATTACAGTGCGTTCCTTACCCAGATAGTCCAGGGTTTCGACAACATTCCACCCACGTTCGCCGTAATACTGCGGGAGCGATCCAGACGTGTAGAGATAGAGCGTGTCGAATCCCTGACCGGCCGCGTCTGACGAGATTCGTTGGACGAGTTCAGCACCAACTCCCTTTCCCCGTGCGGCAGGACATACGTAAAGCTGAGCCAACCAGGGTTTCAGGTGTCTTCGAGTAGGCAGGTCGTTCATCAGCAGATTTGCTGATCCCAACAGCTCGCATGACTCGAACGCGACCAGCGTGGTGGGAATCAATGTGTCGGTCCCATAGGACTCTAGCAAGCACCGATAGCCCTCTCGTGATTCTGCTCCTGAGAGTGAGCCGAACTCGTTGAAATGCCACGTAGCGAGCGTGTCGACGACGCGGCGATGGTCGCACAGATGTTGGATAACCATTGACCTGACGCCGGGCTGTCTCTTTAGCGGCCCTTTCTCACGGTGATTTAGCAAGTTGTTGTAGCTCGTCTGTGGACAGCGGCCGGTCGAATATCTTCAGCTCATCGAGCCAGCCGACGTAGTTAATACCGAGCCAGATCGACACTTGCTCTGCTTGCCAGCTGAAACGCTGCCTGCCGCGAACATATCCTTGCGACTTGCCATCCAGGTAAAACTCCGCCTGACCGTCGTTGTCCGGCAGATTGAACTTCTCGAAGACAAAGGCGACATGAGTCCAGCGATCGCGAGAAAAAGGCAGCTCGGTTACGGTGACCATCGGTCTCTCGCTGGCGGGGATCTGGTCCCACTTCCGGTCGGCGGGATTCCAAAACTTGTAGTCTGAAAAGACGCCCAGCCGAAACTGTCGCGGATTCTCTTCGGTAAAGTCGACGAAGAACGAGGCATCATTCCACTTCTTATCGGTGACCTGAAGCGGGTCGACGTAACCTGGTGGCAAATCTTCGCTCGGTGTCAGCCGCATCCAAAACGAGAGGGTGCCTTCGAATCCCGGCTTGGTTTCGGGAACATTCTTGTCACCCTTGTAGAAGACGAACTTGTCATGCTTCCGCATGAACTGGAGTGCGCCGCCCTGATGGCCGCCCTCGCGCCGCCATACGACGTTCTCGCCGTCGATGCCCGCGTGAACATGTTCTCTCTTAAGCGAGTCGGCTGTGTACAGACGCGCGTCTCCCTTGGACAGCTCGGCGTCGAGAGAGCGGTCAAAAGAGGCGTGGAACAAGAGCGACTCGTCGAGTTCGGCAGCCATTCCTGTGGCCGGTAGAAAGAAGATGCCGCTAAGTAGGAGCACTCGCATGGTTTCGTTCCTCTGCTGTGTTGAAGAAAGCCTCCGGCAATCGGACCAGGGCTTCTCAGCCCCCTGTGACTCGTTAAGCGTCCCCCAAGCGTAGCGAAACTTGCGTTGCATTGCGAGCGTGACGTAGGATGGTGCGTTCCGAATCTGACCTAGCATTTTGTAACGCTCGTGTACGACAACATCTTCGGTATTGTTCCACCTATGGTCACGCCGTTTCGACCGGACGGCTCGATCGACGATCAGGCTTTGCGCCAGGAATGCCGGTACCTGGTCGAATCGGCCCAGGTTCACGGTTTGGCTGTCTGCGGCAGTACCGGTGAGGGACATACCCTGACAACGGAGGAAACGCAGCGGATCACTGAGATCGTTTCCGCCGAAGTCGCCGGACGCGTTCCGATCATCACGGGAATCATTGCAAATAGCACGGTGGCGGTCGTCGAGCGTGGCCGAGCGGTACGAGACCTGGGCGTGGCGGCACTGCAGGTCACGCCGGTTCATTATCTGTTTCGACCCAATGACGATGCGATGGTGGCCTACTTCGCCGATATCTGTCGTGCGACTGAGCTGCCTGTTGTCGTTTATAACGTTGTGCCATGGACGTACCTTTCGCCTCAGCTGCTAACTCGCATCATCGACGAAGTCGATGGTGTGATCGGCGTGAAGCAAAGCGCAGGGGATCTGAAGTTGCTGGCCGACCTGCTGATCATGGCCGGTGACCGTGCGCGGATCATGACCGCTGTCGACGCCCTGCTCTACCCGTCGTTCTCGCTGGGAGCGGTCGGAGCGATTGCGGCCATCTTGACCGCCGTGCCTACCCTGTGCGTCGACTTATGGAATGCGGCTCGCGACGGCGACCAGACGAGGAGCCTCGAGTTGCACGGAAAGCTGTTGCCGATCTGGAATGCGATTCAAGACGACAACTTGCCAGCCAACGTCCGCTACTGCATGGAGCTGCAGGGACGGCCTGCCGGCGTCCCGCGCCCGCCGATGCCGCCAACCTCGAGTGCCCAAAAGGCGTCGATCCGTACGGCTTTAGCCCAGGCTGGCATCGAACCCCAATAGTATAGACACTGTTTACCTGTTACTTGCTGCCATCCAGTACGCATGATCGACGGTTACTTTCCCGAGGCGGTCAACAAGGGGCCCTGGCTGACAAGCTATACGCTGCCCACTCTGCAACGACTTGACAGCACGACGACGATCATCCTGCCGGTCTGTTCGCTGGGAACGCCCTACGGGGAACTAGCCGACCGACGCAATCTGGTCCTGCCGCCACTGTTCCACGAGGCGTTGGACGAGTCGCTTAAGGCGCGGATTCTAGATCAGATCACGAGCTGTTTTCCACGCTTTGGCACATCCGATGACTCGGATCCGCAGTTGGAGATTGTCGAGCTAGCGCGCCGCCCATTCCAGTTGGGGACCAAACCGAAGGTGTTGGCCTTTAGCGTGGACACCGCAGTCGAAGAACACGGTCCCCACTTGCCGCTCGCCACCGACACGATCCAAAGTTATGGCGTTTTGCAGCAGCTGAAAAACGAAATAGATGGCGTGTTCTTGGGGCCTCCGGTTGAATACGGTCAGCTCACGTGGGGACTGCCCTTCGGTTTCAGCATCGACCTGACGGCTGAGTTGCTGACAGAGTACGTGTGCCGGTTCACCGACGCGGTTGTCGAGAGAATCTCGCCAGAGGGCATCTATGTCGTCGATGTACACGGGTCGATTGTTCATCGGAACGCCATCATCGCGGGGCTCGAGCAGAGCCGTGCGAAAAAATGGCGGTTTCGGTGGCTGCACGAACCGCTCGTGGAGTTCGCAGCAGAGCGCCAGGACCAGCATGCTGGAGGTGTCGAAACAGCCTTGGTCGAGTACATCAACGTTGAGCTAGTCGATCGTGATTGGTGGCCAGTCCGCATCGGCGAGATCTCCGCTGGTCAGATGGATTTTTGGACAGCGGTTGACCTGACTTCCGATGTCGTAAAATTCGCCGAGTTTGTCGGCAAGCGTGAGTTGAATGGTGTTGTTGGCCGGATCGAGAACTATCACAAGGTTGACGCCAACCTGATGTTCGATCGAATGTTGGCGATAGCGCGCGAGGACGTCGCCAGTTTGCTCTAGGCTTTGTCTCAAGAAAGGTAGTAGGCACACTCCGTGTGCCGCAACCGTCACGCCCAGCGGCTGATGTTGCAGAAGCACGCTCGATCATCTAGGCGCACCATGCGAATTGCCCTGCTATTCGAGTATCCGACGCTGAACGGAGGCGAGCGGTCGATATTGCAGGGGCTCCGCCACGCTTCCGCAGGGTACGACTTCGTAGCACTTGCGCCGGAGACGGGCAGGCTTGCGGACGCCCTGGACGCGCTGGGCATCGATCGTGTCTCGTTTGACCTGCGGGGTGAATTGGCAAGCGGGTCGCGCGAAGCCCGCTGCGCCGAACTCGCGGCGAAAATCGAACGTCTGGCCCCGGACCTCGTCCATGCCAACAGTCTGGCGATGGGACGGTTGACCGGCGCAGCCGCCGACCGGCTTCCAGTTCCCTGCACCGCCCATTTGCGGGATATTGTGAAGCTCAGTTCGAATGCAGTAGGAGAGTTGAACCACAACCGGCGGCTGATCGCTGTTTCCCGCGCGACTCGGGACTTTCATGTCGCCCAAGGAGTCGACACCGCCCGGATCGACGTCATCTACAACGGTATCGATGCAGACCGTTTTGGACCTCGACCTGTTACTGGTGCGTTGCGGCAGGAATTGCGTCTGCCGGAGTCCAGCTTTGTGCTGTTGACCGTAGGCCAGATTGGCTTGCGAAAGGGCCAAGATGTGCTGGCAGCAGCGGCGCCGGAGATTGTAGCCGGTGTGCCGAACGCTCAGTTTGTGATCGTCGGCGAACGAAACTCGACCAAGGCCGAGAGTATTTCGTTTGAACGGGAGCTCTCGGCTGACTTCGAGCGGGCGGGCTTGGGGAACCGGCTTCACTTGATTGGCTATCGTGAGGATGTTCCCCAGCTTCTCAACGAAGCGGACTTGTTGGTTCATCCCGCGAAGCAGGAGCCCCTGGGACGAGTGCTATTGGAAGCTGCCGCCTCCGAGTTGCCAATCGTGGCGACGGCTGTGGGCGGCACTACTGAAATCCTGACCGACGGCGTCTCGGCCCAGCTCTTTCCTCCCAGCGATCCGTGCTCGCTCGCCAGGGCCACGGTCGACATCGCGCTTGATTCGGCAAGACGGGCGGAGTTTGCTGCTGCTGCTCGAGCCCACGTGCTGAGTGCTTTCGATGTGCGCGCGGCGGCGAATAAGTTGAGCCAGGCGTGGAACGAGGTTTTGGCGGGCAGCCGAACAAGCGAGGCCCATGGGCGGCGGTGAGGGATGACCGTGGAGGATTTCAACGGTTACAATGTCGAACAAAGGTCGTGAGTTCTTAGAATCGGGAGGATGATACGGTGACCAGCACATCGCGCCGGCGGTTCTTAAAAGATGTGGTGAGCGCGAGTACACTATTCGCCACACCGCAGATTGTTCCGAGCTCTGCTTTAGGCAAGGACGGTGCCGTCGCGCCCAGCGAACGAATCGTCATGGGAGGACTCGGCATCGGAAGACGAGGAGGCTACGATCTCGGGATCTTTCTCGAGCAGCCGGAAGTTCAGTTCGTTGCCGTCTGCGATGTGAGGTCCGAGCGGCGTGACGCCGTCAAGCGGATGGTCGACGACAAGTATAGCAACAGCGACTGTTCGACCTACCGGGACATGTTCGAGTTCTTAACACGGTCTGACATCGACGCCGTGCTAATTGCCACGGGAGACCGGTGGCACACGATGGCTTCGATTCTGACGGCCAAGGCCGGCAAGGACATCTACTGTGAAAAGCCCTGCTCGATGACGATCGCCGAGAGCCGGGCGCTAGCCGACACCATGGAACGATACGGGCGTGTATACCAGGCCGGCACACAGCGTCGTAATATCGGGAACTTCACGTTAGCCGTCGACCTGGCTCGGAGCGGCAAGCTCGGCCAGCTCAAGACTGTGCACGCCAATACGCTGCACCCCGGTACCACCCACGACTGGCTTCCCGCCGAACAAGAGCCGCCGAGAGACATCGTCGATTGGGACCGCTGGCTTGGTCCGACGCCCTGGCGTCCCTACAACTCGCAATACGTTGCCGGCCGCTGGCGAGGTCATTTTGATTTTCACGGTGGAGGCATCTTGGAGTGGGGTTCTCATACTATCGATCTCTGCCAGTGGGCAGCCAACGCAGACCACACCGCGCCGGTGCACTATGAACCGCGGGGCGCTCACGTGATTGCCGAATACGGCGATGGCGTACGGCTCGTCATGCGAGACACCGGCTGGCTGGGGATGGGCACGTGCAGCGTTCGCTTCGAGGGCGACGAAGGTTGGGTTGAAACTGGTGACAGCGGCAAGATGCAATTGGGACCGGGCGCACTGAGAGCCGAGCATCGTGTGTTTACAGAATTGGGAACGACACCCACCAACCACATTCGTGAGTTTCTCCGCTGCGTCAAGTCGCGCGGAGTTCCCGCCTCGCACGCCCGAGTCGTGGCGCAATCACATATTGCCGCACACGCTGCCTACATTGCCTGGCAGTTGGGGCGCCCGTTGACCTTCGACCCGGCGAAAGAGGAGTTCGTTGGCGACGAAGCGGCCAACCGGATGAGGTCTCGAGCGCTGCGGGAACCTTGGCAAGTCTGAGAGCGTGGTCGATCCCGCTAAGTAGAAGAAGCTGAAGGTAGGTTACGATCGACAAACGTAGCAAGTCCTGAGCGAGGGTTGTAGGGATGAAGTTCACCTTGACTTTCTGTGGCACTCAGATGCCGGTCGCTTCTCTACTGGTGCTGCTGGCAAGCACACTCGTGCAGGCCGCGCCGGATGTGGCAGAGTTGCACGCCATTCTACGGTCGGACGCGATGGTCCACGACAAGGCCGTCGCGTGCAAACAGCTGGCGGTTGTCGGTACAGCTGAGTCTGTACCGATTCTGGCCGAGTTGTTGTCGGACGACAAGCTATCGCACTACGCTCGGTTTGGGCTTGAGGCGATTCCGGATAAATCGGTCGACCGCGCCTTGCGTAATGCCCTGCCGAAACTAGGTGGCGACCAGCAGCTGGGCGTGATTCAGTCAATTGGCGCGCGAAGGGACGCTGAGGCTGTACCGGCGTTGGACGAGTTGCTAAACGGTACGGACGTGCAGGTTGCCTCAGCGGCCGCCCGCGCGTTGGGTCAGATCGGCGATCAGCGCGCTGTCAGAATCCTCCTCAAGAAGTTGGGCGAGAGTCATCATGCGGCACGGCTCGCGATCGCCGACGCTGTTCTTGCGAGCGCACAGCAGCGGGTTGCTGACGGTCGGGCTGATCGTGCAGTTGAGATTTTCGACCATATTCGCGGGGCGGAACTGCCCAAACATATCATCGTCGCAGCGACGCATTCTGCTGTTCGCCACCGTGGTAAAGCAGGCGGGTCGTTGCTGCGGGAGTTACTTAGGTCGAGCGACGACGACCTGTTTGAAGTTGCGTTGCAGGCTTCGCGCGAACTCCCCGCCTCGGTGTCCTCCTCCGCCTTGATCGCCGAATTGGGGCAGGCAGCACCGCCCAAGAAAGCGTTGATTGTCGCAGCTCTGGCAGACACTGGCGACCACGACGCACTATCAGTGCTCGTTGCCACACTCGATACAGGAGACTTGTCTGCACAGTTAGCTGCGATTCGAGGTTTAGCGCAAATAGGTGACGGCACGGTGGTCCGGCCGCTGCTGAAGCTCTCCGGGTCGGCCAGTTCAGCGGTGGCAACCGCCGCGCAAAGTGCTCTCGCTCATTTACCGGGCCCGAATGTGGACGAATCGATCATCGGGGCTGTTGAAGACTCGAGCGCTGAGCAACTGCCGATCTTGCTGAAGTTGATTGGTAACCGGCGTATTGAAGCCGGCGTGCCGGTGCTGCTCGAGGCTGTCCGATCTGATCAGGACTTGCTTCGCTGGACAGCCATCGAGGCTTTGGGGAAAACGGCCGAGAGCTCGCACTTGAACGTGCTTGTCAATGCGGTGCGTTCGGCTGCGTCATCCGATGACGCTGCCGTAGCAAAAGCTTCTCTCACTGCTGCTTGTATGCGAATGACTGATCGCGAAGGTACGGTCGAAAAACTGATTCCGTTTTTTGACCGCGCGCCCGCGGAATCGCAGTTGTTTCTATTTGAGCTTCTACGAGAAGTTGGTGGCGAGAGCGCGTTGCGTCACGTTGCCTCCAAGGCAACGGTGGCGGAGGATAAGATCCAGGACGCGGCTACGCGAGTGCTGGGGGAGTGGTTGACGGTCGATGTAGCCCCCGAGCTACTTCGGTTGACCAGGTCGCTTGATAGCAACAAGTACAAGATTCGCTCGCTGCGGGGATATATCCGCATCATCCGCCAGTTTGGTTTGCCGGTGGATGAGCGTGTGACGATGGCTCGCCAGGCTCTCGAAGTGGCGGAGCGTGACGACGAGCGACGGCTCGTGCTACAAGCCTTAGCACGCTTCCCAGATGTAGAGTCGCTGAAGGTAGCGGTCGAGCAGGTGAACAGACCGAGCTTGAAGCGGGTGGCCGCGCAGACCGCGGTAGGTATCGCAGAGAAGATTGTCGATCGCGATCCGGAGAGTGTGCGCCGCGCGATGGAACTTGTCATCGAAGCAAGACTCACTCCTGCGCTGACCGACCGCGCGCGGGCTGTTCAAGCAAAGCTGGAATAGCTGTGGTTTGATTTTCTGTAATTCAGTACCGCCAGCGTTCAGCGAATTCTGAGTGTTCGGCAAGTCTCTTCGTAGCTCGACTCGAGTTCGAGCGAGATGGCCCTCGTTTCGTTAAGCCAGACGGGGAGCGTCGGTAGGGGTTGGCCGATGGCGAGTGGGTGGTACCAGCTGTCGATCATGCGGCGATGGCTTTCGTATCGCGTGCGAGCAGTTATCGCGTAGATCGGCGGCGGCTCATCATGCAAGGCCGGGTCAGTGCTCTCCAGGAAACTCATCAACTCGGCGTACAAGTTGAAATCGCTCGTGCTGACAACGTCAACAATCGACACACAGATGTCGTGCTTGAGAAGCGCTGCAACTTTAGAGACGAACGTGCCCCGGGTCTCCGGACGATCCTTGTTCGAGGGACTGACGATTTCGATGGCGGCCACGAGGCGCCGATTCCGCCGGCTGTCGTAGATCCGAACTTCGTACACATCCTGATGCGGCAATCGTGGTTCAAACGTCAGAGTAGGCATTGGCGGTGCGTATGTCGCAACGGCCGTTTCCGCCTTGCCTATCTGGCTGCCACTTGATTCCGGCGGCGCGTCATGATAGGTGCCGACATCGATCTCGTATAAGGTACCCAGATGAACACCCGGGGCAGCAAAGTACGGTTCGGGAAGGACTTCTATCAATTCCCGAACAATCATCGCGGGCCACATCCCATGGAGTTCGTCCCAGGAATGGACATCATCCAATGGCGAGCGAAAGTGGTCCCGCAACGGCATGCTTCGTCCTCCACGGAGATTATACCACACCATGCGAACGAATTTGTCAGCGGAAGGCTAGCGCCGTTTCGGGAACAGCTCGTCGGGCGAGACGCCAAGCGCCTCAGCGAGACGGCTGACCGTTCGCCTTTGCGGACGGCAGTTGCGAGCGAGCATGTTGGAAATCGCCGTTGCAAGAAGTAGACTGCGCCTTGCGGCGGCCGATTGCGGATGACAAAATGCCAAGCCCCGGTAAGGCAAGTGGTCTTTTTTCTCACTGGCTTCACTTTTCTCCGCCAACCCTGAATCTGGCTCAGTCGTGCAACGAATCCGTCTCGGAAAAACACCTTTTGACGTTTCGCGTCTCTGCTTGGGCACGATGACCTTCGGCTCGCAAACCGACGAGGTCACCGCTGCGTCGATGGTCGATGCCTGTTTGGGCGGCGGTATCAACTTCATCGATACTGCGAACAAGTACAACGACGGGCGCTCCGAGGAGATCTTGGGCCGCATTCTCAAAGGTCGCCGCGACAAAGTCATCTTGGCGAGTAAAGTGTTTGGCAAGATGGGGGACGGGCCAGATGAGAGTGGTCTCTCACGTTCCGCAATCGTCCGCGCTGTTGACGACAGTCTGCGACGGCTGCAGACCGACCATTTGGACATCTACTATCTCCACCAACCAGACTATGATGTACCCCTCGAGGAATCGCTCGGCGCCATGGACCAGCTGCGCCGCGCCGGCAAGATTCGCAGTCTCGGGGCATCGAACTATGCCAGCTGGCAGATCTGCCGCGCCATCTGGTTGGCGGAGAAGCACGACTATGAACCGGTCGCGGTGATGCAGCCGATGTACAACGTCCTGGCTCGTGGAATCGAGCAGGAGTTCTTGCCGATGTGTCACGAGTTTGGGCTCGGGACAGTCGTCTACAACCCACTCGCTGGCGGGCTGCTGACTGGCAAACACAACTCGGTGGCACCCATAGCGGGGACGCGGTTCGATGGCAATCAGCAGTATCTTGATCGCTACTGGAACTCGACCAACTTCGACATCGTCGAGCAGCTTCGTCAGGCGTGCCAGGACGCAGGGAGGACGCTGGTTGGCGTCGCGCTGAACTGGATCTTGCACCATAGCCCGGCGGATTGTTTGATCCTGGGGGCGTCGAAGATGGAACATCTGCAACAGAACCTGAAGGCGATCGAGGAGGGACCGTTGGAACCGGAAGTCGTACAAGCATGCGAGCAACTCTGGCGCGCGGTTCGCGGCGACAGCCCGGTCTATAATCGTTAACAATCGAGGAGTCACGAAGCCAATGCTGCTGGAACTTGCCCCCAAGATGATCTTCCAGGTTTTGCAACGGAGCGTGGCGGCATGGACAGACGCATCGCTTCGTCCACGTGAAGGTAACAGCCGGCCGCCAAGAACGTCGGCAGTTGGGCTCGGCGTGCTTGCTACGGTGCTGCTGATGGGCGGCTCGTCGGTATTTGCGGGTGCAGAAGATCGGCGGCTTGATATCTATTGGATCGACGTAGAAGGTGGTGCCGCCACTTTGGTCGTGACGCCGGCTGGGGAGTCGATTCTGTTCGACACCGGCTATGCCCGCTTCGCCGGTCGGATTCACGACCACCTGACCCGAGTCGCAGGCTTGGAACAGCTCGACTTCCTGGTCACGACGCACTATGACGCGGACCATTACGAGGGCGCTGTGCCGCTATCCCGTTTAATACAGGTGGTGAACCTGTGCGACAACGGTCGCTTCGAGGAGATGCGTCGAGATCCCGGCGAGGAGTACTTCGCATTGAGACGCGAGCGTACGATTGTGATCAACCCTGGTACTACGCTGCCGCTCAAGCAACTAGATGGTGCGGCGGCGGTCGAGTTGAGATGCGTTGCAACACGACAACAGTTCATCGAGCCCCCCGAGGGCGCTGAGACGAACCCAGCTGTTTGTGCTGAGCTCGAGACAAAAGACCCGGATCCCTCAGAAAACGCCAATAGTACGGTGTTTGTGCTCGAGATGGGTCCTTTCCAGTTCTTTGACGCCGGCGATCTAACGTGGAATCTGGAAGCCAACCTTGTCTGCCCGGTCAACTTGGTCGGTGAAGTCGACGTCTACCAAGTCACTCATCACGGTTTGGATCGCAGTAACAACGTGGCTGTCATCCGGTCACTCAAGCCGACCGTTTCGGTCATGAACAACGGACCACGAAAGGGAACGGAGCCCGAGGTGTTTGCCAACCTGAAGGCAACCAGGTCGATTCAGGCGATGTATCAGCTGCACAAGAACGAGCGGCCGGATGGCAACATCAACAATGTCACAGACGAGTACATCGCGAATCTACAACGGGTGACCGGCAACTACATCAAGTTGTCGGTCGATCCGACCGGCCAGTCGTACACTGTCACAATTCCCTCGAACGGTCACCGACGTACCTTTGAATCGAAGTAAGATCCCGTAGCAGCCCCTAGCTGCCTGTTGAAAAACGCCGTCGTGGCGTTTTTCAACCTCACCAAGCTCAGAACAGAGTTCTTCGCGGCTCGCAAATCAACGACTTACGTCGCTGATTTGGCATCACATCCCTGTGATGCGGCAGCCCGTTGAGAAAATCAACAGGCTGCTGGGAGGTGCTTGGGTCACATCTCAGCGACAGTAGGGGCGTAAACGACACGCAGGACCAGATGAGTTCATCGTGCTTTGGTCCTGCGAACTTCACCGCCAGTCAGGCGCAGCGCAGCAGGGAGTTGCCGACTCCTCAGCCCTCCGGTGACTGCAATCGCTGCAAGATGTCTTCGATTGGCGTGAACCTGACGCCGAGCGTGCTTTGGATCTTGTCAGAGTTCAGCCAGGAGGACATCGGTCGTGGCTCAGCCAGATTGAGCTCGGTTAACGGAACAGATCGAATCTCCGCGTGCTTTCGGCACGCGTCCAGGAAACGCCTCGCTAACTCAGTTCGCGAAATCGGTTCTGGGTTCGCGAGGTGGTAGCAGCCCCGCAACTTTGCCAGGCAGGCCTGGTAGAGACCAGTAGCAATGTCGTCCACAAGAGTGGGCCCGAATTCTTGATCGGCAATACAACATATCGCCTGTTCGTTTGATGCGAGTTGGTACCAGTCGGCGAACAGATGCCGCCCGGAGAGATCCGTGCCCACGATTTTGTCCAACCGTACCACGAGCGCCTGCGGATAGGTCGCCTGAAGGTAGTGCTCAATCTGCAGTTTCAGCATTCCATACCGGCTCTGCGGGTCCGTCGGATCGTCTTCACGATATCCTCCCACGCGCCCATCGAAGACGTAGCTTGTTGACAGAAAGACCGGCGTAAAACCGGTAGCCGCTAGCTGATCGATGCAACGTTGCGTCCCATCCAGCATGACGGAACGCGCCTTCGCAGGTTCCGTGACGCAGCGGTCCATGGGCACGACGGCCGAACACAGCAACGCCCACTTGTCCGGACCGGCTTTGAGCCACGCCGAAGGAACGCAGTTGTGAATCGAATCCCGCTCAAGATCAAAATGGGCCAGCTCGTCGTCGATCGATTGCGAACGGGTACCGATGACCTCGCAGTTTGCCTGCTTCTTCAAGAAGCGGAACAAGTGCCCACCAACAAATCCGGAAGCTCCGATGACCAAGAATCGATCCATATGCCTCTCGCGAGTTGCGTGACTTCGATCGAAATTAGGTGATGGTTGTGTGATTACAGATCGAGTTGACTTTGCAGGGTTTTGACGTAGGCGGCCACCACGTCGTGGTCGGTCTCATCAGGCGCCCAATCAGCGAACTCGGTATCGCCTTTCTCGAACGGCCCGGTCGTGCTTTCATGGAAAATAAAACAGTTGGATTGAGGCAACAGGGTGTGGTAGATCGGCTCACCGATACGGTAGTACCAACAGGCGCCGGATTCGTAGGGGCCCAGCCGAAGGTGCTCGACAATGCGGCCGTCCAGATCGAAAAAGACAAGCACAGCCGCGCCCTTAATGACGTGCAGGCTCTCGACTTTGTCAGGGTGGCGGTGTGGTCGAACGTAGCCGGCGGCGCCCAACGCGATGATCATCTCCTGAAAGGGAGCGTCGACATTGATATGCGTGCATATTCGAAGGCGCTGCCGAGGCGTGTTCGGCAAGTTGTCCGCCAAGAACGAGATAGCTTTTTCGTCGAGTCCACCGAGTAGGCGATCGGTGTAGTAGACGGCGTAGCTCTCCCTTCGCCACGGCTGGGGCAGCATAGACATCGTTGAACGTCGCTCAAGAGATATTTAGAAAAGTCCGACCACTGGAACGAAAAATCGAGCCAAACTCGATTCGCGTGTCGACATCGGTGCCAAACTTGCGAATGATCTTCGCCTCACTATCCGGATTCACACTCAGCAACACCAATCCTACTCCCGATTCGACCAGATGTGATCCGGGACGAATGGGCAGCCTGCTGCCGGGCATCAGTGTGTGCTGCTTATGCGGGTGGTCGTCCGCCACAAACTCGACGGAGGCAGCGACATCGTAGAAATTGATGAACTTTCCTGCCAAATGCCCGGCACCGAAGACCGCGATTGGTCCCTTGTCCCTTGCCAGACGTGCCAGCGTTTGCTGTACCAGTTGTCGTTCGGTCGCGAAGTCGGAGACGAGCGAGGCCGCTTCTTTGAAGGCCGTCGACGCCGCCGGATCGTGAACAACAGGCGTCTTCTTCGCCTCGACGCGTGCTACACAGACCAGTGCGTTCTCGATGGTGTACTCGTAGCTGTGGGACCAGATCACCGCCAATCCGAACCGCCGCAACGCGCGATCGAGCGTTGCCGGCGTAAAGTACAGCACATGCTCTTCCCACAGGAAGCAGACTTCACGGTTGGCGAAGATCCGAGAGTTGTCAGGGACTTCGACAGCGAGGTAACCCCCTGGCTGCACCAGGTCTGAGAGAGCCATAGCCGCCGTGCGCGGGTCTTGTGCGTGCTCGAGTACGTGCCTGGCAATCACAACATCTGCTTGTTGATACCGCGCCGAGTCAGCAACCCAGGCGGGGGTTAGCCTCTCCTGATACGTCTCCAAGCCCGACGAGGGATCGCTGACTCCCCAGTCATCTGCGGGGTCCAGTCGATGACAGTTTCGGTAGCCTCGATCCCTGAGTCGATCGAGTGTCGAGTCTTCCTTATAGGTTAAGCCGAGGAATCGTGAATCTTGGTGAATGTCGGGGAGTTGGGTCAGCCAGTCCACGAAGTCGTCCAAGTGAGACTCCGGTTCGTTGTAGCGTATCCAGTCAACGCGAGGCCTGATCAACGCAGGCGGCGGCGGATCGATCAGCTGTGCCACACCACAGCAACGACAACATCCGAACTGCAGCCGGTGTCGCTCAAAGTCGTCTTCAGTACGCTCCGGAAATCGGTTGCTGATCGGCTGAGCAGCCAGGTCCAGCAAGAGCTCCAACTCGTTTTCCCGACAAACAAGGCAGCTACGGTTCATAAGGCGTGGTGTGTGACTCGCGATGAGTATCGAAGCGATCCACTGCCGATGCAGGACACTCAAACTACTCGATACCGTCCGCCTCTTCAATCGCGCGGAAGATGGGATCTCAGACCATCGGCCTTACCCAGTGCGGCAGGGCGAGCGTCGCGACGGCTGTGCCTATACCAGCCAGGCGTGCGTGCGTATACTCGACGCTGATCGGTCGCTCTCAGTTCGGGATTCGCGCGGAGGCAATATTCACATGACAACGAACAACGAATTCTCGCGTGCTGTACTCGCAGTCGTCTGCCTGTTCGCAACCGCTTGCCTTGCCGTGGCGGACGATGCCCCTCTGCCCAAGACGGTCAAGCAGCACGGTGCCGTCGGGGACGGCCGAACTGACGATACGATGGCGATTCAAAAGGCGGTTGATGCGGGCAGCGGGACGATACGATTTACGAGGGGTGACTATCGCCTCAGCAAGACGATCACGATCGAACTCGATCGAGTAGGACGCACAGCGATCGTCGGCGACGGCCCGGCCCGCATCGTGATGGCGGGGCCGGGACCCGCGTTTCGCTTTATCGGCACACACGAAGGAACTGCAGGACCCAGCACGTTTCGGGAGAACGTCTGGCGGAATCAACGGACGCCGATGGTCGACGGCATAGAGATCGTCGGTGCGCATGCGAAGGCCAGTGGTATCGAGGCCACAGGCACGATGCAGTTGACGGTTACCCGCACTGTGATCCGCAAAGCACTGCATGGTATCCATCTCGTTGAGCGAAATCGTAATGTGCTGATCTCCGCCTGCCATCTCTACGAGAATAGTGGTGCCGGCGTGTTCTACGATCGCGTCAACCTTCATCAGTCGAACATTGTCGGAAGTCACATTAGCTACAACGCGGCAGGTGGTGTTGTAGTTCGTGGAGGCGACGTGCGTAACATCCACATTGGCAGCTGTGACATCGAAGGCAACATGGGAGGGCCGGACTCCGCGCCGACTGCGAACGTATTGCTCGATTCGACCGGAGGCTCGATTGGCGAAGTGGCAATTGTGGGTTGCACCATCCAGCACTCACACGAAGCGCCAGGCTCTGCGAACATCCGCATCAATGGAGAAAGTAACCCGCGGCCCTTTACATCAGAGACTCGACACGGCAACATCACGATTGCAGATAATGTGTTGTCCGACGTACAGATTAACGTCGATCTGGCACACACACGGGGCGTCGCGGTCACAGGAAACACGATGTGGAAGGGGTACCAGCACAATCTAAGAGTTCATGATGTCGACGGGCTCGTCGTTGCCAACAACGTGTTCGATCGTAATCCGCGGTATCACTACGGCGATGGCGCTCAATCTAGAAACGGGCTGGTGTTTTCTAACTCAGATGGCTGTACTTTTAGTGGCAACCACATTCAGGGCTCGATTGCCGAGCCCGCGTCGGTACTCGTCCAGGACTGCAGCCGTTTCAACATCGTGAATTCTACGATTTCGGATAGTTCGACCACGGGTCTGTTGCTCGAGAATGTCACCCACAGCAGGGTGTCGGATTGCCTGATTCAATCTCAGATTGCTACCGACAACTCGTTCTCTCTGCGGGTTATTGGTGGCACTGGTAACCTGTTCGTGGACAATCTGCTGGGCAACCGATATTCGATCCCAAAGTCTGAGGTCGGAGCAAGGGCCGATTGACGGACTAGACTTCGTCTCAAACCAAGAGAAACAGTCCGCGTAGCAGCTTCGGTCTGTTCGCTCTCCGGGAGAGAGGTCGTGCAGCTTTTAGGTTAGTGGGTGATTTCGTCTTTCGTCACTCTCCCCTTCGGGGAGAGTCGGCCCGAAGGGCCGGAGAGGGGGGAGCCGTCCCCGGACGCTATCGAGTCGGTTTCGCTGAGGAACCGTGGGCTAACGCCCAGCGGCTGATCTGGAGCGTAGCCGAACTCGCCAGAGTTTGGCGGATTTCATGAAGCACGGGTAGGCCGGAACAAGCGGCGCAAAAGGAGCTTCTATCAGCCTACGATTTTCCCGCCGCGCAGTTCCGGCACGCGCCGGTTAGGCAACCAACACGGAGTGCATCGAGCCTGGTGCCGCCGGAACGGCGCGGCGTTACCTCTTGTCAGAAGCCGCCGTCTTTCCTGCCGCTTGTCCCGGCCTACGACTATGCGTCCGACCCTCCCGCAAGGAGGCTGTGCAGCTTTTAGGTTAGTGGGTGATTTGTGTTTCTTCACTCTCCCCTTCGGGGAGAGTCGGCCCGAAGGGCCGGAGAGGGGGGGAACCGTGGGCTAACGCCCAGCGGCTGATTTTGGAGCATAGCCGAACTCGCAGAGTTTGGTGGATTGCATGAAGGGTAAAAGCTGCACAGCCTCCGAGCGGGAGGGTGAAGCCGATGCTGCACAAACTCGAGAGGGTCAGGGTGAGGGACCGGAACACCGCTACTTCGGGACAGCAAACGGCTCGGGTGGTCTACCCGACGAGTAGACCTGCCACATGTGCTCGTAGGCTTGTTCCAAGTCGCGCGCGAAGCGAGTTCCATCAAACAGCATCGACGTTGTCCTCGCCTCGTTCAACCTGGCTCGTAGGGAATCCAGACGTTCTCCGTCGCTAGCCAGCTCGACCGCCAGACGCTCGTATTCTTCAGGTGATTCGGCAATCAATTCCGGCAGCCCGACCGTTCGCAACAGACTACCCGCTACACGGGATATAAACGGCGCTTGAGGGCATGTCAGCAACGGGCAGCCAACCCACAGCGCGTCCGTAGCGGTAGTTTGGGCGTTCACCGGCCAGGTGTCCAAGAACAAATCCGCGTTCTTGGTACGCGCCAAATGTTCGGGTTGCGGAAGCTTTTGGGCAAAGACCAGCCGCTGCGAATCGACGCCGCGCTCTTCAGCTTCCCGTTTTAGGTTGGCGACGACCAGCGAATTGTACTCCAGCAGCCAGAGAACGCTATGCGGAACTCGAGCCAGCAGGCGCATCCAAACATCGAACACCTGTGGAGTGATCTTGTAGCCCTGGTTGAAGGCGCAAAACACGAACCCCGTTTCGGGCAGACCGGCCTCAGACCGTGATGGGCGCTGTGCGCTTACTGGGCGTTGGCTGTCGTTGGCCATGTAGGATCCCGGCATATAGATCAGCTGTTCGGTGAAGGCGTCGCGATGTTCTGCCGGGACTACGAAGTCATCGACGACGATGTAATCAACAAAATCCCCTCCGAGTGTCCCCGAATATCCTAGGAAGTTGACTTGAACCGGAGCCGGTCGCATAGCCAGGATCTGCGTCCGCGCGCTGCCGGTGTAGCCCATCAAGTCGATCAAGATATCGACTCCGTCTTCGTGGATTCGCCGAGCGGCTTGGTCGTAGGAGAACGATCGGATGTCGACGAACCGATCGAAAGCCTTGACTAGCCGCTCGCGCAGCGGGCTCTCGTCGTCCGGACCAAACGAATAGGCTGTAACCTCGAAACGAGCTCGGTCGTGTTGCTCGAAGATCTCCACCAAGGCGCTCGCCACAGGGTGTTTGCGGAAGTCAGCCGACAAATAGCCGAGTCTTAGACGATCTCCCGGGCGTTGGGTGAAATCGAAGCGAGGGTTGGGGTGCAGCACTCGCTCGACATGCAATTGCGCACACCGGCGCTGTTCGGTGGGCGAAGTTGGCAACGTCAGAAACACAAAGGGAGATACCCACTGCTGCTCCTCGACAACGGCTCTTCTCAGGCGAGAGATGTTGTCTTCCAAGTCGTCCCAGCTGCAACTGTGCATTTGCAAATGAACATGCTGCGAGAGTGCCTCGACAGAGTTCGGATCCAAGTCCAACCCGCGCCGAAACGAGGCCAGCGCTTCTGCCTGTTGGCCCTGCTCTTTACGGGCCGTCCCCAGTTTGATGTGGGCTTCAACGCAATTTGGATCTAGCTCGAGAGCTCGCTGATAACAGGCCGCCGCTGCGCTCGGATCGCCTAACATCTGCACGGTCATGCCCAGGTTGGTATGCCCTTTCGGATAGTTGGGCTTCAGCCGTACAGCGCTCTGGTGATGAGCGAGCGCTTCCTCAAGCCGGCCTTGATCTCTCAAGACGTTGCCCAGGTTGCCATGGGCCGAGAAGTCAGGGGTCAGTTCGAAGGCTCGCTGACAAGCAGCGAGCGCTTCACCCAGCTTCCCCTGGTGCCGGAGTGTGGTGCCCAGCCCGATGTGCGCGCGGGAGAGCTTTGGTGACAGCTGCAGGGCATGCCGAAAACAAGCCAGCGCCTCCTCCAACTCTCCCTGCTCTCTCAACACGGTGCCCCGCACACAATGTGATTCGGCGGAATTCGGGTTCAACTCGATCGCTCGCTGGCAGGCCAAGAGCGCTTCTTCCAAGCTTCCGCTTTCCCGTAGAGCGTCAGCGAGATTGCTATGTGCTTCGGGGAAGTCTGGCCTCAGTTTCAAGGCGCGCCGGAAAGCGGCAATCGCGTCGTCTAAGCGGTGGAGTCCCTGAAAAGCCGCTCCAAGGTTGCACCAGTAGGTGGCTTCGTGCGCATTGATCGCAGTCGCTTGCTGGATGAGGTCAAGCGCCAGCTGGTGTTTGGAAACTTGTAGAGCGATGACGCCGAGCAAATGCAGCGCGTCGGCGTTTTGGCTGTCCTGTTGCAAGACACGCCGGTACATCTGTTCCGCTGCTCTCAGGTCACCAGCCTGATGGTGCTGGATTCCTGCGGTTAGAACTTCATGCACAGATGCCACGAATTGTCTCCTGCACGACCGCAGACCGGAACCAGCGGCCCTAACCCGAATTATTCATGAGCGATCTGCTGCGAGGTCGTAAGTCCATCCGTGGCTTCGTCATGCTTCACAATTCTCCCTCGACGTATTGCTTCAATACGCCTGCGGAAGAATTGCTCGCCTTCCTTGCCACGAACGTACTTACAACCTCTCGCCACGATCTTAATGAATAATCCGGGCTAATCATGACCGGGTTTGTTTTCGGACAAACGAATCAGCCGGAATGCGTTAGCATCCGGTTTTGTAGGAACCGTGGGCTAACGCCCAGCGGCTGATATCCCGGCATCACGCTGGGTCACTTTGTGCGCTACCGAACACACCCTAGCCGCCGACTATCGCAGACGACTGAGGAGTTTCCTGGCGTTGATTGCAACTGCGTCGTTACCCTCATCAGTCGACCAGGCTCGCACGATCGGAGTGAGCGAGTCGGGGAGTCGGCGTAACTCGCCCAAGACTTGTAACGCTGCCAGACGCACGGGCCCCTCTGTCGAATCTGCCTGATTAGCTATGAACTCAACAACGGCGGCCGTCTGAGCTCGTCCAAACACGTCGAGCGCGTACTCACGCTTCTTCTCTAGGGCTCGTCGCCACTTCCGACGCTCACGGGAGTTGCTAGGAGCGTCGCCGGGCTCGGCAAGCGCTACCAGCGTCGCGAATGACTCCGGGAAACCGCGGTGGTCTCCGTAGTGAGCCAGCGCTTCGAGCAGATAAAGTCTCACAAGATCACGTTCCGGAACACTCGGGAGCGGTCGCTCATAAAGCTGCGATAAAGTTTCCTGCGCCTCCGGAGTTCCTGTGTCCCACAAGTAGCGTACAGCAGCGTGGATAGACCAGATGGCAAGATCGTCGCGCTCGAGCATTTGTCGGACGGCCGGGACATACTCGGGTCTTGGGTTCGCGAGGTATTCTCCATCTCCCAGGCGGATGCGTTGTTCGACAAACTCTCTCGACTCGTCCGGGTACTCGAACAGGGACGTGGCATACTCGTCCGTGGAATAGACCTCGTTCAGTCTCTCGTCTCCCTCGATCCGCTCGATCACTTCAATTAACAATGGGGCGTAGCGCGGATCTGTCAGGCAACCGGTCAGCCGCGCGAGTGTTTCCGGAATGTGTCCTCCCGGGACGGATTTGCCTCCTTCGTCATGTATGACGACGGCTATGTGGTCGATCGCCTGCAACATACATTTGCGCACCAGTTCGATGGACGCCTCGTTGCGAATGCTGACTGCTGCAATCATTGCGTCGGTCTGGTTTCTCCAAGCCTTCCTGTTGCTGCCGCCCAGCGGCTCGGACGCTAGAATCGCGGCTTCGATCTGCGAAATGCCGGCGTCGTTGCCCAACAGACCCAGTGAGATGGCTACGTCGTTGCGGACGGATTCGTTCTGGTGATGCAGCAACGCTGACAAAACCTCGACAGCCCGTGGATCACCTGCGAAGCCTAGTAGACGCGCAGCTGCGGATAGCACGGTGGGCTGTTCCGCAGCGGCAACAATTTGCAGTAGACGATCGACATATGGCTGCAACTTGTCGGTGTGGGTCTTATTCTCGGCAACCTGGTCCTTCCAATCACGGGGGCCATCCAGCAAGCCGCGCCGAAGCGTCTCCTCTCGCAGGCGCCGATCCAGCTCCTGAAGTCCGGTCCGCCAGCAACCGGGATGGTCGGCGGCCAGCAATTCTTCGATTGAGTAGATTGGATATTGCGTCAAATACGTCCCCCAGGTTGATCCCATGGGGGCTGTAAAAGTGCGACCGCGGCTGATACCAACCAGAACGTGCGCAACTGCGTCAAGATCAACATCTTCCGGGAGCGGCAACTCCCAGGTTTCTTCGGCGATGCGGGCTCTCACGATCAACTGACCGGACTTCGCGGCGGTTGCCAACAGTTGTCCCTGGGTGTCAAATGCCGCGACTGACACATCCAGCTCGAATCCGTTCATCCGATCGTCGCTCGCAAAACGCACAACAGCTGCCGTGTTTCCCGCTTCGTTTCGATTCAACGTCACGTCGATCACACGCGTCTTTCCGGAATCATCCGCGACGAGAGGCCGAGGCCGTTCCGATTTTTCTGTTGAAGCCGGCCGTCGCACGCGGAGCAAAGTAGCAGGCTCACTCCGTGAGCCGTCCGCCAGAGCGAATCCGGCGACGGCGTAGCGCCTCACGTTTGCCAGCGCTGCCGAAGACCCGAAGTGCAACGAGGCCGTCATCCGCCCGCTCTCTAGCGAGAATTGTGTGTTGGCTGCCTGGACTAAGCGGTTCTGGTCGTCCAACAGGATGACAGACATCCGTTGATCGAGGGGGATTGCCGCTTCGTCTGCCGTGCAAACGAGAATCAGCTCTCCGGCCGGATCCAGCGTGAATACGAGCTCCACCAACCCCAACGATGTCTTCTTTCCCAACTCGAACTTGAGCGTGGGAATCTCTAAGGTCGAACCGCCGGCTGGATCACTCCTGAACAGCTCCTCGTAGTCCCTTACTGTTTTCACCACCGTCTTGGTAAGTGGCGTGGGCTGATCGACCTTCACGTCGCGGATAACACCGCGGATCCGTTCGCGGGGATCGAACCACGACTTGGCCTTCTTCAGCAGCCACTGTTGTTTCTCGATGAGCTGAAAGTCGTATCGACAGCTGAAGTATCCGTCGGAGACAAGGTCAATACGGAGCGGCACCCATTGGCCTGCCTCGATCTCGACGTATCGTTTGAAGTCAATCTCGAACCGCCGATCGTCGCGTCTGGAGACAAAGGTCTCGTGAATCGGGACATTCCGCCGCTTGTCGATGTAAAGCACTTCGTATGCTGGATAAAGGTGATGCACGTAAGACCAAGATGTAAACCCGAGCATTGTGCCGCAGCCGAGGTACGACCCAGGCACGTTCATCGTGACGACGTGACACGGCGTCCCCTCCCACTGACCGTCGGCTACATCGAGCCGCGTCTGGCTCAATACCCGTGGCAATTCGAACAGCGGCAGATCGAACTGACAGCCGGTAAGAGCGTACCTTCTTAACTGCTCTGAATAGAGCGGACGGTTGCGCCTTCGCTTCAGCTGCTGTGGCGCTGCCCAGCGATCAGCTCGATTCGCCGAAGCGTAGGTTCCGTTGGCGAGAACAGCTTTCCAATCGCCGAGCGCCGAGGCCTTTTTTCCGTAGCCGTCCTGGGATAACTCGAATACAGCGGGTCCTTCGCGCTGGACGATGCAAGTTTCGGTCACATTTGGCCAGGGCATATGAAAACGGTACTCGAGCGTCTCGAACATCGGCTCCGGCTGCAACCAACGGAGATTGTGATCGATCATCGTCTGCAGCAAATCACGATTGCGTTTTTGTTCGGCCTGAGCCGTCGTAGCATCTGCAATGACATGCTGATCGTTCACTTTCACATCCGAGACCCAGGCGATGCGCTCTGTTTTGTCCGTCGTGATTGACTCAGCGTGGGTGAGCAGCCAAACGGCCTGTTGATGCCAACCAAAGTGCATACGGTAGTGCTGCCGTCCAGAAACAATGTCGATTCTCAATGGCACCCACCTGCCGGAACCGGTTTCTTCCCACTGGTGATACTCGAAGCGTGTTCGCCCGGCGACCTCGCTGATAGGTAAGCCGGTGCGACTATCGAGATCGATCGTCACGCTCTTAGCACCGTGCGAGAAGTAGCCGCGCCACGATCCCGAGATACCGTTGCCAGCAACAATTGAGAGATTCTCACCTGCATCCTTCAGCGTAGCGACGAGGCGCCAATGTGAAGGAGAATCATCACCAGTCTCGTCGATCTCTTGCACCTCAACGTCAAACCGGTCAGGCCCGGCGAGCAACCAGTGCAGCCCGGTTGTCAACGTTGTTCCATGCCACAAGGCGCGGCCACCGCCCGAGACACCTTTGACGAGCTCAACGCGCCGATCGTCATTTCCCAGGTGATAGTTGTAGGCCAGCGACTGCAGGCTGTTCCCGGGTGCCCGGAGCCATCCGGAGTGCTGGGCGCTGAGCTTTGCCACCAGAGCATCGGCCGCAGGCGCCGAGGTCGTCTGCGCCCAGCAACCGCTGCCCAGAGAAATGACGACGATCGCGACAACGCTAACATTCCGTAACATATACCACCTCCTTGGCATCAGATGAGCAGCATCATTCCCAGCGTACCGGAAATGGAGGCAATTGTGCTAGCCGAGGTGACTCTCCCCCTGTCCATCGCGACTGCTCGGAATTGCCGATCAGCTCGCGCGCTTGCCGGTCAACACCCAGCGCGGAGGGCGTTACATTCCAGGTGTGCCAGAGAGCTCGAAGCGACGCCATCTTTCTGTCCCAATTTTTCTGTCATTCAGAAGCTCTCGCAATTCCGATTTAGGACAGAAAGATTGACTGACTGCTCGATTTCTCTCTATCTCGAGTGTGCTGCACCTTTTCCTGCTGCAGAACTACCAAGGCTCCGCAGCAGCGTCGCCCTCCCAGAGAACATGCTGTTCACCGACGCAGCAGATCGAGCGCCAGGCTCGTAGCCAGATCTTCTTCCAGGTCGGCCGACTCTTCTTCCAGCAGGTTTTCGGTGAAGATGGCATCAGCATCGTACGCGTTGCGCTGCGCGTCAGGCGCCAAAGCCACACGCGACTCGTCGCCGTCCACAACATAGAAGTCCGGTCTAACATGAGCCGTGCCGGCCGGTGAATCGGCCAACAACGCGTCCGCCTGGAAGGCATGGTCAATTGCGACACGCTGGCCCACGCCCGCGAATCCAGTTCCGATCGTGCCTAACTGGACGCCGGCCACCACGGTCAACAAGCCATCTACCGGATCGTTGGGATCGTTCGTCACCGGACCTTCGAGTACGAGGAAGTTGTCGCTCTCGTCAACCAAATCCGTATAGGCACCACCCGCTGCCGCCGCCAAATTCAACGCCGTCGGTCCGAGAGGAGCATCGGCGTGGATACGGAAGTTGATATCTGCCAACACACTCGAGAAGGTCCCCGCTACCGGCTTGGCGCTGAACGCCAAAACAACAATCTGACCTTGCTCGTTGTCAATACTCGTAAACAGACCCCAGCTATGGTCGCGGGTGATGAAGTCACTGGGTGTGACCGCCGTCGCGGTCATGACGCGCGGGTCGAACAACACCACTAGATCGACACCGACAAGCCGATGCGGCGCCTGCAGATCAACCACGCTTTCCAAACGCACAGGAACGTCGATCGTCTGCCCCGCCGCCGCTACCAGGTCTTGCGAGATGCTAAGTTTTGGATCGGGGCCGCCCGTGATCGGCGTTGTGATCACACCGACCGGTATCGGAGGAATCTCTGGGACGGGCAGCAGCACGCCGAAGCGAGCAATTCGCGATGCGTCGGCGGCGTTGATGCGGCCGTTGCCGCTCACATCCCCAATCATGAGTGGATCGGCCAGCTGGACAGCGTCGAAACCCGAGTCGCGCAGCACAGCTACTCGCGCGACCCGCGATGCGTCGGCAGCATTGATCCGCGCATTTCCAGATACATCTGCCGGATAGATCGAGACGTGAACTCCGTCGTTGTCGACAGTTGGCAGCGAATTGGCAGCGGCGTCCATGACGACGATGTCGTGGATGTCCAGCACGTGCTTGCTAAGGTAGATTTCGCCAGCGTCCGCTGTCGGCACCTCGGCTTGCAGCTGCACGAATGTCTGTTCCCCGGCCGGTAGGTCTACTGGGCTCGAGAACGTGACCGTGGCCTGGCCCGGTACGGTTGTATTTAATATCACCGTCGCGCCGGCCGGCATCGTCTCACCCACCGTCGCGCCCGTGACACTGAGCAACCGCGCGTCATAGTCCAGCTGTACTTCAACGCTGCGAACGCCGGCCGGCGCATCTATGGTCAGCGGAATCCCTGCAGTTGAGTTGGCGGGTAGGTTGACGTCCTGACCTGGCCCGCGGACAAAATCCGGAACGCTGATCGTGGCTACGTCACCCACCGGCAGCGTGCCGACGAACGTATCGACAAAGTCGCCGCCGGGAGTGCCGTCTCCGTCGCCATCCAGGAGATTTCCAGCCGTATCTTTGAAACCGTCTTCCGCACCGCGCAATGTGACGGTGTAGACATCGGGCGCTAGGGGGGCGCCCGTCTTAATGAAGGTGACCATTCTGGACGAAGTATCGACCACCATAGATCCCGACACCGGCCCGGTGGTCGCTCCGACGAGCAGCGCGTCGGCGGGTCCCAACCCGGCCGGTTCTGTGTCGTAAAGGTTCAGAACACTGACGTCCAGTTCGGTATTGAACTGCGCGATGAACCCGGTGTTCGTCAGGACTAGTGACGTTAGCTCAAGTGCCGGAGCGGGCGGCGTGTTCCGGACGATCACCGTGAAATCGTCCCTGGCGACGCCCCCGTCATCGTCCATCACCGAGACGATGGCTGTGTAAGTGCCCGGTGTTTCATAGACGTGCCCGCCAAAAGACACCGTACCAGGGTTGCCGTCCGTCGATCCGGGGGGGCCGAAGGGGACCTGTGTCACCACTCCTGATTCGAGCGGAGATTCGTCTCCCCAGTCGATCGTGGCCGTGTGGGTGTCGAGCGTACCCAGGTCAACAAAACTCCACGGCGCGACGACGACTTCGACATCCTCAACCTCGACAATGAACTTATCCGCAGTTGGCAGAACCTCGGGAGCGGTATTCTGCACGATCGTCAGGTTCAACCGCGTGGCGGTACCCCCATCATCGTCGGTCAACTGAACTCGGACGACGTAGGCGCCGTTATCTGCGTAGACGTGGCTGCTGTTGAAACCGAGCGTTGTCGAATCAGCCTCTCTTTCGGCGATGCTCGCCTGCTCGACCGGTGATCCATCGCCCCAGTCGATGGTGACCGAAAAAGTATCTTCGATACTCTGATCGAAAATCTCTCCCGTCACGGTCGAGACCAGGCCTTCGTCAACATCTACGATTTGCAGCTCTGCGAATTGTGGAGCCACATTGGTGACCTCGGCGATCGCCGACACACTGTCGTCTACTTCCTCGCTAGGAATTCCTTGAACATCGAAACGATCGTGTACATCGACCGAGATGACGTATGGATCGACGGCCGACGAACTGGGATTGTCGTCCGGGTAACGGTGCTGGAATTCGAAGTCCGCTGTTCCCGTAAGTACTAGCTGTTCGACCTCTCCATCGCCCCAATCGACGGTGACGACAAATTCGTCGTTGAGCTCAAAGAGTTCGTCGAAGCCTGGATCATCCACGCTGCCAGCCAAGGTGATCTCGCTCGCTTCCTCGACCGCGAGGGTGGGCGTAGGTGGAGCGACCCGAGGGACACCGTTCAGCGTCAATAGAGCGATCGCCGGCGCGGCATTGGTCGCCGTGAACTGGATCTCGGCCGGCGGCGTGCGCCCACCGTCGTCGTCAGTTACGATAAGCGAGACGGTGTAGAGACCTTCGTTCTCGGGAACAAAGCTCAGTACGCGGCTGCTGAGGTCCGTACTGGCGAAACTCTGCTCGTTGTCACTGGTGACCGTCCACTCATAGGTAAACGTATCAGCAGTACGGTCGTCGTCCGTATGGAACTGATCGGCGTCGAGCGTCACGAGGTCGCCCTCCGCAACCAGTTGGTCCGGCCCAAGCACAATCGTCGGTGTGACATTGTCGACAAAGATGTCTGAGCGGGCAGAAAAGGTTCCTTCACCGGCGGTGATCGTAAGCGTGACCACGTAGCGACCATTGTCCAGCGGCACAAACGTCGCAGACGGTTGGTTGCCCGGGTCGCTAAACGTCAGCGGCTCCCCCGCCGCTCCAGCTACAGACCACTGATAGCTAGGATTGGTCAAAGTCGAGTCGGCGGCCGGGTCGCTGCGGACCGACACCTGTGTCCCTTCGGGAACCAATGAGTCGACGGGAACACCGTCCACTTCAGCAAGGATGCGGACGATTGCCTGGTTTGCAAAATCGATGTTCCGGGCCAGCGGTTCTCCCACGAGCTGCGTGCCATCTGAGCCCAAACCATTAACGGCGTAGGCAAGATCAAACCCTTGCACCAGATCGCCGTCGAGTGTGTAAATGTCGATGTCGCTTCCCACGAAGTTTTCCGCGTGTCCGACATAAAGTTCCTCGCCGACCGCTGCCAGCCCTTCGACATTTTGCGCATTGCCCAGGCTGAACAGCGGGGTCACGGTTCCAGCTGCTGGATCGATCTCGGCGACCAGATACTCACGATTCTGCAGAAGATCGCGTCGCACGATCGTCGCCATCAACACTCCGCGTTCTGGAACGCCAGTCAAGGAAGTCAGCGCACCGTCGGTAAACGCGCCGTTGATAGCGGTCAAATCCAGCGTGTTGGTGACCGAGTTGGAGGCTGGGTCCAGCTCGACTAACAGCACCTGCAATGGATCGAGTGTTCTGACCGCGTAGATCAACCCGTTGAGCGCGGCGAGGCCTTGCACGCCTGCGAGGTCGTCGAGCGCGACTTTGTCGCCGAGTACGTCGCCGGTTTCTGGATCGAGTTCGATCAGGGCGCCCTCGGCAATGGCGAAAAGCCGGTTGCCGTCGTACGCAAGATCGACGAAGTCGGCCGGTGCAGGGAAACGGTTTACTTCAGAACCATCGCTGGGATCCAGTTCAACGATCTCAGCCGGCGAGTCCCCGGGTACCGCGAACAGACCACGCGAGCCCAGGTTGACGTCACGAACGGCCAGACGACGGTCGGTCGGGGAAACGTCGAACAACTGTGTGACCGCGTACCTTTCGTGGAGCGGCAGACCTACGAACGAGTACTGCCCGTGAACATCGGTTACTGTGACCTGTTCGCCTGTGTCGATGGCACCGTTCAAATTCCTGTCCAGGAAAATGGTGACACCTTCGAGCCCAGGTTCGCCTGGATCGCGATTCCCGTCTCCGTTGACGTCATCGAAGGCTGTGCCGGAAATGGCCCCCAAGCCACCGAGCACCGTCAACGGCTGCTGTGTCGAACGGCCACGCCCATCTGTGGCGGTGATGGTGACCGGTTCAACTCCGACAAACTGGTCGCCCGAGGTGATCGAGAGATCGTAACGGTTACCGTCGAAGCGACGCAGCAGCATTGTCTCCGGCCCGTTCCACACGACACCGCCACGGCCCGCCGGGCCGACAGCCACAAACGGTTCGTTCATAGAGCCGATCTCCTCACTGACGCGGACCGCTGCAGCCAGTGGTTGCCCCGCGGCGCTGAATTGGCGGAGAAAGACCCCGCCGTCGTCCAGGTCATTCCAGACGACCGAGATCACGCCGTTCGCATCAATGTCGAGGTCTGCGAAGGCTTGATTGCCCGAGCCCAGAGGATTGACTTGAAATTCTCCGCCTTGGGGAATGCCATCCGCGTCATAACGTCTTGCGAAGATGCCGAAGTCGTCGCCATCTTGGCCGAGGCTCCGCCAGACGACCGCCAGCTCGCCGTCGGGACCGGCGGACACCCGCGCCCCGAGCTGAGCGCCGTCGGTTTCGCCGTTCACCCTGAAATCGCCACTCAGCGGTCGGCCTGCCGGGTCAAAACGACGTGCAAAAACGCCCGACCGACTTCCGTCACGGCCGTCGTTCACGACGTCCCCATCACGCCAGGTGACCGTAAATCGGCCGAACCGGTCCATCGCCACGTCGGGATCGGCCTGTGGACGCTCGGCCAGGGCGTTTACACGGAAGACCTCGCTGAGTTGGTTCCCTTTCTCGTCGAACAGCTGGGCGAAGATCCCGCTCCCGTCATCATCCGGTTGGGTTGCCACCGAGACGAAACGCCCCTGACCGTCTCCGTCGATCTTTCCTGACAATGCGATCGCTACTGGAAACTCCGGTCCTGCCGGGATGCCTCGTTCGTCAAACTGGCGACCGAACGTGCCGGCGTCATTCCAGAATACCACGAAGCCGCCTGACGACATTTCATGCGCGCTATAAGTCGCCGAGGATGCGACGGGGGTCGCGTTGACAGGCTGAGCAGGGGCGGTTGCGTTCCCCTCTTCGTCGAACAGCTGTGAGAGAATCCGGTTGCCTTGCAGCCAGACGACGGCAGACAGATCGGCGCCGGTTTGAACGACCGAAGGAACTGTCTGCTCGCCGACGACCTTAACCGCGCCGCTGGCCAGGGCAGGGGCGGCCCGATTAAAGTCAACGTGCAGCCCGGCGAGCCCACGTTGGTCGTATTGGCTGCTCAGCTGGACAGGGTCTAGGTCGTCGTCGCTCACGGAAAAACGGGCGGTGACACTGGGCCGGTTGTTGGGCGCCGCGACCTCAACGGCAGCGAGTTCCAGCACATCGAGCCAGCCGTCGTCCTGGCTGCCCTGGGGCGCCGCGTCGAACCAATCCCAACCCAGCACAACAACTTCGCCGAGTCCTTGCGGGAAGGTGACGACTGTCGCCACGCCTGCGGTGTCGGCGTAAATCGCTCGGGCACCGGGGGGCAGATTACCGATTGCGAGGCCGTCGGTTGCGTCGGCCAATGGCAAGGTCGCTGGGCCACCCACAAACGCGGTGCTGCTGGCGATCGCCTGACGCGTGACATCGCCGCCTGGCGCCCCTTCCTGCAGCGCCGTGCCAAAGAGAGCATTCAATGTGCCTGGTGCATCGCCGGCGTACACAATCAGGCCACCGCCGTCCATCACAAACCGATGCAGGGTCGCTCGAGCTTCCACGTCGGCAAGGTCCACCAATACACCGTTTTCCTGCTCGGGAATCACGACTACATCTGCATTCGCGAGACCTTCTTGAAAATCTTCGCCCAGCAACCCTTGGAACGTCGTGACTGCGAAACCTCGAGAAGCCAGCGAGACTTGAATATTGTCCGACTCCGACGCGAAAGTCGGCGAGTTATCCGTGTCGACGACCGTGGGGTCGTCGAACACCGCCACTTGGATGTCCGCCGGATCCCTGACCGTGCCGGTATTGAGCGCCAGCACAGGTCCCAATACCGGCGAAAACTCCGGCGCGTGGTCGTTGCTGTCGTGGAAGACTCCCTCGAGAAGAATCGTGTTGGGGTTATCAACAGCCGGACCGAACTCGACAACCGCCGTTTCCACGTCGTCCTCACCCGGCCGATCGCCTTGCAGGGCAATCACATCGGGTCGGAGGGGGTCACCGATAATGGTGATCGACGAGTTGTCGAGTGGATTGCTGCGTAGGTCGAGCGTTGTCAGGTTAGGCCAGACGACGCGCTCCAGCCGCAAGGCATCAACGGCCAGGTTGCCATCACCCAAGTTGCCCACTGTCACGACGATACTCTCGCCGGCCGTCAGGACTGCGATCGGAGCGTCGTTGACACGACGCCATGGCCGGTCACCGAGTATCGGACCGTCAGGTTCGACCCGTTGCACGACTTCGAAGGCCTGACCGTTGATGTCGTAGACGGCACGATCGGTCCGCGTCTCGTGGCCCGGCCACGTCGCGTAGAGATCGTAGGCTCCCGGCAGCAACGTGGTGAACTCGAACACTGCCTGCGAACTGCTGCCCGCCGGCAACAGCCGGTAGTCACCTCGAAACGCGTCCGGATTGGCGCCTCCGACGAAGTCGGCTCCCTGCTCCGTGTAGCCGCTGTCGAAATCGTCGATGATCCGTTGTCCTAAGAATGGATCGATGTTGCCGATGTCGTTGTTTCGCAGATCGGCCGTGGCCAGTTCTCGAACCAACGTCAGCTGTTCGACCTCGTTTCCAAGTCCGTTCCCGCTCAGGTCCGCGTGCGCCAAGGCGAGCATCTCGGTCAGCGGTGTCAAGTCGGCAGCCGCGTCGGGTTGACGTACTTCTTCGATCGCAGCGTCCAAGACCCCCAGCCAGCCGGAGTTCTGTGAACCAAGAGGTACGGCATTGAACCAGTCCCACCCCAGGTAAATGATCGATCCACTACCAAAGGGCATCAAGGCAACCGCGGACTCGCCGACCGCGTTCTCGTAAATCGCAGTTCCCCCCACCGGCAGCGTACTCGTAGTGATGGCTCGAGTCGCGTTGTTGTCGGCCAGCGTAGCAACCGCGGTGGTGAATGCAGTCCCATCTGCGGCTGGAGTGCGCCCGAATGGATCATCCACCGGGTTCACCACGTCCACAGCAAATCCGAACACGCTGTTGATCAAGTTTTCGTCACGGCTGCCGTGTCCATGCACGAGAAGTCCGCCACCACCGGAGACGAAATCGCGGAGCACGTCGGCAGCCTCGATCGAGAGAGAGGCAGATAGATCGGCGATTTCCAACTCAGGAACAATCAACACTTTCGCGTCCGTCAAAGCGAGGCGTAAATCGAGTTCCGTGATCCCGGCGAATTGTGCCGATTCGATACCCAGGTGCTCGAGCGACGCGACAATGTTGTCGACCTCGGCCTCCGGATTGGCCACCACCGAGTTCTCCAGATCCACGAACGTTCCATCGGCAAACACCGTCACCTCGGCCGTGGGGTCCCTGTCTGGGGCAAAGACCACCTCGCCAGCGCTGAGATGCGTTAGCGAGGCGAGTTCGTTGAGCGGTTGGAGGATCGCCAAGCTTTGCGCACCACCGGCCTGGTCGAAGCTGAGCAGTTCCAGATTGTGCATCAGCTGCAGCGGAGCCAGCGCGTCCGCCTCCGGGGCCGAGAAGATCGTCGTGTTGGCTTCCGTCACAGCTGCTTCGAGCACTTCTAGCCAGCCGGCGTCGTCGGAACCTAGCGGTGCGGCGTCGAACCAATCCCACCCGAGGAAAGTGACGCTGCCCTCGCCAAAGGGCATCAGCGCCACGGTGGCGTCACCCTGTAGATCGGCGTAGATCGCCGATCCGCCGGGAGGTAAGGACGCGGTTGCCAGGGCTCCCGCGGCACTGTTGGGCCCAATCCCCGCCGGCGCGCTGGCAAAAGCCGTCCCGTCTGCGGCCGCGGTACGAGTCGAATTGGCAGCCGGAGCGGTCTGCAACGTGAAACCAAATAGACTGTTCATCAGATCGATCGCGCGGAGCGGTCGATGATGAACCACCACACCGCCACCTTGCCGAGAGAAGTTGCGAATCTCCTCCATCGCCGCGTTCGATAGCGCCGGGACCAAGGAACCACGTTCCAGCTCTGGTATGACCAGCACGTCTGCCTGACGAAGTGCCCCGGCAAAGTCCGAATCAGAAGTCCCGGTGAAGGGCAGCACCTGGAAGCCCAACGCCCGGAGTGAGGAGATGACGTTCAGCGCTTCGGCGTTGGCGATGTTGTTGTCAATCTCGTCAACAATGTCGACAAAGTCCGGATCGGCGAAGACAGCAACGCGCAGCTGCCCGCGGAGGACGCGGTTATAGTCGAAGGCGAGGTGCTCCAGCCGCGGTGTCCCGCGGGTCGTGGATGCAAGATCGTTGCCCGCTAAGAAGACACCTGGCTCTAGGGCCGAGAGGTCTGCCACCGAGTTGTGAGCCAAGTTCAGACTGCGCAGATTGATCGCGTACTCCAGACCCGCAAGATCGGTAATGCCGTGAGTTCCCAAATCGAGCCGCGTGATCTCGGCGAGATCGCTGGCATGGATCGGTTCCAAAACGAACGGCGAGAATCCACCCCCCACTGTCTTCAACTCCAGGATCTGGGCCAGGATTGCCAGCAGCCGATCGTCCAGTTCGCGGTTGATGACCGGGTCAATGTCCTTGAGGTCTTTCAGCGGGCTCTTCTCTCCGGCGTTCGGCGCTGAAGGCTTGATCTCCTCGTCGATCGGGTCGACCTGCAGCTCGACGCTGTCGCGCGCTTCCGCCGGCAACCCTACAAACAGATCCTGGCCGCTGCCTCCAAAGAGGCGATCCAGGTCTTGGTTGCCGATAACGGTATCGTCGTCCCCACCACCCAACACGAAATCGCGGTCCGAATCGAAGTAGAGCACCGCGGTCTCGCCGACTCGTGGCGGAGCGGCCTCCAGCTCGAACGCAAACGAGAATGTCTCGCCGGGCTCTGCGGCGGGATTGTGAACCCGGACAAAGTACGTGCCGGCCTCGAACTGCCGCAGATCCACCAATGACTTATCCGAATCGCGGAGACCGCCGTCGGCGTCATAGATGTCAAAACGAGCGCCGTCGCCCCGTGGCGTGACAGTCAGATTTGTCAACGAACGTTCGAAGACACGAACCGTACCGGCATCGTAGGCACGGTAGAGGTCGCCCGCCGGGCTGACAACCGTGTCAAACGGCCTGCCGAACAGGCCGCTGCCGGGCGCCGCCACGCCAACCAACTCGCCGGTTTCTCCAGAGAACTTGAGGATGCCGCCGTCGGGAACAATGACAAACGGGTTGGAGTTGGCCCCAGAGACGTAGAGATTACCGGCTGGTCCGAACGAAACGCTTGGCAGCGGGCTGATCCGCGCATCAGGTGCGACGAAGATGGCGCCCCCCTGGCCGGGAGCTGCAAACGGCTCACCTGTCGGCGTGTATCTTTCCACAAACCGCCGAGCGGCGTTGTCTGAACCGTAGGCCACATACAGATTGCCTACGTTGTCGAAGGCCAGATCAGTCGGTCGGACGGTTGCTCCCGTGGCGTCGGCGGCCAGCAACACAAATGGAGCCGTCTCCGTGTCCACAAAATCGCCGGCTACCACATCGTATCGTCGAATCTGGGGCGGGCGTGATGCCAGCAGGCTGAAGTCAGCGATGTACAGCAGGCCGTCCGGACCAAAGGCCATCACTCCGTCGTCGGTCGAGAGCGTGCCGTCATTGGTGGGCCACGTCTGTCCGAGAAAGGCGCCCGTCGTTCCGTCGTAGCGGCGAATTGTCCTGTCGAACTCGCTTGCCACATACAGATTGCCGTCCGGGCCAAAACCCATGGCCCGTGGCCCTCGCGCTTCCTGATCGGCGCCGGACCCAGGGTTGAAACGCTCGAACGAGTCTGCGGCGACGTTGTATCTGAAAATGGCATGTTCGCCGTCGGATACAAACATGACGCCGTCAGCGTTGAACGCGATGTGTGCGCTCAGCAGAGGCCCTGCTGCGGCGGGATTGTCGAGCGTCCGATCGAGACTCCATTCGAGACGGGCCATTTCGACGTCTCGAGGTGTCACCGCTGAGCGGCGGATGTTCACCAACAGATTCGGATTGGCGGACGTGATGCGGACCGCCAGACGCGTCCGTCCGGTCGCCAGAAATTCTCGCAGAAACTGCACCCAACGATCGTCACCTGCCTGGCCTCCAATGGTCAGGATCCCGCCCAATTCGGCCAACGGCACGTTCTCGCGAAACGCCACGAGGGCCTCTGCATCGCTTCCATCGACCAGCCCATCACTCTCATCATTCAGGACGCTGACTCGGAGCGTACCTCCGCCGAAGCTGCCAGCCAGCACATCCACGTCGTAGTCCAGCTGCAGCTGGACCAACTCCACCAGGTTCTGGGGGTCACCGGTCAGGTCGATCAAGGACGAGAGATCGAACTCCAAGATCCCTAGTCGGTTTTGTGGACCGCCGACATGGACTTCATTTCCCGTATCGACCGCTTGGAACGAATCGAGCACAGGCCTCAACGTACCCGCCCTCTGCGGGCGGATGACGACGGGCTCTCTGGGCTCCGGCGAGACGCGAAAATACTCGCCGGGCAGACCGTGTCCGAGTGTGGTGAAGCGGAACCACTGCTCCGGAACTTGGTCGGAAAGCGTGAAGCCGTCAAATCGATCCGGTTGTCCCGTCTCACGATTGACCAAGAACTCGCCGCTGCCGCTGATGACCAGATTGGCAATTGTCTCGGCCGCTGCAGCAGCGGGAGGAAGACCAGCGGGATGGCCGTAGAAGACATAGACTTTGCCACCGGCCAGTGTGATGTCCGGTGTCAGCACGTCGATTCCCGGTGCTGCGACCAGTAAGTCGTGGACACCGTCTCCGTTGAAGTCAGAGCTGGGGACGAGTGGCAACGAACCAAACTCGGAGCCCGAGGTTTCCCCTTGGTAGATCGGATCTTGGGGGACGAGCTCGCTGCCGTCGCCCAGTGCTGTGGCTGCCGAATAGATCAGGAACAGGCGTCCACGCTCCGTTCTCCCGATCGCTTCTCCGGAGACGGGATCGCCCAGCACCACCTCGAAGCCTGGATCTGCGACCGCCAGATCTAGTTCTCCGTTGCGGTCAAAATCTCCCGCGGTGAGTTGCAGCGGGCCGCGGAGAATCGCTCCGGCGTCGGTCTCTTCGAAGCGACGTATGTTCAAATCGGCGTCGATCAGTTCCCCGGGTGTTGGCATGTTGAGGGGCAGCAACGTCGGTCCCCCGAAGTCGATGACCGCCCCAGTACCCCGGGAGTCCTGTGCCGCGTAGCTGAAGGCGACGTCGTCCAGCCCATCGTGATTCAGATCTCCTATTTCAAAAACGGCCCCTCCTAAGTTGAAGTCCTGATAGATGACGTCCGCGTCGTCGAGGTCACGTTGGTTACCGAAGCGGTTGGTGCCGGACAGCAGCACGTAGGCACGGCCCACGTTAATGTTGACTGCGATGAACTGGTCGCCGACTCCAGTAAAAATCTCTCCGTCGACGTCGACAAAGCCAGGGTCGGCAAACAGGATGTCCTCTAAGCCGTCTCCGTCCACATCTCCGGGGATGGCTGCTCGCAAAGCAGGGGAGCTACCGAACGACCATCCAGGAAGAGGCGTGTCCCCAAGCAGATCTTGAACGATGGTCCGCCGATCGGGCCCACCTTCTCCGTTAAACGGTGTGCTATCTGAATCGACGACGAATACGCCGCTGTTGTGATCGCTGGCCGAGATCCGCTCTCCCGAGAGAATTCGCGCGTCGTCGCCATAGGTGAGCAGTATGTCGCCGTAGAACAGATCGGTGTTGTCGTTCAGGTTCCCATTCCAGTTTAAGACGTGGGCCGAGGTTGCTCCTGCAGGGACTGCGAAAGCTTGGGCGTCCAGGACCGAGAGGTTCCGCCCGTAGCTGTCGCTGCCGAATACGATCCGCAGCGATCCGCCGCTCAGAAACACCAGATCGCTAAATCCGTCTCCGTTGACGTCCCCCATCCGGCGAGCCGGGCGCCCCAAGGATCCGAATATCAGCACATCAGCTTGGTCTTCCGCAGAAGTTACCGTTTCAATGTCGACCGGGCCGTAGAGCAGGTAGCCGCGACCGGTTCCGTAGGCAAGCAGATCGTCATGGCCGTCCCCGTTCACGTCGCCCGCATTGATTGTCGTCTGCAGTTCTTCGTTGGAGCGCGTGCCCTGCAGCGCGAAGGCGTCACCCAGCGGCCGGGGATCGTCGCTCGGCAACAAGTCGACGCCAAACTTCTGCACGTCCGGCAGTGGTTTTGCCAGATCGAACACAAATGGTTCGATGGGCGGCAGTGTGATCCCTGCCGCCTGCTCCAACGCCGCCCCGGCGAAAATGTGCACTCCACCACCGAGCGCATCGGCCACGCCGAAGTCCGCTCGACCTTGCACATCACCATCGATGTTGCCCAAGCCTGCCAGCCGGTTGGGCACGGTGTCTCGCCTTCCCCGCAAGTCGTAGTCGGGCACTGCCGATTCGATCACGATGTCGGGGATGGCGAACACGATCTCGTTCCGCTCGCGCCCGTAATAGACGTGCGCCACTTGGTGGATGTTCTGCGGCGACTGCGGATCGAGAGTTGCGTTAAACTCGATCACGTCGGCTCCCAAGTCGGCGTGGCCGTCGGCATCAATGTCGCCCAGTGGAACGTGCCGCGTGATCGTGGCGTCATCCGGACGATCGGGGTGCGCGGTGGGCAGCCTGAGGAGACTACCGGAGGCGAAGAGATCGCTGTACGTTACGACACGAGGCAGATCGGTGTCGCCGAACAACAACAAGCTGCGTGGGTCCGCGAGACCACTAGTGGGATTCGAGCCGACCGCGGTTCCCACGATCAACACATCTCCCAATGTGTCGCCGTCGACATCGCCGGCCGCCACCATTTCTGAGTTGGTGCTGAAAAAAGTGGGAGAATCATCGTAGATCGTCACATCCGGTCCGCGAAAACGAACGAGCTCAGCGCCGTTCGTGATTCCAGCAGATAGAAATACGTTGCCTCCAGTTGCGGCGGTCGATCCCAAGCCACCGGTAGGTGTGATGTCCGTCACTTGGCGCGCCATCACGCCGTCATAGAACCAGAACTCATAGCCATCCTCAGCAAGGGGCGTGAGGTGCGCGGCGCCGTTCTCCACGACGAAGTTAGCGTCGACGGCCCGTTCTGCATTAATTTCTACATTGTCGATAAACCAACCCTGCCGGTCGTTTACCGTTGCCGTGCGCGAGTCGAAGTTAAATCGCAGGACAACTTCCTTACCGGCGTACGGCGACAGGCTGGCGAACGCGGTGAACCAAACACCGTCCGTATCAGACAGGTTCAATAGCGGCTCGAATCCATCACCCGCGTCCACAGCGACATTGGCCACGTCTAAGAACTGTGAGAATCCGTTTTCCAGAAAATAGTGGAAGGTCAGCGAGACGAAATTGCTTTCTGGAAGCAGAATTGGTGGCGAGTAGACGGCCCCACCCGTCTGGCCGACATCGAAGTTGCCCCCGGTGGTCGCTGTCTCGTTCTGCCCAAAGTAGAGACTACGAGGCGGCGTGTGCCGTCCCTGGCCATCCAGCCGCCGGCCCGTCGAAAGGTGCCACAACCCATTGCCCGAACCAAAGTCGTTGTCGATTGTGAAACCGCCCAGGCCGTCCTCGAACGACTCGCGGTAGACCAATTGGTTAAACGACGCCTGAGAAAAGGTGTGCACGCTCTGAGCAGCCTGACCGTCGTATCGCACGAGCTCGTTCGAAAACGGCGAGCTGCCATCGCCGATAAAGTTGCTCGTCAAATAGAGATCGCCTTTGAAGACGCCGTATACGACTGGGTCGATCGAGTCGAGCAGCTGGTTCGAGTCGGGGGCCAGCACGGGCGGGTTGCCCGGGACGCCGTCGACACGATAGAGCCGCGCGACATTGCCCGAGTTGGCTGCGAAGTAAAGCTGCTCGTCATACGCGGCAAAGTTGTCAGGATTCGAGTCGAAAGCGCCCACTGCCACGTCGCTGACCCGCGAAAAAGTCGTCCCATCGAAACGCCAAACCTCGTTGCCCGCCCCGTCGCTGCCGTCTGCGGCGAAATACAAGGCTGCTTGGTCGTTGCTGTCTGTAAACTCGATCAATTCGTCGCCGACGCGGAAGTCCTCAGCCAGGATCTCGACGTCGTCCAAATACCATCCCTCGAACTCATTGAGCCGGTTGTCTTGCATGTCGAAACGGAATTCGAGCACGACATCTTGTCCGGCGAACCCAGACAGATCGACCGACGCCGACCGCCACTCGCCGTCAGTGTCCGGTAGGAGGGCAACTTGTTGAGAACCCGCTTCGCCCACCCGCACATCAACCGCGGCTACGTCGATTCCCTCTTCCAGCTCCAAGAAGTGGTTGAAACGCAAGGCAATATGCTGGTCCGCCGGGAGCGAAATGGTGGGAGAGATCGCGAAGCTCGATTGGGAACCAAACTCGCCGTCGAGCGGGAAGTTGTAGTCGCCGCCTCCGGTGGGAGTTTCATTTTGACCAAAGTACAAATTGCCCTCGGGAGAATGCCCTGGCAGCTCATCGGACGAGCGGCCGTTCGAGAAGTGCCAGCCGCCGCCACCTAACGGACCTGGATTAAAGAATCTGAATGCGCCCTCGTTGGTATCAAACGACTCCGCGAACACGATCGCTGCTGGTGCAGTCACTTGCGTCACTGTACCGGCTGACAGGCTGAACAGTTGCCGGTTTCCCGAGCCTGCGTCGGCAGTAAAGAAGAGGTCATCGCCGAACATCTCAAAGGCGGCGGGGTCCGAGTCACCGTTCGGATTGAGATCTGCAATCAGCGAGGCCGTCACGCCGTCATAGGACCACAACTCCCGCCCGCTGCCGTCGCCGTTGTTCAGTGGTAACAACAGCTGGTCCTGACCTCCGGCCGAGAAGGCGAACATCTCCCGCGACGGAAAGCGGTCGAAGGGGTTGATCCCGGGCGCGGGTTCAGCCGTCTCGCCGTCGCTGCGCCAGAGTTCCGCATTCCCATTCACGTGGTTGATGAAATAGAGCTGACCTTGAAACTCGGTAAAACTCGCCGGCGGTCGCGGACCCACCTGGTCCGGTGCCAGGGCCTCATAGCCAAAGTTGGACTCGCCGTAGTACAAGTCGATGACCTGCCCGGTCGCGCCCGAGACCATGCCAAAGTCGTCAACGCCGCCCGCGTTGATGTCGCCGATTGCCGCTACGTCGAACAATGAAACGGGCGTGTCGCCCGTCCGGGCGATCGAAACGAGCTCAAACTCGCGATTCTCCCAGATAGACCGCGTGTCTCCGGAAACGACGACCGTCGCAGCCCGTCCATCAGGCGGGACAACATCTACCAGAAGATCGTCAAAGGCATCGCCGTTGGCGTTCAATACCTCGACGTCGGCGGATCCGGTCAAATTGCCGAGCTTGTAAAGGCCGTCGGTAAGACTGACGGTTACGTCGTCGCCACCCAAAGCCAGCAGCCCCCCTTCGACAGCAAACGGTCCGGTGACGAGCCTGCGGCTTAGGGCACCAGAGCGCGAAAACACGTCCAGCTGACTGTTTTGGAACCCACTGCGAGCTACATAAATCTCACCGAAGACCGCCGCTAGGCCTTCGTAGTTTTGCGCCGATCCGGCGTCCGCTAGGGTATCGAGCTTTCCGGTCACACGGTCGACTTCCGCAATCGAATACGCCTGGTTGCCGTCCACGTCTTCGAAAGCAACAACCGCCAGGAGGCCGGAGGGATCCGAGATGCCAGATAGACCGACAACCGCCGGAGAGATCTCTTGGAAATCACCCAATAACGGGTTCGCCGCGCCAACGTCCAATGTCGCCGTGACAGTGTCGCTAACCGGGTCAAATTCGACGATCCGCATTGCAAATGTGTTGCGGTTGCCGGCGATGTTCTCGGCCAGGAAGAGGCTGCCATCGAGCGCGGCCAAGCTGGTCAGCGAATCGCTGACCGGATCCTCGTCACGGACTTTTCCATTATCGGGATCGAGCTCGTAGATTCGCGCACCAGCCAATACGAACAAGCTGTTTCCGTCGAAAGCGATTCCTCGCGCGACGGCGGCGCTGCTCGGTAGGGGGAGCTTGTTGATCGTCTCACCCGTGTCGACCGACAACTCTGCGATGCTGGCCGGATCCGATTCTTTCACCGTGAACAAGCGTTGAACCAGCGCATCCGAGGAGACCGCGATGGGTTGCTCCAGCGACAGCCATTCGCTCGTTTCGCGGCCCGAGAGGATATACAGCCCACCGTTGGCGAACGAACTTCCCAACGACGGGGAGGGAAATTGCAGCGACACAGCCACTGCAATGTCATCGAACCCGTCGCCGTCGAAGTCACCTGCAGCAATACTCGTTTGCGATCCAAAGATCGATGGTTGCAGAATTGGCGCCGGCAACGCCAACGTCAGCGTCCCCTCGTCCAAGATCGTATCGGTCGGCGATGGCGACCCCAGGTGGATCCGCGCTATACTCGGATCGACAAAATCCGCGGCGTGGAAACGGCCACGCGGTCCACCGGCGCCCAGCCAATCGAGATAGCTGCTGGCGCTGCCCACGTTGTCCCGTACCGCAGCAATAAAGTCCGGAAGGCCGTCACCATTGATATCGCCGATCGGAATCACCGTTGGTTCATCTGCTGCAAAGGCAGACTTGACCTCGGCTAGTGCGGCAGTTGCCGGAACATCGACGGTGACTCCCAGGATGGAGGGGAACAAGGCGTCTTGGTCGATCCTGATTTCGTATTCGAAAGGTTCGTGCAGCGCTTGTTGGTCGTCCTGCACGAAGCTGGGCGGGCGCTCTACCTTCAACAGATAGAGTTCGGCCACTCCGGCGAACTGGTCGACAGGGATGATCGTCTGACCCGACTGCTGGGCAGGGAACAGCTCGAAGTCGAGTTCGATCTCTTGTGTTTGGTCGAAGCCAACGACGTCGAACATTGCCCGGCTCAGGAAAGCCAGCTCTCCTCCGCCGAACCGATTGATGGCCCGCGGCGTTTCAATGATGAACCAGTCTTCGCTGTCCCGATGTACGCTGGGGCCGCCTGATTCCACCACACCTCCCGCGTGGAAGGTCAAGCCGCCGATCGTCTGCCCGCTGTGAATCGAACCTAGCCGAGCTGCAAAGAGCGGATTGTCGTTAGGGCCTGTGACTCCGTTCCTGGTGACTAACTCGAAACGATCGGGACCCGGTACCGAGCTGAAACGAGAAAACTCGTCACTGGGCCCTCCGAGCAAAAAGTCATTGCCGGCGTTACCCTCCAGCAGATCGTCTCCTCCCCCGCCCACGATCAAATCCCAGCCGAGTCCGCCGGAAATTGTGTCGTCTCCGGCCCCTCCGAAAAGGCGATCGTTCCCATCCCCACCGCGAATGGTCAGATGAGCGATCGTGGCCCGCTGCGGCAAGTCCTGTGGATCGATTCCCCACTCATCCTCCGTACCCGGGAAGAGATACTCGGGATCTCCGTGCACCTCGTCGTCACCGGCACGGGTGTCGATGACTGTCTGTTCGACGTTGATGGTCGTATAGAACGCCAGGTTGCGGAGGAACTGATCGGAATCTTGCGGGTCGATCGCAAATTCCTGCCGGTTGAGATCCCATACAAGCGCAGCCAGCTCGTAGCGATGCAGGATCGTGTTGTAGCGAATGGCAACGTGGTCGCGGACTTCTCGGCCAAATCGGTCGAGATCACCACCTAAGAACAGCACTTGATCGTCGCCGTCGCTCCCGTCAAATCGATCGGTCAGCGTGGGCAGAATCGTTTCCTGCCTGCTCGGATCGATAAACCGTTCGGTACGCTTGTCCAGCGGCAGCGCGTCTGGGATGACCTGGAAGATGTCGTCTCCGGCGCCTCCGAAGAGCAGGTCGCTGGCCTGCCTGTCTTGGCCGCCAGCAAGAACATCGTTGCCGTCCTGCCCAAAGACCCACTCCTCATAGGAGCCGCCAGTCAGCACGTCGTCGCCGTCACCGCCTAGGATCACATCGCGTCGCTGCTCGATTTCCAAAATCAGGGGATTGGACAGGTCGATTGGCGCGGCCCGGGCCGGGTCATCTAGGATGACCTGCGCCGGAATGTTGAACAAAGGAACGAGTTCATATCGGCTGAAATCGTCTGGACCAATCGAAATTGCGTCCCAGCTGACTTCCAGTAGATAGTCCCCAGCAGCCAGAGGCACATCTTGTTCAATGCCCTCTACCAGCTCGCGACGGCTCAGCGGAACCTCGGCCGGACTGCCCAAAGTCAACGACTGGGAGGTGCGAATCGGCGTGACCGGGTCTGCTGTGGAATAGAGGTTCAGCGAAACAACATTGGTCGCGGACAGCAGATCCAGCCGAATCGCTGCGTTGGCAGCGTCGTCTTCGGCAATGGAAAACTGGAACCAGTCGACGTCGGCATCAGAATGCAGCGAGAGATCGCGGATGATACCGACATCGTCTTCCTTGAGATTGCCGAAGTCGTGTGCATTGGCCGCCGAGTTGTTCGCCGTCGCGCGGTCGATCCGATCGGGACTGACGAACTCCAGTTGATATCCGGTCGGTGTCAGATCGGTGGACACATGCAGCAGGTACTGCCCCGGCGCCAGGTTCTGGACGCCGTTGCTGGGGTCGCCGTCCACGTCGCCGAACAGCGTCAAACGATGCGCCCGGCCATTCTGACTCGCGGTCTTCAACACCACCCCCGAGCTGTTGGTCAATTCGAGCGTGAGCCGGTCATCGTCGGACAAGCTGAACAGGTTCACGGCGTCGCCGATCACAGGCGCCGAAGTAAGCTCGAAGCTGTACCAGTCCTCGTCGCGCGGCTGATCGATGGTCAGACCCAGGTAGGTCGCGTTGGCTGCAAAGTCGACACTGCCCAGATCGTAGGCGGTGTCGATCGTGTCGTTCCGCTGATCGCCCTCCGCCTGGTCGACCAGCAGCGGCGTGCCAGAGGTGGTTTGAATGTTGTCGGAGCCGCGGCCGCCGTCGGTCCAGACCGACTTGATGACGGTGGGGCCCACCATCACTTGGTCGTCGCCGTCTAGGGCATCGATGATGATCGCCTGGAACTCGTTCTCCGGAGGCAGCAGCGACTCGATATCGAGGGCGCCGGTCGTGCGCAGCACGGCGACCTGGTTCTCGTCAAAATGTAGCTCGTCGCGGGTGACCGCGTTCGTGTCGACAATCGACAGCGGTGCCTCCATCCGTTGTTCGGGCGTGACTTCGGTTTGGCTGAACTCATCGGCCAGCCGGAAGCGCACCCCGTCCTGCCGTTCTTCGGCCAGCGGATCGAACGACTTTTCGACAATCACCTGGTCGCTCAGCCCGGCCTCGCCGATCCAGAAGATCATGTCGGCGACCAAGTCGTCCACTGACGTGTTGTCGCTCGTACCGGGCAGAGTGGTGGAGTCAAAGGGAATCGTGACTGGCACGGCGGCACCGCCGAAAACGCTCAGCGAGAAAGTTGCATCCCCCGACAGTTGGCCGTTTGCCGGCACGGCCATCGTGCTGGCCAGCTCGAAGTCGAGGAAACCGTCTTCCGGGTTCCAGATCAGATCGCCGTTCTCATCAACAGCGTCATACCCCAGCCGCACCTGGGCACTAAAGGTAAAGTTGCCATCATTGTTCGTCAGCCGCGTGATCAGGTGTTGGCCCGATGTGAATCCCGACTCGGTGACAAAATCGACTGTGATGATGTCGTCCAAGTTCGTACCGCTGTAATACCAAACCGTGTCGATCGAAAGGGCGTACTCTTTCCATTCCTCGCCGGCCACGCCGCCGTCCCGGGCGGCAAACAACCGGCCATCCCGGTCATACAACCTGTCCGGATCGCCTTCGTCGTGACCGTTTCCGAACATGAAGTCGAGCACCGTTCCGCCGAACAGATCGTCCGTGCGCGTGCCACCGAGAATCCGGTTCAGACCGGTATCCTCAGCGCTCCGCGTCAAGTCCAAGATCCGCGTACGGCCATCCAACTCGCCGACCTCCGCTACGATGTCGTACGGCAAGGGAAACTCACCCATCCCCTGCACGCGCAGTTCGTAGCGGCCCGCCGGTAGCTCCACCAAGTTGATCGACGCTTCCCCTCCAGCTTGAGACTGCGCGCTAGCGACCAGGTCGCCGACGACGGTGTACAGCTCGAGAGAAAGCGTACCTTCGGCAGATGCGGGTATCAGCTGAACGATGTCGTCTTCGTCTCCTGTGGCGTTCAGCGTAAGAGGATATCGATCGAGTTGACTGGGCGCGCCCACAGCCATCCCCGTCGCTCGGCGGAGCGTCTCGATGTTCCCCAACTCGGAGTTCTGCTCGAGATCACCAAACAGATTGCCTTGAGGATCGACGAACACGCCGAAGACGCCGAGACGCAATTCGAGCGACGCGGCGCTGGTCGCGAATGTCAAATTGCCGGCCGCGGTCGCGCCGAGCGTGACATCCAACGCCAAACTGGTTAACACCTCTTGGATGTCGGTGACGAGATATCGCTGGGGATCGGCTGTACCGGCCGGCGGCACCACGCCGATGTTGTCGTTGGTTACCGTGGCGGGTACGGTCACGCGAACGAACTCGCCGTCACCCAGCCGCACTTCAAACTCGGCGTCGCGCAGCAGGATGCCCGTAGGCGTGGCCGGAGCCGGCGCTTCGAAGACCGCCATGCCGCTCACATTCTGAACCACGGCGCCGTCCACCGGCAGGTGCAAGTTCGTGACCGCTGGGTTGGGATCGAACGACCAGGCGAACAGCTGGTTGGTGCCGGCGCCGCCGACGAGGTCGTCTTGGTCACCGCCTGCGAAGAGGATGTCGTGATCGATTGGTCTGCCGATTTGCGGACCGCTGTCACCCCACAACCGGTCGTTGCCACCGAGCCCAAACAACACGTCGCTACCGGAGCCGCCATCGAGGCGGTCCCGAGCGCCGGTGCCCCGCAAGAAGTCATCGCCCGGGCCGCCGTCGACCACCGCAACAAAGTCGTTCGAGCGGGCCACCAGCTCACTGACATCAACCGAACTCGTTCCTTCCACGAATTCGATGCGATCATCACCGACGAGTCCCGACACGCGGATCTGTTCGATCAGTGGCCGCCCTTCGAATCGCCAGGTTGCCAAAGCAGCACGGAAGGTGACTTGATCGGGCGTGACTCCGGCCGCCGCGATGCCGTCCGGAATTTCGCCGATGTCGACGACCAACTGTTCGACACCTTGCTGGCCCTCGGCGAAATGGAGTTCGTTGCGCGTGACCTCGTTCGTGCCGCTTAGTGTTAGTGTGGCGTGACGGCCGAATCCACGTGTCACGAACGCGATCTGCGTGCCCAGACCAACGGCCTCGACCAGCGAAGCGAGCTCCGGAGCGCGGTTAATCGCAGTGGTGACATCTGTGGCCAACGCAGCGATACGGGCTTGCACATTTCCCTGTCCAAAGTTGTCGAAGGTATCCGCCGAATCGACGACTACCTGTGCGGAGATTGCTCCGTTAATGGTCAGCGTGAAGACCGCGTTGTCGGTCAGCAGCCCCGTGCCGCTGATCTGCATATCCGGATCGGAGACAATCGCGATCTCTTCCGATACCCGCATGTAGTCGCTTTCGCTCGTACCTTCGGCGAGCAGGATGTCGGTTGCGTTGTCGTCGTCGATTACACCGAAGTGGCCATCGAATTCGTCGCCCAGCTCGGTATAGTCGGCGCTGGTGTCGAGCACAATGTTGTCGATTCCCGCGTGGCCGAACATTTGGTCGCGCCCGTTCTGGCCTTCGAGCCAGTCAGAATCGGGCCCACCGACGATGAAATCGCGCCCGCCACCACCATACAGGCGGTCTTCACCCGAACCGCCGTCCATGGTGTCGTTGCCGCCCACGATCGCCGCTTCAGGATTATCTGCATAGTTAGGCCCCCGTTTCGAATCGCCGATGATGGTGTCGTTCCCTGAGTCTCCGAAGAACCGATCTTGGCGTATATTGCCGAACAGGAAGTCGCCACCCGACCCACCGTGTAGCTCGTCGCCCACTAACTCTTGCTCGAATAGGTCGATTTCCGCGTAGGCGAACAGGCGATCGATGCCGCTACCGCCGAACAAGCGTTGGCCTTGTTGCACGCCACCCGTCGCGTTGAACGCTCCATTGCTTCCCGCGCCCGCGAAGATGATGTCGTTGCCCGTTTCTCCCAGCAGGACGTCGATTCCCTCGTTGCCTTCCAGGATGTCGTCATTGCCGCCGCCCCGCACGACGTCGTTCCCAGCACCCCCGAGCACGACATCGTCGTTTGCGGCGCCGGCATCGACGTAGTCGTTACCGTCTTCGCCATCCAGGTTATCCTGCTCGCCGCCACCAAATAACCAATCACCGTCGGGTCCGCCCCGCAGGTGATCCGAGCCGTCGTCGATGCTCCCAGACACGGATAGCTGGTTGACTAATACCGGTACGATGCGAATTTGATCGATTTGGTCAGCGACAGCACCGAAGGGTGTTGCGTTCACGATTTCTGCGGCTGCGAACTCCTGCGGCAATTCGAAGTCCGCAGAGTCCGGTGTGCTAATATCGACGTCACTCAGCGCGAACAGATCCTCACCACCCCAGATCAAGTCTCGGCCGGCTTCACCGAAGATCCGGTCATCGCCCAGCTCGCCGACCAGAAAATCGTCGCCGGCTCCGCCGCGGATCTCGTCATCGGCCGCACCACCGCGGACGGTATCGCCACCTGCCCCGGCGTCGATGATGTCAACGGCGTCGCCGCCGAGAATCGTATCGCTGCCACCGGCGTTTGGGTTGGAAAGAGAGACCGCGCGGTTGATGGCAGTTGTTCCGTCGACCGCAGCTGGTACGGTGTTCACCGGAGTAGTAATCGTTCCAGCATCGCCCAGCACGAAGTCGACACCCGCGCTTCCCTGTATCGCGTCGTCGCCGAGACCTCCGATGAGGTCGTCGTCACCGTCATTACCTTCGATGTTGTCGTTGCCGCCTTGGCCGAAGACAAGATCGTCGCCGGCTCCAGCCACGATTCCGTCGCTACCGTCGGACATGGTCACTTCGGGGGTCAGCGTGACGGTACGGGCAAACGTCCGAAACACTCCGTCCGTGGAAAAGATGCTGTCGGACGTCGTTACCAGTCGCCCAGGCCCTCCGAGGACCGCATCGTGCCCAAGTCCCGCAGTGATTTGGTCACTGCCGAACCCGCCGATTAGATTGTCATCGCCGTCGCTGCCGTCGATCGTATCATCGCCAGCCTGGGCGTAGACGAGATCGCTGCCGCTGCCGGCAGAGATGATATCGTCACCATCTCGTGTTGGCAGCGGTCCTTCGTTACCCCCGTCCAATGGTGTTACCGCGCTACCATCGATCACACCGCGGTCGCCGAGGATGATATCGTCGCCGAGATTTCCTTCGATCGAGTCGCCACCGCCTCCACCGATAATGCTATCGTCCCCGTCACCACCTACGATCGTGTCGCCTGCGGCGCCGCCGTCGATGAAGTCAGAGCCGACACCGCCATCAATGTCGTCCGGGTCGCTCTGTCCAAACAGGGAATCGGTTCCCTCACCGCCCACGATGGTGTCGACACCTTGACCACCCAGAATAGTGTCCGAGCCGTCTTCACCTTGGAGGTCGTCTTTGCCTTTCCCTCCGTCGACGAGGTCATCGCCTGCCCCGCCCGTGATCGTATCATCATCGTCGCCACCGGAGAGCGTGTCGTCGGCATCGCCTCCAGCGATCAGGTCGAATCCGTCGTCGCCGAAAATCGTGTCCGCCCCTGCACTGCCATCCAGTTGATCGTCTCCCTTTCCTCCAAAGATCTGGTCAGATCCTTCCCCGCCGTCGATCATGTCGTTGCCGCCGACCAACCCTCGATCGGTATCGAGGATCTCGCTCACCGATCCACCGGCCAGCTCGATGCGCCCGGCGTCGCCGATCAGGATGTCGCTACCACCGGCAGCGGTGATGGTGTCGTTACCACCTCCGGCGAGAACAATGTCAGCCCCGGTTCCGGTTACGATCATGTCGTTGCCGTCACTCAGGCTGGCTCTGGCCCGCAGCGACTCTTCGTCGATCCGTGCCGTGTCTCCAAAGACGGTGTTGTTGCCGTCCCCCGCGTCGATCGTGTCGTCGCCCAGATCGCCGACAATTGTGTCGTCGGCCGAGCCGGTCGTGATGGTGTCATTGCCGATTCCACCGTTGACCATCGCCGCTCCGGCGTTGGCGTTGAGGATAAAGGTGTCGTTGCCCGCCCCACCCTGCAGATCGTAGGTAATACCAGCATTGGTGATCCCGGAGAGGTCGACAGTGTCGTTCCCTTCACCGGTGGCCGCCACGATCTTGGAAACGTTGGAAAACGTCTGGTCGAAGAGTGTGCCGCCGATGTTCGAGCTGACGATCACTTCGTCGGGCGAACCACCCTGAGTTACCGTGAACGACTCGCCAAAGTCATCGGTACGCTGGTTGAGCCGCTCTTCGGAGGCCGGGCCCATGTTCAGCTGCAGCACTCCGTCTTCCATTTCCGTCGCCAGAATTGGTGGACGCGTAAACGGAATCTCGAAGTCGATCAGCGTGATTTCGGGTGTGATGTCAAACTCTTTATCGATCGACAACAGGAATAGGTCGACCTTCAAGAAGGCGAACAACTTCGCGGTCACCGCACCGGTGACGTCGAAGATGGCCAGTGGTGATAGTAGAGGTTCACCAAACTTGATTTCGTTCAGGACATTACCAACGATTTCACCGACGCGGACCCTGCCGTCACGATCGGGATCAAAGAAGTCGAAGTTGACCGTCGCGAACACACCGCCTGCGGCACCGGCGCGGGCGACCGCTAGGTTGACCTCGGCTGCCGCGGAAATGCCGCCGCTCAAGACGATCTCGGGAACGTCCATGCCCGAGCCATCGGGCATGTTCGTATCGCTGACAAAGAAACCGTTGAAGATCAGGCCGGGATTGCGGAAGTCGCCTTCCGCGAACTCTTGAATCCCCAGCGTGTCGAAACCGAAAGCAAAATCCGCCTTCGCGCCGATCTGGCCGGTGATCGAGACCCCCAAAGGCCCGAAGATCGGGAAGAACTGGCTGTAGGTGAAGTCGACGACCAACGGACCCATGTCGTAAGTCATCAAGACGGCCGGCCGCCCCATCAGCAATCCGAAGACCTGTGATGGATCCTCCAGGATCGGGAACGCAAAACCCGCACCGTCTTGAAGTCCCGCCGAGAAGCTCTTGGTGCTGGAGGCTGGTTGCGAAGCCAGCGCATCTCCGAAGTCAAAATCGAGGTTCGTCGGCGTGTTGAAACCGCTCGAAGATATGTCGGCCAAATCGAACCCAGGGTTCGTCAGATCCAGTTCAAGTCCGGCTGCTCGGTCGAACAGTTTGAACCCGCCGAAGTTGATCATCACACTATCGGCATCGGTGGGGATCGAATTGATGAAGGAGATGATTTCAGCGACCGACTCGATGAATGACGTGTCCACGTCGCCGAAGAGCCCCGCGATGTCGATCAACGTGATCGGTTGACCCAGATCGGAGATGACCGGGATGGGTGTTGTCAGCACGTCGATCACCGGCTGAATCGGGTCCGTGACCTCTTGGACTTTCCCCAGCACTGGACTGACAAACTCGCTGATGAAGCTACCCAAGTCCAGGCTCACATCTTGAAACTCGACCACTTGCAGCCCGTCGAGCACGGCATCGCCCACGTCGGTGATCGGGACGAACGTATCGGTTGCCCGGTTGCCGATGCGCCAGTCGAGGAAGAACTCGCTGACGACTTTCGGGAACACGGTGGCGGCACCAGGTACCAGATCGCTGTTCAGTTGCAGAGCCAGATCTAGTTCGACGGCCGCGTCGGCCGCGATGCCAGCTTCCAGGCCGATGCTTCCCAGTTCCGAGAAGCCGAGCCGCTGATCGGTGGGGTCAGAACGGTTAACGATGTCGACCGCAAAGGCGGCTCCTAGCCCCGAGCTGCCCGCGTGGCTGGGATCGATGTCGGCGTCTGCGGCAATCAGTTGCAAGAAAGCCAACCGCCCCGAGAGAGAAGCATCGGGCAGGGTGACGTCGAGCTCGACCGACAGCTCGTCGCTGTCCGCGATGTTCAGGAAAAAGCCGTCCTCGAAATTCAAACCGAAGCCGAGATCCAGATCCCACATCAGGTCGATCACCAAGTTGCCGTCCGCCTCCAAGCCCAGCGCCGGCAAACCAAGGTCGAATCCGATGTCGGCGTTCGTCACGTCGAGCTGTTGGCCCAACTTGACGTCCCATTCGATAAACGTGTCTTCGGCCTCGACTCCTGGATCGTCAATATTCGTCATCACCACGATGTCGCTGACACTCGTAGCCGGCCCACTGCCGTCCTGTTTCAGGAGAATGCCGATCCCGCTGGGACCGAGTAGTTCGAACAGCTTCTGCGAAATGAAGTTCTCGTCGGTGTTCGTGCCATCCTCGATCGCCGCGCGAAAATCACTGATGAAGCCATCTCGAAAGTCCTCAATGAAACGCGCCCCGTCCGCGAGGCTATCCCCGACCAGCGGCAATGAAATGCCAAACACTTCGCCGTCCAGCACGTCCTGTAGACCTTCCAAAACAAAGTCAACGCCGTCGATCACGAGCAGGATGTTGTCGAGCAGGCTAAAGTCGCTCGGGTCCAGAGTGAACAGGTCCGGTGGCACGACGACGGTGAACGACGAGGGGTCCGTGAGGTCGGCGGTCAGCGTGATGTCACCACGGTGGTTTGATTCGGTCGGGAAGAACACCGGCAACGTGGCGTCTGCTGCCCCGCTGAAGTTGACGTTGATGTCTGAGCCGAAATCGATGTCGCCAATCAAAACCCGCCCGTCCGTGAAAGCAGCTGCATCGAGTTCGGCATCAAACGCGGCCGAGATGGTGGCCGTCCCGTCCTGGACAGTCAGCCCGAAACCACCTAGAGCTGCTACGAACGACAGGTCCTCGCCGGAAGCGGTCAGCGAACCGTCAATGCCCGTCGTGTCGAAAATGTAGATCTTGGTCGGGTCGGCAAGATCGATCCCGAAATCGAGGTCGATGTCGATCGCACCCGCAGCCCGCAATCCGCCGGCGCCTGCCAGATTCCCTTCGAAGCCGGGTACGGCAAAATCCACGTCCAACGATTCGCTAAAGCTGTGGTCCAGACCAAAGTCAATCCGCAAAATCTCGACATCATCTGCGGTGTCTCCCGGCGTGCCGCCGTCGTCACGGACGAGCGACAGGCCGATTAGGTCACTCGACTCTTCGATGCCAAACGCTTCCTTCAGCTTGTTCTCTAGGAACTGCACAGTCTCCGCCGGATTGTTGCGCGACTCCTCGAGAGCCGCGTCAAACCGGTCGGCGAAACTCAGCAGGTCGTTGACGCTGACGTTTACCACAGGGATCGGTTCGTCGAGGAAACCAAAGGCCTCGAACTGGCCGAGAAACCCGGACAACGTCTGCAAAGCGTCGATGATCGTGCTGAAGTTCAGGTCGACGTTGTCAAATGCAATCAGGTCGCCGAGATCGGGAAATACGAAGCTGAACTCGGGCGCACGACCTTCGAAAGGATTGCCGATGTCGACCAGGTTGATCTCAATGCGCGGATCGGCCCCCAGGTCAATTCCCGGCAGCTGGGGTTCCAGGCCGACGTCGAGCACCAAGCTGCCCGATCCGCTGGTCGTGGGCGCCTGGATCAGTGACCCTAGGTTGTCGAAGTTCTGCACGATCTCGGTCAATGTAATGCGACCGTCGGCAGAGACCGTACCCGGATCGTTCAGCCCTAGCGAGATGCCCCCGCTCAAATTGCCGTTGCCATCCAGTTCGACACCGACGAATCCGAACTTGGCGGAGGCGCCGACACCGTCGGGAGTGGAAATGCTGAAATTGCCGCTCAGGTTGGCGTTCTCGATGAAAAAACGGTCGCTGAGCCTAATGCCACCGATGGGACTGCCTTCGATGAGGCCATCGGCCTGGGTTGGATCCGCGTCGTCGGCCAGCAAGATGCCGAGATGCAGCGCCGCACGCGAGCTGTTGGCGGCGGCGACCTGGAACAGTTCGGGGCCCGTCGTGTTGTCGCTTAGGTTGAGGCCAGTTCCCTTCTCATTGAGTGCCGCAGTCACGCTGCCGCCGGTGTCTGTGTTGATCTGGCTCATCACGGCGCCGACTGTCGTCGCGCCGTCCAGCCCGACTTGATGCACTGTGCCATCGGCGGTCATGATCAGCAGGTCGTCGTCGTTCCCGGCTTGTGATGTTTGGAAGCCGAGCTGTGTGACGGCCTGATTTGCCGCATCGGCTGTCACTGTCAAGGAGGTGACTGCGGTGTCTGAGGTGAGCACCAGCAGGTTTCCCAGGGCGGTGGCTTCGAGTTGCGTATCTAATCCCGCTTCGTCGAGTGCGTTGTTAACGTCCACGACGAGGTCCAAGATGTTGCGATTGGCGGAAGTCTCGGTCGCGGGGATGGTGACCGTCGTTGCCGCGCCGCCGTTGATGGAAACCTGAAAGACGACGTCCTCCGTAGGCAGTGGTATCGACGATGCGAGGATGCGCGTCGGGATGATTGGGGGTGGATCGATGCTGTCGTCTGCAACCGTGTCGACGGTGATCGCACTGGGGAGCCCCAGTTCTCTGGTAGCGGGGTCGGCTCCGTCGGCAGTCAGCTCTAGCCGTGTCGTGCCACCCAATCCCACCAGCTGGATGCGCGTGCCATCGACCTGAGCCGCTACCTGAGTGTTGAGTCCGGCCGCGGTGAGCGCATCGTTGACGTTGCCTGCCAAGTCGGTGAGAGTGAAGTTGTTGGTCGTTTGGGCCTGTGGGACGGTCACGGTTTGAGCCGCTGCGCCGTTGACCGCCAGCTGGAAGGTGGCGTCGCCGGTGAGCCGGCCGTAGATCGGCTGCGTCACCAGCGCCAGCTCTGTCTTGATGTCCACGCCGCTGCCGTCGTTCAAGTCTGCCAGAGGCGTCGCCGCCTCGATTGCCTCGCTCGGGTCGGCAGGGCCTAGGTCGACGCCGATGGTCACAGTCAAACCTGCGTCCGCGCTGACTCGTATCGAGCCGTCGCTCTCCAGCTCCAACAGCGGCGAGAGGTCCAAGTCGAAGTCGACGGGGAATTCGCGGTCGATAAATGTGTGGCTGAGGTCGATGTTATAGGTCAGCCGCTGGGTGGCGGCGTCATAGTTCGCTCCGATCGCCGCAGGCGAGAGGCCCAAGATCTCGGGGAGCAAGATCGCCAGCTCTCCAGCGGTTCTGAAGTTCGGTGCGCTGTTGGCATCCAGCAATTTTGGGACGTCGTTGCCAATCAGAATGTTGTCCGCAGTCGCAGATTGCTCGACCAGCACGTCAGTCGTTGTGGTTCCGGTCTCCCTCGTGACGCTGATTTGAAAGCCCGCGTTACCCGTGGTGAGGATCCCGTCTTCCGGAGCATCGCTGGTCGATTCGATCGCCAAGCGGAAGCCGGTCGTCGTGGCCGTTTGCGCGGCGAATCCAAACTCCGCGAAGCCGCCGGCATCGGCACCCGAAGGAGAGATGCCGAACGCGCTAATGGTCTGGTCGTTGGAAATCAGCTGGATCCGTCGGCCGGCTGCTTGCGCTCGAATGGACGTGGCCAGCCCGGCGGCTAGAAGTGCTCGATTGAGGTCGGTGACTAACCGCGTGGCCGAATCGACGTCGTCATCTCCGTCGTCGAACAACAGCGCGTCGGCCAACATGTCTCCAAACTCGAGAATGCTGTCCAGCGTGCTGCTGACAAACGGAATATCGAAATTCTGGAAGAATTCGCTCTCGCGGAGTTCGTCCAGAGAAGTTGCCAGTTGTCCCAGCATCCGGACGAACCCAGCGGCGTCCATGTTTGTGAAGCTGAAGATGTCGCTGAATGCGTCGCTCGACGGTGTCGTGACGTTAATGCTGCTGGGGTCGCTAATGTCCGGGATGGTGATGATGAACGCGGTGTCCGGAGAGGCGTCGATTCCCAGAAACGGCGAAGCCAGCGGCAAGGTGGTGGTGGCCATTCCAGTGATTGTCGGCGAGGACACAAGCGAGCCGACATTGCCCGAAACCGCGGCGATAATCTCGCTGATCGTGATATTGCCGTCGCCGCCGGCCCCTTGAGGATCGGTTAGCGCGAGCTGGACCGAGGGATTCGTCGTGAGCTGTCCATCCACGACCAGCACATCCAGGAATCCCAGGCGGGCCAAGGCGTCCAAGTCCGTAATCGTAAAGTCCAAACCTGCCGTAATCGATGCATTGCGGATGAACACGCTGTCACCGATGTCGCCACCGAGCAGGCTGGCGAAATCGACGCCCAGCGTGAACGAGACACCCAGTTCCGAGCTGATGGCCGCGTCCGTACTGATGCTGAGATCCGCCAAACCGCCTTCTAGGTCGAAACCCAAATCGAGTCCTGTGTTTTCATTCAGCAGGGTGTGGGTGAAGGCGATATCAAACGTCAGCTTGCGGTCAGCAAATGACAGGTTGAGCTCGTTGGGATCGATACCCAGGGATTCCGCGACTTGGAAGCCGAGTTCTTGAACCGTGCGGAACGAAGGTGCACCTGAAATCCCCACACTGGACAGAGGATTAATCAGGAAGTCGTTAAAGCCCTCGACCAGGCTGATCAGCTGATTGAGCTTGTCCTGAACGAAAGGAATGTCGAGCCCCAGTGGAGCGTCTTCGCCAGATAGACTCTGTATCAGCTCCAGCTGATCGCGCAGCTCGGTGAGCTGATCGAGCAGCGCCTGGGGATTCAAGTTCAAAAAGTCCAACAGGGCGCTGGCGCCTGGGAATCCAGGCGTCGCTGAGACGTCTACTGCAGTGATGTCGGTGATATCGGGCCAGTTAAGGTCGACCTTGAGCGTGCCCAGATCAAAAGCTGCTTCCGAGTCACCGGGTACGACCGCGGCGATTCCGAAAGTGCCAGTCAACTCCAAATCGTTCGTGGCTGGATTGCCGTCAGTCGGATTGCTCGGATCGCCCTCCACGCTGGCGTCAAACAGCGATATCGGATCCGTCACCAAATCTTGCACGCGGATCTTGCTATCGGATGCTCCACCGGTGGTGATGTCGACCGTGATCTTGACATCGTTGTCGACGCTCAGGTCGACCTCAGTGAGCGACACGTCGATGAAGCCGAAGCGACCAGCCGCCCGCACATCATCGGAAACATCGACGACGAAGTTGCCGACGGTCAATTCTGCGGGTGCCGCGGCATCGCCGTCGCGAGTCCTGATGTAGAAGCCGCCCATGTCATCGACGCCGAACACGATGTCGAGAGTCAGGTCGGCGCTGACCTCAATGGAACCGTCGATGTCGACCTTGCCGAGTCCAGCGTCGAAGTCAAGGTCGAGGTCCGCCTTACCGCGGAGCGTGCGAATGATCTGAGTGTCCCATTCCATGAAGGGGCTGGCGGCCCCGCTCTGATCGGTAAAGGTAACGTTGTTAGGTGTGCCATCCAGGTCGTCGAGCGCAGCGGCGATTTCTGCCCCCGTGCCGAGAGCTCCGCCAAGATCGTCGAAACGAAAACCATTTGGCCCTGTTTCGATCAGCCGCTCGAAAATACTGTCGGTCTGGGTTTCGTCGGCGACCTGTTCGATCTGCGGCACACTGGGCCGGCGGTTGGGATCTCCCTTGGGCGGGCGTTCATCAGCCGTCGTTCCTTTCAGCGCCGACTCCAACGAAGACCCAAACACGGGGACCTTCTCGTCCTTGAGACCCAACAGCTCAGCCAGCCAGTAGAAGCCGATCTTGAGCGAGTTAATCGGGTTGGTCCAGCCGAGGAAGGCGCTGTCGTCGACGTCTTCTACGTTGTCGTAGAAGACAAACTGCCGGTTGCCTTTTTCGTCGTACAGTTCGTAGAAGTCCCGCCCGTCGACGTCGCCGGTAAAAACGTCTTCGATATCCTCACCTTCCAGAACGAGCCGGTCGCTGCCTCCGGGACCTCCATCAAAGAAGATCCCCTCGGGCAATGTCACGGCGCCGTTGTTGTGGTCGACGGTGAGTGTGTCGTTTCCACCGCTGCCGAAGAAGATCAGGCTGTCGAGTGACTTGACTGGTGCCGAAAACACTGGTTCTGTCGCGCTGATACCGAGGTCGAAGACGTCCACATTCTGAGGATTCGCTTCGTTCAACGTGACGCGGAACTGATCGTTTCCACTGGAGCCGACAAATTGTGGGATAAAATCGACGACGCTCTGAGCGGCAAGATTCGTCATGCTCCAGACACCGCGGCCTAGAGTCGCCACGACGATCTTGTCGGCGTCGGTGATGTTGCCATCTCCATCGGCGTCGCCATCCGCGTCAGTGTCGTCCAGATCGAAGTACTGGATGTCGTGGACCACTGCATTGGGCAACCCGACTCCGAACTCGCTCCAGGATGCGGCGGCCACGGAATTGACGGAGCCGGGATTCTCCAGTCGAAAGACCCCTTCGGCACCGCCGACCAGCAAGACGTCCGCCGTGCCGTCCTTGACGTACTCGACTGTCCGCAACGTTCTGATCCTGGGGCTGATGACGTTCCATGTGGGTGAGGCGGCCGTGATGTTGGTGGTTTTGTAGACCCGCGAACTGTCGACGGCGTAGACCGTTCGCCAGTCGTCCGGGTCGACCGTAACGTCGCGGATAAACCCGGCGCCGGTGACACCTACGCTGGTGAAGGGATTTCCTGAGGCCGCACGGAACTGGACGTTGGTACCCCGCGAAGCCACGATCACATCGTTCATTGGGGTGCCGCCTTGCATGCCGCCGTAGACCAACGAGCTGAGTCGCTGGCGGAATGGGAAGCTGCCACCTACCATCGCTGTCGGCCCAGTATCGATGCGAGTCACGGATGCCAGCTGATCGTTGCTCTCGTACAGCCCGAACAGACCAACGATCATGCGATTGTCATTGAAGCGGTGTGCCTCGATGGGGGTGTCGATGAAGCCGCTAAAGCTCTGATCGAGCGGGTTGGTAATCCCGCTAAAGAACGTGCCTCCCGGCGCGCTCGCCAACTGGACCCTCGACTGTGTACCGACCGCAGCGCCGGTGTTGTCGAAGGTCTGCTGGAATGTGAAGCTCATGTTGTTCGACATCGAGAAGCGAACGACTTGGTCATCCACGCCGTCGCTGTCGCTGTCGATCACGATCGACTCTTGAAAGGCCCCGTCACCACTGCCGTGTATCCCGGTCCAACCACTCAGCCTTTCAGCTAGTTCATCGACTGTCGTGTTGCCGTTGTTATCCATGCCGTCGTGAGCGGCAGGGCTCTGCTGCGCCGAACCGTTGTCTTGCGTGCCGACGAACGCGACGTTGTTGAGCGTGTCGTAAGCCAAGTGGTTGGCTTCTGTGTTCCTTAAATCGCCAACCAGAGATGTCCACTGCCGGGTCACGGCGGGTTGGTTGTTTCTGGGATCTGCCAGGCTATAGATGCCTCCGTCGTCTGCTTCCAGCAACACGTTGTTCGTTGCGTCGAAGGCGATCGCCCGCGAGTCGGCATGCGGAGCTGTATTGTTGGTGTTGCTGCCGACGATCTGTTCCCAGGAGTTGCTGCCGGGAATGAAACGGAACAGCCGTCCGGCCGTGAAGTCGTTGATGCCCACGGCGTTGTGACCAGTTTCTCGCAGGTCGATCGTGCCGTCGGTGTCGAAGTCAAAAGTGTCTAGCAGATCCCCGTCGCCAGTGATGTCGCGCGTATCCAAGGTGGGCTGAGCGTCACCACCGACGTAGATGATGGCGGGGTTCGTAGGATCCACCGCAATGGAAAAGTGCAGATCTCCCTGACCGATGGTGTGAAGCCCGGTGGGTTGGGGGCTGGTTTCGGCCGGGAAGTTGAAAAAGCCGTCGCCGTTGGCATCAACCAAGAGTGTGTCATTGGAGGTCGGCAGCGGAAGCGATGACCAGGTCGCCCCGTTGTCGGTGGTCATAAAGAGGTTGTTCAGTCCCGTGCCCGGTTGGCTGTGGGTGTTGGGCCCGATGACTCCGGCGTAGACGGTCGCGTTGTTCGCCGCGGAAGACGGCCCCAGCGCCAGCTTGACTCTAGACTTGTTCTGGAAAAAGTCATCAATCCCATCACCGTCCGTGTCGGTACCGGTAGCGATGTTCGTGTTGACTGCATTCCAAGAAGCCGCGTTGTCATCGGAACGGAAAACGCCCTGCTCCGGGTTCGCCGCGAACAAACGAGCCGGTCGAGCCGGATTTCCAGACACGCCAGGATCGAAGGCGAGATCGGTATAGTGACCCGCAGCCAGTCCCAGTCCCGCTGCTCCGGAGACCTTGGTGATCACCGGTACGCTGTTGAATTTGGTAGTGGACGAACTTGCGTCGATGTCGACTTCGATCTTGAAGACACCGCCAACGTCATCGACTCCGGCCACTCCGTCGACATCGATGTCCAGGGTCGAGACGAACACGAGCTGTCTGGCGCCTGCCATTTGGCTGGTGGCGACGACTTTAGTGACCCGCAAGCCGGAGAACAGCGCCGCGCCGATCGTTGTCCAGGTACTGCCACCGTCGGTGGAAACGAGCACTCCTTCCGCAGGACCTCCGACAAAAGAGCTGCTGAAATTCGCTGTGCCCGCGTAGATCACCAAATCTGAGTCGGGCGTCGCGGCAGTGACCGGATTGCCGTGCTTATCCAGGGGGCTCAGCGAGATCGAGCCGATCGCCAGAGAACGCTGGTCGTCGGTGAGAGGTGTCCAATTCGTACCACCGTTGGTCGTCCGCCAAACACCTCCGTTGACCGTACCGACGAAGATCACATTCGCCTTGGCGGGATGCGGTGCGATCGAGTTGATCGCGCCGGAGACAGGACTGGCGATCGTCGTGCCGGCGATTGAACCGGGCCCCTCTTCGACCCATTTCGGGAAACCGTTCTTGGCATAGAACACACTTCCCGAATAGCCGGCAGTGTTGACGGTGTTCGTCGATGAACCACCTGTGAATTCGAGACGCTCCACGTCCGTGTGGTTAAACGCCTCCGATCCCAGCGTGATGTTGGTGTCGGTGATCGTCAGGTCAGTGTTGCGGGCCACCTTCAGAGTGTCGGATCCGGCACCCCCGTCGACGGTGAGTGTCCAGGCATTCGACGGGCTAAGCGGATCGACAACAATCGAATCGTCGCCCTGCCCCAGATTGATCGTCAGAGAGGTTGTCGGTTCGGTGACGGTGAGTCGCTCGAAAGAGCTGTTGAGGCTGTTGATCGCCACCGCGCCGGCGACGTTGGACGCCGTGAGTTGCGCTTCATCGTTGACTGGTTGTGTGCCCGAGTTGTGTGTCTCGAGATTGACGGTCAGGTTGGCCAGCCCCACCGAACCGACCGAGGCGGGTTCCAACCCGCGGAATCGGATGATCTTGCCGTCGAGGTCAAAGAAGCCTGCATCGGGCGATGTGGGTGTGTAAATAACGTCGGTGTAGTTTCCTACGATATCAATGGAGTCGTAACCGGCTGCGCCGCCGTCGACCACTCCACTTAGTGCTGCGGCGTTTCCGCTAAAGACAAAAGTGTCCTGGTTGTCAGCAGCACCTGTGAGGAATTCGACCGCACTAAACTGCACTGCGTTTTCACCGAGATAGCCTTGGTCGAATCCGGTCACCGTCCACTGAGTGTCGACGCTAGGTCCTCGCAGTTGGTCGAGACCGTCGCCAGCTTCGAACACGATGCCGGCATCGAGATGGAAGGCAGGGTCGAGCTCGACGTTCAGGATATCTTCGAAGTCGGAGCCGATGATTCTGACCGTGTCGCCGATCGCACCTAGCGACTGAGCCGCCACGACTTGCTGTTGCACGGTGTCGCGCAACGTAAGGGTCTGCTGACCCTGCAGTTCCTCGATATCCAGCGTCAACTCAAATCCGGCGGATCGTGAGGCGGCGGAGTAGAACGGGTTGGCGGCGAGAACCAGCCGTGGTTCCAGCCGCTCAACATGCAGTCGGTTGCTGTCGGTGCTGGACAGCTCCCACAGCTGCCGGCGATTGCCAAGTCGCCGTTTGACGGCGCTCCTTTTCAACTGCTTTCGAATGCGATGTCGTGCTGCCATCTCGACCTCCGAAGCGATTTAGACCCGACGAGCCAGGAGTGGATCACGGGTTAGTTCCTAAGCGGTTTGCCCGTAGCGCGAAGCTTCCAGATACTCCAGAAATGATCTAGGTGAACGACAGGATAGGGCTGAGGATGGCCGCACGCAACTGTTTATGTGCGGAATGTCTAGGAGATTTTCCGGGTGGCCCAGCGTAGCTCGCCAGCCTTTGCAAGGCACCGTGAGCCCGCAGCGCCGCCTACGGTCTTGCTCATGCTGCGAGGCCATTAACAGCAACGAGCTTGATTTTGGGAACCGTGGGCTAACGCTCAGCGGCTGATGTTGCAGAATCACGCTCGGTCATTAATAAGCAGCAGTACCAGTGCGGAACGACCTTTATGAATCGTCCGAATTCAGAGCTCGGCCCACATCCGGAACAAGTTCGCATGGCACTTCTCGGCCAACTCGCGCTGGGGGGCTCCAGACTGCTTGAGCCGATTGGCCAGCAAGGCCAGGTCGAAGAGTATCCGCCGCCTTTCGGGACTGCGAACCATGCTCTGGACCCAAGTGACGGCGGCAAGTCGCTGCCCGCGAGTGACTTGATTCACGTGGTGCGGCATGGTCGAAGGATAGACGATCGCGCTACCGGCCTCGCCTTTGAAGGTGAACGGTCCCTGGTCTGCCTCGATGACCAACTCGCCGCCGTCATACTCCGAGGCGTGGTTCAGCAGAATGGTCACCGAGATATCCGTGCGTACCGGCGTCGATCCACCCATCACTGGATTGTCGAGGTGCGACCCGTACTCCATGCCTGGTTCGTAGCGAGAGAAAAGAGGGGCGACAATCGACTTGGGTCGCGTTGCGAGCAGGAATGGCTCGTTGCGCTGCAAGGTCTCAACGACCAGTTTCCCCGCGGCGAGTACTTTTGGATGATTGGGTGCAGCCTGCAGGTTTTTCTTCACGGACCGCGCGCTTTCTCCCGCCGTAGCAGCGCCGTCCTCGAACTCGGTGGCCGACAACTGAGCGAGGATCTCCTGCAGCTGCGTCGCTTCGAGTAACTTCTTGATCGTTGCGAACATGGACGTAGTACCTATTGCCGCTGCTCGATCGCGTGATTTCGTTTTCACTCTCCCCTCGGGGAGAGTCGGCCCAAAGGGCCGGAGAGGGGGGGTACGCCGGACCCTACGCGTCGGCTTCGCGGGGGAACCGTGGGCTAACGCCCAGCGGCTGATTTGGAGCGTAGCCGAACTCGCCAGAGTTTGGCGGACTGCCTTTTAGTCGACTTTATCTAGTCAGCCACTGATCCCGTTGTTATACAATCGAGGCAAGACGAGGCAACCGTGATGAACCAAACAACGAACCAAGAGGTCATTCTTGTCAACGATCGGGACGAGGCGATCGGATTCGCCGACAAGATCTCGGCCCATCGCGACGGCGGCCAAGTCCACCGCGCCTTCTCCGTGTTGATTTTTAATTCGCGCGGCGAGATGCTGCTTCAGCTTCGTGCAGCAAGTAAATACCACTTTGCTGGGCTCTGGACGAACGCCTGTTGCGGGCACCCCGCGCGTGGTGACACGGTGGAAGCAGCGGCCCGCCGGCGTCTGCGCGAGGAATTCGGTTTCGAGACCGAGCTACAGGAGATCTGTTCATTCTTCTACGAAGCCCATGATCCCGTCAGTGGACTGAGCGAGCGAGAGTGGGATCATGTCCTGGAAGGCACCTTTGACGGCGTTCCCGTACCCAACGCTGCTGAGATCGACGACTACAAGTGGATCACCATGGATCAATTGGAGCTGGACGTGAACAGTCACCCGGAAAACTACACACCGTGGTTTCCGATTGTGTGCAAGCAGCGGCGCTGACATCAGCCAGGGTGAAGGGCTACGCCGCTATCTGATCGCCAAAGTCTGTAGCCGAACTCGCCAGAGTTTGGCGGATCGCAAAGTCTGTAGCCGAACTCGAGTTTGGCGGGCTGCCAATTCGTCTAAAGTCTGGGCGAACTCGGGACAAAGAAATCCTTAACGGCGTTGGGTCACGGGACGCAAAAGCTGCCATTCACAGTTTGGCGATGCTACAATCGGCGGGCAGCCGATGCCGCAAAGCCGATTCCTCGGAGAAGTACGAATGAAGACACTGTTGTTAATCGTTGCCATAACCGCTGTGGTGACCAGCCGCAGTCTCGCCGCCGAGGTTGTCATTAGCAAAGATGACGGGAAGGCGGTTGTGAAGATCGACGGCGAGCACTTCACCGACTACGTATTCAAGGGACACGCTAAACCGATCTTCTATCCCATCATCGGGCCTCACGGCATCGAGATGACTAGGCACTACCCGATGAAAAAAGACGTCGACAACGAGGCCAGCGATCATCCGCACCACAAGTCGTTGTGGTTCACTCACGACGACGTCAACGGAGTTCAGTTTTGGATGGAGTACCCCGGTGAAAACTCGAATTTGCGACCAGGGAAGATCGTGCAGCATGAGATCGCCATTGAGGGGAACACCATACGGACGCGAAACGAATGGCGTGACCCGGACGGCAGCGTGGTTTGCACCGACAGTCGTGAACTGAGTTTTGGCACGACGTCCGCCGGCCGTTATATCGACATCGCTATCACCATTCACGCCTCACACGGTGAAGTCAAGTTCGGCGACACCAAAGAGGGCACGATGGGCATCCGCACTCACCCCTTGCTTCGTTTGCGAGCGGATGAACGGCGCGGCAACTACACTGCCAAAGGTCAGGCGATCAACAGCGAGGGGGTTGCCGGCAAAGCGATCTGGGGCAAACGTGCCAAATGGGTTGACTACTGGGGTCCCATCAACGGCCAAACGGTAGGGATCGCGATCTTTGATCATCCGCACAACCCCAGGCACCCGACCTGGTGGCACGCGCGTGACTATGGACTTATCGCTGCGAATCCATTCGGTGTGCACGACTTCGAGGACAAAGCACCCGGTATCGGCGACATGGTGATTGCTGCCGACGAGCGCGCCACCTTTCGGTATCGCTTTCTGTTTCATCGAGGCGATGTTAACGCCGCGGATGTTGCCGGCGAGTACAAGTTGTTTGCTGGGGCGGATTGACTGGGAGGGCAACGGGTAACAACTGAGAGGGCTACGGCGTCAACTGAGAGGGCATACGGCGTCAACTGGGAGGGCGAGGCTCCTGCCGAGCCGATGGTCGACAAGAAACGGCCCCGCAGTAGCGTCGCCCTCTCGGACAATCCGGCGCCTGACGGAAGAGGACGAGTTAGATTCACTATCAAGGCAGACCGAAAACAGTCACCATGCGCTGCTCGATCGCCGTGTTCGCTGCCCTGCTGTTTGGCTTCGCGCCGCGCGGCAGCGCTGCGGACTTCCCTAAGTGGTCTCCTGTCGAGATCGAGTTCGTCGGTCCGGCATCGCGAGGGATGGGAACTCCCAATCCGTTTGCGATCCGGGTGAACTGCCGATTCACTGGTCCGGACGGCATCGAGTACCTGGTGCCCGGCTTCTACGACGGCGACGGTGAGGGCGGTATGGACGGAGCCACTTGGCGCGTGCGGTTTTCGGCAGACCGGGTGGGAAGGTGGAGCTACTCGACTGAGTCGACGGACACCCAGCTCGACGGCCATAGCGGCCGTTTCCAGGTGATACCTGTGCCGGCGGACGCCAGCGGATTTTGGAAGTTGGGTCGCCTGGAATACATCGGCACTCCACATAACCGGATTCGCTATCTCAAGTTCCGCGACGGCCCCTACTGGCTCAAAGCCGGCTGCGATGATCCGGAGAATTTTCTTGGCGGGTATCGCAACTTCGATAGTCTCGCTAAGAGAAAAGCGGCTGTCGACTACCTCGCCGGACACGGCATCAACTCGTTGTACATCATGACGCACAACCTGGATGGTGATGACAGTGATGTCTGGCCGTGGGTCGGCGACAGTACGGCGTCTGCCAAGGTGAATGGCGGTCGAAACGCACGGTTTGACATCAAGAGACTGAATGAATGGTACGAGCTCTTTAGCCACATGCAGGGAACGGGCGTCGTTCCTTACTTGATCTTGGAAGATGACAGCGCCTGGAAGGAGTACGACCACGATCGGTACTTTCGGGAGATGGTCGCCCGTTTTGGCGCCTTACCTGCAGTTGTCTTCAACCTCGGCGAGGAACACAACGAGAACTACAGCCTGCCGGAGGGCCTGGCGCTGGCGAAGCGCTTCAAGCAGATCGACCCCTACGACCATCCGCTTGGCATTCACAACGTCAACCGGGCGAACGACGAGTATGTAGACGCCGAGGAGCTGGATTTCACCTCGATCCAAACAGGTCAGCCCGGAAGGCCGTCGGCGGTCAAGTATGCGGTCGAGCACAACGAGATCGCGGTTGATTGGATCAAGAAATGTGATTCCCGCGGCCGCAGAGTGTTGAACGTCAACTTTGATGAGGGCCGCCCGGAGCTCGACCGCGTCGCTTGGTGGAGTGCTTACCTGGGTGGTGGGGTTTGGGAGGCACATGTGCTGGAACCCTATGATCGCCCACTGTCGGCGTGGGAGACGACATGGAAAGAGCTGGGTGGTACGCGGGCCTTCATGGAGTCGCTTCCTTTTCACGAAATGCAACCGCGCAACGATCTAGTCAGATCGGGCCAGGCGTTTTGTCTGGCGCATCCCGGCGCTGTCTATGCACTCTATTTGCCTCAGGGTGGGACGATCTCTGTGGAACTGGCAGCAGGCAGCTACGATTGCCGGTGGTGGGATCCCGCCCAGGGATTTGTCGGCGACTTTCAGGCCGCGGAATCGGTCGCGGGAGGTGTTCAAACATTTTCGGCACCGGGGTCCGACGACTGGGCCTTGCGGATTGTGCGGCAAACTCCAGCCCCGAGCGAGACCTACTTCCCTGAGGCCGACGCTGCTGGCGGTTGGAGGTCAACGAGTACGGCTGAGCGGTCACGAGAGGTTGCCGGAGTTGATCTACATCAGCTGGACAAAGCGTTTGAGTACATACAGCAGAGTACGAAAAATGGCGGTCTCTTGGTCCTCCGTAACGGCTGGTTGGTTTACGAGAACTACTTTGGGTTGGGGCATCGTGACGCCACACCCAACCTAGCCTCGTGTGGCAAGAGTTTTACCAGCATTGCGGTCGGAATGCTGGTTGCAGAAAGGCCCGAGCTGTTTCCCAACGGACTGGACCAAAAGGTCTTTACGCCAGAGTATTTCCCGGCGGACGCCTTTCCGCTGACCGATCCTCGCAAGGCGGACATCACGTTGGGTCAGCTGCTCGCCTTTTCAGCCGGCATACGCGGGAACAATCCAGCTTACGTACATGGCCGGCCAGTGACCTTGCAGCCGGTCGGGCCGGACGGTTGGCAAGGGCTAGTTGACGAGATCACTTTAGGCCGCCGCGATGGCACGCATCGGGGCGAGCCCTTCACAGCGTCGACGTTGTGGTGCGATCCGGGCGGCGGCTACTCCTACGCGACAGCTTCCATTCATCTGGCGTCGATCATGTTGCGGCACGTCACTGGGATGGAGTTGGAGGAGTACGTTGCCAGGCACTTGGCGGAACCTCTCGAGTGGGGTCGCTGGGGGTACGCCTACAAACAGGCGACGGACGTCAAGCACACGCCCGGCGGAGGCGGAATCGCACTGCGGGCTACCGACATGCTCCGTTTCGGATATCTACTGCTGCAAAGCGGTCGCTGGCGAGACCGGCAACTGGTCCCAGAGGACTACGTCCAACACTGCTCGCAACAATCGCGGTTCAATCCCCACTTTCCTTACAGTCTCCAGTTCACCGTCAACACGACAGGGCGTGTCGATGGTGTTCCGTCGGATGCGTATTGGAAGGCCGGTTCAGGTGGTCATGCGATCTACGTCGTCCCGTCGTTGAACCTGGTTGTCTGGAAGCTGGGCGGTCGTGATTCGCAGTACTCAACTGCCAACACCGGTCTACCTTCGTCGCCGGCGTCCGCGGCTGATGTCTCGAGTCGTGCTCGGTGGAAGCGAACAGTGCCGCATGAGGAAGCGTTGCACCAAACGCTCAGATTGGTGATCGAGGGTGTACGATAGTGCGTGCGGCGGGCGCATCATCAGCCGCCGGGCGTTAGCCCGGATTATTCATGAAGATCGTCGCGAGAGGTTGTAAGTACGTTCGTGGCAAGGAAGGCGAGCAATTCTTCCGCAGGCGTATTGCAGCAATACGTCGAGGGAGAATTGTGAAGCATGACGAAGCCACGGATGGACTTACGACCTCGTAGCAGATCGCTCATGAATAATTCGGGTTAGCCCCCGGTTCTGAATCGCGATGGTATGAGGCAGCTGAGTCGCGAGAAATCCAAGGGAAGAAAACATGGTCCAGAACCTGATGCTAGTCCTGACGATCGCGGCCGCCGATCCCGTTTGGCCTGCGGACGAGTGGGTTCAAGTTAAGCCTGCCGAAGTCAGTATGGAGGTGTCCCAGCTGGAGAAGGCGCGGGACTATGCGCTGACCGGAGGTGGATCGGGGTACATCACGCGGCACGGCAAGTTGGTGATGTCGTGGGGTGATCGCAAGAAGAAATATGATCTCAAGTCGACATCCAAGTCGATCGGGATCACCGCGCTGGGAGTGGCCATTGGGGATCGGAAAATCGAGCTTGTGGATCGAGCGATCCAGTTCCATCCGACCTTGGGGACACCGCCGGAGGAGAACAAACGGCAGGGCTGGCTGGAGCAAATCACCATCCAGCACCTCGCTACGCAGACAGCTGGGTTCGAGAAACCGGGAGGCTATGAAAAGCTGCTCTTTCCTCCTGGCAGCAAGTGGCACTACAGCGACGGCGGCCCCAATTGGCTCGCAGAGTGTGTGACGCTTGTCTACCAGCGTGACATCGAGGAGCTGCTGTTTGATCGCATTTTCACGCCGATCGGAATACTCAAGGAGGACCTACGCTGGAGGAGGAATCAATACCGGCCGCACGAGATCGAGGGTATCATGCGGCGCGAGTTCGGTTCGGGTGTGCATGCCAATGTCGACGCGATGGCCCGTATTGGCTATCTCTATCTACGCCAGGGCAAGTGGCGTGGCCAGCAGCTGTTGCCAGCCGAGTTCGTAGACCGTTGCCGCTCAAGAGTGCCGGAAGTAGTTGGCCTAGACGAACACAACACACGGCATGGCGACGCATCGGAGCACTATGGACTGTTGTGGTGGAACAACGGCGACGGCGCGATGGACGGCGTACCCAGAGACGCCTACTGGTCTTGGGGGTTGTACGAAAGCTTGATCGTCGTCATCCCCAGCCTCGACATCGTCGTGTCCCGGGCTGGTCGATCGTGGAAACGAGAATGGTCCGGTCACTATGACGTGTTGAAGCCATTCTTCCAGCCCATTGTGGCGGCAGTCCGGGAGCGGGAACCGAGTTCATCAGCACCTCGGTCTTCGCAGGCGCCCTATCCACCGAGTTCTGTCGTCGCGAGTATCGAGTGGGCACCGGTCAGTTCGGTCGTTCGCAAGGCTGAGGGAAGTGACAACTGGCCATTGACTTGGGCGGACGACAACGAGCAGTACACGGCGTATGGCGATGGCTGGGGGTTCGAGCCGAAGGTCGAAAAGAAGCTCAGCATGGGGTTCGCCAGAATTGTGGGCGGCCCGGAGGGCTTTCGCGGCACTAACATCCGCTCGTCTCAGGGCGAGACGCTGGGTCAGGGACCTGCGGGTAAGAAAGCGAGCGGTATCTTGATGGTCGACGGCGTGCTCTATCTTTGGGTACGCAACGCGGACAACTCTCAGTTGGCCTGGTCAACCGACCACGGAAAGAGCTGGACCTGGAGTGATTGGAAGTTCACCACCAGTTTCGGCTGCCCGACCTTCCTGAATTTCGGCAGGAACTACGCAGGAGCTCGAGACAACTACGTCTATGTCTACTCACTCGATTCCCAGACGGCCTATGATCCGGCGGACCGCATGGTGCTGGCTCGTGTGCCGAAGGATCAGATTCGCCAACAGACAGCTTACGAGTTTTTCGCAGAATTGGACGACGACGGCAATCCGAAATGGACGCCGGAGATCGAGTCGCGCGGCGCCGTGTTTCGCCATCCTGGGAGGTGTTATCGATCGGGAGTTACCTTCAACGCAGGGCTCGGACGATACCTGTGGTGCCAGGTCCATCCCGAGAGCAACGACTCGCGAGGGCCACGTTACGAAGGGGGCTTTGCAATCTACGAGGCGCCTGAGCCTTGGGGACCTTGGTCGACAGTCTATTTTTCTGCAGCGTGGGACATTGGACCGGGCGAGACGTGCAGTTTTCCGACGAAGTGGATCAGCGACGACGGTAAGACGCTGTACCTTGTCTTTTCAGGGGACGACTTTTTCTCGGTGCGGAAGGCGACTTTGACGACGCGGTAGCCGACCGCTCGCAGGATGCAACTCCGGCACGCGTGACGATGTTGGAAGGGGACTGAACAATCGTAACCCGAAGCGTCAGTTTTGAAGTTGTGCCTTTCGCTTCAATCGGAACCCGAAGCGTGAGCGAGGGAATAACTTGCGTCGATGCACTAACACCCCTCGCTAACGCTTCGGGTTCCGAACAGCCAGGCAGATTCGTCACCCTCAGCCAGCCAAACTGCGAAAAGCGCAACAGCCAAAAAGCGTCAGCGAGGGAACAAACTTGCATCGGTACACCAACTCCGCCTCACTAACGCTTCGGGTTGCGATCCTCCTTGATGGAGCTGACATGATGGTACACAAACGAACCTCAGTTGCGCGACGAACGGCTGGCTACCAGGCTTCCGGCACACTGGCTGGCGCCATCGCCGTTGTCCTACTTTCTTCGTTCACCGTATATTTGGATGTGGCCGGCGCCGCCGACCGTCCCAACGTCGTCTTCATTCTGGCGGACGACTTGGGCTACGGCGACCTGGCTTGCTACGGCCGCGCGGACATTCGAACCCCACACCTCGACCGCCTGGCCCGCGACGGGGTGCGGTTTACACAGCACTATGCGAACGGTGCCGAGTGCACGCCAACTCGTGCGGCTTTCTTGACAGGCCGTTACCAGCAGTGGATTGGGGGCCTCGAGTGTGCGATTGGCACCGGCAACGTGGGGCGTTATGACGACGCGATACGTCTGCGCGAAACAAACGATCTCGGCTTGCCAACGACGGCACAGACGATCGTACGTTTGCTGAAGGACGCCGGCTACGCGACAGCGATCACTGGGAAATGGCATCTCGGCTACGAACCAAAATTCGCGCCTCACCTGCATGGTTTCGACCATACGTTTTACTGTATCGGCGGAGGCATGGACTATTTTCATTACCTTGACACCGTTGCGGGCTACAACTTGTTTCAGAATGGCGACCCCATCCGCCGCGAGGGATATTTTACGGACTTGGCAACCGACGAGGCGATTTCGTTCATCCAACGGCAGGCGGAGCAGCCATTCTTTCTGTACCTGCCTTACACCTGTCCTCATTCACCGTTTCAAGGCCCCGACGACTATCGCGAACATCCACTTCCTTTGAATTCAAAGTTGTGGAATCAAAGCAGCGCGCCACCGGCCACTTACATTGCCATGGTGGAACAGATGGACAGGCAGATCGGTCGAGTCTTGGCGACCTTGGATGAACTCGGGTTGCGCGAGAACACAGTGGTGATTTTTGCCGGTGACAACGGAGGAACACGCAGCTCGCGCAATGCGCCGCTGTCGGGATTCAAAGGAAGTACTTTCGAAGGGGGGATTCGCGTGCCGGGCATTGTTCGTTGGTCCGGAGTCGTGCCGGCAGGTATGACTTCGCATCAGACGTGCGTCACCTTCGACTTTACAGCTTCGATCGCCGCCCTGGCCGGCGTCGCTGCGGATCCGGCGACTCCTTTTGAAGGAGTCGACATTGTCGATCACGTACGGCAGCGCGCTGCAGACTTTGAACGGACGCTCTATTGGCGCAAGCCTCGAGGTACCCGAGTGTGGCAGGGCGCGAGGCAAGGATCGCTCAAGTTTGTGGCCGAGCAGGTGGACGGCGCCACGGTGCGCCAGCACTTATTTGATCTATCGTCGGACGTGGCCGAGAAGCGCGACCTCAAGGACAGCAGGTCCGATGACTTTGACCGGCTGCGAAGACTCTATCGGGAATGGGAATCGCTGACCCGCCGCGACCGCCGCGGACAGCCCTCGGGGTAGACTCGCGTGCGCACACCATTCGCACAATGTTGAAGCGGTGTCACGCAACGTCGTTGAGGATTTCTGTGTAGCCGAATTCGCCAGAATTTGGACGAATTCGCAGTTCACCAAACTCTGGCGAGTTCGGCTACGATCGAGAATTGGTAGTGCGCCAAACTCTGGCGAGTTCGGCTACGATCGAGAATTGGTAGTGCGCCAAACTCTGGCGAGTTCGGCTACGATCGAATAGGGGATCCTGTTTACTCTGATTGTTTGGCAGGATTCAGGGCCAACGGGGATAGCCCTCTGCAGCGCGCGGACGTTGCGCTCCAAATGGTGCGAATCGATTTGACTTCCCCAGTCTAATGCCATATACCGACTGGGAGTTTGCCTCGAACTGTTGTGAGTAGATCGTATTCCCCCCGGATGAGAAACGAGGAAAGCACCATGTCACGCCGCAGAAAGCACCGTCGCCGCTCCCGCCGAACGTCTTTCAACCTACGCCGGCGTCGGCTCTGGCGTGAACCGCTTGAGCCTCGGTTGTTGCTGGCTACGGTCACCGGCGAGAACCCGGTTGCCGGTTCGCACAACGCTGCGGCATCGACCGACGTTTCCGCAACTTTTGATGAGATCATCACCAGTGCTACCGAGCAGACTTTTCGAGTTACATCGCGGCAAGGTGGCGTCGCTGAGGGGACGGTCTCAGCCTCGGGCATGAGAGTCACCCTCGATCCTTCGTCGAACTTCTTTCCCGGCGACCTCGTGGAGGTGACTGCCACGTCCGGAATTCAGGGGACGACGGCAGCAGTTCCCAGAGTTTGGCACTTTCGCACTGCGGCTACCGGCAGTGCCGACTTCGTCGACAGCGGACAGGGGTTGGGTGATCCGGCCGGCAACACGAGTAGCTGGGGTGTCGAGCTGGGTGATTTGGACGGTGACGGCGACCTCGATGTGTTTATGTCCAACTTCGGCGCGAACCGTGTTTACTTAAACGATGGTGGTGGTGTGTTCACTGACAGCGGACAAGCCTTAGGCAGCCACTTTAGCCGCAACGCGGCGCTAGGTGATGTCGACGGCGACGGTGACCTCGACGTGTTAGTGGCCAACGACAACGGTCAGTCGAACTATGGTACCGGCGAGAACATGCTTTGGCGGAACGACGGCAGCGGTGTCTTTGCGGGTCAGGTGTTTGGCGGCGACCGCCGTAGTCGGGATGTCTTGCTTGGTGACGTGGATAACGACGGCGACCTCGACGCTGTTGTGGCAAACAGCGCGGACGGAAATCGCCTTTATCGGAATGACGGTAGTGGTTCTTTCAGTGACAGTGGGCTGGGTTTGGGATCGTACAACACCCAGGGAATCGCGTTCGCAGATTTTGATAGCGACGGCGATCTGGATGTGATTTTCGCCAATGGCGGCAATGCCGGCGAAGATGAGGGTCATGGCGGTACGATCTGGACGAATCAAGGTGGCGCGCAGGGAGGCGCACTGGGCAACTTTGTCGACAGCGGACAGCGTTTCGAGAACAGGCGGGTTCGGGCTTACGACGTCGGAGATCTAGACGGGGACGGTGATGTCGATGCGCTGAGTTCCAGTGCTGACTACGCCAATCGTGTGTGGCTGAACGACGGTACGGGAGTACTTACCGACAGCGGGCAGATGCTGATGAGCGGCGGAGGCGAGAGAACAGAGAGCATCAAGCTAGGCGACCTCGACGGCGACGGTGATCTGGATGCTTTCGTGGTCCACAACAGTGGACAGAACAACCGTGTTTGGGTGAATGATGGTGCCGGGGTGTTCGCCGACCTGGGTTTGAATTTAGATGCCAACACGAACTCGAACGATGTCGCCTTGGGGGATGTCAACGGTGATGGCACTTTGGACGCCGTCGTTGCCAACGACAACACCTTCGTTGTGGGTGCCAGTGTAGGCCGTGTTTGGATCAACCAAGGCGGGGCACCGTCAGTAAGTCTGAGCGTCGACAATGCAACGATCGCCGAGGCCGCTGGAGCGGCAACAATCGTTGCCACGTTGTCCGCCGCGCATACGGCTGCCGTGACGATCGACTTGGCGATCAGCGGGACGGCTACGGCGGTCGACGACTACACCGTGTCAGGAACCCAAATCGTCATTCCCGCCGGGTCGACCACCGGCTCGTTGTCGATTACTGCTGTTCAAGACACTCTCGACGAGCCGGATGAGACTGTCATCGTGGACATCGCCAGCGTTACCAACGCTCAGGAGGCCGGCGCACAGCAAGTGACGACGACAATCCTGGACGATGACGAACCGATTCCCGTTCCCGACGTCACGTTGTCGTTGGACAATGCAGCGATTGCTGAAGCGGCGGGTGTCGCCACTTTCACGGCAACTCTCTCCGTAGCGACGACCGTCGCGGTGACCGTCGATTTGGGAATCTCCGGGTCGGCGGATGCCAGCGATTTTACCGCCTCGGGAACGCAGATTGTCATTGCTCCCGGAGCGACCACCGGTTCGATCACCATTACAGCAGTCGATGACGCCATTGACGAACCCGACGAGACCGTGGTGGTCGAGATCACGGCAGTCACGGGCGGCAGCGAAGCTGGTACTCAGCAGCAGTCAACGACGATTACCGATGACGATCCTCCCAAGTTGACGGTGACCGCGCTGACTTCGACAGAGTCCGGTTTCACTGCCGAGTTCAGCACCGATCTTAACAGCGAGGTATTGAACCTCTACGACACACAGAGTGGAGGGTTAGGCGCAGCAGATGTGGTGTTGCAGGGCGCCGCAAGTGGACCCGTATCGGGTTCCTTGGTGGTGGATCCATCACTGCGGAGTATCACGTTCATCAAGAGCGGCGATCCACTGGCTCCGGACAACTACACGGTCACTTTACGGAGTGCCGTGGACGGATTCATCGACGCGACCGGCCAGTTGCTCGACGGTAACGATGACGGCACCGAAGGCGACGACTATGTGGACACCTTCGCCGTTCCCGAAGCGGTCCCCAATTCGGTCACGATTTCGATTCCTGATGTAGTCCGTGGGCCGGGTCAAGATGTGAACCTACCTGCGAACGAGACGACAGGAATCCCAGTCTCGATCAGCGAGGGCACGAACGTCCGCGCCATCGACATACGGATTGGCTACGATCCCACCTTGCTCACGATCACCGGTGGGACCGTCGGTCCCGATGCACCTCCTGGCGCATCGGTGATTGTGAACACGAACACTCCCGGGTTGGCCATCGTGGTGTTTTTCAGTTCGACCCCGCTGCCGGTAGGTCCTGGCACCTTCGTCAATCTTCAGGCATCGGTGCCAGCCACCGATGCCAGCAACATCTATGGTGCTCAACAAGTGCTGGATGTTCACGGTGTGACGGTCAGCGATGGTAACGACAATGAATCACCCACTATCGTTGACGATGCATTTCACTTGGTCAGCTTTTTCGCCGACGTGTCGGGCAACGGCCGTATTAATGCGGCAGATGCGTCGCAGGTGGCCCGCTTTGCGGCGTTGATCGACAGCGGTTTCGCAGGGTCGCCGAATGCGGACCCGTTGGTCATGGGTGACATCAGTGGCAACGGGCGGTTGAACGCGGCGGACGCCTCGCTGCTGGCTCAATTTGCTGCGTTGCTCGACGTTCCACAGATCCCAGCGATTCCGGGCGGGGTCGTCATTGCAGGGTTACCATGGCTCGTGGTGGTCGACGAGCAAGGCTCCTCGGGCGAAGCCCGTCTCGAGAGCAGCTCCATCGGCCTGGTCGAATGGACGGAGGTCCGTTGCGGTGCGCCGGCGGACCAGCGGGCTGTCGTAGACCAAGTTATTTCCGATCTGGACCGCGAAGATGGAGTCGGCACGGATTTGGACGGCGTGCTGGAGGAGCTGTTCTTGGTGGTGGAAAGTGACGCATGATCCGATCGTCGCCCTGACGCAACGCCGTTAAGGAGTTCTGGTAGCCGAATTCGCCAGAATTTGGCGGCCTGCCGATTCGTCCAAATTCTGGCGAATTCGGCTACTTTGTCCAAACTCCGGCGAGTTCGGCTACGATTCTCGCTGCACGAGGCGGGGCACGATGTCCTTCGTCGAGTGCGGCGTCGAACATGTGATGCTACAGGAGTCGCTCTTGGGCCTGCCGCTTCTTGCAATCGTTGCGATCCTATCTGTTGTTGTGCCGGCCATTGCACTGATTGCAGCGTGGTGGCTGATGATTCGCATGCCCGGGCGGTCTTTTCGTGGAACAGCCCCAGCGCCCGGCACCCAAGAGCGGGAGCTCGCCAAACAACTGGCAGCAGATCTGACGGTACTGGCTCAGGACATCGGTGAACGCAACGTCTCGCATCGCTACGCACAGCTTGTCCGCGCAGCCGAGTATATCGAACAGCAGTTGGAAGCGAGTGGGTACCGCACGCGCCGAGAGGAGTTCGAGGTGAGCGGCCAGGTTGTCTGGAACGTTGACGTCGAACGGACTGGGCTGCAAGCGAAACAGGAAATCGTTGTTATTGGGGCTCACTACGATACGGTACCGGGTAGTCCTGGTGCGAATGACAACGGATCTGCGGTCGTGGCGACGCTGGCCTTGGCCCGGATCTTCGCGCAAACGTCTTTGGCACGAACGATACGGTTCGCGTTGTTTGTCAACGAGGAGTTCCCTTACTACATGACCGACGCGATGGGCAGTCTCCGCTACGCTGAGGCCTGCCAGCAGCGCGGCGAACAGGTCGTGGGCATGATTTCGCTAGAGACAATTGGCTGTTACCAGACGGAAGCGAGGAGTCAACGTTACCCACTTCAGCTGCTCGAGCACTGCTATCCGACGACCGGGAATTTTGTCGCCATTGTCGGAAACATTCGTTCGCGCCGCTGGGTTCACCAAGTCGTACGAGGCTTCCGCCGTACCCAATTTCCATCGGAAGGCCTCGCTGCCCCACGTTGGTTGAAGGATATCTTTCGATCTGACCATGCTGCCTTCTGGCACTGCGGCTATCCGGCCTTGATGATCACCGACACGGCCAATTTTCGTTATCCGCACTATCACACTCCCGAGGACACCGTGGATAAGATCGATTTTGCGTCGCTGGCCCGGGTGGTCCGCGGTGTTGAAAGTGCAGTGCGTGAGGTTGCCGTGGAGGTGAACCCGCCGCATGGGTAGTTGACAATAGCCAATAATGCCGCATAAACCTCGACCTCAGCGGGACCACAACCTCCGAACTCAAATGAACGACATTGATAGGGCACGAGGCGGTAGCGTCTGGTCGGCGATAGCAGTCGAAAACGGACCGGACTTGTCGATTTGGCACCACTCAGACGGTGCATTATAGTAGGCGGCGCTGGTGCCCCGCGGACGTCGAGGAGGCGATCGTGAGGTCAATCGCTTTGTCTCTGCTCAGGTGCAATATGAGAATGCCGACAGCTCGTCTCCCTCTCCTTTCGTTAATGCTATTCCTGTCGGGACTGCCTCTCGCGACACCCCACCTCGATTGCAACGCGGCTTCGCCGCGCGAGCCATGGACAACCTCGCGGATTCAGGGCTCGCCGCTGCCGCCCGCTCCATATAGATTGGTTCCTGCCTTCCCCCACATGAGCTTCGACCGCCCCTCCAGCGTCGAAGAAATGACTTCCGCCAATCGCATCCTAGTCACCGAGATCGGAGGCAAGGTATTCAGCTTCACGAAGGTTCGTGACGTCGCGTACAAAGATCTTGTGATCGATCTCGCAACCACTCTCCCGGACGAGTTGTCTGAGACTGGTGTCTCGTTGTTCGACGCTGAGTTTCATCCGGCCTTTGCTCAGAATCGATTCCTATTTCTTAGTTACGCCCATCCCGGCGGCGGGGGTCACGTCCGCGTTTCCAGGTTCACACTGTCAGGAAACAATCCGCCAACCGCCGATCCCAACAGCGAAGTGGAGATCATCCGCTGGGTGTCCGAAGGACATAACGGAGGCTGCCTCGAGTTCGGTATTGATGGTTATCTCTACATCTCCACCGGCGATGCCTTCTGGCCAAATCCGCCCGACAGCCTCAACACCGGTCAAGACATCAGTGATCTTGCGGGGTCGATTCTGCGGATAGACATTGATCGCGTCTCTTCCGAACAGGCATACACCGTTCCCGCAGACAATCCGTTCTTGAGTCACACCGGCGCACGGCCCGAGGTCTGGGCCTACGGTCTGCGCAACCCATTCAAGATCGGAGTCGATCCTGAAACGGGTGACGTCTTCGCGGCCGACAACGGCTGGGAGTCGTGGGAATCGGTGCATCGCATCGTCCGCGGCGGCAACTGCGGTTGGCCCATCCGGGAGGGTCGTGCCGTGCTGCGGAGTGAAGTCGAACCGGGACCAACACCCATCATCCCACCCGCTAAGGACCATCCCCATTCGGAAGCGAACTCCGTAATCGGAGGACCGGTCTATCGGGGAAGCAAGCTGCCCGATCTGGTGGGATCGTTCATTTACGGCGACTACATCACGGGGACGATTTGGGGGCTCCGTCCGGATCGAGCCGGAGCCTACGCAAGTGATACGCTGGTTGACACCAATCAGAGAATCGTCGCATTTACTCAGACAGCTGCCGGAGAGCTACTGGTACTCGACTACGATTTCACCGGCCAGATCTACGAAGTCTTGCCGTCCGGTCTACCCGATACCTCCTCACAGTTCCCACGTCGATTGAGCGAGACGGGGCTCTTTGATTCGCTAACCGATCTTCAACCCGCTGCTGGCGTTGTCCCCTACCAAGTTACTGTCGAGCGCTGGCTGGACGGTGCGGAGGCCCGTCGCTGGGCGGCGATTCCAGGCGACTCCCAGATCAGCCTCGCCACGAAAGACTCGGCCGCCGTCTACCCAGAGGGAACTGTGCTCGTTAAGCACCTCTCACTGCCGGCAACGGGTGGATCTGTGGCCATCCGACTCGAAACGCAATTGCTACATCTCGAGCAGGGAGAGTGGCGACCGTACAGCTATCTCTGGAACGAGGCAGGCACGGATGCTGAGCTCGTCGAACCGACCGGAACGAATCGGACAGTCTCCACATCTTCCGGCGAAGAAGCAATCGAGATGACCTGGCATGTCGGTGCTGCGAATGAGTGCAAACTGTGCCACAACGCAGGTTCTGGATTTGTCCTTGGTTTTTCGTCCCACCAGCTGAATGTTCGCGATCAGTTGACAACCCTGGCCGATCGGCGAGTGATCGCCAACGTCTCTCGCTTCGCTGCGGACGATCCGGCACGCCTAGTCGATCCGCACGATGAATCCGCGCCGCTGGATGATCGGGCTCGATCTTATCTGCACGGCAACTGCGCGATGTGCCACCATCCTGGCGGCAACGCGATTGTCTCCTTCTATCTGCAACGCGATTTGCCATTCGACAAACTGAATACGAACAAGGGCACCAATATCGGCACGTTCGGTATGAAGCACGTCAAGATCATTGTTCCCGGTGATCCCTATCGCTCGGTGCTGTTCTACCGAATGTCCAAGCTTGGCTATGCAAGAATGCCGTACATTGGGTCCCGCGTCGTCGATGGCCGCGGTGTCGCGTTGGTTGAGCAGTGGATCCGTAGCTTGCCGGCCGATTCTTCGAACCCGCCGTCAGAACCAACGCGCCGGCGATCCGCGGATAGTGTTGCACTCACCAGCCTGGGAGAGTCCACTGCGCGGTCAGGGGACCAATTGCAACAACTCGTGAGGACCACTGAAGGGACTCTGGCACTGGTTGCTGAAATGCACCGCGGTGCGATGCATCCAGCCAATTTCGCGGCGGCCGTTGAGCTGGGGCGCGATGCTCCGTCGGATATCCGTGGCCTGTTTGAAGCATTCGTGCCCGAATCGGAACGCCGCGCAGTTCTGGGGACGAGTTTTAATCTCGATACCATTCTCAAACTCGATGGCGACCGGTCGCGCGGCAAGTTGATTTTCTTCAGTGACGCAGCACGCTGCCGGTCGTGCCACGATCTCGACGATGCCAGCAAGTCGCTTGGTCCGACGCTCGCGGACATCAACAAGAAGTACCCGAGACGAAGTGAACTTCTGCGGCACGTCGTTCAGCCGTCACTGAAGATTGACGATAAGGTCGCCGGCTACATTGTCTCAACCACCGATGGCCGCGTGTTCACGGGAATGATGGTCGAACCGTCCGATGAGGAAGTGGCGCTGAAGACTATCGAGAAACAGATCGTTCGAATCCCCCGCACGGAAATCGACGAGATTCGTAAGAGCACCCAGTCACTGATGCCGGAACGTATGCTCAGCGACCTCACGGCACAAGAGGCTGCGGATTTGCTGAGCTATCTTCGCGCGCCAGACTGATTCGGTGCAACGTGCCGCACCTTTAATCCAAGCCACGGAGCTCAGAAGCTGCGCGTCTCCTTCTGATAACCCGGATTATTCATGAAGATCGTCGCGAGAGGTTGTAAGTACGTTCGTGGCAAGGAAGGCGAGCAATTCTTCCGCAGGCGTATTGCAGCAATACGTCGAGGGAGAATTGTGAAGCATGACGAAGCCACGGATGGACTTACGACCTCGCAGCAGATCGCTCATGAATAATTCGGGATCATGCACGCCGGACGTACCGTGACAAATGAGGAGTGGAGCCAATGCCGTTCATCAACCTCAAAGAGATTCCCGCCCAAGAGGTGGTCCCAGGTTGCCGCCTGCGAACGCCGTACGGCGAGAACTTGATGCTGTCATACTTGGAAATGGACGAGGGAGCCGAGATCCCGCTGCACCACCATCCTCACGAACAAGGTGGGATGCTGCTAAAGGGCCGACTGGAGCTGACGATCGGTGACGAGGTTCAGCTGTGTGAGGCGGGATCGATGTTTCTCATTCCGCCAGACGTTCCGCATCGTGCGGTGGCCGTCCAGGGGCCCGTCATTGTGCTCGACGTATTCAGCCCCGTCCGCGAAGACTATGCCGAGATGTTCAACAAGTACATTCCCCGCGGCGATGCCTAGCCCGGAATCATCAGTTCCCTTCCGGAACGGTGGCTGCGCGATCGTGTTTGTGTTTGTAGTCGACTACGTCCCAGGCGAGGCCCAATCGCTGCATCAACCGAATGGTGCGAAACGTCACATCGTACTCCCACCACTTGTGGCCGTGATTGGCCATCCTCGGAAAAGCATGGTGGTTGTTGTGCCATCCCTCGCCGTAGGTCAGCAGAGCGACCCACCATGAGTTACGGCTGTCGTCTGTGGTCTCGTAGTTGCGATACCCCCAGATGTGACTTGCTGAATTGACAAACCAGGTCGAGTGCATCACGAAGACCAGACGCACAAACAGACCCCAAACGAGCAGCGACCATCCCAGCTGCGCACCGCCAAACCAGTAACCGGCTCCCAACAACAGGCCTCCCAGCAGGAAGTTTGACGGGAGGAACATCCGGCCGATAAACCGCAACATGGGCATCTTGTCCAGGTCGGGTGCCCACCGCTGGATGCGTTTGTCGTAGTCCGACGAACCTGTCACATACGCGATCCAAAAAATGTGACTCCACCAATGACCGTCTCTAGGCGAGTGAGGATCCCCGTCTTGATCACTCAGCGCATGATGCTTGCGGTGGTTCGCCACCCAATCGATTACCGAGCCCTCACCGGCTAACCCGCCGAGCACGGCGATGAACCACTGGATCGGCCGGTAGGTCTGGAAACTGCCATGCGTGAACAGCCGGTGATAGCCGAGACAAACACCAATGCCGCCTGTGATCCAGTGCAGCACAAACATGAGGACCAGCCCTTGCCAGGTGAAGGTCCAGGGGGCCGCGAGGGCACCCACGTGAACGACGATCAACCAGGCAGCGACTGGCCAATCGACACCCGCGGCAATCCGCCGCTCGTAATCCGGGCGAGCGGACGTGCTGGACTCCGAACGCCGTCGGGGGTCGTTCCGGCTATCCTTGTTTGGGCTTCTGTCTGAACCGACCGCTCGCTTGCCGTGGGGTTTCGCTGCTATGGACATTTCGGGATGTTGCTTTCTGAGCTGGGGTGGGCCTACCGCGGGTCAGCATCGCCTCCCGCGGTGCAACCCGCAATAGCGTCAAGGGCTTCCTACAAGTCCTCTGCGGGCCGGCTGTCGAATTCGATGAGCAGGGAATTATAAGGTCGGATCCCAGCGGCTGCGTGTCGGCTTCGTGCAATGTCTGTAATAGTTGTGTAAATGTAGATCTGTGCGGCCGTTGCTGCCTCCAAAGGGGGGCTGAGACTGGGGGTCCAGGTACCTTTCTGTCGCGCAAAGCGATTGGGAGGAGGCGGATCCTGCCGAGCCGGGGCTGTTTGCGCAACGTGTTCGGGAGGGCGGGGCTCCGGCCGAGCCGGCGGGCTGGGAGAAGGACGTAAGAAACGGCTCCGTAGGAGCGTCGCCCTCCCGGCAGAGCAGCGGTAGGCCGGAACCAGCGGTGGGAGAGATTCTGATTTACTCGCCCTGCGTGACCGCCGTGCCGTTCCGGCATCCGCCAGCACATGCCGGAACGGCGCGGCGGAGAAATCCTACGCTCACGGATGGCTTCTGGCGCCGCTTGTTACGGCCTACTTCTCCTGCGGAGCCGGGGTTGTTTGCGTAACGCGTTCGGGAGGGCGAGGCTCCGGCCGAGCCGGCGGGGCTGGGAGAAGGGCGCAAGAAACGGCTCCGCAGGGGCGTCGCCTTTCCAAAAGCCGGACTTGAAAGCGGCTCCGCGGGAGCGTCGCCCTCCCGAGCAGGAGCCCTCGGACCAAGCGGCAGCTCCGCGAAGGATAGAACGTCAGGGCGAGTTGAGCGCCGGCTCTCCAGCGGGCATCTCGACAGCCACGGATCCTTCGGTCTGGGCCGCCCGCCGCGGTTTCAAGATGATCTTGTCATCCTCAACCTTTACACTCTCGAACTTGCTGAGTGTCTCGGCGATCTTAGGGTCGTTGTGCAGGTCTTTGGCGAGGTTCTCACGGCTCATCGCTTCGATGAATTGGTCCGGTACGTCTTTACCGTTCACCGTGGCTGCGGACAGCGTGACCGTCAGGGTTTCGTTCTCGAATGCGACGTTGAAGGTAGCGGAGGCGTTGAAGTATCGCCCAGCACCTCCCGGAAACTTGTCGGCCGGGATGCTCAGCTGGCCAGTCACTTGTCCTTCGTCAATGGCGACGTAGGCCTTCCCACGCAAGTTTTCGTCCTTGGAGATCATGGCGTTGATCTCGCGGGCCGTCAGCACGAGATCCTCAGGTTCCTTGCCTTCTTCAATCGTCTTCGTAAAGGCGTCGACTCGTTCCTCGATCTCTGTAACCTCTTCCTCCGAGACTTCGACGACCGGGATGTCAGCCGGTGTCTCCGATGTATAGAGCGCGACCTGGTTCTTCACGAACCAGTAGCCACCGACTCCGGCGAGCACTAGCAAGACCACCACACCGAGGAAAGCAAACAGGCAGCCATAAAGCAGGCAACTTGTTGTCCGCTTCCGTCCGGTCGGGAGTTCCTTTTCATATTTGGCGAAGTCGTCCATCAGTGTCTCACTCGTTGCTGGGCCGATCGGCGATTTGTCAGGGTATTCGATCACCTGTCGTCTTTCTTGGTGATCGAATTTCTGATCCTACTTTAGCTCTTTAGGCCGGGTAGACGGGCGCGATCCTGCAGTAGTATACGTCACGATTCTCCCTCTCCGCCTCCCGCAACCAAGATTCTTGCGAGGGTCTGCGCCAGCTGATCGACTGACTCGCGGTTTGGCAACGTCATCGTTAGCTTCTGGCGTCCTTGTTGGTCTTCATCGAGGCATTGGTCTAGGCGGCCACGGACACTTGCGACAAGGTCCTTCGGGGGAGGGGTGGTGTCTCCCGGTTCGACCAGCTCGCCCAAGAACTGGAAGACCGCACCCAGTAGTTCACCGCCTGCCTTCGCCACTCGCTGGCGATGCGCGCCGAATTGCTCGATCTGTTGTTCGGCTTGTTGCTTCGCGGTCTGGTCCACTGGAGCTGGAGCGGGCGTACCCAGCAAGGTCTCCAGGCGAGCCCGCATCGCTTCCAAGCCACTTCGAAAGTCGACGTAGGAGACCTGCGAGTCAGCATCAAGTGCGGCGATTGCCAGATCGTGCTTTTGAGCGAGCGTGGTTAGCATCCGCTCCTCGAGTGTCGCTTCCGTGATCAACAGGTAGACGTCAACGGGTTGTTGCTGTCCCATCCGGTGGGCACGTGCAATCCGCTGTTCGAGAATGGCCGGGTTCCACGGCAAATCGACGTTGATCACGGTGTTGGCTGCTTGCAAATTCAGACCGGTCGATCCGGCGTTGGTTGTCATGAACACCTTGCATTCAGGCTGTTTCTGAAAACGGTGGACCAACTGCTGGCGTTTCTTTTGAGGTACCGATCCGTCCAAGCGGACGAATTCGATCTTGTGTTTGGCCAGGATGGGCTCAATCAAGCCGAGCATCGTCGTCCACTCGGAAAAGAGAACAGCTTTTCTTGTCGGCTCGCTGAATAATCTTTCGACGAAGGAATCGAGAAACTCGAGTTTGGTAGAAAAGGCTGGCTCCTGTTTGTCGACTAGATACGTGCTGTCTGCAGCCATGCGGGCCTTGAGCAGCGCCTGTTGGATCTGCAGCAAATCCATCTCCGTCAGGAATTTCTTGGCGGCGATTCGAGCTGCCTTCGCGACGTTGGCGTCGCTGACCTGTTTTTGCTCGAGAGTTGGCTGAATGCGCATGACATGAGTATTTCGTTCCGGCAATTCGTTCAACACTGCTTCGCGCGTACGCCTTAGCAGCACCGGGCGGAGATGCTCGCGCAGTTCGTCCAGGTTCTTGTACGCGATGACCTTGCCGCGATCGTCGACGACACGGTGCCGGTGGAAGAAGCGAAAGGCGGGGGCCAGCCGGCGATCGTCAACGAACTGGATGACTGAGAACAAGTCGTCGAGCCGGTTCTCTAGCGGCGTACCGGACAGGACGAGTGCGAACGGTGACTTCAATGCCTTGATCACGTTGCTTGTTTTGGATTCCCAATTCTTGATACGTTGTCCCTCGTCGAGAATGATGAGATCCCATTTAACACGCTCGATTGACGGAAAGTCTCGCAACACCTGCTCGTAGTTGCAGATTGTGAAGAAACGACTGTTGCGGTATTGTTCGGCACGCTCCGGACCAGTACCGAGAATGATTTGATGGTCACGTTCCGAGAAACGCGATATTTCGGAGCACCACTGCGATTTTAGTGTGGCGGGGCAAACCACCAGCACGCGTTCAATTCCAGCTGTTTGCCCCAGCAGCTCCGAGACGCCAATGCCCTGAATCGTCTTACCCAGCCCCATATCGTCGGCCAACACAGCTCGCCCGGCACCCACAGCGAACGCGATGCCGTCCAGTTGGTAAGGCAGCAGCTCGGTCTTGAGCAGCGTCGACCTGAGTGGATGCTGCTCCGGATCTCGGCGAATCTCCTCCACGAGACTCGCGACGCGATCTTGAAACAGCTGCTGATGAATCCATTCTTCAGCGTCAGGATAGATGGTCACGTCCTGACCGGCTCGGTGGAGTTTCTCGACACATCGCAGCAGACCGTGAACGTCGTCAATCGGGCCGCCCGCCAACTTGCCAGCGATCTGCAGGGCATCCGGAGATGCCTTGTGTGGTGGTTGCAGCCAAAGAGTCAGCTGTTCCCCATAGCGAAGATGCACGCAGAACTCGCGCGGTCGGTGTTGTCGGGCGCGAGTACTGGCAGAAAACTTCTGAGTGACTCGGTCCAACGCATAGAGAATATGCTTACATGTTCCGAGTGTGTTGGTGCGAAAGTCGGGACAAGAGCAAAATGAAACGCCTCGAGTCTCGCCGCGCAAAGCAACGCGATACGACTTGCCCGAAAGACCGCTGGTGATCACATAGTCTGTCCAGGGCGCCTTGGGATTGCTCGACTGCAGCCGAAAGGGCTCATCTCGGGCGCGCTGTGCGCGTTCCGCCACGGCGCGCTCGACCAGCTCGTCTTCGCCTAGTAGTTCGAGGGGCACACCCGGTTTGGGAATATCTGCCAACCCCAAGGAATACTTGTCTTCGAGGATCAGCGAAAAAGCAGCGCCCACATGCTCGCAAGCGCTCTCGCAATGATCGCAATTCCAAACGAGCCGATTCTGCTTGGAGGCCATCAGCGTCAGCGTGACGCGGATGTTTGCGCCTGAGTCCGCGTCACGAAGACTGAGCCGAAAGAGGTCGCCGCGTAGATAGACATCTCGGTCGATGTCGATATCGTTATACTTGCCTCCTTGCGTAATCAGACGCTTGCCTTCGTCGCCGAGCAACTTGCAGGCCTGCCGGTATTCTAGACGGGAGAGCCGATCTCGCAGTGTCCGTTTTCCGGAGGTCTTCTTCTTTGTCTTCATGACGAGCTATCTCCATAAGCACATCGCTCCCTCACTCCTGTGTCACTGCACAGGAGACGCAATCCGCACCAGCATTCTAAGAATCGGCCAGCTAAATCGTCCAGCCCGGATCGCCCGTAAGCGCTGCGAACGTGCTGATGCCGGCTATCATCCTTGTCAGGGACCGTGGGCGATTGCGAGCTGCTGATGTGCAGAATTATGAGTTTAATTTGCGACGATTGGCCGGCATGCGTTAGCATCCGGTTTGTTGGGAACGTCAGGCAGCCAGTTCGTGAACTCCACAGGGATTTCTTAACAGGCCGCAACCGAGACAACAGAGACTCTCAGTTTGCTTTGTTCTCTCCTGTTTGAAATGCGCTCCGAAAGTCATGCTCCCGGCTATCCTGACAAGGAACCTGTGCTGATGCCCCGCGGCTGACGTACAGCACCACGAGCGCCGCCGAAAATCGAACCAGGAACGGACCATGTACCAAGACCAGACCTCGCGTCGTGAGTTCCTCACGGCGATCACCGCCGGACTAGGTGGCTTGACTGCCGCCGGACGAGCTGCCAGCGGCAGAGACGCGGCGACCGCCCGCCGCCCGCGCGTCGCCGCGATCTTTACCGTGTTTCACTTTCGCAGCCACGCCTACAACATCTTGGAGAATTTCCTCGGACCTTACTACTTCAATGGTCGTTTGACCGATCCTGGCGTGGAAGTCGTCTCCCTTTATGCGGACCAGTTTCCCGAGCAGGACATGGCTCGTGAGGTGTCAGAGCGGTTTGGGATCCCTCTCTTTCCTTCGATCGGCGAGGCTCTTTGCACCGGCAGCGACAAACTGGCCGTCGATGCAGTGTTGTCTATCGGTGAGCACGGTGAATACCCGTACAACGGCCTCGGCCAAAAACAGTATCCACGCAAGCGCTTCTTCGACGAAGCTCTGGCGGTCATGCAGCGTTCGAACAGATATGTACCTTTCTTCAACGACAAGCACCTCTCCTATCGTTGGGACTGGGCGAAAGAGATGTTTGATACGGCGCGGACGCTTGGCATGCCACTGATGGCCGGGAGTTCGGTCCCGCTGGCCCAGAGACGTCCGCCGCTCGAATTGCCTGTGGGCGCGCCGATCGAAGAGGCGGTTTCGATTCACGGCGGCGGGCTCGAGTCTTATGACTTCCACGCTCTTGAAGTGCTGCAGTCCTTCGTCGAATCGCGGCATGGGGGCGAGAGCGGGATCGTTGAGGTCGAGTTGTTAACGGGCAAAGCGTTCGACCAAGCCCGCCGAGCGGGGCGCTGGTCTGAGGAGCTTGTTGCGGCGGCGATGGCAGCCGAGGCGGAGATGAACGTTCAGCGGCAGCCACACCCAAACCGCGGTGTCTATGCGACGCGTCCAACGAGCCAGCCACCCCCGCGGCCGGACGGCGACCATGCGATTTGCCTTAGATACAAAGATGGCCTGAAAGCAACTGTGCTGAAGGTGGGGCGCAGCGCCGATCGATGGAACTTCGCTTGCCGGCTAAGAGATGATCCGGAACCGCGCGCAACCGCGATTTTCAACAGCCCCTGGGGGAACCGTGGGCTGTTCAAGGCACTCTCGCATGCCATCCAGTACTTTTTCTCGGAACGCCGCGAGCCGTATCCTGTAGAACGGACGCTGCTCACGACGGGTGTCGTGGAGGCCGTGATGCAGTCCCACGCCCGCCACAGCAAAGTCGAAACGCCACACCTCGCGTTCGGATACGACGCAGTCGATTTCGATAGACATCGGGAACACGGAGGGTCGTGGCAGTTCATTACCAAGGACACGCCGCAACCGGTCGGCTTCGAGCCGCGGCCCTTCAGGGATCTTGCCGAGTCAGCCCCGCGATAACGGTTTCCAAGAACTCGCGGGCGCGGCGGGCTAGCGCGTCGACACCAGCCGGATCGGTGGGTCGAGGTACGACAGGTGCAAAGATGTTCTCGCAGCAGAGAGGCATCTCGAGCCCAGTCGCTGCCACCGGATGCAGCAGCCGATAGTGGTCGATCTCTCCTAGGCCCGGGCCACAGTCCTGGTCTTGCGGCCAGTTTCGATGGTCCTTGATACAGAAGCTGCGGACCACGTCGGCGCATTCGTTGATGTCCGGAATGGGATCCACGTCCAGGTAGTCCATGACGTTTCCTGCATCGTAGTTAACCATGATTCCGGGGTCGTCAACTTCGCGTACGATCTCGGCACAAGCTGCGCCAGTCCCGGTTGAGCCCCCGTGTTGTTTCACGACAAGCAGTACACCCTGATCCCGGGCAATTGGGCCGAGTTCCTTAAACCGCTTCAACCAAGTTTCTCGATTGCCGCCTTCGGTGTGACCGAATGTCAGTACTTGAGGAATAGCAGCAGCTGATGCCTGCCGGAGCCGGTGAGTGAGGACCCGCAGGCCTTCGGGGTTCTCGGGGTAGACGGTCGAGAACATCATCAGCGGCTCCAGACCGATATCCCGGCACTTCTTGGCTAACTCACGTGCTTTGTCAGGTGGTGCGTCTACCGGCATCACTGGGACCCGTTCCTGCCCCGACTCACGGTGCCGTGTCCCCCAAGCCACATAGTCGTAGCCGGCTGCTTTGATGCCGGTGAGGGCTCTCGCCAGCGGGAATTGCGAGTAGGGTAGGGTCATACAGGCTACCTGAAACTGGGTAGGCTTTCCCTTTTTCGCGGCTGCCAGCGTCGTGAGGGCGCCGAGCACACCCGCTGACGCTGCAGAAACTCCTAACTGCAGAAAGTGCCGACGAGCGGCGAATCTCGAGCCTTTGCCGATCGCCGCCGCCACCGCGCCGGCAGGTGATTGCCTTGGGGAACGGTGCTCCGCGTGTAGCAGGCGAGCAGACTTGCGGTCTGGATGTTTGGCTGACATAGGGCTCCTCCCCAGTAGGTATGGGACTGGGAGATTTGAAAAGTCAGAGAGGGCAGGGATAATGAACACCGACTCTAAAGATAAGTACTAGCCGGTCCTGCCTGCAACTTCCCGCCATGAAATCTCACCTCAGATCATCGGCCTGGCATTTCGCCTGCTTGGCGTTGGCCGGAGTTTCCTCCCCTACGACGGGTATCGCTGACGATGCGTCGCCAGTTGTCCCACGCGGCGAGCCGATCGTGCTGCTCAAGGGCAACGACCTGACGGGGTTCACAACGTGGCTGAAGGAGACGCGACATGAGGACCCCGCCGCGACTTTCCGGGCCCAAGACGGAACTCTCCATGTATCGGGCCGGGGACTTGGCTACGCGGCAACGGTGTCGGAATACAAAGACTATCACTTGAGCTTGGAGTACAAGTGGGGTGATCGGACGGACGGTTCCAAGTACGTCCGAAACTCCGGTGTTCTCCTGCACGCGATCGGGCCAGATGGCAGTCGTGACGGTGTCTGGATGACTTCAATCGAATGCCAGCTGGCGCAGGGTTGCGAGGGCGACTTGATCGTCATTCGCGGCACCGATGAGGACGGAATCGAAGTTCCCGCGACGATATCTAGCGAAACGGTCACGGCCAGCGACGATCGCACGCGCTGGCGGCGCGGGGGGGAGAAAACAGTCTATTCCGGCAAGCAGTTCTGGTGGTCGAAGCACGAGGCGGGGTTCGCAGAGCTACTCGACACGCGAGGCAAGGATGACGTGGCGAGCCCTCTGGGAGAATGGACTCGCGTCGAGTGCATATGTGACGGGGACCGGATCACGATCAAGATCAACGGTGTCACCGTCAACGAGTGTTTTGACGTTTACCCGTCGGCGGGCAAGATCCTGCTGCAAAACGAGGCCAACGAGGTTTATTTTCGAAACGTGGTACTGCACCCGTTGCCGAGGAATCGGTGATGTCCGGCAGGCAATTACCATCTCAACAGGGGTGAACGGGAGTGCACGAGCATGACGAGCGATAATCAGAAAGCAGCCAGCACCGCCTCGCGGCGGGAATTCTTGAAGAGTTCAACGGTCGGCGCCGTGGCTGGGAGTGTCATGGTCGGCTCGCGGAGTCATGCGCAGGGTGTCCACTTGGGTGGCAGTGACTTGTTGCGGGTAGGGTTGATCGGCTGTGGTGGACGAGGCACGGGGGCGGCTTCTCAGGCCTTGAAGGCGGACAGCAACGTCCGGCTGACCGCCATGGGCGATATGTTCGCTGATCGCTTGCAGGTCAGCCTTAAGTCACTGCAGCAAGTAGAGGAAGTTGCTGCGAAGATCGACGTTCCACCCGAGCGCCAGTTCGTCGGCTTCGACGCATATCAAGACGTGATTGCCAGTGGCGTCGATGTCGTGCTGCTGACCACGCCTCCTCACTTTCGGCCAGCCCACTTGAAGGCGGCCGTCGACGCAGGGCTGCACGTCTTTGCTGAAAAGCCGGTGGCAGTCGATGCTCCAGGAGTGCGCTCAGTTCTGCAGACTTGCCTGGAGGCTGAAGCAAAAGGCCTGTCGATCGTCTCCGGTCTTTGTCTGCGATACTCATATCAATTCCAGGAGGCCGTCAAACGGATCCAGGACGGGGCAATTGGTGAGTTGACCACCTTGCAAGCCAACGACTATCGGGGTGGTATTTGGGTCAAACCGCGCAAACGAGACTGGACGGACATGCATTGGCAGATGCGCAACTGGTACTACTTCACGTGGCTTTCGGGGGACTTCAACGTCGAGCAACATGTTCACTATCTGGATGTCTGTTCATGGCTGATGAACAACGAGTATCCAGTGAAGGCAACTGGTCTGGGCGGCCGCCAGCAGCGCACCGGTCCCGAATATGGAAACATCTACGATCATCATTCGGTGGTGTACGAGTACGCCAATGGAGCCAAACTCTTCAGCAACTGCCGGCAGATTCCCGGTTGTGTCAATGACATGAGTGCCCACGTGGTGGGTACACGAGGAAACGCTTTCCTCGACGAAAGCCGCAGAGGAGCTCCCGTTATCACCAACGAGCAACGCTGGGTCTACGAAGGTGAGCGAAATCCGATGTACCAGACCGAACACGACCTGCTGTTCGCCAGTATTCGAAAGGGCGACCCAATCAACAACGGCGAGTACATGGCCAAGAGTACTTTGTTGGCGATCATGGGGCGGATGGCAACCTACACCGGGCAGTTGATCACCTGGGACATGGCGCAGAACTCCCAGCAGGATCTAACGCCGCCGCGCTACGAGTGGGGAGAAATCGCCACGCCGGCCATCGCGATCCCTGGTGTCACGGAGTTCATCTAGTGCGCGGGACGCGCGGAAATGTCTAATGACTAATGTCTAATGACTAATGAATGACTAATGAATGAATGCCTAACTAACGCCGTGACTAGTGACCAACCGAAGGAGGATTCCATGCGTACCGTAGTTCCAAGCGTCCCCCCCATTCGTCATTGGGGCTTTGAGCATTCCTTAGTCATTAGACCTTAGACATTAGTCATTGCCGAAGGCGATCCATGCGTACCGTAGTTCCAAGCGTCCCCCCCATTCGTCATTGGGACTTTGGGTATTCCTTAGTCATTAGACCTTAGACATTAGTCATTGCCGAAGGCGATCCATGCGTACCGTGGTTCCAAGCGTCCCACCCCATTCGTCATTGGGGCTTTGGGCATTCCTTAGTCATTAGACCTTAGACATTAGTCATTGCCGAAGGCGATCCCCATGCGTACCGTAGTTCCAAGCGTCCCACACCCCATTCGTCATTGGGGCTTTGGGCATTCCTTAGTCATTAGACATTGCTGAACTATTGCCGAAAGCGAGACAACGATGAAGCACTGGTCCATGCTCTTCCTGCTGAGCTTGCCGGTTCCTGCCTGGGCGGCCGAGGTTGTGGACTACGAGCGTGAAATCAAGCCGCTCCTAGCTCTGAAATGTGCGGCCTGTCACGGTGCCTTGAAGCAGCAAGCAGGTCTCCGCCTTGATGCGGGCGAGCTGATTCGCCAGGGAGGTGAGAGTGGGTCAGTTGTCGAACCAGGAGATCCGGACGCCAGCGAGCTGATCAGTCGCGTCGCGACCGACGATCCCGACTCGAGAATGCCCCCGGAGGGGGCGGGTGAACCGCTCAACAGCGAGCAGGTGTTGTTGCTCAGGAAGTGGATCGCGGCTGGGGCGGTGGTGCCTCAGAACGAACCCGTTCCCACCGATCCCGCCGAGCACTGGGCGTACCAGATCCCGCGGCGGCCGGCGATTCCCACAGCGGTTGATTCCCGCTGGACACACCCGATCGATGCCTTCATAGCGAGTCACCATCGGCGCGAAGGGCTGCAAGCGGTCGAACTCGCCGAGCCCTCGACATTGTTGCGCCGCGCTTATTTCGACTTGGTCGGTCTGCCGCCGTCCCGCGATCAACTAAGAGCGTTTTTGGGGGATACGTCACTTTCCGCTTGGAGGCAGTTGATAGATGCGCTGTTGGACAGCCCACACCATGGTGAACGCTGGGGGCGGCACTGGATGGATGTCTGGCGCTACAGTGATTGGGATGGCTACAAGCAACAACTCCGTGGCAGCCAGCGACACATTTGGCGGTGGCGTGATTGGATCATCGACTCGCTTAACGCCGACAAGGGATACGATCAGATGATCGTCGAGATGCTGGCTGGAGACGAAGTCGCGCCAGAGGACTCTGCAGTACTTGCCGCTACTGGATTCTTGGCCAGGAATTACCACAACAGCAACAGGAACATCTGGTTGGATGCCACCGTCGAACACACGGCCAAAGCATTCCTGGGATTAACCATCAACTGCGCCCGCTGCCACGACCACAAGTACGATCCGATTCCGCAGCAGGCCTATTACGAGTTCCGGGCGGTCTTCGAGCCCCATCGCGTCCGCACCGATCGCCTTCCCGGTCAGCTGGATGTTTTGCAGGACGGCTTGCCACGCGCCTACGATGCAGAGCTCGAGGCGGAGACGTTTGTATTCGCGCAAGGCAACGATAAGTTTCCGGACAAGGATCATCCCGTCAAACCCGCGACACCCGATATCTTGGGCGCAGCGCTCGAGGTCACGCCGATCGAGTTGCCTGCAGCTGCTTACTTTCCGGCCGCTCGGGACTTTGTCGTTCGAGATCATCTCGACGCCGCTCGAAAGAAGTTGTCCGCAGCGCAACTGGCGCTGGTGAACGTCACCGATCGGCAGGGAGACGCGGCGCCGAGTGCTTGGGAGATAGAACTGCTCGAGCGTCAACGTGCTGCGGCCCAGCTAGAGGTCTATGCGATCAGACTAAGAAGTGATGCAGATCGAGCCAAGCTGTCGAACGACGACTCGATGCTAGCCAAGATGCGCGCTACGGAGGCGGCGCTCGTCGAGCGGCAACTGCGTGTCCGCCGGGCTGAGGTGGCGGTGGCAGAACAGCGGCTGGCGCTGCAGGCGGTCGAGGCAGAGAAGGGAGCGGACGCACAGAAGAGGGCGGCGACCTTGTCGAAGGCGAGACAGGCGCTGGCGGAAGCCGAAAAGAAGTTGAAGGCCGCTCGAGAGTCTTTGGCTGAGGAGCTGGACGACAACTATACGCCGTTGGGCAAGGAGTATCCGCGCACCAGCAGTGGTCGCCGTCTTGCACTGGCCAAGTGGATCACTGACCCGCAGAATCCACTCACCGCCAGAGTAGCCGTTAACCAGATCTGGATGAGGCACTTCGGCACGCCGCTCGTGAGCAACGTATTTGATTTCGGCCTGCGCAGCCCGCGCCCTCAGCACGCCGATCTGCTGGACTGGTTGGCGGTTGAATTGATGGAGAACGACTGGAGCATGAAACACCTCCACCGTTTGATTCTCACATCGCGTACCTGGCGTTTGCGGTCGTCCGCCGATGGCCGCTTGAGCGCAGAGAATCGGTCGATCGATCCGGACAACCACTATCTGTGGAAGACCAACGTACGTCGGCTGGACGCGGAGATCGTCCGCGATAACCTCCTGGCGGTGTCAGGGGAGATGGATTCAGCGCTGGGAGGTGCCGACATCGATTTTCGCGAGGGTGAGGTGTCGCCTCGTAGGAGCGTGTACCTCAGGCATGCCTACGAGAAACAGATGACGATGTTGGTACTCTTCGATGCTGCCAGTCCCAACGAGTGCTATCGTCGATCCCAAAGCGTCATACCCCAACAGGCGCTTGCCTTGTCGAACAGCTCGCTATCGCTGGGCAAATCGCGACGGCTTGCCTATCGGCTCTGGGAAGAGATTGCGATGGAAGCCGACCCCGAAGCGAAGTTCGTACGGCAGGCGTTCTTGCAGCTGCTGTCTCGTGAGCCAGACGGCGCCGAGATCGACGTCTGCCTTCGTTTTCTGCAGGATCAAGCGGACACGCTTTCGGACCTTTCCAGCCTCACGCGGTTCGCAGCGGGTGCAGAGCCGAAGACCAAACCTGCGTCGGACCCACACGTTCGAGCCCGCGAGAACCTCGTGCATGTGCTGATGAATCACAATGACTTTGTGACGATCCGGTAAGACTTGTGCTTGGGGCGCGATGAACAATGAACAGGCTAGGTACCAACACGATGTCATCTGATCCGGTCGCCATTCGACGCCGTGCGTTTCTCAAGGAAATGGGGTTGGGTTTTGGGAGCGTCGCAGCGGCCTCGCTCTTGAATCGCAGCGCGGCCGGCTCCGGCGTGGCCAATCTGGAGACGATCGCGCCTAAGGCGAAGAGCGTGATTTGGTTGTTCATGATTGGCGGAACCAGTCATCTCGAGTCGTTTGATCCCAAACCGTCTCTCACTCGCTTGGCGGGTAAGACGATCGAAGAAACGCCTTTCGCTGACGTCTTGAAGTCTCCGTTTCTCGCCAACGAGCGCGTCGTCGCTTTCGATCCGAATAACGGCTTCATCCGCACGACCTGCGTATCCGCTGCAGGTTGGTTTCCGTAAGCGCGGGCAGAGTGGTCTGGACATCAGCGACTGGTGGCCGCACCTCGGTGACTGCGCCGACGAGCTGTGTGTGATTCGGTCGATGTGGACCGAAGACAGCAATCACGGCGCTCAGCTGCAGTTCCACACCGGCCGTCACCGGGTGGATGGTTTTTTCCCGACGATCGGGTCTTGGGCGACATACGGACTGGGATCGATCAATGAGAATCTCCCAGAGTTCGTTGTGATGGGAACGCCTCTGGCAGACTGTTGCGGTGGCCGCGAGGCGCACCGGGCGAATTACTTGGGTCCACAGTACGATGGCATTCCGTTGAACGTCGACTCGAAGGACAGCATTCCTTATCTAGCACCGGAACAGGGGGTTTTCATCGAGGAGCAACGGCAGCAGCTGGATCTGCTGAGACATTTGAATCAATTTACCGCATCGCGCCATCCAGACGACGAAACGATCATGGCCCGTATCCGGTCATATGAACTGGCCTTTCGCATGCAGATGGCGATTCCGAACGTTGTGGACCTGGAGCAGGAAACTCGGGTCACGCAGGATGCGTACGGCCTCGACCAGTGCGAGACGCGAGTCTTCGGTCGCCAGATGTTGATCGCGCGGCGGCTTGTCGAGCGAGGAGTCCGTTTCGTGCAGGTGTATCACGGCAGCAACGGCGGTGCTGGCAGATGGGACGCGCACAAGGGATTGAAGAAAGGCCATTCCCGCCTTTGCAAACAGGTCGATCAACCGATCGGCGCGTTGATCACGGATCTCAAACAAAGGGGCATGTTGGACGAGACGCTCGTCGTCTGGGCGACGGAGTTTGGCCGTACGCCAGGTTCCCAACATAGCGACGGCCGCGACCATCATCCTTACGGCTTCAGCATCTGGATGGCGGGTGGAGGGCTGAAGGGCGGCATCGTGCACGGTGCCACCGACGAGCTGGGCTTTCACGCGGTTGAAGATCGCCACTATGTGACTGACATTCACGCCACATTACTGCACCAGTTGGGCATGAATCCGCGGCAGCTAGAGGTTCCTGGCCGCAAGCGGCTCGAGCGCGACTTCGGCCGGCCGATTTTTGAAGTCATGGTGTAGCAACGCCCCCAACCTTGTCAGGCGCGACGTCGCCCGCCTGTCATGGGGCGGTCTCAGTCTGTGGGAGGCGGTATCGCAACGATTTTTATTGGCTCAGCGAGTTCTTTGCCGGCGCTGCCAATAGCAGAGTCCTGCCAAGGCTAAGCCGGTGAGAGCCACAGATGTCGATGGCTCTGGGACAACCTTCCCGGAAAACTGGGTTACCAGACCTACGTCACTTGCGAAACTGCCCATGTTGTTGCTCCATGCACGTGACGTCAACTGAGCGTCCAGGCTCCTGATATTACCAAAGGAATCGGCGATAACCTCGTCGGCCACGACAATATCAAGGAGCAGATTCTTCCCCTCCGCCGGATCGAAAAGGAACGGCGACTGCAAGTTGAAGACAAGTGATGGAGTGAGCGCTATCAGAGACTGTGAATACGTCGAGTCGTCGAATACAGTGGTCAGGCTGCCAAATATGTTGGAATCGAGATCAGTCATCAGGCCGTTAACCGGGCGGTCAGTCAGTGCCATTCGTATCTCTATGCTCGCTTGATAGTCGATGTCTCTCCCTGGAAAGTATGCTATTTCCTCGATCATGAATGGACCTGCGAACGCCGTTTTATCGTATACCTGTTGGTACCTGATGTCATCCATTCCACCAAACGGAATGGCATTCGGGATCTGAGTCATGGGTAACTCAGGAACAACAATGGTCGCGCCGAAGGAATCCTCTGAAGAGAACAAGCCACAGGCTAGGCATACCGCTACGGAAAATCGAAGTCTCATACTATTTCATCTCTAGATAGTGACTACTGTCGATCGTATTCGAGCCAGTATAGTTGGCCAGTCTGTGAACAGGGAAAACATTCAAGTACTTCGGCGCGGAAACGTGAGGTTGTTGTGCGGGAGCGAGCAGGGGCGCCGGATTAGAGGATTGGCCCAACTATGAGGGGCCCGGTGCTGGCAGATTAGTATGGCGACTGAGCGGAGACTTACTTACCTGGAAAACCGTCGTTGGCCCACTGATCGTCAAGAAGTTGAATTCGACCAACAAGCTTGAACGACGGTTATAAACGCTCATCTCGTAACATTCAGACATCGAGAAACTCATGAACTTCGGTCTATTTGACAACTTGCCTGTGACTGTGTTGACCAGGCGAGTCGGTTCTAAGTGAACGTCAGTGCGCCTTGCCCAGACACCAAGACTGACACAAGCTGTGGAGAAGCTGGGCGGTCGCCGGTTCTACCAGCTTGCCCGTCGCCAATCCCAATCTTTCGTGCAAGTCGTCATTCCACCAAGGTGGGCACGAAGGGAGATGTGTGCAGGAGTTGACAGAAGGCAGTTGGCAGAAGAAAGTTGGCAGTTGGCGATCGGACGAATCTCGCAGAACAAGGGCCGCTCCATGATACGTTCAAAGGTTTTGGTATGGACGCTCTTAGCGGCACTCTTGCCGTTGTCGCAGGTGTCAGGCGATGTGATCACGTGGAAAGCTGCCGGAAAAGGAGGAGCGGTTGCTGCCGGTAAGATGAACTCGGTCGCCGCTGGACTGCAAATCCTCAACGCAGGTGGCAACGCGGCGGACGCTGCTGCGGCCACTTTGCTGGCACTGTCGGTCACCGACTACGGGTCGTTTGCGATCGGTGGGGAGATTCCGCTGATCATCTACGACGCCACACGTCAGGAGGTCAAGGTGCTCTGCGGCCTGGGCGCGGCGCCTCGTGATCCGGCAGCGATCGAGTGGTTTTATGAGCACGGCATTCCTGCGACCGGCAGCATGAAGGCAGCTCCAGTGCCCGGTGCGGTGGACCTATGCGTCACTGCCTTGAAGCTCTACGGCACAATGTCCTTCGAACAAGTCGTTGAGCCGACACTAACGCTGTTGGATGCGGGGCAAGCAGATTGGCATGGAAGGCTAGCTACGACCCTGCGGAAACTCGTCGATCGAGAGCGCGAAACAGCTGGTTCGCGACAGCAAAAACTGACTGCCGTTCGCGACCGGTTTTACAAGGGTGACATCGCCGACGAGCTCGAGGCATGGTACATCGAGACCGGTGCCTGGCTGCGCAAAACGGACCTCGAGGCGCACGCGACGAGAGTCGAGGACCCTGTTTCGGTGGACTATCGCGGATACACGATCTACAAATGCGGCCCTTGGACGCAGGGACCTTATCTTTGCCAGACTCTTAGGTTGCTTGAAGGGTTCGACTTGAAATCGATGGGACATCTTTCAGCAGACTACATTCATGTAGTGGTCGAGGCGCTGAAGTTGGCGATGGCCGATCGTGACGAGTACTACGGTGACCCTGGTTTTGTCACAGTACCGTTGGATCAGCTCTTCTCGGACCGCTACACACAGCTGCGCCGTCCATTAATCGACGCGCAACACGCATCGCTGGAGCGAAGGCCCGGGGATCCGTACGTGCCGCAGGCGCTGAAGGAGCGGGAGTCGTCCACTGACTCGACGACCGACATTCCGGTTCAGGATACAACAACGTGCGTCGTCGCCGACCGCTGGGGCAACGTTGTCGCCGCCACTCCCAGCTGTAATCTTGTCGGCAACAAACCAGGGCCTTCCGGTGTCACCCAAGGCAACCGAGTGCGCAGTCTTAACACGACCGAAGGGCATCCCAACCGAGTTCAGCCGGGAAAACGACCGAGGATCACGCTGACTCCGACACTCGTTACCAAGGACGGTAAGCCGGTCATCGCCATCAGCGTGGCGGGCGGCGATCTGCAAGACCAAACGACGCTGAACTTGCTGCTGAATCACATCGAGTTCGGCATGCTGCCCGAGCAGGCCGTCACCGCACCGAGGTTCCATACGAATCACCATCAAAACTCGTTCGACCCCAATCCAGACAGAACAGCAGCTTTCGTAGGCCTAGGGCAGCTGCGTACCAATGAAACCGTTCCCGAGGCGGTACGCGCGGAACTAGGTCGCAGGGGGCATCAGGTCGACACGACCGCTCGGCCCATTGCCCATCCGGTCATGATCCACCTGGACCCGGAGACCGGTGTTTTCAGTGCTGCGGGTGATCCCCAGGCCGGCCGTCATGCCGGAGCCCTCAGACAGTAACCCCTCAAACAGTAATTCAGTGCCCCGGTGATCCGCGGAGGTGAGTCATGAGCGACCGTCGAGGTAATAGATCTTTTCTGTGTTGGGCTGTTTGGGCGCTTGCAGTTCCGTTCGGATGCAGCCATGCCGTCGTTGTGGCAGCCGCCGAGTTAGAGGGCATTCACTCCGAGATCTATGATGCTGAGTTGGTGGAATTGGAGGTTGGGCAGACGGTGGGCTTCGTTGTCAAACCGCGGCGGCCTGCTGGCGACGGTCATAGACCCTGGGTGTGGTACGCTCCGTCATTGCGCGATGAACGAGGCGTGTGGACTCTCCCCACGAAGCGTCACGCGGGCGTCATCTCAGGACTGCTTGATCGAGGATTCTACTTCTGCGGCGTCGACGTCGGCGAGTCGTACGGGAGCCCGGCTGGTCGAGCGGTTTACACCGAGTTCTACCGGTTGCTCGTGGAGCGGCACGGTTTAGCAGCGAAGGCCTGCCTGTTTCCTGTCAGCCGCGGTGGGCTCATGCATTACAATTGGGCCGCAGAACACCCTGAGTGTGTGCAGTGCATCGGTGCGATCTATCCAGTCTGCAACTTGCGGACCTATCCCGGGCTAAAGAAACTGAGCGCTGAATACGGGATCCCTGCGAACCGGCTTCGCATGGAACTCGACCAGCACAACCCACTGGATCGGCTCGCACCGCTAGCGGCTGCGCGAGTTCCCATCCTGCACCTGCAGGGTGATGCAGACCAAGCGGTTCCGCTGGAGGCAAACAGCGCCGAACTAGCTCGACGCTATCGTGAACTTGGCGCTACCATGCGACTGGTTGTTGTCGCAGGTAAGGGCCACGAGTTCGCTCCCGAGTTTTGGAAGAACCCGGTATTGCCGGATTTCTTCATACAGCATGGCACGTCACGATCAATTAGATGAATGACAAAAAAATAGGAGCTAAGTCATATGTCCAGGCAGAACCGTCGTCGGGAGTTCTTGCGCGATGCACTATTGGTGGCGACCGGTGTAACGACTGGAACCGTCCTGAGTTCGGATTGGTTTCGAGAGTCCGCAGGGGCGCTGGCCGCGCAGAATGACGTCCCCAAGCCGGAAGATCGGCTGCGCGAGCTCGGGATCGCGCTACCACCGGTGCCGACCCCTGTGGCGGTCTACGTACCGGCGGTCTTGAGCGGCAACATGCTATACACTTCAGGGACAGGTCCACGGCAGGAAGACGGTACCTACTTGTCCGGTAAAGTGGGCAAAGACCTGACGGTTGAAGAGGGCTTTGCTGCTGCACGCTTGGTAGGCTTGAACGTGCTGAGCAGCATACGCAATACGTTAGGCAGCCTCGATCGAGTGGTGCGGCTTGTCAAAGTGCTGGGAATGGTCAACTGTACCGAGGAGTTCACGAAGCAACCTCAAGTAATCAACGGTTTCAGCGAGCTGATGGTTGACGTCTTCGGCGAACAAAACGGCAAAGCCGCCCGCAGCGCGGTCGGCATGAACGCCTTGCCGAGCAACATTCCGGTTGAAATCGAGGCGATCTTCCAGGTGCAGGTGTGACCAACACGGCAGTTGCGTTCCGAGGCAACTTACTCACCTCTCGGAGATCTAAAGTCGCGTTCGCCTCAATCGGAACCCGAAGCGTCAGCGAGGGGAGTTGGTGTACCAACGTAAGCAATTCCCTCGCTCACGCTTCGGGTTCCGAAAGCCAGGCAAATTCGTCACCCTCAGGCCGCCCAACTGCGAAAAGCGCAACTTCAGTAGTCTCGGAACGGGCCACGGGGGTCGGCTGCATCCATTTCAGCCCGCCACTCGGCGAAGTGTTCCTTCAGTTCGCTTAGCTTGTCAGGGCGCGACTCGGAAAGATCGTGCTGTTCGCCGAGATCAGCGGAAAGATCGAACAGCCCGTTACCGCGACCTGACGCGACCCACTTCCAATGTCCCACTCGGGCTGCCCGGTCGTCCTTGCGCTGCCAGAACATCCGAGTGCGGGGCGACTCAGCTGCCTTCGACAAAACCGGCATCATGTCGAAGCCGTCCAGCACCAGCCCGGTGGGTGGTTCAACGCCAGTTGCCTGAAGCAGGGTCGGTACGACTTCTAAGGAAGTCAACAATGCGTCGCTCGACGACCCTGGCGGGATGTGACCTGGATACCGAACAATGCACGGTACGCGGATCCCTCCTTCAAACATCTGGGCCTTGCCACCTCGTAGCGGCGAGTTATCTCCGGAACCGCCTCCGCCGTTGTCTGACAAGAAGATGACGATCGTATTCTCCTCGAGGCCGTGTTGTTTCAGCAGTCCCAGCAGCGTTCCAATTGTGTTATCCATGCAGGTGACCGATGAAGCATACTCCAGACGCCGTTTCGCCCGGTTAGCGATCTGTGCAGGCTCGCCGTAGCGCGTCCTTGCGACATACCCGGCCTCGCGCTGCAGCTGTGGGTAGACCGCTTTGTATTCGTCTGGTCCCTGCGCGGCGCTGCGAATCTTTGGGTCAAGATTCGAAGCGCTGTGCGGCGCGTTGAAGGGTACGTAGAGAAAAAACGGCCGATCGTGGTTTTCGTTGAGGAACCTGACGGCTTCGCGTTCAAACAGATACGTGCAGTACACACCTTTGTCTTCTTGGGTTGCCTCGTTGTTTCGGAACATCGATGGGACACCGTACCGTTCATGCGTGAAGTAGTCGATACCGGTATTGCAGAAGCCATAGAAGTCGTCGAAGCCGCGGGCCAGTGGCAAGAACCGCTGATGGACGCCCAGATCCCATTTACCAAAGATCCCGCTCACGTAGCCAGCTTCCTTCAGCAACTGCGGTAGCAGGATTTCCCGAGTGTCCATTCCACCAATCCGTTCGAACGTTACCGCGTACTCCGCAGCCGTGTACTTCTTACCGTAGTCAGGCGCCTCGTTGCGAATCATGTCAAACACACCATGCCGCTGCGGATAGCGGCCGGTGAGCAGGCTCCCACGGCTGGGTGTGCAGGCCGGCCAAGTCACGTAAAAGCTAGTCAAGCGCACACCTTCGCGGGCGAGTTGATCTAGATGAGGTGTCTTAATTTCGTCGCTTCCGAAACAACCCAGATCGCGATAGCCTTGGTCGTCACTGACGATCAACAGGATGTTAGGGGGCCGGTTGTCCGCCCGGCACACGCAGCTGGTGAGTAGGAGGAGTACGGGTAGGGTCAGGTAGATGATGCGCATCGGAAGCCTTGACCTTTGTTGTCTGGTATCGATTCACGCCGTAGCTCTGTTTAGCCGTCCCATTGTACAATGGCGAGCAAATGCGATCAGCCTGTCGACAGGGAGACTTAAACTCCTTCATCAGTTCTCACCAACGATACCTGCTGGAATCCCAATCATGCCCATCCTTGAATCGCAAATATCGGCCAAGTTCATGGAGCGGACGCCGACGTCTCGAAAGCTGGCCGAGCGAGCCCAGCGCGTCTTTCCCGGCGGCGTCACCCACGACGCTCGGTATCTGAAACCCTACGCCGTCTATGTAGATCGTGCCCAAGGGCCTCGTAAGTGGGATGTTGATGGAAACGAGTATGTGGACTACGTCGGCGGGCACGGCGCACTTCTGCTAGGCCACAATCACCCCACCGTCATGGAAGCGGTCGAGCGGCAATGCGCGCGAGGAACGCACTTGGGCGCCAGCCACGGATTGGAGTTGGAGTGGGGCGAGAAGGTCCAGCAGTTGGTTCCTTCCGCCGAGCGGGTGCGCTTTACCAGCTCGGGGACCGAAGCGACGTTACTGGCATTGCGACTCGTGCGGGCCTTTACTGGCAAGACAAAGATCGTCCGGTTTGCCACCAACTTCCACGGCTGGCACGACCACATGGCCTTTGGCGTGGGCTCCCACTTTGACGGCACACCGACTCCCGGCGTTGTGGCCGCTCTGGCGGATGAAGTCTTGCTTTGCCAACCAGGAAACATTGACACCGTTCGGCAGATCCTGTCTGAGCGGGATGATGTGGCAGGGGTCATCCTGGAACCGACCGGTGCCACTTGGGGTCAGGTGCCGATCCCCGAGTCGTTTTTGAACGAGCTACGCGAAGCGACTGCGGCTCACGAAGTGCCTTTGATCTTCGACGAGGTCATCACGGGCTTCCGATGCGCCCCAGGTGGGGCACAAGCGTACTATTCGGTGACGCCGGATGTCACGACCTTGGCGAAGGTCTTGGCAGGTGGTTTTCCGGGCGGTGCGCTGGTGGGGCGGAGGGAGATTCTAGATGGTCTAGATGTTGATCGTTGCGCCGAGTTAGGGAGGGAGAAGATCGCGCATCACGGTACGTTCAACGCCAGTCCGGTCTCTGCAGCCGCAGGGATTGCAGCGCTGGGAGTGGTCGCTCAGACCGACGCATGTGAGCGTGCAAGCCAGTACGCCGCCCGGTTGCGTTCGGCGCTGCAAGGTGTGCTCGACGAAGAAAGTGTCCCTTGGTGCGTTTATGGGGAGTTCTCAGGATTCCATCTGTTCACGAATCCCGACCGAGAAGCGGTTTCGGTTGAACAACTCAGCTCGGGGCTGTTCGACTACCGCAAAATCAAAGCTGCAGCCGGCTCCCCTGCGGCTAAGAAACTGCGACTGGGCATGCTGGCGCACGGCGTCGACATTTTTGGCTGGCCCGGCGGGCCGACGTCTGCGGTGCACGGCGACGCCGAGCTGAGCCGAACCGTGGAGGCGTTCCAGCAGACCGTGCGGATCATGAAGATCGAAGGCGATATATAAAAGTCGCCTACGAATCGCCGCTCGTTAAGATCAGCCGCTTGCCGTCCGGCGTCCAGCACATTTCGCGGTTATTTCTTGTTGGATCCTGACCTTCGACTAGCTTGGGCGGTTTGTCTTGGTTCGGATCGAATTCGTACAGCTGCTGGCACTGGCGTTGCGCGCACGGCATGGAGAACACGATCCGCTTGCCGCTGGGATGCCAGGCGCTGTCCGACGCCACTGAGTCCCGCGTTGTTGCGTGCACCTTGAGTTCAATCTCACGGCCTGATACGTCCAACGTAGCGACTTCGAGGACGCCGTCCCGCCGCTGTCCTTTCAGGCACAGACTTCTTCCGTCCGGCGACCACGACATGTTGTAGCGGATTCTGCTGTACCGGTGGGCGTTAGCCCCCAGGACGGTTCGTGTCGTCTCCGACTGAACGTTGTACACGCGAATCAGGCGGCCCTGTGTGAAGGCAATCTGCTTTCCATCAGGTGACCACTGCGCGGACCAGCCGCGGCCGTCGACAAGTTTGTGAGTGGTACCTCCCAGATCGATAATTCGGACGCCACCACGCGAGCAGGCGAGCCGTCCTCCACTCGCTGACCAAGTTGGCATGAATCCCCGGCCAACGCGCAGCGGAGTGCCACCGTCGATGTTGACGACAAAGATCGTCATTTCCTGAAGGTTGTTACGCCAGGCATCAAACACAATCCGTTTGCCGTCCCTCGAAACGTCGGGTGATCCGAGTTTCGGGAAATCCTTCATTTTGAGAACCGAACGCCAGCCCGTTCCGTCTTCATTCAGCGAGAACAGCTCGATCGACTGCATGGGCCTGAATGCGAACTCGTCGGGATCGAGATGCCCGTTTTCATTAACATCCAACGTCTGAAAGTAGATCCAGCGGAGCAAAGGAAACTCCAACGTCATAGCTCCAGGCGACCCGAAGTTGAACTCCGAGAACGACAAGAGGCCATCACGATCGCGGTCGCAGAGTACTTGTTGCCACGGTATCAGTGGATTGGCCAGCATGCTCGCTCGATACTCTGCAAGCGTCAACAGACCGTCCCGATCGGTGTCAAAGCCCCGAAATCCTCTTGAGCTAAGCGAACTCAATTCATCCGGACTGCCTGCCGCCAGCTCGTCAGCATCGACACGGGCGTCGAGGTTCTGATCCAGCCGGCGAAAATCTTCGACCGGGTCTGCTAGCCCGTGATCTGGCAACTGCCGCCATTCGTCGAAAGAGATCGCATCATCTGCATCGGTGTCAGCCTGGCGGAAAACGGCCTCAGCCTGCCCTCCGAACGCTGAGTGTGTTAGGAACTCATGATGGTCGAGCCTGTCGTCGCGGTTTGCATCGATCGACAGGTAGTCTACGAAGTTGACAACGCGCCCATTTGGCTCCCGAAGCAGCTCGCCTTGACGTCGTCGCACCCCCAGCTGGATCTCTATGAATCTTCTTGCCTCGGCTCGGCTGACACGTCCGTCCCCGTTCTCGTCTGCTTCACGCGTCTGAGGCTGCGCGACGTTGTTGCCCACGGTGGCCACGAAATCACGGATGAATTGACGGGCGTCGATCTGCTTTTCTGGTTCTTGCGACCAGTCAGCGAACGACTCGTCCATAGCCTCGACGGCCTGATCGACTAGGTTTTCGATCGGGTCCGGCAGGGAGCCACGCTGCTCTGGATCAAACTCATCGGGTAGTGTCGAGAATTCACGACGGTCCAGCGAACCGTCTTGATTCTGATCGAAGAGCAGGAGATCTCGCCGGGTGATGTCGGCTGCGACCTGCCGACCACTGAGCAACTCGTCCAGCGATACGAGTTTGTCGTGGTTGACGTCCAGCTCGACAAATTTGGCGTCAGCGTCGTTTTCCGGGTGCCGGTCGTCGGCCACGGCGAGGCAGTTCAGGGTAACGACCACCGCTGCGACGATGCCACGTTGAGGGGTTCGCACGGATACCTCCTGAGAAAATGGCGGTGCCTTGCTGAACGACAGATAGGATACCATTCCAGTGCGAAAGTGGAATCTCGTTGACGCCTTTGGCGACCGCCCAGTCATCAGCCGGACCGCGTTAGCGGCCGGTTTGAGAGGAGTAGGCCGAAACAAGCGGCGCGGAGATTATCCACCGTGTACAATGTCTACGCCGCGCCGTTCCGGCACTCACTGGCGAACTCTCAACGGCAAAAGCTGGCGAGCCTGGTACTGCCGGAACAACGCGTTCCGCTCGCCCGATGCCGTCGAGTTTCTTCAACGGTCTCCCCAGTACAAGACGCCGAGCGACACCAGGGAGAACACGACGACATAGGCCGTTAGAACTCCGCAGCATACGGTGGACGATGTCCAGTTCGTGCCGAGCACCAGGTAGTCGGCCTCCCGCAGTCGCTCTTGCAGGGAAATCTCCAGTGTTTGCAACAGGCCCTGATACGACCAATAGGCAGGAATACAGACCTGTGAGAACTCGCGCGTGTAGTTTAGCAACGGTGCGATGAGGCCCGCCATGATGATTTGCGGAATGAGTGCCATCGGCACGATGGTGACCGCCACATCTTCACTCGTCGCCACGGCCGAGATCGCCAGGCCCATGGCCACGCCGGTCACCGCCGAGAGGAACAGCAGCAACCACTGCTCGGCCAAATCGCCACCCAGCTGAGTGAAAACGCTGACAATCCAGAAGAGCAGCGACGCTTGCAAACCGCTGAGAAGACCCAGCAGGGCGAGTTTGGAGCCGTAGTAACTCGGCACCTTCAATCCCACGTCACGTTCTTTCCCGTAAATCGCACGCTCTTTGACGATCGCCTTGGCCGCGTTGTTGCAGCCGAACCAGATACATGAGATGCACAGCAAGAAGAGTAGCTTAGAAGATCGGTCCATGCGCTTTGCTTCTTCCGCCTCGGCCAGATACTCTTGCTGTGTCTCAGGGAACGAGTCCAGATCCTCCCAGGTAATGCCTGGTGCCGTTAGTTCGACCAATCGCCTCGCCTCGTCGGTGGCGTCCAAACTCGAGATGTCTCCAAACAACCAGACCAACAGAGCAGCGATGAACAGGCTTTGCCCTAGCATCATCGCGACCGCCCGCTTGTCGGCCCATTGAATGGCGGCATTGCGGCGGAGCAGCAACTGGAACTGCCGAAACGCGGTCGGCAGCTCTCTGGGAGACCAGCGAGTTGACCGATGACGGTGGGCACCTGCCGCGTCTTCGTCTGGCAGCCTGCTGGAGACGTACTTGGTGTACAGCTCGTGTTTATGGAAACGCTCTTTCCAGTGCTCCGCGTCTCGCGCATCGAGACGTTGATAAATGTCACCCAGCCGTGCAACTTCAAAATAGTCGAGTGCCTCGACGGGTGAGCCGATGAACGCGAGCACGCCGCCTGCGGTGAGGATCACCAACAAGTTACAGTTCTGCTCGACGTAGCTCAGGCTGTGAGTGACACAGACAATGGTCTTTCCGTCGTCGGCCATCCGGCGGAACAGCCGCATCATTTCGGAATCTGTCTGCTCGTCAAGTCCGGAGGTGACTTCGTCCAGGAAAATCAGGCTCGGGTTGCAGATCGCTTCGTTCGCCCAGCTGGCACGTTTGATCTGACCGCCGCTCAACTTCCGTATCGGCGTGAACTGCCGCTGCACCAGATTAACCGTATCTAATGTTTCGTCGATGCGCGTCTCGATGTCCCTGCTTGATGTGTCGGCGGGTAGCCGCAGCTGTGCCGTATAACGCAGGGCCACGTTGAGCGGCAGCACATCGTGAAGCACGTCCTTCTGCGGGACCACCGCTAAGTTCTGCTTGAGTACTTCGAAGCGCGTGTAAAGATCTTCGCCGTTGAGCAGTACGGTACCTTCATCGGCGGGAATCCGCGCGCTGAGTGCCGAGAGCAGTGTTGACTTTCCCGATCCGCTGGGCCCCAGAATACAGACAAACTCCTTGGGATGAACTACTAGCGAGACGCCGTCCAAGATGACTTTGGTCTCTCCTCGTTTACTGCGATCGGGCACTCTGCGAACGAGGTCCTTGGCGACCAGTTCGACGTTCTTGTCGTGCGACAGCGGGTAAAGTGCTGCCTCACGGCGGACCAGCGTGTAAGGACCAATCTGTACGCGACTGCCGTCGCCGACCGTTCTCGAGCCACGAATGAGCTGACCGTCAACAAAGGTTCCGTTCGTGCTCTTCAAATCGGTGAGCACGACCGTGTCACCGTTGCGGTCGACGCGGGCGTGGAGACCTGATACGCGGACGTCGGGAAGACAGATGTCTGCCCGCTCTGGATCCCGTCCGATCAACAGAGGCGCTTCGGGCAAGTGGATTGCACGGGGTAGCTCGGGCTTCACGTCATAAAGACTCGGTTCGCTGGCGTTTTGCATAGTCGACTAGTTCGACTGTTGCACTTCTATTGACGAATTCTAAGTGATTTCCTATTAGCACCTTCTGCTGTTTGTGGCCATGCCAATTCACACGGAAGGAGCGGTCGCATGGAAGCGATATACGAGACACGGAAGCAGGAGTTGTTGGATGAGTGCTCTGTGGATCCCCGGGTCTTTGAACAGGTGATACCGCGGTTGGAGCGGTTTATGGCACCCTTTGTCGAGAACTTGGTGCGTCGAGAACAAGTAGAGCATGCTCAGACGTTTGTCCAAGGCTTGCTTTCCGATCTCGATGCAAAGAACACGGAGTCGATTGCTTATCGTTTCGAACAAGAACGAATGCCGCTGCAATGGTTTATTGGTGTCTCCGGCTGGGATGATAAACCGCTGCGCAAAGAGCTGGTCCGCCAAGTGGGTCAGCAGTTGGGCACAGAAGACGGTGTGATCGTTTTCGACCCTTCCGGATTTCCGAAGTCGGGGAAGGGCTCGGTCGGCGTTGCGCGTCAGTGGTGTGGTCGCCTGGGAAAGGTCGACAACTGCCAAGTGGCCGTTTACATGGGATACGCGTCGAGCGAAGAGCATGCATTGGTGGATACGCGATTGTATCTTCCCAAGGAATGGACAAAAGATCCGAAGCGGCGAAAGAAGGCAGGAATCCCCAAAGGAACCCGGTATCGTACGCGACACCAGTTGTGCTTGGAGATGCTGCAAGAACACGCTGATCAGCTGCCACATGAGTGGATTGCCGGTGATGACGAGATGGGCCGTCCATACTGGTTTCGCCGCCGTTTGAACAACATGGACGAACAATACCTCCTGTCTGTCGCGTCGAACACTTTGATTCGTGATCTGCACGCCGACCCACCTCCGTATTCCGGTCGTGGCAGACATCCCAAACGTCCTTGGCTGCGAGTTGACAAGTGGGCTTCGTCTCTCAGCGACAGCGAATGGACGGAGATCGACGTGCGCGACGGCGCGAAAGGCCCACTGATCATTGAGGCCGTGAAACGTAGCGTTGTGGGGCGTACCGACAAACGACAAGAAGGACACGAAGAAGTATTGGTCGTGATCCGTTACAGAGACCGCGATGATCAAACTGTCGTCAAAACAGATTACTACCTTTCCAATGCGAACGTTGAAACGCAATTGAGTGAATTCGCACGTGTGGCAAAGGCTGAACATCGAATCGAAGAATGTATTCAACGAGCCAAGAGTGAAGCCGGCCTGGCGGACTACGAGGTTCGCAACTGGATCGGCTGGCATCACCATCAGACACTCTCGCTCATCGCCACTTGGTTCTTAGTCACGGAAGCCCGGCGGGGGAAAAAAATGGACGCCAGCGATCACCGTTCAACAAATCCAAGAGGGTGTCGCATCAATCATTCACAAACGATTCGAATGCGGTACGCTCTCCCACGTTCTTTGGGAAAGCGAGGAGTGGCTGAAGCGAAACGAACTAGCTCGCTTGTACCACTGGAAACGACGTAAACGATTGGCTCCCTTGAATGTTAACAAAAGACAAATCTAAAACAGTCGAACTAGCGAGTTGGAGGAAATAGTCTTGTCCAGTGAAACAGCTCGCCGACGACGCTATACTGGACGCGAGTTGACAACTCGGATGGTGCTGCGTTCACGAAACATTAAATCAGCCCCTTGCTCGACGATGAACAGATCTCTGATTTCACTGGTCTCACTAATACTGATCACTGCGGCCGGTGACATGCAGGCCGCTCAGCCGAACTTCCTTTTTATTTTGGTCGACGACCTTGGCCGACAGGACCTTAGCTGCGAGGGCAGTGCTTTCTATGAGACGCCCAACATCGACCTTATCGCTAGCCAGGCCATGCGTTTCTCGAATGGCTACTCCGCCTGTCAAGTGTGTAGCCCCTCGCGGGCCGCGATCCAGACCGGCAAATACCCCGCTCGCGTCGGTATTACAGACTACATCGGCGGTACGCAGGGTCACAATCAACCGGACAAGTGGAACCGGAACACGAAGCTGCTCCCCGCGCGCTATGAAATGCAGCTGGCGCTGGAAGAAGAGACCATCGCCGAAGCGTTGAAGGAGCATGGTTACACGACCTTCTTCGCCGGGAAATGGCATCTCGGCCACGAGGGCCACGGTCCCGAGGACCAGGGCTACGACATCAACAAAGGTGGCCATATCGCCGGCACCCCGCCGGGAGGGTACTTTCCCCCCTATCGCAATCCCGCGCTCACAGACGGCCCTCCGGGAGAAGAGCTTCCCGTCCGCCTCGGTCGTGAAACCGCCAGGTTCATCGCCGATCACACGGACAAGCCCTTCTTTGCGATGCTGTCGTTCTATTCCGTGCATGGCCCGATCCAATGTAGTGAGCAACGCTGGAAAAAATATCGGGACAAGGCCGAGCGCATGGGCCTGATCGAGCGCGACGATCCGCGCTTTAGGCTCGATCGCACCCGAGAAGTCCGTCAGGTACAGGACCATCCTGTTTACGCCGGCATGATGGAAGCAATGGACGAGGGTGTGGGCTACGCGCTCAAAGCGCTGAACGATCACGGTTTGGCCGACAACACCGTCGTGATTTTTACTTCGGACAACGGCGGAGTTTCTTCGGGTGACGGCTTTGCGACGAGTTGCCTGCCCATGCGCGGCGGCAAGGGTCGGCAGTGGGAAGGTGGTGTCCGCCAGCCCTATTACATCAAGTGGCCCGGAGTGACCTCAGGAACCCGGTCCGACGTTCCGGCGACAGGCACGGACTTCTATCCAACGATCCTCGACATTGCCGGCCTCCCACTAAAACCCAATCAGCACCTGGACGGTGTTAGCCTCGTACCGGTCTTGAAGGGAGAATCGCTCCCCCAGCGCTCCCTGTTCTGGCACTATCCGCACTACGGCAACCAGGGTGGCGAACCCTCTGCAATCATCCTGCGCAACAATTGGAAGCTGGTTTCTTACTTCGAGGACGACCGCGCCGAACTCTACCACGTAGCCCGCGACCTGGGTGAACAGCGCGACATCGCCGCCGCGCACCCCGATCGGGTGGAGACCATGTTGCAGGAACTAACCGCCTGGCAAAAGGAGGTAGGGGCCCGCTTCCCGACACGGAATTCAAAATGGAACGCGGACACTTACCTGCAATCGATGGAGCTGCTGAAAGAGAAAGGCATTCCGAATCGTAACCGGCAACACGCCGAGTTTCTCGAGCCAGACTTCGTGCCCCGGGGCGGCTGGTGGGAGAACAGAGGAAAACCCCAGTCGGTGCGTTAGTTTCGGCCGTGTTCTGACTCGCCGCAGAAAACACAGACCCCTAGCGAGGCGAGAATCACATAGACCGAGCGATTCTGCGACATCAGCCGCTGGGCGTTAGCCCACGGTTCTTACAAACCGGACGCTAACGCATTCCGGCTGATTGTCTGTCCCAAGATGAACTCGTGCTGCAGAAGCTGGATCTGGCCGTCTCTCCGCGTCGCGGTCAAACGAGTCATGCGGTCTGTCTACTGGTTGAGCTTCTGGAGTGCTTCTGCGGCCGCTTGACGGACTACGTCGCTGTCGTCCTCGAGCAGCTTGCGAATTCGCGGGATTGCGTTCTTGGCCGTGCTTCCCATTTCTCCCAAAGCCGCTGCAGCCTCGGCGCGAACCATCTCGCGGTCGCTGTTCAACGCTTTGACGAGCAGCGGCGCCGCTATCCCCAGCAGATCGCGCTGTCCTGGCTGGATTTCGAGCAACGCACGAACACTGGCAAGTTGGACCAGGTTGCTCTCGCTGCCCATGGACTTCCTGAGCGCCAGCACTGCACCGCGGGCAGCTGGGCCGATCTTCCCCAACGCGTAGCTGGCGCTGGCTTGAATCTCTTCATCGTCGACGTCGAGAGATTTTATCAAGGCTGGCACCGCATCGCGCGCTGCGGCGCCGATCGTCGAAATCGCGAACTGAGCCTCGCGAACAAACTCACGGTCATCCGGGTCCCTGCTGCCCGAACCGATCGCTTCGATCAGGGCGGGTACCGCATCTTTAGCTTCTGGACCCAAGCGGGCGATCAGGCGGACGGCATAGTGCCGGAGGTCTTTGTTCTGTAATGCGCTGTCGATATGTTTTAAGGCCCTCGGACCGATCGATGAAAGTGCGTCGATCGCATTAGCTACGACCGTCTCGTCCTGATCTTGCAGTGATTTGACCAGCGCCGGTGCCACCAGCTCTGGATCCGCGTCTAGCTCGACTGCGGCCCGCGCCGCGGCTCGCCGGACGTCGACGTCGTCACTTTGAAACGCGGCTACAATCAGCTGCACAGCCTGGCGGACCAGTTCCTGGTCGCCGGTGTTGTTGCGTGCCAATGCCCACGCGCTGATTGTCCTCATGAACTCGTCGTCGCTGTCCAGTAGCCGGCGAAGCAACGGCTGAATCTTGTCGTCGGAGCCGATTTGCCCCAAAGCGAAGACTGCCGCGTAGCGAACGTTTGGGAATGGATCGTTTTCCACGAGCCGCAGAATTGTGGGAACTGCCGACTGAGCGGCCTTGCCGATCTCGCCCAGCGCCACCAGCGCCTGCAGTCGCACATCTGGTTCTCGATCCGTCTTCAAGAGCGACTCGAGGTCGGTAACGGCTTCCGCGGCGTCCGGGCCGATTTCCGCCAGGGCCAGGCAAGCCCAGTAGCAGGCCTGTTCATGTTGCAAGGCCGTACGCAGTCTGGGTACCGCTCTCTTTCCTTCCCGCGCCAATGAGTGCAGCGCGGGCATGATGATCGACATATCCCCCTGCTCGAGAACACTAACCACGAGCGGCATCGTTTTCTCTTGAGGCGGATCGATCCGCTGAAGCGCGGCGATTGAAGATCGGCGCACCATTTCTTCTTTGTCAAACACATTCTTGATCAGACCGTCTACGGCACCCATGGCGGGCTCGCCGATTCTACCCAACGCGAATGCCGCGTAGGCTCGCACTCTTGGGTTGTCGTCTGCCAAGGCTTGAGTAAGTGGGGCCACTGCCGTTTCCGCTGCAGGGCCGATCGCTCCTATTGCCCGGCACGCGCGCCAAGCCACTTCGGGGCTTTCACGGTCCAGGGCACCAATCAGCGCGGGTACAGCTTGCTCGGCATCGGCACCCAACGCAGTTAAATCGTCGATAGCCTCGATGCAGACCGCATCGTCCGAGCCCCGGATCGCGGCGATCAGTTCGGAAACGTCCTCAGCATAAGCGGCCGCAGAAACAGAGAGTAGACAGGCGATGCCAATCGTCGGTAGCAGCGTGCTGCGCATACAATCACCTCATGGTGAGAGAGAGTTGGGATCTCAAACAAAGTCGAGCGATCAACCTGCCGGGAACTTGACCTCGTAGGCGAGGCTGTTGAGGAATTTTCGTGCGGCAATCGTGACGTCGGTCGGATAGTCTCGGACGACTCGGTCGGTCTCCTCTCGCATCGACTTGATCGCGTTCTGGATTTCCAAGAACTGGTCAGGACCCACGTAGCCCTCCTTCGCCCTCACGGCAAACAGCTTCTCGAGTTTTTCGCGCTCCGGTTCCAAGCTCTTGAGGCGAAGTAGGAGGGGCCATTTTAGAGTGCCGGTCAGCGGGTCGAGCTGCGCGTGGTTCAGTCGGTTCGGAAGCTTGGACTGGCTGTAGCGAATAAAGTCAGCTTGCGTGCGCCGCTTCTGATCACCAAACCGGCTTTGCTTGTTGATCTTCTTCATGTCAAAGTAGGTTTGCGTGCGGAGCAGCCGGTTTTCAATGTACTTTTTCCGAGCGTCCTCGAAGTTCTTGGCCGCGTGCGAGTTCATCAAATTGGCGGCACCTCGAGACCTGACTAGATCGGCCATCCCGCGAGCCGCGCCCTCCTCGACCGTCGACGCGTGGTGATAGTTGTTACTGCCGACGCCGTAGTACGGAACCGGATACTGTCCAAGCGCGTGGGACGCGCAGCATATCGTGACCAACAGCACGACCGAAAGTGTCCTCATATCAGATCTCCCCGCGTGCGAGCAAACCGGTCAGAACCTTACCCCAGAATTCACCAGAAGAATCAGTCAGTATAGCCTTCCGGGGCGATCAATTCACGGGCCGGTAGCGCAAAATATCTAAGCCCGACATCTAATTCAGCCGACATCTGATCATCAGCCGCAGGGCATTAGCCCCCGGTTTTGAATTGCTCGATGATCCTCGGCGTCGAGCAAGCAGGTAGGCCGGAACAAGCGGCGCAGCAAGTACCTATCAGGCGTACGATTCTCCCGCCGCGCCGTTCCGGCAGGCACTGGCTGACGCAGGCAAAAGCAACAATCCCGGTACCGCCGGAACTGCGCGGCGATCACGTCGTGTGAGAAATCAGCTTCTCTGGCGCCGCTTGTTCCGGCCTACCCCCTACTCCGCTGGCGAGGCTCAGCTGATACCGCACGGCGCAGGTCGGTTCCGATCTACTGCTTGCCCTCGGCCACAGTCGGCCGGCGGTCTTCAACCGGAGTCTGAGCGTCGATGCGGTTTCCGTCGAGCGTCACGCTGCCCACACGCTCTTCGATGAGCACGCCGACGGTCTGTGTTTGTGAGGCTCCTTGACGTGTGTCGCGAACGATATTGTTTTCGAAGATCAGACCCTCGGTTTCGCCCCGGATGCGAATGCCAGCTGCGGTTCCCTTTGCCCCGTTATCCTCAATCACGTTGTCCTTCAACCGGTTGCGATGAGCGGCCATGCCGAAGGTCTCGTTGCGAAAGAAGACACCTGCCTGGCCGTTACGAAAGACCTGGTTGCGCTGCAGCAGGTTGTCGGAGTCCTTGTGGCCGATCGAGATTCCAAATCGTCCATTGTTTTCGAGCAGGTTGTCTTCGAACAGACCGTGGCGTACCCGCCAGCACAAAAACAAGCCGTCAGTGCCGTTGTTGCGCGCGACACAGTTCCGCACAGTAGGACGTTGGGAACCGCTGCCCGGGTGAAATCCGAGTTCGGTGTTGTTTTCACAAAGGCAGTCGAGCACTGTGACATCGTTAGATTGCTGGAAACTGATTCCATCCCCGTCGTAGTTGCGAACCGTGCAGTTCTCGATGGTCGTCCCGAACCCGCGATACAGAAAGATCCCCGCTCCACGGCAACCGGTTAGTGTGACGTTGGCCGCTTTGTTGCCGTCGATGATCAGGTTCTCGATGCGAACGTTGCGCAAGTCGTAGCCGCTGACAACGGGAAATACCGTGGCGGCCGTTGCATGGCTAGACACCATGCAGTCAGACATCAGTGGCCTGTCGATCGAAATCGTATTCCCCTTCCTCCCCGTGATGCGGGCTACGGTTGTGTGAAAACCGCCGGCGCCGTTATCCCAGATCGCGACGCTGTTTCCGACGTCGAAACCAGTTGCGTCCTTCACGGTGACCTGTTGCTCGCCGAAGTCACCGTCCAGTACGAGTGGGGAGACGACACCGTCCGCTTTCCGCAACACGGTCTTGCCCTCAGTGCCTCGGACCGTCACATTCGATCGCAGATGTAACGAGTCGTGCATCAGGTATTCGCCGGGTCCAATCTCGACCAAGCCACCGCCTAGAGCCGACACATAGTCGACCGCCGCTTGCAGAACGCGATGATCTCGCCCGATGATGGTAGTTCCCCGCTGCCCCACCGTGATGTGTGGGAGTTCCTCCATCTGGGAGTGCATCGAAAAAGGCAACTGTCGCTCGTCGGGGCTTAACGTCCGCGCGCTGTCCGCTTCCGAGCCCTGCAGAGCGGCGATGGGTTGAAGAGCAGCACAGATGACCAAACCGCTGAGGAAGGTTCGCATGGGTAGTTCCCTTTGTTAGTGGTCCTGACACTGGCCTGAGATTTCCAGTGACAGGTGCTGGGTGGTGTTTACGGCAGCCAAGCCAGTTGTGGGGGTGTGCAGTAGGAGTTCGCAATCCTCTCGTTGCGTTGCGGATCGGGATGGCCGTCGTGAGCGAAGACCCGGTACGATAGCTCGAGCGTGGACCCAGCCTTTACCTCGAACGACTGCTGCTGGACGAGAGCGAGGCTGAAGTAGGGCAGCTCCGGGTGAATTCGTAGGCGCGTCGGATGGCGGGGATTGGACGGGTGATCGTAGACGGCCAATCCGCCCCACTGCAGCCCGCTGCTGAGCGGGCCGGTGTAGTCGATCCAGCGGGCCGGTTTGCGGTCTCCGCTCGTGCGGTCGTCTCCCTCGCTGGTCAACACGTCCAGCGTCACCTCGGGTGGAAGCCAGTCTACATTCTCGAACGACACACCTTTGGCGATCGCCCGCTGCACGTCACGGCTGCTCTTAGACAACCACTGACCGGGTCCGCGAAACGACGTGCCGCCGTAGTAGACCTGTGGCAACTGCATCGCCTCGCCACCCGCTACCGGAGATTGCCGTGTCCGAAGATCAAACAGCCATCCGCCCTGGTACGGTTCAGCGTAGACGGTCACTTCCACGCGTTCCTCGAGCAACGGTACTCCGTCGACAACGCCCTGATTCCAAATCACTAGCTTGGCAAAGACAGGACCCGTCTCGACGTAGGGTTTTTTCGGAGCCGGAAGCATCCGCCCTTTCGACGCGCCGAGCGACCAGAAATCGGTTTCGACATCGCCAAAACGCGCCTTGACCCAGGCCGTAAAAATGCCTCGCTGATGGATGTGCTCGGGGGAGAAATCGCCAGTCACAATCGCTCCCGAGGGGGACCAGACCGGATGCAGATAGGCAGCCCGATCGTACGGTCCGTGCTGGCCGGGCTGTTGGCGAACGATTCCGTTGTTGTATTGCACCACTGGTTGGTCCGCGATGCGCACGACGAGACGGCGGCCGGCAACGTCTTCAACGGTTACTGGATGCGGCGCCTGCCCGTCTCGCAGTGCCAGCACGTAGTCGCCAGTCTTAAGTTGGTTTGCTGCGCAGTACCAAACGAGGTGTCCTGTTGGACCAGACAGATCGTCAGCCAGCTTAGGTTCCCATTGCACTGCGAACTCCGGTGCACCGCCACGTTTGGGGTACAGCACCAGTTGGCGCGTTGCCAAGAAAGTCACGATCTCTGCCTGTGACGCTGCGCCGTCCGAGGAAACCTCCGGCAGGCACTTTTCGAAGAACGTGCTCGCATCACCGGCCATCCGAAGGGGCCCGACGGGCCCTTCTCCGGAGGACTTGACCCGGATCGTACCCAGCACTCTTTCAGCGGCGCCTACCACGGATGAGTAGGTTCCAACTAGGCCTGCAAGCAGGAGGATCGAGACGGCCCAGCTAGTTCGGTCGTTCATATCGGCACATTGTAACCGGGTTGCAGACATCCAGCCACGAAAACCGCTCCTCCAGGGTCTGCGGATCCTGGCCGGCGCCTTTGCAGCTGATGGAGCGCAGCGTCACCGCTATCGTCACGCTCCGCGTTAGCGGCCGGTTCGAAAACTCACAAGCCTGCTCTCTGACGACCAATCAGCTGCCATGCGTCGTCATCCGGCTTCGTAGGAACCGTGGGCTAACGCCGGCTAACGCCCAACGGCTGATTCCCAGAATCACACTCCGTCATTTAGGGGGCGTGGCAGCGCGGAACCGCTCTCTCGCCTGCCGTGGAAGTGTCGCTCTCCAGAACTTAGAATGGCAGGCTATCGACCGAGCAGGTTTGGTCGCGGACACCACTCATGATTTGATGCAGGCCCCTGGGGCCGAGCTTCAAGTCGGAAGCCCTGGAATAGGTGACCGCTCGGAGTGTCTTAGAGTACGTTTTTCCCATGAGGGCCGATGTCATGTCGAGTCAGAAGAACACGGCGGATCGACGCAATTTCCTGCAACGGACAGCGTTTGGAGCGGGACTCGCCGTATGGGCCGGCAATGCTCGGCGCACGGTCGCTCAGACAACAAACCCGAGGGCAACTCCCCGGCACGCCCGTTTGCCCCGTGAGGTATGGGTAGCCAGTGTTACTCAGGATGGGTTGAGGGCTCGTGACTACTCGGAGATGATTTCGAGTGTGCTCGCGCGGATGGAGCAGGTCGCGCCAATGCAACCAGATATTATCTGTCTGCCCGAGATCTTTCCCTTCACCTATCTAACTGGCGGCACGCCTCGGATCGCAGATGTCGCAGAGGAGTCGATCGGAGCCGTCTCGCGGCCGTTCGCAGAATTTGCCAGGCGGAACCATTGTTACGTGGTTTGCCCTATCTACACAACGGCGGAGGGCCGCTTTTATAACTCTGCTGTCTTGATCGACCGCGAAGGCGAATACGTCGGTGAATACCGGAAGATTCACCCCACTGTGAGCGAGATCGAAAAGGGTGTGTCTGCTGGTCCGTTGGAGCCTCCCGTGTTTCGCACGGACTTTGGGACGATCGGCGTGCAGATCTGTTTCGACATCGAATGGACAGAGTGCTGGCAGAAACTGCAAGAGGCAGGAGCGGAGATGGTGTTCTGGCCATCGGCGTTTGCCGGCGGAGCGATGGTCAATGCGAAGGCGTGGCAGCACAAGTACTGTCTCGTATCAAGCACCAACAAAGATACGTCGAAAATCTGTGACATCTCCGGCGAAGAGGTCGCCCGCACCAGCCGCTGGAATCGGTCGATCTGCGCCCCGGTCAACCTGGAAAAGGCGTTTCTACATACGTGGCCGTACGTCCGCCGATTCGACGACATTCACGCCAAGTATGGCCGCAAGGTGCGCATCCGTTCGTTTGCAGAAGAAGAATGGACAATCATCGAAAGTAGATCGCCGGATGTTCAGATCGCTGATGTGATGCGGGAGTTCGAGCTCAAGACACACGTCGAGCACATGCAGTTTGCAGACGCCGAGCAATGCGAGTGCCGGGCCTAAAAAGTAGCAGGCACGCTCCGCGTGCCGTCCGCCACTTGAAAGTAAACCCAGTTACGGCGCGCGGAGTACTCTTGGAGAGCGGCATGTTCCACACAGGCACCAGAGCACTTCTTTGCACTTTAGCAGTCCTGATGCTCGTTGACTCTGGTCCCGCCGCCGGCGCAGCCGAGTCGCTGGTGAGGCAGTTGGGTGGAACGACCTACCACCTCGAGGGTCTCTTTTCTGACGACTTCGGTGACCTAGAAAACTGGTTGCCGGAGACGAACGGTTCCGTCGAGTTAAGGGATCGGCGGCTGATCTGGGATTGCTCGGGCGGCAAGCGAGCGGGGACCATCTGGTGCCGGCGGAAGTTCGATGGTCCTTCGGTGATCGAATTTGACGCCATGCCGTTGGGCGGCGCCAACAATTTGAACTTCATCTTGTACGCGTCGCACCCCCAGGGGCTGCTGGAAACAAGCGATCAGCGGACCGGGGCATACAACGAATACCATCAGTTTGCAAACTACATCGTGACCTATCTGACACCGGACGAAGCTCGATCGCAGTCGCGCTGGCGGATTCGATTTCGCAAGAATCCTGGTTTCGAGCTGTTGAGCGAGCGGTTTATCTTGCGTGGAGCGCCGTATGACCGCACGCACCGCCTAACTTACGTCAGCGAACCGGGTGGCCTGATTCGGTTTTTCGTCAACGGCAAGCTGGTTCACGAACATCAGGGGTCGTCACCCCTCTATCGGTCGGGCCACCATGGATTCCGCACCTGGAACAGCCGCGTAGCACTCGCCAACTTTCGTGTCTATCGGATCGCGGCGGCTGGACAGGAGTCGGGTCTTCAGGAAGTGAATCCACCCGCGGAACCGGACAGCGCGCAAGTGCTGGCGATTCTGGGTGGCCGTTTGATTGACGGAAGGGGTGGTCCGCCCCTTGAAAACTCAGCGGTGATTATCAAGGGAAACACGATCTCATCCGCGGGACCGCGCGACGAGGTTTCCATTCCGGAAGAAGCCACACTCGTGGATGCGACCGGCATCAGCATCCTGCCAGGACTGATCGACTCGCATCTGCACTCGATCAACAACCTGGATATCCCCGCCAAGTTTCTCGCTCACGGAATTACTGCATTCCGAGATCCCGGACATCCTTTTCGTTTTTACCAAGCGGTCATGCAGGCCGACCAGACGATGCCTCGTACTTTTCTGACCGGCGCGCATCTGGATGCTTATCCTCCGATTTGGCCTCAGCAGGCGGCGATCGTTACGGGCGCCGAACATGCCAGCCAAATTGTGAGCCAGCATGTCGAGCGAGGTGCTTCGGCGATCAAGACTTACTTTCGCCTCCCGCTTGAGTACTATCCTGCGGTCTGCGAAACAGCCAATCGCCATGGTGTTCCCGTCACCGCCCATTTGGAGCTCGTCGACGCCGACAAGGCGATTTTGGCTGGCGTGCAGGGCATTGAACATGTTACCTCATTTGGTACTGTGCTCGCCGACCCGCAAGATGCCTCCGACTTCAAGCAAGCCGTGAGCGACAACCCCTCGGCGCGGCGCTACCAGCGCTATCGACTCTGGGCGACGTTGGACTTCGATACCTCGAAAAAGCTCGCGCCCCTGCTGGAGTTGATTGCCACGCGAGACGTCTTCGTTTCTCCCACGTTGGCTGTCTTCGAGCGCCGTCCTGGTGACGAGGGTGCCACGGAGGTTCACGCGCGCGGCTTTGAGAACATGTTGAAGTTTGTTGGGTTGTGTCGTGCTCAGGGTGCTACGGTTGTGGTCGGCTCGCATACCTCCGTGCCCCATGCCAAGTCCGGTTGGGCGTACCAGCGGGAGCTGGAGTTGCTGGTAGAGTCTGGATTGACCCCGTTGCAAGCCATCACGGCAGGCACCTACGATAATGCTCGGTTCTTCGGCGCCGCAGATCGGCTGGGCAGCGTTGAACCGGGCAAGAGCGCAGATTTGGTCTTGGTAAAGGGAAATCCCGCCGAAGATATTCGTGCGATGTACGATGTGCAGCGCGTGATGCTTAACGGTATGTGGGTCACCGACCCAGCGAAGTGAACCGGTTCGTCGATGCTTTTTTTGAAGTTGCGCTTTTCGCCTTTCCGCAGGGACGAGATGTCGAATTCGCCGCGTTTTTTGTAACCCGAAGCGTCAGCGAGGAGAGTTGTATTTCGTAACCCGAAGCGTCAGCGAGGGGAGTTGGTGTACCAACGCAAGTTATTCCCTCGCTTACGCTTCGCGCTTCCGATTGAGCCGAAAGCGCAACTTCAAAACTTACGCTTCGCGCTTCCGATTGGGCCCAAAACGCAACATCAAGAAGCGGCAGCGGAGGCGAGTTGGCATATTAACGCAGGTTATTACCTCGCATACGTTTCGGGTTGTGAACGTTGCCGTCAACTAGAGAGTGCCCCGCGCAGCGGGCGTTTGAAACATGCCTCTACACCCCCAGGCTCAAGAGTTTGTCGATCAACTGAAGGCGCAAGAGGCGCCCAGCTGGAACGAAATGAGTCCCGCTGAGGGCCGTGAGGTTTTCTCCGGCTTCACTGCGTTGTTCGGACACAAAGTGGACGTTGGAAGCGTCACCGATTTGCCGGCGGCCGGCGATGTCCCAGTGCGCATCTACAGACCGGTTGGTGACGCACCTCATCCGGCACTGGTCTACTTCCACGGTGGTGGGTGGGTTCTGGGGGATCTCGACACACATGACCAACTCTGCCGGCGGTTTGCCCGCGAGGCATCTTGCGTGGTCGTCTCGGTTGACTACCGCCGCTCGCCCGAACACCGGTATCCCGACGCGCTCGCTGATTGTCTCGCGGCCACCAACTTCGTGGTGGAGAATGCGGATCAGCTTGGTGTGGCACCCGATCGCGTGGCTGTCGGAGGTGACAGTGCTGGAGGCAGTCTCGCTCTTGGGGTCGCGCGGTTGGCGCGCGACCGTGGTCCCGATCTCCGCTTTCAACTCCTCATCTATCCGGTCGTAGAACGAGATTTCGAGACCAAGAGCTACCGAGACTTCGCCGACGGCTACGGTCTGACTCGAGAGACGATGATCTGGTTTTGGGACCAGTACCTCGGCGACCGGCAACCGGATCTAGCCGAACACGTCTTGCCCGATCATGCGGGTGTTCTGCAGGGGCTGCCGGCGACGCACGTCATCACGGCAGAGTATGATGTATTGCGTGACGAGGGCGAGAAACTGGTCAAGTTGCTGACCGAGGCCAAAGTACCGACGACGTTTCGGCGTTACGACGGCATGTTACACGGGTTCGTCCACCTTTGGGGTGTGTTCGACGTCGGCAATCAAGCGGTCTCTGATGCGGCGCTGATCTTAAAGGAACAGCTAGCTTCGTGAGGTTGCGGGTGAGAGGTTCGTTCGAGTATTTCAAGCTTCCGTATGCGATCAGTGAGATCTGAAAAATGAGAGTTCATCAACAGGTTTTCTGTCTAACCGCGCTTGTCGCGGCTGGTTTGTCGTCACCCGTGGCAGGCGATCACCATGGTGCATTTGAGCGTCTGTTCGACGGGCGCAGTCTGGAGGGCTGGGACGGGGATCCGCGTTTTTGGCGAGTCGAGGATGGCACGATCGTCGGACAGACCACGGAAGAGAACAAGGCTGAGCGGAACACGTTTCTGATCTATCGAGGTGGCGAGTTCGCGGACTTCGAGCTTCGCTTTTCGTATCAGGTGACGGGTTACAACTCGGGTATCCAATACCGCAGCGTTGACCGCGGGGGCTGGAATGTCTCGGGATATCAGGCTGACTTTGAAGACCGCTGGCATCAGACGGACGCCGGACCGGTGGACAAGTTTTCGGGGATGTTCTTCGACGAGCAAGGCCGCATGTTCTTAGGTCGGCGAGGAGAGGCTGTGATTGTGCGGGGGAATCCCGAAAATGCGAAGAAGCCGAAAATCGAGAAGATTGCGTCGCTCGGCGACGCAGCTGAGCTGGAGAAGGCTGTGCGACGTGATGATTGGAATGAGTATCGTATCATCGCCCGGGGCTTTCAATTCACGCATATTATCAACGACAGGGTGATGGCCATCGGCATCGACGAAGACCAAGAGAACCGTCGCAGGTCCGGTATTCTCGCTTTCCAACTTCACTCCGGCCCGCCCATGCAAATTCGTGTTAAGGACATTCGCGTTCGTGAGATTCATGACCATTGACTTTTGAGCGACCACGGGAAAACACCATGAGACAGAGCTCCAAGAAACAAGTGTTGGTTGTTGTATTGCTGGGCGCTGCATCCGCGGCTACCTATGGGGCTGAGATTGAGGCGGGCATTTCACAGGTCGATATCACGCCTCCGATCGGTGGGAACACCATTGGCTATTCCTCTGCAAAGCCCACCGACGGCATCCACGACCCCGTGTCGGCACGAGTGCTGGTGTTGAAATCCGGCGACTCTCATTTAGCGATGGTGGCGATGGATCTCTGCATTTTCAACTCACCATGGTTACACGAGCAGATGGCCGAGATTGGCATCGATCGATTGTTGATGATGAATACACACACCCATGCGGGTCCAAGCATGCGGCAGCTTGACTTTCCTTCCGAAGACGAACCGTGGCGCACCACTGTCGAGCAGCGGCTGCTAGGCGCTATCCGGGAGGCAAAGGAGAATTTGTTTCCGGCATACTTTGCTGTGGGGGACGGTGCAGTTCAGCTGGGTTACAACCGACTGGTGCGAAAAGGGCATTATGCGGTGACTCACTTCGAGAATCCGGATCGAATTCCCTACGGTTCCGTCGACCCCAATGTTGGCGTGATCCGCATTTCGGACCAACATTCGGTTGTCCGGGCAGTGCTGGTGCACTACGCCTGTCATCCTGTTGTGCTGGGCCCCAGGAATCGCAAGATCTCGGCCGACTATCCGGGTGTAATGCGCGACGTCGTCGAGCAGGAGTTGGGCCAGGAGACGACATGTTTCTTTGTCCAGGGAGGTGGTGGTGACATCAATCCGCTGTTCATGGCGCGTGGTGATGATCGCGAGGGGGACTTTGAAGTTGTCAGTCGGATGGGCCAGCTGTTGGCAGCGGAAGTCCTCGAAGTGCTTGCAGGGATGCGGGACCAGCAGGGCAGCTCTACACAACTATCCCATACCACTTCTTCGCTTCTTGTTCGTAACCGATGGAAGCCGGAGGAGGAGATGACGTTGGGAGTCACCACGGTGCTTGTGAATGGGCAAATCGCTATCTGTACGATGCCGGGCGAACCATTTCATCAGTTCCAACTGGACTTTCGCGAGAAAGCTGGTGTGGAGCACTGCTACCTGTTCGGTTACTGTTGTGACGGGCCCTACGCATGGCCCTCCTATCTCCCGGATGTTGCTTCAGCGGCGCGGGGTGGCTACGGGGCCAGCGATACGACTCGGGCTGAAGTCGGTGCCGGCGAGAGGCTCGTCAATCGGGGGCTCGCGCAGCTTTTCCAGCTGCAGGGCCGCCTGAAGGCTCAGCCCCAGCGACACGTTTTCGAGTCCAACTGAATTCAACCTCTTCATCGACACCGCAGCCGTTATCTGGGATCAGATCATGAAGCCGGCCAAGAGCGTCGCACGTGCGTGGCGAATACCAGCTGCTGTCGTCGCCCCCCACGTTGAGACCAAGCTTGTTGTCGCAGTTCTGTGCTTGCTGAACCTGTGCGCAGTCGTTCCTTTGTTCGCGCAGTCGGCCCTGGAGTCTAGTGTCCTTGCTCCGTCGCCGCAGAAGCTGAGCCGATACGAAGCATTCGCTCTGACTCACGAGGGAGATCCGGAACTCGGAAAAAAACTGTTCCTGGACGAAAAGACCACCAAATGCATCGTCTGTCACCAAGTCGATGGCCGCGGCGGTGTCGTCGGACCCGACCTCTCGCACATCGGAGGGAAGTTCGACCGCCCTCACCTGATTGAGTCGTTGCTTGAACCGTCGCGGCAAATTGTCGAGAACTATCGGGCCACGGTGCTTGTCTTGCAAGACGGCCGCGTGCAGACAGGAGTTATCAAGCAGCAATCGGACGTGTCGTTGACGCTGGTGGACGCCGACGGGAAACAGCAGGTTATCGACCTCGCGGATGTCGATGAGCGTCAGGAGAGTTTCGTGTCGCTGATGCCGCAGGGATTGGCGGACTTGCTGACCCCCGACCAGTTCACCGACTTGATTGCCTACTTGGAAAAGCTCCGTTCGACCGGCAAGCGTTCTCCGGGCGCGAGCATCGCGGGGGCGATTCGCGTTCCCCAGGGATTTCGTATCGAGACGGTATCGACGGGTCTGAGTGGTGCGACGGCGTTGGAGACTCTGGTCGATGGTCGTATCTTGGTTTGCGAGCAGGCCGGGGCGCCTGCGTAGTGGTGAAGAATGGGAAGTTGCTCGGGCAACCAATGCTTTCCCTTGAGGTCGACAGTAACTGGGAACGCGGATTGATTGGCGTGACCGTCGACCCGGAATTTCCTGCAACGCCCTATGTTTATGTTTGCTACGTGGCCAAGGAACCCTATCCGCACCACCGCATCAGCCGCTTCGTGGTACGCGGCGACGATAGTGATGCCGGGCAGCGAGGAGGTGTTGCTGGTTGGGGATGATCAAACAAAGCTAGGTGGCAACGTACCGGCTGGGCATCAAGGCGGCGCCCTACACTTTGGCTTGGACGGCAAGCTCTACGTTGGAATAGGCGAACAAACTGCCAAAACTCCCTCGCAACATCTGACTTCGTTCCAGGGCAAGATCCTCTGTATTGAACCTGACGGTTCCATCCCAGAGGACAACCCCTTCGTTGATAAGACTAAGGGGAAGTATCGATCGATTTGGGCGATCGGGCTACGTAACCCGTTTACCTTTGCCGTTTCCCCGCAGAGCGGTGAGCTGTTCATTAACGACGTAGGTGGTGAGTATGAAGAGGTGAACCGAGGTGTCGCCGGAGCCAACTATGGTTGGCCAGTCGTCGATCACGGCCCGACCCAGGACACACGTTTTCACGGCCCGGTGCACCACTACCGGCAAGCATCCATCTCCGGTGGTGACTTCTGCCCCACCGAATCCAGTTGGCCGCGGTCCTATCAGGAACGGTTTTTCTTCGCGGACTTCGTGCACGGTTGGATCAAGGTGCTAGACCAGGCTGATCCAAGCCATGCGGACGACTTTGCGATGGGACTGACTCGTCCCGTCGACTTGCGGTTTGCGCGAGACGGCAGCCTCTATGTTCTGCTTCGCAACGCTTGGGTCATCGACGGCAAGTTTCAGAACGGCACCGGTTCGTTACTACGGATTCAGCCGCCGATAGCCGGTGGAGCACAGGGCGACTTGCGGTCAGCCGGGTCACGATAGCAGCCCGGTTATAGGCGCCATTCTGGGCCGTGCAGCTATCCACCTTACCCTTCCGCTTGGAGGTGCAGCTTCTACGGTTCATGCAGTCCGCCAAACTCTGGCGAGTTCGGCTACGCTCCAAATCAGCCGCTGGGCGTTAGCCCACGGTTCCCCAGCGAAACGGACGCGATAGTCCGGGGAGGGCTGCCCGGGAGCGATCGCCCCGAAGCGTGCCCCCCTCTCCGGCCCTTCGGGCCGACTCTCCCCAAAGGGGAGAGTGAAGAAAGACGAAGTCACGCGCTACCTATAAGAGTCGCACGACCTCCAAACCCACCTGGCAAGACGGCTCGCAGGAGCGTCGCCCTCCCGTCAGAGAGGGCACACAACTTTTACGCAAAGCCTAGCCTGCACGTCGTCGAGCCAGCTTTTGCAGTCGCTTGCCAGTGATTTCCACGACGTAGAGATTCCCCTTCGCGTCGGTTGCCAACATGTGTGGCAGCTGGAACTGTCCGGCTCCGTTGCCTTCACTGCCCCAGGAGTTGACAACCTCGCCTTTGGCACCAACTTGCAGGACTTTGTTCGCTCGTCCGTCCGCCACGAAGAGATTTCCTTCGGCATCGTGAGCCAATCCGAAGGGAGCGAATCCGCTCCAGATGTCTATTAGCTTGCCTTCGCTGGAATACAACTGAACTCGGTCGTTTTCGCGATCGCCCACGACCAGCTGTCCCGCCTTGTCGAGCCTGATCGCGTGAGGCGTGTCAAACTGGCCAGGCTTGTCACCTGCCTCTCCCCAGGCTGTCAGAAAACCACCGTTGGCGGTGAACTTGATGACACGGCTGTTGCCGTAACCGTCGGTGACGTAGATCTCGCCGCGTGGACCGAACGCGATGTCGGTCGGTTTGTTGAACTCATCAATTCCGTCACCTGCCGTACCGGCCTTACCGAGCGACATGAGCAGCTCTCCCGATTCGCTGAACTTGAACACTTGGTGATTGCCGACGTCAGTGACCCAGACGTTGTCTTCGCGGTCAATCCTGAGGCCATGCGCCGTGTCGATATATTCGTCGCCCCATGAACGCAAGTATCGTCCATCTTGGTCGAGACAGATGATGGGGTGTTTGCCGCGGTGAAACAGAAGCACATGCCCCTTGCTATTGACCGCGACGCCGGAGCAAGCCTCGAGCGTCATGCCAGCCGGCAATTTGACGAAACCAGGCACGGGGTCGAACTGGAGCGGGTCTGCGGCGCCGAGTTGATTTGCACAACAGGGAATCAAGCAGCAGAGCAATGCGAGGACACGGCACATGAGGAGTTTCCTTGAGCGAGTGGAATTGTGGAACCGAGCGAGCACCATTTTAGCGAATGGCGCGCCGCGCGCGCAGTTGACCCATCGTAAGTGCGAAGCGTCAGCGAGGGATTGATTTGCGTTGGTACGCCAACTCCCCTCGCTGAACGCCGTGAAGGATTTCTTGTAGCCGAATTCGCCAGAATTTGGACGAATCGGCAGTTCACCAAACTCTGGCGAGTTCGGCTACGCTCTGGCGAGTTCGGCTACGATCGGATAGCGGCGGAACGTCGGGGAAGATTCCTTAGCCCCTCGCTGACGCTTCGGGTTACGAAAAACGCGACCTCAGAGCTTACACTTCGGTTTCCGAAGACACGGCAAAGTCGCCTTTTCGTCAGCCCCCTGCAAGCAGCCACGGCCAGCTTCATGAGCGATCTTTCACCAGCTATACTGACCGTCGTACCGGCATCAGGTTGTCGTTGCTCGAGTAAAAAAACCAAGTTGTGCGTTCACCACTGAGGAAACGATGCGACTGATTCATGTGGCCTGTCTGGTGGTTGTTGGTTTTTGCTGCGGCGTTGACCCCGCGCCCGCGGAGGTGACTCGCATCGAGGTGACTTCACGACAACCCTATGCTGGCGGTAAGTCGTTTGGTGAGCGAGGACCCTACGAACGAATTCAAGGTCGGGTTTTCTTCGCCGTTGATCCGGCGGCGGATGCCAATCGCTCGGTGGTTGATTTAGAGTTTGCGCCGCGCAACGAGGGCGGCCGCGTGGAGTTTGCTGCCGACCTGGAAATCCTCGCTCCTCGTGACCTCGCCCGCACCAACGGAGCGATTCTGTACGACGTAAACAACCGTGGAAACCGCGTGTGCCTCGGTCAATTCAACGGCGGCGCGGAGGGTTTCTTGATGCGGCATGGCTTCATCGTAGTTTGGAGCGGCTGGATTGCTGAGGTCGTGCCCGGCAACAGTCGGTTGCTGCTGGATGCTCCCATCGCGACTCACTCCGGGCAGCCAATCGTGGGGCCGGTGCGCGCCGAATTCGTTTGCGACGAGGACACCGATCGTCACACAATCGCCCATTTCGCGAACCAGGGCAGCTTTCCACCGACGGAGCAGGGATTAGCCGACGCGACGTTAACTTGGCGGTTGCGAGAGCGGGATCCGCGTGTTGCGGTCCCACGCGACCAGTGGCAGCTGCATCAGAGGTTTGTTGAGGAGGATGGGCGGAAGAGCGTTCTGCCGGTGATTGAGCTCGAAGTTGCCGGTGGGATCCGTAGCGGGTACATCTACGAGTTGGTCTACGAAGCTCAAGGGCCGTTGGTGCAGGGGCTGGGCCTGGCGGGAATTCGGGACTTGATCAGCCTCTTCAAATACAATCGCGGCGAACAGAATCCGCTGCGAGTCGGAGACAAGCCTGCAGCGGAGTTTGCCTACGGATTCGGTGTTTCGCAGAGTGGACGTTGTCTGCGCACGTTCGTCTATGACGGATTTAATGCCGATGAGAGTGGCCGCCAGGTGTTTGACGGCATCATCCCACACGTGGCCGGTGCCGGCATGGGGTTCTTCAATCACCGGTTCGCGTCGCCAACCCGGCACAACACACAACATGACAACCATCTCTTTCCGGCAGATGTGTTCCCCTTCGCGTACGGAACGGAGAAAGATGCGTTTACCGACCGCAGCGACTCGTTGCTAAGGCGGGCAGCCGCCACCAAGACGGTGCCCAAGGTGATGCACACTCAGTCGTCGTCCGAGTACTGGCACCGAGCTGGTTCTCTCGTGCATACCGATCCACTTAGTGCGCGTGATTCTCAGGTCCCGTCGCAAGTGCGCATTTACACGTTCGGCGGCACGCAACATGGTCCCGGTACGGGAGTACCGCGTCCGGGAGGCAACGGCCAACTCGTGCGCAACCCGGCTGACTACCGTCCCTTTGTCCGCGCCCTGCTCATGGCGCTCGACAGTTGGGTTCGCACCGGAGAGGAGCCGCCACCCAGTGTGTACCCCCGCATTTCAGATGGCACGCTTGTCGATTGGCAGCGCGCGCAGAGTGGGTGGAAGCCGCTGCCGGGTGTACGGTACCCGCAGGTCATCCACCAACCCGATTTCGTCGATCGCGGCTCAGAGTTCCTGTCCGCACGCCGCATGTCTCGTCTGCCGCCGGTTGTTCTGGGGACATATCGTGTGAGAGTTCCAGCGTTTGGCCCCGACAACAACGAGCTGGGCTGCCTCTTGTTGCCATCCGTAGCGGTCCCAGTCGCGACCTTTACGAGTTGGAACTTGCGCAGCCGCTCCATCGGCGCGGAAGCCGAACTGCTCAGTTTGGCGGGCGGCTACATCCCCTTCGCCGGGTCTGTGTCCCAGCGGCGGCAAGCCGGTGATCCACGACCGGCGCTGGCCGAACGCTATCGGGACTTCGAGGACTACCGCGGGCAATACCGTGAGCACGCCGAACAGTTGACTCGAGCCGGCTATGTGTTAGCCGAAGATCTGCCCCGGCTGATGGACCTGGCTGAACGCCAAGCCGAGCTCTTTGACTAGTTTCTGTAAGAGCAAAAGGCCATCCGTAGATCCTGTCTTTGCTTTTGACAGGATTCACAGAATCAACAGGATGGCCGGGCCCGCGGTACAAAATCAGCCGTTGGGCGTTAGCCCACGGTTTCAACCGTAATCAGCGCTCCCATGCGCTTTCGGCGCGCGTGTCGGCTCTGCTTCTGGCGGACGGCACACGGAGTGTGCCTGCTACCTTGATGCGGCGAACGCCTTTCCCCGCCCCTTTGTTTCGGCCCTACTGGCCACCAAGCCGTGGGCGATTCCCGTCCTGCAAACGCCTAACTTCCCTTAAACCGAAACTCCGCGTCGCCGGTCAGAGCGGACGAGGTAATGGTGGGACAGATGTGTTTCTCGATGTGTTCCACGATCATCTCCGTGCCGCGAAACTGATCGATGCCGGGTACTCTCGCCTGCAAGAGGGCATCCGTGAGATCGCGGCACAAGACGACATGCTTGCCGTGATAGGTCATCTGGCGCAGCCCGAAAGACCGACCGGAGACACAGATGTTGGTATGGACGCCCATCAAGATGACGTTGTCGATACCATCCGCCTCGAGCAGATTGAAGACCTCTTGTCCGCTGTCGGTGATTGCATCCTCGCCGGCGATCGAAATCGTCTCGATCTGGCGACTCCAGGGCAGATCGGGACCGCGTTGCCACTTGCGGATTCCGTCCTCGTCCTCAGCAAAGTTCCAGCAGGGCTGGGGGCATGCGCATCCGCCGTGTGCGATCGTCGTGAAGTCGCCACCTTCGCGTTGCGGATCCCAGTAGTTCCATTTGATTTCGACCGAGGCCTTGGCGAAGGGAGCTGCGACGGCGCGCTGACGCTGAGGTGTGCGGGCGTAGCGTTTCATTGTCCCGCTCGGCGCGTGAATAATGAGCATCCCCTTGTCGCGCGCCGCGCTGATCGTGCGGTTGACAGCGGGAGCCATCTCAGCAACTCGGCCCGCGGCACCTTTGCAGGTATGGTCGTCCCACATGTCACAGACAATCACTGCGGTCTTCGCCGGATCCCAACGCTCTGTCTGGGAAACGACTTCGAACTTGCCAGCTTCCGTGGGTGACGCGACGCGCCGGCGTGTCTCGACCACGACATGGTTCGTATCCACTTGCTCTGGGGCAGTGGCATCATCGGCTAGCGGGCTGCTACCCGGCCAGACGATCGACAGGGCTGCCATCGAAACAGCCAGAAACGGTCGCATGTGGTGTGGCATTGCGGCGTCCTTCTTTGATCGGATGGGGGCTAGGATTCGCAGCCTGCCATTCTAACGAAGCGGCCGGGCGACGAGCTACTCAGGCAGGTGCCACATGGGTAGGCCGGAACTAGCGGCGAGAAACCGTCGACTCGCGAGAGATTCCCCCGCCGCGCAGTTCCGGCACGCGCCGCTTAACGCGAAGTGCGTTGAACCCAGTGTCGCCGGAACTGCGCCCATCGGCTTCACCCTCCCGCGCGCGGGAGGGTCGGACGCGATAGCGTCCGGGGAGAGCTGCCTGGGAGTGATCGCCCCTCGCGTTCCCCCTCTCCGGCACTTCGGGCCGACTCTCCCCGAGGGGAGAGTGAAGAAAGACGAGAATCACGCACTAAGTTAGAAATTGCACGACCTCCGGCGGGGAGAAGGGACTTGGGTGGCGGCTACGCTCGGGCGGCCTGGAGCGCGTTGACGAACCAAACGTCGTTGTCAGCGCGAAGGAACCGTGGGCTAACGCCCAGCGGCTGATTTGTTATCACGGTCACGCTCGGGCTAGCCGACCTGTAGAATCCCGGCGCCAAATGTAAAACCACCGCCGAAAGCACACAATCCCAGCCGGTCGCCCTTGCCGACCTGTGGCAGGATTTCGGTCAAGCACAGCGGAATGCTGCTCGACGATGTGTTGCCGTAGGTGCGAATGTTGCTGTAGACAGGCAGTTGAATGCGGTTGTGGATGGCGTCCAAGATGCGCTGATTGGCTTGGTGCGGGATCACTAATTGAAGATCGTCAATGCCGATCCCAGCTCGCTCGCAGGTCCGGTTGAGACTGGTGACCATCATCCGCACCGCTTCGCTAAAGACACGGCGTCCCTTCATCTGGATGAAACCATCGTGAAGCAAGGGAACCGACAATGTACTACCGTCCTCAGCTTTTGCTGACACCTCGGGACGATGGAGCCGGGCCATCGCTTTCTCGAGGTGGGCCTCACCGTACAGCACGGTGGCCGAAGTGGCATCGCCGAAGAGAATGGCCGTGTCAAAGTCAGCGGGGTTCAGCAGCGGCGAGAGAACTTCGGCCGTCACAATCAACACGCGTCCGTGCGGCGCGCTTTGAAGGTAGTCGTAGCCCGACTGCAGCGCGTAGAGATATCCGGAACAAGCCGCGTTGATGTCATAGGCCTGCAGCATCGCCTCGCTCTTTCCGGATGTCAGCCCGTTAATAACTCGGCAGGCCATCGACGGTGTCACCGAAGTGGGGCTGGTCGTGCTGCAGATCGCTAGATCCAGGTCGTCCAAGGTCAGCCCTTCGCGGTCCAACAGCTGCTGGCTGGCGCGGACGGCGAGACTTACTGCGTCTTCGTTGTCGCCGACCCAGCGTCGTGATTCGATGCCGGTGCGGCGGAGAATGTCCTGTGGTGTTAGTCCATCACTGAACGGCATCAGGTCGTCGTTCGAAACGCGACGGCTGCCGCAAAGGGCCGTCACCGACGAAATACCAACTTCGAAAGCACGATGTTCGACATTTCTGACCGGGATCGGCAGAGACGTAGGCGAGTTTCGCCGCTTTAGTACCGGCGTTCCGCAGCGCTCCTGCGTGATGGGTTTCTTGCGTGCGGTGCCCGTGGCCAATTGGATCTTGACCATCGGCTCGCCCACCAATAGATCTTCTCCCACTTCCGCACTGACGTCGATGACGGTGCCTGTGACCGACGAAGTAATGTCAACCACGCTTTTCGTGGCCTCGACTGTCACCAACAAATCTCCCTCTTGCACTTCTTGCCCTGCCGCGATGTGGACTTCTACAACCTCCACGGTTTCATCGGCGGGGCCGGAGCCGATCGCGTTGACCGAGAAGACTCCTTCCTCTTCCACCTCGGGATGGATCCAACTGAGATCGAGGTCCAACAACTCAGAGGCGGTTGTCAAGACGCGTTTGAACGACGGGAGCACCTCCAGCTGGTTGGAGAAATTGCAGGGGACGAAGGTATCGGGGCGTGTCACTCGCCGCATGGAAACTGGCATCCGCGCTGTCGCGGCGACCGACGCTAGAACTTCCGCTGCAAAGCCGCAGGTTTGGCTGTCCTCGTGCACGACGACCAGCCGGGCGGTCTTCTCCGCGGAACGTACCACCATGTGTTCATCCCAGGGCGAAATCGAGCGGAGATCGATGACCTCTGCTTCGCACCCGACCGTCTCGAGTGTTTCGGCGGTCTGCTCACACAGACGGACGGTGTTCCCCCAACCGACCAAGGTGATGTCGCGCCCCGAGCGGATCTTGCAGGCTGTGCCGACCGGGACGAAATGGTCGGCGACTGCTCCGTTCGTCACGCGATGTGCGTCGTTCAGACAGCTCTTGGGATAGAGGAACAGTGTCGGTCGCTGGGAACGAAACGCCGCGTTCAGCATGCCGGCCGCATCCGCGGCGTTTGATGGCATGAACACGTCCAGTCCGGGGGTGTGCGCCAGCACTGCCTCGTTGGTCTGGGCGTGAAACGGTCCCAGCCCTGGCCGGTAGCCTCCGCAAGCAGCCATCACAATGACCGGTGCACTCCACTGGCCGTCCGTCCGCCAGTGCAAACTTCCCAGCTCCGCAGCCAGCTGGTTGAAGGCGTGTGGGATGAAATCGGCAAACTGGATGAACGCGACCGGCCGCTCTCCGACAAGTGCCCTGCCAATCGCCGTGCCGATGATCGTTGACTCGGTGAGCGCGGAGTTGCGGACCCGGCCGGGAAACTCCGTGCTCAGACCCTTCGTCACGCCAAACACGTCCCCTTTCGGATCCTCAATATCCTCTCCCCAGAGGGAGACTGCAGGATTACCCCGTAGTTGTCCGCGCAGAGTCTCGCGCAACGCGTCTCGCATAGTCAATCGCTGGCCATCGTCATGACCGCGCTGCTCGCTCGACGCGTGGGTCAGCTCGACCGAGATACTCCTCTTGGCGACGAGTGTGGGCAGTGGATCCGGACTTGCTGCCGCCTCACACTCCGCAGCGGCCACCTGGTCTGCGATCTGTCGCTGCAGGGCCTGCAGTTCCTCTTGGGTGACGCCGTCCGCAAGCAGGCAACTTTCCATGCGGCGCAACGGATCACCTGTCTGTTCCGCCCGCCTGATCTCCTCTGCGTCACGATAGACCGTCTGGTCGTCTGTGTTGGTGTGGCTTGAAATCCGCTCGACGTTCATCACCAATAGCTGTGGACCGCGGTCCCGGCGAATGCAGGCGACCGCCGACTCGAAAGCATGAAAGGAGGCCACGGGGTCGCGGCCGTCTACATACCGTATCTGCAAGCCCATGAACTCGGTGGCACGTCCGCTGGGCAGCGAATAGAACGTCCTCCCCTCGGTACGCGTGGAAATGGCCCAGCGATTGTCCTGAACCACGAACAGCACGGGCAGCTGATCTCTTACCGCCTCGGCGCAGGCCTCTAAGTACTCACCCTGCTGGGTTGTGCCGTCTCCCACCCCGCAATAGACCAACGGCGCCTGTGGCTGGTCCTTGACCGCCGCGGCAACTCCTACGGACTGTAGGGCGTTATTGGCCGTCGGCGTGACCATACTCAGGATCTTCAATCGCCGGTCGCTGACGAAAGGGTTCATTCGCCGGCCGCGGCTCCAAGATGCATCGGAACAGTAGAGCGCGTCGAAGAACTGATGAATCGGCACCCCGCGCGCGATCTGCAGGGCCCGGTCGCGATAATGGCAGTGCAGCCAGTCGTGTTCGGTGAGATGCGCCGCCAACGCCGCCATGCATTCATGCCCGGCCGTCGACAGCTGGAAGAAAGCTTCGCCGCGACTGGTCAATTCGTGTTCAAGGTGCTCAATCTGGCGAGCGGTGAATGCGGCGCGATAGAGGGCCAAGAGTTGCGGTCGATCCATCGATACGCTCGTTTCCAAAGTGGTGACAACGCGGGGTGCGGGACTATACTCGAAAGCAGCAACCACCGCTAAACCAATGTGCGGCGATTTGCAAAGACAGGTCTACCGCGAAACGCAAATCGCGCAGTCAGCGAAGAATTCACAGACTGCGCATATTTACAGACCGCGATGGCTGCGCTGTAGCTTTATTCGTATCCCGCGGCGGGACCTCTTGAAGGGAACCGCCTTCCGCCAAAGTAGCAGGCTCACTCCGTGAGCCGTCCGCCAGAAGCGTGAGATTGAGACGGCGATTCGGTTCGATGGCGCGTCGGCTAGCGGTGCTGGCTACGCGGAGCCCGGGCGGTAGATTGCGCCTGGCGGTTTGTCTTGATCAAATCTCTGTGCCGCTTGTCGGCGTGTATGATGTCAACACGGTCGTTGCTGTGGTGAAGGGGCAACGCCGTTAGGGATTTCTTGTTGCCGAATTCGCCAGTATTTGGACGAATCGGCAGTTGACCAAGCCAAACTCTGGCGAGTTCGGCTACGATCTGGCGAGTTCGGCTACGATCTGGCGAGTTCGGCTACGATCTGGCGAGTTCGGCTACGATCTGGCGAGTTCGGCTACGATCTAGTGAGTCGGTAGGCCGGAACAAGCGGCGCAAAGAGCCATCTATCCTGCATCCCACTTCGCCGCCGCGCCGCTCCGGCGTTGATGCTGTCTCTTACTCGGGATACTCGATCTCCGGCTGCTTCCACCAACTTACCGCGCAGTCGGGCATCGCCTGTTGGGCCGCTCGCCACTGATCGTGGCTGATATCCGTGCCGGCTAGGAACAGTTTTCGCAAGTTCGTCAGCTGGGCCAGCTGCTCCACACCCGCATGGCTAATCCCGGTTTCAGCAAGTACCAGCACTTCGAGTTGCTGCAGCTGTAAGAGAAAAGGAACCGCCGCGTCGTCGATATCTTTGGCCTGCCACAGCTTCAAGTAGCGTAGTTTCGGCAAACGTGTCAGTGACTTGATTCCCCTGCTCGTCACACGCGTGCCGCTCAGGTTGAGCGTGTGCAGTTGCTTCAGCTGGCTCAGCTGCGCGATGCCGCGATCCGTGAGTTTCGTGCGGGCCAGGTCGAGCGACTCTAGCTGATCCAGCTGGGCGATGTTCTCGATGTTGAAATCGGTCACCGCAATGCTCCAGAGGCCGGAATCAGTGCGTTGCTGCCCAGCTACGTCCAGCTCCTTCAGACCTGGCAGCAACTTGAGCAGCGGCAACGCTGCCCCGCTCATCTTGTTGCCTCCAAACGCGAAGTGTTCCAGCTGCTGGAGACTGGCCAGCTCCTCGAAGAAGTCGTCATTCACTCGGCTGTGACCAACATCGAGGAAGCGGAGTCTTGTCATTCTGGAGGCATGCTTGAACACCGAGCTGGTTACCTTCGTGCCTCGCAGGTCGAGCTGCTCAAGCTTTCGCCAGTGCTTCAGATGAGCAATACCAAGATCGGTGACATACTCGGCGTAGCGCAAATCCAGAGTCTTGACGTTCTGCAGCGGCTGGAGTGACTCCAAACCAAGATCCGTCACCTTTGTGTAGGAAAGGTCGATGGCCGCTAGCTGTGGCAGCTCGGCAAGCCTGACTAGGTCTGCGTCGGTCACCCAGGCGTTTCGCAGATCGACGGCCACAATCTCTCCGCGCGCATCGTACGAGTAGCGACCACCAAGCGAATTGATCCAGCCACCGATGCCGTCGTCGCCGCAGGCCAACCCGCAGCTGCTAATGATTGCCACCGTCGCATAAAGCAGTTTTCGACTGATCACAATATCCTCACTCTACGCCGTCAAGGACTTTTCCCAACGTTCCGCCGCTATCCGATCGTAACCCAACTCGCCCAGAGCGTAGCCGAACTCGCCAGAGTTTGGCGGATTGTACGCGGCGTAAAAGCTGCACGACCTCTTTCGTGATCTCTACTTGCCTGACTCCAGCTACGTCGTAGTGGATCCTCAACTGCGCCGTCGCGTCGGATCACTAGATCGCGGATCCCAAGTGATTTCACAGTCTGGGTTCGCTTCCTTTATTACCCGATGACCTTCTTCAGTCATGAAGGTGTGGTACACGTTCAGCTGCTTGAGGTGCGACAACTCGCCCAGTTGTTCCGCGACCTTGTCGGTTACGTTCGTGCTGTCTAGGCTGAGTTTCTCGAGCTTCTCGAGGGCCCTCAGCGCCGCCAGGCCCTCATCACCGACTTCGGTGTAGTCGAGGTCCAATGTGACCAAGTCGGCGAGCCCTGCAATCACCTGCATGCTCTTGTCGCTGAGTCGGGTGCGGATCAGCTCCAACCGCTGCAAGTTGGTGAGTTCCTGCATCTTGAGCATCCCTGAGTCAGTGATCCGGGTATATCCCAACAGCAACTCTTGCAGCCCCGTCATTTCGCCGACGTCAGCCATCGCGTTGTCGCCGATGTCGGTCCCAACCAGATCCAGAGAGCTCAAGTTTTCGAGCGACTTAAGCTCCGCGACACCTGCATCGGTAATGTCTGTGTACGCCAAGGCTAACTTGCTGAGCGAGCTAATTCTCGACAGATTGGCGAGGCCCTCGTCGTCGACGGGAGAACCCGACAGTCGCAGTTCATCCAACGCGAGAGCATCCAGATGTTCGAGTCCCTGGCCTGTTACGGCAGTATGCTCCAGCCCGAGATTTCGCAGGGCTGCCAGCTTCGCCAGGCTTTTGAGACCCGTGTCGGAGACCATGGTGCCACTCAGATCGAGCACGGTGAGCTGGTGCAGCTGGGCAAGGTGTTGGATCCCCAAGTCACCAATTTCGGTTTCTTGTAGATCCAGTTTTTGCAACTGGTTGCACTTCTCCAGGTTCGCGATCAGCCGGTCGGTGACCCCTGTAGACCGAAGAGAGACCGCCACCAGCTGGTTGTTCTCGACGACTGCGTGGCCACCAATCGTACGCACCCACTCGGCCACTTCTGCCGCGGACGCCCCAGCGACGACTCTGTCGGCTGAGGCCGGTATCGACGGCCGCACCGAAAGATCCAAGAACGTAATGGCACAGCCGGGCAGCGACTTTTGCAGGTCTGTGACGCCCGCTTGCGACGCGCGGGAATAGCGGAGGTCAAGCTGATTGAGCTTGGCGAGCCTCTTCAACACGGCCAGCCCGGCATTTGTCACTTTGGTGCCGTAGAGGTTCAGTTCTTCGAGCTGGCTCATGCCGGCCAACTCCTGCACTCCCAAGTCGGTCAGATCCGCACCGAGTAGGTTGAGCTTCTTGAGCCGCGTTAAGCCGTTTAGATGGGCAACACCCGCGTCGCTGATCTTCGTGCCGCCGAGGTCGAGGTGTTCGAGCTGGTGTAGCTGGCTCAAGTGACGAATACCCTGGTCACTGACCAACGCATCGCGTAGGAGGAGTTTCCGAAGCTCGGTGAGATCCTGCAGCTGTTCAAGGCCCTCGTCGTCAATCGGGCAATAGACTAAGTCAAGCTCCTCGAGGTTGACAAAGTGGGCTAACCGGTGGCCTCGCACCTCCGTGTTTTCCAAGCTCAGCGTGCGTAGGGTGGCAGCGAGGGGGGCGATCTCTTCGAGTCCTTCGTCTCGAAATTTGATTGACGCCAGGTACGAATAGCTGATGCTCAGTTCCTCAAGTGTGCGGATCGCGGCCAGGTGGCCCAACTCGCGGCTGTAGTTGGTGCGCGCACCCGCACGGGGATTCCACATGGGTCCGGGCAGGTTCAACACCCGCAGGCCTTTGAGACCTTCCAACCTCTCCAGCTCGGGCGGCAAGATGTTGGTGCCGACCAGATCGAGTTGTTCCACCCGGAAGTCAGCGACAGGTAACTGGCCAAGTTCGTGAATTCTCGCCGTGTCGCCAGAGAGCCGGACGGATCCTCCCAGCAATATCGCCCACTCTGCGACTTGACGGTCGAGCGGCTCGGCGAAGGAGATGTTGGCGGCGGCCAGCATAACCACTACCCAGCCGACACGGTTGGGCGGCAACGGTACTGTTCTGAGAAGCGGCGACATCGTTGGGCAGCTCGCGGGCGACTGGGTCGTCTGTCGTAACAGGCAGGATGGCAGGTGGGAACAGGCTCTTGACGATACCTCCCCCTAGTGTACATCAAACCCGGATGGTTCACGAAGTGCCTGGCGCGACCAGGAGGACGAACGATTCTCCACAGGCGCCCGCAGGGCGTTCAAGGTAGCAGGCACGTTCCGCGTGCCGGCCGCAGGTTTCGGCAAACGGAGTGTCACTACCACCTTGTTTCGATTAGGCGGCGAGCGGACGTCGCCACTCTGGCCGTCACCCTTTCGGCCGGATTCCGCCAGATTCCTTTTGATTTGCTGCCTGCGATAGGCATAATACACGCGTAACCGTTGACAGCATCCCCGACCGCCTGGACGAACGGACCTGTCCTTCCCACACGCGCATTTGTGAAGTTGCGATTTCGCATTAAATCGGAAGCGCGAAGCGTTAGCGAGGGAATTACTTGCGTTGGTACACCAACTCCCCTCGCTAACGCTTCGGGTTCCGAAATCCCGGCAAATTCGCCAGTCTGCACCCGCCAAACAACGAATAGCGCAACATCAAAACTTACGCTTCGGGTTCCGAAGACAAGGAGCCGGCGATTCACCATCGCAGACTGGTTTTCTGACTTGCAGCTGAATTCCTGTTGGAGGAAAGACCATGAACGACATCCCGCGAAGCTGGATCGCCCGCCGGCCAGCATTGTGGATGCTCGGCTTGCTGGCCGGAAGCATCCTCGCCCACACGAGCAGCGCTCAGACGATTACTCGCGAACAGCTCGAGTTTTATACAGCCGAGTGGAAGGGGGAGCGATTTCCCGACGGGCGTCCTAAGGTCTCCGACAACGTGTTGAAGCGAATGAAGCGTGTTTCGATCGAGGAGGCGTGGGGCGTGTTGCGGTCGCACAAGTACGAAAACCAGTTCGAAGGCGGCTGGCAGATGATCCACCACGATGTGCCTGTGGTCGGCCGTGCGCTGACAGCCCAGTACATGCCGACTCGGCCAGAGCTGGCCGAACGGATGCGAGAACGCGGTAACGCCTCAGGCCGCAAGGGCAACATGAATTCGTGGCCAATCGATGCCCTCACGATGGGCGACGTCTACGTCGCTGATGGGTTTGGCAAAGTATTCGAGGGAACGTTGATCGGCGACAATCTTGGTAACTCCATCTTTGCCAACTCGGGCAATGGAGTGGTGTTTGACGGCTCGTTGCGAGACCTCGAAGGTTTGGCGGAAATCGAGGGCTTCAATGCCTTCGTGCGCGGCTGGGATCCGACAGCCATTCGCGACATGATGCTGACTGGCCTCAACACCCCCGTTCGAATTGGGCGCGCGACGGTGCTACCCGGCGACGTGGTGCTAGCCAAGCGCGAAGGAGTCATCTTCATTCCAGCGCACCTGGCCGAAGGGGTTGTTGAACGTGCAGAGAAGATCATGCTGCGCGATCAGTTCGGCCACCAACGTCTACGGGAAAAGAAATACACACCCGGGCAAATCGATGGCAAGTGGAGCAAGGAGATCAACCAGGACTTCGTGCAGTGGCTGCGGCAGAATTCAGATACGCTCGATGTGCCACGGACCACTATCGAGGCGCTGATTCAGGAACGCTCAGAAACGGAAGAAGATGACGAGGGCGAGGGCGCAGCTGGCGATGTTGATGACGAGTAACTTTAACGTTGTCCCGCTATCTTGATTGGCGAGAAAGGACAGCGACACGGGCCACCTGTTATATCGAGTGCACCGAATGAACCGACCCAACCACCGACAACTCTCCCTGGAAACCAAACTTGGCCGCAGAGCAGTATTGAAGACGGCGGGCCTGAGCGGGCTCAGCTTGGCGGCGCTGGGCACGATGCCGATTGAAGACCAGATTGGCTACGCGGCGCAGCGTGTAAACCGCAGTTCACGGCCAAGCGATTTGCAGATCACGGATCTCCGCATTGCCCACATACAAGGCGCACCGATGCGAGTTCCGATCATCCGGATTGACACGAATCAGGGTATCAGCGGTTACGGTGAAGTGCGCGACGGGGCCAGCCCGCGCTATGCGCTGTTTCTCAAGAGCCGGTTGTTGGGCGAGAACCCCTGTGACGTAGAGCGGCTCTTCAAGAAGATCAAGCAGTTTGGCCATCACGCCCGGGGTGGCGGCGGGGTGAGTGGCGTGGAGATGGCCTTCTGGGACTTGGCGGGCAAGGCGTACGGAGTCCCTGTCTACCAGATGTTGGGCGGCCGCTATCGAGACAAAGTCCGTTTGTACGCCGACACCACCGTGTCGCGGGATCCGCAAGTGTACGCCCGCCGTATGAAGGCCCGCAAGGAATTGGGTTATACGTTTCTCAAAATGGATGTCGGTCTGCGGTTACTGGAGGGACAGCAGGGCGTGGTCACGGCACCGGGTGGATTTGATTGGGCGCGGGACCGCAACACAGCACATCCCTTTACCCGCATCCAGCTGACTGACAAGGGGATCGCGAGTTTGATCGAGTATGTCGCCGCGATTCGAGAGGCTATCGGTATCGAGATCCCGCTCGCCGCGGATCACTTCGGACACTTTTCGGTCAATTCGGCGATTCGGTTAGGGAAAGCGCTGACGCCGTACCAAATAGCCTGGATCGAGGATGTCGTGCCTTGGCAATACACCGAGCTCTGGAAACAGATCACACAGGCAATCGACGTGCCCACACTAACCGGCGAGGACATCTACTTGAAGGAAGAGTTCATCAAGCTGATTGACGCCGGGGCTGTGGACATGGTCCATCCCGACCTCGCCACAGCCGGGGGCATTCTTGAGACCAAGAAAATCGGAGACTATGCGGAAGAGCGGGGGGTCGCCATGGCCATGCATTTCGCCGGGTCACCCATCTCGTTCATGGCCAACGTGCACTGTGCCGCAGCGACTCAGAATTTCGTGGCGTTGGAGCACCATAGTGTCGATGTGCCGTGGTGGGAAGCGATGGTGGAAGGTCCGGCAAAACCGCTGGTCAAGAACGGCTTTGCCGCCGTTCCTAGCGGGCCTGGCCTCGGTGTGGAACTTGTCGAAGAAGTTGTGCGCGAACACCTGATTCCCGGTGAGAAGTACTTTGGGCCGACCGAAGAGTGGAACGTCGAGCGGGCGAACGATCGTTTGTGGAGTTAGTTGTGTTTTGTAGCGTGCACACTCCGCGTGTTGTTCGCTACTTTGCTACGGCACACGGAGTGTGCCTACTACCTTGTCGGTTTACAATCGAGGCAGTCCAGGAGGTAGAAGTATGTCTGGTCCTCACAAGACAGATCGCCGTACTTTTCTGACAGCGTCCGGCACCGCGGTGGCCGGTCTCGCGGGCAGCCAGGCAGCCGCCCAAGCGGGAGACAACACTAAGCAGTCCCCGCCCCAGGCCAGAATGGAAATGGCGGAAATCCTGGGTTTGCCTTCGAATCGTTTATGGCGACTGGTTAAACAGTGCGGTGTCGAGCATGTCGTGGGATCGCTGGGTCGCCGCGGCGCCGCTGAGTTGAAGAACAGTGATCGGCTCCCTTGGAGTTACGACAACTTGGCGCAACTGAAGGAGGCTTACGCCACAGCTGGCTTCAAGTTCCCGGTGCTGGAATGGCGTCCGCCGACCACCAAGATCAAGTTGGGGCTGACCGGACGCGACGACGAGATCGAGGCGGTTTGCGAGCTGCTGCGCAACATGGGGAAGCTCGGTATTGGCGTATGGTGCTACGAGTGGATGCCTGTCAAGAATTGGATGCGAACGAACGTGGCGCACCGCTCGCGTGGCGGCGCGCTGGTGCCCGCTTTCGATTTGACTCAGCTCAAAGAGAAAGCGATCACGAAATACGGCAAAGTGACCGAGGAGCGGTTATGGGAGAATCTCGAGTACTTCCTGAAACGGGTGGTGCCGGTGGCCGAAGAGGCGAATGTCCGCTTGGCCATGCATCCGGACGATCCGCCGTTGTCACCGATCCTCGGTCTGGCCCGGATCATGCGGAGCGTAGACAACTACCAGCGGCTGTTGGACATCGTGCCCAGTCCGGTGAACGGTATCACGCTTTGCCAAGGCAACTTCACGATGATGACGGACGACTTGCCCGGCGTGATTCGGCACTTCGGTAACCAGAAGAAAATCTTCTTCGTACATTTCCGTGACGTACGGGGAACTCCTGAGAAGTTTGAGGAGACTTTCCACGACGATGGCATGACCGACATGGCCGCCTGCATGCGGGCCTATCGAGACATCGGCTTCGACGGCGTCTGCCGGCCGGACCACGTGCCGACGATGGATGGCGACAGCAACGACCGGCCTGGCTATTCAACGATTGGCCGGCTGTTCGCACTGGGTTACATACGCGGTCTGCAGGAGGAAGTCTACAAGACGTAGCCATCCTCGATTCGCTCAAGACGACCGGTGCTCGATTGGCTACAATAGAAGCCTGCGTTCTGTTCACCGTCGAGGACCTGAGATGCGTCGGCGACTTATAATTGTCGTGTTGGCTATGCAGTTGTCAGCTGCTCTATGCGCGGCTGAGGACTCGCAGGCGACCTGGTTCGAAAAGCGGGTACGGCCGGTGTTGGTCGGCAAGTGCCTGAAATGCCACGGCGAGAAGAAGCAGGAGGGAAACCTGCGCCTCGATTCGCTGGAATCGATGCTGCGAGGTGGCGACAGCGGACCCGCGATCGTCCCTGGCCGGCCTGGCGAGAGCCTGTTGATCGAAGCTGTTCGCTACGACAGCTTCGAGATGCCGCCTAGTGACCAGCTGCCCCCGCGATTGATCCGCGATTTGGAGCTGTGGGTAACTCGAGGCGCACCCTGGCCGCGGCACGAGGGCGTACTGCGTGCCCAGAGCAGCGAGATCACCGCTCTCGACCAGCAGTGGTGGGCATTTCAACCACTGGAAAAGCCACCGGTGCCGCAAAGCGAAGGGGATGACTGGTCCAGCAACGAGATCGATCGTTTTGTCTACCGCAAGTTGGCCGAACAGGGCATGCGTCCCGCGCCACCTGCCGATAAGGCGGAATTGGTTCGGCGCCTCTATTTCGATTTGATTGGTCTTCCGCCGACTCCTCAACAGATCGACGACTTCCTCGCAGATGATTCCCAGGATGCCTGGAGTCGTCTCATCGATACCTTGCTGGCAGACGAACGGTACGGCGAGCACTGGGCCCGGTATTGGCTCGACATCGTGCGCTACTCCGAGTCGGATGGCTGGAACCAGGATGCCTACCGTCCCCACATTTGGCGTTACCGGGATTACGTCGTGCAGGCCTTTAACGACGACAAGCCTTATCCCGAGTTCGTCAGAGAACAGCTGGCGGGAGACGAGATTCCTAGCGACAGTCCCACGGCGCTAGCCGCCACCGGTTTCCTACGATTGGGGATCTATGAATACAATCAGCGTGATGCCAAATCACACTGGGATGACATCCTCAATGAAATGACCGACGTGGCGGGGGATGTGTTTCTGGGCATGGGGATGGCCTGCGCCCGCTGCCACGACCACAAATTCGACCCGTTGCTGCAAAAGGACTACTTTCAGCTGCGCGCCTTTTTCGAGCCGGTCATCTGGCGAGACGACCTGCAGTTCGCCACCGCACAAGAGAAGGCCTTGCATGCCAAATCGCTGGAAGCGTGGGAGCAACAGACTCAGGAGCTGCAAACCGAAATCCAGCAGCTGCTCAGCCCGTACTACGACCGCAAGTGGCAGTCGACGGTCGACAAGTTCCCGCTGGACATTCAGGCCTGCTTCCATAAACCGCTCGCCGCGCGCACCTCGTGGGAGCACCAGATGGCCTACTTGGTCTCGCGCCAGTTCATGGAAGAAGGTGGCGGGCCTCTCAAGAATATGAAGGAAGCTGACAAGGAGCAGTACGAGTCGCTACAGAAACAGTTGGCCGAGTTCGATCACTGCAAACCGGCAGCATTGCCGCCGCTGATGGCGGCAACCGATTTTGCTGGGCCCGTTTCCCCGACGGTGATCCCCGACGATCCGGCTCAGACACCGATCGCCCCGGGTTTCTTGAGTGTCCTGACCGGTCTGGTCACTGCGGAGCCGACCGAGCCGGCTGGTGCTTCGTCCGGTCGCAGGACCGCGTTGGCTGAGTGGATTGGCCAACCGGACAATCCGCTTACCACGCGAGTCATCGTTAATCGCATTTGGCAGGAGCACTTTGGCAAGGGGATCGTATCCACGGCCAACGACTTCGGGCATCTAGGACGACCGCCGACTCATCCGGAGCTGTTGGATTGGCTGACATCGACGTTCGTCGCTGGCGGTTGGAGTATCAAGGATCTTCACAAGCGAATCCTGATGTCGGCCACTTGGCGGCAGTCGGCCCGTCACCCAGAGGCAGCCGACTATCAGGAGCGAGACCCGAACGAGGACCTGCTCTGGCGAGCACGTGTTCGACGTCTGAAAGCCGAGCAAATCCGGGACGCCATGCTAATGATTAGCGGCGAGCTGTTACCTCAAATTGGTGGTCCCAGCGTCGATGGGAGTGAGCCGAGACGATCGCTCTACGTTAAGAGTTTCCGCAACACACCGGACGAGTTCTTGCACGCATTCGACATCGCCAACGGGTTGAAAAGCGTCTCCGAGCGAAACATTACCACGACGCCCAGCCAGTCGTTGCTGATGATTAACGGTGACGCCACGTTGCAGCGGGCGGAAAAGCTGGCTCAGCGCATGCTGGCCGGCGAGCTGACGCTCCTTGCCTCGCTGAACGCCGCATTCAGAGCGACTTGGGGCCGCGACGCGACGGAATCCGAGCTACAGGACGCTGCGAAGTTCGTCGCCGCCGATGGGGACGCCGCCAGCGGTGCACTAGACCCTGACAAACTGATTGATTTTTGCCATGTTCTCCTGAACTCAAATGAGTTCCTCTATGTTGACTGAGCCCAGTGTTTTTCACCGCGGACGTTGACCCAGCGCGGCCTTTGGCCGCCACCGAAGTCCTTCTCCCCACCGGGGAGAAGGTGGCCGCAGGCCGGATGAGGGGGAAGCCAGAGTGAAAACTTGCGCACGGCGCGAAGACTTCGACTAATTGCAGCACGGAGACACCACGTGACGTCCCACCTATGCCGCCAGCACAACCTGCCGCACTATCGGCAACCGCGAACTCGCAGAGAATTTCTGCAAAGGAGCGGCGCTGGTTTCGGCGCCCTTGCTTTCAGTTGGATGCTCCAACATGAAGGGAGAGCAGCAGGTGGCCATCTGCCCGTACTCCACCATCGCCCTCGCGCGAAACACGTCATCTGGCTGTTTATGGAGGGCGGACCCAGTCATCTGGACTTGGTGGATCCCAAGCCGCTGTTGCACAAACTGGCCGGGCAGCCGTTGCCGTCGAGTTTCAAGGAACCCATTACGGCCATGGGAGAAAAAGGAGCTCCCTTGTTGGCGGCGCCGCGCCGATGGACGCGGCATGGCGAGAGCGGACTTTGGGCATCCGAGTGGATCCCACATATTGCTACTTGTATGGATGACATCGCCGTCATCCGTTCATGCTGGACAAACGGCATCAACCACGCCGGCGGTGTTTGCCAGATGAACACCTGCATCAATGTTGCCGGCCGCCCATCCCTCGGCGCGTGGGCAATCTATGGGCTCGGTTCTTCCAACGAGAACTTACCTTCGTTTGTGGTCATGTGTGACAGCAGCGGCCGGCCAGTGAACGGTTCGCGCAATTGGGGCGCGGGGTTTATGCCGGCCACCTATCAAGGCTCCCGGATCGATGGTGCCAGCGACGAGCCGATCGCCAACCTGAGTCTACCGGAAGGCTACACCGCCGCGCGCCAACAGAAAAAACTGACGCTGCTACAGCGGTTCAACCGTGAGCATGCTGCTCGGCGGCCACAGCAAACAGAGTTGGACGCGCGCATTCGTGGCTACGAACTCGCTTTTCGCATGCAGGCCAACGCGCCGGAGGCGGTTGACTTGTCGCAGGAGACGGAGACCACACGCCAGCTCTACGGACTTGATCAACCGGAAACGGAAAAGTTCGGTCAAAACTGCCTCTTGGCCCGGCGTTTGGTGGAACGGGGTGTGAGGTTTATCCAGCTGTATAGCGGCACTGGGAGTAAATGGGATTCTCACGCGGGAATCGAAAAGAACCATTCGCGGTTGTGCCGGTCCATGGACAAGCCAGTGAGCGGGTTGTTGAAGGATCTTAAGCAGCGCGGACTCTTAGACGAAACTCTAGTCGTTTGGGGCGGCGAATTCGGCCGTACGCCGATGAGTGAGAAGGGGGACGGGCGCGACCACAACCCGACAGGGTTTTCGATTTGGATGGCAGGTGGCGGTGTAAGGGGAGGCCAGACGATCGGGGCAACGGACGAATTGGGCCTCTACGCCGTGGAAGACAAAATGCATGTCCGTGACATACACGCTTCGATTCTCCACCTGCTCGGCCTCGACAACATGCAGCTGACCTACGATCACAAAGGACGTCCGGAGCGGCCGACGATCAACGAAGGCAGCTTCAACCCAAAGCTAGTTGGGTGACAGATTCGTGAAGACGTTGCTGCTGACGCGAGAATACCCACCGCACGTGTACGGTGGCGCCGGTGTACATGTCGACTACTTGTCCCGAGAGTTGGCGAAGCTGATGGACGTCGAAGTGCGCAGCTTCGGCGAGCAACCTTCGCCGCCTGCCGGCATCCGGCTCAGCGCGTATCCGTTTGGTGGAGAGACGTACGCAGGTCTGGATGACAAGCTAAAGGGAGCGCTCGACACGCTCGACACCAACATGAGCATGTTGGCAGACGTTGTCGACGCCGACGTTGCCCATTGTCACACGTGGTACTCCCACTTCGCGGGCATCTTGGCGAAGATCAGTTACGGGATCCCTCTCGTCGTTACCACACACTCGCTAGAGCCACTCCGCCCTTGGAAGCGTGAGCAGTTGGGCCGTGGCTATGATCTGTCTACTTGGGTCGAAAAGACGGCAATCGAAATGGCTGACGCCGTGATCGGTGTATCCGCAGAATCAAAAAGGGACGTGCTGCGGCTGTTCGACGTCGCTGAGGACAACGTCGCGGTCATTCACAACGGCATTGATTGTGATGAGTACGCTCCCACGGTGGAGACCGGCGCGCTGCTCAAGCACGGCGTGGATCCCGATCGACCTTACGTTCTGTTCGTGGGCCGCGTGACTCGACAAAAGGGCATTATCCACTTGGTAAATGCGATTCCACATATCTCGTCCGAGGCACAGATTGTGTTGCTGGCCGGAGCGCCCGACACGCCCGAGATCGCCGCCGAGATGGAATCTTCGGTTGCCCGTGTCCAGCAGCAGCGGGGGAACGTGATTTGGGTGCAGGAGATGTTGGATAAGACGTCGCTGATCCAAATGTACAGCCACGCCGCCGTGTTCTGCTGCCCTTCCATTTACGAGCCGTTTGGCATCATCAACTTGGAAGCGATGGCGTGCCGTACTGCGGTCGTCGCCAGTGCTGTCGGTGGAATCAAGGAAGTCGTCGTGCCCGAGGAAACTGGAACACTCGTGCCTTTGGAGCAGCAATCCGCAGCACCGTTCGAGCCGGTTGCTCCGGAGCGATTTGCTCGCGATCTTGCTGACGGCATCAACCGGCTGTTGGGCGATGAAAGACTCCGTGATGCCTTCGCCGAGCAGGGAATGATCCGCGCGCGGGAACGGTTTAGCTGGACGAACATTGCGCGGCAGACTCAAGCGCTCTACGAATCGGTAATCCGCGGTTAGGAGTTACCCGACAGTAGGTTGCCGACTTCTATTCCCTCTCCCCTGCCTTGCACGGCGACAGTAGTCGGGAGAGAGGCAGTATGAGGACAAGAAATCGCCAACCTACTGTTTTGCAGCGCCTTAGGAAACGCCATCGGCAGTTTGCAGCCGGATTCAGTGATGGACGCCGACCGCTGATAAACCAGATCTTTCACTCAGGTTCAATACATGTCGAAATCCCAGGGACGAAGTCGCGTCGTGATTGAGCACGTGACACCGGAAATTGACGGGGGCCGCTATCCGATTAAACGTGTCGTGGGTGATCCTGTCACGGTCGAAGCTGATGCATTCTGCGACGGGCACGATCGGCTTTCCATCTGCCTGCAGTATCGCGCGGGGGACAAGGGCGAGTGGCAAGAAGTTCCCATGCGGCCGCTGGTCAACGATCGTTGGCAAGCCAAGTTCTGGGTCGACCAGATCGGCACCTACTACTACACCGTACAGGCCTGGATCGATCGCTTTTTGACGTGGCATTCGGACTTCAGCAAGCGAGTCGCTGTGGACCAGGTCAGCCCGGTAGATGTGCAGATTGGCGCGGATCTGATCGAGGCCGCGGCGGGCCGGGCTGGCGAAGCGGATCGTGCCAGACTGTTGGATTGGGCCCAGCGTTTCCGCAGCCAACCAGCGACAGGAGACTGGGGACAGTTTGCTGACGACGCCGAGCTTTTGGTGTTGATGGGTCGCAACACTGGCCGAGAGTTCGCCACCACTTACCAACCTAAGCGAACTGTTTATGTCGACCGCGAGAAGGCTCGCTTTAGTTCGTGGTATGAGATGTTTCCCCGCTCGGCAGCGAGCCGGCCGGGTGTTCACGGCACATTGAAGGACGTGGAATCACGGCTGGACTACGTGGCCCGGATGGGATTCGATGTGCTTTATTTGCCGCCCATTCATCCGATAGGAAAGATTCACCGCAAGGGCAGGAACAACGCGACGGAGGCTCAGCCGGACGATGTAGGCAGTCCCTGGGGCATCGGTGCTTCGGAAGGGGGACATAAGTCGATTCATCCCGAACTCGGCACTCTTGAGGACTTCCGTCACTTAGTCGAGACGGCGCGGCGGCACGGCATTGAGATCGCGCTGGACATCGCTTTTCAATGCGCTCCAGATCACCCCTACGTCAAACTGCACCCTGATTGGTTCCGCCAGCGACCGGATGGGACGATTCAATACGCCGAGAATCCACCGAAGAAGTACCAAGACATCTACCCGTTCGACTTCGAGTGCAGCGATTGGAAGGGGCTTTGGAGCGAGCTGAAGAATGTCTTCGAGTTCTGGATCGAGCAGGGCGTGCGGATCTTCCGTGTCGACAATCCGCATACCAAACCGTTCGCCTTTTGGGAGTGGTGCATCGGCGAGCTGAGACAGGATCACCCTGGGATTTTGTTTCTATCCGAAGCCTTCACCCGTCCAAAGATCATGTACCGCCTAGCGAAGCTGGGCTTTACGCAATCCTATACCTACTTCTCTTGGCGAAACACCAAACACGAGTTGGTCGAATACTTGGGTCAGCTAACAGAGACCGAGGTTCGCGAGTTCTTTCGTCCCAACTTCTGGCCCAACACGCCGGACATCTTGACGGAGTACCTGCAAGTTGGCGGGCCGCCCGCATTCAAGTCGCGGCTCGTCCTCGCCGCCACACTGTCGAGCAACTACGGCATTTACGGTCCACCCTACGAGCATTGTTGGAGCGCTCCTCGCGAGCCAGGCAGTGAAGAATATCGAGATTCCGAAAAGTACCAGGTGCACTTTCACGACCTAGAGCGGGCCGACAGCTTGAGTGCGTTTATCGGGCGAGTAAATGAGATTCGCCGAGTCTGCCCCGTGCTGCAGCGGAACGACGGGCTGCAGTTTCACGACATCGACAACGACCAGCTGATTTGCTACAGCAAGTCATCGCCCGACCGATCAGAGGTAGTACTGGTGGTCGTCAACCTCGACACCAGGTACACGCAGTCCGGCTGGGTGCGGCTACCGCTCGACGAGCTGCAGCTCGACGCCACTCATCCCTATCAGCTGCACGACATGCTGGACGGCTCCCGCTTCTTATGGCATGGCGAGCAGAATTACGTCGAACTGGACCCGCATGCCACGCCAGCTCACATCTTCCAAGTCCACCGGCGAGCGCGGACCGAACAGGACTTTGAATATTTCCTGTAGGAAACAGCTGCTCAGTACGCCACAGTGCCGAAGTAGTATCCCTGACCTAGCGGCTTCGAGGCCAGCACAGGCGATGCAGGAGGTCGTCGTTCGGCGTACGACTACCTTCGCCGCGCCGTTCCGGCACCCGCTGGCCTAATGCCGAGGGCTCTGTCAAACTCATCGGTGGCGAGCAGCCCCTTGTTGTCCAAGTGGCCGCGGAGGGTGAAAACATCTGCTTGCGTCGCTGGGTGCGTGCTTCGATTGTCGGGCAGCACGACGGTTATCCCGTCCACGTGATTCCAGAAGCGATTGCCTCTGTCAGTGGACTCGCCTTTTGTGAACCCTAACTCAGCGACCAAGTCCTGCAACATCCTGTTGGTGACAGTCATTTGGCTCCATCCGGGACAGTGACAACCGGCGAAAATGATCGACGGCCCGCAGGGTCAGTTTGTTCTTGACCGGAACACGAACGGTAACCGTCTGTTGGTCGAGCGTGAGCCGTCGTGGCTCAGTCTTGTTCAGTTCGTCACAGTATGCCTCTACGTCAATCCAGTAGGCTCGGTCATTAGCGGCGTCATACAGGACTAGAACAACTGGGTGATGTTTGCGATACCACCAATCTCGAAGATGGGGTGATTCGACCTTCGCCGTAACGAACCGTCCGTTTTCCACAATGCGGATGGAATTGGTCGCCTTGAGCTGGAAGAACACATGACCGTTCTCGGGGTATCCTTCGGGCGAGAAATGATACATCCATGCGTCGATTCCGTACTCTGGTGCCGGCATCCGAACGAGTTGGTGTCCTCTCTGTAGCACCTTCCGCTCCAGGAAATTAACTGACAGATCGGCGATGATGTGCGACTGGTCACGGACTTTTGGCCGCCTGCGTTTTTTTCGAGCCATCAGCGAAAACTCGCGGATCATAGCCGTATGAACGGCCATCGAAGAAGGTCAATTGCGGAGATAGAACTAGACCCTGTTGCCTTCTTCGGGCTGATAGCAGTGCTTCCCTTAGCAAGAACTGCCGGCAACAGTTGTGCTCCCCATGGGATGGGTGCAATCTGGTGAGTTGGCCAAACTAGCCGGCGCTGCTAGCTTGGTCGATCGTCAGTACGCCACAGCCGGTGCTGGCCGGCCGAAGTAGTATCCCTGACCTAGTTCGAAGCCGATTTCCTGGCAGGCTTTATATTCCTCTTGGCTTTCGATGCCTTCGGCAAGAGGAACGACGCCTAGTTCGCGCACCATTCGCACTAGGGAAGCGACCATCTGTTGCCGCTGCGCGGTCGCAGCATGGATATGGTGCACCAGCGAGATGTCGAACTTTAGATAGTCTGGACGTATCTCGATGAGTTCGACTAAGCGAGCTTGTCCGGAGCCGAAGTCATCATAGGCCAACTTGATGTCGAGTTCCTCGAGCAACTTCTTCAACCTGTTCATGGTCGCCAGGTCACTTACCGCCGATTCGTGAATTTCTAACGTCAGAGCCTGGCTACGATTGACCTCCCGCACCGAGCGCAAGGCCTCATCCAGTCCCGGTTCAGACAGTTCGGCCGGGTGCGTGTTGACGAATAAGTGCGGCGGCCGTGCGAAGCTGCGGCTGTGGCTGATGCCCTCGCAGCGCAACATTCGACTGAGCTGAACTTCGAGGTTGAGCTTGGCGGCCGCTCGAAACATTGCGCCGGGAGTCTCCACTCCGTAGAGGGAGCTACGAGCCAGTACTTCATAAGCGACCGTCTCTCGATCACCCATCTTGACGATCGGCTGATAGTTAGGAGTTACCTCTTTGTTGTTCATCAGGCGATCGAACTGCACGAGCGCCAGCGCCTGGTCGTAGACGTCCTCCTGCAGCGTGTGCGAGAACTGTGACGCACTTTGGATTCTTACGCGCAGGGCCACGTCTGCGAATTGAATCAAATCGTCCTGGTGAATCCTCACCTCGCCTTCGATTCTCTTCCCGTTGACGTACGTTCCGTTGGTGCTGTGCAGATCGTGGAGGATGAGGACGTCGCCTTCCCGAGCGATCTCAGCATGCCGCGTCGAGACTGCTGGGCTTGCCAGGGAGAGCGTGGAGTCGGGATGGCGTCCGATCGTGGACAGTGGTGCCGTGATCGGCGTTTCGACCACGGTTGCATCCTGCGCGAGCTGTCCGACCAGAAACCAGGCAGCGTGTGTGGACGAGAAGGCCGGCGGGGCGAGTGTACTGTTGGCGGGGGTATTCATCGACAGATCCATGTGTGCAGGAAAGTCTAGGATATGGCTTGCTGGGGACGACATCGAATGCCGAGCAGACTCTGCTCCTGGAGCCGGTTTCGTCGCGGTTTGACACGAACATGACGGTTGTCAGACGGGCTGCAACGGTCGCAACAAGGCGGGCGACTTTGCTGCCGGTAGACGTATCTCGATCGCTTCGATTCGCCGAACCGTCACGTTAGGACCGCCCTCGCTATTTGTGTGCTAGAGTTCTGCGGGTTCGTTCCGTCCAGCTGCACTGTCGACGGCGCCTGAAGCGGGCAAAGGCTGTTTAGGAAAGCTGTCCATGGCAACAGAAACACTGGAACTCGAGGGAGGGTTGTTGGCGACAATCCTGTCCGAGGAGAATTTCTACCCCGCTCAACCCAATGATCTGAGAGAGTGTGGTCTGCCGGTTTCGCTTGTCGAATCGCTTGTACTCAAGCACCTGTCGGCGTCGGGGACGTACAGCGGTAGGGGAATCGCCGAGAACCTTTGCCTGCCCTTCGGGGTCTTGGACGAGGTCTTCGGCTCCATGCGAACGAGGCAGCTAATCGTTCATTCGGGCGCGGCGCCATTCAACGACTACTACTACACGCTCACCGAGCAAGGCAACCAGGCTGCGCAGTCCAGTTTTCGCGCGTCCGCCTACAGTGGCCCAGCGCCCGTACCTTTCATGGACTATGTGCTGTCGGTCGAGGCTCAGTCGGTTACTGCCGAAGCGCCGGGCCACGAGGATCTCAAGGAAGCTCTGCGAGGTGTCAGTGTGGCGCCCGATTTGTTGGACATGTTGGGTCCGGCGGTGAACTCGGGGGCCGGTATGTTCTTGTACGGGCAGCCCGGCAACGGCAAATCAACGATCGCCAAACGGCTCACCGGCTGCTTTGGGCAGTCGATTTGGATACCGCATGCTGTTATCGACAGCGGGCAAATCATCAAGTTGTACGATCCGTCCTATCATCAGGAAGTCGCGAGCGGCACAGGAGGCGTTGTCAAAGTACACGACTACGACCATCGTTGGATCAAAGTCCGCCGTCCGACCGTGATCGTCGGCGGCGAGCTGACGATGGACAACCTTGAGATTCGGTACGATCCTCGTACGAACACCAGTGAAGCACCGCTGCAGATGAAGAGCAACTGCGGCTGCCTATTGATCGACGACTTTGGCCGCCAACAGGTTGCCCCAGCGGAACTACTGAACCGCTGGATTGTACCGCTCGAAAACCGCCTTGACTTTCTCACGCTGGGCACGGGCAAGAAGATCCAAGTGCCTTTCGACCAATTGATTATTTTCTCGACCAACTTGGATCCAAGTCAACTGGTCGACGAGGCTTTCTTGCGTCGGATCCCCTACAAGATTGAAGTGGGTGACCCGAGTGACGAGGAATTTTTTAAGCTGTTCGAAATGGCTGCGGAGCAGTTCGATTGCGAGTACCGCGCCGAGGTAATCACGGACGTTGTCCAACGGCACTACCTCGCAACGGGTCGGCCTATGCGTCGTTGCCATCCGCGCGACCTGCTGAGGCAAATTCGAAACTACTGTTCCTACTACGATCGTCCAACAGAAATGAGTACAGAACTGTTCGACCGTGTCGTCGCGAGCTACTTCACGAATATTCCGGTATGAGCAGGTTGACCGGCAGCAACTCGTTCACTGATTACAACAGGATAATAACCTTTCGGAACCCTGAAGCGTCCGATTTGTCGTCAGACAGGAGCTTGCTACCGTGAAGACGGTCGCGTCGCCGATACAGGTATTTAATCGACGGGAGCCGATTCCCGGCTACGTGCTCCGTGAGCGCATCGGCGAAGGCGGATTCGGTGAAGTCTGGAAGTCTGACGCGCCTGGGGGGCTGCTCAAGGCGGTGAAAATCGTCTACGGGCCCATCAACGCTCGCAAAGCCGAGCGCGAACTCAAGGCCCTCAACCGCATCAAGCAAGTCCAGCACCCGATGTTGCTGTCACTTGAGCGGATCGAGGTCATTGACGGGCACCTGGTGATCGTGACTGAGTTGGCCGACCGCAGTTTGAACGATCGTTTCCTGGAGCGGCGCGATGAAGGGCACCCCGGGATTCCTCGCGAAGAACTGTTGGGATACCTGTCGGATGCTGCCGACGCCCTCGACTATCTCTATACGCAACATTCGCTCCAGCACCTCGACGTTAAGCCGGAGAACCTGCTGTTGCTCGCGGGACGGGTCAAAGTGGCCGACTTCGGCATGGTGAAGGATCTGCACGAGCCCAGCGAGACACTCGTGGCGGGAATGACTCCACTCTACGCACCTCCGGAGATCTACGACGGCAAGCCGAACCGGCACAGCGATCAATACAGCCTCGCGATCGTATTTCAGTATATGCTGACCGGGGAACCGGCCTTTTCCGGCCGTACGGCGGCGCAGTTGGCATCTCAGCATTTGCACACCGAGCCGTCCCTTGCTCCACTGGCGAGCAACGATCGGTCGGTCGTCGCCCGGGCGCTATCGAAAGACCCCGCGCGGAGATTTGACAGCTGTGGCGAGTTTGTCGCGGCGCTGAAAACGAGCAAGCCGCAGGCTAGAACCGTGGCTCCGCGCCGCCGCAGCCAGACGACCCTGCGGGAGCCGCCAGCCGAGCGCCAGCAACACTCGGGTTCGACGACCATCACCTGCGCCGTCGCCACCGACTATCCGTGCCCGACAGCTCTTCAGACGCTCGCGCCGCTGTCCAATCCCCAAACGGATTGCGAGTTGGTTCCGACGTTGTTTGTCGGCATCGGTACGCTGGCCGGCCAAACACTGCGGTATTTGCGGCAACGACTTTCCACACAGATCGGTTTGCGCGATGAGATTCCAGCTCTCCAGTTCCTGCTGATCGATACCGATGTGAACAACCTGACTGCCGCGACCCGAGGTCCGGCGGATTTTTCGCTGCGTATGAACGAAACCGTTGCGATTCCAATTCGAGACCCAGCGCACTATCGAGAAAATTCAGATTCGGTGCTCGAGTGGCTGGAGCGCAGGTGGTTGTACAACATACCGCGCAGTCTGAAGACCGAGGGTATTCGACCCTTGGGGAGGCTGGCGTTCGTTGATGGATTTCCGGCTGTAGCGGACGCCCTGCGGCGGTCGATTGCCAACGCCGTCGACCCCGCGTTCATGGAGCAAACGAGCCAGGCTACGGGACGCCTCGTTGCTGAGAAGAAGATTCAGGTTTTCGTTCTGGCGTCGACTACCGGCGGTACCTCCAGTGGTATGGTCCTTGATCTTCCCTATGCGATCCGCACGATTTTGCGTGAGCAGCATCTTCCGGACGATCGGCTGAACGGGATTCTGATGCATGCCACCGGTAACCGGGGTCGCTCGGTCGATCTGCAACTTGCCAGCACGATCGCCTGCCTGCGAGAGCTCGTGTGCTACAGCACGCACGGTAGCAAGTACCCTGGCGAGCCGGCCTGCGGAATCCCGTCCTTCACGGCGGCTCCCTTTGCCCACACCTACTTGCTCGAGCTGGGCGACCGGCTAACGACGCGCGAGTTCGAACGTAAGGCGTCGATGGTGGCTCACTTCCTGTTTGCAAACAGCGCCTCGCCAGCGACCGGCACCTTCTGGCAGCTTCGCGGTAGTGAGCTCTATGCGCAGTCAGACCAGGATGACTGCCGCGTTCGAACATTCTCGGCCGTAGAAGTGACTGGCGACTCGGCGGGCGACAGGGCGGCAACCGAGTATCTCTGCTGGCTGCTAGTGAAGCGGTGGCTTGGAGACGAAAATCGCGAACAGCTAAACCTGCCCGAGATCGAATCGTTAGCCGCCAAGTTTATCGCGGGCCTAGACCTTTCCACTGAGTCGCTCAAGCTACAAGCTGAGAGGTTGACCCAGCGCGGTGTCGTAATCGACGACCCAGAGTCCTATATCCACCACGTCGTAGACAACGTCCTGCAGAGTGTTGCGGGACTGGCAGAGGAAACTTCGGCACAAGCGGCGGAAGAGTGGCTCGACGAGCTGTTGGCAGGGCATGCTGGCGATAGCTCGCTCCTCCTGTCGGGGCAGTCCTGGCAACAGGTTGCTACGGAGAAACTGGCGGGAAACGTAGAACAGCGCGTAGGGGCGTTTCTAGATTGGTTCGCAATGTTGGCCAAGCAGCCAAAGATACGATTGCGAGGAGTTCAGCATGCTGTGCACTGCGTAGTTAGCCAGCTGGATGAGATCGAACGAACGCTCACAGAGTTCTCGGAGCAGCGTGCGCAGGAACAGGTTAGAGCCGCCGGCTTGGGAGCCGAACAACTGCATGCCTACGGGATGATCCGACTGCAACAGCTGGCCGATCGCAGTGTCCTCGGCTACCTCAGAACCGTAGTTGTACAGCTACAAGAGTATTCTATTCGACTGCATGAGCTCTGCCGTCGCCTCGACGAGTTCGCCCGCCAGTTTTCCGTGGATCCGGCGGCAGAAGCGAAACCCCCGGAGGTCTCTCTGATTGCCAGCCGCCGCTGGCAGTTTCTGGTTGAATTTGAAGACGCGTTGAACGAAACCGCGATCGAGACCGACGCTCTCTCGGAACTCGCGCACTCGTCACGCAAGGATTGGGTGAAGCTGGCGAGCAGTCTCAGACAGATAGCCGGAAGGATCGTGGCCAGCGCGACGGCAAAGCATCGCGTGGCGTCCCTGGTGTCGAAGGGTCCCCAGGACACGTCCAGCGAACTTGACGAACTGCTTGAAAAGGCACGTCCCCCGTTGAGGAAGTGCGGCGGCAAAGAGCGGTTGGTCGTACTGCTCCCTGAAACCGCACAGTCCGACACCATGCTGTCTTTGCTGATGGAGCAAGCGGACCTGCGACAGGCGACGACGGTCCACACCACGGGAGACTGCATCACGATCTTCAATGAGATTAGCGACGTCCCCGTCCGCAACATTGTCTCCAAGCTGGCTGGCGGACGCCCGCAGTGCTTCGAGCTGGCAGATCGGCTGCAGAGCCGCGTGGACGTCGAGTGGGAGGAGGGCTCCGCGGGTAGTTGATAAGTTGACGGAAAGAAGATCAGCTGGCTAATGCCCCGCGGCTGATCCGTCAGGTCGCCAAACAACCAAACATCAGCCGAGCCGCGTTAGCGGCCGGTTTCCTTTCGCGATCGCGTTCAAGTGGTCATCCTGTCAATCCTGTAGATCCTGTCCGTTCCTTCTGTCGGCAACGAAGCCGTTTGACAGGATTTACATGATTAACAAGATAGGAACGAGCTCAGATTGTCGGAAGTGTGACAGGCATCCTGCTCGGAGGTTGCATGACTAGGGGAAGGCAGCGAGCTGCCACCTAGCCTTCCGTGTCTTCGGTCCTCACTGACCTGTCGCACGCTAGCCCCGTGCTCAAGTCATCATCCTGTCAATCCTGTAGATCCTGTCCTTTCTGTTTGCACCACAGCCGCTGGACAGGATTTACATGATTAACAAGATAGGAACGAGCTCAGATCGTCAGGAAGTGTAACGGGCATCCCGCTCGTATGCTCCAAGACTAGGGGAAGGCAGCGAGCTGCCACACAGCCTTCCGTGTCTTCGGTCATCACCGGCCTACCGCACGGTAGCCCCGCGCTCAAGTCATCATCCTGTCAATCCTGTAGATCCTGTCCTTTCTGCCTGCAACGAAGCCGCTGGACAGGATTTACATGATTGACAAGATAGGAAGCAGCTCAAGATCGCCGGGAAGTGTAACGGGCATCCCGCTCGTATGCTGCAAGACTAGGGTAAGGCAGTGAGCCGTCACCCAGCCTTCCGTGTCTTCGGTCCTCACTGACCTGTCGCACGCTAGCCCCGTGCTCAAGTCATCATCCTGTCAATCCTGTAGATCCTGTCCTTTCTGTCGGCAACGTAGCTACTGGACAGGATTTACATGATTGACAAGATAGGAAGCAGCTCAGACCGTCGGAAGTGTAACGGGCATCCCGCTCGTATGCTGCAAGACTAGGGTAAGGCAGCGAGCCGTCACCCAGCCCTCTGCTTCCTTGCCTCACCGACCAAACGCACTCCAACCCGCGCTCGGTAGTCATCCTGTCAATCCTGTCGGCAGCGCAGCAGATCGCTCAGACTGATCCACGGCTACAGTTGTGGCAGCAGGCCGAGAACGGAGGCGCTTGGATGAGCAATGACATGGGCAGCGATCAGCTGTCCCAGACCCGCAACTTTGGTCCGCCCCGCTTCGATGGCTGCAGCCACTGCGGCCACGTCGCCTTTGATGACCACAGTTACATAGCCTCCACCCAGCTTCTCCTTTCCTACGACCTCGACGTTGGCGGCTTTACAGGCACTATCGACCGCCTCGAAGACAGCTGTAAACCCTTGAGTCTCGATAAACCCTAGTGCGAAGTTCTCGTTGCTCACCTGAGAGTCCTCGTGGTTCCGGTTGCTTGTAGCCGTGTATTGCGGAAAGCTGACAACAGCTTGTTGAATCAATGGGTTATACTCGGACCTACTCGAAATCACTTTCCAGGCGCGCCCGTCCGGATTCCTGATGATGTCCGTAATCGGCCGCGTGCCCATTTGTGTGGCAACTTCCGCGCCCTTTGCTAGGGCGAGTTCGATGTCTGTGACCGAACCAAGCAGTTTGACAATCACCCCCAGAAAATCGTTGATCTCCGCCTGGTGCACTTGCACGCCGGCGGTCTTCTCCATTTGGTCTAAGGCGACGAGCGCTGGCGTCAGGCCGACACATTCGAACATTCCCAGTGCTCTGTCCAACGCCATCTCCTGACAAGGGGCACCCATGCCGCGAGTAACGATCTATCATAATCCACGCTGCACCAAAAGCCGTCAAACGCTCGCACTTCTGCGCGAGCAAAATGTCGACCTCGAGGTGATCGAATATCTTCGAAATCCGCCCGATGTCGCCACGCTCACTCGCCTCATCGAACAACTTCAGATCTCGCCAGTAGAGTTGGTGCGCAGCAAGGAAAGGCAGAAGTTGGGGTTGCCGCAGGCAACTGGGGACGAGGAGGTGGTGCGGCAGATTGCCGAGCATCCTGAACTCATGCAGCGACCAATCGTGGTCCACGCCGGCCGCGCACGCCTGGGCCGCCCGCCGGAGAAGGTATTGGAGATCCTCTAGAAAGGTGGCCGGGGCCGGCGCTAGAAGCGAAACTCCGCACCTAGGTTGAGTCCGTGCACCCAGTAGGAACCGTCATTGAAAGCAAACTGGGAGGGCACGAATAGCATCGAATCGATTTGGCGGCCGGCCTGTGCGACGTTGCTCCAGTAGATGTAAGAGTAGCCAACCGACAGGTCGACGCAATCCGACAGTTCGAACACCACGGTTGCACCGAACTCGGGAACGACCGCAAACTTGTCCCGCTCGCGTCTTCCCTGGTTGGATCCTCCGGCCAACAGTCCCTCCGCCAAAACAAATGGGCTGTTTGGGTCGTTGGGTACATCGTTGGTGGTTTGACCAGCAATGTCGACAATTTGACGCATGTTACCCAGCGCTATTCGTGCGAGCAACTCGAGCCGCCAGCCGCTGCCGTGGTAAGTACCTTCCATGCCCAGCAGCCCGCCGTGAAACTCGTTGCGTGTGTCGAACCGATCGACGATGTCCTGCCGTGTCCCATCTGCCACTAAGTTCGTCGGATCGATATCTACGAACGAATCGCTGATTGTTAGACCTTCGCTGATGCGCGAGAACTGGTACCCCAACATCAGATCGACGCTCGCACGGCCAACTTCGCTGCTTCGGCAGCGTAGAACGATGTCACTACCGTATACTTCGGATTCGCCGCGCACGGAGATGCTCCCGCTGGTGGCAATATTTGGGAATGCCAGTGGTCTTGAGGTGGGGCCGATCGGCCCAATCAGAACATCGCGGTTGTTGAATGGTCTGGCGAGGATGGGATCGTCGTTCGAGCTGATGTCGAACTCAACCGTTTCGCGACCGAGCGCGAAGAAACGCCACTCAAGTTGACTTCGTCCGTAGTCATCCAACCAAGTGCCAACGGTCACTCGTCCTCCGGCGGTGGCGTCTTGGCCATAGCTGTCGTCACCGAAGAGGACGGTCGTCGAGGGCAGGCCCAGCACCCCGGCCTGATCCAACGGCGTCCCGTTGGGACTGGTCGTGGCCAGCGCGGGCAGCCTTCCTCCACGACGCCACCAGATTAGATACTCGAAGCTAGCCCATCTGCCGCATGGCACTAGACAGGCCAGATCGCAGCCTGTTGTGCCACAGCTACTACAAGTACTGTCGACCGGCATCTGTACGGGGCTTGCGACGAGCTCCGTCTCCGTGACACCGGCGGACTCGAAGGCGACGGTGCGGCAAATCGTTCGATTGCCGATTGTCGTTCTCAGCTCGGCGGCGCCCGCCAACGACGCTAGCAGCGCCACCAGCTGGTAGGAAACGAGCAGTTTGAGAGTGGTCTTGATAGTCATCATCCGTACACCCCGACCCTGAGAATAGGACCCATTGGCAATGACTGTTTCGGTCATACCGGGTGTAGCGGTTAAGAAAACTTGGCTGAATACGCCGACTTTGCGGGACTCCGGGCGTCCGGCTGTGGCAGGCCCGTCCCTCAATCGGAAGCGCGAAGCGTCCGTTCTGATGTTGCGCGTCTGCCTCAATCGGAACCCGAAGCGTCAGCGAGGGAGCAGCTTGCGATGGTACACCAACTCCCCCTCGCTGACGCTTCGGGTTCCGAAAAACGCGACGAATTCGACATCTTGTCTCTGCCAAACTGCGAAAAGCGCAACTTCAAGAATTGACGCTTCAGGTTCCGAAGGACCCGGCGAATTCGCCCAGACTACACCCGCCCGCCGGCCAAGTGCCGACTCTAGAGGTTCCGGCGCGACACGAACGACCTATCGAAACATGCGTTCCTGTGCGTCGGGGGTTTCAACGACTTCACGGCCAAGCGATGGTTCCTTACGCAGACGTGCACCATGCCATAAGAAACAGTGACGACTGCGACCATGACCAACGGGTACATCCACTTCGGTGAGAGGTCGGACCGAATCAAATCGTTGCGAGACCGCTGGCGGCGGTCCATGCGGTCCGGTGACAATCAACGCATGCCGACCGTCTTCCTCTTGAGGATCGCCCCATAGATCGTACTGCGATGTGATTCCCGGCATGCCATCCCAGAGAAACACGCGGGGTTGCCGCGGAACATAGAATGCCAGTTCGCTAGCCATCGCACGGCCGCCCACCACCCATACGAAACTTGGTTCGTCGGGCAGCTTATCCATCTCTTCGCCCACCGCCGCTCCGAGTTGGCGCCAGCCCCGTAGACGGACGACCGGATCAAATTTGCTACCTTCCAGCCCCCACCCGAAGGGGAGCAGGTAAGCGACCAACATCGTCCCAGCCCCGGTCATACACGCCCGCCGCGACCACATCTGACGGCGCCCAAACACATTGCCAAGTGCAGTAGAACGCTGCAGCCAAGCGGCCAACAGGATGATGCCGCTCACATAGAACGGCGCGGGCCAGTTCGGTTCAACCCGCTGTTTCAGTGCCAACAGGTAGACGGCGGCCAGTGGGAGCAGGCTAAACGTGAGGAGGAACAGCTCTGGACGCGCCAATTGGTGATGCCACCGTACGGAGCATGCCGCGACGATGAACAACAACGCACATGTAATCGGTGAGACAACGACAAACTGAACAGCGATGAACTCACTTAAGTAGGCCACGTGCCGCAGCAATGTTGCTGGTTCGCGCTGAAAATGCCCACCTGTGTGCTGGAGCGTAATCCACTGATGCTGATAGTTCCACCAAATCACCGGCAGCAGGAACGACAGCGATCCCACAACGAATGCCAGGTAGCGCCAGCTCTTTAGCAAACGCCGATCCTTGCGACTGAGCAGCAGGAACACCGCGGAGAGGGCCAGAAACCCGACCATTGTCTGTTTTGAGAGCAACCCGCAACCGACCGAGACGCTGGCGAGTATCACCCAGACTAGGGGATGGCGATTCGGCTCTTGCTCGACGAGGTTCCAAAAGAACAGCAGCCCGCCACACCAGAAGAACAACAGGGGAGCGTCGATCGTCATCATCAGCGAGAGGGCTGCGTTGCCCGGGCACAGTGCCGACAACAGTACCGCCCAGAAACCTGTACGAGCGTCGTACAGTTGAGAGGCCAGCAAATAGACCAGTACCAGACCGCCCGTTCCTAACAGCACAGCTGGCAGGCGCACAGCGAGTGTTGAAGGACCGAACAGCTGGGTCGAAGCAGCCACTAACCAGGCGACCATCGGCGGCTTGCTGTAATAGCACCAGTCGAGCCGTCGCGACCAATCCCAGTAGTACGCTTCATCGTGAACCAAGTCGATGGGCACGACGGCGGCGTACGCAATTCGCAGCACAAGCAGCCCTCCGATGACGCTCATCGCACGCTGCGACCAGCTGGTTCTCCGTATCAGGTCGCTCGTCTTGCTAAGGATCATCAAATCGTCGGCATTCTCAAGCGGCAAGTCGGCGGGCTAGGGTGGTAACAGAGGAACGAACATCTCGCCATGATCGACGAAGATCTCATCCAACGTCGAGCAAGTTCTGTAAGGGTGGATACGTAGTCGAGCGAAATGGGGCAATAGCAAACCGGGGGCTCAGACGGAGAAGAAAAGTCAGGGGTTGCCAGAGCGTGGCCGAATTTCGCCAGAACGTAGCCGAACTCGCCAGAGTTTGGCTCGGTCGCCTGCCGATTCGTCCAACTTCCGGCGACTTCGACTAGCTAGCGGAGACCCTTAACGGCGTTGGGTGTGTGCCTGAGGCGGCCCCAGCTACCTCAATTGCGGAGCTGTCTGGCTTGGCCCGTCCGCCGGCGGGTCTCCCGGAATAGTCTCCGGCAAAAACTCGATCTTGCCACTCTTGACGTCATAGAGTGCTCCCACAACCATCACGCGTTCGGCCTCCATCGCCTTCTGAATCGCCTTACATCTGCCGGCGATCTCGCCTACTGTTCGCAGTACATTTTTCTTAGCGACCGCGTCGATGAACTCCTCTTTCTCTTCGTCGCTCATTGTCGCCAATCGCCGGCATTCGTCCCGTCCGACACACTGTTCGATCTCGTCCACGATCGAATGCAAGTGCACACAGCCGGTTGCCTGCTCGATATCTGTGTCACCGCCCAAGATTTCCACGGAGGAGGTCACGGCAGCACAACGTGTGTGTCCCAACACAACAACGAGTTTGACGCCCGCGACGGCGACACTGTACTCGATGCTTGCCAGCGGCTGATTACCGATTACGTTACCCGCCAGCCGAACGCTGAAGATGTCTCCGATGCCGAGATCGAAGACAAGTTCCGCAGGCACGCTTGAATCGATACAACTGAGCACGACTGCCAGTGGGTTCTGCCCGGCGGCGGTCGCGGTTACTTGGCGGCGGAAGTCACGTGATAGTCGATGGCCGGTGTAAAAACGCCGATTGCCTTCCCGTAGGATGTCGAGCACTTGAGTTGGACTGACGCGGTCCTTCAGCTCGCGTGTCGAATAGTCGACAAACTCGACTTCGTCATGCAGCTGGTATTTGCTGCGGAAGCCACGCAACCTGACGGTGACACCGTGCGCCGGCCCGACATTCTGCTTGAAATCGCGGATCAAGCTCAGCACGTCGGGATCGATGTAGTGTGTGTCCGTAGCGTCGACAAGCAAATGAGTGCCCCGGCGAGCCTGCTTGAAGACCTTGTCCAGCGCTGCACGATTCAGGAAGCTGACCTGGTTTGCCAGTTCGATGTGTAGGATCTCGTTACCTAAGTGTGTCTCGACGATCCGCCGAACTGGTCGACGCAGATTGCCATAGAGGATAAACAGGATGCTGACGCCCAGGCCGATCAAGATGCCGACCAGCAAATCCGTCAACACGATGGATACGAGGGTGGCCACGAAAGGCACAAATTGGGACCGGCCCTCTCTCCACATCTGCCGAAATAGAGCCGGGTTGGCGAGTTTGCAACCGGTGACCAACAGAATGGCTGCCAACGCGGCGAGGGGGATCATATTCAGGTAGGTTGGGAACAGCATCACGCTCACCAGGAGCAGCAGACCGTGAAAGATGGCTGATCGTTTTGTCTTGGCGCCCATCCCGACGTTCACGGAGCTGCGAACGATCACAGAAGTCACTGGGATACCGCCGATCAGTCCCGCGATGACGTTGCCGACACCTTGGGCGACCAGCTCTCGGCTAGGGGGTGATTCGCGACGTTGAGCATCCAGTTTGTCGACGGCTTCGAGGTTGAGCAGCGTCTCCAACGAGGCCACGATGGCAATCGTCACCGCAGCGAAGTAAATGGCGGGATTGCTCCATTGAGTGAAATCAGGAATTCGAAAGAAACTCAGGAAGCCGGCGGCCGATTCTGCTACAGGAATCTGCACTAGGTGGCTCGGCCCGATAGCCCACGCACCACCGATTCGCTGGAACAGCAAATGCAGGACGACTCCCAACAACACAACCACGAGGGGGCCCGGCACGTTGGACCGCTTCAAGAATCGTGTGCGATCCCAGAGTACGAGTAGCGCAATTGACGCGAGACCAACGACCGCAGCTCCGAGATGGATGTCACCGCCGAAGACGGTACCGAGTTCCGTGAACGTAGTATGCTCGTCTGGTTGTACAAACGACATCTCTCCTTCCGGATCCGTGTCGTGCCCCAGAACGTGGGGAAACTGCTTCAAGATCAAAATGACGCCGATCGCGGCCAGCAGGCCCTTGATCACACTGGAAGGAAAGAACGCTGAAAGCGATCCAGCGCCTGCCATCCCCATGCCAATCTGCAGCAAGCCGGCAATCAACACGGCCAGCAAGAATGCGTCGAACGATCCGAGTGCGGCGATCTGCGCGACGACGATCGCAGCCAGTCCGGCTGCCGGGCCGCTCACACTCGTATGCGACCCGCTCAACACCCCGACGACAATTCCCCCGACAATGCCGGCCACCAATCCGGAAGCCAAGGGCGCTCCAGAAGCAAGGGCGATGCCCAGGCAAAGCGGCAGGGCGACAAGAAACACGACTAGCCCGGATGTCAGGTCACGGACGAACGCGCCAGAAGTGCCAGTGTCGTCAGCGGTACTGTTCATTTTTCTCCGACTCTTGCAGGTGTGCCTGAGGCTACACGACCGCCAGCCCGTCGCCGGCGGAACCGTCTTACGTACTCTCTCTCAGCTTCCAGCGACTACTTCCGTGACAGGATGGACCGACTCGTCAGCGCTCGCGAGAGCCTCGCGAGTGAACGCAGGAGATGTGGATTTGCTCGACGAATCGTACCGAATTGCCCGCACGCAGCAAGCTCCACGAGCCTTTAGTCGACCGCGTCATGCTGAGCATTCTTCCAGTCTGCTCATCTTGCAGCGTGCTCTGCGGCTGCTATGTCCACCGGCGCGGAGTGCTTTGTTAGACCGGCGGATATAGATGCCGTAGGGCGGGCAGGATGCGAGCAACCGGATCGCCGTTGGGAGGGCACCAGGATTCTACATCACACCGAGAAAATCCTCAAATCGGCCCTCGACCTGGTAGGTCCGAATCCGGCGGGATGACCCGCTGCCCATCTGCCCAGGCCCCCGGTCGTTCGTAGTCCTACCAACGATTTGTCGAGCAGCCCCCTGCGCTGGACTTCGTTGTGAACCGCCGACTCACCGGGCTGCTGCACCCAAGAGTTGTCTACCTTTGGTTGTCCCGGCACTGGCGCTCACCTGACTCTCGGCTATCGCGATGGCGAAGCCGCTAGCCCGGATTATTCATGAAGATCGTGGCGAGAGGTTGTAAGTACGTTCGTGGCAAGGAAGGCGAGCAATTCTTCCGCAGGCGTATTGAAGCAATACGTCGAGGAAGAATTGTGAAGCATGACGAAGCCACGGATGGACTTACGACCTCGCAGCAGATCGCTCATGAATAATTCGGGTTAACGTGGTATGGCCGCTTTCAAAGACGAAAGCCACACCTCAAGCTTGAACGCGGTGCTGGAAAATACCTCGAGGGCATCCCCGATTGAGGATTGCGAAATCATCTTTGCTTGACGACTTCCCGCAGCGTCGGATTCACCGGCCGCAATCTCACATTAACCTATGCGAAGGATTTCCTCGAAGACCACGCAACGCGTTACAGTGAGAAAGAGAACGCCCAATCACGCCTCAACGGCCACCGCACAAACCAACCCGCGTCTGCCTACGAAGAAATTATTCAACTATTGTCGTAGTGCCCGCAGTACTGCTCGGTATTTGAACGAAACGATAGGCCGGTGAAGCAGTATTCGTGGTGGCTACAGATTCCCAATTGCGTAAACGGAAACTCACTCATGGCTGATAGTGAAAACGCCGTACCTACACAGAAACTCCGCGACCAGCTCGCCGCCGCAATCAAAGCGAACGACGTGACAACGGTCAAGCAACTGCTGGTCGAAGAGCGGCTACTTGCGAACACCGATCTCCGCGAAGTGCGAGGACCTGTCTCGCTCAGCCGCTTCATGTTGTTCTATTGATCAGACAAAGCTTTTGCGATTTCGCGAAAGCCGAGACATTTCGCGATGCTAACCGGATTCGTTTCCGCTGGATCGTCCAAATGGACCTTGGCCTCTCGTTGAAGCAAAAACTTCACATACTCAAGGTGTCCTTGCTCGACCGCCAGCGAGAGTGGTGTCAGGTTTGACAATGGGTGCCGGGCTTCAAGGTCCGCTCCATGTTGCAAGAAAATCCCAGCCAACTCGACTATCTCTGCCATGGTTGGCATATCTGGATTGTTGCTGTGATTGACCGGTTTCAGATACATCGTCGATAGCCAATGCAACGGCGTTCCCGCCCAGGTTTTCTGTTCGTAGGTTAGCTTGTTCAGGTCCCAGTCCGAGATATCCATGTTCTTATTTTGGTCCGCGCCTTGTTCAAGCATCACGGTGATGATTTCTTTGTAGTTCTCGTAGCTGCCATCGCGGTTGTGGCTGTAGAGGGCTGCAGCGATTGCATTAAGCGCTTCTTCAGGGGATGGTGGTGGCAACTCGCGAATATTCCCGACCAAAATCCCAGTCCAGGGTTTGAAGCTGGGGGAAGGAAGTGGCGGCGGATTTTTTTCTTCCTCGCTGAGTACGCGATCCCGTAGCTGCTGGTGTTCGGACTCCGTCACAAAATGTTTGAAGGACCAAGCCCCGTCAATCCACGCATCGTCGCTCGCGCCGCGATCTAATAATAGGTTCACTACGTCGTAGTGTTTTCGCTCAAACGCCCATAACAGTGCGAGTCCTTTATCACAAAATTCCTTCGTTGGGTGTTTTGCGTTGATGTCGGCGCCACGATCCAGGAGCAGACGAACCATGTCGACTTGGCCGTGCATCGCCGCACCCACTAATGGCAACCCAAGCGATATTCTCGAGTCAGGGCGAAATGTTTTGTTGACAGCCGACGGATCTTCGTCGAGAAACTTCTTGGCGGACTCGAGATCACCAGTCGCAGCCGCAATCCACAAGTCGGACTCGGCTCCCTGCTCTATGAGGAGTGCAACCGCCTCTTCGTTTCCGATCACTTCGTGAATAGGACGCACGCCATCCTTGTTCGCGGCGTCAATGTTCGCTCCTCGATCAATCAACGCTTTCATAAGTGGAACATCTTCTTGCGATGCCGCCCAGAAAATGAGTGTGGGTTCTGTGACTTCCATGAGCAGATCGGGATTCTCGTCAAGTCGAGCCAACAAGTCATCACGAACAGCTTGCACGCAACCTTCGTGTCCAAGTCTACGCGCAATACTCATTGTCTTGCCGTACGCCAGAACTGGGTTTTCCGCCGCGTCCGCAACCGACTTCGCCAATCGTGCAACTGCTGCCGAACGGTCAAACGCCGCGGCGATTTCAATGGGTGTCTTCGCTCCCGGCCAATGGTGCAGCACGGGTGTTCGACTCCAATTGTGCGGACTCTTGACGTTAGCCAACTCAGGCTTTTGCTTGAGAATCCAGTCAATGCGGGCCACGTCTCCGTCTCTGGCCGCCTCACAGATTCCGCCAGGCGTTGCGGTAAACTCATCGAAAGAGCTTGCTGCGGGCGAATGATTTTCGGGCATTTGGATTTCTCCTTCTTCGTGTCCAGGGAATTGACCAGCTTCATGGGCGCTGGCTTCGTTCACGTTTGGCAAAGCCCGATTGGATTCTTGAAACCGTTGCGTCGCGGAAAACGCAACGAGCAATAGCAGGCAGCTAAGTATCAATGTTCGAATTGGCACGTTCGGAGCCTGCAAGCGAGGAGCGAGAATTCGATTGATTCGCCGAAAAAATACGCCTCCTTCAGCTGACAGGGCAACCGGCAGAATCAACGTTTGGTGTGAAAGGGCGATACTCCGAATCGTCATCAGAGCCGACGCATAAACGTGCGTATCAGCACAGACCTTCAAAGCGATATCGTCACAGCAATGCTCGCGCTCTTGCCGAATGAACTTCGACACCCACCATACTGCCGGGTGATAGAAGAACAGGGTTTCGACAGCGATTTGCAGCAGGTTTACAACGAAATCGTGTCGCCGGATGTGAGCTAGTTCATGAGCCGGGATCGCCCGCAATTCGTCGGGCGACAGTCCGGTGACTGCCGATGCAGGAAGCATGATCAACGGTCGAAACAACCCGATCACACATGGAACATGAGTTAATGTCGATTGAGATATAGCGATGAAGCGACGCACACCCATGCGATCTGCTAGATCTCGGACGATGGCGTCAACGTACTCAGGGACCGGGTAACATCCCAACCTGCGAAATCGAAACGCAAGTACGAGTCCTCGTAGCGGTCGGATGGTGAGCAAAGTGACACCCAGCAACCAAGCGTATGCTGTGGATCGGACGGGATCAAAGCGGTGAGCTCTTGTTGTCGAGGTAGGAGCGCTGGGTACGGATGTCGCCGCGGGATTCTTGAGGGCCAGTGGACTAGCTACGGAGGTCACCGGCTCAAAGGCGTTTGGACTAGCTTGCGATTGACTGGAATCGCCGTGCACCTCAATTGGCGAACTCGCGATGTTTCGCACGATTGAACCAGATGAATCCTCAACGTCAAAATTGACGACGACGGGCGGCAACCCATTGGAAACGCCTGCAAGCAAAAACCAGGCGATCGGCACGAATGACATGCAGGCTAACGCTACGCATCCGAGAATGTACCTTGCTTGTGCGGACCGCTGATTGACGTTCCGAACAACGACTGCGAACAGGAGAGCAATTCCTCCGATCTGCCAAAGGCTGTGAATGAGTGCCCAACCGACACGCGTGGCAAGTTCGCTGATTTCAAGGAACGGAATCGACATCAAGTCTTTCTTTCTCGTTGATCGAGCATATCGCGAATTTGTGCCAACTCTTCTTTGGAGAGAGATTTGTCCGAAAGCGCATGTAAAATCACGTTTGCCGTCGAGCCACCGTAGGCGCGCTGCACAAGCTTCTTGAGCATGGAGCGTTGAGTTCTCTTTTCGCTAACATTGGCTCGAAAGATCTGCGGTCGGACTGAGTCGTCTCGAGTTACAAGCTCCTTCTCCAGCATCACGTGTAGCATTTTCATGGTACTTGCATGCGCGTAGCCCTCACCACGAAGTTCCACGAGCCGATCATGGATTTGTCGCACCGTGCGATCACCACGACTCCACAGCTCACGGAGAATCTGAAGCTCTAACTCTGTTGGCTGATCGGAAGAGGTTCGCGCCATGCCAGCCACTCCATTTAGGAATTAATTCTGCACCCGCCATTTTACAGAATTAATTCTTGAAACGCAAGCAAGAAGACGTTACAATCCGCGACCAACGCAATGGCACTTGGTCCTCGCAGCGCTTTTGCAGCTGAGCGCGTCGTTTGCGTGTCGAAATCCGCCAACCACCGGTGAAATATGAAACGATTCTCTGACAACTACCCGGACATTAGCCGTCCCGACTCAACGCCAAGATACGACTTTCGTCCGCCGACGGATGACCAATGGGATTTCTATCTCGCGTCGGTGTTCGGGGACGTTCCGACACTGAGCCGGATTCTTTCGAAAGAACCGGAGATCGACGGCGAGTTCTTCTATGACTTTCCGCTGATGAACTCGGTCCGTCAAGGTCGCGTTGACGCTGTTCGATTTTTGCTGGATGAAACGGGTGGCAAAGTTGACGACACATATCCAAAAGACACGGTTTGGTTTTCTCGCTGCATCGATGAGGCGAAAGCGCGCGGCTTCGACGAAATTCGCGACATGCTCGTCAAAGAAAAAGACAAGGCCATGGAATTCGCGCCGCCGGATACAGCGAAACTCGATGAGTCACTTCGCGCTCCACTTTCTGCGGGGGACCTTCCGACGGCCGAAGCGATCATCAAAGCGAACCCCAAGATCCTGCAAGTCTCTCGATACCAGCAGCGGCACATCATGAAGTGGGCGTTCGGCGCGAAGGTTGATGGCGAGAAGGTCGACGTTGAGCAGCGAATCAAACTCCTGCAATTGCTGTTCGACAACGGGATCGATCCGAACTGTGATCCGTTTATTCACTACGCCGCCGAAGCAAACGACTTGCCGATGGCGAAGTTCTTGCTGGAGCAGGGAGCAGATCCGAATTCGGTAGTTGATTCGTGTAGCAACTGCATGTGGATCGTGCGTTTCAGACACCCCGAAAACTACCAGGAGATGCAGGCGCTTCTTGCAAGCTTTGGCGGTCGTATGCCACTACATAACGAGTTCGAGGATCCGTCTTATGAGGACTTACTGGCGGGAGATCCAGAAACGTTGGAGATGCTGAACAATTCGGGCGAACTGCTATCGGGCATCATCCACAACGACGACGTGGCGCTGTTGGATCGTTATGTTGAGCTCATGGGAAATGATCGGATCAAGTTGGTAGCGCCGAATCGAGGTGCCTACAGCCCACCATCCATTGCGATGCTTGACCGGCTTGTCGAACACGGAATGAACGTCAATCAACGGGACTGGCGTGGCAGAACCATGTTGTTCGCTGGCAAATCTGTCGAGTGGCTTGCTCGTTGCTTGCACCACGGCGCCAACCTCGACGTAGTTGAGTTCGTTGATTGCAGTACGCGGCTGGGCTACGACGTGAAAGAAAACAACCTGGAGATGGTCAAGTTCCTGCTCGAAAGCGGCGCAAACGCGAAACTCCCAGTCGAACACGAGTGGGCCCAGCCTTTGACAATTGCAAAAAGGCTTGGCCACAACGAAATCGTCACTCTATTGGAAGCGAAGGGTTAACCCCGTCTAACGTTTCCGGCTCGGGCGTTTCCGACCCGATCCAACAGAGCACGAGTGAGCACGGTTTCAGCTCCTGCTCGACGCGGGAGCCGACCGCGATGCACGGGATGGCACGTCTGCGAAACCATTCACCTATCTGTTTCGCAAGTCATGGATCAAGTGTGAGCAAGACGTCGACGCCATGAAGGCGTTGTTCAAATAGAAATCGGTAGGCCGGACCAAGCGTAGCGCAGTTCCGGCATTGATTGGCCACAGATGCACACGGATAAACACAGATAGGCGTTGAGACATCGTATTGAATCAGTGTTTATCTGTGGCTAAGAGCCCGATTGCCGGAGCGGCGTCGCTTCGCTCCTTGATCCGGCCCACTCAACTAAGCGCGTGGGTTGCATGTCCAAATCCGCCAGCCATCAGTGAGATATGAAACGATTCTCTGACGACTACCCCGACATCACACCTCCCAACGTTGTTTCGGGCGGGTTCAGGTTTGATCATCGCATGGAGGATGAGTGGGACTACTATCTTGCTTCGGTCTTTGGTGACGTGGAAACGCTCGCGCGAATTCATGCAGCCAATCCGCAGATCGACGGCACGATGCACTATGAGTTTCCGTTGATCATGGCTGTGCGAAATGGACGCACCGATGCGGTTCGGTTTTTGCTTGAAGCAGACGGCGGCGACATCGATGGAGGAGCACCGACGAACGACAACGTTTGGTATTCACGCTGCATCGACGCGGCGAAGAAACGCGGCTTCGACGAGATACACACGATGTTGCAAGAGACTCGCGAGAGAGTGGAAGCTCATGCGCAGTCCCATGGGCCGCACTCTATCGATGAAACGCTAAAGGTACCACTCACCGAGGGTGACGTTACTGCGGTGAAGCGATTGCTTGCGGAAAACCCGGAAATGACTGCGGTGTCATCAGACGATCAGGAGCAATATCTGTGTTGGGCGTACGACACCGAGGCGAAGGACAAACAGGTCGAACTCGTTCGCCTGCTGATCGACAGTGGTGTCAACCCGAACTCCGGCAAGCTGATTCATCGTGCGTCGCACAAAAACAACGTCCCGCTGGTGAAACTGTTTCTTGAAAAAGGAGTTGACCCAAACACCGAAATCGATTCGGAAGGCAACTGCATGTGGGCGGCTCGCTTCGGCAATCCAGACGACTGTCACGAGATACACGAGTTGCTTGCTAGCTACGGCGGAAGGATTCCCATGCCTTTTGACGACGAGCGACCAACTGCGGAGCAGCTGTTCGCTTTCAACGACGAACGTAAACAGACGCTGTACGCTTCAGGTGAGTTCTTGTGGATCGTTCTTCAAAGCGACGATGTGGAACTGTTGGATCGCTTCGTCGAGTTGAACGGAAGCGAGCAAATCAAAACCATGTCGATTCAAAAACATTGGTTCCATCTGCCGTCGATCACGTTCCTGAATCGACTGGTTGAACACGGCATGAACGTGAACCAGCGAGACTGGCGGGGTCGCAGTTTCATCTTTTTGGCTGGCGACAACGAATGGCTGCAGCGCTATATCGAACTGGGCGCGGATCTGAACATTGTCGAGTTAATGGAGTGCAGCACCCGACTGGGCTACGCCGCGTTCCATAACAACTTGGAGATGGCCAGGTTCTTGCTCGAAAACGGAGCCGACCCGAACCTCCCAACAGAGCACGAATGGGCACGACCGCTTGCGCAGGCAGAGAATCAGGGGCACACCGAGATGATTGAGTTACTGAAGTCTTGATGGTCGAGTGCCTGCTTGAGTTTACACCGGCGGATATAGATGCCGTAGGGCGGGCAGGATGCGAGCAACCGGATCGCCGTTGGGAGGACACCAGGATTCTACATGACACGAGAAAATCCTCAAATCGGCCCTCGACCTGGTAGGTCCGAATCTGGCCGGGACCCAGGCACCCCGCTCGCTCGCTGTCCTTCGAACCAATGTGTCAAGCACACCCTTGAGGTGGGCATACTTGGAGGTCGGTGTGGCTGCACGGCTCACCTGGCTGCCGCGCCCCGAATTGTCTGCCTTTGATCATCCTGGCTCGCCGAACAGTCGGTAGCGTGGGCGGTGGCGCCATCGTGCTGGTGAGTGCAAATGACCTTGCCCACGGGGGTGGATGCAGGCGAACTGGCCGTCGCGCTGTTCTCGTGGCCAGCACGGGTCCGCCTGGGGTTACGGGATGGAGAACTTCGTCAGGCTGTTCCCCCATTTTCTGGGTCGTCTGTTCCAGCGTGTCTGTTTTGCGCCAGTTGGACGTTGAGCTTTAACAGTGTGCTAGAGTTTAGCACCAGCTTAAAGGAGAAGCTCAATGTCGAAACGGAAGCATTTAACGCCTGATCAGAAAGTGGCGATTATACGCCGGCACCTGCTGGAGAATGTGGCGGTCTCCGATCTGTGTGACGAGTACGGCATTCATCCAACTCAGTTCTACACGTGGCAGAAACAGCTGTTCGAGAATGCCAGCTCAGCGTTTGAGCGGCGGCCGAACAAGGCAAACCAGCGGCGCACGCAAGACGCGCAAGTCAAGAAGATTGCCCAGCTCGAAGAGAAGCTGCAGAAGAAGAACGAAGTCGTGGCCGAACTTCTGGAGGAGCACGTCCAGCTAAAAAAAGAACTTGGGGAACTCTGAACGGAGTTTGGGTTCCCCATCAAACCCGCGATACCGTGGTGGACTATGTCCGCTACTGGAAGGAGCGAGCCGAGATTCCGGCCAAGCAGATCCTCCGCTGGATGAAGGTCTCCGAGGGGACGTTCTACAAGTGGCGGCAGCGTTACGGCAAGGTGAACGAGCATAACGGTTGGATCCCGCGCGATCACTGGCTGGAAGAGTGGGAAAAGCGTGCCATCCTCGACTTCTATTGGGACCATCCACTGGAAGGATATCGCCGCTTGACGTACATGATGCTCGATGCGGATGTGGTGGCTGCTAGCGCCTCAAGTGTGTATCGCGTCCTGAAGCGCGCCGGCGTACTGAATCGCCGCAACAGCAAGCCATCGCAAAAAGGTAAAGGGTTTCATCAGCCTCGTCGTCCGCACCAACATTGGCACGTCGACATTGCGTACCTGAACATTGCTGGCACGTTCTACTTCCTGTGCACGATTCTGGATGGCTATAGCCGTTTCATCGTGCACTGGGAAATCCGCGAGAAGATGGAAGAGGTAGACGTGGAAACGATCCTGCAGCGCGCTCGCGAAGAATACCCGGGTGAAACACCGCGGATCATCACGGACAACGGTCCGCAGTTCATCGCCAAGGAGTTCAAGCACTTCATCCGCATTAGTGGCATGACCCATGTGAAAACGTCGCCTTACTATCCCCAAAGCAACGGTAAGTTGGAACGCTATCACCGCACCATCAAGTCGGAGTGCATCCGTCCCAAGACGCCGCTGTCTCTCGAGGATGCGCGTCGCGTCGTGACAACGTACGTGCAGCAGTACAACGAACAGCGGCTTCACAGCGCGCTGCAATACGTGACACCACTGGACAAGCAGCTTGGTCGGGAGCAGGCGATCTTTGCGGAACGCGATCGCAAGCTTGAGGAGGCTCGCTCGCTGCGTGCACAGCGACGCGCCAACCAGCGACCGCAACTTCGTGAACGTGGCAAGGATGCTACACTGGAAGTGGACTGGGCGGAGGATACGGCTCTGCGGGGACGCAACCGGAGCGCCGACCCAGTGGCCAAGACCGAAGAGTCCGGCTCCTTGCATGGCCAAGGGGCCAGCTCTTCTGTTACTGATCCCAACTCTTCGGGATTGGCACCAAAGCGACAAATCCCAGGGGGTTTGGGGGACAGAGTCCCCCATTCAAGAAAAACTGCCGAAGGTCCTTCATCAACTTGCTAATTCAAGTACGCCGAAACTCAACGTTCCGCTGAACCACTACATGTCGACCGAGAACTGTCGCCGAGCACCGTTCCGAATTCTCGGACCTGATTGACGGTGGGATTCGACAGAGTCCAGCAAGGCTAGAACCATCTTCTCCTTGATTGATCGGATTGGTCGTTGCCGGCTCGGCGGACTGCCGCCGCGTTTTCTCCTCAGCTGGTAGCAAACCAGTACTCAGGTTATTCTTGCGGGTATTCTCGACATTGTGTTGCAGTCTTCTGCAACGTAGCGTATCGCCAAACATGCCAACAAGTTGCAGCGGAATAGACCATCGCTTTGACTCCCGAGGCAAATCATGAATAGCGCCAGATCGCGAGACAATTCCCGTGCTCGGCCCGCCAGAGTGAGGTATTCACTTCGGACACTAATGATGCTTGTGCCGATCGTCGCTATCGGTGTTTGGTATTTCACTCCTAAGTCGGCGACACCTGCGCGGCTGTTGGTTAGACCTCAATCACTCTTGACTGGCAACATGTGGACCCCCGAGGAGTACGATGCTTTTGTCGAGGACCGCACGGCACTTATTAAGGGACCCCTGGTACTACCATCTGTTCTCCGATACCCGAATGAAGTGCCGAAGGACGTGAAAGATTCGATCACATGGCTGTCCGATAGACTCTCGCTGACGCGCGTGGAAGAGTCAACGGAGATCGAGATTCTTCTAAAACATCACGATCCACAGACCGCGGCTTCATTGACGAACGCCATCGTACGCGCGTTTGTCGATCAAACACGACTTGCTGACAGCTTGTTACTTCAAGATGAGTGTGTTCGAATTGAAAGGGAAATAGTTAAGCTCAGAGGGGAGCCAGTGACTCCAAGTGTCGAAATCCAAGTAGCTAAACTAACTCGGCGGCTTGCAGAATTGGAAAGGATGCATGTCCAGCAGACACCCGCAACCGTTACCGTACTGGAACTGTCGAAGCCATGACTAGTCGACAGTCTCGTCTATTAGGCTAACTGCCGCGGCTGTCTGGCTAGAAGTTCTGTATGAGACGTTAGCGGAGGGCCGGCGGATGAACGGCAGGCCTGAATTTCTGGCCTCGGGCTACAGGGTAAGCCGGTTGCGATGAAGCGGCTATACGAACGTGACATCGGCGATCAGGAGCATGGACAAAGGACATGGGCAATGTCCGAGTCGACCTCTAAACTCCCTTGCCAGTAATCCCGACGTTGCGTTCCGCAAGACATACCGGCAAGTTGCGCAGAGTATGCTGGCAGGTCGGTGACGGCCTTGCGCGAACCCAGCACCGGACGCCGATAGCGGTTGTGGCGTGATTCTTACCCGCAATTGCTGCAGAAGACCCAGAAAAGAAAAGGGAATTGAGATGGTGTTATTCAGACTTTGCCGATAGAAATACAATCCAAACGACGCTAGGACAAAAGTTGTGGCGACGAGATTGTGACAGCTCAAGCACTGCTGTGAAGGTGAAGACCAAGTGCTCAAGTTCGATCAGTACTCCGGGTGATACAGAAGCCCGCGCAATATCCAGCTTCCTTCCTTCAGATCCAGGAATTGGCGATGCCAACCGCGTACTCTCGTCACCCCTGGCGGTGCCTCAAGTTCTCAATTCGTACGCTGCTGATCTTCCTGACGGTCAGTTGCGTCTTGCTAGGCTGGAAAGTCGAGAGGGCAAGACGGCAACGTCAAGCAGTTGCAAAGGCCCGCGAAATGGGTTGGGTCGTCAACTACGACTATGAGTGCCAGTCCGACGGTGGGCGTTCTCGTCACAATCCGCCCGCAGTATCTCGCAGTCCGGAGTGGCTAACAGAACGATTGGGAATCGACTTTTTCCACCATGTGGTCCGAGTTAGACCGTCAGGAGCGGATCTGGCACCGCTCGCCGACTTGCCAAACGTGAAGTGGGTGAGTCTGGAGAACAATCCTGAGATTGTCGACTTGCGCCCGCTGACCCACCTCAGTGATCTTAAAGTGTTACCGCTCTACAATACACGAATCAAGAACTTAGCACCTTTGTCTGAGCTGACAAACCTTGAGCTGTTGATCATCGAGCATGCCGATGATGACGACATAATCCACCTTTCAAGTCTACCCAACTTGGAAGAAATCCACTTTCGTGGAACACCGATCACAGATGCAGGCTTGCGTCATCTGAAGGAGCTTACAAAACTCCGAAGACTAGACCTATACGGGGTCACACATGTCACCGACGACGGTATCGCAGATATCAAGGGTGCGATCCCGATGCTAGAAGTGAACAATTTCCGATCCTAGGAGACCACGAGCGAGGGAGAAAGCTCCAGCGCACAGGCGGAGCTTTCTCTCAGCGCCAGCTCAACACAGTCAGTTGCTGGTAGAATCGACATCGAAAGTCGACCACACTACGTGCTCATCTTCACCCAGCTTTTGCCCAGTGTCCTTCCGCCCATAGTCATACCAGGCGGTGCACTTAATGGTGATAGTATGCCCGGCGTATATCGCAACAATCTCCTTCTCGGCTATGTTGCCTAATGTGTGGTCGTCATCCCAATAGTATTGCGCTTCGGTCACTTTCCCGAAGACCTGCGTGTTGGTCTGAAAAGTCGTAAATGAGTTCATCCCGGCTCCTGGGCACTTGAGCTCCCATTCGACAGACGTAACATCGACCCACCTATTGTCACCGGCGTCGATAGTTCCGGATGCCGTAAAGAGAGCATCATCGCCCACGTTGAAGGTGTACTCTGTCGCCATATTGTTCTCATTCGTTCCGCCCTTGATTTCGTCAACATCCACATCCGTGATTGGCGCAGGTGCCGAGGTGTCTACGTAAATGATAAAAACCGCTGCACCAGCTGAGCTTGCGGTAAACACAACCAAAGATAGTGCAACCAGGAGGCGCGAGGCAAAAATGTTCACCGAGATTGTTCTCATTGGTTCATTCCTTCTACGTGGATAGACGGCTACCAAGACTACGTTTCCTGTCACTCCCGAAGGTTCCTCCTTTCCGCGAATGCGAGTGTTAACGAGATCCCTTTCTGAACACGCCACATTCTCGGCTCAGAGGACGCGTCCAACGATCGTCAATTCTGCTGACAGAAAATGTGATGACAGTAGAACTGTGGACACACAAATGGCGAGGTTAGAGGTTCCAGTTATCGATCGTGCTGGTCGATGATGGCTTGAAGAGCGGCCACTGCGAGCGCAGTACGGCCACCGACATCGACCTTGAGAAACATCCTGTCACCGAGCGCCTGTGCCCAAAACCAGCACACTTTCGAGAGTTGCCACGTAGGCTTCGCCGCTTGCCTCAAGCGGAAGGAGCTGAACGCATGGCGAATCATTTGAAGGTGGCTAAAGTGGAATCCATTTGTTTCTTACATGGGCAGGGATGGTCGGATTGCGCGGGGGCTGGGCATCTGCGGGGAAACGGTTGCTCGTCATCTGAACGCGATGGCAAAACCGGCCAAAGCGCTCACCGGGTCCTAGGATTCCAGCCAAAGTGCCCACCGGCTCGCGAAGCTTTTGCGAGCCGCTGCAAGCGATGATCGAGGGGCAATCTCGAGCAGGGCTTGTCCGCCCAGCGTATCTTCTGGGATCTGGTAAGTGAGCACGGCCCCTCCGGCCGGCATCACAGGGTGCGACGATTTGTGGCCAAGCTCAAGCAGACCTCGGCATTGCTATTTCCACGCGTCGAGTTACCGCCCGGTGAAGAAGCGCAGATCGACTTCGGCGGCGCGCCCATCGTCGCTGAAGACGGCCGACGTCGGGACACATCGCCTCCGAGAAGATCAGTCCGGTCGAACGTGGTACGGAATGGCTGCTACAGAAGGTAAGTTTCGTGGGCCCTCACACGCGTCAATGGTCGCGGGGGCTGGTCGCGACCTGCGGCGTGCAAGCCGTCCGGGTATTGCAAGGCTTGTTGAACTTGACCATGAAGCACCCCTGCGAAGCCATTGAGCAGGCCTGTGTAGCAGTCCACGTCTGGGAGTGGCTGCCTCGTACTGTACGACTTGCGCCGGGCGAGAATCCTTCACGAAAGAGCGGCTGCTGCGAATCCTACGGGGGAGTGACAGGGGTGATTCGAAGATTGCGTCGGATGGCTTTCAGCGGCAGTTGGTTGGGCAAAGCGTGAGCAGACCTCGATCGCATCTGCGGCTACCTCCAGAGCATGCCGATCGCATGCGATACGACGAGTATCTTCGTCGCGGCTAGCCGAGCGCCTCGGGGGTGATCGAAGGAGCGTGTCGTCACCTGGTGAACACGACGATCGCATCAAATCCGGTATGAGAATAGCGGCGAAGCTGAGTCAGTAAAGATACAAAACCGGCGCGGCCAGTTTGGGTCCCCTACGTGACGGACAACAAATCGTCACCTGCTAGCAGTGACATCATGAGACGGCTAGTCGTCGCTTCAATCACCCGGGGCTATTCGACATCAGGTTCGGGGTCGTTCCGTCGGTTTTCCCGTAGGAAAGGCGTGTTTTGGCGCGGTCGTCGTGACCTGGTGAAGGACAGTATGGAAGGTAGCGGGATGCGGTGGACGCTCTGCAACTAGCCGGCCGATGGCGGGTTGCCGGTTGCACCCATTCATCCTCTGTGCTAGTAGAGCGAGCAAAGGCAATTGTCAACATCACAGCAATCGTGAATCCGAATGACGAAAAGTTGGATGAAGGCAAGCCGGGTGACATGAAAAATGATGTCGTCGGAGCCGCGGATGCGAAAATGGCGCTAATGGCGCAGGTGGGAAATGATCACGTCACGTATTCGCGTGTTGAGTGCACAACGTGAGTGAACATCTAGTTTTTGGAAGAGTCTCTGGATGTAAGTACGAACTGTTCCGGGACGTAACCCCAACTTGCGGCCGATTGCGTGATCTGTAAGGTCGTCGTCAACGATCAGCTGCGCGACCTGAGTTTCTCTAGGCGAAAGCTCCAGTTCATCGCGCACCTGTTGCCACTCTTCCTTTCTGAGGGACACTGTGTTAGCTCCTAATCAAGCGTAGGTCTGGAGAGATAAATCGGCGAATGCGGCGAATCCTCAAAGCCGGACCAAACCTCTCGAGCTGCGATTCGCCCTATAACGCTACGAACTGCGCAACCTATGCCAGATAAACAGTGGGTATTCTGCGAGATGGGAAAGTAAAGAAAACTACGCCGACTGGCCAGCCTTTCGTAGGTGACGGACAAGCGGCTCGCATTAGAACTACGCCTCTGACCAGGCCGACTTTCCGTCCCCCTTATATAAACAATTGGTTTTTGCCGAAAAGCGAACGCAAATTCTGGCGAAAATCTCGATTTTCTTGGAAACTCATGAAAAACGGCGGCTTCTACGCCGATCGGTTTGGACCCGGATTGTTCGGCGAGTGATCCGGACACTCAGAGTTGACACGCGTTGACGGACAACAACGCACGTTCAAGACTGTAGGAATGCTTCCGACCAGCCGCCGGCGGCGGTGAGGTGGCGGTCGATCGTGGCCATCCAATCAAGCGTCTGGCGGATGGACCAAACTACCCGCTGATAACGCGCCAGATCCTGTGCTGTGAGCGGCCGGTTTAGACGGTCTCGCAGCCACTTGCGGCAAACCTGGTGCCCGCCGACCCGATAAGACCAGGCGGCCTCTTCGATACCCGACAAATGACAGTCGGCGCTGAGCTCGATTCGATCACCTCTGAACCGCGGGAATGACTGACCGATCTTCTGCGGAGGCGTGCCCTGTAGTTGAGGCCACTGACTGCGAGGAATGTCAACAACCTCCGTGTGAGCCTCGACCAAGTAGCGCCCCAGCTCGCTCAACTGCCGAAAGAGCTGCCGATCCCGTGTTACCAGCACGCGCGGAAAGTCGATCTGAAGCTGTGAGGCGAACTGCTCGCGGTAAACGCCCGAGTGGAACAGAGCGTAGATGTAGTGCAGCAAATCTCGCGCGCCAAATGACCGGATCAAATCGCCCTGCTCCAATGCCACCCACTCCCAGCTCAACACTCGCGCGACACGCTCGACAAAACTCGGGGCGAAATTGGCCGCGGCGAAGGAGGCCCCGTCCGCAGACCGCTGAGGGACGGTTGGATGTAGGTACAGAGGAAAGACCGATTCGCTACCGCGACTATCCGACCGGATGACGCCGTCGATCGTGATGCAGTCGCTGATCCAAAAGAACGAGCAGGGCTGCGTGGTGAGCATCTGTCTGCGGGCGATGAACGCCAGATTTCCACTGGTTTCCAGATGGCCCATCACATCAGATCTCGGCCAGTCGATCATCCAATCAGCCCAGTAGATTGGCCGACGATCGAATGGCCGGTAGAGGCAGTCGGCCAAGGGCGCTTGCCAGTCAGTCTCAGCGGCCAGCCGCCGGCGGGCCGCCGACAGCTGCCACCCGCGCGTATCCCCAGGCGGATATTGTGCCGACCGCCCGTTCTTAAACATCGTCGCCCGTATCTCGTCGTCGGAGATGGCGAGGTTCCGGAATCGTTGCAGACGCTCGACGAGCTCAGCCCGGTTCCAACCGATCACGAAGCGGTCACGAGCCGTGACGACCGCTGTTGAATGAACCGGCATGATCTCGTTCAGCGGGAACCCGGCCGTATATGCTGCGTCCGTCTTCTGCGAGCGCGGTTTCAAGAAGTAGTTCGGAGCCGCCGTTGTGATCGACGTAAGCCGAACGGTGTCATTGGCGAGTGCGCTGAGTTTGTCTTCGTGGGCCCCCCATAGCTCGCCGTGTTGGATCGAAGAGGACGGTCGCCCTGGCGGTTTGCGGAAGAGACTAATAGCAACGCCCGGCCCGATGCCGAATACGTTCTCATCACGCCGCCGGTTGGGCGCCCGTTCCTGTTTCTTGCGGCTTCCGTGGAGGTCGACGACCGTGATGTGCGGAAAGGTACCTAACAGCGCCGCACGCATCCCCCGAAAGGTGACGTTGTCCAGATAGCTGTGATTGGTGACCAGACCAACGACCCCTGCCTGCGTTCGTTCGATCCGCCATTGCGCGTAGCGAACGAATTTCACGTAGTCATCTTGGAGCCAGTGTTTCTTCTCCGCCAGCGGCCGTCCATCGACACAATAGTAGTCCGCCCTCGGGATGCCGGTTCCGTCGCAGCCGTGGAGGAGTTGGCGAATCCAAGTTCCTCGATTGGACGAAATGCCAGAAAATGGTGGATTGCCCAACACAACGGTGGCAGGAAAGTCGTTTTGAACGGACGACGGGTGGATTGAATCAAGCTCGACATCCGAATCCCCTGCGGATTCGAAACGGGACTCGTGTTCCGAGAGCGTGTCGGCCAGCACCAGGCGAAACTGGCTCTCCTTGTCAGTCTGAAATCCTGAAGACACCAGCGTATGCGCGATGTTCAAGTGCGCGATCGCCAACGCCGGCAGCGATCGCTCGGCGCCGCACAACTGCGGCAGCAGATGCCGGACAACGTAGTCGCTCCAACGGGCCTCCAGATCCGCTGAGGTGATCCCGTCACGGTCCCACTGGGAACGCAGTTTGTAACAAACGAATCGAATCACCTCGACAAGGAAGACACCGGTTCCCGCCGCGGGATCGAGCAACTGCACGAACGGCTGTTCCTCAGCAATGCCGGCGGGGATCTCCCACGAATGGCGCGCCGCCAGAAATTTCCAGCTCGACGTATCCGCCAGCCCGCCCGGCAGACCGAACTCGCGGCCGAGAAACTCGTCGAGGCGCCGAATCACGTACTGTGCTAACGGTTCGGGGGTCAGAAAAACGCCTTGACCCCTGCGGGACTTGCGATTGTACGCGCGGAGAAAATGTTCGTAGAAGTACGACAAGCTGACATCCGCCGGAACTGACGTGACCGCTGGCAGCACTACCGCTTCATCGAGCACCGCGGTGACCAGCGGGCTCGCAGAACGTCGAGCCAGTTGCCAGGTCTCCTCGCGCACTCGCCGGTCCATCAAGTCTCGCGCCGCGCGGCTGCAGACAACCGCTTGGGACCATGCGTCGACAAACGAGTCCAGGCCGGTCGCCCGCCGGAAAGCCGATTCGTAGTCCGCCGAGTCACCGCCCGATGATCCGGCCGGCTGTTCCTTGAGCGACCTAGCCTGTTCTACCAGCTCGCTGATCCAGCGGTGGGACTTCCGTGCCATGGTGTTCGCTTGAACTTGTCTCGTCAGGGTGGATCGTAGCCACTGCCTCCGAAAGGGTTGCAACGAAGGATCCGCCACATGCCGAGCAGCGTTCCTTTGAGGGCGCCGTATTTACGGACGGCCTCGATAAAGTAACGGCTGCAGGTCGGAGAAAATCGGCAGTTCCGTCCGAGCAAAGGGCTCAGAAAAATCTGGTACAGGCGCACAGCGCCGATCAAGATCCAACTGGGGAGCCCCACAACTGCGGCCCATATGAATCTCATCACGGTTGGGCTCCGCGATGTTTCGCGATTTTCCTGGCCAAGCTGGGTAGCGAGTTGCTGATCGAACGGAAGTCGGGGGTGGCACCGCGCCGGGGCAGCACGACGTAGTCGAATCCGCCGGGCATGCGGTCTCGTTGATGCCGGAAAGCTTCGCGAATCAGCCGTTTCCATCGGTTTCTGACCACCGCCCCGCCCACCTTGCGAGACACCGACAGTCCCAGCCGCGCGCGGTCCAGGCCATTGGGGCAACACCGGACCACGAGCACGCGATCGGCCGCGGAAGATCTCGCGGCGAAAACGCGGTCAAAGTCGAACTGTCGCCGGATGCGGTCCAATCGGCTGAAGGTGTTCATCGCTGATGTTTGTTAAAAGTGCTTTCTCCGTCCATGGAAGACTGCCTTCCCGGCGTCCACTCGTGTAGCTTCTAACTTGGTGCGTGATTTCATCTTTCTTCACTCTCCCCTTGGGGAGAGTCGGCCCAAAGGGCCGGAGAGGGGGGACACGCCTCGGGGCGATCCCTCCCGGGAAACCCTCCCCGGACGCGATAGCGTCCGACCCTCCCGCGAGCGGGAGGGTGAAGTCGATGTCCGCGGTTTGTGAAGCGCAAAAGCTGCACGACCTCCAAGCGGGAGGGTGAACTGGGTGTGCGTCGCGCTGCGCGGTTTGTTTCAGAATTCGAATCCCTTTCGCGAACTCAGTCACTATCGAGTGGTTTCTTGGCCCAGTCGTCCGTTCCTGTCGTCGTTGAACTCGAATCTGACCGGCCACTGTGCATATAACGGCGTGCTGCGCGGGCCCCCATCCAAGCCACGACCATGAGCGTGAGCCCCAATATTATGAGGACCATGAAGAGAGCCAAGAGCCGCACTTTGTCGGCGGGTTCCAACTGGCGAGCCGCAGCCTCGGACGTTTGGGCGACCAGCCAACTGACTCCGCTCAGATGCTTACTGCTCGCGGCTACCATCGCAACTCCCTGCGAGGCTGTTGGCGGTCTTGCTCGTCAATCTGCCGGATCAGTCGCTGCGCGTCCTCGTCCAAGGTCTCGGGCAGGACAATCTGCACCACTGCAAACAAGTCTCCCGACTCGCCCCGGGCGGCTTGAACACCGTGTCCCTTCACACGTAGCCGTTTGCCGCTTGACGTTCCTGGCGGAATCTTGAGCGAGATCACGCCTTGGGGCGTCGGTAGATCGATCTTCGCGCCCAGGGCTGCCTCTGCCAGCGTGATAGGTACTTCGACCTCGAGGTTGCGACCCTGGCGGCGAAAGTAGGGATGTGCTCCAACCCGCACCTTGATCAGCAGATCGCCCGCCTGTCCCCCCGATGGAGCCTCCTCACCCTGGCCGCGAAGACGAATCGACTTTCCGTCCTCGATCCCGGCCGGGATCTTCACCGTGATGTTCTCGACTTTACCCGACGGGCGTTGAACGCTGATCCGTACTTCGCCCCCGAGCACGGCGGTTTGAAACGGCACTTCGATGTGGTGCTTGAGGTTTGTGCCCCGCGCTGGCCGGCGGCGCGTTGTGCGGGGTCCGCCGCTGGCAAACCGGCGGAAAAAGTCGCCTACCGGTCCTTCAAAACCTCCTGCCTCCCCCGCATACCGTCCGCCGCCGCCGAATAGTTGACCGAAATCGAACTCCTCGTGACCCGCAGGACCACCGCCGGGGAACGGCCCTGCCGAAGACCCCGCTGCAGCCTCGAACGAACTTCCGTAGCGATCGTAGAGCTCACGCTTTTCGGGGTCATTCAACACATCGTAGGCCTTCTGGATCTCTTGAAACTTCTCCTTGGCGGCTTTGTCGTCCGGGTTGACGTCTGGGTGATACTTGCGAGCCAAGGTTCGGTAGGCCTTTTGGATCTCCGCAGCGGACGCGTTTCGGTTGATACCCAGCAGCTGATAATAGTCCTCGTCCATTTGCTCTGAGAGCTTTCAATCAGGTGAAAACGGAACAATACCTCCTCTATTCTATGAAATCGGGGTGTCTGGGGTCGACCCGTTGCCGCCGGGGGCGGCGTGGCCAGGCAGAGCCGCGTCAGTCCCAAACTGACGTCCACCCAGAACTCGGAAACGCTCGGCGTCGGGGTCTGCCGGTACGTCTGCTCGACTGGCCAAGCATCGCGCGGCAAGACCCCTCTGCGTCGCGGTTAAACGATGCGGGGGGGCCCTGTCGTGCGACAGTGGTCCTTGGCAATTTGCGACGACGGCTTATATTCCTGCAATGCCTGCGAACCAAGCTGACTGGCGGCAACTCTACCCCTTCCGTTCGCGCTTCTTCGACCTGGACGGATTGCGATACCACTACTTGGACGAGGGTGGTGGAGTCCCGTTGTTGATGGTCCACGGCAATCCGACCTGGTCTTTCTACTGGCGGAACTTGGTGCTCGCCTTCCGGGAGGACTACCGTGTGATTGTCCCCGACCACCTTGGCTGCGGTTTGAGCGACAAACCCCAGCGCTACCCCTATCGTCTGGCGAACCACACCGCGAACCTGGTGAAGCTGATCGAACACTTGGGGCTCCGAGAAGCGACTCTGTTGGCGCATGACTGGGGCGGGGCTATCGGGCTAGGGGCGGCGTTGGAGACAAGCTGTTTTTCGCGGCTGATCCTCTTTAATACGGCGGCGTTTCCGCCACCATTCGTCCCATTGAGGATTCGCTGTTGCCGCTTTCCGCTGATCGGTACGCTGGCGATCCGACAATACAACTTGTTTGCCCGCGCCGCGCTCACGATGGCCGTCGAAAAGCCCGCTACGATCACACCCGCCGTCGCTGCCGGTTTGCTTGCGCCCTACGACAGTTGGCGGAATCGAGTGGCAATTCACCGCTTTGTACGAGACATTCCTTTCACCCCTTGGCACCCATCTTGGACGACGCTCGCCCAGCTCGAGTCGAACTTACCGACGCTGCAGCATTTGCCGGCGCAACTCATCTGGGGCATGCGAGACTGGTGTTTCCGGCCGGAGTGCCTCGAGCGCCTGCGGGCCATGTTTTCCGAGGCAGACGTCCATCAGCTGGAAGACGCTGGACACTACGTCATCGAGGAAGCTCACCAGCACATCATCCCGCTGGTCGCTGACTTCCTGCGCCGAACGAGATAGGACGTCTACTTTGATTGCAGCTCATGCTACGGATTGTTTTCTCGCAGCTCTTACAAGCGCCGCCGGTCAAAGCTTAACCCGAATTATTCATGAGCGATCTGCTGCGAGGTCGTAAGTCCATCCGTGGCTTCGTCATGCTTCACAATTCTCCCTCGACGTATTGCTTCAATACGCCTGCGGAAGAATTGCTCGCCTTCCTTGCCACGAACGTACTTACAACCTCTCGCGACGATCTTCATGAATAATCCGGGTTAAGTCCTTCGTACAGCGCCGAGCCGACGCGGACCATCGTCGCACCCTCCTCGATAGCGAGCTCGAAGTCACGGCTCATTCCCATTGACAGCTCATCGAGCGAGATCGCGTCGGGACAGCTGCCTCGCAGATCATCGCGTAGCTGCCTCAAGTGGGCAAAATCAGCTCGCGCCGCCGCCTGATCGCCCGCCAGGCTGGCCATAGCCATCAGGCCACGGACTCGGACGTGTTCGAGCGGTGCGATCTCCTCCAGCAGAGCCGCCACCTCACTGGGGGCGAAGCCATGTTTCGCCGAGTCTGCCGAGATATTTACTTCGACCAAAACCGAAGTAACGCACTGCTGCCGTGCGGAGTGTTGTTCGACCTCAGCGAACAGCCGGCGGCTATCGCAGGCATGGAACCAGGTCAGCAGCGGCAGGGTCCGCTTCACCTTGTTGCGTTGCAAATGACCGATCAGGTGCCAACGGACACTGGGATCGTCAACGGCCTCAGCCTTTCGCCACAGCTCTTGAGGACGGCTTTCACCGAGATCGACGCAACCTGCCTCGACCAGCGCTCGCGCCAGCTCTGGTCCGACGTATTTGGTTACCGCCACCAGCTTGATGTCACTGGCAACCCGGCCGCTCCGCGCTGCGGCGTCGGCAATACGTCGCCGGACTATGGCCAGATTATCTTGAAGTCGTGCCTGCATTCTGAATAATCTCCCCTAAATTGGTGTCTGCGACAATGGAATCACCGCCGCGTCTGGCAGATAATGTGGCGGATGCCAAGCGGAGCGAGATCCGCACTGATACACCGTAGGAAGACACCGCTGCGTGTGAGGTAGCAAGTCAATTGCCCTTTCAGGCAGTCCGGATTTCATTTGCCCAAAGGAGGCTCTGCAAGTGAGCTCGAATAGTTGCTATCTGATCACCGCCGTTGCCAGCTTGCTCTGCGGTCTCGCGTCAATTACCTCGGCCGACGATCGTGCCGGGGCCTGGAAGCGGACGGCACTGGACGAGTACGTCGCCGCGCCGGACGACGCCTATTCCTGGAAGGTCTCGCACCGCAAGCAGGAACCGGGTTTGACCACGTTCGTTGTGCAATTGACCTCGCAAAAGTGGCGGCAGGAAGGGGAGGTCGATCGAACGACGTGGCAGCACTCGCTGGTCGTCGTGAAACCCGAGGGTGCCGTAGCGAACAAAGCTCTGCTGTTTATCGGCGGCGGCCGCAATGGCGATGAGCTGCCACGCGGGGCGAATGAACAAATCAAACGGCTGGCGATGGCGACCCGTTCGGTCGTTGCCGAGTTAAGAATGGTCCCGAATCAACCGCTGGTCTTTCACGGCGACGGCAAGCAACGATACGAGGACGATTTGCTCGGCTATGGCTGGGACCAGTTTCTAAAGGGCGGTGATCCAGACTGGTTGCCGCAGCTGCCGATGGTCAAGTCCGCCGTGAAGGCCATGGATGCCGTGCAGTCGTTGCTACTGAGCGACAAGAACGGCGCTTTGCGAATCGATCAGTTCGTCGTCACCGGCGGCTCGAAGCGGGGCTGGACGACCTGGCTGACCGCGGCCGTCGACAGGCGCGTCTGCGCGATCGCGCCGATCGTGATCGATGTCTTGAACATCCGCCGTTCGATGGAACATCACTACGCAGCCTATGGTTTCTGGGCTCCGGCGATTGGCGACTACGTAAGACACGAGATCACCCATCGCCGTGAGTGGCCCGAGTACGAGACGTTGCTGGGATTGGTGGATCCCTTCGCCTATCGCGATCGTTTGACGTTACCCAAGTGCCTGATCAACGCCACGGGTGACGAGTTCTTTCTTCCCGACTCTTCGCAGTTTTACTTCTCAGAGTTGGCAGGAGAAAAACATCTCTGCTACGTGCCGAACGCGAGCCACTCACTACGAGGCACGGATGCGCTGGAATCACTGATTGCCTTTCATCACACCATCGTCCACGACACACCGCGTCCGAAGTTCAGCTGGGAGTTTGAGGAGGCGAATGCAATCCGCATCGCTACGCAGACCCCGCCGAAGCGGGTCCTGCTATGGAAAGCCACGAATCCCGACGCACGTGATTTTCGCGTGGACACGATCGGCCGTGCTTATCAGAGCGCTTCGCTAAAGGCAGATGACAACGGCCAGTACCTAGCGAAAGTTGGAAAGCCCGAGAAAGGTTGGACCGCCTATTTTGTCCAACTCGAATTTGACGTCGGTGCTCCCGTACCACTGCGGTTGACCACGCCCGTGCGGGTGATCCCGGATGAACTTCCCCACGCGGATAAGCAGGCACCATTGATCGATCGTCCCGAGTAGTTGCCCGCCGACTGGCTTTCGCAGCGGGTATCGGTCGCATGAATACAGTGGAACGTCGTGAAAAGCTGATGTGTATCGGGGGCCCATTCAGCGGTCGACGAGTGTCGATCCCGGCCGGGTTGCAGTGGTTTGCGCTGGCAGAGGAACGGGCCGAGTCACCCGAACTTGACGACAGCATCCTTTTTTTCGAGTCGCTACCGTGGATCGTCCTTGATTCGAGCGATGCGGATCTTCCTCCGGTGGATACTGCGTTCTACGAAAGACGTCGGTTTGTTTCCGGCGAAAAAGGGCTCGTCGAGGTCTTGTCGTTCACGAGCGGCGGGAACCAGGAGTAGGCCGGAACAAGCGGCGCAAAACAGCCTCCGTCAGCGTACGATTTCCCGGCCGCGCTGTTCCGGCACAAACTGGCGAGCGCTCGACGCCAAACGTAATGAACTCGGTGCCGCCGGAACGGCGCGGCGGTCATGTCGTGCCAGCAACGAGCATCATTCCCGCCGCTTGTTCCGGCCTACTGTCCTCGTCCAAATTCTGGCGAATTCGGCTACAACCCCTTAACCCGAATTATTCATGAGCGATCTGCTGCGAGGTCGTAAGTCCATCCGTGGCTTCGTCATGCTTCACAATTCTCCCTCGACGTATTGCTGCAATACGCCTGCGGAAGAACTGCTCGCCTTCCTTGCCACGAACGTACTTACAACCTCTCGCGACGATCTTCATGAATAATCCGGGTTAACCTCTCGTGCTGCCCGCTGGCGACAATTGTGATTCAAACCGGGCCGCTAACGCGGCTCGGCTGATGTGAACCACACTCACTCACTCGCCAAGCGAAATTGCACCAGCTTTGCCATGTCGATGACCACGATCTCGGGCGTGGCCGGGACCGGATCTTCCTTTTCGCCGGAGCTGATTTCTTGAACTTGGTGGGGCACCCCTGCGTCTCGCAGTGCGAGTTCGACCAAGCCCTCTGTTGTCCACATGCTGAACGGCCAGCCAAAGGGCTGAGTCAGCTCCTCGGTTACCAGCCCATCTTCCCGCTGCTGCCGGATCAGGTGAATGTGAGTGCAACTCGGTGTCAGCTCGGAGCGCAAAGAAGCAAGGACGTAGCGGTAGGCTGTGTTGTATGGATCGATGAAATAGCGATGGAGATTGCTCTGACACTTGACCATCGAGATGACCGTAATCGCCGCAAGCAAGGTCAGCAGTACGAGTTTATGCATCGTCGAAGGCAAGATGGCCGAAACGAGCTGTCGGAGTGACCACATGAACAGGACCAAGACGGACGCACACAAAGCGCCGGCGACACGATAGTTTTGAGTCATGTTCACAACGGCGAGCCAGTGGCAATGGCTCGCTAGCACCACTACCACCAGCGATCCAGCCTGCAGGGCAATTTGCCACCTCGAGACCCGCTGGGTCGAGCGCAGTTGGCGCCGTATTTCCCATACGTAGGCGGCGCCAATCAGGCCTCCAGTAAATGCCGCCGTCGCCAACATCAGGGATTTGTTGCCGCTGTAGATCTGCCACAGGTTGAGGCCCTGCGTCAACTGCATGCGGGCGAACCAGTACAGCTTGGACAACGGATCGGTCATTAGCTGGCCGCGGCCTTGTAGCGTCACCTGAGACCAATGCAGCACTACCTTCATGGCGACAAAAGCGATGGCAACAAAAATTAGCCCGCTGATGATCGTCTTGAGGGTCGCACGTCGGTAGTCGGCAGAGTCGAGGAACCGCTCGTCCAAGATAAAAAACAACGTGGCGGGCCAGTACCACATCGCTGCGGGTTGATATGTCAGCAAGGCGCCTGCCATCAAGACGAACGCCGCTAGCACGGCGAGCCATCTAGCGTATCTCGAGGAAATGGCCGAGAAGGCATGCTGCGCCGTCCAGGCGGCGAGGGTGCTAGCAGCCGCGATGGTCGTGAATGTCCAGTTATGGGCAGCCGCCACGTACTCTTGAATCGACGGCAGCATCATCAGCGAGACCGACAGGCACAGACAAGCGGGGAGGTGGAACCAACGGCGGGCAAGTAGATAGTAAATCGCTGCCAGCAGCACGGCACCGCAAATCGAGACAGCACGCAGCAGGCGCAGGTGTTCGATCCTGCGGACCGCCCGGTGGACTGTCAGGTCGGCGATCACCAGCCCCGGTCTTCCTGCCGACAAGAACTCTTCGATTTCAGAAGAGTCGTCGAAGAAAATCGCGAAGTCATCCCCGTAGGCGAACATGCTGACTGAAACGGGAGCGTAAACAAGAGTTACGGCGGCCACCAGCAGCGCCAGGAAGTAGCGGTTACCCGTCTCTAGCTCGTCGTGGGTTCCTGGATTGAAGGACGATTCACTATGCATCTTCGACCCGTTTTGCCGTTAGCCTTGCCTTTTGCTACGCGGTTGGCACCGGACTCAATCATAACCCGAAGCGTAAGCGAGGGAGCAACTTGCGATGGTACATTACCTCCGCCTCGCTGACGCTTTTTGATGTTGCGCATTTCGCCTCAATCGGAACCTGAAGCGTAAGCGAGGGAGTTACCTACGTTGGTACACTAACTCCCCTCGCTAACGCTTCGGGTACCGAAAACGCGCCGAATTCCCGCTTTCACCCTCCACACGGTGAAAAGCGCGACTTCAAAACTCACACTTTGCCCCCACCGACAACTCAGAATCCGACGTCGTGATCTCGCCATGTCCGCTTGCCAAACTGAGCTCCGGGGAATGCAGCTGAGCAAAATGTCCACCGCGCGGAGGTCTGTGTGAAGCAGCTCACAAAGGGGAAGTCGTCGCGCCGGTGCGCTCCGCTTTCTTGGGTCAATCACCGCATCTTGAGGCAGTCGTTCCTTGACAGACCGCAGGTCGTACTTAGAATGAGTGCCGTTGCTGCTGCAATCTAAGGATGGTAGGACCCCCACCTAGGCTCGCTTGCCTTGAACTCGAATTCAACGCGATCCCAGTGTTCAAGTTGCGCCTGCACCAGCGACCGTGCAAGCCGTCTCAGCGCTTGCAAGTTTCTGCCCCACTTGTGTCACGGTTAATCTGTTCCATTATCGAAGGAGAATTTCATGAGAACGCTCATGAGTCTGGCTCTGGTCGCTGTCGTTGCGGCAGCTGCGGTTGCTAACGCTGGGGAAATCAAGAGCGGGTTACAGCCCGGAAAGTCGATCGGAGCTTTTTACGTCACCAAGGCCGCTGGTGCTGAGGACGACGGCGTCAAGCTTGGCGACAATCTTTGCTATCGTTGCAAGTACGGCTCCAAGCCGCAGGTGATGGTATTCACGCGTTCATCGAGTGCCGACGTTGCCAAACTCGTTTCCGGTATCGACGCGGCAATCAAGAAGCACTCCGACAAGGATCTGAGCGCCTTCGTCAGCCTACTTGGCACTGACAAGAAATCGCTGTCCGCCGACGCCGAGAAGTTTGCCAAGGCGAGCAAGGCGAAGAGCGTGCCCGTGGTCGTCCCCAACGAGTTCGAGAACGGCCCCGAAAACTACGGCATCAATCCAAAAGCGGAAGTTACCGTGATCCTCGCAGGTAACGGTACGGTTCGCGCGAATCATGCTTTCGCATCCGCGAAGGACGTGAATGTGAAGGCCGTCCTCGCTGACGTTGCCAAGATCATCAAGTAGTGATCCATCGGCAAGCAACTTAGAAGACCTCAGAGCCGTGGCACCGCTTAGCGGAGTCACGGCTCTTTTGCGTCCGGCCGGGAAGTTGTGGGAGATCCTGCAGGCACAAGGTAGCGGATCCAACGAAGGCGACGTGAAGCGTTAGCTTCGCAAACGCTGGAGACGCGCCGTAGCGCGGGCATCCCGGCCGCTGGCGGCGGCTTCAGCGGGCGGTTTGTTGATCGTTCAGACCCCAGTCGTATCCGAGGTAGGCGACCTTCCCCGCACCGTTTGCAGCAGCTTCTCGAGCGGCACGATCTGGCAAGTAAGCTGCGATGTATTGCAGCAGCTCAGCTCGGTTCTTTCCGAAGTCGCGCGAGTACCATTTGAGTATCGGCGACAGATAGAACGTTCCGCCCGCGTAACGGAACATCTCTTGGTTGGCGAAAAACTCTCGCGTATTCGCACTCAGCTGTTGTTCCAGTGTCTGCGGCCGGTAGGCCTCGTTCCGCAGTCGAGGACAGCTGTGCGAAGCGCAGACAATCGCGAAGTGAATCCTCGGTTCGCCGCTCGTGCGGAGGACCTCATGTTCGATGTCGTAGAGCGAGATCTTGTTGCGGCCAACGACCAGCAACAGGTCGTGCCAGATGTTGTAACCGTAAAGCCTTGCAGTGTGATTGCGGATACTAGAGGTTGGATACTCGCGCAGAATGCCTCGAATTGTGACCGCATTGTATGCGTTGATCCAGAATGCCAGCCTCGCCTCCCGACTCGTGCGTAGAGCGGCATCGGCTCGGGATAACTCGTTGAGATACCGGTCAAGCGCCGCAGTATCAGCCGACGAACTTTTCCAACGGCGATAGTCGACTCGGCCGAACTCGTCAACGTAGCGGTCGAGCAGTACATCCCAGAGATCATGGTCGACTTGCTCCATCGAGACATGCTGGCCAGTTGGCACGACTTGCCCCACGACCACTTGAGGACCGGCGGGCGCGCTGGTCGCTGAGCACGCGAGCGGGAGCGCAGTGCAAACGGCGGCGAGCAACGGGCGGAGCTTGTTGAACATGCTGTTTCCTTTCCTGGACTCTTGCTAAAAAGGTTCCACCTTCCTGGAGCCGACGGGTTGTGGCGGACTGGCACCGCACAACGAATGACCGTGTATCCGCTTCCTGGATGACGGGAATGTGCCGGGTTCCTTACAGACTTTTGGCCGAACCAGCAAGCACAGAATCCAGCTAGCAGATCTAACCCGAATTATTCATGAGCGATCTGCTGCGAGGTCGTAAGTCCATCCGTGGCTTCGTCATGCTTCACAATTCTCCCTCGACGTATTGCTTCAATACGCCTGCGGAAGAATTGCTCGCCTTCCTTGCCACGAACGTACTTACAACCTCTCGCCACGATCTTCATGAATAATCCGGGCTAAGGAAGGTTCGTTGTGAGTACCAGCATCACCAACGAGCAGGCGTTGAGCAGCAAATGCATGACAATACAGGGCAGCAGCCGGTTGGTTCGTTGATACAGATAGCCCAATCCAACAGCAAACAGAAACAACGGAATTGGCGCCGGACCGTGCGAATAGTGAACTAGCGCGAACAGCGTTGCGCTGACAAACACCGGCCAGCTCGGATAGGGGCTGATTTCCATCGTCCCTGCAGCTGCTACCCGACTCGAGGCACCAGTAGGTGCGGTATACGGATTTTCTTGATGGGCTGTGCCATTTGGCAGATCGGGCCGTTCACCAAGATCGTCTTCACGCCCGTCGAGGAGAGCTGTATCCGGCGGACCTGATTCCTGTGCGCGGCGGGCGGCGAACAGTAGCGATTCATCTAGCCGCCGGTAGCGTGCCACGCGCTGCAGCCATCCCTGCAGCAGATGGCGAAAGAAGTACTCTTCGGCGATCGGTGCCACGACCAGGGCCGAAAGGCCCGCCAGCAGCAAGAACGGCATCGGCGGCTGTTCTTCGACCAACTCGATTAATGGATGCCTGGTCTTGAACCACAGCGACAGAATGAGCTGGATTCCATACACCAGGGGTGCAAACAGCAGGAAGGCAATCGACCCGGCGCGAACGTCCGCAGTCCAGTTGCTGGTCGTCCACGCAACCCAGCAGGAATTGGAAGTCCATCCACGACCAATCCAGGCAATCGACGCCAGCAAAGCCAACCCAGTGGCCAACGAGCTGCCCAATAGGATCGCCCCCTGGGCCTCGAGAGGCAGCTCGCCAAGCGTGGTTGGCTCGGTGATGCCGTGCAGACGCGCCACAACCCGTCCGGCTGCAACCTGGCCACCGGCCCAGAGCATGAACGTCAACAGCAGATCGATGAAGCCGTGTCCCGCGTGATCCTGAGCCTCACTCGACCAAAGTGGTTGACGGCTGCGTATCCGCCGAGTGACATGAGACCAAGCCCAGATTGTTCCCGTCGCGAGCGCGGCCAACAGCAATAGCAGGAGTTGCTGCATCGAAGGACAGAGTCATTCCCGAAAATAAGTTGCCGCTGCGACCAGGTAAGAGAGGCCCGATTGAATGGTCGAGAGGATTGCGAGCCACACAGTCAGCACCAGGACTATTGGTAACCAAGACGGTGACGATGGAGCATACATCAGTGTCAGTAGGCTCGCCACGACCGCAGCGCATTGCAGCAACATCTTGAGTTTTCCGGAGAAGCTGGCCGAGAAATCGCCCCCCCGTTGTTCGATGAATGACCGTAAGGCAGTCACCAACATCTCCCGCCCGACCACGACAACTGCCATCCAAGCTGCAATTCCAGAGCCAGGCTCAGCGCCCAGCAAGATGAACGTCCCGCAGATGATGATCTTGTCGACAAACGGATCGAAGATGCGGCCAAGTTGCGTTACCTGGTTGAATCGACGCGCCCAATAACCGTCGATCCAATCGGTCGACGCAGCGATGACAAAGACAATCAGTGCTGCGAAATAGAAATGCAAGGGAATGAGAACAAACACCACGATCGCGAGCGCGAATCGGGCGGCCGTCAGCTGGTTGGGAACGTTAAACAGCTTTGGGGGACCCGATTGTTGGGCCGTGCCGGCCATGTTGCAGTCTCACGTGCAAAGTGTCGTTGACTTCACCTTGGTGGCCCCACGGCAACACCGACCAAATCGTATGCCTGAGCGGCAACAACCTCGCAGGGAACGATTGCCCCCGCAGAGAGACGAAATCGGTCCCCGGTCACGTAGATCAAACTGTCTACGTCAGGTGCCTCGGAATGCGTACGACCGTACCATACGTTGTCTTCTCCCACCACACTGTCGTCCAGGATGACGTCGACTTGGCTCCCCACACGCGCTTCATTCCGCGCGAAAGCGATTGGCTGCTGAACCTCCATCAACTGATTGCGACGTTCGTTCTTAACCGATTCGGATAGTTGTCCCGACAATTTGGCGGCCGGCGTACCCTCTTCGTGAGAGTAAGTAAACACGCCAACATGGTCGAACGCCTGCTGGGCTACGAAACCAGCGAGTTCGTCAAATTCATCGGCGGTTTCACCGGGGAATCCTGTAATGAAGGTCGTCCGTAGCGTCAGGGAGGGGATGCCAGATCGGAGACGGGCGAGCAGGGACTCGGTTTCGGAGCGCGTGACCCGCCGTGACATGCGGCGGAGCATGCGGTCGTTGATGTGTTGCAGCGGCATGTCGAGATACGGCAGGATCCGCGCGCTCGATCCGATCGTCTCGATCAACTCGTCGGAAATATACATCGGGTAAAAGTACATCAACCGGATCCAATCAAACTGGTCGATCTCATCCAGCCGCCTGAGCAGCTCAGCAAGGCGTGGTTCGCCGTACAGGTCGATGCCGTAGTAGGTCGTGTCCTGGGCAACGATAATCAACTCGCGTACGCCTGCCTGGGCCAGCTGTATGGCTTCAGCCAGCACGTCTTCGATCGGTTTGGTAGCGTGCTTGCCGCGCATCCCTGGAATGGCACAGAAAGTACAGAGTCGGTCACAACCTTCTGAGATCTTCAAGTACGAGAAGTGCTTGGGTGTGATGCGCAAGCGGTCTTGGTCGGCGAGCGGCCGAATAGGAGCCGGCTGAAAGACGAGTCGCTGTTCGCTAATTCCGTCCAGCAGCCGCTCAGCAACCTGGGCCACTTGCTCGCGGCCAAAGACACCAATCAGGGCGTCGATTTCCGGCCGATCGTCCAACAGCGACTGCCGTTGTCGTTCCGCCAGGCAGCCCGAGACGATGACGCCTCGCAGCCGGCCACGACGTTTCAGCGCTAGCATCTCGTCAATGACTGCTAATGACTCGTCCCGCGCCTGTTCGACAAACCCACATGTGTTGACGATAACAAAGTCAGCCCCGTCTGGGTCCTCGGTCAGTCGATACCCATCGACCTCCAACAGGCCGAGCATTCGTTCGCTGTCGACCAGGTTTTTGGGGCAGCCTAGGCTGACGAAGGCGTAACAACCCCGGCTGGGCGCTGCCGTTGAACGCGAGGTCGGCTGAACGACCGGTAGAGATCCCATCGAGGTGATTCACGCGGGGCAGAGGTTCTGCGAAAAGGTTGATACAGTGTCCTGATCCAACGCCGATTTCTTGTAGCCGAATTCGGCGGAACTTGGACGAATCGGCAGTTTGCCAAACTCTGGCGAGTTCGGCTACACTCTGGCGAGTTCGGCTACACTCTGGCGAGTTCGGTTACGGCTCTGGCGAGTTCGGTTACGGCTCTGGCGAGTTCGGTTACGGCTCTGGTGAGTTCGGTTACGATCGGATAGCGGCGGAAGGTCGGGGAGTCCTTTAATGGCGTAGCTCCTCATCCTAGTCAAAGGCAGTCGTTTCGGCGAGGGGCTCAGCGGAGGCAGTGCAGACCGGCCTGCTCCCGCTGCTGGTTGACCAGCTGTAATCCACGGGGTTCCATCTGTAGCAGTTTCACCAGCTGCGAGGGCGTACAGCCGAGTCGTTCCGACGCGCGCCGAACATCAAGGCGCTCGGCGAAAATCACGTCTAATGCGTCGGCTAAGATCGTAGGGAAGTTGTGGTGATCTCCGCGGAGGTGGATTTTGCCTGCGCGGAGATGTTGTTGCCAAACGGGGTTGAGTGCATCTGCGGTGTGCCGGATGCCGAGTGCCAGGTTGACCCGCAAGCGGTGCAGCGCTTTTTGGCGGTTTTGGGCCGGGCTGCGCCGCTCGCTGGCCTCACCGCGAATCCCGCTGGCCAGATGAGTGAAGACGACTGCTGTTTCAACCTTGTTGCGATGCTGGCCGCCGGGGCCACTCCTCCGCTTGCGCCGCATGCTACAGGCAGCCAACAGATCGCTTTCGTGAAGAGCTGCCGGATGCATAAAGTGGTCAGAAGTTGTTTTATGCCGGCGCGGTAAGCGGGTCACCGTTGTCGTTTGGCCCGAGCTCCAGTAGGAACGGCGCGGCCTTCTGCGCCCACTGTTGTGGAGACGGATATGCTGCCGCGCCGCTGCCAAAGCAGCTCTCCAGCATCTCGGTGTGGATCACACCGGGGTTCAGCGGAATGGCGGCTAATCCGAAGGGAAGCTCGTCCGCCAAGGCTCTGGTCATCCCTTCGATAGACCACTTAGTGGCGCAATACGGAGCGACTTGAGGTGAGGTCGATCTACCCCATCCCGAACTGAAGTTCACGATGACACCCTGGCCGCGTTCGATCATTGCCGGGACAAAAAATCGAATGACGTGGAACGCGCCTTTCACGTTGACGTCGACGATCTCCGAGAAGCCAACCGGGTCGACCTCCCAGAGACTGGCGTTGGGGTTGATAATCGCTGCGTTGTTCAGCACCAAATCAGGTGCCGGACCCGTGGCGAGTACCTCGGCGGCCCACTTGGCAACCTGTCCCGCGTCTCGGACATCTACCACATCAAATCGATGCGGCATCCCATAGCGCTGCCCCAGCTCGGTGGCTGCGTCATGGCTACGAACGCACCCCATGACGACGTGCCCGGCGCTAGTAAACTCGTCGGTCAACGCCGCACCTAGACCCCGGCTGACACCCGTAATGACGATCCGCTTCGCTGCTGGCATGCTGCCTCCGTCAGCCAAATGGCCTATGCTGGACCGGCTATTGGTTCTACGGTTCAATTGATAGAGTGTACATTCGGTTCGGCGGACGGTCACCAGGGTACCGCGCGTGGAAGGTCTCGGCGGTTTCCATTCCGGCGATGCCGAACCATGCCAATCGACGACCTCGGTTCGCAGCATCACTGATGCGACTTGTCGACCATCCCCTGCCGCCGTACTCATACGTGCCGGGAATGTTCCCGCATCCGGTGAGCGATCCCGACGGGCACGGCTGCGCTACACCGGTGGACTCGCCAATGGATCCACACCGGTGGTGGCACTGCCGGGTCTATTTGTACGGCTGCGATCTCTTCAACCACGGTTATTACTGGGAAGCTCACGAGTGCTGGGAGGCGATCTGGCACAGCCTCGGCCGGCAAGGACTACTGGCGGATTTCCTGAAGGCGCTCATCAAGCTTGCTGCGGCTCTGGTCAAAGCGCGTGAAGGCCGTCCGCAAGGGGTGGCGCGCCATGCAAAAAGATGCAGAACTCTGTTGGAGCTCACGGCTGAGCGCTGCGGCGCTCCGTCGTTGATGGGCCTGTCCCTGGCACAGTTGGTGGATGCGGCGAGGGCACTCGAAGCGACACCAGATCGATTCGTGGATACTCGACGAGCGCCCGCTCTGCGCCTCGTTCCTTTTGAACTGATTCCCCACCAAGAACCATCGGCTGAATCTGATGCCTGAACCTAACTATGCCGGCGACGACTCGCCCGGATTCTGGGTCCTGATCATTGGACTGCTCGTTTGCTTCCTGGGACTGCTCTTATTCCGCGGCTGCTGACAGAAAAATGGCGACAGAAACTCCTGCTTCAAAGTAGCAGGCTCACTCCGTGAGCCGTCCGCCAAGAGAGGGAGTGAATGCACGGATGCGCTGGCAAGCGGCTCGGCAGGAGCCTCGCCCTCCCGAGCGCTTACAAGATGGCCAGGGACCGTAACACAAAATCAGCCGCTGGGCGTTAGCCCACGGTTTTCCAGCGTGACGATCACGTCACTCCGATGTACGGTGGCTCGGCAGGAGCCTCGCCCTCCCGAGCGCCTGCAAGATGGCCAGGGACCGTAACACAAAATCAGCCGCTGGGCGTTAGCCCGGATTATTCATGAAGATCGTCGCGAGAGGTTGTAAGTACGTTCGTGGCAAGGAAGGCGAGCAATTTCTTCCGCAGGCGTATTGAAGCAATACGTCGAGGGAGAATTGTGAAGCATGACGAAGCCACGGATGGACTTACGACCTCGCAGCAGATCGCTCATGAATAATTCGGGTTAGCCCACGGTTTTCCAGCGTGACGATCATGTCACTCCGATGTACTGCGGCTCGGCAGGAGCCTCGCCCTCCCGAGCGCCTACACGGGAGTAACGTCATCACAGAAAGGCGACCATCGCAAGACTCGGCTGGCCGGTTAGCCGATCACTCGGCGATCAATTGAGCGACGGCGTCGTCCACGGCTTGCAGCAAGTCGTCGTCTTCCGCGATCGCATCGCTGATCAGTGGCTCGGCGAGTTCCTCAGGTTGAGTGCTGCCTTCATTCGCATGGACGGCGTCGACTGCCTGTTGATGAATCAGCTCCGCGACCTCGATCGTACCGACCGAGGTGATTCCACCTGTCGTCGAGTTGTCCGCCAGCAAGAGCGGCGTGCCTAACAGGGCATCACCGTCGGATTCAACGGCTTCCAGTGGCGGTGCTTCACCCTCTGCTGGAGGATTCAGCGCCGACAGTTCGGCGGGAGCGTCCAGGGAGAGGGCCTGTGGGCTCTCTCCTTCCCCACCTGCCGAGGTCGTGTCGGCGGGCTGGAGTATCGCTTCGAAGCTGGCCAGATCGCCATCGAGTCGAATGAGGCTCAGCCCATCTGGCTGGCTGGAGAGAACATGGACCTTCGGATGGCTGGTTGGTAGCTCGGCGACATCGGTGCTGCCGGCCGTATCGGTCACCTCCAGCATCACAGCCGTCCCGCTTGCCGTCAGGCTTACGTTGACGTCAGTGACGTCTTCCCAGCCCGAGTCGAGCGCGTACCATTCCTGCGCACTACCTGGCCGTACCGCGGCGTGCGCGGCGCTGTTGGCTCGGAAGGCTGCGAAATCCCGGTACGAAAGTGTCGAGGCCAACCGGGAGGCAGTCGTGAAGTTGTTTTCGATGCTATCGACGTCGTCGATCGTCGCCGACAGTGTGTCGACGGACTGCAACAAGAATTCCGGCTGCTCGCTCACAATGCTGTAAGCGTCGGGTGACAGTCCGTCGAACTCGAATTGTCCGTCAGCTCCGGTCGTTCCGCTCAAGAAGGCCGGACCACCCGCGTTGGACTCACGGAAGAGGTTTACTTCGATGTTGCCAAAACGATGGGGGAGTCCTTCGTTGTAGAAGACACCACCTGTCAGGCGACGGCCCTTCACTTCGCCAAAGTTGTTGCTTGTACCGTCGACACCTTCCTCCAAGGTGAGCGTGAACTCGTCATTGCTGCTCAGGACTCCCCCTTGAGAACCGATCGCGTCAATGCCGTCCACCACGGGAACGCCGTCGTTGTCGATGTTCTCGTCCGGCTGCGTTTCTCGCAAGATGTAGTTGCCGGGCGCCAAGTTCTCGAAGTTGTAGAAGCCGTTGACGTCAGTGACTTCCGTCCGGTTCACTTCACCGAAGGTGTCTGTGCCGGTCAAGGTGATGGTGACTCCCTCGAGGCCGCGTTCTCCCGGTTCCTTGACCCCGTCATTGTCAGCATCGATATAAACGAATCCAGCCAAACTGCCGGGCACAAACTCCACAACGTTGACTGTAACCGTGGCTGAATCTGTCAGACCGTTTCCGTCGCTGATGGTGTACGAGAACGTTTGGGAACCCAAGAAGTCAGTCGGTGGTGTGAACAGCACCGAACTTCCGTCGGGGGCGATGGTGATCGTGGACCCAGTAGGGACGTTGTCGACCGACGTCACCGTCAGCGTTTCACCCGTATCCGGCAGCGCCGAGTCGTTAGCCAGAACGTCCAGCGTGTTGCCGGTCGTGTTCTGGGTCACGCGGAAAGAGGGGCCGCTATCGTCGTTGGCCGAAGGTGGATCATTGACATTGGTGACCGTCACGGTCACGGTGCCCACCGCGGTACCGCCGTTTCCGTCGCTGATGGTGTACGTAAAGGTATCTTCACCCGCGAAATCGCTGGCTGGCGTATACCCGATCATGTTGTTCGTGATCCGAACAGCACCGCCGTTCGTTGCCGCGGAAACCTCCGTCACCGTCAGCACTTCTCCTTCGTCAGGTGCTGTGGTGTCATTTGCTAGGACATCAATGATCGTTTCCGCACTGTCTTCGGCAACCGTAGCGGTATCGTTGACGGCGGTGGGCGGATCATTGAACTCGATGACGTTGAGCGTTACTGTCGCTTCACCGCTGACCCCACCTCGATCGTCGCGTGCCGTGTAGGTGAAGGTGTCTTCTCCGCGGAAGTCAGCCGGCGGCGTATAGCTGATTCCGCGGCCGTTGGAGGTAAGTCCGAGCGTACCACCCTGTGCACTTGTCGCCGGAAAGCCGTTGACAAAGAGTTCCTCGGTGTTTGGGTCATCCGGATCGTGCAAGTCGTTGTTCAGGACAGGCAGGAAGTTGTTCGGCGTATCCTCAACAATGACAAACGCCGCGCCGTTGAGCGAATCTTGATAGGTGTCGTCGACTGCTACGGGGGGATCGTTGACTGGTTGCACGGCAACTTCCACAGTGCCCTTGCCTGAGTCCGTGCCGTCGGTAACCGTGTACTCGAATGGATCCAGCCCGAAGAAGTCAGGAACCGGCACATAGGTCAGACTCTTGCCGTCCGCGGCTACCGTCACCTGGCCGTTGCTGGGTTGCTCGACCGATGTGATGGTCAAGTCACCACTGAACCCCGGATTGAATTCAGCGAGCTCAGCGATCTGCAGCGTCGTGCCGGCTGAGTCTTCGTCCGGTCCGATCTCCGGATTGAGCGTCACGAAATTGGCCAACACCATCAGCGTGGTGGACCCGAACTCGATTTGATCGTTCGGGATCGCCCCGTCTTGGTTGTACAGCCCCACTTCATGCACAGCGGTCACGTCGGCCGGATCGGACATGAAGGAAAAGGAACCCGAAGCGATGGCGTCCAGGTCGACCGTGAAGAGCAGCCGTTCGGTTGGTCCCAGCGGTGCGATCGAAGCAGCAAATGAGCCCACCTCGTCGAGGAGTCCCGGCGAGGTCAAGACATCATTGATGGTTTGGGGTGGCGTGATCAGCTTGTTGGGAACTCCGCCTTGCCCGTAGCTTTCTCCATGTGTGATGTCGGTCGCGGTGACCAAATCAGGATCGAACGTAATGTCTGCATACGCTGAAAACACCCCGTCTGGAGTGTCGCGCAGATCCTGGACGAACGCACGCAGCTGAAAGGAGTCGCCGACGTTCACAGACGTTGTGGAGTTCCCGGCTGCGTCGACGACTTCCAGTCGCAGCCGCACGACGTCCACACGGGAGACGTTGATGTCCAGTGGCTGAACCTCGGTGTTCCCCGCCGCATCCGTGGCGGTAATCACAAACGCGTGATCACCCAGTTGTGACACACTGGGAGTCCAGGTGACAGCTCCGCTGAGGGAGTCGATCACGATGCCGAGAGCTGGACTGACCGGTGTACCGGTCTGCGCGTCGTTCAAGGAGTAGGAGAAACCGCTGTTTCCCTCTTCATCCGTCTCTGCGTCGTAAGTGTAGATCTCATCTACCGTGGCGGTAGCCGGCGGTTGCGAGCTGAAGACCGGGGCAGCGCTGTCGACGGTCATTGTCAACGAAACGCCCGCGCTCTCGATACCGTTGGTGACCCTAGTCGCCGTCACCGTGTGCTCGCCGTCATTAATGACGTTAACACCGTCCAGCTGGACAACACCACCCGCCGCAGCCGACTGTTCACTAACAATGACACCGTCGACTCGGAGCCGAACCGTTTCGCCGGCACTGACCCCAGCGACGCTGAACGAAGGTGCGCGCGCCAGCGAGCTATTGTTGAAGTTGGTTAGGTTGTCGCTGTTGTTTGAACCACTGTCCGACTCCGGGAGCAAATCGATGGCAGTCGGCTCCGTGAGCTGAGAGTTCCCAAAATCCCGTCCAACAACCTCGCTCGCGATGTCGACGACTATCGAATATTCTCCCGTCCCGCCGGGCGATGTCGGAGTGTATGGGGCCGTGGGGACCTGTCTGATCGTGTGCTGCTGACCTCCGGGTACTTCGAAGGAATAGCTTCCATCCGTAGCAGTGATCGCGGACAGCTCGCCTGCGTCGAGCTGGTCGTTGCCGTTGGCATCGCTATAGACCGTGATGTTCTCGAGACCTTGTTCTCCTTGGTCCTGCAGACCGTTCTCGTTTAAGTCGTCATAGACGACGCCGCTAACCGTGCCGGTCCCTTCGATCGTCTCGATCACAACCAGCTGAGAAGCCTCTCCCAGCGGTAGGTCTGTGTAGGCGCCACCTTCATTTGTTGTTGTGAGACCGGTGACCGTGTTGAGAATCGACGGCTCCAGCACGTTGCCGAAGACCGTGAAACCTCCGTTCTGGTTGTCCAGATTGGAAGAGTTGTCACCAAGGTTGATAAACCACTGATTGGTGGCGCTGTCGGGATTGCCCCCGAGTTTTGCCATCGCGATGGTCAGCGGCGTATTGGAAATCTGAAACTCGTTTTGTATCGGTGGGTCGGTTGGAATACTGCCGAACTGAGCAACGCTGGTGAAAGTATCGCTAGGCGTAGAAAAGCCACCCCCTTGAATCACAAAATCCTGCACGTAGCGATGGAAGAAGGCGTTGTCGTAGTCGCCATCGTTTGAGTAGTTCAGAAAGTTGTTGACCGTTCCCGGCGCCGCATCGGCACGCAGCTCGACCGGCAACCTGCCGCGTACCGGCTGGTTGTTGACAGTTGTGGGAAGAATCTCCTCCAGATTGGTCACGATCGTGATAACCGGGTTTGACCCATAGACCAAGACGATGTCGTCTTCGTCGTGCACTTGATAGTCCGCGAAATCATCTTCCAGCTTGAAGCCATTCACGAACATCTGCAGCGAGTTTTGCTGATCCACGACGTTGTCGAACAGCTGCGTGTCGCTGAGAACGATGGTCGACGGACTGCCGGCTTGCGGGGCTTGCTGCCAGCTGTCGAAGAAATCGCCGAGCGTCACGAAGTCGTTCTGGGGACCCGGGCTGAACTCGATTCGACCGGTCGTATCGTTGGTCTCGATCCCTTGTCCCACGCCCGCCGGAATGGTGACCATTGCCGATTCGACATAGATCGAGAGGTCGGCATGGATTGTGAAGTTCGAATTCGGATCGTATTCGGGAGGATGGTCGTGTGGACCGTTGTCGCCATGCAGCATCAGCCGCGGCTCCAACCGTTCGAATCGATTGCCAGAAACGCCCCGTTGGAATACCCCGTCCCACTGTTTGGCACGGCGACGGCGCCTTTCACGGCGAGGAAAATACTTCATAGCTCAGTCCCAAAATATCTCTGTCCCAGGAGAGGTTCTCCACAAATACCAACTTTCAGAATAGGCAGGCGTCGAAATACTGTCATCCGGCGGCCAAGTCGTTTTCTCACTTATCTCCTTTCACCAGGCCGAATTAACGACGTAATGCAACGCACCGTTGCCACCTCTGAATTTGACACAACCGGCATGTTCGATACGTTGGGTCGCTGAGCCAGGCTTCGTGGTCATACGGCCGAAAGACGGCGAATTCTTGGTTATCCGTTTGACGCCGACACCTGCCAGTTCGTTCCCCCCAAACCCCACGACATGGACGACCCGCTGCAACAGATCGCCTGCTGGCTGCAAACCGCGAGTCGTGTTGTTGCCTTTACGGGGGCGGGGATCAGCACGGAAAGCGGAATTCCGGATTTTCGTTCGCCAGGAGGGGTTTGGACCCAGACCAAGCCGGTCTATTTCGACGACTTCCTCGCCAGCGCCCAGTCACGGCACGAGTACTGGCGTCAGAAGGCCAAGGCCCACCACGACTTTGCCTCAGCCCGGCCGAACGACGGCCACAAGGTGTTGGCCAGCTGGGAGGCGGCCGGTTTGCTCGAGGCGGTCATTACTCAGAACATCGACGGCCTCCACCAAGCCGCGGGCAGCCAGAAGGTGTTCGAGCTGCATGGCACGGCAAGATGGGTGACCTGTCTGACATGCCGGGCGCGGTACGACGCCGGCGAAATGGTGGCCAAGTTTGTCTCCACCGACGAACCACCTCCCTGCCCCGCGTGTGGCGGGATCACCAAACATGCGACCATTTCTTTTGGCCAGTCGCTAGACGACCAGGTGATCGAAGCGGCCGGCCGGCTGAGTGCCCAGGCCGATCTGTTCTTGGCAATGGGCTCTTCGTTGGTCGTCCATCCTGCGGCAGGGCTGCCGCTGCTGTCCTGCCAAGGGGGGGGACGGCTCGTGATTATGAACCGTGAACCAACCCCTTTAGATACGTCCGCCGTGCTTTCGGTGCGTGCCCCGCTGGGCGAGACGCTCTTGGCCATCGACCAGCTGCTGAAGTGAGAAAGTTCCCGTCACTCCTGCTCCCCTGCGTCCTGCTCCTATCTCCTGCTCCTGCTCCTGTACCCAGACGACGAGCTGCGTATACTTGCACCAGGAGCGATCGGCAGCATGCATAACCCGAATTATTCATGAGCGATTTGCTGCGAGGTCGTAAGTCCATCCGTGGCTTCGTCATGCTTCACAATTCTCCCTCGACGTATCGCTTCAATACGCCTGCGGGAGAATTGCTCGCCTTCCTTGCCACGAACGTACTTACAACCTCTCGCCACGATCTTCATGAATAATCCGGGATAAGGGGCAGGGGAATGAAACGCTATTTCGACCACGAGAAACTCGAGGTCTATCAAGTGGCTATCGAGTTTGTTGCGTGGTCTGAGATTCTTCTGGAGAGCTGCCGGGGTAGAGCTACCTCGGCAAAGCGTCACTTGGACGAGGCATCATCAAGCATCCCCAACAACATTGCGGAAGGCAATGGAAAGTGGTCGAGAAGGGACCGGAAGAAGTTCTTCGAGGTTGCACGCGGCTCAGCGCTTGAATGTGCGAGTTGTCTCGATGTCCTGGTAGCGAAGCAGCGGGTTGACAGAAACCGCGTCGTGGCTGGGAAGGAGAAACTCCACAGCGTGGTTAATCTTCTGACACGGTTGATACGGAATCTCTCGAAGGGTGAGTCATAGACCAGTCCATTGTCGGCGGTGGGAGGAAGATGTCGCAGCCGATCACGCGGATGGGCAGTCTTGGCAGACCTGGTGGTTTCGGAGCAGGAGCAGGACGCAGGAGCAGGAGCGGGAGAAAGTTCCCGTCAAAAGCTGTCCAGTTTGCCCCGATCCGCTCGCGCGAGATCGCTCGCTGCGGCCAAGGTCGCCGGACCCAGGGAGAAACGAGATCTGACCGCTCCCGGCTTTGGTAGGTTGCAGCCCTGGGGTGAGATCCGTTTGGCCTAGGTCCATTTGCTCCGTAGAATTAAGGGCGGAGCTGGTTCGGCTGTCTGAGAAGCGGGCACGCGGCTGGCACCACTTCAGCTGTGTTCGTCTCTCCTTAGCTTCGCGGAGGATCGCGCCATGTGTCGAATGGTTCTCGGGCTGCTGGCGGCCCACGGCTGTTTCTTGCTGTGGACCGGTCCGGTGCGGGCGGCGGAATCAGAACAGTTGATGGCCGCTCGGGTCGACGCACTCTTGGCAGCTCGTTGGCAAGAGGAAGGTGTGACTCCGGCCCCCCGATCGAGCGACAGCGAATTCGTGCGGCGGATTCACTTGGACTTGGTAGGTGTGGTGCCACACGTCTCAGATGTGCGAGCGTTTTTGCAAGACGAGAACCCCGACAAGCGCGCGGTGCTGATCGACCGACTGTTGGATTCACCTCGTCACGCGACGCACATGGCGAACAGCTGGCGGCAGATCATGCTGCCTGGGAGCTCAGACCTTCAACAACTACAAAGCGTCGCGGGCGTGCAAAACTGGTTGCGCCGCCAGTTCGCCGCCAACGTTCGTTACGACAGGTTTGTCTCCGACTTCTTGGTAGCCACCGGCGGCGGAGCCACCGGCCCAGCGCTTTACTATACGTCGCTGGAATTGGAACCGAAGAAACTGGCCGCCAGCACATCAAGGATCTTCTTAGGTCTGCAGATCGAGTGCGCCGAGTGTCATGACCATCCTTTCGACCATTGGACCCAACAGGACTTTTGGGGGTACGCCGCGTTCTTTGCACAACTCGATCGTTCGGGAGCTATGAACGTTCCAGGCCAAACGGGGCTCGTCGACCTGGATGACGGCGACGTGACGCTACCGGATACGGAGACAGTTGTGCTGCCAAAGTATCCGGCCGGGCGGCAAGCCGATCCTGATGATGGTGGGAGTCGGCGAGTGCAGCTTGCTATTTGGATGGCGTCGCGCGACAACCCGTACCTACCGAGGGCGGCGGTAAACCGCGTCTGGGCGCAGTTGTTCGGCCGTGGACTTGTCGAGCCTGTTGACGATATTGGTAAGCACAACCCACCTAGCCATCCGGAGGTGATGGACGAGCTGGTCGATTTTTTTGTCACCAACGGTTTTGACATGCGAACTCTGCTGCGGGTGCTTGCTAACACGGACGCCTACCAACTAAGCAGCGCTGTGGCCGACGAACGCCCGCGAGCGGGCGATCTGTTTGCCAGCATGGCGGTCAAGACGATGACGGCGGAGCAGCTCTACGATAGTTTGGGCCGGGTCCTCCTGCGGTCAGAGGCCGGTGAAGCGTCTCTTCTCCCTACTCCCCTTGGCAGCTTCGACCAGCGACGGTTCACTTTCGTGGCTAAGATGCAGATGCGCGGTACGAATGCCACCGAGTTTGAAGCGGGAGTGCTACAGGCTTTGACGATGCTGAACGGGTCTGAAACGGCGGCGGTGACGGATGTTGAGCGCTCGGGATTACTGCGGGCCCTCGACGCTCCATGGATGACTGATGACGATCGTGTGGAGAATTTGCTACTGGTTACTCTGGCCCGACTTCCCAGCGACGAAGAGCGGACTGGATTCGTTCAGTACGTGGCGGAAGGAGGGGCTCGCGGACAACGTGCTCACGCCCTGAGCGATCTGCTTTGGGCCGTGTTGAACAGTGCCGAGTTCCAGTTGAATCACTGATTCTGATCGGTACCGATTTGCTTGGGCCCGTTGTTGACCGACTTGACAACTATCGAGCTTGCCCCGTCGCGCCAGCGATGAACGGCTGCGGTAGTGATTGGAGAGCAACACGATGAGTAGGCTCAGTGATGCCATGTGGCCAGCGAGTATGATCGCCTGCCTGCTGGCGGTGTCCGTTCTTGCCCACTGCGGCTGCCAACGCCGTACCTCTGTCGAGACGCAGGAGCTGCGAACAACTTCGCAGGAAGATCCTGAAGCCGCAGCGGAGACGTCGATTTCCGAGCCGCCGGCAAATGTTGGCGAGCAGCCGGAAGTGGCGGACGGCGAAGCTTCCCCGGCGGACTCGGGCGAGGAGCCGACGGCCTTGGCGGCCGCCGACACGGACGATGACTCGGCGACTGAGCCAGCTCAGGATCAGCAGCCCGCTGACGCACAGTCTTCCGGTTCACCGTCCACTGCGGATCAAGAGGAAGTTGAAGTGGCTGCGAGTGACGAGGGGTCGGCGTCGCCGGAGCTGGCTCGGGAGCGTTTTCTCTTGTTGGCAACCAGCGGGCCGCTGGTGATCGACGTCCGTCTCCAGATCAACGGCGAGTCCTATGAGGTGATCATGCAGCGGCTTGTCGACCAAGCGCTGGCGACCGCCGACGAAGATCAAGATGGGACACCGACCTGGGCGGAAATCGCCAATAGCGAACGGTTTCAGTATGGCCAGTTTGGAAACCTAGAGGTCGATAGCGATGAGGATCGGGCTCAGCTCGTGCGCATGTACGATACCAATCGAGACGGGGTTGTCGACCGCGGCGAGCTGCCCCGTTTCCTGACCAGGAATGTGGGACGGGCCCGTGCGTTCTCGTTGCGCAGTTCCAACGAGTTCCGTTCTGACAACCGGATCAAGTCACCGATCAGGAGGTTGTTGGACGTCGATCGAGACGGTGCGATTACCAAGGCGGAACGCGCCGAGGCGCCCGCGAGGTTGCTGAAGTACGATGCGAACGACGACCAGCTCTTGTTGCCCTCGGAGATTCAAATCGACCAGACCCAGCAGATGCCCCGGCGGATGTCCAACCGGCGCCGGAAGAACGAACCTGACACCGCCGTTCAGGTATCAGCCAGCACCAATTGGCAGTCGGTCGAATACGTGCTGTCGGAACTTTACGCGTATGGCGACGTGGTTGGCCCGGATGACTGGCCGGCTGTGCCTGAGCTATTTCAGAGATTGGACGCCGACCGCGACGAGTCCCTCAGCGTTGCCGAGGTGCGCCGGCTGCAGGATGTACCTTTCCACCTGCTGCTCGACGTCTCGTTCGGTACTAGTGCTTCGGACGAATCGTCCGAAACTGGCGAGTCGAACGGCCTGGCGATCGAGTTGACCGAAGTGTCCCCAGAGATCGAGTCGAAGGTGCAGTCAACACACAGTTATCCTCAACGTGTCTCGATCGAGTTTCAAGATGTCGAGGTTGAGTTTTTTTGTGAACGAAGACCCAGCTTTGAGTAACGCCCGGCAGGCCAGCGAGGCGCAAGTGAGCAGGTTCGACTCCGATGGCAACGGCTATCTCAGCGAGGAAGAATTCCCCACGGGCCCGTTCGGAATTCCTGCCCCGTTTGAGGTGATCGACTTGGATGGCGACGGGCAACTGTATGCGAAGGAGCTGGCTGCGTTCTCGGAGTTGCGTCAGGCAGCGTATCGCGGACAGGTCCGCGCCCGCGCCGCAGATCGGCGGGACGCCGCTTTCGCCGCACTCGATGTCGATGGAGACGGTCGCCTGAACGCCCGCGAGATTCGACGCGTTCCTAGCCGACTCGAGCAGCTGGATCGCAATCAGGACGGTCGTCTGCAGTCGCACGAGCTTCCCGGCAGCATGGTGGTCGGGTTTGTGCGCGGCAATCCACAAACAGATGATCTGCTGTTCACGGTTCCTCCACCGTTCGCCGTGCTGCAGGCGAGGCGCCCCAGTTGGTTTCGTGGGATGGATGCCAACGCGGATCTGGAGGTCAGCGTGCGTGAGTTTGTCGGTTCGACGAACCAATTCATGAAACTCGACACGGATGGCGACGGCTTCATCAGCGTGCACGAGCTAGAGTGAACGCCGTCGCTCATGCCTTTTGATGTTGCGCTTTTCGTCATATGGAAGGTGAAAGCAGGCGACTTCGCCGGGTATTTCGGAACCCGAAGCGTAAGCGAGGGAATGACTTGCGTTGGTACACCGACTCCCCCTCGCTGACGCTTCGCGCTTCCGATTGAGCTGAAAGGCCGCAACATCAGAACTTACGCTACAGCTCGAGGCTCCGCCAACAGTACCAGCTGGCCACGCTCGCATACGGCCGCCACGGCTGACCGATTGCCTCACACTGATTGCGATCCGGCAGGTCTGCCAGATCGTACAACTGTTGAATCGCCTTACGCACACCCAGGTCGTCACATGGCAGAATGTCGAGCCTACCCAGCGAAAAGATAAGCAGCATTTCGGCTGTCCAACGACCGACACCTTTCACCTGAGTCAGTTCTTCGATGACCCGCTCGTCGCTCATCCGCGAGAGCCGGTCGAAGCGCAACTCCCCGGAACGGGTCCTTCTTGCCAGATCGAGTAGGTAGGCTGCCTTTTGCCGCGACAAGCCGGCTCTTCGTAGTTGCGCCCGGCCGTAGCTTGGCTAGACTCTCAGCGTTTACCGGTCCTGGTGCAAGCAGTTCCAACAGACGCCCTCGAATCGTCCGTGCGGCGGCGGTGGAGATCTGCTGGGAGACAATCGAGTACACCAGCATGGCAAAGTGGTTTCTCCGCCTCCGCAGCTCACACGGGCCCACCCGGCGGATCACTTTTCTCAGCACCGGATCACCCGGACGCCACATGAGTGGTTGCCGCAGTAAGGAGCTCTTGTCGCGTTGGCATGGAGAATACCCAGCTCGCTGGACAAGTTTTTTGGGAGCCGTAGAACATCTGTTTTTGTGACCGTACCGCGCATCAGCCACGGTTTGAACCATTCGATCGTACCGCGCGCATGTCGACCCAAGAAGGACTGCTGACAGAGTGGGCTACACCGTTAAGGACTTTTCCCTGACGATTCGCTGCTATCCGATCGTAGCCGAACTCGCCAGAGTTTGGCGGGGGCGATTACTCCCGGGCATCCCTCCCCGGACGCTACGCGTCCGACCCTCCCGCGAGCGGGAGGGTGAAGCCGAAGTCCGCAGTTTGTTTCAATCATGAAGCGAGACTTCATCTTTCTTCACTCTCCCCTCGGGGAGAGTCGGCCCGAAGGGCCGGTGAGGGGGAGCCTCGCCGGACGCTGCGCGCCGGTTTCGCTGAGGAACCGTGGGCTAACGCCCAGCGGCTGATTTGCAGCGTAGCCGAACTCACCAGAGTCGTAGCCGAACTCGCCAGAGTTTGGCGGATTCAAACTCTGCCGAATTCGGCTACAAGAAAGGTCCTTGACAATTGTATTAATGTATTAATACAATATGAACACAACAAGAAACTTGGGAGGTGGCTGGGAGCGGCCAACGAGCTGTTCAGCTGTGGGCCTACCGCGCAGTGAGGAGAAAGAACCGTGCAGATCCGGGTATCTGCGGCCGATGGTGTGCCGATCTATTGCCAGGTCGTCAATCAGATTAAGTACTTGGTGGCAGCGGGCAGGCTCGAGGTGGGCGAACGTTTGCCGCCGGTCCGCAAGCTCGCCGAGCAGCTGCTGGTCAATCCGAACACGGTTGCCCGCGCCTACCGTGAGCTCGAGGGAGAAGGCGTTGTGGTGTCGCGAAGAGGGGCCGGTGTATTCGTTGCCAACGGAGCCTCGCCGCTGGCCCGGCGCGAACAGAACCGCATCTTGCAGGATCGGGTTGACCAGCTGTTGGCCGAGGCGAGGCACTTGGACGTCGATCTAGAGGCGCTCATCAAGTTGGTACGAGAACGCGATCGGAAACTGGGTTAACACCGCGCCGGTAGCGGCGAAGGAGGAGCTGACATGACAGACTCGGTGATCGAGGTTAGCGACTTGTCCAGGCAGTTCGGCGGGGTTGAAGCGCCTCCGCGGAGTGTCGCTACAGGACCCGCGAGGCAGTGTATTCGGGTTAGTTGGAGAGAACGGCGCCGGAAAAGACCACGCTGATCAAGCACCTGCTGGGATTGCTGAAGTCACAGACCGGAACGGTTTTCGGTTTTTGGCTTGGACCCGGTGCAGGATCCGGCAGGGGTGCTGGTTCGAATCGGCTACCTTTCCGAGGAACGCGACATGCCCGACTGGATGCGGGTTGCCGAGCTGATGAGTTACAGTCAGGCATTTTATCCCAACTGGGACATGAAATACGCGGAGCAGCTGCGGGAAATGTTCGAGCTGGCTCCCCAGCAGCGGATCCGCAAACTGTCGCGCGGCCAGCGAGCCCGCGCGGGGCTGTTGGTTGCGTTGGCTCATCGCCCAGAGCTGCTGGTGCTGGACGAGCCGTCATCGGGGCTAGACCCGATCGTACGCAAAGACATTCTCTGTGCCATCATTCGGACGGTGTCAGATGAGGGAAGGACGGTCGTCTTCTCTTCGCACCTCTTGGAGGAGGTCGAGCGAGTGGCGGACTGGGTAGCGATGCTACATCAGGGCCGCAAGGTGCTCTGTGATTCGATGGACAGCGTGTTGGGTGACCACCACCGTATCACGGTTCGTTTTGCCGAGACCTTAAATACGCCGCCGGAATTGCCGGGCGCGCTGTCGACGCGGGGAGAGGGAAGGGAGTGGACGTTTGTCTGCGGACGGCCAGCGTGATCAGCTGCAAAACGGCCGCCGAGCGAGCGGGTGCAGCCGTGGTGGACCAGGGAAAAGCTTCTCTAGAAGAGGTGTTCATCGCGCGAGCGGCGGCTGGCGAACAATAACGGAACTCAGGGCGCGGGGACGCCTTAGTGCTTTGTGTAGCCGAACTCGCCAGAGTTTGGACGAATTGCGGTTCCACACCTTGTCCCCTCTCCCGCCTTGCAGGAGAGGGCTAGGGTGAGGGGAAGAAAACGGTAGCGAACTCGCCAGAGTTTGGACGAAATCGCAGTCCGCCAAACTCTGGCGAGTTCGGCTACACTCTGGCGAGTTCGGCTACGATCGGGGGAAGAAAACGAGGAAAGCACCATGCATCATCGGCAATAGCACTAACTTGGGAATTCTGGCGTCGGGCCGTCCCTCCTACGATGCTCTGCGCGGCAACCGTCATTGGCCTAGCCTCCGCGCTGTTGAGCAGTTTTGCCGCGACGGGGATACACCCTGGCGAATTGCAAGGGCTTCACTTTTCCTCTGCTAGCCTGCACCACGCCCGTGTTCGTCTACTGCGTCTTTATGGGCGCGGGTGACCACAACATCGCTATGTCTTGCCGGTGACGTCGCACTACTACACCTGTTGGATGGTGCTTAACGGAATTGTGTTGGTGCTGTGTCCTTCTGGTTGACGATCACGGCTGTCAACATGGTGTTTCACACAGACTGGCCCGTTTGGCGATCAGCCTGGTGGCAGCAGTGATTTTTATTGGTGCTATGCCGGTGCTGCCAATATTAGGGAGAAGAATCCTCTGCGTAGTGGGCTGGTGATCCTCGGCGCCACGATACTCGTCATGGCTGAAATCAGCTGGATGGCCTACAGGGCTGGCTCTGCCGATGCGCCTGACTCTTGGCCGGGGCTTTCTACTATCGAGTCCGGATTCATGGTGGTTGCGGGGGTCCTCGGCGTCGCCTACTGCCTGCAGTCCGCGAACCGTTTGCGGCGCGGCGAGCGCCCGTTGCCGGCGGCCTTGTGGGACTGGCTGCGTGCTTGGTTCGAGCGAGAGCGGGTGACGGGCGTTCGTTCACGCGACGCCGCTGAGAGCCGAACTGTGGCGTGAATGGTGGGAAAAGGGCTGGATCATGCCGGCGATTGCCGGTGTGGGCGGAGTGGGTACCACCATGCTCGTGTTGCTGGGCCCCGATCAACGGAGGCCAGGCGGCGCAGGTTATTTACGGATGCTCGAGCCTGATGTTGATGAGCAGCTTTTTGGTGGGCGCCTATCTTGGCTGCTGCGGACAGCGTTTCGACGTGGCGGTTTTCAAAGCGACACGGCCGCAGGACGACACGCGCCTGGCAGATGGGCTCTTGATCAACCTTGCCAAGAGCGTCGTTTTGGCATGCGTGGTGTGGTTTGTCGCTATGACCTTAGCCACTCTCTTGCTGGCCGTGTTTGGCAAGCGGATTCCGTCGCACGCAGGTCCCCTGTTCGGGTCCGAGGAGTTGGTCCAGGCCTACATCGTCACACTGGCCGGCGGCCTGCTCGCCGTCTGGAGCATAAAGCAGCGTGGCGGCTTCGCTTTTCTTGTTGCGCAGCTGGCTGCTGATGGCCATCCTGCTGCTCGTTTTCGTGTTCCCGTTTTGGACACCGTTCTGTGTCAGTCTCTTACCATCAGGCGTCGGAGGACCCGTGATGTGGGCGAGTTGGTGGTGTGCGGCGATCATCGCCCTGGCGGCCGTGGCATTCGTGTACATCGCTGCTGTACGGCTCGGCTTGATCAGTGTAAAACGCTGTTTGCTAGCCCAGCTCGTCACTGTCGCTGCTCTGGGATTCCTGGTCGGGATCATCTCGCACCTTTCAGAGAAGCCCATTTGGCCGCAGCTGGTCGAGGAGCCGCTGCTGGCCGTGATCTTACTGCTGCTCGCCGCGGCGCCTAGTTTTTCCTTGGCTGCGTCGCCGTTGGCGATGTGGTGGAACCGGCATCGGTAGCCCCTGCCGGTAGGGGCCATCCGTTGTCCGTTACGCAAGGCTGTGGTGAGGGTTCTGATGGGCCATACCGCCGTCTCCTTGATCGCCAAGAAACGTGATGGTCAACCGCTCAGCGACGCCGAGATTGAGTTCCTGGTGCGGGGCACAACCGATGGCGATCTACCCGACTATCAGGTGGCCGCCTGGGCGATGGCGGTCTACTGCCGCGGGATGTCGGCCGAGGAGACCGCCGCGCTCACCCGCGCGATGCTCGACTCAGGCCAACAACTTCAGTGGCCATCGGCTCCGCATCCTGTTGTCGACAAACACTCCACCGGAGGGATTGGCGACAAGGTCTCGTTGATACTCGCCCCGCTGCTGGCATGTTGCGAGCTATGGGTGCCCATGATTTCGGGGCGCGGCTTAGGACCTACGGGCCGGCACGTTGGACAAGCTGGAAGCAATTCCGGGCTTCCGTACCGATTTGTCGATCGAGCAGATTGGAGCAACGACCCGGGAAGTCGGCTGCGTGATCACCGGGGCTACGCCGGAGATCGCTCCGGCCGACCGCAAACTGTACGCGCTCCGCGACGTGACAGCTACTGTCAGTTCCATTCCTCTGATCACCGCCAGCATCATGAGCAAGAAACTGGCGGAGGGACTAGATGCCTTGGTGCTCGACGTCAAAGTTGGCAACGGTGCTTTCATGAAGTCGCTGGCACAAGGCCGCGAACTCGCTCGGTCTTTGGTGGCGACGGGCAACCAAATGGGAGTACCCACGAGCGCATTGCTGACCGACATGAACCAGCCGCTGGGCAGGATGATCGGCAATACGGTTGAAGTTGACGAGGCGCTAGATACGTTGCGGGGCGGCGGCCCGAGCGACTTACGCGATCTGACTTTGGAGCTTGCCAGTCAGTTATTGCTATCGACCGGACGTGTCGGCACGCCGGAGGCGGCGCTCGAGCGGTTTGCAGCAGCAGCTTGGCTCAGGGAAGGCCCATGAGCGTTTCGAGAGGATGGTGGCTGCTCAAGGAGGTGATCTGACAAGGCCCCGACCACGCGCCCCGGAACGGGCGATCTGCGCAGACCGGTCGGGCACGGGTTGTCGCTGTGGACACCGAGCGTCTTGGTCGAGCGATCATCGAGATGGGCGGTGGACGCAAGACGGTCGGGGATGCGATCGATCACCAGGTGGGCATCGAGATGTGTGTGCGGTTGGGGGATTTGGTTCAGCCGGGCCAGCTCCTGATAAGAGTTTTCGCTCATCCTCCAGACCATCCACGCATCGAACACTATCTCGAAGACGCAGTCCAACTCGGCGACTCGCCGCCAGAGCGGTCACCTTTGATATTAGAGCGCTGTATAGGTTAGGAGTCTCTATGCCTTCCGCATCACGACAGGAGCTGATCGAGGCAGCAATCTCAGCAGCCGTCCGCGCGTACGCCCCGTATTCGAATTTCTCCGTGGGTGCAGCGCTGAGCACTGCGAGTGGTAAGGTGTTCAGTGGCTGCAACATCGAGAATGCATCGTATGGATTGACGATCTGTGCGGAGCGGGTGGCCATATTCGCCGCGTTGTCTTCCGGCGAGCAGCACTTCGAGCTGTTGGCGATCGCCTCCCCCGGCGGCGCTTCACCGTGCGGGGCGTGCCGCCAAGTGCTGTCAGAATTCGCAACCTCGTTGCCGATCTTATTGGTGGACGCCAACACCGGATTGACAACGACGACTGACTTGACGGAGCTACTGCCGCAGCCGTTCGGGCGGAGCTGAAGTCAGCCTGAAAGTGGCACTAGCCCGAATTATTCATGAGCGATCTACTGCGAGGCCGTAAGTCCATCCGTGGCTTCGTCATGCTTCACAATTCTCCCTCGACGTATTGCTTCAATACGCCTGCGGAAGAATTGCCCGCCTTCCTTGCCACGAACGTACTTACAACCTCTCGCGACGATCTTCATCAATAATCCGGGCTAAACGCGACGGGTTGCTTGCAACGTCGTGGGCGACTGCTTGGAGGTAGGTGGAGAGACACCGTTTGCACGCCGCTGCAGTACCGCCTGCGGCTCGTTGAGCATCCGCAATACGATGTACCACAACACCAAGATTACGCTGACAACACCGCCGAGTGCCCACAGACCTTCGCGTTTGAGCGTACTCCCCAGCTCGTTTACAGGCTCGATCGCATCGTCGTAACGCTGTTGAACCAGTACGATCATCTCTTCGTTCTTCGACTTGGCGTTGGGGAACTCGACATGGGCGACTGCTGCGATCCAATTACCCTCATATGCCTTGCCGCCGGGTGCAGTCGCTAGCGGGTCCTGGTAACGGTATTGCAGCTCGTTGTCGCTTGACCGCAGAGCATCGAGCATTTCCCTAGAAACGGCATACTCGTCTGTCACGCCCCCGTGTTCTCGCAACAGCGGATGCTGCAGCACGACGCCTTGCCGGCCGTCGATCAACACGGCCAGAGGGTACGGAAAGGTACCTAGGTCGATGGTGAGCGCGAGAACGCCCACGACGTCGCCCTGGCGGTCCCCTTGCTCGAATATTGGTGTGGAAATGGCGACCTTCCATACCTTGCTGGTGGTACTGATAAAGGGCGCCGAGAAGTGCGGCTTGGCTATCGGCTCGACGTCGTACATTTGCCGTTTGGCTTCGACACCCGCGGCCAGATCAGTGGATTCGCCGTGGAAGTACGTGCGGTAGGCAAAATTCCATCCAATGGATCCGCTCCTTAAGGAGTGGTCGTAGGCGACGCCAAGCATCCGGCCCTGGGTGTCGACTGCTAGGAGACTGGCCACTTTCAGATCCTGCTCGTCGTTGTTCGAGTCAGTGAGACGCTGCTTTAGGTAGCTGTCCAGTTCCACCCGAGCAGGGTCATCTATGAACGCTGCCCTCAATTCCTCGATCGGTTCCTGCTGCCGATTTCGTTCGTTCAGTTCGCCGACGATCTCCGAAGATGCGATCGGCGCAAACTTCGCATGCAGCTCCGGCGATTCGGCTTCATCTTGGATCAGCTCATAGTAGCGCTGGATATCGCGTCGAATCGATCTAGCCGCATAGACGGCGGTCAGTTCACTCATGTCATGCGCTCGCTCGACGCTGAGTTGTCGCGAGTCACCCATTGCGCGATCGTAGCCCCGCAACCCGAAGAGCGCCATGATGAACAGCAACAGAGCCGGACCGACGAATCCGAGAAAAACGAGTGGATTGCGCACGCGGATTTCGTCGCGTCGATTTAACGCGTCCATCACCGCCTGGACGTTGGCGAACCGGCGTTGAGGTTCGAACGTGAGGCAGCGGTCCATGATGTCGGCCAGCGACCGGTCGACGCCAGCCACTTTGCGATGCGCGGTTGGCGATGTCGCCTGCCTGATCGAACGCCGGTACAGCGACAGCCGTTCGGGAAGGCTGCCTGCCGTGTCGAGTTGTTCGATCACCGCCGGGGTCTGATAGGGAGCCGCTCCGGTCAGCATGCAAAACAGGATAGCGCCGATTGCATAAACGTCCCAACGCGCGTCGGGCACTGCTTCTAAGTCAGCCTGTTCCGGTGCCATATAGAAGAGTGTGCCCAGAGCGGGTGATTGCTCGTGTGACAGGCGAGATTGACCGAAATCGGCCAGCCGCGGACGCAGGTCTTGATCAAGCAAGATGTTGGCTGGTTTCAAATCGCAGTGCAGCACGCCTTTTCCGTGCGCGTGCATCAATCCGGTTGCAATCTCACGGAACATCTCCACTGCTTGACTGACCGGCAGCGGCCCCTGATTTCTCAGCAAGTCCTCGAGCGAGCCACCCTCGACATACTCCATCACGTAATACGGCGGGTCGGAGTCCCAACCCACTTCGAGTAGTTGTACGACGTAGCGGTCGGCCGAGAGGAAGACCAGCTTCTCCACTTCACGCGACAGCAACGTCCAGTCCAGTCGCGAGCGTTGCGTGTAGAACTTGATAGCGACTCGCCGACCGGTGTTCCGGTCGAGACCAGCCCAAACCTCCCCGAAGGCACCCTGCCCGATCAATCGTTCCGTTTCGTAGCCCGGCAGTTCGACCGGTGGGCGGGTGCCGCGGAGGCTGAGATCCTTGGCCCGCTCGAGCTCCGTCTGCGACTGATGCTGGGTATGGTCCGTCGACATAGTCCTCATCGTAGCACACAATAGGGCTCCACAGAATTCAGATCTCGGGCGTCGTTCAACCACTGATTCCGCCATCTCAGGCCTGAAAATCGGTGGTCGGCTAGTATTCTCGAGGACGTTCCCAATCCGGATGCCTTTTCGACGAAAAGCAGTCGGTGGAGATCATCAACGGTAGACGTCTGGACGTTTTATTCCCCTACACAGAGGAGATCAGCATGCGACCTACCATGGTACTCAGCCTTTGCTTGTTGGTTGGCGTTGCGAGCACGGCCCGAGCTCAGGTGACCTTGCAGCAGAAGTATCTCGACGGCACCAAGTCAACAGTGGTGGTAAAGATCGATACACAACAGACCTTGAAGATCACTGTTGGAGGTCAAGTCAGAGACATGGAAACTGGCTCTAAGCAGACACGCACCATTGAATTCGTGAACGGCAAGCGAGCGGCGGATGGGACGATCCGAGTGCAGCAAAAAATAACGGGCTTGCAAGCTTCGTTAGTCATGCCCGGGGGAGTGGAGTTGGAATTCGATTCCAAACAACCCGACGCGCCGCCACCTGGAACTCAGTACGACATGTTCCTGGAAATATTGAAGGCAACCTCCGACGCGAGTTGGACCATGGTTCACGACAAGACGAATCGAGTTGTTGCGGTGGAGGGAGGGAAAGAGGCGCTCGAGGCACTTGATGAAGGAATACGAGGCCTTGTCGCGAAGCAGTTTGACGAGGAATACATGAAGGAGCAGGCCAACAACCAGGTTGACCTGTTGCCGGCGACACCCGTTGCGGCGGGGGATACTTGGGAGCGAAGTTCCGACGTGCGGTTGGAGGCTGGACAACACCTCGAATTCAACACACAGTACGAATACCAAGGAACCGTCAAGAACGCCACCGGCCAGGAATTCGATAAGATCACCGTGCGAGTGCTGGACGTTGACTATGTCGTCGACGACGATTCGCTATTGAAGATCAGTGAGAGTGACTTGACGGTCACAGAGTCCGGCGGCACGATCCTCTTTGACCGAAAACTGGGTGGAATCGTCACTCAGGAAAACAGTGTACGCATCGGCGGAACGATCACCTTTCTCGGACCGGCCGGGGAAATTCCTGGCGAATTGGATCTGACGATGAAGACCGAGATGAAGCGGCAGTGAGGAACTCGCAGCTCCCGTTTCTGCCTTGACCCAGTCACGCCTTCCACTAGAATTCTCGGCTTTCGCAGTTTAACGGCCGGCCCCTATATCTAAACCGATATATACACTCGACTTCTGCGATGACAAATCCGCCGGATGAAGACAGCTTCGGCATGCATGAAAAGGCACGCCGCGAGAAGCTGCGCAGACTAGTCGGCATGGGGGTCGATCCGTGGGGCTCCCGTTTCGACGATCGCTCTTGGATCGGCGACATTCGCAGCCGAGCCAGCGAGATCGTCTTTCGGGCGGAGGACGGGACCACGCGGGACCTGCCGGAGCTGGAGGGCGGCCAGATTGACTTTCGCGGGTGGCTCGCCGAGCAGGGCGCTGGCGAGTTAGTCGGTCCCACCGTGCGGGCCGCGGGACGGATCATGTTGGTGCGGGACACCGGCAAGCTGCGCTTTCTGGATATTCGGGACTGGACGGGCTCGATCCAGCTGTTTGTTGGAAAGAAGCAGGTGGGCGAGCGAGACTGGGAACTGTCTGCCTGCTGCGATTTGGGTGATCTGTTGGGAGTGGACGGGGTTCTTCGCCGCACGAAAACGGGCGAGTTGACGATTTTCGCCGAGAAGCTGCACTTCTTGGGGAAATCGCTCGAGCCCCCGCCGGAAAAGCACCACGGCATGACCGATCCGGAACTTCGGCAGCGGATGCGCTACGTCGACCTGATCCACGGTGACGGCGTGCTACCGCGGTTTCTGGCGCGTACGAAGATCGTGCAGGCGATCCGTCGTACTCTGGCCGACAGCGGCTACTGCGAAATCGAAGGCCCCACCCTGCACTCCATCGCCGGCGGAGCTGCCGCCCGGCCGTTTGTGACGCATCACAACGCGTTGGGGATAGATCTTTTTCTGCGCATCGCCTTGGAGCTGCACCTCAAGCGACTGCTAGTAGGCGGCATGGAGCGAGTCTACGAACTGGGGCGTGTCTATCGCAACGAGGGCATCGATCCGCGACACAATCCTGAGTTCACGATGCTCGAGGCTTACCAGGCGTTCGGTAACTACGAAACGATGATGGATCTGACCGAGCGTCTTATTGTCGGGGCGATCGAGGCAACCGACGGTCAACTGGTTCGTCCTTGGGCGGACGGCCAGATTGACTTTACACCGCCGCTCGCTCGCAGAACCTACGACGAGCTGTTCGCCGAGCAGACCCGCATCGATCCCGACGACACAGCGGCGGTCGCCGGTCGTGCCGAGCAGCTTGGGTTCGACGTCGCCGGTAAACACTCCGACGTGGTGAAGAACTTCGTGTTCGAAGAGGAGGTCGAGGGTGCCTTGACCGGGCCGATCTTCGTGGTCGACTACCCGGCCAGCATCTGCCCGTTGACGAAACGCAAGACGGATCAGCCGGCTGTCGCGGAGCGATTCGAGCTGTTCGTACAGGGAATGGAGATTGCTAACGCCTACACCGAGTTGAACGACCCAGATCTGCAGGAACAGCTATTTCAGACGCAGCTAGCGGGACTTCCTGAAGAGGAGTCGATGGCTCGCATGGACAGTGACTTCATCCGCGCCCTGCGACACGGTATGCCGCCGGCGGGTGGATTGGGCCTGGGTATCGACCGACTTGTGATGTTGCTGACCGACTCTCAGACCATCCGAGATGTGATCTTGTTTCCTTTGCTTCGACCGGAGGGCGGTTAAGCCGGATTATTCATGAAGATCGTCGCGAGAGGTTGTAAGTACGTTCGTGGCAAGGAAGGCGAGCAATTCTCCCGCAGGCGTATTGAAGCAATACGTCGAGGGAGAATTGTGAAGCATGACGAAGCCACGGATGGACTTACGACCTCGCAGCAGATCGCTCATGAATAATTCGGGTTAAGCTGGATTTGGAAAGAGTCTCGAACTTACCCGCGGCAGGACGCTGCGGCCAACGCCAAAGGACTGGCCATGTACCAACTGCTCCTCTCTTGGAGATACCTCCGCACTCGTTACATCGCGTTGGCGTCCATCATTAGTGTGACGCTGGGTGTGGCGACCTTGATTGTCGTCAACAGCGTGATGGCCGGATTCACGCAAGAGATGCACGACCGGCTGCACGGCATCCTCTCGGATCTTGTCTTTGAGAGCCACAGTCTGGATGGGTTTCCCGATCCGGAAGGGTATATGGATCAGATTCGGGAGACGATCGGCGAGCATGTCGAGGGCATGACTCCTGTGGTTCACGTGCCGGCAATGGTCCGTATACCGGTGCGCGGCCAGTACCACACGCGGCAGCTGAACCTGATCGGCATCGATCGGGAAACGTATGTCGAGGTCAGCGACTTCTCCCAGTTTCTGCTCCACCCTGAAAACCAGCAGAAGCTAAGCTTCCTACTCCGCGAGAGCGGATACGCCCCCGGACGAAAGGACTTCCCACCTGCGGGTTGGCAGCACCGGCGGGCCAAGGTGGAATTCGAGCGGCAGCTGAAAGAACAGTATCGCCGAGCTGCCGCGGCGCGTGCGCAAGCCGCCGGGCCAGCGGACCGGCTGGCCGCGGAACCCGCAACCGCTCCAGCAGTTCCAACGGATCCGTTTCGGCAGGAGACAGAGCAGGAACTCTTCGACCCGATGAAAGAGCAGCATCCAGGGATCGTGATGGGCATCGCGGTCTGCAGCATTCGAGCCCGGAACGCCGAGGGCGAGGTCCACGACTACTACCTCTGCCAGCCGGGTGACGATGTGGAGGTCATCTTTCCCAACGTGGGCGATACGCTCAGGCCGGTCAACCGGTACTTTACCGTGATCGACCTGTACGAGAGCAAGATGAGCGAATACGACTCCGGATTCGCATTTGTTCCGCTGGACATCTTACAGGATCTACGGGGAATGATCGACCCGATGACGGGTGTCACCGCGGTGACGTCGATCCAGATCAAGCTTAAACCAGGGTCAGACTTGGCGGCGGTTCGCGATCAGCTGCGAGCGAGGTTTCCGGCTGACCAAGGTCATCCCTTCCGCATTCAAACTTGGCGTGACCTGCAGGGGCCCTTACTGTCCGCGGTTCAGCTGGAAACGACGATTCTCAACATCTTGCTGTTCCTGATCATCGCCGTAGCAGGGTTCGGGATTCTGGCCACGTTTTTCATGATTGTGGTCGAGAAGACGCGGGATATCGGCATTCTGAAGGCGCTCGGCGCGCCAAGTCGAGGAGTGATGAATATCTTTCTTGGCTACGGGTTGTCGCTCGGCGCGGTCGGATCCGGTGTCGGTATGGTGCTCGGGCTGATCTTTGTGATCAACATCAACCGCGTCGCGGCCGGTGTCGAGATGGTGACCGGCCGCAAGGTCTTCGATGAAACAGTGTATTACTTTCAGGACATCCCCACTCGCATCGACCCGGTGACCGTTACCTGGGTGGTGCTGGGTGCGATGTTGATTGCCGTGTTGGCAAGCGTCTTACCGGCGCTCCGAGCCGCACGGCTACATCCCGTTGAAGCACTTCGTTGGGAGTAGTTCGCGGAACTTCCGGGTCAGGATCTGATCTCGATGTTGTTCGCGAGGTTTTGCGTGCATCAGTCCGTATGGAGCTCCTGCGGTGAGATTGCCGCAGCTACATAAAAAGGAACGAACCATGAAAGGCTCTTTCGATTTCGCTGCGATAGGCGCCAAGAGAGACCGCTCTCGTGCGACGCTCCCGATGTCGCGAAGCGCGGCGGGCTCTGACTCCAGTTCAGCGGAATTGCTCGCCGCACGCCGCGTGGTGAAGAGCTACCGGAAGGGCAAGCACGACATTCAAGTGTTGCTGGGTGTCGACTTTGCCGTGAAAGAGGGTGAATTCGTTTCCGTTGTCGGGCAAAGTGGCTCGGGAAAGAGCACGTTGCTTCATGTTCTGGGCATGTTGGACCTGCCGGACGATGGTGAGGTCTACTATCAGGGCCAACGGATCGACAACCGGCCAGCCGTTGACCGTGACAGATATCGGAATCGGTCGGTCGGAATGGTCTTTCAGTTCTATCACCTGCTACCCGAGCTCACCGCTCTCGAAAACGTGTTGATGCCGCTGATGATTTCTGAACGTCCTTTCACGTATCGTCGGCACAAGCGGGTCTATACTGAACGGGCCGAGATGCTCATGGCGCAAGTTGGTTTGACGCATCGGATGCAACACAAGCCGCGCGAGCTGTCTGGTGGCGAGATGCAGCGTGCCGCGATCGCGCGAGCACTGATTGCCCAACCACAGTTGCTGCTTGCCGACGAACCGACGGGAAACCTGGACCGCCAAAACGGCGAGGAGATTATGGCAATCCTGCGCTCCTTGAATGCTGAACAGAACCTCACTATAGTCATGGTGACGCATGATAACGCCATTGCCTGCCAGGCAGACCGTGTCGTTCGGTTGGCGGAAGGGTGCGTGCGGAGCGTCGCTGCGTGAGGGCGCAAGAGATCGTAGGTCGATCTCCAGCTATCATTCATCGCCAACCGAGAGTCAGGTAGCAGATATCCCGTGTCGCCGAAGGTTTATATTAACGGTGAGCTATACGACAAGGACGACGCGAAGATCAGCGTCTACGATCATGGTCTGCTCTACGGCGACGGTGTTTTCGAAGGCATGCGTAGCTACGGCGGTCGCGTCTTTCGCCTGGAACAGCACTTAATTCGACTCTGGAACTCCGCCAAAGCGATTTGGCTGGAAATCCCCATCAGCCGCGATGAGCTGGCGCAGGCGGTCAATAGCACCTTAAAGACGAACGGTATCCAGGATGGCTACATCCGCTTGGTCGTCACACGCGGTGCAGGTTCGCTGGGGTTGGATCCCAATCGGACCAGTGACCCCCAGGTGATTATCATCACAGATAAGATCAGTCTGTATCCTCCAGAGTTCTACGAGAACGGGCTTGAGATTGTCAGCGTCAGCACGACCCGCAATCATCCAGGGGCGCTCAATCCACGCATCAAGTCATTGAACTACCTGAACAACATCCTGGCGAAGCTGGAAGGGCTCCAGGCGGGATGTGTCGAAGCTCTGATGCTGAACCACCGTGGCGAGATCGCCGAGTGTACGGGGGACAACATCTTCTTGGTTGCGGGCGGAGAACTCCTGACGCCTCCCGTCGATGCTGGGATCTTGGAAGGCATCACCCGCGATGCGGTGATCGAGCTTGCCGAAGCAGCCGGGTTGCCAGTTGCCGAAGCGGCACTGACCAAGCACGACGTCTACATCGCCGACGAATGTTTTCTGACTGGCAGCGCCGCTGAGATCGTACCGGTGGTCAAGGTCGACAATCGTACGATCGGCGACGGAAAGCCTGGCGTGGTTACGCGTGAGCTAACTTCGCGTTTTCGCGAATTGACTCGAAGTGCCTCGTAATGCGAGTCACACTGAGGTAGAGGGGCTGAACGTTCATCACATGGATTGATGTCATGGCCTTGCGACTGCTGTTTCAGTGTGTCGGCGTCGTCCTGCTGCTGGCCAGCAACCTCTCAGCCCAGCAGACGCTGGTGGACGAGAGCGCGATCGAGTCGCTGCCGCGGCCCCGGACTGTCTACATGGGGCGCCGCATTGCCCGCACGATGAGCTACCACGGAGCAGACTGGTTGATTCGCACGGAGCGCGAGCAGGAAGAACGCTGCTCGTTGATGTTGGCCAACCTTGGTGTCAAACCGGGTATGACTGTTTGCGACATGGGTTGCGGAAACGGATTCTACGCATTGCAGCTGGCCAAAATGGTGGGACCGGCTGGCCGCGTGCTGGGAGTGGACATTCAGCCCAAGATGCTCTCGCTGCTAAAGGAGCGAGCAGCACAGCAGCAGGTTACCAACGTCGAACCGGTGCTCGGTACCGTGATCGATCCCAAGCTGCCTGCCGGTGAGGTGGATATCATCTTGTGCGTCGACGTGTACCACGAGTTTACGCATCCCGAGCGGATGTTGAAGGCGATGAGGGACTCTCTTTCCAAAACGGGGGTCGTGGTGCTGCTGGAGTACCGGGAGGAAGATCCCACTGTTCCCATCCGACCGCTGCACAAGATGAGTAAGCGGCAGATCATGAAAGAACTGCCTGCGAACGGCTTCAAACTCGTCAAGGAGTTCGACCGGCTTCCCTGGCAACATATGATGTTCTTCGGCCGTGACGACAGATCGAACGAAGGCGCTGGAAAACAATAAGTTGAGACAAAGCCTAGCCACATGGTGCCGGAGCGTCATGGCTGTGTTCGCGACACGGCGTTGATCTTCACCTTGTTCTTCGTGGCCGCGGCATCACCGCCGCCCGATGTGAACGAGGTCCACTACCTGTCGATGGCTCGCCATCATTGGGACCCAACCTGGTGTCCGGGCGATGCCTTCTTGGATTCGACAGCGGCACACGGCGCCTTCTACAGTTTATTCGGTTGGTTGACCCGATGGCTCTCTCTGACAGCCACTGCTTGGCTTGGCAGGATCCTGACCTGGCTCGCGCTGGCGTGGGCCTGGCAGAGGTTGAGCCGGGCGCTCCGTTGGCGCACGTTGGAGACAGTTGCAGCAGCAGCGCTCTTTGTCACCTTGCAGCGATGGGGGCAGATGGCGGGTGAGTGGATTCTCGGCGGGTTTGAGGCCAAAGGACTTGCTTACGCGCTTGTGATCCTGGCTTTGGAGTCGTTGGTCCGAGCACGGTGGAACCGTGTCTGGGTGCTGCTCGGTCTCGCCGCCGCCTTCCATGTACTGGTGGGCGGCTGGGCGATGGTGGCCGCGGTGCTGGCCTACGCCTGGTCACGAAGTGAGCGTCCCAATGTGGCCAGTATGCTACCGGCGCTGGCGTGCAGTTTCCTGCTTTCGCTACTGGGCCTGCTGCCTGCCTTGTGGTTGAACTGGCAAGTTGATGCGGAGACCGTGCGCCAGGCAAATAGGATCTATGTTTTCGAGAGGTTGCCGCATCACCTGCTGCTCCACCGCTTTTCACCGTATTTAATCGCGCGGCACGCGGTCCTATTAGCAGCCACGGTGTGGCTCGTGAGGAGTAGGAGCTGGAACGACTCGCAGCAGCGTTTGATGCGATTAGTGTTCGGCGCCGTCGCGATTGCCTGCGGCGGACTGCTACTGGAGCTGGTCACGATTCGACATCCCGATTGGGCGGCAAGTCTACTGCGGTTCTACTGGTTCCGCTTGTCGGACGTGATGTTACCACTCGGAGCGACGGTTGTCGCGGTGGTGTTTTTGCGAGAAGAAATGCAGTCTCGACCGCGAGTCGCACTGGGTTTGACGTCACTGGCAGTAGTCTTGGTCGCGGTCGACTTTGGTCAACTGGTTTGGCACAGATATCGCGATCCACGCCCCCGCGCCGTCGCTCAGTCGATGCCGACCGACGAGTCGTTGGCACGCCGTCGACACCGCTACCAGGAGTGGCAGCGAGTTTGCGCGTGGATTGCCGAGAACACTCAGCCAGATGCCGTGTTGCTGACACCCCGTTACCAACAGTCGCTACGATGGTATGCCGAGCGAGCTGAAGTGGTGAATTGGAAGGACGTCCCGCAGGACGCTCGAGGAATCGTTGAGTGGTGGCGGCGGATGACTGATATCTACCCCCGATCGCTTGTCTGGCAGGGCCTGGTTGGGCACGGAGAGTCGGGCTTGCAGGACTTGGCTCGGCGATACGATTTCGATCATGTGTTGTTGGATCGCACACGATCGAAGATGCCGCTCGGCTTTCCACGATTGTTTCCACCTCCTGGCGAAGACTGCCTCTACGAGGTGTACTTGGTTCCGTAGTTGACAAGTCGTCATCCGGCCAAGGTGAACTCGACGGAACCGCGGTGCGACAGAAAGAAAATCAGCCGCGGGGTGTTGCCCCGGATTATTCATGAAGATCGTTGCGAGAGGTTGTAAGTACGTTCGTGGCAAGGAAGGCGAGCAATTCTTCCGCAGGCGTATTGAAGCAATACGTCGAGGGAGAATTGTGAAGCATGACGAAGCCACGGATGGACTTACGACCTCGCAGCAGATCGCTCATGAATAAATTCGGGTTAACCCCCGATTTTAATCGCGCAATCGTATCATCCTGCGAGCCGAGGATTACCAGTTCATAGCTTGACGCGGTATCGCACGTTGTCTGTGCACGGAGACGTAGCCCAGTGACAAATCCATGAACTTCACCGACTCATTTCGCCACCGGTTGGAACGCCGGTTACGTGGACCGCTGCCCGGGGTAGCTTCACGTTGCGAGTACGCGCCCGAGTTGAGTTACGGTCGGCACGATGGCCCGCCGCAGTGGAACGCCCGCCGTGCAGCTGTGCTGGTGTTGCTCTATAGCCACCACGAAGCCTGGCATCTTCCCTTGACGCATCGGCCCGACACGATGTCGACTCATTCAGGACAGGTGAGCTTGCCGGGTGGCGAGATCGAGCCCGGCGAGACACCGGAAACTGCCGCGCTGCGGGAACTGCATGAAGAACTGGGTGTCCAACTCACCCAAACCGATATACTCGGCCGGCTCTCGCAGATCTATGTCTACGCCAGCAACTACTTGGTGACCCCGTGTGTTGCCTTGACCGATGCTCGTCCGTCCTTCGTCCCCAACCCCGACGAAGTAGCGAACCTCTTGGAGCCGAGCCTTGTCGACCTGTTCGACGTAGAGCGATACCGAACTAGGAGAATTCAGCGGCGGGGCGTCATCTTTCGCGCACCTGAGATTGTGGTCGAGGGGTCTTCCGTTTGGGGAGCCACGAGGTTGGTGTTGGCCGAGTTTTGCGACGTGTTGCGGGAGGTGGGCTAGCCCGAATTATTCATGAGCGATCTGCTGCGAGGTCGTAAGTCCATCCGTGGCTTCGTCATGCTTCACAATTCTCCCTCGACGTATTGCTTCAATACGCCTGCGGAAGAATTGCTCGCCTTCCTTGCCACGAACGTACTTACAACCTCTCGCGACGATCTTCATGAATAATCCGGGCTAGAGCGTGTCGCAACAAGCGAAACAGCCACGAAAGCGGCCCCAGATTGGTTCCCGCCGCTTGCGTTCGACGCACGGCGTCTATGGCAGGTTAGCCCATCCGTGATAGGATGACGAGCCGAGGTGCGGCGAGTTTTCGCAGGCCTGCCAGCACGGTGGAAGTCGTCGCGTCTTTCGTAACCCGAAGCGTAAGCGAGGGGGAGTTGGTGTACCAATGCAAGTTGTTCCCTCGCTTACGCTTCGGGTTTCGACTGAGCCGAAACGCGCAACTTCAGAGCCACCGTGGGCGCCTGTGAGCGTCGTGTAAATACAGGACTTGTCAGGAATTCAACATGGTTCGCGTCGGCATTCTCGGAGCAACAGGTTATACCGCGCTGGAATTGATCAAGATCTTGCTGCGCCATCCGGAAGTTGAGATCACGAAACTGACGAGCCGGCAGGACGAGCGGCCTCATGTGTCGACGATTCATCCGCAACTAACCGGCCGGCTGGATCTTTGCCTGGAGAACGTCGCACCAGAAGTCGTCGCAGCGAACACGGACTGTGTCTTCTGTTGTCTTCCGCACGCTGCATCGGCGGCGATAGTCGTCAAGATGCTGGGAGCTGTACGCGTGATCGACTTCAGCGCTGACTATCGCCTGCGCGATGCCGCAACGTACGAGGAGTGGTACGGGAACCGGCACCCGGATCCGCAGAGGCTGGGTGAAGTCGTTTACGGACTACCAGAGATCTTTCGTGACCGAATTGAGGGAGCTGACCTTATCGCCAATCCTGGTTGCTACTCTAGCACGTCGATTCTGGGGCTGGCGCCGCTCCTGGCAAAGCGGCTTATCGATCCTCGCGAGATCATTATCGATGCCAAGGGCGGCGTCTCCGGAGCCGGCCGCACGCCCAAGCTACTGACCCTGTTCCCCGAATGTAATGAGAGTCTGGCTGCCTATGGAGTCGGCAGGCATCGCCACACACCCGAAATCGAACAGATACTGAGCCTCCATAGCGGCCAAGCTGTGGAAGTGGTGTTCACACCGCACCTAGTCCCGATGGATCGGGGCATCCTCTGCACGATCTACACGCGACCGCTGGCTGGCGAGTCGGAAGGCGAGCAGGACGAGGCGGCCCTGCTGGACTTGTACCGAGAGTTCTATGCCGATAGCCCTTTCGTTCGGGTTGTCGAGCACCTGCCTGCAACCAAGGACGTAGCCGGAACGAACTTCTGTGATCTGACAATCCGCAAAACCAAAGGCAGGATTGTCGTCCTCGTATGCACAGACAACCTGGTCAAAGGCGCTTCCGGCCTGGCAGTTCAGAATTTCAATCTGATGTTTGGCTTCGAAGAGACGGCGGGGTTGTTCTAGTCCAATGGTTCACTATGTGCCCCAAGGATTTCTGCTAGCCGGAGTCTCGTGCGGAATCAAGGATTCTGGGAAGAAGGATCTGAGCCTGATTGTTGCCGACGCGCCGTCCGTCGCGGCCGGCGTTTACACTCAGAATGTAGTGCATGCTGCGGCAGTTGCTCAGAACCGTTCGAAGACTCCTAGCGATCGCATTCGGGCGGTTGTCATCAACTCGGGAAACGCCAACGCGTGCACCGGTAAGCAGGGCCGCGAAGACGCGCTTGCCATGGCGGAGTTGGCAGCCAACACTTGTGACTCGGACCCCGCACAGGTGCTGGTGATGTCGACAGGCATCATTGGCGAGACCTTGCCCATGCAGCAGATCGCGGAGGGTATTCGCTTGGCCGCTGGTGAGCTGCGGGGCGATGAAGCGGCCTTGATTGCTGCGGCCCATGGCATGATGACGACGGATCAATTTGCCAAGATTGTCAGCCGGGAAGTTGATCTAGCTGGCCGGCGAGTACGGGTCAGCGGCATGGCCAAAGGGGCTGGCATGATCGGGCCCCAGATGGCAACGATGTTAGCGGTCGTCTTGACCGACGCACCGTTGACACCACGAGTGGCCCAGTCGTTGTTACAACATGCAGTTGACCGTAGTTTTAACTGCATCAGTGTCGAAGGTCACATGAGCACGAGCGATACAGTGTTGTTGTTGGCAAGCGGCCAGGCAGGCGGTCCTCCGCTCGCCGGTGACCAACTAGAACCGCTGCAGGAAGTGGTCGATGATCTCTGTATTGCGCTTGCAAAGATGATACCCGAAGACGGGGAGGGGGCCACTCATCGCATCACGATTGACGTCACGGGATGCAAGAGCCGCGACGATGCCTGGCGGATCGCCAGCACGGTGGCCAACAGCCCGCTGGTCAAGACAGGGGTTGCCGGAGCTGATCCAAACTGGGGGCGCATCGTTTCAGCCACCGGCTATGCCGGTGTTCCATTCGATCCGGATCAAATGACCTTGTCGATCAACGGCACGCTTTTGTACCGCGGCGGTGAGCCGGTGCCGTTTGATGCAGCCGCAGTTTCGCGCTCCTTGCGCGATCACCGCGATGTCCAAATTGAACTGAACTTCGCCGAAGGCAGTGCTAGCGTCCGCTTCTGGACGAGCGACTTGACGGTGGAATACGTCCGGTTCAACTCAGAATACACGACCTGAGACGCGGTAACCGCGCGATGGTTACCGCTGTCCGCCGTGTCACTTGATGGGCCTTACGGGAACGAAATTACCCTACTCGTGTGAGCCGTGAACGAGTAAACTTCTGCCGCTCACACCAGGCTTTGTCTCAAAACCAAGAGAATAGCCCGCGCAACAGCTCCGACTTGTTCCGCTGACGCGCCGGGTCAGAAGTTCTCGCCACGGAGGGCCCAGCAGATGTCACAGGAAACGACGAGCGTCGCCATCATCGCACGCGACGACACGGAGGCACTTCAAGAGACGATTCGGTCCGTGCAGGGCTTTGCCGATCAGGTGGTCGTCCTGGACACTGGTTCGGAGGACGACAGCTGCAGCCAGGCGAGACAGTTGGGTGCTGAGGTATTTGAGTTCTCATGGTGCGACGACTTTTCCGCAGCTCGCAATGCTTGTCTAATGCATCTACGCGGCCGCTGGATCCTTTGGCTTGACGCGGGTGAGACACTCGATCCGGCGGAGGTGCAGAGTTTTCGCGAGTTCGTCAGCGCGGATGCTGACACGGACAAGGCCTACGCGCTGCTGATCCGTGTGCCGGCCATGTCTTCGTCGGCCGCGGCGGAGCAAATTGCACGCGTTCGCCTAGTTCCCAACAATCCGTCTCTGCGGTTCGAGGGGCGTGTTCGAGAGACCCTGGATGCCTCCCTGGAAGCAGCAGGACTGACCGTCGATGGGTTGCCCTACCGGCTGCACCGCGGGATGCGCGAGCACGACCTGAAGAGAAAGGCGGCGAAAGCCCGTCGCAATCTTCTGCTGGCGGAACAGGCGATTAAAGAACGAGGTCAGCTGCCAGTGCTCTTGAACTGCATGGGCGATGCTCTCCAGACGCTGCAAGAGGACCAGAAAGCCGCCCAGTTCTTCCGCCACGCGATCGCGGCATCGCAGGCGACGTCCATCGACCGTTTGGAGGCCTACTACGGGTTACTCACTTCGCTCGACAGTGACACTCAACGGCAAGAGCAGCTGGACGTGGCAGTCGAGGCCAACGAGCTGTTTCCTTTGGATTCCCAGTTGCTCTGTGCTATGGGCGGCTATCTGCAGGCCGTTGGCAGGACTGACGTTGCTGGGCAATGCTACGAGAACGCGTTCCGTTTTGGGCAGGTCACTCCCACGGTGTGGCACGTTGCCGAAGTGAGAGACATTGCGGCGATCTGTGCCAGCATCACCTGGCAAATTCAAGGGAATACCGCCGCGGCCCAGGAGATTCTCAGCGCAGCGTTGGAAGCGGATTCCCCGTCTGTTCGCGTTCGCCGGCACCTCATCGAGTTGCTAGTGAAACAGGGTCAGCGTGACGAGGCACTCGCTCAAGCCAAGCTGTTGCCCGAGGAAACGCCGCATCGCGAGGCGCTGCGGAGCGCGATTCGCGGGGCCTGCCTTGCGGTGAGCAAGAACTGGATCGCCGCCAACGCCTATCTCAAAACAGCCTACTCGGCGGGCTGCCGAGATCCGATCTGTCTCCGCTGGTATGCGATCTCGCTGCTCTCATCTGGCGAGCACCAGCAGGCGCTGCAGGTCATTGAACAGTGGCGATCCGCGGAGCCGAACAATGCCGAGGTGGTCAAACTGCAGCAGGCAGCCCAGGAGCAGAGTGCCGCGGGCGTGCCCACGCAGTGGCGTGTTGACGGACCCGGTCGTGCCGGCAACTTGGCAACCCCACCGTCCACCGCGCCCAACGCCACCCACGGCAAGTCGCCGTATCTCCCACCCGGGTGACAGCGAACTGGCAGTCCGCCAAACTCTGGGCGAGTTCGGCTACGCCGCAAATCAGCCGTTGGGCGTTAGCCCACGGTTCCCCCTCTCCGGCCCTTCGGGCCGACTCTCCCCGAAGGGAGAGTGACGAAACACGAGATCACGCACTAACTTAAAAGCTGCACGACCTCCAAGGGGAGAGCGAAGAAAGACGAAGTCAGGAGCCCCCGCCGCTTCGCGCCTTACAAGAGCCTCGGCGCTGCAACCAGCCTCTCTCCGCTGAACCGAACCTGCGCCGGTCGTCCTGTCTCCAGCAATAGAAATGGGCAGGCGGATCCCGCGACCGCGCCTGCCCTTTTCACGGGGGTGAGAAAGCCAAATTGGGGAGACCGCCTTGTCTCGCTGGTAAACCCTATCACGCCGGACCACGGCGAGATCGCCAAATATTAGTAAAGATGGTTCTTTTGTGCGGTTTTGTTCAGACGCCCGTTAGCTGTGCCGGATGCAGGGATCGCAGGACGTCCACGAGGGCCGCGGCGGGCTCGGTCGGCGGCATCGGTCGCTTGACAAAAATGAGTGCCTCGACTACGTAGGATCGATCGGTTTCGACCCGGATTCGCAAACTCTCTCCCAAGCCGTTTCCCGAATCAGTTGGTTCGAGACATTGAGCAGATGCCAGTTGTCACTTGGATGATGAACGAGTAAGGATCAGATCAGATGGACACCCCATCCTGGGACTCCGCCCCCTGCAAATCGGCGGTTGCTGAGTTATCCGACTTTGACGAACGGGAAGACGATTTTGATGAAGACGACTTCGATGACGATTTTGACGACGACTTTGAGGAAGAGCTCGAAGACGAGTACGAGATCGAAGCCGACGACAGCGTCTTAGGGCCGGAGTTTCAAACAACGGGACTGGACGACGATGATGATGTCGACGACGACTTTGAAGACGATGATGAGGAGGGCGAAGACGATGAGGAAGAAGAGTAGCCGGCATTGATGTTTACACCTATTTCGAACGACGCCCGGTTTCCGGAACTTGAGCTAGACATCCTGGCCTTTTGGAAGTCTTCAAGGATTTACGAGAAGTCGCTGGCCCTGCGGTCCGATTGTCCTCGGTTTGTGTTCTACGAAGGTCCACCGACAGCCAACGGGCTGCCGCATCCTGGCCACTGCCTGACCCGAGCAATTAAGGACCTGTTCCCACGATATCGGACGATGCAGGGCTATCTGTGCGAACGCAAGGGCGGCTGGGACACCCACGGTTTGCCGGTCGAGGTAGAAGTTTGCAAAGAGCTTGGAATCCATTCGAAGGAGGAGATCGAAGCGTACGGGATCGAGCCGTTCATTCACAAGTGTCAGCACAGTGTTTGGCGTTACATGCAGGAATGGGAGCGGCTGACCGAACGACTTGGTTTCTGGATCCACCTCGATGAAGCCTACGTGACGTATCACGAAAGCTACGTGGAAAGCGTCTGGTGGTCTTTAAAGCAGCTCTTCGATCGTGGCTTGCTCTACCAGGGTCACAAGATCGTTTGGTGGTGGGCTCAAGGTGGAACGGCGCTGAGCAGCGGAGAGGTTGGCCAGGGCTACCGTGAGGTCGCTGACCCGAGTGTCTATGTCCGGTTTCCGCTCGTCGATGAACCCGGCACCGCGCTGCTGGTCTGGACGACAACACCCTGGACCCTGATCAGCAATCAATTTGCTGCGGTGCACCCGGAGCTCGAGTACGCGCGGGTTGTGGACGAGCAGACGGGTTCGCGGCTGATCCTAGCTGCAGAGTTGGTGGAGACGATTGCCGGCAAGGTGAAACGGGAGCTGACCGTCGAGTCGACTTGCCTAGGCGCCGAACTCGTCGGCATCCGCTACCGACCACCCTTCGACTACTACTACGGGCAATTGGGCGATCAAACTGGCCGTCTCCGAGCGGGCGGGCAAGCTACGATCGGCTGGCGGGTCTTACCGGCTGAGTTCGTCACCATTGACAGTGGCAGCGGAGTCGTCCACCAGGCCCCCGCTTTCGGCGAGGTTGACTACGAAGTACTGGTGGCTGATCAGCAGCGGTTTGTGGATGGCGAAGGCCCGCAGCTGATTTGCGCAGTAGGGCCGGACGGTAAATTCACCACTGCCGCAGCCGAGTATGCCGGGCGCTGGGTGAAGGACGCCGACAAGGACATCTGCAGGGAACTGAAGGAGCGAGGTCTCCTTTTTCACCGCGAGCAGTACCTGCACGACTACCCGTTTTGTTGGCGGGCGGAGGAGGATCCTCTGATCCAGTACCCGCGGCGGAGCTGGTTCGTCCGCACGACTCAATTCAAGGACCGCATGCTGGAGAATAACCGCCGAATCAACTGGCTACCGGACCACATTCGTGAGGGGAGGTTCGGCAACTTCTTGGAATCGAATGTCGACTGGGCGCTTTCGCGCGAGAGGTTCTGGGGTACCCCGTTGCCGATCTGGGTTTGTAGCAAGACCGGTCGGCAGGAGGCGATCGCGAGCTACGACGAGCTCTTACAGAAAGACGGTATCCAAGGCGTTGATGTCTGGCTGGCCGCCAAGCAGGCGAATCCTGAGTTACCCGACGATCTAAGAGTTCACAAACCGTATATCGATGCGGTCACTTACGACTCGCCGTTCGACGCAGCCGGGCGGATGCAACGAGTTTCCGAGGTGATTGACTGTTGGTATGACTCCGGTGCAATGCCGTTCGCGCAATGGGGATACCCGCATCAAGGTCATTCGGACTTCACGGCACAGTTTCCCGCCGACTTCATTAGCGAGGCGCTCGACCAGACCCGCGGTTGGTTCTACAGCTTGTTGGCGATCAGCACGCTTGTCTTTGGCGATGAGCAAGAGGGCGATGCGACGTCGTATGACTACCCGCATCCGTTCGCCAACTGCGTCGTGTTGGGACTGATGCTGGGTGAAGACGGCACCAAGATGTCCAAGCAAAAGCGGAACTACCGCGAACCGCAGGAGATCTTCGAACGGTATGGTGCCGACGCGCTGCGCTGGTACCTGTTTGCCAACCAACCGCCCTGGACATCGATTCGTTACAGCGAGTCTGCGATCCGGGAGAGCATTCCGGAGTTCCTGCTGCGGCTGTGGAATGTCTACGGCTTCTTTGTCAACTATGCGAACGCCGATGGTTTCGATCCTGGCAGCGTGCTGGAGGGCCAGGTTGGTCAACTGACGTCAGCCGAGCTCGCTGGGGCGGCCGGCTATCGCAGCGCGCGGGAGCGAGCGGAGCTCGATCGCTGGATTCTGAGCGAACTCCAGCAAACTATCGGGGCGGTCGTGGAAAGCATGGATCGCTACGACAACTACGCCGCCTGCCAGCAACTCAACGATTTTGTGGACGGTTTGAGCAACTGGTACGTTCGCAGGAGCCGCAAGCGGTTTTGGAGCAGTGACAAGACGTCTCCCACCAAAGTCGATGCCTACTGGACGATGTTGGAATGCTTGGTCGCGATCAGCAAGCTGATCGCGCCTTTCGTCCCCTTTGTCGCCGAGACTATGTGGCGGAATATGGCCGGCGTGTTCGGAGACCGCGCCACAGAAAGTGTCCATCTTTGCGACTACCCCTCAGCGGATCCGGATCTCGTGGATGAACTGCTGTCGGCACGGATGCGGCTATTGCGGGCAATCGCTTCGCTGGGGTTGAGCGCTCGCATGGACTCGAAAATCAAAGTCCGGCAACCGCTGGCAAAGGTCGAAGTTATCTTGGCGGACGCTGTCCACCAAGAGTGGCTCGAAGCCCACGACGAACTACTCCGTGGTGAACTGAACGTCAAACAGATCGAGTACACCGAGGATGCCGAGAAGTTTATCACCTATGAAGTGTCGCCCAACTTCAAGCGACTAGGGCCGCGCCTCGGCAAGCGGCTGCCGGCGGTCAAGAAGGCGTTGGCTGTTACCGACGGTAGTCAGTTGTTGACACAGCTGTCAGCTGGACCCGTATCGCTGGAAGTTGAAGGAGAGACCATTTCGCTAGACAACGAAGATATCCAGGTACGCCTGCGGGCTAAACCGGGTTGGGCTGCTGCCCAAGGGGACGCCTGCGTCGTTGTCCTGTCGACAGATCTGACCGACGTACTTGTGCGAGAAGGGATGGCCCGCGACCTCGTTCGTTTCATTCAAGATCGGCGCAAGAAGTTGCAGCTGGAGTTCACCGATCGCATCGAGGTAGGCATCGTTTGTGCATCTCCCGAAGTGCAACTTGCCATTCGAGAGAACAAAGAGTACATCGCGGCAGAGGTGTTGGCGACAAAGCTCCTAGATGAACCCTTGGCGGGAGTTGAGCCCGTCGAACATCAGCTGGGTGACGTCGTGGTGACCATCTACGTGCGCGTGGTGGAACGCAGGACATGAGTGACTCGCGGCTCGATCACGATTTGCGCCTGGCAGTTCTGATTTCCGGCGGCGGCACGACGCTGCAGAACTTCCTTGATTTAGCGGCGGCGGACGACCTGCTCGCGCAGGTCGTTCTGGTCGTCTCCAGCCATCCCGCCGCGGCAGGCATCCAGCGGGCCCGAAATGCGAACGTACCGGTTGCCGTGGTGCAGCGCGACGAATTCGAGACCGACCAGGAGTACAGCCGGGCGATCTTCACCGCTTGCCGGGAGACATCAGCCGATCTGGTCGCCATGGCGGGGTTCGTCAAGTACGTGCCGATTCCGGAAGACTTTCAGAATCGAGTGATGAACATCCATCCCAGTCTCATTCCCGCCTTCTGTGGGAAGGGTTTCTACGGACTCCGCGTTCACCAAGCGGTTATTGACTCCGGGGCCAAGATCAGCGGCTGTACGGTCCACTTTGTCGACGACATCTACGACCACGGTCCGATTATCTTGCAGCGGACCGCGGTGGTGGAAGATGGTGACACCGCCGAGACCCTGCAAGCGCGTGTCTTTGCCGAGGAACGCCGCGCCTACCCCGCAGCGATTCGGCTCTACGCCCAGGGCAAGTTGACCGTCGTCGATGGCCGCGTGCTCGTAGCGCCGTAGAAGGGCCTGTCTCAGAGGCCCACGCATAGCCATCCGGGATGGCGATCGTTCGGGGCAATTATCCGGGGGGGCGACTATCCGGGAGGGCGACGCTCCTGCGGAGCCGCCGGGATGGAGAAAACGCAGGGAGGCGCGACCTGCGGAGCCGCCGCGACGCGAGTGTCGAATTCGTCGCGTTTTTCGTAACCCGAAGCGTCAGCGAGGGAGAGGTGGTGTACCAACATAAGTAATTCCCTCGCTTACGCTTCGCGCTTACGACTGAGGCCGCCGTGACGCAATCTGGAACACTGGCGGTCAAGGAAGTCACCGGAGATGCGCGAAATCATTCAGGCGAATGGAATAAATCGTTCATAAAGGTGGGCTAAAATGCGCGGAAGACGATTGAAATATGATCACAAATCACTCATAATCGTCATGTAACGGACTGAATACGGAAGGTATTGAGCAGTTCTGTGGCACAACAAACGCTAACGGAAGAACGACGCAGTCGGTTGTTGGAGCTGGTTCGAGTCCGTGGCTTTGCGGCTCTCCCGGACTTGGCCGACGAACTGGAGGTATCGGAGTCGACGGTTCGCAGGGACCTGGACCACTTGGAGGAACTGGGGGCGGCGCGGCGGACCCACGGCGGGGTGTTTTACACCGGCCCGTCTCCCAAGCTGGCACACTTCGAGCAGCGGCAGCAAGCTCACTGGGACAAGAAGCGGGCGATCGCGGATGTGGCCAGCCGGCTCATCGAGGATGGTGACACGGTACTGCTGGACGGGGGCAGCACCACGTATGAGTTAGCGCGGCTGCTGGTGAGGCGTCCCTTACAGGTGGTCACGAACTCGTTACCCGTAGCGAGTCTGTTTACGAGCACTGATGTCGACTTGGTGTTGATTGGCGGCTACGTGCACACCCGTACGGGTGTTTGCTTGGGTCCCTATGCCAACCAGATGCTCAGCGAACTGAATGTGCGCCGCACGGTGATCAGCGTGGCGGGAGTCAATGACAGCGGATATTACAACAGCAATCTGCTACTAGTTGGCACCGAACAAGCGATGATGACGGCGGCTGACGAAGTAATTGTGGTTGTCGACAGCAGCAAATTCGGCCGCACGAGTCTCGCACACTTGTGTGACTTAAGTGCGATAGACGTGTTGGTAGCAGACCATGGAATTAGCGAGGACTGGCGCAGCAAGATCATCGCGGCGGGAGTGAAATTGGTTGTCGCTGGAGGGACCGACAATCTTGCGGACGGAGCCAGTGAATAGTTCGCGAATCGGGCAGCGCGGCGGGTGACTTTGAGGACGCACATGAATTCGACAGCCGGGATTGACCGTTCGACGATCGAACAGATTGTGCGGAGGGTTGTGCTACAGCAGACCGACGATTCGGCGTCCACGAGCCGAGATACGGCGGCGGCGCCCGGGCAGGTGGTGGTCAGTATTTCCGCGCGGCATTGTCATCTGACGGACGAGCACGTGGAGCGGTTATTTGGTGTCGGTCGTACGCTGACTCCGATGAAGGCGCTTTACCAGGACGGCTTCTACGCAGCGGAGGAGACTGTCATGCTGATTGGGCCACGGCGTCGCCTGTTGCCCAATGTCCGCATACTTGGCCCGACGCGACCTTACAGCCAAGTCGAGCTGGCTCTTACCGACTCCATTTCGCTGGGTATTGATGCTCCAGTGCGGCACAGCGGGCGAATCGACGGGACACCTGGTTGCGTACTTGTTGGCCCCCAGGGCGCGGTCGAGCTGGATCAGGGGGTGATTCGGGCTGCGCGTCACGTCCATATGAACGTGCGGGACGCTGAAAGTTACGGTGTCCAGAACGGCGACTTGATGAATCTACGGATTGAATCTCCTCAATGCACGCTGGTGTTTGAGGAGTTGTTGGTGAGGGCGGATCAGACAAGCAAATTGGAAGTGCATTTGGACACGGACGAAGGAAACGCGTGTTGTTTAGACATGGCGACGCATGTCGAACTGGTGAGGCCGCAGCCCTGTGACTGCCACCGCTAGGGCGGGCAATTCATGTCTGACGCCGGGAACCAGAAGTTAGAACTCTCATTCGGAGAACCGTGATGGCGAAGACGATGGAAGCGTTGGGGATGATTGAGACTAAGGGTTTTATCGCCTTAGTGGAATCGACTGACGCGATGATGAAAGCTGCCAACGTGCAGTTCATTGGTTGGGACAAGGTCGGTGCCGGATTAGTCACCGCGTTTGTCACAGGAGATGTGGCGGCGGTGAAGGCGGCTACCGATGCCGGCGCGAATGCTGCTGGACGAGTTGGCGAAGTGGTCAGCGTCCAGGTCATTCCACGTCCGCACGAGGATCTGGGAATCGTATTGCCGCCGCCGCTCAAGCGGACAGCTGGAAAGTAGCAACGCGGTGAATCGCGTAGAGACGTTAGTTTTGTTTTCAGAACGCAAGTTAGAGAGTGAACCGAGTGATGCAACACGCAATTGGATTGGTTGAGACCAAAGGGTTGGTCGGGCTCGTCGAGGCGACCGACGCCATGGCAAAGGCTGCAAATGTCGAGATTGTCAAACGCATCGACATCGGCGGTGGCTTTGTGACGACCGTCGTGCGTGGTGATGTGGGCAGCGTGCGTGCCGCGGTCGAAGCCGGTGCGAGCGCCGCGGCGCAGGTGGGCGAGATGCACGGCAGCCACATTATCGCGAGGCCATCCGAAGGGCTGATCGACGCCTACGTCGGCTAGTCCAACAACGAGGAAAGGAGTGTCTCTCGCTGTGAAGATCCTGGTAGCCAATCTCGGCTCGACCAGCTTTAAGTACCGACTCTTCGATATGAGCGAAGGGCGGCAGCTGGCTCGCGGTGGAATCGAGCGGATCGGCGATTCGCAGAGTCACTGTTTTGTCGAGATCGGCGCGCAACGCACGGAGCTGAGCGCCGAAGTTCCCGACCATGCCGTGGCCGTCCGCAGGTGTCTCGAGCAGTTGACAGGCAAGGAGGGTGGCTGCTTGAAGGATCCTGCGGAAGTTGCCGCGATCGGCTTCAAAGCAGTCCATGGAGGTCGGATCAGCGGCGTGCAGCGGGTCGACGAGAATGTACTGGCAGCCATGGAAGAGATGAGCGCGGTGGCTCCGGCACACAACCCACCCTACATCAAGGCGATGCGTCTGTTGGCCAAAAAGTTGCCAGGGATCCCGTTGGTGGCTGCGTTTGAGACAGGATTTCACGCGACGGTACCTGAGCGGCTGCGGACCTATGGCTGCCCGTTTGAATGGGCGGAGCAGCTTGCGATCCGCCGTTGGGGGTTTCACGGAGCCAGCCATCGCTACATCGCCGAGCGGACGGCCGAGCTGACGGGGCACGAGGACCAACGGGTGATCTCTTGTCATCTGGGCGGTTCGAGCAGTCTCTGTGCGATCAAGGGCGGACAAAGTGCCGCCACTTCGATGGGCATGAGTCCTCAAACTGGGCTACCGCACAACAACCGAGTGGGAGACTTCGATCCTTTTGCGCTCCCATTGGTCATGGCGGCGACAGGCAAGACGCTCGAAGAGACGTTGTCAGAGTTAGCGGAGAGGAGCGGTCTGCTTGGCGTCAGCGGGATCAGCGGCGACATGAGGGATCTGGCGGAGGCCGCGGAGCGGGGCGACACCAGAGCGCGGTTGGCACTGGATCTGTTTATCACGGAGGTGCGCCGCCACATGGGCGGCCTGCTGGTCGAGCTGGGGGGTGTCGAGCTGCTCGTGTTTACCGGCGGCATTGGCGAGAACGGGGTCAGTATCCGGTCTGGTGTTTGCGCCTCGCTCGAGGAGCTAGGGATCAAGTTGGACGAGGCTGCCAACCGTGCCGCGGAGGGCGAATGCCGCATCGACTCGCCTGACAGCAGAACTCAGATCTGGATCGTGCCCACGAATGAAGAGTGGATCGTCGCCAAACAAACCAAGGCGCTATTAGACGCTGAAGCAGCCTAGGGGGGGTGCGGCATGTTTGTCGCCAAAGTGACCGGCTCGCTCATCTCGACTCAGAAGGTGGAGTCGATGGTGGGTTACAAGTTGTTGATTGTCGAACCTTACCGGCTGGAGCCGGAACGGCGCCGAGAATTACAAACTACCGGCCGGACGTTTGTCGCAGTCGACATGTTGGGAGCCGGCAACGGTGACTATGTCTTGATTACCCAAGGATCTAGCGCACGGATGACGCCTGAGACGAGCAAGATGCCTGTCGACACTGTGATCGTCGGGATCGTCGACAAGGTGCACGTTGATGAATCGTGTGTCTATAGCAGAGAGTGAACAATGCAGATCAATGAAGCGGTCATTCGTGATGTAGTGGCACAAGTGTTGGCCGAGGTGGGCCAAGGGCCAGTGGCGCCAGCCGGTTACACCGGCCGTCGGGGCATTTTCGAGGATGTCGATGAGGCTGTGGCCGCGGCGAAAGCGGCGTTCGAGCAGCTCTCGGAGTGCGGCAAGGAAGACCGTAAACGGATCATCGACCACATCCGTCGCATCTCCGTCGATCAGTCCGTCGAGTTGGGCACGATGGAGATGGAAGAGACCAAAATCGGGCGCCTCGAGCACAAGATCGAAAAGCTGAAAACGCTTGGCCTCCGTACACCCGGCGTCGAGTTCATGCGCAGCGAGGTTTACAGCGGTGACCGCGGGTTGGCTGTGGTCGAGCATGCACCGTTTGGGGTGATCGGAGCGATCACCCCAGTGACCCACTCGCTGCCGACAATCACAGGGAACGCGGTGAGCATGATTGCGGCGGGCAACACGCTGGTCGTCAACCCGCACCCCAGTGGGAAGCGGGTGGCCGCGGAAGGCGTCCGCCGTTTCAACGAAGCGATCTATCAAGACCTGGGCATTGACAACTTGATTTGCCTGTTGGCCGAACCCACGTTGGAGACTGCAGCGGGCATCTTCGGTCACCGGGATATTGCACTGATTTGCGTGACGGGCGGGCCGGGTGTCGCCCGCGCCGCGCTCAACAGCGGCAAGCGAGCGATTGTCGCCGGCCCTGGAAACCCACCTGTTGTTGTAGACGAGACGGCTGATTTCGATCGCGCCGCGCGTTCCATCATTCAAGGAGCTGCGTACGACAACAACTTGCTTTGTATTGGTGAAAAGGAAGTATTCGTCGTCGATCAGGCCTTCGACAAAATGTTGCAGGCGATGGAACGGGCGGGTGCCGTTCGTTTGAATGCCGGCGAGATCGATCGTCTTACCCAAGCTGCCATCGCTCCGGTTGGCGAAGGGGAACACCGTCACGACGGTCCAACCAAAGAGTATCTGGGTCAGGACGCCTCGAAGCTGGCAGCAGCTGCCGGCAGGCAGGTCGCAGATGGCACGGAGCTGCTGTTCGGCGAGACGGATGAAACCAATCCGTTCGTACCCGTCGAGCAGATGATGCCTTTCCTACCGTTTGTTCGTTGCCGTTGTGTCGAGGAAGCGATTGCTCAAGCCAAGAAGTACGAACACGGCTTTCGCCACACCGCGATCATTCACTCGAACAACGTCAAGAACATGACCAGGATGGCCAAAGTGTTGGACACCACGCTATTCGTCAAGAACGGTCCGTGTATGTCGGCTTTGGGCCTTGGCGGAGAAGGGTACCTGTCCTTCTCCATCGCAGGTCCAACCGGCGAGGGCTGTACGACGCCGTTAACTTTCACACGAGAGCGGAGGTGTTCGATGATTGATGACCTTTGCATCCTTGGAAGATGAGCGAACGGTAACATGCAGCTGGGTCTGGTACTAGGAACGGCTACGTCTACGGTCAAACACGCGTCCTTGGACGGTCAGACGATGTTGATTGTGCAACCACGTCGGGTCGACGGCAGTCCGGACGGCGATCCTGTGCTGGCGGTTGACACCGTGGGGGCCGGTTGCGGGGAAGTAGTCATGATTACAAGCGACGGTCGCGGCGCCCGCGAGTACTTGAACGTGGACGCCACACCCGTTCGCTGGACGACGATCGGAATCAAAGACGCATGACCGCGGCGGCGATTGATGTCGATTGGATTGTGTCCGAAGTCTTGCGGCGGTTGGCCCAGCTGCCGGCCGGTCCCAACAAACAGGAAAACAACGACCAAGATGGAGCCGCCAGTCGTCAACCGCAGACCGTGCTGCCGGAGCGGGTGGTGTCGCTGGCGACGCTGTCGGGGCAGCTGGCCGTTGGGCGACGGTTGTTGCTGCGGCCAGGTGCCGTCGTCACGCCCGCCGCGAGAGACGAGCTGAACAAGTGGAGCATGCACGTTGAGTATGCCGCAGACGGACAACTGGCCGCCGGCCGTGGGCTCTATGTTGCCACGGAAGAAGGAGAGGCAGGGAACTTGGCTCACCTGGTGACTGCGATCGAACCGACCGCCGAGGTTGCGGCGGCTGGTTCGCTCGAGTCAGCGATCGAGAGTGCCGTCTCGGCGATCGCGGCCGGGCGGATGACCGCGGTGTGGACCGACCGACCAGCCGCAGCCACCTGTTTGGCAAACAGAAACGGGACGGTTTGGGCCGGACATGCCTGCGACGTGCTGGCGATCGAAGAAATGGCCAGCAGTATGGCTAATGAACATGCTGATCGTCGATAGCCGGCAGAACGTGTTTGCACAACAGTCGATTTTGCGAACCTACCTACGGCGCTCGCGAGAATGCGGCGGCGCAGGCCGGTAGTTACATCTGTGGAGCATCGTGTCATGCGTGTTGCCAAGGTGGTTGGAAACGGTCACGTTGAAATCGGAGCTTGCCGTCTTTCGCTAGCGCCACATTGAAATTGGTGGCGCCACAGTCATTCGACAACCTCTGCGGTCATGGCGAACCAGATGCCGATACGCTGGTCGCTTGGGATGAATTCGGAGCTGGTACGGGATGTTTGATCGCCTTGAGTGAAGGAGCGGAAGCGGCGCAACCATTCCGGCCCGAGGAGAAGCCGGTCGATGCCTACAACGCGGCTTTGTTGGACCATGTCACAGTAAAGGTCACGGATCTGGGAGTTTGAACCGTTCAACGTAGCAGGTACGCTCCGCGTGCCATCCGCAGCGTTGGTAGCAGGCACGCTCCGCGTGCCGTCCGCCGTATGAAAGCTTAGCTGTCACGACAGATGGCTGCCCCGATACCCTTTGTTTTTGAGACTATGAGATTCTGAAAATGAGCAACGCACACAAGATAAAGCAGGACATTTGTGAGATCGGCCGTCGGCTTTACAACAAAGGATTTGCGGCGGCAAACGACGGGAACATCACGGTGCGAATCGGCGATAATGAGGTGCTCTGCACGCCGACCATGCACTCAAAAGGGTTCCTGAAGCCCGACGATATCGCCACCGTCGACATGACTGGCAAGCAGATTGCCGGACGCAAGAAACGGTCGAGCGAAGCACTTCTGCATCTGGAAATCTACAAACAGCGGGCGGACGTGAAGAGTATCGTTCATTGCCACCCACCTCACGCTACTGCTTTTGCGGTGGCCCGTGAGCCAATTCCACAATGCGTGTTGCCCGAGGTCGAGGTCTTCCTGGGTGATGTGCCAATTACCAAATACGAAACTCCCGGTGGGCAAGCGTTTGCCGACACGATCATCCCGTTTGTTAAGAAGACCAATGTGATTGTTCTGGCCAATCACGGCACTGTGAGTTACGGAGAGGACGTCGAAAGGGCGTACTGGTGGACAGAGATTCTCGACGCCTATTGCCGGATCCTCATGTTGGCCAAAGGCCTTGGGGGCGTAAACTTCTTCAGCGAAGAGAAAGAGCGCGAGTTGCTGGAACTGAAACAAAAGTGGGGCTTCTCGGATCCCAGGAACACGAGCGAATACGAAGACTGCGACATTTGCGCGAACGATATTTTCCGAGAAAGTTGGAGCAGCTCTGGCGTCGAGAGGCGTGCGTTTGATGCGCCGCCGCCGATGGGTAAGCGAGCGGGTCAGGGCTCAGCAACTTCTGGTTCAGCGGTGAGCCAAGAGGCTCTGATTCAACTTATCACAGATCGTGTTGTGGCGGAGCTGTCGAAATGAAAATCAGTATCGTCGGCGGAGGCGGATTGGTCGGCTCGAGCGCGGCGTTTGCCCTGCAGTGCGGCGGTGTCGTCCGGGAGATTGCCTTAATCGACGTCAACCAGGAGTTGGCGGAAGGCCAATCGCTGGATCTGCTTCACGGCGGGCCCAGCACTGCAGACCAGCTCATAACGAGCGGCGGCTATGAACAGATCCCTGACAGCGACGTGATCTGCATCACCGCCGGGCTGAGACGGAAACCGGACGAGTCGAGGCTCGACTTGATCAATCGGAACACCGATCTGTTTGTAGGTATTTTGGACGAGGTCAATCGCGTCGGCACAAAGGACTCGGCGATCGTATTTGTCGTATCGAATCCTGTAGACATCCTCACTTACGTGGCTGCGAAACGAGTTGGCCTGCCGTGCGCCCAGGTGATCGGTTTGGGCACGCAGCTCGACACGATCCGCTTTCGCAGCCTGATCGCCCGCCAGTTGAAGGTTCCACCGACCCAGGTCTCCGCGCTGATTCTGGGCGAACACGGTGATAGTATGGTGCCAATTTGGTCAAGCGCCACCATCGGCAGTCTACCTCTGGCGGGCTTTCCCGGCTGGTCACCCAACCAGGCGAACGAGCTCTTTGCCCGTACGCGTGGATCGGGAGCCGAAGTCATCAAGAAAAAGGGAGGCGCCGGTTTCGCGGTCGGCATCGCCATCCGGGATGTTGTCCACTCAATTGCGCTGGACCAGCGGCGGGTCCTGCCCGTTTCGACGGTCCAGGACGGCTGTTGTGGTCTGCGTGACGTCGCTCTTTCCGTGCCGACGGTCATCGGCTGCGGAGGTGCCATCGATCGCCACGAAATCGAACTGTGGCCCAAAGAACTTCAAGGCCTTCGCAACAGTGGTCTGGCGCTTCGGCAGACAATCGACGCCGTGATGCGGCGGCTGGGTTAACAGCGGACACCGAGTGTTGGCTTGCTATCCGTTAGCGGCGGCCAGCTCTCGGAGGTAGTCGAGTGCCTCGTGGACGTCGGGTACCGGGACGCCCTGCTGGCGGCCCCTGCGGTCGCAACGGGCCAACAGGATCAGTTCATCGTAGCTGTCCGACTCCCGTAGACGCCTGGCCGCCCGGACTCCGATTGTCTTGTCGAGCACAGCTTGCGCCTCGGCGTGGTGTTCGATGAACCAGGCCGTCCGCTCGGTAATCACGCCACGAAGTGCCTCGATGCCGGCCGCCACATGGTCCCAAGGGTCAATCGCCTTGCCGATATCGTGCAGGAGCGCGGCCAGCAGGAATTCTTCATCGTAGGGGAGTTCCTCGCGAGCCAGGTCAAAGACCTGTAGGCTGTGATAGAGGGCGTCCCCTTCAGGGTGGTATTTTGGATTCAGCTTGACATTCTCCAACTGGAGAAGCCGGCGGGCGAATACCTGAAACCGGTCCGGTTCGACTTCTGGTTCCGTCCGGGTCGAAGCGAGAGCGGCTGTCCAGCGACTTTGGAGCGCGGTGAGGGATTGCAGCTCCTCGTGGATTTCCTGATCGCTGGGCAGGTCCGTGGACGGAACCCAGCCCCGGCAGAGCCGTCTGGCAGCTCTCAATCTAGCGTTGTAGAACTCAGTTTCCCGCCGTTCGTGAAGGAGGCGTGCTGCTTCCCATGTGATCTGTCGGCGCAGCTTCGATCGGTGAATCATGACCACCTCCCATGTTCCGAGACTCCGTGCTACCAATAGTCAAAGTCTTCGCGCCGTGCGCCCCCTCATCCGGCCTTCGGCCACCTTCTCCCCCGCGGCGAGAAGAGACTTTGCTTGCGGCTACGCCGCGCTGTGAATCTACAGCTTCCTGGACAACTGCTGCAGCTAGCTCTGGCTATTGGGAAGCACATCGAGGGCGACCGTTGTCAGCTGGCCTTCTCGCTCGATTACCAACTCAATCGGCCCCGGCAACGTGGACAACAGTTCCAGTAGTTCGTTCGAGTCTACGAAAGGACGCCCATCCACTTCGTAGATCCGGTCGCGGGTACGAAGGCCGGCCCGGCGGGCCGCGGAGCCCGGGATCACCCGTGTCACGATGGCCGTACTCGGCTCGGCCTCGTCGGCGCGCCATGAGATGCCGACGCGTGCCGGGTTGCCGTCCAGCCTAACCGTCAGCTCGACCGGCTCGTCCTCCCCATCTCGGCTGATTGTGACCAGAGCTGGAGAAGGCGACGTGAGCACGTTGTTACGGAAGGCGTCAGGAGTGTCTATTTCCTGGCCGGCGAAGCGCAAGATTCGATCGCCGACTAGAAGACCGGCTCGCTCGGCGGCCGAGTCAGGCTCGACCTCTGTTAGCAGCAGACCCTGCTCGACTGCACCGGGCGGGGCCCAACGGACGCCCAACCGCGGCGGCGCGGGACCGATCGGCGTCTCGAGGTGCTGCTTGCTGCCGGGAGTTTCCAGTTCGCTGGCGGCGCGAAATGATGCAAGTTGTCTGCGATTGGCTAACTCGTTGATCGAATGGAACATGAACCGTGTGACTTGCTGCATGCCCGACGAGTTCACCAGATGCGCATCGTCGCTGGGGCGATGATAGTCGTCGTGCAGCCCGGTGTGGAACATCAACACGGGAATCCGCGAAGCGAAGAAAGAGTAGTGGTCACTGTTCGACTTCATTTCCCAGGAAAAGTCGAGTCGCAGGTTCGTGTTGCGGTTTTGCTCGCTCAACAAACGCCGAAGCCCTCGTGCCGAACGTGTCCCGTAGACTTCCAGACGGCGTTCTTGCATGCGGCCGATCATATCTACATTGATTGCGAAGACAACCTGTTCCAGCGGAACCGTAGGAGCATCGACCCAATTTCTTGATCCGAGCAGTCCTTTCTCCTCGCCATCCCAAAGAGCGAACAGGATGGATCGACGGGGCGCTTCCGGAAGCATGGCAAAAGCATCCACGATTTCCAAGAGGCCTGCGACTCCACTGGCGTTGTCGTCGGCGCCGTTGTGGACATAACCGAACGGCCCGAAGCTGTTGGCCCGGTTGCCGTACCCGACGTGGTCGTAGTGAGCTCCCACGACCACATACTCGTTCTTAAGAACCGGATCGCGCCCGGGCAAGATCCCCAGCACGTTTCCGTAACCGTACCCGAAGGACTGAACGTAACTACCCTCGTCGCCTCCTCCATCTAGGCCTTGCTCTTCGAGATGCTGCCGCAGATAGCCGGCAGCTGCTTGGCCGCCACGGCTGCCTGATTCGCGGCCTTCGAACGAGTCGTCAGCCAACACATCCACATGTGACTTCAGGTCCTCTGCGGTGATGGAGAGGAGGGCGGCACTAAGATGGGAGTTCTCGGCTGGCTGCGCAGTTGCGGTGGCAAGCCAGACAATCAGACAGCAAGCGGTGGGGAGTTTCACGCGCATGGGGAGTATGGGCAGTCTAGGAGTACAGGGGAGATTCCCTTCGCACAGCAACAGGGACCCTCGTCCGTGCGAGCCCAGCTATCCGTACACGCGGCAAAGCCGAATATCGGACCAGAAATCCGGGCCGGCGTTGCCGCTTCGCCCAGAAGTCGGATTCACAATCCAATCATAATATACGCCATTGGAAATAGGAAAACGGAGCAAAATGGGTCTTTTCCCGCTGCAGGTGCCTGGGCCCGAGACTGGAGTGAGTCGCGGATGCCCTGTATCGCCAAGCCCTATTGTGGCAACGAGTTGCTACACTCCTCAACCCAAGACAGGCACTCATCCTGACCCAATCTCCGACCCAGACAGGCACCTCCCTTCCGTGGTCGTTCGAGGCAGCGCCAGCGAGTCCCAACGGGTGTCCCGACCCAGACAGGCACCTCGACACGCGGTCCCAGACCGGCACCCCCCCGTGGAGGCGGTGCAGCTTTTGAGTTAGTGCGTGATTTCGTCTTTCGTCACTCTCCCCTTGGGGAGAGTCGGCCCGAAGGGCCGGAGAGGGGCGCGCGCGCCTCGGGGCGATCACTCCCCGGGCAACCCTCCCCGGACGCTACGCGTCCGACCCTCCCGCTCGCAGGCGCTCACGGGAGGGTGAAGTCGATGTCCGCAGGTTTGCGCTTCATGCAATCCGCCAAACTCTGGCGAGTTCGGCTACGCTCCAAATCGGCCGCTGGCCGTTAGCCGGCGTTAGCACACGGTTCTCCCAGCGAAACTGACGCGTAGCGTCCGGCGAGTGCTCCCACTTCGAAGTTGCGCTCTTGGCCCAATCGGAAGTGCGAAGCGTAAGCGAGGGAATGACTTACGTTGGTACACCAACTCCCCTCGCTGACGCTTCGGGTTCCGAAAAAAGCCAGGCAAATTCGTCATCAGGGTTCCGAAAGACGCGGCGAATCCGCCGTCTTGTGCCTCAAGGAAGGTAAAAGGCGCAACTTCAAACCCACGGCACGCTCAGATGGTCGAGCAGTCGGGGAGGAACGTCTGGAATGACAGAAAGATTGGAGCAGAAAGATGAGGGTTTGCGAATGTGGGCAATGGGCGACCCCGGCGGCCAAGAGAGGATGTTGAGGTCCGTTGCAAGAGATCGACGGGGGATAAGGTACGACGGTCCCCGGTTATTCTCGTTCGTCGAACTTGCCGCTCAGCCGACGGGCAATGATCTTTGCCGTCTGCTTGGCATCAAAGCGGCCGGCAAATACGACCTTGCCGTCTTCGTCTATCAGAGCGACCGAGGGATACCCGTCGATTCCGTACGCTTGCATGACCTCCGTGTTGCCTTCAAGCAACGTATACATCGGCTCGTTGTTCTCGGCGAACCTTGCAACTACGTATTTCGGGTCACCATTGTTGATGGCCACCACTCCGAGTTGTTCGGTGGGATACGTTTCCCTGATGGTGTTCAACTTCTCGACTGCTGCAATGCAGTGTCCGCAGTGACTGATCCAAAACTCGATGAGAAGCAGTCGACCTTTGAAGTCACCGAGATCCATCACCTCGGCGCTTCCGGCTATCGGCAGACTCCAATTGGGAGCTTCACTCCCGGAAGCCACCGGCGACAACTTCTTGCGGGCGGGATCGATCGAATAGTCACCTCTGAATCGTGAGTAGTACCAGGATTCATCCGTGGGAAGTGCTGGCGATCTATCAAGTTTGTCGAACGTCGCCTTCATAAAGTCGCCGTTTGGATCGAGCCTCGTGACTTCGATTGGCAGCATCGTTGCCGCTTCAATGACGAATCGGTAAACCACAGTGATGTCATTCTCGATGTCTCGAATCTTACCGGTGCTGTCTATCACCTTTGATTGCAGCGGCAGGTCGACGGTGTAAACGTCCCGCTCGTCAACACGATTGCTGTTGAAGGAGATGTTGATCTCTTGTTCGGCAAGCAGCTTTGGCAAGGCCTCTCGCAATGCGAACAAAGAGTTGATGAAGTATCGATTGGCAAGTTCGGACGGCTGCGGGGCCGTCTTTGTCCGTACCGTCTTGTCTCGATGCGCTACATAGAAGCTCTCCGACCCGTTGTAGACGTAGGTTTCGCGATTGCTATGGAACTGAAAACGGGCTCCAAACGCGACTTTCGGGTCAAATTGCAGGTAGGCCTTCATCTGAGCTTTTTGATGGTAGGCCTCAGAGGCATAGTTGACCTCAACCGTGAGGTCGTACGCAACCGCTTCGAGACTCTGGAGCTTTGTTGCCACCTCTTTCAGCACTTCACGCGCGGTGAGCGAGGCCGCCTGGGTCTTTGGTTCCGCAAAGGTGGCGTCAGTGGTCAGTGTGCAAACGACGACACCAAGTACTAGACGTTTCGTTGTAGTTTTCATACGACTCAGTCTAAAGCGATTTCAGATACGCGACTAGTGCGGCAAGTTCCGACTCGGAGAGTGAGTCCTCTCCAGCCACCTTCTCCGGCGCGTGATCGCCGGTCAGAACCGCTTCTAAGGTCGTGGCCCGGCCGTCGTGGAGAAAACGGACCTTGCGGTAGACACCCAACAGCGAAGGTGTGTTAAAGCCCTCGTAGGGGGCACCGTCAGAGCTAAGCCCGACGTCGTGGATCTCTCCGTCGGTGAAGTAAGGGCCACTATGGCACGTCGCACATCCCGCACGATCGCTCTCAAAGATCGTCTTGCCGCGACCGGCTGCAGCGGTTAACGAACCGTCTGTGTGGCGGAACGGATTTGGTGGAGACGGGAGCGTACTGAGAAACTCCAACACGGCGCGAGCATCGTCGTCACTGATCGGCTTCCCTTGCATCGTTGACGTGAAGGATTTGTTCATGGCGTCGTTGAGGTCCGTTTGCCAGCCATGCCACGTCCAAGGACGGGTATGTTGCAAGTGTCGCAGCGGCAATACGGTTTTCATCGTAAAGCTGCTGCCGTCGTTCATCGTGTCCATCGCCTTGGCGTTCACCCCACCGTTGTAGTGACAACTGTGGCAGCTGTACCATTGATCGAGACTCCGCAGACCGTCGTAGAAGATCTCCATCCCACGGCGAGCAAGGGAGGGTTGCGGCGATTCGCCCAGGCGGATTTCACGCACAACCTTCCGCGCCTCAATATCAACCTCCTGGATACAGTCCTTCACATAGTTCGCGACGAATACCGTTCGATCGTCCCTCGCCATCGCCATCCCCAACGGACGTCCACCGACCTCGATGCGATAGAAAAGATCGTCGTCAGCAAGCAACCGGCGGTCGATTAAGTCGCCAGGTCCACCGATTCCTACGAACGGCAGGTCCGCCCGCCGGTAAACCAGCAACTCATGAGTCCCCGCTGCCGACACCACCAGACGGCGTTCATCACCACTCACGACGAGGCCATGCGGATCGGAAACGGCTTTGCGAGGAACGTCCAGCGAGATGGCCTCGCGATAGGCCGGTCCGTCGAGACGCACACGACCGATGCGGCTCGCCAACACCCAACCGCGTTGGATGTTCCCTACTGTGATTGGATTGCTTCGATAGACCATCCAGGGAAAGTAGACGAATGGTTCTCTCGACGAACAGTGCAGATGTCCGATGTTGATTCCCCCGGTCAGGAGCTCTTCGTAAAGAAGTTGGCCGCTCGTTGTGTCGACGACCGCGATCTTGTTGTCGCCGCTGCAGCCAACTGCCAGCCGAGAGCCGTCCGGGGAAACCGCAAGGTAGCGAGGCCATTGACCCACGGGGATCGTTCGCACGACCTGGGCGGCGGTCAGGTCTACCTCGGCGACTTCACCTGTGGCGGACAGCCCAACATAGGCTGTCCCACCATCCGGCGTTACCGCCACACCAACCGGCTCGTAGCCCACGGAAATCGATGCTTTACGAGTGAGTTTTCGCTCGCCGACCTCCAGCAAGACGACTTCACCGCTATGCGTACAGCTCACAAGGACGTGACGGTTGTCCAGGCATAGGGCGACGGTGGCAGGATGAGTTCCACAGCGCAGCTCGTCAACGACTTCCCCCTCGGCTGTCTCGACCAAAGACACGGAGTTCGATGTTTCATTGGCGGTGACCAGCCAGGTGCCATCCTTCGCCAGCGCCAGATCCACCGGAGAGCGATGCTCGAGGATCACCGGAGAACTGGATGTGGACTCGTCCGCCTGCAGGTAGGCTTGCCCTGGGCCACGGCACGGAAGCAGAATGGCCGCCGAGAGCAACAAAAAACCGATCGATTTCCGCGAACGACGTAGCATTCAGTAGATCCTTGTTGGTTGGAACGTGGGAGTCGCCCTGAAAGAATCATAACAAGAACGCACCCACTCCGGAGCGACCGTTTTACTCCATTTTTGCGGTTTGGAGCTGGACAAGTGGATGCTACGCTCTGACTGCGCAACCGCTGACGAGCTCTCATAGATCACTCGACGAGCTGTCTTTTCCGCCAAAGGCCTTGCCATGTCGCTAACATGCCTTGGGCGGTTCTGATCCTGCTGTACTATCCTCTGAGTCTATGGTCGCGCGCACGTTCATTAGTTGTTGGCTGTTTGTCGTTTGCGGCGCTAGCACGTCGCTAGCACAGGAGCCGATTCGTTTTTCGACTTCTCTGTCCCAGTCGTCCGAGTTTTTGCGAGCAGTGCATCCGCCTGTGGAGCAGATGCCGCTGGAGGCGGCCTCTGGCGGCACCGCTTTCACCGCTGTCGACAGGCCTGGGCGTCCTGGGCGCCTTTCCGAGCTGATGCGACCGCAGCTCGCCCTGGCTACCGAACATCACGCAAGAACCGGCGGTTGGGGGCTGGCGCTTTACGAGGCCCAACTTAAAGTCCCAACCTATCCTCTCTGGGGACCACCACCGCCGCTGCTGAACGCGGGGTTTTCCTTTACCGATGTGCGTGTGCCAGACACATTCGACTTGCCGACGCGCCTCTACGACTGGTCGCTTGGTCTCTCCTGGCTGCGCCCGATCAACGAGTTCTGGACATTACGATTCGCACTCGGCGCGGCACACGCCACCGACGGCAAGAACAACTCCAGCGATGCTTGGCAGTTTCGCGGTGGTGTGTTTGCCATGTATCGTCCGAGTACGAAGTGGACCTGGATGCTGGGCGCCCTCGCACTCGGCCGTAGGGACCTACCAGTCGTACCGGCGGTGGGCGCGATCTGGCAGCCGAGTCCGGCTCGACGGTTAGATCTTATCTTGCCCAAGCCTCGGCTGGCCTTTCTGCTGGTCGACAACGGGCCGCGCCAACAATGGGGCTATGTCGGAGCCGGGTTTAGCGGCGGGACGTGGGCCTTTGAACGGATGGGAGGTGTCGACGATCAACTGACCTACCGAGACTGGCGCGCGGTTGTGGGTTGGGAGTCGACGCCATCGCCCGAGCCTGGAATGCCCTTCACTCGTGGACGTAAGCTAGGAGCAGAAGTCGGCTACGTCTTCGCCCGTGAGTTCACCTTCGCCGGGGAGCAGCCGGACATCGGCCTCGACCCCGCCCTAATGCTGCGGGTGACAGCCAGCTTCTGATCGTCACACCCGATCAGCGACTGTACTTTTCCAGGTAGCCCCTGATCTTGAGTTTACGAGCGGTGTTTTCGCTGCTCATGTAGCGGATCTTCCCGAAGATCTTCCGCTCTGGTCCCCAGGCTCGGTCGTAGCGGCCCAATACCCAGAAGATGCCACTGTAGCTGTTGGGATTGCGGCCATCGAGCGCGTACTTGTTGTTCAGCTCGATCATGATCTCCAGCGTGTCGCGTGGGCTGGCGGTCCACTCCAAGATCTTCTTCCCCCACAGCATTCGCAGGTAGTTGTGAATCCGACCCTCGCGCACGAGCTGGCGCTGTGCTGCGTTCCAAAGTTCGTCGTGCGTAGCAGCCATCTCGAACGCTGCCAGTGAATAGATGTACGGGCGTTCGTCACGCTCGTGATCGGCGAGTGTTTGCTGTGCCCAGCCAGGAAGTGACTCATATCGATCGTAATCATCGCGTTGCCAGCACATGTTATAGCCCAGCTCGCGCCACGTGATCAGCTCATCGAGAAACGACTCAACAGGCGTACTTACACCCCACCAGCCGCGCGAGCGGCCTTTGCCGACCTGGGCAACCTGACTCGACAACCAACCTTCGTGCGTCATCGTTTCTGCAAACACCTCGTGAGCCGAGATGTGACCGAAGTGAAGGTATGGGGAGAGCCCGCTGGTGAGATCTTGGTCCGGTTGGTTCCTTGACTCGTAGAACTGCAGCTTGTTGCGGACGAACTCTCTCAGCCGTCTCCGGGCAGCACCTGCGCCTCCGCCTAGAGTCACCACTCCGACGGTGTGGTCGATTGGGAAATGGGCGAGTTTGGCAGGTTCAGTTGCGAGGTTCTCGACGTCGGCCGGAGGCCAGCGCCGCTTGATTGCGGCCGGTAGCTCCGGGAGCTGGGGCAATCGCCCGCCTGCCAGTGGGTCGGGTTCCGGTAGATCGTCTAGGAAGGGCCGCAGGTTTCGTTGTAGAAACCGGCGAAAGTCAACCGCTCGTAAGAACACCTTGTCGGCCGCCCGCATAGGTAGAATGCCATTTGAGTCGACTAACTCGACACGTGCGGCGATTTGGTCAGCCGCAGATTGCAGCATCCGCGGAAGAAAGAAACAGGGGAAGTCGTCGCTGATGACAACGCATGCCCTTCGCGCCAAGGCGGCGAGCAGTCCTTTGCCGGCGCCGGGTTCCGGTTCGAGGTAGGGGTAGTAGAGGGCCGTCTTACGCCGTAGCTGTCGGGCATTCTCAGCCATTCCCTGAATCACGAAGTAGTGAATTCTGTCGCTAGCCCACCGATACTCAGTCCGTAGCGCCTCGAGAACAACCAGCGGCTTGTTGAGGTGACGGGCCCAGTAGACAGCTCGTTGCAAGCTGAAATTCCAATTCGTGCGGCGGTTGCCAATCATCCAGTACAGCACAAAGTCGCCGTCGGCATCGACATGCCCATCTTGCAGTGCCCGGATGCGAAGTTCGGAGACCGACGAGGTCATGGTAGGCCATCTCAACGACGACGAGTCGACTCAGTGCCCTGCTTGGCTGCTACTTCGGCCACACTCAATCGGGCGGCTGACTTGTGTGCCGCACGCCACTGATCTCGAGCGTCGACACGATGGCCCAATTGACCCCAAGACCGTTGAGATGTCAAAGAATTTGGCTAGGATACGGTCACTCACATCTAAGCCGGATCCGGTCCTTCCCGCCGAGTCTGGCTGCGATGTCCGCTGTAATCGAAACGTCGATGCAGATTGCACAGGCGACGGTTCTAGCAGGAAGCGAGGATGTCTTGTCCAGTCGACTAGCTAGCATGGATAGCCGCGGCTAGACGCCTTCGGCGGTCATCGCGGAGCTAATTCCAGGGAAGGGGCAACCGCATGTCGGAACAGCCGGTCATCTTGCTGACAGGCGCTACGGGGTACATCGGCGGCCGCTTGCTACCCTGGCTCGAGCAGCGCGGTCATCGCGTTCGATGTCTGACCCGCCGGCCCGAAAGTCTGGCCGGTCGAGTGGCCGAGTCAACCGTGGTGGTTGAGGGCGACGTGCTGGACCTCCATTCGCTGGAGGTTGCGCTGGCAGGCGTCGACACTGCCTACTACTTCGTGCATTCGATGGGAGCAGCGAGTGACTTCGAGCGTGAGGACCGCGAGGCAGCGAATCATTTCGCGACGGCCGCCAATCGAGCTGGCGTGCGTAGGATCATCTACCTCGGTGGTCTTGGCAGTCCGCAGCAACAACTTTCGAAGCACCTCCGCAGTCGCCACGAGACCGGCGACATCCTTCGCTCAGCCAACGCTCAAGTGATCGAGTTTCGGGCATCGATCGTGATCGGTTCGGGCAGCTTGTCCTTCGAGCTAATCCGTGCACTGGTGGAGCGCTTGCCGGTGATGGTCTGTCCACGTTGGGTCAGCGTGCTCGCTCAGCCGATTGCTGTCGAAGATGTGCTCGCCTACTTGGTCGCCGCGCTTGACCTGCCCCCGGGTGAGTCACATATCATCGAAATTGGGGGGCCCGATCGCGTCTCGTATGGCCAAATCATGAAGGAGTATGCCCGGCAACGCGGCTTGAGACGCCAGATGATCCCTGTCCCGGTGCTGACACCGTACCTCTCTAGCTTGTGGCTCGGATTGGTGACTCCGGTCTACGCTCGCGTTGGCCGCAAATTGGTGGAGAGTTTGCGAAATCCGACGCTTGTGTCAAGCAAGCTGGCGGACACGATGTTCGATATCCGCCCTCGTGATCTCTCCGCCGCGATCAAACGGGCGCTCGCCAACGAAGATCAGGAGATTGCGGAAACCCGCTGGTCGGACGCCTGGTCTTCATCTGGCCGCTCGCAACAGTGGGGTGGCGTTCGCTTCGGATCCCGAATCGTAGATTCGCGGGCGGCCGCGGTACAGGTACGCTCGCACCACGCCTTCCGGCCGATTGAACGAATCGGTGGCGAGACAGGCTGGTACTATGGCAACTGGCTATGGCGGGTCCGAGGTTTTTTGGACCTGCTCGTAGGAGGCGTCGGTGTGCGGCGGGGACGCCGCGATCCGGAGAAGATCCGCGTTGGAGACACGCTCGACTTTTGGCGAGTTGAGAGGTTCGAGCCCAATCGATTGCTCAGACTGCAAGCGGAAATGAAGCTCCCCGGCCGAGCTTGGCTTGAGTTCGAAGTGACTGGTGAGGGCAAATCAAGCACCATTCGCCAGACGGCGATCTTCGATCCCGCTGGGCTCTCCGGCCTGGCGTATTGGTACGGACTCTATCCTCTGCACCAGTTCATTTTTGCCGGGATGTTGCGCAACATCGCTCGCGCTGCAGAGCGTTCGGCCGAACTCGATCGCCTAGGACCCGGCTCGCGCGAACGACGGACCGGATAAAGAGCTGCGCTGCCAGCCGGAGTTCTTCGGCGAAGCCGTTTTTTCTTCCCGCGACTGCCCTTCATCTCGCGGAGCTCTAAATTACCCAAGATACCCAAACAACCCATTGGGTTCACCGTGAGCGTGAATGTAGGTTGTTTGCGTTATTAGAGAGTTATAGGTAATCCAAGAATCTCAGATGCAATGCGTTGTCAAAACAGCTGACGCAGAAAAGAAAGGCGCGCCCTTCTAGCGGAAGCAACAGTGCATGGTAAAATTTTTCGCCCCCGTCACAGCTAACCCATTCTTCTCAGATAACCAACAAGGAGGCAAATGGCATCGCATCTCGTGAAGCGGAACTTTGTTTCTCGGAGAGGTCGTTTTTCGTTCGGTCAGCTTAACCCATTTGGATCTAGACAAGAGCTAGGTCAGAGAGGTAAGTCAATGTTTCGCAGAGAATGGATCTCACCGGTTGTGTTGTTGGCAGTCGTCGGCATTTTCGCCACAGATTTTGCAGACGCTCTGCCACGGCGGCGACGGCGGCAGTCCAACAACTACAGTTACGGTACCTCATACGGTGAAACCGGATTCCTGCAGGTTGCGCCCAAGGTCGATGTCGAATCCTATAGCTACCGGGATTTGGCGGTGAACTACAGCTACGAAAGGGCGAGTCGGCAGGAAGTGGCCTTTTCCGACAAAGTGCGTGTCTTCGTAGACGTCTGGGACAACGAGCTACTGAGCTCGACGGAGCCGATCGTTGCCGAGGTCAAGATTACCGATCTGAGCAACTCGCAGCAGTCTCGCGTCAAGTATGTGCCTGTCTCGATCACTCAGAACTTGGGAGAGTATCGCACCGCGGAATTCGAGATCCAGAATGCCGCTGGGGAGCCAGCCCTCCTTCAAGCGGCCAAAGTCTATCGCTTGTTTGTCAACCTCCACCGCCAGGCGGACGAGTATGGTGCAGAGAGTGCGTTCGGGAGCGTTCCTGTCCCCTACTATGTCGCCACGTCCGGTGACTCGCGCCTGGACCGGGCTCGTCAGCAGATCGTGATGAGGACGTTCCGCGAGTTCTACTATACGGAACGAGGGTGGAACAGTGGCGAGAACTACCCGATGGACTGCTACGCCTATTACATGTGGGCTACCGGGATTTGTACGGTGGGGGCTTACAACAACTGGACGAACCTCGGCAGCCTCTTCAACGGCTCGATTCCGTTCCACAGCGGAGGTCAGATACCCGAGTTAGCGGCGGTGGATCCGATTCACGGCGACTACGTCCGCCAACCCGGTCACAGTTTCATGTTGTTGGCCTACGACCCACAGCTCCAGCAGCTCTGGACGATGGAGGCCAACTTCAACCATACGATTGAGGTCGTGAATCGCTACGTCGGCGCTGGCTGGTCGGTCGGTCACTTGGTTCCCGAGCACATCCGCCCCGGGCTTTACTTGACTTCGTCTGCATCGGAGGTCGGGGGCGACGGTGAGTAGCAGGGAGTGAAAGACAGTTTTGTCGAATCTGTCGAATAGCCCGGCCCCTCCAGGCCGGGTTTCCTTATGCGCCCTGACTCGCTTTCACACGTGTTTTGAACTGGCTTATAATGTACACTTGTGCTCCCTCCTGTTTTCGGAGCCGGCCAGGTGCTTGCCCCACGATTTCTAGCTGTGTGTGTGCTTTGCTGCGGGGTGTGTTGCGCGCCAGCAGATGGGCAAGACGACTCGGGGTCGGGAGCAGCCTTCTTCGCAGCCAAGGTCCGTCCGTTGTTTGCCGAGCACTGTTATCGGTGCCACGGCCCAGAGAATCAGGAATCGGATCTACGTCTCGACACCTACGAGGGCTTGAGCGACGGCGGCGTCTCTGGCGACGCGGTAGTCCCCGGCGAACCGACGCAGAGTATGATTGTCGTCGCCATCGGCTATGGCGAGGAAGACCTCCAGATGCCCCCGGACGGCAAGCTTAGCGATGAGCAGATTGCGGTCATTGTCGATTGGATCGAGCAGGGGGCGCCGCATCCCGACGCACCGCTAACGAAGCCACCGCGCGCAGCGGAAGCCAAGGCGGTGGAGGAAACGCATTTTTGGTCATTCCAGCCGCCTACTGCGCCACCGATACCGTCGGTTAGCGATCGGTCTTGGATCAAGACGCCCGTTGACTCTTTCGTGCTCAAGGAGCTCGATCGTCATGGCCTGGTGCCGACCCCACCGGCGGATAGGCGAACGCTGCTGCGGCGCGTGACCTTCGACCTGCTCGGCCTGCCGCCGACCCCGTCCGAACTAACGTCGTTTCTTGCGGACGACGAACCAGGCGCATTTCAAAGAGTCGTTGACCGCTTGTTGGCATCCCCAAGGTACGGCGAACGCTGGGGCCGGCACTGGCTCGACGTTGCCCGTTACGCAGACTCGAACGGTCTCGACGAGAACATCGCCCACGGAAATGCCTGGCGTTATCGGGACTACGTCATTGCCTCCATCAACGCCGACAAGTCCTACGACCAGTTTCTACTCGAGCAGATTGCGGGCGACCTGCTTTCCTCCTCAGAGCACAAACTTCGGTCAGAACAACTCCTAGCGACAGGATTTCTCTCGCTGGGTCCCAAAGTGCTGGCCGAGGGCGACCAGCTCAAGATGGAAATGGACATCATCGACGAGCAGATTGACACGCTTGGCCGGGCGGTGTTGGGCATGACTCTTGGGTGCGCGCGTTGCCACGACCACAAGTTCGATCCGATCAGCACGGAAGATTACTACGCGCTGGCTGGGATTTTCAAGAGCACGCGTACCATGGAGTCGTTCAAGCGGATCGCCCGCTGGAACGAGAACTCGATTGCCACTCGCAAGCAACTGGCAGCCAAAACGGCGCACGAGGCGAAGGTCGCGGAGCAGAAGCAGGCGATCCAATCGATTGTCGAGCAAGCGAATCAGTCACTCAAGAAGTCGCTCCCCAAAGGGTCGTCGTTGCCGGCCGATGTAGAGGCACGCTATCCGGAAGACGTTCGCAGCTCGCTGGAGGGACTCCGGCAGCAGCTTGCCGAACTGGAGAAGCGGGCACCCTTGGTTCCGACAGCGATGGGCGTCCAGGAGGGGGATGTTGCCGACCTGAGCGTTCATATTCGTGGCAACCACCTCAATCTCGGCAACCTCGTGCCGCGCGGTGTCCCCGTCGTGATGAGTCGGCTGGCTCAGCCAAGCTTCGATGCGGCCAGCAGTGGCAGACTGGAGCTCGCTCGGTGGCTCGTCGACCCCGAGCATCCGCTCGTGGCGCGTGTGATGGTCAATCGTGTTTGGCGGTGGCACTTTGGCCGAGGCCTAGTGGCCTCGCCGGACAACTTTGGCAACCTGGGAGAGCGTCCCGCCAACCAACCGCTGCTGGACTGGTTGGCCCGGTGTTTCACGGACTCAGGGTGGTCGATCAAATCGCTGCACCGCCTGATTCTGCTCTCTGCAACCTACCAGATGGGCAGCCAGCACAGCGATCAGGGCTTGCAGCTGGACCCCGAAAATGTTTGGCAATGGCGAACGAGCGTACGTCGGCTCGAAGCAGAAGCCATGCGTGACGCGCTGTTGGCGGTTGGCGGGCTGCTCGACAACTCGATGGGCGGGTCGATGCTGCACGTCGACAACCGCGAGTTCTTCTTTGACCATACCTCTAAAGACGAGACCAACTACGACTCGCTCCGACGGTCGGTCTATCTGCCGGTTGTGCGCAACCATCTCTATGATGTGTTTTCGTTATTCGACTATACGGACGCCAGCGTCCCCAACGGAGACAGAGCTGTTTCGACGGTTGCTCCGCAGGCGCTGTTTATGATGAACAGCGACTTGGTCGCGCAGGCCGCAGAGGCCGTCGCCGAGGAACTGTTGCAGGATCGATCTCGCGACGACGACGCGCGAATCCAGCAGCTCTTTTTGCGGTTGTACGGTCGCCCGCCTTCAGCCGGCGAAGTGGCTCGTTGTCGAAGTTATCTGCGAGTGTTCGCCGCTGAGCTCGACCGGGTGGCTGATCAAGAGACTCAGCTACGATCGATCTGGACGGCCTTGGCCCATGTGTTGCTGGCCGCAAACGAATTCATCCATGTCAGGTGAGAGGGGACTCCTCCCAGCTACTTGCAGGCGTCAACGACTAACAACTAAAGTGCGGTGAACATCATGCGACCCGGCCGGAACCATCTTTCTTCACGGCGCGAAGCGCTGAAGCAGAGCGCGCTGGGATTCGGCTATTTGGCGTGCGCGGCGATGCTGAACGAGACCTCGCAGGCGGAAACGCAGCCGCACCGCTCACCCACTCACCCGCTCGCACCGCGCCAACCGCACCTGCCACCGCGGGCCAAGCGTGTCATCTTCTTGTTCATGAAGGGAGGCCCGTCGCAAGTCGATACTTTCGACTTCAAGCCGGCACTGCAGCGGGACGACGGGAAGGCACTGCCATTCTCGAAACCTCGCGTTCAGTTTGCCGAAACGGGGAATTTGCTGAGGTCACCTTGGAAGTTCCGCCAGTACGGCGAGAGTGGAATCCACGTGAGCGATCTTTTTCCCCATGTGGCTGAATGCGTCGATGATATTTGCATCCTGAATTCGGTCCATGGCACCAACGCGGCGCACGGCGGAGCCGCTCTGAAGCTTCACACAGGCAGCGACAACTTTGTGCGGCCCAGCATGGGCGCCTGGATTTCCTATGGCCTGGGCACGGAAAACCAAAATCTGCCTGCCTTCGTGACGATCTGTCCAACTCTGGCTCATGGGGGCGTGAAAAACTGGGGTTCAGCCTTTCTTCCGGCCTATTGTCAGGGTGTTCCCTTAGGAGTCGCCAGCAAACCTTCTTCGGATGCGCGCGTCAAATACATCGAGAATCGGCGGTGGTCACGCCACTTGCAGCGGCTGCAACTAGATATGTTGAACGAGGTCAATCGCGAGCATTTGCAGTCAACGGGACCTAACTCGGCCCTGGAGGCGCGCATCAATTCGTTCGAATTAGCGTTCCGCATGCAAACCGACCTGCCGGTGATCCAGAATCTGAATTACGAAACAGCCTCCACGCATCACCTCTATGGGATGGACGACCCGGTCACACTCGATTTCGGCAGGCAGTGCTTGTTGGCTCGACGATTTGCCGAACAAGGCGTGCGGTTTATACAGGTCACGCACAGCAACACGGACGTGCAATGGGATCAACACAGCAAGCTCAAGGCGGGCCACGATCAGAACGCGCGCGAAGTAGACAAGCCAATCGCAGGGTTGTTGAAGGATCTGAAGGCGCGAGGCCTACTGGAAGATACTTTGGTGATCTGGGGCGGCGAGTTTGGTCGTACACCGGTTGCACAGGGTAGTGACGGACGGGATCACAACCCAGAGGGATTCTCCATGTGGTTGGCTGGCGCCGGAGTTCGAGGCGGACTGCGGTATGGGGCGACCGACGACTACGGCTACTACGCTGTACGAGATCGCATGCACGTTCACGATCTCCATGCAACGATCTTGTGGCTGATGGGCTTGGACCACGAGCGGCTAACGTATCGCTATGCGGGCCGCGATTTTCGCCTAACCGATGTCTCCGGCGACGTACATCACGGCGTCGTCACGTAGTACACACACTCAGTGTGCCGTGACCATCACTTCAAGGTGGACGGGCCGCGACTGCTACCGAAAGAGTGGTGCTACAAGGATGTCGAACGAGCAGCCATCGCAGATTTCAAGAGTCAGCGACGGATCGCACTGGATTTCAGAGAACTCGCCGCTCTCACTCAGCCTTAGGGCCTGCAGTTGATCCACGTCGGGATCGAGCAGCAGGTAGTACGGGACGGCATGGTCCTGATACAAGAGCCGCTTGTACTCCTTGTCCCGCTCGCGAGTGCTATCAGAGAGTATTTCTACGACGATCGCCGGCGTGCTCTCAACATGCCCAGACGGTTCGGAACCGCACACCACGACCAGATCTGGACGAACCACGGTATCTTCCGCGATGATCCAGTCGATTTCAGCTAACACGGTTGCCTGGCAGCCTCGGTCGTCGACGGCGTTCTTCATCGCGGTGGCGGCATTCACCAAGACCTTGGAATGGCGACCGAAGGGGCTAGGTGTCATCGCGACCGGGATTCCCCGCCATAGCTCCCAATCGCCTTCCCACTGGCGGTAATCGCGGACGGTGTAGTGCGGAACGTAACGACCTGCCGAGCTCATGGCGACTTAACCAACCTCGATCAATTGGGTGAGGGAGCTCCGCTGGACTGGCTGTCTCCTTGATCGTCGACCACTCTCCAGTCACCGACGACTGCGGCGATCAGAGGTTCGACGATGCCATCGACACGGAATACCATGCGTTGGATGGTGCCCTCGACCTGCAGCGTGTCATCGTAACGCAGCTTGGCGGCCGTCTCCAGATCGATCTCGCTCCCGATCCGTAGTCCGACGGGGCCGGAGAACATATGCCGTTGACGGGCTGACGGAGCACTGCAGTATCTGAGTGTTTGAGAGTTGCCGAAATACGGCGGAAAGTCATGCCGCATGGCAATCCGCATACGGCCGACATCGGGAACTCTGACCAATACCTCACCGGGTACCACTCGGATGACTGTTAGCGGGAAGCGAATGCGACTCTGTTCGAGCTGCCGTACTTGTGACTTCGTCTGCTCCATCATCTCACAGTAGAGATAGAAGTTATCTCGATAGTCGCCTAGTTCGTAGACGGTCTCGCCCAACGTCTCCAACGAATTGAGCTGGGCAATTTCGCTGAGCGTCGTGGTGGTGGGCTGGTCGGCCGAGGAAAGACGAGTCAGTGTACTCGCTGTCAGTACAAGCACGAGCAGAGTAGCCTGGTGCGTTGATTTGATAGTCATGCAAGATCTCCCGGGTTGTAGTACGTCATTGGTGTCAATCTAGATCTAACAAGTACGTAGTAAGTAGGCCGGGACAAGCGGTGAGAATTATCCATCCGAGTTTGATTTTCCAGCGCTGTGCCGTCACGCACTGGCGAGCGCTGACGCGAAACACATCGACTTTTGTGCCGCCGGAACGGCGCGGCGTTCACGTCTTGCGAGAAATCAACAGCCCTCCGCCGCTTGTTCCGGCCTACTTTGCTTCGCTCTCTTAAGGTTGTTCCAGCAGCTCTTGGATGGCACTCAGTAAAACGCCCTCAACACTCGGCGCGACGCGGGATGCCCTTTCACTTGTCTCGTAGCCGCCTTGCGAGTAGCTAATCTCGGTACCGATATAGCCGGGTGCATAGTCGCCGTAAGCCGCCATCATCAAGAACAGGTCCGGGCGCAGTTTGGCCGCCTGCAACTGGTACTCAACAAACAGTTCGCCCGGCATATGCAGCACGCGTGTCCTGCCCAGTTCGAGACAACTGATGTCGGTTTTGACACCTGCCTGGCAGCGGCGCAGGAAGGCGAGCGCTTTGGCGGCGGCGATCCGTTGTGCTACGTCGGCTTGGGGGTCAGCCAGGATCTCTGCCAACTGTGGCTCCTCCAAGTGGTCCGCCGCCGGCAAATTGACCTGTGTGACCGACCAGCTCAAATCGTCAGCTGTCACGGCAACTCGCTCTGCCGCCGCTTCGAACGCAGCCTTCATGGCTTGTGCAACTCGGTTGGCCAGCACGGCACGATTTGCTGGAGCGCCATCGTTGTACTTGCCAGCGCCAATGTTGCCACCGGCACCGTTGAAGTGAACGTGCGGAATTCCAGATTCCTGCTGCCGTTGCTCGCGCGCCATCCCGGGAAAGTCGGGATGTGCGGTACCAGTGCGGTAGTAACTTTGCGGGTGGGTTGCATAGTAGGTCAGCACGACGAGCGGCCGATCCCCGTCGTAAACTACCATTGCCTTCAGATTACGATCGATCACCCCCTCTGGAAACGCCCGGACGGCGGGGTCCGCGGTGGCCGTGTATCGCGTGTGGAGGACCTTGCCATCGTCCCCCAAAATACGACGATTGGAGGCGACCTTTTCGACCGCGGCCTGCCCCCACGCGATATGTGTCGCTGGCGCGAGGTTCGCTGCCGCACGTCGCGCTTCGTCGGCCACCTGTCGCAACACCTGGTTCACCCAGCCAACGTTGTACATTTTCCCAGACAGTCCCTCGGCCGCCAGCAGCGTCTCGGCGCTGAGGTCAAAGCGAGGCGCATCGTGCTGGTGTAAGCAGTGAACGGCGACGCGGCTTGGCGAAGTACCGACGGCCTCGGCAACCACCTCTCGAAAACGCGTGTGTCCTGCGCCGCCGATTCCAATCCAGTCAACAGCGACCAACACAACGGGTGGGCCGCTACCTGCCAGTACAACTCCTTTCAGTCGTAAGGATGCCTCGTGCCGATCCATGATGTTGTAGGCCAAGGGGCTGCCCACCGGCGGTGTGGCATCAATGTCGAAAAATCCGACCTGTAGCGGTGCGGCAGCACCCACACGAACGCACAGCAAGACCAACATGAAGTACACGATGAGCTTGGCGCTAGCTCCGCCGAGCGCTCTGCGAGGCCGGTTCGTTCGGAGCCCGAAGCTTATGTCTTGAAGTTGCGCTTTCAGCTCAGTCGGAACTCGAGGCGTCAGTGAGCGAACAACTCGCGTTGGTACACCGACTTTCCCTCGCTGATGCTTCGGGTTCCGAAAACGCGACGAATTGGACTCGTGCGCACGAAAGGGCGAAAATCGTAACCAGGCCACGTTGCTGTAGAGGTCTGACGTCGCGCTGCGGGGCAGGCTGAGGTACGGAAACACGATCGTTCGTCCTTTTCATTGAGTGCGTACGGCCACTAGGTCATCTTACGCTCAGCGTGTCTGCAATGCGAGCAAAGGCTCGGCATCGTCGCCTTTCCCGTAAGAGGTCGTGCAGCTTCTAAGTTAGTGCGTGATTTCCGTGTTTCTTCACTCTCCCCTTGGGGAGAGTCGGCCCGAAGGGCCGGAGAGGGGAGGCCCTCGCCGAACGCTACGCGTCGGTTTCGCTGGGGAACCGTGGGCTAACGCCCAGCGGCTGATTTGGAGCGTAGCCGAACTCGGCAGAGTTTGGCGGACTTCGTCTTTCGTCACTCTCCCCTCGGGGAGAGTCGGCCCGAAGGGCCGGAGAGGGGGGTACGCGAGGGGCGATCACTCCCGGGCAGCCCTCCCCGGACGCTACGCGTCCGACCCTCCCGCGCGCGGGAGGGTGAGGTCGATGGGAGAGGGGACACGTCGTCGCGCTGTGCGACTTGTCTTTGCCGTGGCCTGCAAGGTTCAGCCAGAGGGGATGGCACATGAACGGCCGTTGAAACGATCAGTCACGGAGGAAGTCCGGCAAGTAACTGCCTCCCGGACTTTCATCCGCTTCTTGCTGGATGCTCCGCTGCTCCGCTTCGTCTTTTCGGAGTTGGGCGTAAGATCCTTGAAAACCAGTCTCGTGGTTAATGGGAAAGTCGGTAACACCGGGCATCAGCCGGTCCTCGCGCCCCTCGCCCGCTTCGATGATAATCGCCGATTCTTCGAGCAGCACATGCTCGAGAACATTGATTCCGTAGCAACGTGTCTGACACAGCCCACAACCGACACATTTCTCCGGCAGGACCACCGGGGCCAAGTAGCCAGTGCCTTCGACGGGCAGGCCCAGCTCATCAACCTCGGTGTGAACTTGCGTGAACTCGATGGCCTCGTAGCCGGCGGCAACGCACTCATCAACGCACAGCTGGCAAGCCTCTCGGTTGGCCCACGGCAGGCACGTTTGCTGATTCACCAGGGCCAGTCCAATGCGGGCGTGCCGCTTCTCTTCCAGCGGCACGTAGCGAATCGCGCCGGTCGGACAAACTTGTGTGCAGGCGTTGCAGCTTGACTCACAGCCCGCCCAGTCGGCCTTGACCTGCGGTGTCCACAGGCCCTCCAAGCCCTGTTCGAAACCGACGGCCTGCAGCACGTTGTTCGGACACACTTTGAAACACTCGCCGCATCGAATGCAAAGCTGCAAAAACTGCTGTTCGGGCACGCTGCCCGGCGGGCGAATGGGAAGGAAGTTCTTATCCGCGGCCGAGCTGGCTCCCCACGACTTCGTGGCGGTTGCCAGCCCCACACCTCCCGCGACGGCGGCAGCAGTTCCGGCAGCCGCTGAGAGAAAGCCGCGGCGACCAATTGCGGTTTCGTGAGTGGGCGGGTCGTTGGCGACCTTCAACTCGACGCGGTTCGAGCGCTCCACGAACTTGATGGCGTGCGTTGGACAGACACCTCCACAAGTTTGGCAAAGTGTGCAATCGGATGTCCGCGTCGTGAAGTCTGGTTTGATGGCATCGAACGGACACACTTCGACACACTTGTTGCAGTGAATGCAACTTGACTCAACCTTCCGTTCGCTCATTCGAAAGAGGTTGCCCAGCGAGAACACGGCACCGCTGGGGCAAACGTACTTGCACCAGAACCTCGGTCGCAGAAAGCCCAACCCTAACACAACCGCAAACAGCGCAATCGAGAAAGCGTGTCCTGCGTTGAACGGAGCCACCAGGTGCAAATCTCGCAGAGCCGCTGTCTGCAGGGGTTCGCCGAGGAACAAGAAGGCGCGTGTCACGACGGGAATCGCAGCGACGTAACCAGATACGAGCACGCCACAACATGCCGCCACCAACGTCCCGAACAGAAGATAGTATTTCAGATGGACCCACCACCCGTCGCCAGCTACACGAAAACGCTTGACGCGGCTGGTGATCGCCCAGTCGAAAAGGTCGATCAACGTCCCAAGCGGGCACACATAGCCGCAGAACCCACGCGGGATTAACACGCATACAGCCAGAATCAAACCAGCCCAGGCCAGCGACCAGACCCACGACCTCGAGGCAAGTGCTGTCGAGATGCTGACGAGCGGGTCGATGATCAGAATACTCTCGGCGGGCAGCTTTTCCTTCAGCCGCAGATCCGAGGTGTAGTGCGACGGCCAGCCGGGGCGGGCCTCGTGTAAGGACCACGGGCCAAAGCTGAAGGAAAGCGCCTCCAGCTGTTCCGCCGCCAATGGCTCGAGCGGCTCGACGCGAAGTTGCTCCTCGTCACGAGCAACCACGCGGAAGATGCCGACATACCGTTGGTCTTCCTGCTCGATGCTCTCATCGGTAACGTACAGACGCTTGCCGGAGACCAGCAATTGTTCGAGCGGCTGCCCACCCTCGAGCAGCGTCTGGCCGGTAGCGCCGTCGCTCTCGACCGGTTCCCAGCCACTGGACACCAGGTTCGGTCGAGCCGTATAGGGCCAGCAGACATAGAAGAAGAGCCACACGAAGAGCAGGAAGCAGCAGGCTTGTGCGAGGCGGCGCAGTGGCGATAGGACCCAGGTAAGACCGAGGCGGCGTAGCAGCCGCCGCACCCACCCGCGCTGTTTGGTGGTGCGGTCCGAAAAGAGGGCCGCCGGGAGAAGATAATGAGCCGCTCGCACTAAGCGACCGCGGGGAGGGTCACCTGCCCTACTCTTTTTGAGTGCCGGCAAAAACCAATCCAGTCGCATGCGAGTTGTGCCTCGTCTGTGCTCGCGCGTCTACTGGGCTTGGGACAAGGCCTTGGCGCTGGCGTGGACAATCGCGTCCGCAGTGATCGTTGCCCGGCTCGTGGCGTCGATGTTCTTGACGCTCTGTTTGTCGATGATCTGGCTCGGGATGTCCTTCATTGCGGAGTAGAACTGCTTTTCCTTGTGCCGGGTCACTCGCACATCCGCAATTCGCCCGCTCCTGATGCGAACTTCAACTGCGACAGGGCCTTCATACCCCATGCTCTCGGCCTCGTAGACGCCGTCTGCGGCACGCTGCGGATCGGAAAACTGAAACAATTCGATCGACTCGATGTTCTGTTCGGCGCGATCCTTCAATCGCCGATCGTAGTCCTTGTTGCGCATGGCCCCGGTCTTCAAGGCGCGCCGGTAGTACTCGATTGCCTTCTTGTACCGACCAGCAGCACGGCAGGCGTCGCCGGCGGCCAGTAGCGCCCATTGTGGCTCCCGTGCTTGCTTGGCGTAAAGTTCGGCTATCCGCAGGGCGTTGGAAGTGTCGCCCATGTCGCCAAGCAACTTGATCGTCGACGGTTGTACGCGTCGGTTGTCGATGTATTGCCGGGCTAGCCGTTTGTTGCCCAGCCGCCAGTAGCATTCAGCGAGTGCGATACTGTCCGGATCGCCTCTCTTGACTCCTGCCTGCTTCCACCAAAACGCCGCCCGCGGATAGTCTTGAAAGAAACGAAAGTACATGCTGGCGAGCGATGTCATGGCCCGAGTTCGAATGGCTGCATCGTCTTGGTGCAGTTGCAGCAGGTGATGCATCAAGCGGATGCCAGCCGGCCACTTGGAGGGATTTGGGTTGATGATGTCCCAGACATACTGCCCGATGTTCTTCTGGTTGTTCCAGGGTTTGGCGGGCAGCGTCCAGTCCAAATCAAGCGTCTTGGGGAATTCCAAAGCTGTTGAATCGAACCACTCGGGCGGTGTCCGGCCCTGTTGGTCGACCAGTTCAGTGACCTCCTTCTGGGTCTTCAGAGAAGCGGTGGCAGCTGCTTGCCGCGGGTTCAGCACGTAGGTCTTACCGTTGATCGTCACCTTGTGAAGTTTGCTCAGCTCGATCTCCTGGACGACTTTTTTTCCTTCGATTTCTAGTTCGACTTTCAGATGGGTTTTACTCTTCGACAAAGTGCGACCATCGACCGTCTTGCCGTCGAGAAAGACGAGTTCGGCAGCGCTCGCGGCTGTCGAAATCGCAACCAATAAACAGACGAGGACCCTACCGACCACCGTCATGGCCTATCCCCTTCTCGTTAAGTGGAGGGCTTGCAGCGCGAACCCAGCAGTCGCCATGGAGCGGCCACTCTTGGTTACCGCGAACATGTCGACACCGGGCATCTGCGCGATCATGCAATGCCCTCGTTCGGCTCCCAAGACGCAGACCGCCGTAGACAGCGCGTCAGCTTCAACGGCCGAAGGCGCGAGCACCGACACACTGGCTAACTCGCCAGGTGAAGCACCTGTCGACGGGTCAAACAGATGGTTGTAGGCGCGATCTGGAGAAAACGTGGTAGCGTAGTCGCCGGAAGTGGCCAGGCAGCGATTGGCCAGTTGCGCGACGCCGATAAACGAATCCGGGTGACGTGGATGCTGAATGCCTGCCGTCCAGGCTCCGCTTCGAGCCGGTTGGCCGATCCCTCCCAACTCACCCGTGTCCACGATCGCGTTCTCCACGCCGTTTGCCCGCAATGCCGCAATGGCACGATCCGCAGCGAACCCTTGCGCGATTCCATTCAAGGTGATTTGCGTGCCAGGGTTGGTTAGCGAGACCTTGGACTTCGTCAGGGAAATCCGTCGCCACCCGATCGCCTGCCTGGCGGCCTGGACGTCGGCGCGGTCTGGTGGATGGCCCTGCTGAAACGCCTCGGCGTAGACTTTCCACAGCGGCTGGACGGTGATGTCAAACGCCCCGTCAGACAGGCGGGAGAAACGTTTTGCTTGCTGTAATACTTCGATCAAGTAGGGGTGCGGGCCGGTCAGTTGGCCGTGGCGATTCAACTTGCAGACTTCGCTCGAGGGGCGATAAAGGCTCATCACGGCCTCGACGGTTGCCAGCTCGCCGAAGGCCGCCTGAATTGCCTGGCGGGCGACGCCGGCATCGGGATGCCGGGCCGTGATCGTCACGTCGGTGCCAAACGCACGCGCGGATTGACGCACGGCCACACATTCAGGTCTTGCCCGCTCAGTACCACTCTCGGTAGCGCGGCCGGCAAGGTTGCCCGACAACGTTGAGCCAGCGGCGCCCCCGATGAGATAGATGAACTGGCGTCGATTCGGTTGCATGTGGACATCTCCTGACAGGGTGCTCAGTTCAGGCTTGGGGCTCTGGGTGTTTCCAGGGTGACCGGTACGGTCGCCTTAGCAGTTGATTGGCCTCGGCATCATCAATCACCTGTTGGTGATCTGCGTCCCATCGTAACGACCGCCCCAGCTCTAAAGCTCGGTTGGCCAGAATGCAGCTGGCGGTCGAGATGTGCCCCTCTTCGATGTCGGCAACCGGCTTTCCGCGCGACGCGATGGCGGAGAGGAAGTCCAACATGTGCCCGCGGATGGCAGGCGCCACGTGTTTTTCTAACCCTTGCTCGGTCTTGTCCTCCGGGTACTCATCCAGTTCGTAGACCACGTCACGATGAATCGTATCTCCCTGGTGTGGGATAAAGTCGTATCGGTGGACGCTGAGCTTCAGCGTCCCCTTGTCGCCATAGATGGTGGCGCCCCAAGGATAGTCCGGATCTGGCGGGTGTCCCCAGCTGCGATGCTGCCAGACAACCGGAAACTCATCGTACTCAAAGGTCGCGGTCTGTGTATCGGTGATGTTGGCTTTGCTGGCTTTGTCTACGAGAATCCCACCGGAGGACGAGATGCTCTGTGGCCAGCCGAGTTCGAGCATCCAGCGGACCATATCCAACATGTGAATACACATATCCCCTACGATTCCGTTTCCGTACTCCATAAATGCCCGCCACCTGCGAGGATGAACCAATTCGTTGTAGGGTCGCATCGGCGCCGGGCCGGTCCACATTTCGTAGTCGAGGTAGTCCGGGGGTTCCACATCGGGGGGATTCGAACGGGCTCGCATGTGGTAGTAGCAGTAGATTTCGACGAGTCCGATCTTGCCGAGCCGGCCTTCACGAATGATCCGATCTCGGGCGTCGATCAGGTGGGGCGTGCTGCGACGCTGCGTCCCCACTTGCACGACACTCTTGTGTTTTCTTGCGGCGGCGACCATCGCCTGTCCTTCGACGACATCGACACTGATCGGCTTTTGTACAAAGACATCTGCGCGCCCGTTTCGATGGCGGCGATCGTCGGGAGCGCATGCCAGTGATCCGGCGTGCCGACGATGACGATTGTCCAGATCGTGTTTCCTTCAGGAGATCGCGGTAGTCACCATACGTCCGTGGCCGCTTCCCTGACGCCTGCCGCGACGAGACGATTTCCGCGGCCTCGGCGAGCAATTCGCTTGTCAGGATCGCAGAGCGAGACGACTTCCACGGGAGAGACTTGGATCAGTCGCAGGAGGTCGCATTTGCCGTACCAACCGCAGCCGATGAGCCCCACTCGCTTAGAGCCCTGCTCGACGGCCTGCGCCGTATAGCGATGCGTGGCTGTCAGGGCCAGTCCTGTAGCGCTGGTATGTAGAAAAGTGCGACGTGTCCATCCTCTGTCCTCCCCAGAATCTGGATTCAAATACGCCTGAATCGCCAAATTATACTTGGCCGTGGCCCGCTTGGCGACGCTCGCGGCGGCGGAGTCACTGCTGCCAGGCGCGAACGGTCCGCGCTTCTCAGCCCACCGGCAGCCGGCTTCAGACGACTTTTTTTCAGTTTTTTCCCAGAATTGGCGGCGCGTCCACGCCGTCAATGGCAACTCTATCTGTACCAGGCCCTGGTGCTGTTCAGCTCGGTGTTTTCCCTGAGGTCGCGGGCGATTTCCCAGGCAACCCGCACGGATGGAGGTGGCGATGAATGAGGTGATGTTAAATCTCTTGGAGACGCCGAGAGCGAGGTGCATCAGGCCGTCCACGGTGGGTACGTGGACGCGATCGTCGCATCTCTAAGCGCTGAGCCCGAGACGCTCACCCGAACTGCGCGTCGCGTTGGGCCGTTTTCGCGATTTTCGCGACGACAACGGCGCTAGCGATGACTGGCAAGCCGGTCTCTCGGAGGCAGCCGGCCGAAGGAGGGATCTGTTTCGTTGACTTGCCATCGCGACTGGTCGCCTGCCGGTCAGCCCATTCGTGCCCCTGCGCGCACGGAGCTGTGCAGTATCGCGACGTGCGTTCGGGTGTGAAGGTCCCGTTGTGGTTTCGACTGTCAGACGAATGGAAGCTCCGTAGACGACGTGCGTGGCTGGCGCACACTTTCGGAGTCGCGCCGCCAGCGGAACAACTCGCCGCTTCCCGACGCGCGCCGCGTGCTGGACGAGCGGCTCGTCCCGTTCCTGGTCCGCGAGTGCATCGCCGCTAGAACTCGGTTCGCGGATCCTGCCTCGCCGGGGGCTGCAAGAGACAGATCGAGCGAGCGACAGTGTGAGGCGGAGCGAGTTATTTCGGATATCCACGCCCGTTGGTTGGTGACTCCGCGCGACGATCTCGCCGGTCGGTCGCCGCGCGAAGTCCTGTTGCAAAAACAAGAGGTGATCGATTTCGATCTGCAAAGCCGGCGGGATCAATGGCATCTCCTGGGCGAATGTCCGCCGGGCCTGTATGTTGACTCGCGCGCCTACCGGCACGCCGGCTTTGGTACTCACGAAATCGTCATCTACTACGATCTCGTACGCCATCTGCTTCGGAACTGCTGGGCGCAGACCGAGGGCATCGCGGCCGTCGATTCGGACGTGGAAGTCCTGCGCTTGGAGGAAGTCAGAGAGGAGTGGCTGCACACCATCTCGGACAACGCACTAGAAGGCTTGACTCCAGCCGAGGTCGTCACCAGCGAACGGCAACGGATACCGCTGGCTGTGGCCGGCGCGCAAGCGGCAGTGGATTGTGATTGTCCGCTCTGCCAGATGATGGCTGAGTGTGGACCGGTCTTTCTTCACCTGGACGGTTGCCACCTAGAAGAGAGCTTTGCTTTTTCCTTCCACCGTACTCACGACGAGTGGGAAGCGGAACGGCGTGAGTGGCAGGCGGTCGCTGAGCAATGGGAGCACGAACGGGCGTTCGGCAGCAGGCAAGGATCCCAACGTGCGAGTCTCTGGGACGACAACCAGTGGGATCCATCGGAAGCTCCGTCTCTCGAAACCACTCCCGAGTTTCTGCTGGTCGCTATCGCTGCCTATCTCTGCGAGTTGGGACTCGACCTCAAGGAGTCTACAGAGTCTGCTCGGATGGTTCCTACGCTGAACCTCCACTTTGGTAACTTACGCGATGCTGCCAGCAACGGATCCGACACCTTGTTGCAGCCCACCGTCGAACAACTTGTGGAAGGGCTGCAGGAAGTGATTGACTGCCGTCCTGAGTTGACCCAAAAGTGTCATGCGCTGATTATGAGGCTGGATGACTTCGTCGCGGTCTCAGTGGGAGACAAGGCGTAAACGACCACGTTCACCGGGAGCTGAGCGCGTTCATCGCGTAGCCAGATCTGCAACTCGATCGACAAAGATGACAAAGATCTGGTCAAGTAACCGCCGCGAACAGCCGAATAGAATCCTCCGGCGTGTCATGCCACAAGGGCCCTCGTACGACGTCCTGCAACCTCCGTATCGAAACACAATCGTCGCTGCCGGGGCTTCGACGGACACCTTCGATCTGCGTTCTCGTTTCTGTGAGTCGTCACCGGGGACGCAATGGTGTTGCCAGTTGCGACCGTGACAGACGCCCTGCGGCCTCGCCGCAATCGCTCACACTGCTAGCAAGAAGGAGCGGGAGATGTCAGGAACCTTTTGGAAGATCACCGCTGTGGCCTTCGTAGCAGGCCTCTTCTATGTCGGCAGCGGTCTACGGCCGGGAACGTCGGTTCCGCTGTTCGCAACACCCGCGATGGCAAATGTCGCGGTTGCCAACGACCAGGTCGAAACGGTCATCACGGCAAGTAGTGACGGGCGGACACTCTATGTCTGGAGATACCTCGGCGTCAAAGCGCCAAAATATCTGGGAACGGCCGTAGCTCCTAGACCGTAGGACCGCCTGTTAAACAAGTCGTTGAGTCTGAGTTCGCCAGGTACCCATCTGTTGCGCAAGGCGATCGGGAGGGCGAGGCTCCCGCCGAGCCGCGCTAGCGGCCGGTTCCCTTAACCATACGAGCCGATCATCACTCACGCGCGGCACACGCGGACCTCTTTCTCCGTGATCTCTGTGCCTCTGTGTTTCAAAAACAGCCAAGACAAAGAAACACAGAGGCGGAAGCACCGCTCGGGCGGCCTGGAGCGAGTTGACGAACCAAACGTCGTCGTCAACGCAAAGGAACCGTGGGCTAACGCCCAGCGGCTGATTTTTGATCGCGGTCCTGGGCCATCCAGCGGCGGGTTACCCATCACACCGCGGCAGCAGTGGAAACAAAAAAGGGACGCGCTCATTGGAATGAGTGCGTCCCCGTGTTTCTCTGCTAGAATGCCCCTCCTCCCCAATACAGAGAGGAAACAACTGGAGGGAAGAACGGACCAGGGATTAGACTGGTTTGACGTTCTCGGCCCGGGGTCCCTTGGGCCCCATTCCCTCGGTATAAGATACTCTCTGTCCCTCGTGCAGTTCCTCGTAGGTTACCCCTTCGAGATTCGACATGTGGAAGAACAGATCCTTGTCACCTCCTGTTTCGATAAATCCAAATCCTTTTTCCGTCAACTTCTTAATCGTGCCTTCTGCCATTACGGTCCCACTCCTGAACAAAATGAGTGCGGCGTTGCCTGACAAAAACTGCTTCAGGCGGAAAAACACCGCATGCCCGTGATTTTACCCCTTATTCAAGTTGCGTCAATTCTCCGTGCACCTTCGGCCCTGCAAATCTGAGGTCCAACATCCGCATCCCCGCCGTCGCCCCCGACTCGCGACGGACGGGTCGCCCAGCTTGCCGCAGGCCAACTTTAATGTGCATAAATCCACTGTAGGTATATAGGGAGGTGCCCGTGTCCTTCGTCGAATCGCAGCTCGCCGTCCAGCTCATGGACCGCAGAATAGCCCAGCTTCGCGGAATCGTTGAAGAGTTTCCGGAAGAAATGGTCTGGGTCCGACCTCGTTCCGGCGTCTCCTCATTGGGCAACTTGATTTGTCACGTATCGGGCTCCCTGCGGGATTGGTTGGAAAATGGGCTCGCCCAAGGCAGCTGGCGGCGGGACCGCGATTCCGAGTTCAGCCGGGAGGGTGGCATGGACCGGCAGGCGTTGATCCAACACCTGGCCGATACGCGAGCCCACTGCGACCCGATTCTCGCTGCGATCGACCAGGACACTTGGCAACAGCCAAGGTCTTTTCGGGGTGGCTCGCACACCGTCCGCAGCATCGTCCTGCACCAGCTGGACCATCTGGCCTACCACTCAGGACAGGCAGCGTTGCTGCGCAGAATTGTGGCAGACTTGGAACCAGCGCCGTGACGAATTCTAGCTAGATTCCCAAATTGGCCAGTCCGTCAACCAGTTGGTTGAGCACGCCGGCCAGCCGAGGGTGCTTCGACTCGAAGTCAATCACCACCGCACGCAATCTCTCGGCCAAGGACTCGACACTCTCCCGATCGGGCTTGCCGTCCGTGGCGAGCAGACGGTCGATGTCGTGTGCCACGTCTCGCAGCGATTCGGCCGTGTCCTCGTCGACAGAGCCGGCAGTCGACAACTCGGCGTGAAGTGAATCCAACGTGGCTTTCAACTGTCGCTTGTCCATAATTGCCTCACGGCGCGCTAGTTTGACGCACAGCTGTGCAGTATCGCACGCGAAATCGCGGTTTGGTAGGCCAGTTGTTGGGCTGGGACGATCGTGGAGTTCGTACTAGTTTGCTAGGAGACATGATTGACCCGGATTATTCATGAAGGTCGTCGCGAGAGGTTGTAAGTACGTTCGTGGCAAGGAAGGCGAGCAATTCTTCCGCAGGCGTATTGAATCAATACGTCGAGGGAGAATTGTGAAGCATGACGAAGCCACGGATGGACTTACGACCTCGCAGCAGATCGCTCATGAATAATTCGGGTTAATGTCTGTGACTCGTATCACTGGCTGGCGAGCTCGTGGCTCGGATGTCGGCTGTGAGACGGAAATGCACAACATGTGCCAAAAAGATCCAGCAGCAAGTGATGCTGGCACACAGGCTGCACAACAAGCCAGTTGGGCACGCTCCGTCTGTCAAAGCGTCAGGTTGACCAGTTACCAACACGTGCGATCCTCAGGAGGTGAATCATGAAGGCCAACAAGATCCTCTTCCCTACAGACTTCTCTCATTCCAGCGACGCAGCATTCTCACTCGCTACTTCGCTCGCGCGGGATCTGGGCGCCACCTTGCTCATCGCTCACGCCGAAGAACCGCCGATGGCCTACGGCGGCGGTGAACTCTACTACGGTCTGCCGGATCCAGCCTTGGACGATTTACAGCGGATGCTCGACGAGCTGGTGCCGCCCGATGGCAGTGTCCGCTGCGAGCGTCGATTGGTGACCGGGGAGCCGGCAACGGCGATTGTACGGCTGGCCGAAGATGAGGAGGTGGATTTGATCGTGATGGGTACGCATGGTCGCACCGGCCTGTCCCGTCTGCTGATGGGAAGCGTGGCGGAAGCGATCGTCCGCCGGGCGACCTGCCCGGTGCTTACCTTCAAACAACCACGAGACAAGCTAGCCAAGGCCGACTAAGGCGCTGTGACCAACAAGCAATAGCCCGGATTATTCATGAAGATCGTGGCGAGAGGTTGTAAGTACGTTCGTGGCAAGGAAGGCGAGCAATTCTTCCGCAGGCGTATTGAAGCAATACGTCGAGGGAGAATTGTGAAGCATGACGAAGCCACGGATGGACTTACGACCTCGCAGCAGATCGCTCATGAATAATTCGGGATAGGTTGCCGATTTCTCGCCACTCGCTTTGCATTTTCGCTGCGCAAGATTGAGCAGGACCAGAGTTCAGCAACTCTCTGTTGGCCTTTGTTGGGTGACTTCTAACCTGCCGAGCTACCGGCTGTGTGCTTTTCCGTGTGGACTACTGCTCGTTCGATCATTCGTCTCGTTTCGGATTTTCTCCAGCGGAGCTGGTAGCCAATCGAACGAGCCCGCCAGAGGACCCCACCGGTGAGGATCGCAAAACTGACGACGACCAGCAAACATCCGTTGAACAGACCGGCGGTGACAGGCCCGAAGAAAGACAGTCCCCAAGTCAGCATTGCAACGACGGCCGCACACCAAATCGCGACGCCCACCAGCCCGTAGCGAAAACGGCGCACTCCCAGCGTGAGCAACAGCAGAGGCGGCAAGCTACCCAGACTGGCACTCGCGGCGGCTCCAGCCAGAGCGGCGAGGAACATTGCAAGAGCGTCGTTCGGGTTACCATTCGGAGCCGCAAGCGAGCTGATTTTGGCCAGCGAGAGTCCGACGCTCGCCGCGGACGCGCCCCAGATAAAGTCCTTGAGACCTGTCAGCTGCTGATACGAGCCGGCAGCTGGTTGCGACCTCCTCACGACCTGCCAACGCAACCAGGTTCGAGCACCCCACAGCGGCAGCTGAACCGCTAGGAAGACCATCGGCGCCATCAGGACGAACATCAACAGAACTCGCGCGGGCACGGTCGGCGTTCCCAACCGGGCCAACATTAGGACGCCGAACGCCAAAGATCCATACAGAAACAGACCGATCACAGCACAGATGCCCATTCGCCACAGGAATGCGGCAGAGCTGAACACACCCCAGATTGCGACAAGTCCGATTTGGGCACAGACAATGCCCAGCCAGGCAGCGCCTAGGTAGTCCTGCAGGCCTGGACCGACCATAGTAATTGTCGGTACCGCCAAACAGTTTACGCATCCCAGCAGCAGTAGGGGGATGAAGCGGTTGAGACTAGCGGACACTGAAGCCACGGACGGGCAACTGGTTGGGGGCTCGATCGACCGGGTAAGATAGTGACTTACCTAACGCCATCACGAGCTTTATCTTCGTCGCGGTGCTACCGCATGGCAAGGATGACCGACGGGAAAACGCGGAACTGCGGATGCCGGAACAAAAACAACTTGGCCAGCGACTGGTATCTCTGGATGCGTTTCGAGGACTCACGATTGCGGGGATGATTCTGGTCAACAATCCCGGCAGCTGGTCGCATGTCTACCCGCCGCTCAGGCACGCCGAGTGGAACGGTTGCACTCCCACGGATCTGGTTTTTCCATTTTTCTTGTTTATCGTCGGTGTGGCGATGGCGTATTCGTTTGCCCACCAGTTGGCGTCGCGCAGCAAGGGGATTTACCGGAAAGTGCTGCGGCGAACGGTCTTGATTTTCCTGATCGGAGTGTTCTTGAACCTGTTTCCGGATTTCGACCTAGCGACGCTCCGCATCGCAGGAGTGCTACAGAGGATCGCGGTCGTCTACGGCGTGGCGTCGCTCGTCGTCTTAAACACGGGTGTTCGCGGGCAGCTCGCCACAGCTGCGGTGTTGCTTGCGGGGTATTGGCTGGCGATGACGCGGATACCAGTTCCGGGTTATGGGGCAGGTGTGCTCACCCCTGACGGCAACTTAGCCGCGTACATCGACAGCTTGTTTCTCCCCGGCCGCAAGTACCAGGGCACTTGGGACCCAGAAGGCCTCTTGAGCACGATACCGGCTGTGGCATCGACGCTGGTCGGTTCCGTCACTGGCTGCTGGCTGCGGGGCGACCGTAGCCGACAGACAACGGCTGTGGGGTTGGTGGCGGCGGGCCTGACGCTGCTGGTTGCCGGTCGTGTCGCGGACGCGTGGTTCCCGATCAACAAGCACATTTGGACGAGCTCGTATGTGATCTACACGGGCGGCGCCGCGTTAGTGTTTTTGGCTATCTGCTACTACTTCTGCGACGTACTGGGCGGAAAGAAGTGGTTTTATCCCGCCATCGTGTTCGGCATGAACTCGATCGCGGTTTTCGTGCTGTCCGGCCTGGCTGCGGACATCCTCCGTGTTTGGACGGTCGGTTCAGAGAGTATCTCCCTCAAGCAATGGCTGTTCTTGAACGTCTTCTCGAGTTGGGCGACTCCGATCAATGCCTCTCTCGCCTATGCTGTGACGTACGTGTTGTTTTGGTTCGTCATCATGGCGTTGTTTTATCGGTTTCGGATCTTTGTGAAAATCTGAGCGGAGACACCCGGCCTGACTTATTTAATTCGCTATGTTCTGCTCGCAGATATCGGTCGCCGCCATCATGAACCGTTTTCAACACCGCGTCGCACTGTCGTTCCTGCTCTTACTGTTGCTTGCCCGCTCGATCGCTTCCGCGGCAGACGCCTTGCCCGGCACGCGACCGCTGCAGGTCGAGGGCGATCTGGCTTCGGAGATGATCGCAGGGATCGATCGTTTCTTGCTCGCCGAACTCGCTCGCTCGATCGAACAACGCGGGAAACACTGGCACCGCGAGCGGGCCTCCGCAGCGGCCTACGACCGTTCCGTTTCGGTGAACCGCCAACGGCTAGCAGAATTGTTGGGAATGCGCGACACGAGGACCCCCTTCGCTGCGCCCCGCTTGGTGCGCGATACCCAGGAAGTACTGCCGGTCGCTGCCGGCGCTGACGTAAAAGTCATCCCGATCCAGTGGCCCGCGTTCGGCAATGTCTGGGGAGAGGGGCTGTTGCTGCTTCCCGGGGATCGGGAGCCGGTGGCCGATGTCATTGCGATCCCTGATGCCGATCAAGAACCCGAACAGATCGTCGGCCTCACCGCAGGAGTTCCGCCGGAATCGCAGTATGCGCGCAGGTTAGCCGAAAGCGGATGTCGCGTGGTCGTTCCGGTCCTGGTCAACCGCCAGATGAAGCCACGGTCGCCGCCAGGACAAGCCGGCCGAGCCAATCTGACCAATCGCGAGTATCTCTACCGTTCCGCCTTCGAGCTAGGCCGCCACCTGATCGGTTACGAATTGCAGAAGGTACTAGCTTGTGTCGACTGGTTCTCGAGCGAGGCCCGCGACGAAGATCGCAGCATTGGTGTGATTGGCTACGGTGAGGGAGGTTTGCTGGCCCTTTACGCTACGGCACTCGACCCGAGAATCGAGGCGGCCGGAGTGAGCGGTTATTTCGGCTCACGGCAGACCATCTGGCAAGAGCCAATCGATCGCAACGTATTCGGGCTGCTGAGGGAGTTCGGAGACGCGGAGATTGCCAGCTTGATTGCTCCCCGGGTGTTGGTTGTGGATAGTTCTCCGGCGCCTGCGGGAGAGTTGCCGGGTGAAGGTGGTGCGCCGGCGGTGCGAGTCCCCCAAACTCCGGTCGCGGTGCAACGGGAGAAACAACGGTTACTGGAAATGGTCGGCAGCGTACCGGCGGCCGACTCGGCCGCAGCAGCGGTTAGCCAGTGGAGGATCGAGACAACCGCGGACACCGCCTACTTTCGAGACGAATGCCTCTCCGCATTCTTGCGGCCGCTGAGCCCTCAGGCAGTGCTGCCAGCCGGTGCGAAACGTCTTGCCACGACGGGACCTCACGCCGCAGCGGCTGGACGGCAGCAGCGGCAGATCGACCAACTCGACCAACACAATCAGTGGCTGCTGCGTGAAAGTCCGTATGTCCGCGCCGAGTTCATGAAGAAACTGGATACCAGCTCTTTGGCGGCCTACGAAAGCTCGGTCGAGTGGTACCGTCAGTATTTCCGCGACGAGGTCGTGGGGGCGTTCGACCATCCGTTGCTGGCGCCGAACCCCCGCAGCCGGCAATCGTACGACGAGCCGAGTTGGACGGGTTATGAGATCGTACTCGACGTCTATCCCGACGTATTTGCCTACGGCATCCTCTGCGTCCCCAAAGGAATTCAGCCCGGTGACCGCCGGCCGGTTGTGGTCTGTCAACACGGTTTGGAGGGCAGGCCGCAAGATGTCGTCGCGGGCGATCATCGCGCCTACCACGACTTCGCTGCCAAGCTCGCCGAGCGTGGCTTCATCACCTTTGCGCCCCAGAATATCTACATCTTTGGTGATCGGTTTCGCACGTTGCAGCGGAAAGCGAACCCGCTCAAAAAGACACTTTTCTCGATCATGGTGCCGCAGCATCAGCAAATTGTGGGTTGGCTGAAGTCGCTCGCCTTTGTCGATCCCGACCGGATCGCCTTCTACGGTCTGTCCTACGGCGGCAAGAGTGCCATGCGGATTCCACCACTGGTTGATGACTACTGCTTGTCCATCTGCTCGGCGGACTTTAATGACTGGGTGAAGAAATGTGCTTCAAACCGTTCGCGCTACAGCTATGTTTGGACCGGCGAGTACGAGATATTTGAGTGGGACTTAGGGAGCACTTTCAACTATGCCGAAATGGCGGCGCTGATTGCCCCGCGGCCATTCATGGTCGAGCGCGGCCATTTCGACGGCGTCGCTCCTGACCAGTGGGTGGCGTACGAATACGCCAAAGTGCGGAATCTCTACCAAGCGCGGCTCGGCATCGGCGACCGTACCGAGATCGAGTGGTTTGTAGGTCCGCACACCATCCATGGCGACGGCACGTTCAAGTTCCTGCACAAACACCTACGTTTTCCGTAGTCATGCTACCCGGAAAGCAAATTGCTGCCGGATCCGATTTGGCAGACTGGGCAGTTTTTCACCGAGCTTGATTAGCCCGGATTATTCATGAAGATCGTGGCTGCGACGCCGCGCGGTCGCTACAGTTCTTTCAGCGCCGACAAGACATCCAGCACGGCCTGTTGGCCATCCCCAAAGAGCATCAGAGTATTGTCCGCAGCGAACAGCGGGTTGGGGATTCCCGCGAATCCTGGGCTGAGACTGCGTTTGATGACGATGACTGTTCGCGCTTTGTCGACATCGATAATCGGCATTCCCGCGATTGGGCTATCGGGGTCGGTGCGGGCGACAGGATTGACAACGTCGTTGGCACCAATCACCACGGCAACATCCACGGTCTCCAGCGTGGGGTTGATCGCGTCCATCTCCTTGAGTTTGTCGTAGGCAACATCGGCTTCAGCCAGCAGCACGTTCATGTGGCCGGGCATGCGGCCGGCCACTGGATGAATCGCGTATTCCACCGAGGCGCCCTTCTCCTCCAGCAAGTTACCGAGGTCGCGCACTGCGTGCTGGGCCTGAGCCACGGCGAGTCCATAACCTGGCACAAAAATCACACGCTGAGCGGTCTCCAATAGCATGGCGACATCTTCGGCTGAGGAACTCCGTACGGTGGCATAGATCTCGTCGCTTGATGCGCTCGATTCACCCGCGTCGAGCACGCCGAACAGTACGTTTGGCAGCGAGCGATTCATCGCCTTGCACATCAGCTTGGTCAGAATCACACCGGACGCGCCGACCAAAGATCCGGAGATGATCAGCACGTTGTTGTCGATGACAAAACCTGTCGCTGCCGCCGCCAGGCCCGAGTAGGAATTCAGGAGGGCAATGACCACGGGCATGTCGGCGCCTCCGATCGGATTCACCAGCATCACACCCAACAAGGAGGCTGCCAGGACAATGACCACATACAGCCAACCTGCGGTCGGTCCTGCGGAAACCAGCCAGTAGGCCAATAGCAGGACCACAATCGCCAACGCCGCGTTCAGAACTTGTTGCATTGGCACGCGGAACGGCTGGCGCAGCCAGCTCAGCTCTTGCAGTTTCCCGAACGCCACGAGGCTACCCCAAAACGTGACGGCGCCGATGATCCCGGACGCTGCGGTGGCGGTTAGCACATCCACTCGGCTCGAACCCGACTGGACGAGGTCGGCGCCGGCCACGAATACAGAGGCGGCGCCCCCAAAGCCGTTGAACAGCGCGACGAGCTGGGGCATGGCCGTCATCTGAATCTTCGACGCCAGCAGTGTCCCGATCACCGACCCCAACACCACGCCAGCCACGACGAAGCCGAAGCGTTGCTGATCGAACCAGAGCTGGGCGATGGTCACGGCGACCGCCAACAGCATCCCGCTGGCCCCCAAGAAATTCCCCCGAACCGCTGTGCGGGGGCGGCCCATCAGCTTCAGCCCCAAGATAAAGAGAACGGCAGCGACCAAGTAGGCAGTCTTGACGAGCAGCTGTGTATCCACGGTGGACTTGTTTCCCCGTCGCAGGAATTATCTCTTGAACATGGCGAGCATACGATGAGTCACCATGAAACCGCCTACGGCGTTGACCGTTGCCAGTGTCACCGCGATGAATCCAAGCGATGGTGAGAACCAGCCCTCCGGACTCGCAGCCACAATCACGGCACCCACCAATGTGATCCCGCTGATCGCATTCGAACCCGACATCAATGGAGTGTGGAGCGTCGGCGGAACTTTGGTGATCACCTCAAATCCGACAAAGACGGCCAACACGAAAATAGTCAAGCTGGTGATCAGGTCCTGGCGCGTGACGCGCCGTCCCCCGGCGACTGCTGTGCTCGCCGAGTCCAATCCGGGCTCGGCGAGCTCACCGTCTCGTGCTTCACCTGTCGCTGGCGCCGCGTCCGAATCCTGCCCCAGGCTCTTGCCTGCCACCGCGAGGCAAACGACGGCGCATGCGGCCCAGCCAATGATGCGGATTCGACGTGCCCTCTCGATCCACCAGGTTGGTGGGGTATCCGAACGTCCCACCATGATTTGGAGTTGCTTCATTGCAATGCGTCTTTCCTGTCTACACCTGGTTTCGGACAGGGCCCTAGCCGCTAACCAACGCGCGCACGCGTGAGTTGGCTAGCTGGCCGTCTTTAGCAACTAGTGTTTCGCCGATGATCTCGTCCTCTAGATCCACCTCCGCCGTGCCTTCCTTGACCAGATGCAGGAGGAATTTCGTGACGTTGTTCGAAAACATCTGACTGGCGTGGTTGGGGATCTCCGCCGGCAAGTTGGTCGGGCCGAGGATCACGGCCCCCTGTTCGACCACCCGTTCGTCGGCGCGGGTGAGCTCGCAGTTACCACCACGTTCCGCGGCGAGATCCACAATCACGCCGCCGGCAGGCATGCGGGCGACGGCATCTGCAGTTACCAACAAGGGAGACCGCTGGCCGGGGATCGCGGCGGTTGTGATTACCACGTCGCTCTCCGCCACCACGTCGGACAGCAGCTGACGTTGTTTCTCGTAGAACTCCTCATCCATCGTCTTGGCGTAGCCCCCTTTGTCCTCCGACTGCTGCGCGTCCAGCTCCAGCTCGACGAACTTGCCGCCGACGCTTTCCACCTGTTCGCGACAGGCCGGCCGGACATCATAGGCTTGGACGACGCCTCCTAGTCGGCGGGCCGTGGCGATTGCCTGCAGTCCTGCAACCCCGGCACCGATCACAAAAATCCGCGCTGGGGTCAAGGTTCCCGCCGCGGTCATCAACATCGGAAACATCTTGGGCAGCTCCCCGGCCGCCAGTAACACGGCTCGGTAACCGGCAATCGTAGCCATCGATGACAGCACATCCATGCTCTGAGCGCGGGTGATGCGGGGGATCATCTCAAGTGCGAACAGTGTGACCCCCGTTGCTGCCAGCCGGCCTGCCGCTTGGGGCTCGCCCAGCGGATCGCACATCCCGATCACGATCTGATGCTGGCGGTAATGCGACAAGTCATCTTCGCCTTTGACCAGATTCGCGCCCAAACAGCGGACTTGCAACATCGCATCTGCTGCAAACAGCTCATCTCGGCCGGCGATCATCGCGCCGCGCTCCCGATAGCTGTCATCGGAGAAGCCAGCTGCTGCGCCGGCGCCCGACTCGACGAACGCTTCGATACCCGCTTTCTGCAGCTGCGGGATGCTCGCCGGGACCAGCGCCACGCGACGCTCTCCCGGAAAAGTCTCTTTTGTAACGGCAACTTTCATGGACAAAACCAGGGAAACCAGAACTGAGGCCCACACAGCTTAGCGACCGTCGCCTGGACCTCAAGGTCCCTGCAGATACCCAAACTCTCGAAGCTGCCTGGGCCAGGGGTTCCCCGTGCCGGGCCGAGTACTTTTGCGGCCTGCTGGCGGCTTGAACAGCAGTTGAAGAGACAGCCCAAAAGCATTAAAATCACTCGTTTTGCCAACATCTTGGTTCGTTTGCGGCGCTGGATCGAGTTTTCCGGAGGATGGGACATTGGTGGGCTCCAAGAGTTACATGGCCAAGACGGGCAAAGTCGAGCGGCAGTGGTGGCATTACGACGCGGAGAATAAGGTCGTGGGACGACTTGCGTCGGAGATCGCTGTCGTGCTGATGGGCAAACATCAGCCCACTTATACACCTCACGTCGACACCGGTGACTTCGTGGTCGTCACCAACGCCGACCGCGTCGTCTTTTCCGGCAGGAAGTGGGAGCAGAAGAACTACACCTGGTACACCGGATACCCAGGGCAACGCAGCGAGACGGCCGGCAAGCGACTGGAGAAGAAACCCGAGCAGATTCTCCGCGAGGCAGTACGACGGATGCTGCCCAAGAACAAATTGGGACGCAAGATGCTCAGCAAGTTGAAGATATACGCCGGGCCGGATCACCCCCATCAGGCTCAACGACCTGCTCCCCGCGACTAGGGAAAGCCACGGCAAGCGACCGAGTGTCGGTACCTCTGGCTGCCGATTGAGCAGACCGAAACTGAAACTCCAACAAGCCAAAGTTGCAAAGCGAGTAAGATGGTAGCCGTTAAGAAAGACAAAATCAGTGGCGATGCGCTAGGGACCGGTCGTCGTAAGTCGGCCGTGGCTCGGGTTCGAGTGCGAACGGGAAGCGGGAAGATCTTGATCAACCGCCGGCCGTTGGACGAGTACTTCGACAACGATCAGGACCGCAAGACCGTTTTGGAAGTGTTGGAAGCCGTCGAACAAACGACCGCTGTGGACGTCATCATTCGTGTCAAAGGTGGTGGTCCCACGGGGCAAGCTGGTGCCTGCCGGATGGGTATGGCGCGGGCGCTAGTCGGACACGACCAAGAGCTGTTTCCTGTTCTTCGCGACGGTGGCTTCTTGACCCGGGACGCTCGTATGAAAGAGCGGAAGAAGTTCGGCCTGCACGGGGCCAGACGGGGCACCCAGTTCTCGAAGCGGTAAAGACGGCCGGCAAAACTCTGCCTTCCCCGTCTTCATGGCATAGCCCGTCGGGGCTCACTGGGGTCTCTCGTCGGCTTGACGAGAGCCGCCTTTGTGTAGCACAAAGCGCCCGGGAGGGCGAGGCTCCCGCCGAGCCGTTCTTCTCACACCCTCTCGGCTCTGCAGTAGAAGTAGGCCGTAACAAGCGGCGCCAGCAGCCAACCGAGAGCGTAGGATTTCTCCGCCGAGCCGTTGCGGCATGCGCTGGCTGACGCCGGAACGGCGCGGCGGTCACGCAGGGCGAGTAAATCAGAATCTCTCCCGCCGCTGGTTCCGGCCTACCGCTGCTTGACGAGAGCCGCTTTTTGTAGCGCAAAGCGGTCGGGAGGGCGAGGCTCCCGCCGAGCCGTTCTTCTCGCGCTCTGCTCTATCGGCCGCGTCGCCTCATCGCCGGCGAGAGCGTCCGCCCCTCATTCGCGATGCAGCGTTGGGGCCCGCCGCCTCCAACCAGGTCGGCGATCAGGACCATGGCCGTAGTCCGCAATGCGGATCACGCGGGCGTCCCAGTTACTGCCCAAAGTGACGATCTTCCAGTTCGCGGTAACGGGTGTGCCGCTGCATGCGAACTCGCGAATGTACTGAGCGCGCGTCGTGGCAGGCGAATTGGGTGGCGGCGTTCGCACCGCACGCTCCACCTCGTCCGTGGTGAGCCAAGCGGGGACACAGGCCGCGTCCTGAAGCAGTTGGTGGTAGCCGTCCGGTGACAGCTCGTGATAGCAGATGTCGATTTTCTTACGTTCCAGCCAGCTTGAATCATCAGCGGCATTGTCCAGCAGGTACTTCTTGGTAATCCAATCGACTGACCCCAACAGCGATTCGACCGATTCACTGCCATTCGAAATCGCTTGCAGGGATTCGAGCGTATTGGCCCACATCTGCAGAACTTCCCAGGCTTCGGCCGGTGCGTCAGATGCCGCTTCGAGAAAACGCGTACAGCGTTCTAGGTAATATCGTTGGATGTCGAGCGCCGATACTGATTTCCCGTTGCGCAACGGGACCTGCCTCGAGAGGGTTGGATCAGCGCAAATTGCCTGCAGCGCAGCGAGGGGACGACGCAGTCGCGGTGCGTCGTGCAGCGCGCCCGATTCAGCGGCATCCAACACCAGCAAGGTAGCGCCGACCCGCAATAGCTCTGCTGTCTGGCACATGTTGGAATCACCCAGAGCCAGTTGCAGCCGCTGCAGCCGGCTGAACAACGAGAAGTAGTTCTTGGGGGAAAACCAGGATTCAGCGTAGATCTCTTTGAAGAAATGCCCCATGGAGAAAATCGGCCGATCATACAACATGCCGCCGAAGCCAAGCGTGCAGTTCACCGCCGGCGCTTTGTCGGACAGGCCAAAACGTCCCTGCGAATCGATCAGCCCCGCACCGCTGAAGATTGACCGGCTGGCGAGAAACGCCAGCATTTGCTGGCGTTGACGACGAAACGCGAAGCAGTGCAACAAAAGGTACAAAGCCAGGGCCAACGGAGCGGTGACGACCCGGGTTACAAACTGGATCGAGGTTTCGAGCCAAACGGGCACGTGCACGAATGTCTGCTGCCCGTCGACCAGATCTCGCCCGAACAGCAGCATCACGAGCGGCCGGTTCCCGCCGCTCACGGCGCGGATGGGCAGGTAGAACAGCGCTGCTAGAGCAAAGTAGGTCAGCGTGACGAGCAGAGAAATCAAAATGCTGGCCCAGGTGAGGACCGCCAGGGGGAAGAGCAACAGCAACCCTAGTCGCCAGCAAAACAGAGAAAAGCCCTCGGCCAGAGTGGCCTGGTAGTTCTCCTGGGCGCCGTAGATGTTGTCGTAGGCGTCGCGGTCGTTCTTGATGAGCCGAAATTGGCCTGGCACGTCGGCGTTGGCCGAACACTCGGCCAGCAACTGATCCTGGGCCCGTTGATACGCCAGCAGCTCTTGGGGTGTCCGACATTCAGGCGTGGCGCCCTCAATCAACCCGCCCCCCGCCGAAGGACGTTCTGCCTCGAACCAAATCGCGCCGCCGTTGGCGGTGAAGACGCCCTCCTTGATGTGCTTGGCCGGAACGGTCAAGACCCTCCGCGCGACCTCCGCTTGAAGCGCTTCGTACAGCTGATATTTGGAGAGTGCTGGCTGAGTTGGATTCCGTGGCGAAAAGCGGATGGCGTACTCGGTTTCGAGACCGATCAAACGGTCAAAAACACCAGGCACTTTATTCGCCGCCATGCGGGACCTTGGTCTCGGCTAGATAAGATTCGGCCTCTCGCCTACTGTCGTGACGAACGGCGTCCAGCACGGCACGCAACGAGCTGACTTTTTCTTCCACGGTGTCGTGAGAAGTCGATTCCTTGCTAGTAGCAGTCATTTCTGTCGCCATGATCGATCGGGGTCCTTCTTCCTAGCGTTTCCTTGGGGGTAGAACCGGTGGTGCCCGGACGCCTGCCGGCAAGACAGCGCTAGGGCGTCAGCCAAGTAACACCGAGTGACCGCAATCCGCCCAGGCGTTACTACTGTTTATGTTATTCAGAGCTGGGCGTTCCCGCAACAAAGCGGGCGACTTGATCCCGATCAAGGCACGCGTTTCGCCGCGATTTTCGAGCCACGGGTTGTAAATTCCGGGTCCAGGTGCAGAAATTTGGCTGTGGAAAACGGGTTTCGTCGGAAAAGCGGCTTTTTCGCGCCCTCGCCCACCCTGGCCCCTTCGCACTCTGCGAGCTCGTGCAGCTTTCTAACTTTCTCACTCTCCCCTCGGGGCCCCTCGGGGAGAGTCGGCCCGCAGGGCCGGAGAGGGGGAGCATGCCTCGGGGGCGATCAACTCCCGGGCAGCCCTCCCCGGACGCTACGCGTCCGACCCTCCTCCGAGGAGGTCGTGCAGCTTCTAAGTTAGTGCGTGATTTCCGTGTTTCTTCACTCTCCCCTCGGGGAGAGTCGGCCCGAAGGGCCGGTGAGGGGGAACCGTCCCCGGACGCTACGCGTCGGCTTCGCGGGGGAACCGTGGGCTAACGCCCAGCGGCTGATTTGGAGCGTAGCCGAACTCGCCAGAGTTTGGCGGATTTCATGAAGTGTAGAAGCTGCACAGCCTCCGAGCGGGCGGGTGAGGTGGATGTTCGCAGCAGGGGTAGGCCGGAACAAGCGGCGCAAAGAAGCTTCCATCAGCCTACGATGTCCCCGCCGCGCAGTTCCGGCACGCGCCGGTTAGCACTCAACACGGAATGCATCGAACCTGGTGCCGCCGGAACGGCGCGGCATCACCTTCTTGTCAGAAGCCGCCATCCTTCCTGCCGCTTGTTCCGGCCTACAACTGCTATCGCGTCCGACCCTTCCGTGGTTTCGTCACTCTCCCCTCGGGGAGAGTCGGCCCGCAGGGCCGGAGAGGGGGGCATGCCTCGGGGCGATCAACTCCCGGGCAGCCCTCCGCGGACGCTACGCGTCCGACGCTCCCGCGAGCGGGCGGGTGAGGTGGATGTCCGCAGAAGTGCAACGCCGTTAAGGACTTTTTGTAGCCGAACTCGCCAGGTCTTCACGGATGCTCAGCCCCAGTTCTGGGTGGGACATGACAGCGGTTGCCACTTGAATGGCGTGGGCGCCGGCAGCACAGTACCGACGCACGTCGCGTGCAGTCCGAATACCTCCCACACCGACAATGCGTAGGTCGCTTCGGCGAGCGCGAATCCGGTGCGAGAACCGCTCTACCTGCTCGATCGATGCGGCGAGAATGGCGTTACCACAGATTCCCCTTGGCTGCCCTGCAAACAACAACTTACCGCCTTGGCCTGCCACGGTCGCGGCGATGCTGTTGGTCATCACGACAGCGTCCGCGATCCCGTCGAGGGCACCGATCAGTCGATCGGCTTCGTGGTCGCTGGGGACATGGCCGATCTTGACCAGATAGGGGGTGCTCCCGATGCTCTCCCGCACTCGCTCTGCCACGCACTGCGCCGCCTCGGACAGCTGGTACAACTGTCCATCGCGCGTCGAGACGTTGGGGCAGGAGAAGTTGGTCTCAACGACATCCGCTCCGCTTTCCATCGCCCACCGGGCACAGCGACCGTAGTCATCCGCCAACTCGCCAATTCCCCAACCAGGCTGAACGGTCCCGACGACAGAGACCGCCAGCAGCTTGCTGGCAGGTAGCTGCTTCCGGGTTGACTCGACGTCTGGCCTCCAAATCTCGGGGCTCTTGGACGGCATACCAAACGAGACGGCCCAACTTCCCAGCATCTCGCTGCAGCTCTCAACGCGTCCGCCCGCCGCCCGCAGCGGCCCACATTCCACGGGCTGTAAATTCGGCATTCCGTAGCACTTGTGACTGCGACTTCGGACCGTTTTGTAGGTCAGCACGTCAAAGCCGAGGCTGGCGTAGTACAGGCACCAGGCACCGTTGAGAAGCGGTCCAGCTGGAATACCCAGTGGCGAGCCCACCTTGAGCCCACAGTAGTCCCACTCGCCGGGGACCGCGCGGATCTCGCACTCCACGGGAGCCGGTGGATGCGCGTAGTTCCATTCGTAGGAACGCGACCAATCGTAGTGCGGCAGTTTTGTTTGCACAGGCTCAATCTTGCTAATCTGAATCGCCCAATTTACCATAAAGCTCTTCTACAAGAGATCTGGATGGGTTCCTCCGCACGATTTAGGGAGCGTCTTTCGATGAACAAGAAGAGCGCGATTGCGACGGCACTTCTCGGCGTCTGCGTACTATGTTTTTGCCCCCTCGCGTGGACTCAGGAGCCCGTTCTCGACGAGTTGTACGGTCAGGGCGTTCACGACTACTTTGCCCACCGCCTCTCCGAAGCTCGCCAATCGTTGACCGCAGCGATCGACCAGGGCAGCAAGGACCCGCGCTGTTTCTACTTTCGTGGACTATGCTCCTTGCGGATCGGCAATCAAGCCGAAGCGGAGAAAGACTTTCGTCGAGGAGCTGCGTTGGAGGTACGTGGTCGCGATCGAATCTATCCAGTCGGCCGATCATTGCAGCGAATTCAGGGCCGCGGCCGCATGGTGCTCGAAAAGCATCGCCGGGATGCCCGCGTGGCTGCTCGTATCGAAGCGATGCGGATGCAGAGAGCTCGCTACGAGGAGCAGATGGAGCGTGACAAAGCTGACGTCGTGCGCGAGCCGAGAAGACCGGCGGCTCGTCCGCCGTTGACGGCCGATCCGGGGGCCGACCCGACCGACCCGTTCATCATGGATGAAGCCGTTGCACGTCCCGTGCCTCCGAAGCCTGCGGAAGTGCCGGCCGAACCCTCAACACCGCCCAGCGAGAGTCCGGCTGCAACATCGCCCGCCGCGCCGCCAGCGGAGGACGATCCCTTTGACACGCCCGTAGTAGATGATCCCTTTGACACACCAGCGACTCCAGCGCCAGCGGAGGACGCCAGCCCAGCTCCGGTGGACGAGGATCCGTTCACACCGGCCTCGCCCCCACCGGCAGACGATACGCCTGCAACTCCGCCCCCCGCGGATGAAGATCCGTTCGATGACCCATTTAACTAGGCGATAACTACTCGCTGGCCAGCACGCATCGCAAGCCGATCGCGTCGTCCCGCAGATCCTGGTGCACACCACGCCGCGCCGAGCTGGTTAGCCGGTCGGCAGTGTCTTTCCAGCTGCCACCGCGCACGACGCGCCGCTGAGGATCTCCGCCCTGGCGCCAAGAACGGCCGTCGCGGGGTGCCTGATCGTAGTTCGGATGCCAATGGTCGCTGCACCACTCCCAGAGGTAGCCGTGCACGTCGTAGAGTTGCCAGGCGTTTGGTTGCTTGGCACCCACAGGTGGGTCGTTTCCTCGGGCGTTGCCGGTGTACCAAGCATAGGCGCCCAGCTCGCTGGCCCGATCGCCGAATGAGTAGGTGGTAGTCGAGCCGGCGCGGGCGAAATATTCCCACTCGGCTTCCGTGGGCGGCCGCACCACCTGCTTGTCGCCAATCAGATGGGCCGCGCGCAAGGCCTTGGTGACCCGGGCACAGAAGTCGTTGGCTTCGCCGTAGGAGATCATCTCGACCGAATTTCGAGGGCCTTTCCACCGCGAAGGATTGTAGCCCATCACCGATTCCCAGAGGTTCTGGGGGACCTCGTACCGCGCGACCTCGAAGTCCGCATCGAATTCGACGGTGTGCTGGGGTTGCTCTTGCGTGTCGCCATCGGCGGAGCCCATTTGAAAACGTGCGCCGTACTGGCCCTTGCCTGGCGAGATGGCGACAAATTCGCGCCGAAAGCGCAGCAGCAGAGCCAGCTGCTCTGCGCTTGGTTCGGCCGCCGGCAGCCAGGCGAGCAGGATCAGCGCGGGAGTCGATGTCATGGCGAGAACGAGTAGATATGTCGTGTCGCTGCGCAACCTGCCTCTGCTGTTTGCGGCGACCGTCAGAGACCCTGGGTGCGAAAGGTCTCCGCCATGGCCTGAGGTACTTCCGCCTCGGCCAAGACGAGTTTCGCACGATTTTCGGCGACCCGGGCCTTCATTTCTTGTTCCAGGGCGATCGCTTCGGCGCGACGTTGCTCGGCTTCAGCCCGCGCGACGCGGGTGTCGGCCTCGGCCTGGTCGGCCTGCAGGCGAGCTCCGATGTTCTCGCCCACATCGATGTCTGCGATGTCGATCGATACGATTTCGAAGGCAGTTTGCGCGTCCAATCCCCGCTGCAGCACGGCCCGTGAGATGCGGTCGGGATTCTCTAGAACGTCTTTGTGGGTGTCCGCGGACCCGATCGAAGTGATGATGCCTTCGCCAACGCGAGCGATCACCGTGTCCTCCGTAGCCCCGCCGATCAACTGGCCGAGATTCGTCCGCACCGTGACTCTCGTGCGCACTTTGAGCTCGATGCCGTTCTTGGCAATCGCGCTGAGCGTGGTTTTTCCACTGCGTTGCGGATCCGGACAATCGATGACCTTGGGATGAACGCTGGTTCTGACCGCGTCCAGGACGTCACGACCAGCCAAATCGATGGCCGCTGCGCGATCAAAATCCAGATCGATGCCCGCGCGGTGAGCGGCGATGATGGCGTGAATCACATTCATCACGTTGCCGCCCGCCAGGTAGTGAGCCTCGAGTCGAGATGTACTGATCCCCTCCGGACCAATGTCCAGTCCCGCCTGGGCAGCCTTGATCTTGGCTCCCACGATGACCCTTGGGCTGACCTGTCGGAAGCCCATCCCGATCAGGCTGAGAATCCGTACATCTGCCTTTGACATATAGGCCTGAAACCAGATGCTGCCGTAGGTCGCACCGACAATGAAGGCAACAAAGCCCAGCAGGATCGCCAGTAGGCCAAACGCAATTCCTACGACCGCCCACAAAGTGGTCTCTTGGGCAATCACGAAGAACTCGCCGATATTCATGAGCAGATCCTCAATTCCGGGTGCACGGACTGCCTGAAATCATACTCGACTCACTCGCCAGCGTCATCCGACAGATGGGGACCTTCGAACAAGACCGGCCCCGCCGGGTCCGGCGGCCTGCCGCGTGTGATGCGGCTGGCCGAGTTCTTTCCAGCAAGTCGTGGATCACCGGCCACACTTCGCGGATCGGTGGGCTCTCCGGGGAGCATGTGAACGGTGCGGGTGGGGAAGGCAAACGAGACGCCCAAGTCCGCCGCCAGCTGCAGGATATCGACCAGCAGCTGGTGGCGTTCACGCAACTCGATCGACCAATCGGGGCAGTCCACGAAGCAATACAGCAGCACATCGAGCGAGCTGGCGTTGAAGTCGTGCAAGTAGACGTGGTAGTAGTCTTTGCGAGTATACGGATGGCGGCGAATCAACTCCCGCACTCCCTCGCAGAAGGCTTCGATCTGTTCCGGTGACGTGTCGTATTGAAGCCCCAGCATCATCTTGATACGGCGAAATCTGCGGCGTCCCATGTTGTCGACGACCGCTGTCGTCAGCCGGCTGTTCGGAAGAGTGATCAGCGAGTTGTAAAAAGTGCGGATCCGCGTACTGCGGAATCCGACCGTTTCGACGGACCCTTCGATCTCCTCGGTGATCACCCAGTCACCCACTTCAAACGGGCGGTCTAAGAGGACAGTGATCGATCCAAACAAGTTGCTGACGGCGTCTTGAGAAGCGAAGGCAATGGCCATTCCACCGATGCCCAAACCACCGAGCAACCCGGCGATGGGAAGATCGAACGCTTGAGCGCATTGCAACACGCCGACGCAGATGACGAACGCCTTCAGCGACTTCGAGATAAGCGGGATCAGTAGATCATCATATCTCGACGTGGTCCGCCGTGCTCGCCTGGCTACCACCGTTGCGAGCAGGTCGATCAGGTGAAAACCGGTCCACACCGCGGCGACAACTGCGAAGAACTTCAGGCCGATCAAGACCACATCCAGAGCAAACGGAGGCAGACCGATCGCGGTGGTTCCGCCATACCAAACGAGCGCTTGAACTAACAGACCTACCGGCTTCCACAGACGACGTTGCGGAGGAAGTTCTGCGCCACGATACCGGAACCAGGCGCGCGTCAGTACATTCAGAACTCCGCGCGTCAGCAAGTCGGCGGCGAACCCGACGAAGATCAGTAGCGCCAAGCAAATCCACTGATAATCTGGGATCAGGAAACGCGTGCGTTGATGGTTGGGGAACTGATCTGCCAACCAAATTGCGGGCGGTCGGCGCGCCCTACTGGTGTTCAATAACTCCTGCTTCGGCCGCTCTCTCCAACGGTCATAGAGTTCATCGATGACACCCACAGTCTCCGCCGTAAACCGCCACAATCCGTCGCGGCCACGTCCAATCCGTATCAACCCGGCGTCGGTCAGGTCCTTGTCCTCCATGCCGCTGACAATGTAGTTCAGACGAAACAAGTCGGGATCCTGCCTGGCCGTGACTTCGTCATAGTCGACACGCACCATCCGGTCGATCACTTCTTTCAACCGGTAGGCGTATTCGCGGGATTTGAGCTGTTTCGCTTGCTCCGTGATGGTGACTTCTGCTAGGTCGAGACACAGCGCCGCCTCCTCCAGGCGGTCGTCGTTCACCGCGGTAATAAAAGTCTCCATCGTGTTGGCGGGTGATCGCAGCTTCTCCGCCAGGCCCGGGTCGACCGCCGGAGGCGGCTCTGTTTGACCTCCGACCGAGGCTCCTGCCGGCGGCTCCTGCGACCAGGTCTCGCACGGGTCGAAGAACCAGACGGTGAGAGCTAGTGCGATCAGTCCTCGGCGCAGCTGGCGAGATAGATTGGCAGCCGGGAAGCTTCGCTCCGACGTTCCCCGTACCGTCTGACGATTGCCACCAAGCATGGATGAGTTCCTTCTCTGAAATCAGCAGATCCAGCCGCCACCTAACACCCGGTCTCCGTCGTAGCAGACCACCGCTTGGCCGGGGGCAATACCTTGCATCGGGCTGTCGAAAACGACTTCCAGTCGCCCAGCGGGCAGGCTGCGGGCCTTTGCCGGTGCCGCCTGGCTGTTGTACCGAAATTGAACCGTGCAACGAAACTCGCCTTCAGGAGGCTCACGCAGCCAGTTTGTGCGATCGGCAGTCAAGGTCTGCCTGGCCAGCTCCCGCCGCTCGCCAATGACCACTTGGTTCTGCAGCGGGTCAATGCGCACAACAAATCGCGGTTCTCCCAGGGCAACACCTAGTCCTTTGCGCTGCCCGATTGTAAATCCTTCGATACCCCGATGCCGTCCGACGATTTTCCCGTCAGTCGTAACGATATCTCCCGCCGTCTCACGAGAGCACCTTTCGGCGACGAACTGGGAGTGGCGGCCACTTTCTACAAAACAGATTTCTTGGCTATCTCGTTTGTCGGCGACTCGGAGTCCCAGTTGGCTTGCCAGTTCTCGGATCGCAGGTTTGTGGTACGTCCCGATCGGCAACAACATGCGACTCAGATAGGCACTGCGGACTCCGAACAGCACGTAGGACTGATCCTTGGACTTGTCGATTCCACGAAACAAGGCGGGACGACCGGCATGGGGTTCCAAGCGGGCGTAGTGTCCCGTCGCCACGTAGTCCGCGGAGACACTATCTGCGTAGTGAAACAGTCGCCCAAACTTGATCCAATTGTTACACATTACACAAGGATTGGGAGTACGGCCGACGGCATACTCGTCGACAAAATAGTCAATGATCTGGCGAAACTCTGCCTGTAGATCCAGTGCATAAAACGGGATGCCCAACCGATCGGCGACGCGTCGCGCATCGGCGGCGTCAGCAGCAGTACAGCAGCCCTGTTTGTGGCCGGCCCGGGCGTCGAGCAGCGGCAGATCGTTTTTCCGATCGCTTTCCGTACGACATGAATTCCGGGTGTCATCGCCATGGCGCATGAAGACTCCGATGACTTCATGCCCCGCGCCGCACAGCAAGTGGGCGGCAACGCTGCTATCTACACCACCGGACATCGCAAGTACAACACGGGCCATGGGCTCTCTCCCGTTCACCTTTCTTCCGGAGGCAGCTGGCGGAGTCAAGGCCCCCCGGCTCGATGAGGATGCTAGGCTCCTGTCGGAAAAGTGGATTTCCTTACGCTAGTCCCTTCCCCGCTTGGAGGTTGTACAGCTTACTTTTCATGCAATCCGCCAAACTCTGGCGAGTTCGGCTACGCTGCAAATCAGCCGCTGGGCGTTAGCCCACGGTTTCTCAGCAAAACCGACGCGTAGCGTCGGGGAGGGCTCCCCTCTCACCGGCCCTTCGGGCCGCTCTCCCCGAGGGGAGAGTGAAGAAGGACGAAATCACGCGCTAGGTTAACCCGGATTATTCACGAAAGCGGGAATTCTTGAGCCTCCAAACGCATCTAAGAAGTGATGACTAAAGGACTTCTTTCAACGCTTGGAGGCTCGAAATGATTTTACACGATGTTTGGAATGTGGAACTGGGTTTCTCGACAGAATTGCCTATCGAAATTGAACCGGTACAGGAACATCTTTCCACGGATACCGGACTGCTGTTGTTTCGGCAGTTCGACGAAAAACTGAAGCTGACAGAGGGGTTTGCCGCTCAATTGGGTGACACTCGAACCGACCCAACTCATTCGGTGTTGGAGATGGTTCGAAGTCGCGTGTTCGGCATTGTCGCCGGCTACGAAGACCAGAATGATCATGATGCGTTACGCAGTGACGCCATCTTCAAAATGATCGCGGACCGCTTGCCGGACGATAAAGATTTGGCAAGTCAACCCACGTTGTCGCGGTTTGAAAATGCCGTCACCCCAGCTGACTTGTTGCGGTTGGAAGAGTGGTTCCTTCAACACTTCGTGGACTCCTTCGACGAGACGCCCGTCGAGATTACTTTGGACATTGACGTTTTCGACGATCCCACTCACGGTCAACAACAATTGATCTTCTACCACGGATACTACAAGCAGTACCAATACCTAGTGCGTGCGATCACCTGTGCCGACAACGACTTGGTCGTGCTGCCAGCGCTGCTGTACGGCACGGCGGACCCGGCGCTCGGACTGGGACTTGATTTGGAACGTGTCGTCGAGGCTCTGCGTGAAAAATTTCCTGATGTTGTGATTCACGTACGGGCCGACTCGGGCTATGCCAAACCTTGGTTTTATCGGGTCTGTGAGCGGCTGAGTGTCCTCTACTCGATTGGCGTTGGCATGAATAACGTGTTGAAGCGAAACAGCGAGGAATTGCTGAAAACAGCCGTCGAAGCGTGCGAAAAGAGCGGCCAGCCGCAACGGCTCTTCACGGGCTTTGACTACCAACCCGGCACTTGGGAGCAGCCGCGGTGGGTCGTCGTCAAGTGCGAAGCCAACTCGCAGGGGACGAACCGCCGAGCCGTTGTAACCAATCGTCCTGGAGCCCGCACGTTGCCGCACGGCGCTTATGATGAGTACAGCGAACGCGGCGAAAGCGAGAACCGCAACAAGGAGCTGAAATGTGATCTGTGCGCAGATCGGCTGAGCGATCATCGCTATATGGCGAATTGCTTCCGCATGTTTCTGCACTGCGCGGCCAACAACCTGCTGGTGCAGATGCGTCGACGAATCGCCTCGCCGCCACTGGAACCGACGGTCAAAGTGTTGTCGGAGCAAGGATCGGACCCGTTGCAAGTGACACATGAAATTCCGGCTGAAGCGTCCACGGGTCGCACGCGTCGCGGCCAGTTCAATCGCCGCCGCCAAGCCGATCCTTTGGGTGAAGGCCATGCGAACACTTGGCGGATGATGCTGATCAAAGTAGCCTCACGCATGAAGATCACCGCACGTCGCGTGCGTGTATTTCTTTCAGGCTCCTGGCCATATCTGCCCTTCTTCCGCACCGTGGCTCAAGCCTTGGCTCCTGGCACGTAGCCGCCCGCCCTTGTCCGTCTCCCTCGTCAAATCTTCACCGTCACCTGCCCTCGCAAGGGGGAAAGGGGGAACTCTGCCCGTTGGCGGTCGCGAACCTACATCAAAAGCTCAACCACATATCTCTGCCCAATCTTCAACCCCTCGTGAATAATCCGGGTTAAAGGCTGCACGACACTAATCGTACGTGGAAAAAACGGCTCCGCAGGAGCGTCGCCCTCCCGTCAGAGGGATCGTGCAGCTTTTGCGCTTCATGTTGACCAAACTTGCTCGCATCTACCTCACCCTCCCGCTCGCGGGAGGGTCGGACGCGATAGCGTCCGGGGAGGGCTACCCGGGAGTGATCGCCCCATGGCGTGCTCCCCTCTCACCGGCCCTTCGGGCCGACTCTCCCCGCGGGAGAGTGAAGAAAGAGGAAATCACGCACCAGGTTAGAAGCTGCGCGACTAGGGCTCGGCTGGCGACGGGCGGGAGCCTGTCAGCTGGAGCTGCGCCCGCTCGACCTGGACTTCAAACTCTCGATTGCTACCGTACAGGCTGACGATACTACTCCAGATCTTGCGTGCCTCGACCAGCCGGCCTTCCACTGCCAGCTGCTCGGCGTCCGCCAAACGCTCCTCGACGAACCGCACCCGGCCTTCGGGCGAACGGTCTTTCTCCAAAGCGGCGATCTGCCGCCGCGCCAGGTTGACGAACGGCCGATCCTCGCCATGTTCAGCAAAAAGATCGACCATACTCTGGTAGCGGTTCAGCGCTGTCAGACGGTCCCCGAATTGTTCGAAGCGGAAAGCCTCCGCAAAATGCCGCTCGGCTTCCGACTTGGGCTCTTGACCGAGCCGCGCCCGGATCCGCAACCGCCGTTCGGCGCTGGCCATATCCAGTTCATCGATCAGCACTCGGGCCTCGCCCGCGTACTCGCCCTGCGGCGTACGCGCCAAGACGCGTTCCAAAATGGGCCTCGCCTTTTCCTGCTGGACACCCTCGTGTTCCGCCAAGATTGCCTTTGCTCGCTCGAGTTGCTTCGCTTCGTTGACGGGGCGCAACAACCAAGCGGCAACCCCACCCACCAGGAGCAGCAGCATCAGGGCCAAGAACCAGGGGCTTTCGTACAGAGGTGTGGCAGTAGGCCTCTCGCGCTGGTGTTTCTCGCGGCGGGCCTTGCGCAGCAGGTCTCGCGCCATATCCTTGTCTACCTCGCGCGAGAGAGGGCTGAAGCCACCCGCTGCATGCTCGAGAACCCCCGTCTTGGCGGCTACCTGCCGGTGTGTCTCCTGGAGCGCCAACACCACGGCGGCCGCCCCGTGCGGTCGGTTCGCGGGGTCCTTTTCGAGCAGCTGCCGAATCAACGACTCGAGCCAGATAGGGCAGTCCAGCACCATCGAGCCGACGCGCGGGGGCTCAGTCTGAAGCTGCTCGGTCGTGATCTGCTCGACAGATCCGGCTGCGAACGCGGGCCGACCGACCAGCATCTCGAACATGATGCAGCCTAGCGAGTAGAGGTCTGTTTTTTCGGTCAGCGGCGAGTCACCGCGCAGCTGCTCGGGTGACAGATAGCGAGCACGCTGTGGCGTACGCTTGTGGGAAGAAATGCAGGTTGGATTGTTGGCCCGGTCCACGCGGAAATCGACGATCTTCACTTGGTCGTCGTCGGTGATCAAGATCTTGTCGGGAGTCAAGTCTTGATGCACCACGCCGTCGGCGTGCGCTTGATCCAACGCCGAGCTGATCTGGAATGCGTAGTCGACCACCGTCTCCCACGACAACCGGCCTCGCCGCGACAACACGTCGACCAACGTCTCGCCCGCGACCAACTCCGAAGCGATGCAGCCCAAAGACGCCTCCAGGATTCCCCCGTAGCATCGTGCAATGTTGGGATGCACCAGCCCCTTGAGGCGATCGACTTCCTGCACCAGCGCCGTCTTGGCCTGCAGGTCACTGGAAATCAGCGGCGCCGCGAACAGCTTGACGGCGACTCCGCGCCGTTGCTGAATGTGAACGGCACGGTGAACCGCTGACGTACCGTCGCTGCCCAGACGCTCTTCAATCGCAAAGGGACCGATACGCGAAGGATTCATGGTGAAGCGGCTGCGGCGGGTGTGCCAGGCCGGCGTGCCCTGGGGCTCGTCCGCCGAACGCGGTCTCAACCCTATCACGCCCACTCCCCCCGTTACGGCCCTTACGAAAGACGATCGGAAGGGGCGAGAGGAATCTCTTCATCTTACGCCAAACCGGCAGTAGTTGAAATGTTTGTCACAAATCTAGCTGGCTGCAAAACCATCTGGGCATCCGGCTCGTCTTACCCGTAACGGCACAGGGCAAAGCTACAATCTAGCTGAGGCAATACCGGCAAGCCGCTTATCTTCAAAGGAGTTGCACATGAGGCGTGTAGCAGTATTGACGGCGATGTCGGCTGTTCTACTGGGAGCGGCCGGAACGGCCGCCGAGGTCGACTACATCGAGGACTATGTGTTGGCCGAGGACCGCGCCGCGGCGCTCGAACTGCTGATTCCAGGATCCGAAGACTACTATTATTATCACTGCCTCTATTTCCAAAGCCACGAGCAGTTCGACAAGGTCGAAGAGCTGTTGCGAGCTTGGATTAAGCGCTACAAGCGCACTGCGCGCGTCCGCGAAGTGCAGCAACGGCAATTGCTGCTGACCTACGCGCGAAACCCCGAACAGACGCTGAAGCAGCTCGGTGAACGCCTGAAACTGAGATTCAATCACCAGCGGCGACGGGTGGGCGAGACACCGAACCTGCCCACAGCCCTGGACCAGGCCTTACTGAAAAGAGCTCGGCTGCGCGCGCGGGCGCTGAAGCGGGACGGGAACTACAAGAACCTGGACGGGTTCGAAGATCGTGCGCTCGGCTGGCTGGCCCGCACGGAGCTTAACCCGGACCAACGGCGAAATCTGCTCGAAAGGTTGCGGCGGCCCGATCTGCCAGGACTTCCGAAGTTGATCGTCGCCGATCTACAGCACCGTTACTCCAAGCCGTTTGGCTCGATGGCGATCCACCGCCAGCTGCTGCTGGAGCAGCTGGACGAGCTCGTCCGTTTGCAGCCCGATCTGCTTAACCAAGGCAATTACGTCAACATCTACCTAACGAAGTTGCAACCCCACGACGATTCGGATTGGTTAAATGATCCCGCAGAGCGGGAGGCCTATCTCGACCGGCTCTGGAGCTTTGTCGCCAAGCTGGCCCCTGTGCACAACTCGCTCAAGGCGCACGTGCTCTACCACCGGCTCGTACACGACCGGAGCATGGGAGCCTATTCGAAGCCGCGGTTCCTTACCTATTTGCGGCTCCCGCGCAACGTGCACTATGTCGATCGCAAGTTCCTAGCCGCGGCCCGCAGTCGGCAGCAGGCAGCTGATCTGGCCGCGGACTTCGGCAAGCTGACCGGCCTGCCGCCGATCCGAGACGATGAATCGCTGGTGAGGAGCTACTTTCAGCATTTTCTGGTTGACGAATCAACCACCAAACCGTACGAGCCCTATGTCAATGACACCTATCTTCGGCACCTCTTCGCCGAAACGAAAATTGTCAACGGGCTCGGCGAGCCGGAGCAATGGTACTCGCTGCTGCCACCAGCACAGTACCAAGCCCTGAAAGAACGTGTCGATCTGGACTTCGCTGCGACCAACCAAACGCAGTTTGCGGCCGAAGAACCCGTCTCCTTGGAGCTGGACGTAAAAAACGTGCAGACGTTGATCGTAAAAGTCTTCGAGATCAACGCGCGCAACTACTACGAACAGTTCGGCCGCGAAGTTAATACTGACATCAATCTGGACGGTCTCGTTGCTAATCAGGAACTCACTTACCGCTATTCGGACCCGCCGCTGAGGCGGGTGCGCCGACGGTTCGAGTTTCCTCGCCTGTCGTCAGCCGGTGTCTACGTCATCGATTTCATCGGCAGCGGCTTGAGCAGCCGAGTGGTTGTTCGTAAAGGCATGTTGCGACATCTGGTGAAGCACACAACCGCCGGACACCTGTTTACCGTACTCGATGACAAGCAACGCAAGGTGGACGATGCCAACATCTGGCTGGCGGGACATCAGTACGAACCGGACGAGAACGGTCAGATCCTAGTGCCATACACTGAACGCGGCGGTCATCAGCCGATCGTGATCACGCACGGCGATTTCTCGTCGTTAGGATTTTTTCGACACGACCAGGAACGCTACGAATTGCAGGCCGGATTCTATGTCGATCGTGAGTCGCTGCTGGAGCGCAACTCGGCGCAGCTGCTGGTTAGACCGGCGTTGTTGCTGAACGGTACACCGATGACGTTGTCGGTGCTGCAGAACGTGCAGCTGCGGATCACCGCCACCGATCACAATGGGATTACTTCCAGCAAGGAAGTCAAAGACTTCGAGTTGTTCGAGGATCGTGAGTCGGTCCACGAGATCCAGGTGCCTTCGCGCCTTTCCTCGTTGCATTTCTCGCTGGCCGCAGAAGTGCCCAGCTTGACGGGGCAGGGGCAGATTGAAGTCTCAGCTCACGATCAGTTGGAGATCAACCAGATTGCCAAAACAGAACATATCGACGACTTGCATCTGGTGTTTGTCGACGGCGAGTATCAGATCGAGCTGTTGGGACGCTCGGGAGAGTCGATCATCGACCACGCGGTTTCTGTGTCGCTGAAACATCGAGATTTCCGGGATCGGGTTGAAGTGGATTTACAAACGGATCGTGACGGCAAGATTCGGCTCGGTCCGCTGGATGAAGTCGAAGAAGTTGTGGCCACGGGCTCCGGCGAACGCCGGCATCGGTGGCAGCTCAGCCGGGACAGCTATCGGTACCATCGTTCGGTCCATGCAGTGGTCGGCGAGCCACTTGAACTGCCGTTTATGCCACAGGTGGACCAGCCGCTACGCGATCATCTATCGCTACTGGAACTCCGCGGCAGCTCTTTCGTGGCTGACCGGTTCGCGGCACTGTCTGCCAAAGAGGGGATGCTGCGAATCACCGACTTGGCAGCGGGCGACTACGACCTCCTTCTCAAAGACAGTGGACAGCATTTGCGGCTGCGGTTGGTCGACGGACCGTCGCGCGAAGGATACGGACTGGGAAAGAGCCGCCAGCTCGAGCTGCGCAGCCAGCAGCCTCTACAGATTGCACGATTGGCCATGCTGGAGGACAAGCTACGCATTGAACTGAAGAACGCCACTCGTTTTTCACGCGTTCACCTCTTCGCGACGCGCTACGAACCTGCTTATTCGAGCTACGGCAAGTTGTCCACGATCGTCGACCCCGAACCCCTGCTGCAGACTCCTCGCCGGGCACTGTCGGTCTACGCGGCCGGCAGGAATATCGGGGACGAGTACCAGTACATCATCGATCGCAAGTACGCCCAGAAATTTCCTGGCGTGATGCTCGACCGTCCCAGCGTGTTGCTCAACCCCTGGGCGATCCGCGACACTGAAACCGGCCAGCAGCACGCGCAGGACGGTTCTGACTTTGCTGCTGAACCCGAGGCCGCCCCTCCCAACGCCAGCAGATTGAGCCGCGAGGCCGTTTCTGCGGAGTCCAGTGACGGGCTCTCAGATCTGGACTTCCTCTCCGGCGCAGCCAGCGTACTGGTGAATTTGCTGCCCAACAGCGATGGGATGATCGAAGTTCCTCGGGACGCACTGGGCAGTCATACACAAGTTCACGTCGTGGCAGTGGATCCCCGGACCACTGCCTACCGGAAACTCTCGCTGCCGTCCCAGCCCCGGGCCGTTCGCGACCTCCGCCTGGCCACATCGCTTGACGCCCAAAAACACTTCACGCAACAGAAGAGGATCACTGTCATCCGGCAGGGCGAGACCTTCACGTTGGATGACATCTCGACGTCGCGCTTCGAGCTCTATGACAGTCTGGCGCGCGTGCACGCCCTCTATTCGACGCTGACCAGGCACCCACACCTGGCCGAGTTTAGTTTTCTGATGGGCTGGCCGGATTTCGTAGCGGCTGAGAAACAGAGGTTGTATTCGAAACATGCTTGCCACGAGCTGAATTTCTTCTTGAGTCGCAAGGATCCGGAGTTCTTTGCAGCGACCGTACAGCCGTACCTGGAAAACAAGAAAGACAAGACGTTTCTCGATCACTACCTGCTGGGTCACGATCTCACGCCGTATCTCGACTCTTGGGCCTACAGTCAGCTGAACACGGTAGAGCGAATCTTGCTTTCTCAACGCATCGAAACCGATCGCGAATATACTCGCCGCGATGTGCTCGACCGGTTTGCCTTGCTGCCTGACAACATTGACCGCTTCAACCAGCTCTTCCAGACGGCTATCGCCAGCAGTTCGCTCGACATCGATGACGTCGCTCTTCAAATCTCGGGAAAAGATGTTGCGGGCGGCGGAAGCAAGATGTTGGGAGGAATGGGGGGGTTCGGAGGAGGAAGAATGGGGGGGGTCGGAGGAGGTCGAGAACTAGCCGGAGTTCCTGCGCAGCGATTGGGAGAGCAGGAGCTGGCTGATAAGCTCAGTTTGAGCAAGAAGCAGGCCAGGTCCTGGGGACGACAGTCGGAGGCACGGTTCTATTTCGACACAGACGCGGCTTTACGAGAGGATGTCCGCCAGCTTTACCGCCGACTGGACAAGACCCAAGAGTGGGTCGAACACAACTACTACAGGCTCCCTATCGCAGAACAAAACAGCGATCTGATCGCAGTTAACGCGTTTTGGAGAGACTACGTTCGGCATGACGCCGGTGCTCCCTTTCACTCCCAGTATCTGGCAGCCGCAGCAGGGAGTTTTGCTGAGATGATGTTCGCTCTGGCCGTATTGGACTTGCCGTTCGAGTCGGCCGAGCACCAACGGGAATACGACGAGACGAAATTGACGTTGGTCGCCGCAAGTCCTGCGATCGTGTTTCATGAAGAAATTCGCGAGGCTGCGTCCCGGGCCGATCAAACCCCCATTTTAGTCAGCGAGAACTTCTTCCAGCGTGATGACCGTTACCGGTTCGTGGCAAACGAACGGACGGACAAGTTCGTTACGGACGAGTTCTTGGTGCGAACCGTCTACGGCTGCCAAGTCGTTGCCACCAACCCGACCTCGTCTGTACAGAAACTCGATCTTCTCCTGCAGGTTCCTCAAGGTGCCGTTCCCGTGCTCAACGGCCAGGCGACCAAGAGCGTGCATACTCAGCTTGAACCATACGCCACCGAGACGATTGAGTACTTTTTCTACTTTCCGGCTGCCGGACGCTTTCCGCACTATCCGGTGCAAGTTGCCAAGAACGAAGAGCTGTTGGCCGCCGGGGAACCGGTGCAGCTGAGTGTCGTAGAAACGCTCAGCCGCGTCGATCGAGGGTCGTGGGAGTACATTTCACAGAACGGCAGCGACCAAGACGTGATCGAGTTCCTGCGAACCCACAATCTCCATCACCTGGACTTGGGTAAGATTGCGTTTCGGATGGCCGACGAACCGTTCTTTCTGAATGTCGTCGAATTACTTCGTAAGCGGCACAGTTACGATCACACGCTGTGGTCCTACGGCATCAAGCACAACGACCCTACCTCGATTCGGGAATACCTGCAGCATGAGGATTCGTTTGTGGCGCAATGTGGGCTGGCGCTGAACAGTGAACTGCTACAGATCAATCCAGTTGTGCGCAAGACCTATCAACACATGGACTATCGGCCGCTGGTCAATGCACGCGCGCACCCGCTGGGACGAAAACGCCAAATCCTCAACGATCGGCTGTCTGTCCAGTACCATCAACTGCTGAAGGTGCTCAGCTACGACCGTGCACTGAACAGCGACGATCGCCTTGCGCTCACCTACTATCTGCTGCTACAGGACCGCATCGCGGCCGCGATGGCTCTGTTCGCCGAGATCGATCCTGCGGAGTTGGAGACCCGCATGCAGTATGACTACTTTGCCGCTTATCTGGCGATGTGCAGGCAAGACGTCGATGCGGCGGGCCGGATTGCAAGAGACTACTCCTCACACCCCGTCGTCCGTTGGAAGAACGCTTTTCTCTCCATTGACAAACAGCTGGATGAGATCGCAGGTGGTGATGTCGAAGTCGTCGATTCCGAACAACGAAATCAGACACAAACCCAGCTCGCAGCCACCGAGCCAAGTCTCGACTTTTCGGTGGAATCAAAAGAAGTCACTATCAATTACCAGAACCTGAATCGAGTAGAGGTGAACTACTATTTGATGGACATCGAGCTGCTTTACAGCAGAAATCCGTTTGTTCAACAGTATTCTCACCAGTTTTCGAGCATTCGTCCCAATCAAACCGAGGTCGTGATGCTTCCAGAAGAGGCCGCGACGTTTACTTTTCCATTGCCGGCCGAGCTTCACAACCGCAACGTGTTGGTTGAAGTCAAGGGTGGTGGTACGACCGAGGCCAAGGCCTACTATTCAAACTCGTTGGCCTTGCAGATCGTCGAGAACTACGGGCAATTGCGGGTCGCCAACTCGCTGACTGGTAAGCCGTTGCCTGCGGTTTACGTCAAGGTCTACGCGAGAATGAAGGACGGGAAGGTCCGTTTCTACAAGGATGGCTACAGCGACCTGCGTGGGCGTTTCGACTACTCCTCGTTGAGCACGAACGAACTGGATTTCGTCGAGAAGTTCTCGTTGCTGGTACTCAGCGAAGAACACGGTGCAGTAGTGCGAGAAGTGGACACACCGTGACGTCGTTGACTACCCTGAGCTACGGGCCTGGCGGTGGTTCTCGTGACTCGCGGCGGATCGCAATGTTCGCGATTACCAGCCAGATGGAGAAGTAGGCCGCGCTGATGCTGGTGTGAATCAAATCGACGTGCATGGGCGATTCCTGGGCGACTTCAGTGACGAGTGCCATCCGTGCGGAATCTGCCATCCTTGATCTGCACTAGCATCGGCAACCAATCCGGCGATAAAAGACAATCTTTCTCAGCGCTCTCTAAACGCCTGAAACCGCCAGTCCTTTCCCAGCCGGACAACATTTCCTAACGTGAACGATACGTCTGGGCAGCAGCGCACAAGCGCAGTATTCGTTAGATTCAACCGTGCTTCTGGGTTGATGCGACCAGGATTTGCCGACACGCACAGTTATACTGGGACGCGTCGCGGCCCCATTTGATCTGCGTCGAGCCTGGAACCACCAGATCGTTTGGCTTTCTCTGACCTCATCGTTGGAATCAAGATGGAATCGAAATACCTGGTCAAGAACCCGGCGCAAATCATCACACCAGCGCTCTTAGTGTTCCACGAGATACTGGCAGCAAACCTGCAGAAGATGATCGAGATCGCCGGTCACGTCGAACGCCTGCGACCTCACTGCAAGACGCACAAAATGCCCAAGGTGACACAGCTTCAAGTAGAGGCTGGGATCACGAAACACAAGGCAGCCACGTTCGCTGAAGCCGAAATGCTCGCAACGGCGGGCGTCGGTGACGTCTTTCTGGCGTACAACCTGGTGGGTCCCAATATCGCGCGTGCTGTTCGCTTCCGGGAGCAGTATCCCCATGTGCAGCTCTCGGTCACAGGTGATCATCCGCAGGCGCTCGCAAGGCTGTCTGCTGCTATGGACGCCGCCGGTCAGTCGGTTGAGGTGCTACTGGACATCGACACGGGTCAGCACCGTACAGGCATGCCATGTGGCGAGGCGGCCTTGGATCTGTACGGACAGCTGGTCGAGCTACCCGGGCTGCAGCCTGGAGGACTACACGCTTATGACGGGCACAACCACCAGGCCGATCGCAGCGAGCGGCGAGCAGCGGTGCTGCGTGGTTGGCATCCTGTGGCCGAGCTCAAGGACCGGTTGGAGCGGCGCGGCTGGCCGGTACCGCGCGTCGTCGCCGGCGGCACCGGCTCTTTTCCCGTGTTCGCGGAACTAGAGGATCCAACAATTGAATTGAGTCCCGGCACATGCGTTTTTCACGACGCCGGCTACGGTGCAGCTTTTCCTGACCTTCCTTTCACGCCGGCAGCTCTGCTGTTGACGCGTGTCATCAGCCGACCGACGCCGCACCGTGTGACACTTGACTTGGGCTACAAGGCGGTTGCCTCCGATCCGCCCGCCGATCGCCGGGTCATCTTCCCTGATCTTCCTGATGCCAAACTGGTGTTGCAAAACGAAGAGCACCTGGTCGTCGAGACCGCCGAGCCGGCAGACTTCACCCCTGGAGACGAACTGCTGGCCATTCCTCGCCATATCTGTCCTACGTCGGCGCTTCACAAGCAGGCGTTCTTGATACAGCAAGGCGAGTACGTGGAGGCCTGGGATGTGGCCGCCCGGGACCGCTGGCTAGGAATCTAGCAGGCTGCAGTCAAGCGGTGACTTCGTGCAAGAGTGGTTCGCCTCGCAACCCGGCTAGCAAGTTTGCGACGGAGACTTCCGCCATCCGTTGTCGGGTTTGGGTCGTTGCGCTACCTAGGTGCGGAGCGATCGTCAGGTTGTTACAGGCGAGCAGCGGGTGATCGCGAGGTAGTGGTTCTGGATCGGTGACGTCGAGTGCGGCGGCATAGATTTGTTGCTGCTGTAGCGAGACGGCCAACGCATCGCTGTTAACGACGGGGCCTCGTGAGAGGTTGATCAGTGTCGCTGTTTGCTTCATCCGCCGTAACTCAGCGGCTCCGATCAAACCGTGGGTCTCTTCGGTCAGTGGAACGCAGAGCATGACGTAGTCGGCCTGCTCGAGCAGCTCTTCGAACGACACATAGCGAGCTGACAGTTCCTGCTCAAGCGACTCGCGGCGGCGGCGATTGTGATAGAGAATCGACATTTCGAAACCCTGCGCCCGCCGCGCCACTTGCTCGCCGATGCGCCCCATACCCAAGATCCCCAAGCTGGCGCCATGCACCTCGCGGCCGAGGATGTAGCCGGGATCGTAGCGCGTGAAGTCGGGACTGCGGGCGTAACGATCGGACTCGACCAGACGGCGGGCCGCCGCCATCAGCAAACAGAAACCCATGTCGGCGGTGGCTTTGTCCAGGATCCCGGGGGTGTTACCGACCGGGATACCCCGCGCCCGGGTGTCGGCGAGACGGATGTGATCAACGCCTACTCCGAAATTGCTGATCACTTTGACTTTCCCAACCCGGTCCAGCATTTCGCCGTTAACTTCCAGGTGACCATACGTATAGACAGCGTCCACCGGCTGCGGACTGCCTTCGAAGGTCGTCCAAGGCAACAGGGCAACTTTATCGTGCAGCAGCTGGTCGATGGCCGGCGAGAGCGGGCCGTCAGCGATCACCCGCGGCAACTCGTTTCGAGGTTCAGGCACGTCGATTGCCCTCCTCCTGCAATTGATGGTTTTCCGTGATATTCGGCCACGGGACTGAGGTCAGCCGGGGAGCGGTGCTTCGCCGAGCGTCTATCTGGCGCTGCCAGCGTTGCAAAGTGGCGCTGTCCGAATAGGATACCAGATCTGGTGTCGGAACTTCACAACCGCCATGCGAGGCACGTACGATGAACTGTGACCGCCGAGTTTTTCTGAATCGGACTGCTGGAGTCTTGGCCGCATGCGGCCTAACCACCCACGCGCGAGCAGCAGACCCGCCGCAGCCGCCCGCCAAACAGCGGCTACCTCGATTTGCCGTCTCGACTTATTCGTTTTGGCAGTTCGGTCGCAAAGAGCTGGGGCACGCCAGAAACGAGTTACGGGACATTGGGAAATGCATCGACCTGGCGGCCGAGTACGGGTTTGATGGAGTCGAGATTCTCCAAGTGCAGATGGAGAGTGAAGACAACAACTACGTCCAACAGCTGAAACGTCGTGCCTTCGTCAACGGCCTTGATCTCTGTGGCTTCTCGACGCACCAGGGCTTCGTTTCACCGGACCGGGAGCGGCGGCAAAGGAATGTCGACAAGACGATCGCCAGCATCGAACTTGCCTATCAGTTCGGCATCCCGACGATGAGGGTGAACACGGGCAGATGGGGAACCAGTGGCAGCTTTGACGAGTTGATGAGGAACCGGGGTATCGAGCCTCCACTCGACGGCTACAGCGACGAAGACGCATTCAAATGGGTGATCGACAGCCTCGAGCAGTGCTTGCCAGCGGCGGAGCGGTGTGGTGTGTTGCTGGGACTCGAGAACCACTGGGGACTGGGACGCACCGCCGAGGGGGTGCTGCGGATCGTGGACGCCATCGATTCCCCCTGGCTGCAAGTGACGATGGACACAGGCAATTTCCTCGAAGATCCGTATGATCGGCTCGAACAGCTGGCTCCCAAGGCCGTGTTGGTTCAGGCCAAAACGTATTACGGTGGAGGATTGTGGTACTCGCTGGACCTAGACTACCCGCGTATCGCTGCGATCCTGAACAAGCACCAATACGGCGGTTATGTCTCGCTCGAGTTCGAAGGCAAAAATGATCCCCGCGCCGCAATTCCAAAGAGTTTGGCGATGCTGAAGTCGGCCTTTGCATGAGGCGTCTCACGGCGCCACAGTCGATACGATCCGTGGTACGATAGGCGACGCAAAGCAATAAAGTTGCCGATATTCGTCCCCCTCACCCGACGCCGTTGAGGTTTTCTTGTGGCCGAATTTGTCATGAATCGACGAGTTCTTTCTTGTTTGTGGATATCGATGGTGATCCTGCGGAGTGTCGCGGCAGGGGACAACTGGCCACAGTTTCGGGGGCCCACAGGTAACGGACATGCGGCGGCCGACAACCTGCCGGTCCGCTGGAGCGAAACAAGCAACATTCGTTGGCAGACCCCGATCCACGGCCGCGGCTGGTGTTCACCGGTGGTGTGGGGCGACCAGATCTGGTTAACGTCGGCGACGGAAGACGGCCGCGAGATGTCGGTGATTTGCGTTAACCAGAACTCGGGCGCGATTGATTTCGACATCAAGCTCTTTCACAACGATGAGCCGCGGTTTTGCCATCCGTTGAATAGCTATGCGTCACCGTCCCCAGTGATCGAAGAGGGACGCGTCTACGTACACTTCGGAAGTTATGGGACGGCTTGCCTCGACACCAGCACTGGAGAGGAGATTTGGATGCGGCGGGACTTGCCGTGCAATCACTGGCGGGGTCCCGGTTCTTCGCCGCTGCTGTATTCGGAGATGCTGATCGTTCATTTCGACGGATACGACTTTCAATACGTGGTGGCTTTGGACAAGCGGACCGGTCAGACGATTTGGAAGAAAGACCGCGACATCGACTACGGCACCGATGATGGTGACCAGATGAAGGCGTACTGTACACCCATCGTTGTGGAAGTCGACGGCCAACCGCAGCTGATTAGTCCTGCGGCCAAGGCGGCGTTGGCCTACGAACCGTTTACAGGCAAAGAGCTTTGGCGAATCCGCTACGACGAGCACTCGGCAACTGCCCGCCCATTGTTTGGTCACGGCAAGTTCTACATCAACACCGGCTTTTCACGCGCGCAACTGCTGGCCGTGCGCGCCGGCGGACACGGAGACATTACCGATACCCATATCGAATGGAGGGCGCAAAGGGGCGTCCCGTCAATGCCATCCCAACTGCTGGTCGACGGTTTGATCTACATGGTTCATGACGGTGTGGTGACTTGCTTGGACGCCGAGAGCGGACAGGTCGTGTGGCGTCAACGCATCGGCGGGAAGTACTCGGCGTCCCCGATCTACGCTGGCGGCAAGATCTATTTCTTCAGCCAAGAGGGACAAACGACGGTTGTCCAAGCAGGACGACGCTACGAGCAGCTGGCGGTCAACGAGCTGGGAGATGGCTTTATGGCGTCCCCTGCGGTCACAGGCAACGCGTTGATCCTCCGTTCGCGATCGCAGCTGTACTGCATCGAAGAATGACAACCGATTAGCGGCTGATAAAAAGAGAAGGCCTGCCCCTCCTGGCGGAGTGGGCAGGCCGTGCCTCTCTGTTCCGTAGATTTAGTTAGAGTTAGAAACGATTAGAAGTTTCGTCCACGTGATGACACAAACCAGTTTGGAAGCGAACGGCGGTTCGCTTACCGGCGTCTCCCACCCGGTGGATCCAGCATAGTAACCCCTCCTTGCTCGAAATCTGGACGATTCATTCAACACACACCTATCTAGCAAAGCGGCAGTCGGTTGGGCAATGGACTTTCTTCGATTTGACGTGAAGCGAACGAAAATTACCCCAAACTCGACCGGGTTATGATGGTCGCGACGCCAGTGATGCCGGGAAACCGTCAATGGTATAATCAGAAAGCTGCTCGACACCTCCATTTTCACCTAGTTTCAAGCGCGCTGACGGCGCTTCCCAACTTTGCCTTCAATTTAAGGACTCTGCGATGACGCGTTTTTCGCTGCCGGCGCTGCTGTTTACTCTATCCGTCGTCTCGGCAGCCGCCGCACAAGGACCGTCCACGTCGGTCCCACTGGCCACAACGGACGAGCAGGCCAGCTACGCGATTGGCGTTAACGTTGGACGGGATCTCAAAGCGAAGTTCCCCACGATCAACGTCGCTGCCTTGATCATGGGCTTGCAGGACGGCTTCAGTGGCCAGCGGCTGAAGCTCTCTGACGAGCAGGCCCAGGCGGCGATCGACGACTTCTGGAAGCGGACGCAAGCCAAGCAGGAAGCAGACCAGCGCGCGGCCGCCGCCCGCAACCGGGAAGTGGGAGCTGCCTTTCTCGCGCAAAACAGCCGCAAGCCCGGCGTGAAGACTCTGCCCAGCGGACTGCAGTACTCCGTGATCAAATCCGGCAACGGAGCCACTCCCAAAGTCACCGACACTGTGCTCACCCACTACCACGGCACGTTGGTCGATGGAACCGTATTCGACAGCTCGGTACAGCGCGGCGAACCGTTGGAACTGCAGGTCAACGGAGTGATCCGGGGTTGGACCGAAGCTTTGCAAAGAATGAAAGTCGGCGATAAGTGGAAGCTGTTCATTCCCTCGAAATTGGCGTACGGCAGTCGAGGTAGCGCGCCGGTGATCGGTCCAGACGCGGTGCTGATCTTCGAAATCGAGCTGCTCGATATCCGCTAGTCCAACCACCACCACGAGACGAAGCACCATGCGACAACACCGATACGCTTGGCTGGTCATCCTCCTGATCTCGGCCAGCTGCGGCCGTGCAACCGACGTAGAAGAAACCCCACTGGCTGTCAGGGCAGTTCGCGCCTTCGGAGGCCTACGAGTCCGCAGGCCGACGGTTGTGACCACTGCCGCAGACGGATCGAACCGTATCTTCTTGGTCACCCAACAGGGCTCCATTCACATTCTGGATAACGACCCCGAGGCTCGGGAGACCCGAACGTTCCTGGACATCGAATCACGAGTGGTTTACCACGACAAGACGAACGAAGAGGGCCTGCTCGGTCTGGCTTTCCACCCCCGGTACAAGCAAAACGGTGAGTTCTTTGTCTACTACACGACAACCGACGCGGAACATACCTCCGTCGTGTCGCGATTCCGCGTCTCGCAGGAATCGCCAGACGAGGCCGATCCAGATTCGGAAGAAGAATTGCTACGCATCAAACAACCGTTCTGGAATCACAATGGTGGAGCGGTGCTGTTCGGTCCCGATGGGTACCTCTACATCGCCTTGGGAGATGGAGGCAAGGCCAACGATCCTTTCGGCAACGGTCAAAACCTGGAGACGTTGTTAGGATCGATCCTCCGCATCGACGTGGACCGAAAAGACGAGGGGAAGAACTACGCCATCCCCGAGGACAATCCCTTCGTCAACCATGAACGGGCGCGCAGCGAAATCTGGGCCTATGGTTTACGCAACGTGTGGGGACTGTCCTTCGATCGCGCGAACGGAGACCTTTGGGCTGCGGATGTTGGTCAAGACATTTGGGAGGAGATCAACATTATCGTGAAGGGCGGCAATTTCGGCTGGAACATTCGCGAGGGCAAGCACCCGTTCCGCTCACCCTCATCGACGCCCTCGGCCGAGCTTGTCGAGCCAGTATGGGAGTATCACCATGACGTAGGCAAGTCGATTACGGGTGGAGTCGTTTATCGCGGCAAGAAGCTCCCCGAGCTCACCGGGTGCTTCTTGTATGCGGACTACATCACCGGCCGCCTGTGGGCGCTCAAATACGATCGGGAGAACAAGGAGGTCATCGAGAACTATTCCCTGCAGAGTTTCAACAATGCTCCCGTGATCGCTTTCGGGGAAGACGAGCAGGGCGAAGTACTGTTTACCGACTCGTTCGGATTCATCTACCGCTTAGAGCGGGTGGCTGGTGAGGAGCATCGCGAGCCTTCGTAGTGCCGCGTCACACCGGGAGCTACCGCAGTTGACGGCGCTGAAGTTCCCGGGCCACGTCAGGCCGAGGCCCTACGGGTTCTACGACTTTCTTCCATCCGGGCGGAGTCTTCGGTTCGAAGAACTGTCGCATGAAGGGGTTGAGTTGTTGCGCGATGATGTTCCAGTTCATCTCCCGCCGCTCGAAGGCGAAGGTGGTTTGCGCCTGATTGCGATGAAACAAGACCATTCCCTTCGGCAGGAAGTCCTTTTCGTCAAGAATGATGTTGATCCTGGCAAAGTTGGCGGCGTCCGTTTTGGTCTTCGGCACACCTTCTAGCCAGTATTCTCCTTTCGTTTCCGGAGGTGTCACCACTCGTAGCCAAAGGCGGGCCTTGATCTGCTTGGCGGTGGCTCCGAACAAGAACGGCAGCGGGCCGTCAGTAATTCGCGTTCCCTGCAAATCCTGTGGTAGCTGACGCTGCTTCAACTGTTTGTTTTGATGGTCGAACTCGAAGATCGACTTGCCATCGCACACCCAGTGCTCGCGGAATCCACCTTGCTGCTCAACCCACTGCGGCTCGCCACCCGGCTGTCTCGGCGCTTGACGGATCTGTATAGCGTCGACTTTGAAGAGTCCCTTGTCTGGCGCCGCGTACTTGATAGACCCCGCGCTGTAAGTTTTTAGATTCTGATTGCCGTATTCCCAGCGCTTGAACTGGCAACGATACCGCTTCGTTTTGCTCGTGGTGTGTTCCCAGAAGTTCAGAATCTGATTGAGGTATTTCTCGTGGTCGGGGGGCAGTGGAATCCACCGCGGCGCAAGAGCCGCTCCGGCCGCTGCGGGCTGCCGACCCTGTGCAAGTTGCGCGGAACCGGGTGCTTGCGCCCAGGTGGCGGGTGTAACTTGGGAAACAGCCGTCATCAAAACGATCGATCTCAGCCTCGGAAAGCTCATCCATTGCATCCTTGCAAAATCAGCCTACGGTTCTGGGGCTCGCTTGCGCGCTTGCTACGAATTTCCGTTTTCTGGTATGTACGAGATTCGGCGTCTGGCAGGGACAATTGGTCGAATCATCGCGTTTTCGGAACCCGAAGCGTCAGCGAGGGGGTGTTGGCGTACCATCGCAAGTTGTTTCCTCGCTGACGCTTCGGGTTACGAATGAGGCGAAATGCGCAATGTCAAAAGCGTAAGCGAGGGAATGACTTGGGTTTCCGAGTGAGGTGACGGGCAACTGCTAAAACTTGCGCGGGCGGATTGTAGCAACAAAGGCTAACCACCCCTACCCCGGATTATCTACTTGTTAACGACGACCACGCGCAGGTCACAGACGTTGGTATGGGTTGGTCCCGTGCGGATCAGGGCACCGAGTGGCTCGAAGAAGTGATAGGCATCGTTGCGGGCCAGGAACTCGGCAGGAGCAAGTCCGCGTTTGCCAGCTCCCTCGGCGATTTCTGCATTGATCATCGCGCCGGCCGCGTCGGTTGGACCGTCTTCACCATCGGTACCGCCAGACAACAACATCATGTTACGAACTGCGTCGGCAGGATCTGAATCGGGTGCTTGGGAAAACAGGTGCTCGAGGGCGGCCAGTATGAGTTGTTGATTTCGGCCGCCCTTTCCTCGCTGTTCTGCCGCAACAAGTTCGACAACCGGCTCTCCGCCGGAAATCAGGCAATCGGGACCCGGCTCCGAGCGCATGCTGAGCGCCATTTCGGCCAAGTGTTGCCCCACGCCTTCGGCCCGACCTTCCAACGAATTTGCGGCGACCATGGCGTGCGAGTAACCACGGCGTTCGGCTTCCCTCCCTGCGGCATCCACTGCCGTAGCGTTGTTGCCAATCACGATGTTGCTGACGCGGCAAGGAAAGCCGGTAGGCGACACCTCGTTGCTTGCTTTCGCCCGCAATGATTGGAAAACTGCCTGGGAGATCCCGGCGGACGCCGCCCCGAAAGTCTCCAGCACACTCAACGCCTCACCGGGTGTGGAGCGGTCCTCGACAGTGGGGCCCGAGGCAATCACGTCCAACGGATCACCGATCACGTCAGAGATGATCAACGTGAGTATTCGTCCCGCCCGGCAAGACTCCGCCAGACCTCCTCCCTTGATACGGCTCAACTGTTTCCGGACGGTGTTTAGTTGCTGAATGTTGGCACCGGCTCCGCTAAGATGCTTGGTGATCGCCAGCTTGTCGGCCAGCGAAATCCCCTCTACAGGCGCCGGCAACAAGGCCGACCCACCTCCCGAAATCAAACAGATGCAGAGATCGGCGGAGGATGCATCGCGGACCGCCTGCAGAATTCGCTCCGCTCCTTTCCTTCCTGCAGGCGTTGGTTCGTTGACACCCGCCGGTCGTGCTCCGTGTAACGTGATTCGGGACAACGAACGTACGCAGTCGTCGGGGACGTTGATCCAGCCGGTCAGTTTCTTTTCGGCCATGAGGGATTCACCGAGCACGTGCTCGATCCCTTCCGCCATACCAGCACCAGCCTTGCCCGCTCCGACAACGACGATTTGCCGCACGTTCGCCAGGTCAATCGACTCCGCGCCCACTAAGAGCGTCCGTTGCTCGATCGCCACGTTGTCGACAACCAGTTGCTTGCTGTCTACCGCAGCAACGCCTGCCTTCCAAATCGCGATTGCGTCCTCGTCGAGCTGTTCAGGCAAACGAAGCATGCTTTGCTCACAACTTGTTCGGTCTCGACAGCAAGGCCATGAGGCCAAGGTCTGCAGCCTGGGTTCTAAGGTAGCAGGCTGACATGCAGATCATCCACGAATACCTCCCCGAGCCCCGTGAGTGCCAGCACGACAGCCAGCTCTCCGCTGTGAGGCGCCGTCCGATACAGCAGGAACTCACGCCAACCCTTCGTTTCCCGAATTCGGTCGGCTTGATCGACACCGGTCATGGAATCAAAGACCAGCAGACCATCGGTCCCCTGTATCGGCTTAGGCACTTTCGCCCAACCGTGGATCCGAACCAACTGCCCGCCCCGGACGGGAATCGGCGCGCTCGTTACCCACGCCGGCCATTGCTCCAACGCAGCAGCCCCCGACAGCGACCAAGCCTGCATTTTCAGTGCGTAACGCCCGGACCGCGGTGCTTCAAGAGACAGCTCAACTTTCGCTCGTGCTGACCCGACCGCACCTATCCGCTGGATCCAGCCGGTCGCAAGCAGATGGTCGAGACTCTCGAATCCACCCGCCGGCATCTCATTAGGTCCCCAACGGGCGCTGCGCAGCCGATCAACCAGTTGCCATTGCGCTGGCAACATCCGGAAACTCGTACAGAGAGGGCTGGAGATTGGCGATGGAAGCTCTCCGGCTGCCAGCGTCCACTGATCCATTCGCAGCTTACGAATCTGCTCGCTCACTTCCCACAACATCTGCTGGGCGCTGCCGTAGTCGCGGGCGAGCAGCAGCTGGCGGCTACGCTCGATGAGAGGCGTTGTCTGCAGCAAAGTAGCCTGAGCACCCGGCGGTGCGCGCCGTCTTTCCGCCAGGGCGCGGAGGACCTGCTCGGTCTCTTGCTGCTGAAGGGTCACCAACTCGACGGCCTTGTTTGCCAGCACCTCCCTTGTCTTGTCCGAGAGTCGACCCAAGTGGTTCACGGCCAGCTGGTCGTCGGCCGTAAGCACAATTAGTTCGAAGAGGCCTGGGTTGTCCAGCCGGATGTTCCCTGAGACCGATGCAGCAGTCAGCAGCTGCGGACCGGTCGCAGTCAGCCGAAATACCTGATCCGAGGCTCGCTTCCCCGGTACGGTTACAGAGAGTTTCGCTGACCTGTCGCCGGGCCCCACGACATATTGCTGGTCCGCGTTCACACGGCAGGCGATCAGCAGTTGAGAGCGGTCGGTCTTGAGCAGTGACGCGTAGTAGCGCGGTGTGTTGAGTTGCAGGGGTTGTCCAGCGCGACCGGCGGCGATCCAGGGCTCGATGATCTGCAGGTGCTGGTTGACAACTTGCAGGGCCGCTGCCCGGCGGCGGCACGTTGGTTCTTCGCCGTCGAGCCGGGTATCCGAGCGAAAGATGATTCCTCGCGCTCCGCTGGCGGCCGCAAAGAGTGACTGCAACCATATTTGGGCGGGCTCCACATCCGCAGCCTTTGGCCCGGCAGTCAGCATCTGAATCTGGTCGCGATGGACTTGGCTCAGTTCGGTTTGAACGGCGGCCCAATAAGGCTTTGCGGGCCGCAAACTTCCTCCTCGTCGGCGCCACCAGCCGGGCATCTTGGAGAGCTCGAAGCTGGAAGAAATCGGATTCCGCTCGAGCAACACCACGTCCGCTAACCCGGCAAAACGCGACACATCCCGCTCAATGTGGCAAAGTGCCGGTCGCCGCGCATGCCGGGCCACGCCTCGCAACTGACCGACGCGTTCGCCTATCGGCGCCAAGTCCTTGCTGCTCAGCCGATGGCCGACCGACCAACACAACACACGTCGGAGAGTCTGATCGTCAACCGAGTCGACTGCCGGCGGCGGCGGTGCAACAAACCAGATCTGCAGACGCTCCGCTTCATTGGTCTGCTCGTCGGTTGGCAGGGCGGCCAGCTGCACCACGTTGAACCCAAGGTCCGCTAGTTTGCTCAATGATTCGCCACGCCATTCGATTGCACGGGCGAAGAAGGGCTTTCCTCCCACCACAATCAGCGAGCCGTGGACTTCGACCACAGGCGCTGAATCAAGCCGCGGGGCCGCGGGTGGGTCTGCGCGGCTCCCGCCCGCCACCTCCAGCCGCAGCGCCTTAGCGAAGCCGACGACTTCCAAGTCGTCCAGCCACAGCTGAGTGACTCCTCCGCCACGATAGGCGTTCACGACGATGGTATCGATGTAAGCCTCCGCGGGATCCACCGCGGCTCCCAGCTCGGGCCGTGATCGAAGCAAGCGGGTCTCGCGCTCTAAGAGTGCGACCGGGTTTTCTACCCGCAGCTGCTGCCAGCGGCCGGGGGTCGTGTAGCTGCTGCCGTGCAGGAGGCCGGTCAACGGGCGACCCGTATTGGGGTCCTTAGAACGCGGTAACACAAAACGCACGCTGAGCTGCAAGCCAGGATAGTCAGACTTCATCCACAGGCTTGCCACCAGCTCATCGATTACGCGAGCTGGTTCGACGGTATGCGAGAGCAGGACTTTGGTACCCCCCGGCGCGGCTCCATACCGGAAATACTCACAGCCGCTCCCAGTGTGTGACTCGCTAAATAATCTGCGATGGGCGTCGACTCGAATCTTGCAGTCGCGTTCGCGCCACTGCCAAGACGGCTCTGGCGATTCGAACTTCTCATGGACTGCCGCGGCAGTGGGGCCGGCTGAGGTGACGAGGCAGGCAATCGCCGACGTCAGGACCAAGATCAGATTGGGAAGCGGCTTTCCTAGGGGGCTGGCCGGAACGGGTAGCCGCGAGTTCGCGTGCTGCGGTCGTTGCATTTCGTCGACCAAGCTGGGAACCGGAAACTCTGGGGCGGTGGTGGGGTTGCTCCAAGGCAACAAGGCGCGGCCTTGCCGGGTGCGGAGCCTAAAGCGTGCTTGTAGCAGGATTTGCGTTGATAAGCCAGGTCAGATCGGGTGCAGAATGGCAACGTCGATCGACAGACCCGGTTGAACAAGATTTACGCAACTCATTTTCTTAAAACAACTTAAAGCAATCGGTCCGGGGCATCCCCTTCCGCTGGCACGGCTTCTGCGTTTACAACGAGTAAATCGCTCGAACCAACTTGGAGACACAACTCATGACGACAGAGCCGCACATCCAAAAGAAGACCAACGATGAACTTCCCGCCGACATGGTCGAGTTGTCCAAGCTGATCGCCGCCCTGCCGCCGGAAACACGCCACCAAATCGAGCCGGTGTTTGGCCGGGTGGTCGAGAGCACGAAACGTCGCCGCCGAATTCTCAACCTGGTCCAAGACGCATTGAGCCAGCTGCGTTTGGACATGAAGTACTTGGTCTTCGACCTGGAGGCGACTCGCCGGGAAAGAGACGCCTATCGGCAAGAGCTGGAAGGAACCAACCTGGAAGATGAGTAGCGGTGGCTGAGGAGTCGATGCTGCTACGTAAATGACTGGCAACAAATGACTAATGCCGTTATCGAGCTATCTTTCAGAGCGCTGCAAGGCTCGTTCGGCGAGGCCAGTTAGAAACGGGTTGCGTTGCGGGTATGTTGGAAAGCGAATAGGATGGATCAGATGTCGCAACCCGTGATGGCGCGAGGCTTTGGCCCATGTCCGAATGGACCGCAGAGAAGCTAGCTCAACGAATCTTCGATGTCGGTTTGCTCGACAACGTCCAGATCGAATCCTCTTGGAGCGAGCTTGGATCACGGGATGTGTCGCTGGATGCCTACATCTCCTTCATGCTGCGTAAACAATTCTTGACCAACTTGCAGGTCGACCGCCTGCTGAAGAGCGAGAGATTCGGCTTTTTCTATGGCAAATACAAGGTTTTGTATGTCGTAGGTGCCGGGTCGTTCGCGCGCGTCTATCGGGGCGTGAACATCGAGACGGGGGAGGTTGTGGCCGTCAAGGTGTTGCGCAATCGCTTCGTTTCGGATCCGGACGTCCAGCAGCAGTTCCTGCGCGAAGCCAGCATGGTCAAGCATCTCCGGCATATCAACATTGTCCCGGTCTATGACGTGGGGTCGGAGCGGCACCGGCCGTACATGGCCATGGAGTTTGTCGAGGGACAGAATCTGCGCGACTTCCTCAAGGTTCGCAAGAAGATGGACACGGAGGAGTCGTTGAGTGTGGTGGAGGACATCTCCAACGGGCTGGACTACGCGTTGTCACAGGGAGTGGCCCACCGTGACCTGAAGATCTCCAACGTGCTGATCACGAGCACGAAACGGGCCAAGCTGGTGGACTTTGGGCTGGCCGCGGTCGCGGCACTAGCCAAAGAGGGCGGCACCAAGAGCAGCCAACGCAGTATCGACTACGCGGGACTGGAGAGGATCACAGGCGTCCGCAAGGATGATCCCCGCAGCGACATCTATTTTGTTGGCTGTATCCTCTACCATCTGCTGACGGGTCAGCCTCCGCTGTCGGAGACTCGCGATCGCACGCAGCGACTGAATGTGTCACGTTTTCGCTCGGTGAAGCCGGTCGCGGAGATCGACGAGACGATCCCCCAGTGCGTCCAGCACTTGACGGCTAAAGCGATGGAGCTGGAAGCAAGTCGCCGTTTCCAAACGCCCGCTGAGCTATTGCGTCAGGTCCGCATCGTCCAACGTCAAGTCAAAGAGGGCGAGGTCGAACAGACAGTTTTGGGCGAGGTGGGCGAGACGCGAACTGTGCAGCGCGGCCAGGTCGAGCGAGAGGGTGAGCATCGCAGCGTGATGATCGTTGAATCAAGTATCGAGATGCAGGATGCGTTGCGGGACTTGCTAAAACGGCGCGGCTATCGCGTGCTGGTGATCAGCAACGCAGATCGAGCTCTGCTGCGATTCGAGGACGACTGTCCTGCGGAGTGCGTCATTTTCAGCACCGGCGAACTCGGTCAGGCAGCGATCGACGCTTTCAATCGTTTTGGCGAGGAGGACAAGACAGCGGCGATCCCAGCGATTCTCTTTTTGGACAAGAGTCGCGGGGACACCAGCGGTGCGATACACACCAGCGATCACCGAGTTGTGTTGCCGATGCCACTCAAAGTACGGCAGCTACGGATGACCCTGCTGAAACTCCTGGCCGGCCAGAGCTCTCAAAGAACGTGAGCTGCGCGGGCTTGCGCGGCTCACGTTTGGAGGTTCAACGAGGCCTGTTTGGCGTATTATTCACCTCGACCGTGATGACCCCTTCGCGTTTGAGCACACCAAACACCTCGTCGAAGGCCGATGTCAAGTCGCCTGCTTGGAAGCGAATCTGGTTGATTCCGAGGATGTTCGTGAACGAGTGGCACGACTGTTCGACAACGGGGATGGCTCTCTTGACACCCAGTCTCCCCTGAAAGAACCCCAGCTCGTGAATGACGTTTTCACGAGCGTGGACCGAACCGTCAGCGTGTAGATCCTCAGGCGTCAACACCAAGAATGCAAAACAAGAGCAACGACTCATCTCCTCCAGGCGCTGAAAGACCAGTTCGCCAGCAACCGCTTCCCGATTGAATTCGTCGTACGGGAGCCCCAGCGTTTCCTGGAAGTAGTCGCGGAGCTCCCTCCAAATCGGGGAGCGGCCATGTCCTATAAAAATTCGGTTGGCCTGCTCGCTGCTGACTACCTGGTCGGCCTTCAAATCTGACTCGGCTAGTTGCCAAATAACGTCGTCGTAGCCGACGGGTCTTCCCAGGCGCAACCAAATCTCCCGCGCACGAGTTTCGACCTCCGTTTCGGATAGTAGATACGCGTTCGACATCTCAGACCTCAGCGTATTTCTTAGGGAACGACTCGCACACCTACCGCCCAGTAGATGCAGGTTTGTAAGGTCCTTTTTCTGCTGGATTCCCAGCGGGAATCGGTGAGTTCATTGACATTGTCATCGCTTGAACGCGAAGCCCGCCTATTTCTCTGGTTGATGTCCTATTGAGATCACAGTTTGAGCCAGCTGTGCGGGAAGGCACAGATGTGTCAACAATCCACAACGCAGCAAAGTGTGGATCGACTTGGCTTTCGACAGTCTATTGGTTGAGTTGCTGTTCGCCACGCCGATGACGTAGCGAGGTAACGGATTACCGCCTTTGTCAGTGCGGTACAGGTTCTTTGCTGGCCGGCCCACAAGACTCTGGAAGTCGAGCAGACGAGAGAGCACATGAGACTTCTCGACGATCCAGTTGTTTTGGAATGTCTGTTCCTTCGTTTCGATTCCTTCCACAGACAGGCGTTTTCCACTTCGATCAAACAAGTGAAAACAGAATTCACCCATCAGTTGCTCTCGCACGTCGTCCGGGAGATAGCCGGCGTCCGCCATCGCCTTGACACAGTAAGCGCCGTCTCGATCACCGATTCCGGTAACGATCGCTACCGAGTTCTTGATGGCACATTCGATCAGACACTTTTCATCTTCGCTGGGAGAGGAACTCAATGAGAAAAGCGCTGATTTTTGGCTTATCAGGCTAGCCAGCTCGCAGGCGACAAGTGATGACTCGAATTGGGGTTTCCAGGGCTGACCACCCGCGGTGGCATTGACAATACAACAGCGTGGTTCTTCCGAGAGAAACCAGGGGTTAAGTTCCGGAAGAGAGGGGCTGTTGAGTGCGCGACTTGTGGCACGCACGAGATCGTGCACAGCTTCACCTCCGCCAATCTGTACGAACGGCAGCTGGCTCTCGTACCGGTTGCTGATCCCAGCCTGGTCCCAGTCGAGTTCATCGAAACGAGGCAGCTCGCCGATGATGTCACGTAGCCACGCGAGGATCTGCAGCGATGCCAACACGTCGAATTCGTGCTTCGCGTTGATCACCCTGAACTTAACGCCGCCGAACAGGTTGCCCAGGCTATTGCCGTACGGTGAGCCAGGAAACAGAGGAAAATCAACAACGCCTGTGGTGAATGCTTCGTGCAGACGGCTGACGACCCTCTGCTTACTAATGCTGAGCTTCTTTGCGATGCCATTGATGGACGGATTCGCATCGGCGAAAAGTGACAAGACGTCAAGAATCTCCGCCTCGTTGGCTATCTGCTGAGGAAGTGAGTCGGACTTCATCTTATAGACGCGATCAGCGGTGTGGTGGAAGCGACATCAACACCGTATACCCCCCATTTGCACTACCCCGAATCCTACCGCTATCAGTTCACATGTCAATCCATTTGCGAGCCAAAATGGAGATGGGTTCACGCCGTTCCATGCTACAGTCAGCTACGGCCTTGCTCGAGCAGTTCGCTCCTCTCGGATCGTAGCCGAACTCGCCAGAGTTTGGCCGAATCAGCAGTTCCACCAAACTCCAGCGAGTTCGGCTACAAGAATATCCTCAACAGCGTCTAGCGAGGGGGGGTGGCCAATAGTCAGGGTGGACACGATATGCTAGGAACATCTCGAAGCGAACACCTCCCCACGTCCAGCGATTCGGAGACGAAACCATGAGGCAAATGTTTTTCATAACCGCAGTGGCAACCCTGTTGGTCGGTGGTTGCAACAGCCCAGCCACGGATGCCACAACAGCTACTGTTGACAACACCGCTGCCGACACCGGCGGTAGCCCGATCGACGACTCCACCACACAAGGCGACGGTAACCGTTTTGCCTTGAATGGGCAAAACACCAAGATCGAGTTTGTCGGCGACCACGTCGACAAAAGCAAGCCGCCGCAAAAGGGTGGCTTTAGAGAGTTGACGGGATATATTGCGATCGACTCGGATTCCATCTCGTCGATCCACGTTGAAATCGAGACGGCGTCTCTGCAGACCCAAGTCGATAAATTGACGAGTCATCTCAAGAGCGTTGATTTCTTCGACGTTCGGCAGCACCCCAAGGCGTCCTTCATCTCAAGCAGCATTACCGCCGCGAACGAAGGTGAGGTGACAGTGAAAGGGGACCTGACGCTGATGGGCGTCACGAAAGAAATCAGCTTTCCAGCAACCGTCGACGTCTCAGACGGGCTGGCGTCCTTGCAGTCCAGTTTTGAAATTGACCGCACCGAATTTGGCATGGATTTCGGACTGGAAAATGTGGAAAAGCTGGTTGCGATGACCGTCACGGTAGGTAACTAGCCCGGATTATTCACGAAGGTCGTCGCGAGAGGTTGTAAGTACGTTCGTGGCAAGGAAGGCGAGCAATTCTTCCGCAGGCGTATTGAAGCAATACGTCGAGGGAGAATTGTGAAGCATGACGAAGCCACGGATGGACTTACGACCTCGCAGCAGATCGCTCATGAATAATTCGGGCTAGCTGGTCTTGGGCATCGCCGCGATCGGTCACACGCCCGTTACCTGTCGAGGACCTGCGGCATGCCGTTCTCGCTTAGCGACTTGTTGTACGGCGGTGTCGTGCCGGTATTGGTAGCCGGCGTGTCTTGCTGGTTGGTTCAGAGATCTCTTCCGCGGGATCTGGGCGAACGATATGCAGCGACGGTCGCGATCTTGGCTGGCTTTCTGACTGGCTACGCGCTGCTGGCCCTGGCTCCGTGGACACCGACAGCCCATTGGCATTGGCTGCCGTACGCGTTGCTAGGGGCGTCGGTGGCGGGACCGATTGCCTGCGCGGGCAGCGTGCGTTGGTTTGAGCGGATTTTCTTGAACATTGCGGTCGCCACTGTCGCGGGGTGGTTGCTGGTGCCTACGTGGGAAGACCTCGCGCCCTCTCGGCCGGTGCATGTGATTGCTGTGGTCGTCTGCATGACGGCCTTGGCCGCTCTGCTAGAGCCTTTGGCGCGGCGGATGCCGGGTCCGCTGCTTCCCGTGATATTGTGGTTGACGATGACCGCGGCAGCCGTTGTCCTGGCTTTGTCGGGCAGCCTGCGGTTCGCGCAGATTGGCGTGGCTGCCGCGGCGGCCTGCTTCGGGATCATGTTAGTTGCCTGCAGCCGGCGTGACACGAACAGCATCGCTGGTATCGGTTTGCCCTTCGCAGTCATCATCGTTGGCCTGCTGCTTATCGGCCGCGTCAACTCCTTCAGTAACGTTCCAATGGCAGCGTACTTGCTCGTGCCAGCCGCACCTCTGCTGCTCTGGGCGCGTGTGGTGGGCCCGTTCGCCAAGGTGGACAGTTAACCGGCCCCGAGTTTAACCGCGCCGCAGAGGGGTCTTGCCGCTTGGTATCTCCGCGATCTGAGCAACCGCAACCGGCAAGACGCCGTCGCCAAGCGCGTTCTAAGGGGGTCGCGTTGATCAGGAATATACGGTCAACGCGCTCGCCGCCGGAGTTCGCTGAGTCTACCCATCGCAGCAGGAGAGGCCCCTCCAGCGAACTCCTCTGGGTCGCGGTTAAACTGACAAGCATGAACAGCCACCACTGCGGTGAAGTGGCAACTCAAATTCGCACGGGCCGGCCCTTTTTGACCGAGTCGGTTTGTTTGTGGCAAAGTGCGATCGCGTCTCGTGCCAGGTCGCCGGAGAGGATCGGCGAAGAATCTCCCGAGCGAATGCAGCGGGCCACCTCTTTGATCTCCGCCTCGAATGCCGCCGTCGGACCGCCGTCTCCCAGGTTCGGCCGGATCACTTTGCCTTTGGCGTTGAGCAGCTTCAGCGGCATCAGCTCTTCCTGGTCAGCGAACGCGGCATACTCGTACTGCAAAGTCGCTTGCTCGAGATGCATCTCGAAACCATGTGTAAAACCTCGGCCTTGCTGGTTAATCACCCCGGATGTGGCGGTCACTACCAGTGACGGATCCGCGAAACGGAACGCCGTGTCGCAGTACTCGACGACCTCGCCGCGAATGCGCCCCAAACTGACCAGAGACTCTGGCATGCCGAACAACATACGTATCAGATGCGCGTCGTGTACGTGCAGGTCGACCAGCGGTCCGCCGACACGATCGGGGTCGTAGAAGTCGGGCAGCCAAAGCGGATCTGAGATGACTCGCAAGAACTTGCCACCCAGCAGCTTTCCATACTTTCCGCTATCGATGATCTTGCGCGCCTGGCGGTATTCGGGAAAGAAAGGCAGCACGTGTCCCACCAATAGTTGACGTCCTGTCTGTTCCGCGACCCGTACCATGCGTTTGCAGTCGGCGGTCGTCAGCGCCAACGGCTTCTCGCAGAAGACGTGCTTCCCCGCTCGCAAAGCGCGCACTGTTGTCTCGGCGTGGAGATGCGGTGGAAGACAGTTGTCGATTAAGTCAACCTTCGGATCGGCCAGCAAGTCATCGATTTCACGATAGGCGTTGACACCGCGCAGATCGACCTTCTCGCCCGGAGGCCCGAAGTTACCTTGAATCGCCCGCCAGTCACCGGCCAGCTTCTTGCGATCACGTGTACAGATCGCTGTTACCTTAGTTCCTCGCACGTTTTGGTACGCCAGGTAGTGAATCCAACCCATGAATCCAATCCCGGCAATTCCCACTCTCAGCATCGGATGCTCCTCTCAAGGCAATTCCCTCACCCCAATCCCTCGCCCATCTGCGGGAGAGAGAACAAATTGTGTCGCTTTGCGACCTGCCATTGCGCCCACACGTCGCGTTACCAGGAGCGCAGCCGCCGGGCTCTCCTAGCCCGAATTGTTCATGAGCGATCTGCTGCGAGGTCGTAAGTCCATCCGTGGCTTCGTCATGCTTCACAATTCTCCCTCGACGTATTGCTTCAATACGCCTGCGGAAGAATTGCTCGCCTTCCTTGCCACGAACGTACTTACAACCTCTCGCCACGATCTTCATGAATAATCCGGGCTAGAGCTGCAGGAACCGCCGATGTGCTTCGTCCCAAGGTCGCGGTTGCTGAGGCTCGTAACGTTCGACGGGGAAGCTCTGGCGAACGATCTGCCGGGCATCGCCGATCGAGTCGATCCGGCCGGCGGCCACCGCCTGCATCATCACATTACCAATCGCCGTCGCCTCGATAGGGCCTGCGATGACCTCTCGATTACACGCGTCTGCCGTCATCTGGCAAAGCAGCCGGTTCCGTGTCCCACCTCCCACGATGTGAATCGTCTCGAGTCGTGAGCCACTCAGCTCTTCCAACCAACCGAGCACGGTCCTGTACCTCAATGCCAAGCTCTCCAAGACGGCCCGGACCGCTGCCCCCTCGTCGGTGGGCACCGGTTGTCGTGTTTGCTCGCAAAAACGGCAGATCTCGGCTGGCATCTCAGCTGGGTTGACGAACGTGCTGTGGTCGGGATCGATCAACGAGACCAGCGGAGCCGCGCGGGCTGCCATCTCCACGAGCCGATCCCAGCTAAACTCGCGGCCGCTTCGCTGCCAGCTCCGGCGGCATTCCTGAATCAGCCACATGCCAGCAATGTTCTTAAGCACTCGTGTCGTGTGACCCACTCCTCCCTCGTTCGTGAAGTTGAACTCGCTGCATTTTGTGTTGATGATCGGCGTCGGCGACTCGATGCCCATCAAGGACCAAGTACCGCTGCTGATGTAGCACCAGCCAGCCGAGCCGGTCGACGCGGGCACGGCCATCACCGCGCTCGCCGTGTCATGCGTGCCCGGCAAAACAACTTGAACGTCTGCCAGACCCGTCGCTCGCGACACGCTCGGTCGAAGTGGACCAAGTTGAGTTCCAGGCTGAGCAATATCGAGAAACAAATCGCGGGGAATGCCAAAACGACTCAGAAGTGCTGCGGACCAATCTCCCGTTGTCGGGTTGAAAAGTTGAGTCGTGGATGCGTTGGTTGACTCGTTGGCCTTAGCGCCGGTCAATAGCCAGTGAAAGAGGTCGGGGATCATGAGAAACGAGTCGGCCGCTTCCAACAGCGCCGGGTTGGACTGCTTGGTCGCCAGCAGCTGATAGAGCGTGTTCAGTTCCATGAACTGGAGCCCCGTCTCCGCGAAGATCTCGTCACGGCTGACGATTTTGAACGCCCGCTCGAGTCCCCCTGCTGTGCGGGCGTCTCGGTAGTGGTAGGGATTTCCCAGCAACTCGTCGCCCGGGCCGAGCAGGCAGTAGTCAACTCCCCAGGTGTCGACCCCAACGCTGCGGATACGGCCGGCGCAGTCATCGGCCGCTTTTTTCAGTCCTTGTTCGATCTCGTTCCACAACCCCAAGACATCCCAGTACATCCGGTCGTGTGCCACCACCGGTCCGTTGGCGAAACGGTTCACCTCCTCGAGGCTCAACTCGCTGCCGTCAAAAAGTCCTGCCAAGACGCGCCCACTCGAAGCGCCCAAGTCAACGGCCAGATAGACCTCAGATGCCTTCGACATACCGGTATCAGCAGTTCAAGAACGGGGGAGGTGAAATCGGCGGCGGAAAGCGCCCCGGGGCGTTGTGGACGGCCAGTTGGGCGTCGCCGCCGCAAAAGGCCAGGTGCCGGGACCTAGTGTATCAGGTCGGCCATCGGAGGTGGCTCTAGTCTTCGGCGCCGGGAACTTTGTTTCAAAGGTGTGCCTGTCCCGTCCCTACTTTTCTCCTGGTCCTGCTCCTGGTCCTGCTCCTGGTCCTGCTCCTGCTCCTGCTCCCGGCCCGCCGATTAACCCCGCCGAGAGGTCGTGCCGCTTTTAAGTTAGTGCATGACTTCGTTTTTCCTTCACTCTCCCCCTGGGGAGAGTCGGCCCGAAGGGCCGGAGAGGGGGGCACACCTCGGGGGCGATCACTCTCGGGCAGCCCTCCCCGGACGCTATCCCGAATTATTCATGAGCGATCTGCTGCGAGGTCGTAAGTCCATCCGTGGCTTCGTCATGCTTCACAATTCTCCCTCGACGTATTGCTTCAATACGCCTGCGGAAGAATTGCTCGCCTTCCTTGCCACGAACGTACTTACAACCTCTCGCGACGATCTTCATGAATAATCCGGGCTATCGGTCCGACCCTCCCGCGCGCGGGAGGGTGAGGTGGATGTCCGCTGGTTTGCGAAGCGCAAAAGCTGCACAGCCCCCCCGACCCTTGAGTGACAAACCTCAGAGGTGAGGCCCAGACCCTACAAACTGCAGAATCGGGAGCTGCCGAACCGATCAAGTTTCCAGGGGCGGTTGCGATAGTTGACTTTGATGATGAACATTAGTATCTTTCAAGCGTCAGGGCTGAACTTCCCAACTTGGGGCATCGGTGTGGTGAGCCCTCCGTTGGCGTGTCATTCCCTCGCTTAGGCTTCGGGTTGCGATTCAGCCCGATGCCTTAACCTCTGAGGAGCGTTTGATCATGTGCCAGCCTGCGGCGAGTGGTCCACCGGGAGTGGGAGTGCCGCGCCTTAAGGTGATTCACACGGCGGTAACCGAGACTTTGCCGGAACCAACTCCAGAGTTGCTGGCCGAGCTTGAGGAAACTAGTGTTCGGCTCGAGGTCGCTTCCCCGCGCGAGATACTCCAGTGGGCGGTTGACCGGTTCGCGCCGCATTTCACGATGGCCACCGCTTTCGGACCCGAAGGGATGGTCTTGATCCACATACTAGCCGACCTGGCCCCTGCGACACCAATTTTCAATCTGGACACGGGTTACCAGTTCCCGGAGACGCTCGAGCTGCGAGAGCGGGTAAAGGAACGGTATGGGATCGAGGTCGAACTGAAGAAGCCCGCCCAAACCGTCGAGGAATACGAGAAGATGCACGGAGGGCCGGTCTATCAATCAGACCCGGGGCGATGCTGTGCCGATCGCAAGCTGGCGGTGCTTCATCAGGCGGTTGCCGGCATGCAGGCTTGGGCGAGTGCGATCCGGCGCGATCAGAGTCCGGACCGCGCCAAAGCGCCGATCGTGGGCTGGGACAGCAAGTTCCAATTGGTCAAGATCAGCCCGCTCGCCAACTCCACGAAACAGGAGATTTGGAAAGTCATCGCCGATCACGACATCCCCTACAACCCACTGCACGATGAGGGTTACCTGAGTATCGGTTGCTGGCCGTGTACCCGAGCGGTGTTGTTTGGAGAAGATGAACGTGCAGGTCGCTGGAGCGGATCGGCCAAGACCGAATGTGGTCTACACTCGGTAGACGACCGTTGAACTCGAGCCGTGAACGTCTCTGCTAAGACCGAGTACGCATGCGTCGCAGTGTTGGAACTAGCGGCTGATTACGGCACTGGCAGGCCGGTGCGGGTGCGTGACATTGCTGAGGCCAACGGGATTCCTGCCCAGTTCTTGGTCCAGATTCTGCTGCGACTGAAATCAGCCGGCCTAGTCAGCAGCACGCGAGGAGCCGGTGGCGGTTATCAGCTGGCGAAGCCTCCGGAGGCAATTTCGCTGGCGGAAGTCATGGCTGTCACGGAAGGTGCCGCTTCGCCACCTACGAACAATGCCGGCCGGGACCGGCCGGCTTCTCGGGCGCTCCGGAACGTGTGGTCGGAAATAGGTGTCGTGCAGCAGCGCATGCTCGACTCGACCAGCATGGCCGACTTGCTCGAGCGAGCTCGAGGATACTCCGAGAACATGTATTATATTTAGCGACCGTATCGATTCTGCCGGTCATTTCTTACTGGCCCGATTCTGCCTCAATGCCATAATTAATGGAGCGTAGCTCCATTCTCTAGATCTAGAATAGGGGCTCGCGGTCCCTCTTTCATGCAGCCGCTGGTTTCGTCGGAACCTGCGGATGTTTTCCAGCCGCCTCGGGAAGGTAGGGCCTTTGCCCATGCTATACCGGCTGAACTCGAGCTGGTCGACGGTAACTGGTCTATTTCTGTTGACTGCGACGGCCGTGGCAGACAGCGAGCATTGGTCGTTTCAGCCGGTTCGCCGCCCCCGTTTGCCGGCGGTCGCGTCTGCGCAGGCAGACTGGCCTCGCAACCCAATCGATCACTTCATCCTTGCGCAACAACAGAGAAGGGGCTTCGCACCTGGCGCGGAGGCCGACCGCGCGGCACTTATCCGACGGGCGTCGCTCGATTTGACAGGTCTTCCGCCGCGTTCGGACGAGCTAGCCGCTTTCGCCGCAGATACGCGTCCTGACGCCTACGAGCGACTTGTGCGGCGGTTGCTGGATTCTCCCCGTTACGGCGAGCGGATGGCGATCCCTTGGTTGGACTTGGCCCGCTATGCCGACACCCACGGCTACCACATGGACGCTCATCGCGACATGTGGAGTTGGCGCGATTGGGTCGTGAGGGCTTTGAACGAGAACATGCCGTTCGATCGATTCACACTCGAGCAACTGGCGGGCGACTTGCTACCTGGGGCCACGAGCAAGAACAAGATCGCGACCGGCTTTCACCGGAACCACATGATTAACTTCGAGGACGGCGCGATTGAGGATGAGTATCGGACCGAATATGTTGCCGACCGAGTCGTCACGACGTCGACAGTCTGGCTCGGTCTAACCATGGGGTGTTGCCGCTGCCACGATCATCGCTACGATCCGCTCAGCCAGGAAGACTTCTTTCGGCTATTCGCCTTCTTCAACAACATTGCCGAGCGGGGAGTTGACGGTGATCGTGGAAACGCCGAGCCGATTCTGTTGGCCCCTGCGCCGCGGCAGGCCGAACAGCTCGAGGCGTTGAACCGACAGCGATTGGCGCTGGCTGCCGCGATGCGGCGAATTGAATCTCGTGAGTCGGCCGCCTTCAGCCGTTGGAGCAGCGAGGCTGCGAATCTCGATGTTGCTCAGCCAATGCCGCCGGCCGCAGTTCGGCTCGCACTCGACCGGCCGGCGGACCCCACCGCCAATCAGGCTGGCCTTGTCTTCCATGGCCGTCCCAGGTGGACCCGCGGTCGGTTTGACGATGCACTACTCCTGAACGGCAAGACCTATCTCGAGTTGCCCGACGCGCTCTCTGACGCCGGCGAACTGACGCTCTCGGCCTGGGTCTTTCCCACGACACAAGACGTGATGACCATCTTCTCCAAATCACGGTCGGGCCCGCACGCGCGGGGCTTTGAACTCATCGTCCGCGCAGGAACGGTGGAACTCCGCGCTTTCAATCAACCGCTTGGAAGAGAGTTGCGGGTTGCTTCGTCGCGCCAACTTGCCCTCCGTCGCTGGCAGCACCTCGCCGTCACGATGGATGTCACTGGACGAGCGGCCGGTGTGCAGCTCTACCTTGACGGGCGCGTCGCACGGCTGGAGGTTCTGGCAGACGAGTTGGATCAGCCGGTGCGTACGGCGGCTTCCCTGACGTTGGCCGGACCAAGACAGCCGTTTCGCGGACTGCTGGATGAGGTGCAGTTGTTCGATCGGCCGCTCCGCGAGGCCGAAGTCGCGCGGCTCTACGGGATCGACCCGGTCCGGCAAGCGTTGGCGATACAGCCGGAAAAACGGACACCAACCCAACAAGGCCAGCTAAGACGTTATTACTTCATGAACTTGGTGCCGGAATACGCCGATTTGTACGAGCTCCACCAGGCGGCCCAGCGCGATCTGAAGGAACTGCAGGCATCGCTCTCCTCGGTAATGGTCATGCGCGAACTGCCGCAACCGCGTCCGACGTTTGTTTTGGAGGGAGGCCGGTACGACCGACCTTTGGCTGCCGTCTCGGCGGGAACGCCTAGATTTCTGCCTCCATTTTCGGACAATTGGCCGCGCAACCGGCTTGGCCTGGCGCGTTGGCTCACAGATCCCCGCCATCCGTTGGTGCCACGGGTCGTCGTGAATCGGATTTGGCAACATCACTTCGGTCGGGGACTGGTGGCGACCGCCGATGATTTTGGTGCACAGGGCGCCCACCCAACCCATCCTGAACTACTCGACTGGTTGGCTGCCGAACTCGTTGATTCGGGATGGGATATCAAGCGACTACACTACCTGATGGTGACGTCTGCCACCTACCGGCAGTCGAGCCGTCGCACCGCACAGGTGACGCTGCGCGATCCAGACAATGAGTGGCTGGCCCACATGCCGCGGCCTCGCTTGCCGGCCGAACTCATCCGGGATTCGGCCTTAGCGATCAGCGGTTTGTTGGTAGAACAGATGCACGGTCCGGCGGTTTTTCCCAGCCAGCCGCCAGGCCTCTGGCGGGAGCTCTCTTACGATCCCGATGAGTTCACTGCCCAAGTCTACGTTCCCAGCCGCGGCGCCGACCTCTATCGTCGAAGCCTCTATACGTTTTGGAAACGGAGCGTACCACCTCCCAACATGGAGGCCTTCGATGCACCGAGTCGGGAAGTGTGTGTCGCCACCCGAGGTGCCACGAACACGCCGCTGCAGTCGCTCGTTTTAATGAATGACCCCACCTTTTTCGAGGCAGCCAAGATCTTCGCAGAGAAGATCGTCCAGCATCCGGGGAGCGTACAGGATCGAATCACCTACGCCTACCGATCGATCAGCGGCCGGTCTCCGACTGCGCAGCAGGCATCGATTCTGGAACAGTTGTGGAGCGACCTGCGAGCGAGTTTTGAACGCGACCCGGCTGCTGCCGACCAATTGCTACAGCTTGGCAGTTCATCTCCATCGACTCCTTCGAAGGAAGCTGAGTGGGCAGCCTGGACAACGACTGCCAGCGTGTTGTTTCAAATGGATGAGTTCCTGACAAGACCGTAGGTCCACTCAAAAGAAATGCATTCTGATAGCGGTTTTCAACGCGATCTGACCCGGCGGTTGTTTCTGACAGGAACGAGTTCGCACATCGGCATGGCTGCGCTGGCGACGCTGTTACCCAAGAAGCTGCTGGCGGGCGCGGAGCAACCTCACTTTGCGCCTCGCGCAAAGCGTGTCATCTTCCTTCACCAGTCGGGGGCACCCTCACAAATCGACTTGTTCGATCCCAAGCCAGTGGTGCGGGCCCGGCATGGCGAGGAGCTTCCCGACTCGTTGCGCGGCGGCCAGCGGCTAACGACGATGACGGCGAATCAGGCGGCCAAACCGCTGACGGGCTCACCGTTTCACTTCGCACCGTGTGGTCAGTGCGGAACGGAGCTGAGCGAACTACTTCCGTTCACAGCAGGGGTGGTGGATGAGATCTGTTTGATCCGTAGCATGGTCACCGATGCCATCAATCATGACCCGGCGATCACGTTGATCCAGACGGGCAGCCAGCTGCCGGGTCGACCGTCGGTGGGGGCGTGGGCCAGCTATGGGTTGGGCAGTGAGTGCGAAGACCTGCCCGCGTATCTCGTGATGATCTCAGGCGGAGCGCCGGGTGACCAGCCGCTGTCCGGCCGGCTTTGGAGTGCCGGTTTCCTTCCCTCGCACCATCAGGGCGTCAAGCTGCGTGGACAGGGCGATCCGGTGTTGTATCTGTCCAATCCAGCAGGAGTGAATGGCAAGGTTCGCCGAAGGATGTTGGATTCGCTGCGAGAACTCAACGAGTTGCAAGCGCGCCTGACCGGTGACCCCGAGATCGACTCGCGGATAGCACAGTTCGAACTGGCATTTCGCATGCAGACCTCCGTTCCGGACTTGGTCGATCTGCGGGACGAGCCAGAACACACATGGACGCTCTACGGAGCGGACGCCAAACGGCCTGGCACGTATGCGGCAAACTGCTTGCTTGCTCGTCGACTTGTCGAACGCGGTGTCCGCTTTGTGCAGCTCTATCACCGAGGTTGGGACCATCACCTTCACCTCGAAAGCCGTATTCGCGGCAAGTGTCAGGAAACAGATCAGGCCTCGGCCGCCCTCGTAGCCGATCTCGAACAACGAGGCCTGCTCGACGAAACGCTGATCATCTGGGCTGGCGAGTTCGGGCGTACGGTCTACTGCCAAGGACAGCTGGACGCTCGAGACTACGGTCGCGATCACCATCCCCGTTGTTTTTCGGTTTGGCTGGCTGGCGGGGGCATAAGAGGCGGGATCGTGCACGGCCGGACCGACGAATTCGGCTATAACGTCGTCCAGGATCCCGTAAACATTCACGATCTGCACGCGACGATCCTGCACTGTCTGGGGATCGATCACGAACGCCTTGTGTACCGGGCTCAGGGCAGGCACCACCGGCTGACCGATGTGGCAGGAAAGGTGGTTCAGACGGTGCTGCAGCCGTGAGGGCGTCTTTCTTCACTCTCCCCTCGGGAGAGTCGGCCCGCAGGGCCGGAGAGGGGGGAGCCCTCGCCGACGCTACGCGTCGGTTTCGGTGGGGAACCGTCGTGTCAAACGCTCGGGAGGGCGAGGCTCCCGCCGAGCCGTTTGCCCGCGTCTCGGTTTCGTGTTTATTCTGCTTCCGGCGGACGGCACACGGAGTGTGCCTGCTACCGTTACGGTGGAAACCGTGGGCTAACGCCCAGCGGCTGATTTGGAGCGTAGCCGAACTCGCCAGAGTTTGGCGGACTGCCTCGCCCTCCCGCAACTGCCCCCGCCCGCGTCGCGAGCCAGTCTCTGCTTGACGGCAGCCAAAATCTCGTTCATGGTGGGCGGCGTCCGCATCAGGAGAGTCCTTGGCCGTGAGCAGTAATCCCTCGAGTTCTTCAGCTAGGCCCAAAGAACCCTTCCAACTACGCCGAGACCTCGGGCTCCAGATTGCGATTGCAGTCGTCGTTGGGAATGTGATTGGGTCAGGTATTTTCTTGAAGCCAGGTAACATCGCCGCGGCCAGCGGCGACTTCGGCCTGATCATCTCTGTATGGGTGTTTGGCGGCATCCTCTGTTTGTTGGGGGGACTCTGCTTTGCTGAACTGGCCACAATGCTCCCCGAAGCAGGAGGTCTGTACGTCTATCTGCGCGAAGCCTATGGGAAGCTCGTGGGCTTCTTGTTCGGTTGGACCGAAGTCATTTTTGGAAAGCCGGCGTCGATCGGCGCTCTGTCGGTCGCCTTTATCGGCTCGTTTTCGCTGGCCATCGGCTGGACCCCATCACCCACCGCTGAGGTGCTGATCGCGGCGGGGCTGATCAGCACTCTGGCCTTCGTGAACATCCTGGGAGTGTTGTGGGGGGGGCGAATGCAGTGGTTGATCACGGTGATCAAAGCGGGGTTTCTGGCTGGCGTCGCTTTGCTGCCGTTCGTCATGCTGCCGTTCGTTCCGGACAGCATCGACCCGGCAAACTACGGGACAACCGTCGAACCTCGCCACGCTTCGATCGCCGGCCAGGTTGGGGCTGTGCTGCTGGCAGTCATGTGGGCTTACAACGGCTGGCACGGCATCACGCCGCTTGCCGAGGAAGTACACAACCCCCAACGCAATATTCCCTTAGCTCTACTGATCGGCATTGGAATCCTGATCGCGCTTTACGTCTCGGCGAACATTGCCTATCACGGTGTTTTGTCGATGAAGGAGCTACAGCAAGCGGGAGATCACGGCGCAGAGCAGATGCTGAGCAAACTGCTTGGCAACCAAGGTCTGGCTGCGATGTCGGCGGTGATCATGTGCAGTACGTTCGGCGCGATCAACACCAACCTCTTGCAGGCTCCACGGATCAGTTTCGCGATGGGACGCGACCGCGTCTTCTTTCGCACGCTCGGTGACGTGCATGCCAACTACCGTACGCCGGCGCCGGCGATCGTCGTCATGGCGGCCATGTCGATTGCCTTGATCCTGGTAGTCGCTGTGGCAAAGTCGCTTGTAAGCGACGTGGACCCCGGGCGCTTCGACTCCGAGTTGGTAAGCAGGATCGTGGCCAGCCTCAAAGACGATTCGATCTTCTCGCTGTTGACGAACTTTGTGATCTTCTCGGCCAGCATCTTCTATGTTCTGGGGGTGGTGGCGGTCGTTGTGCTCAGAATCCGCCAGCCGGCAATGGCGAGACCCTACCGCACTTTGGGATATCCGGTTACTCCGCTGCTATTCCTGGCCGTCTACGCCTGGTTCCTAACCCAGGTGTATGCGACCAACCCTCTGGAGTCGCGCGTCAGTTTGATCTTGATTGCGGTCGGAGTTCCGGTGTTTCTGGCCTACCGGGCAAGCACGCGAAGACCAGGCGAGCCGCGCTAGTAACGCGTTCTTGTAGCCGAATTCGCCAGAATTTGGCGGACTGCCGATTCGTCCAAATTCTGGCGAATTCGGCTACGATCGGAAGCCAGAGTGCCGGAACAGCGCGGCAGGAAAATCGTGCGCTGATGATGTTCTTTGCGCCGCTTGTTCCGGCCTACTAGCTAGCTAGTGTCGACCAGCAACCGCCAACTGCCCGTGCAGCGGGCTGTCATCTCTGCCAACCCACCGGCTGGACCCAGGCCTGCTCGCGTTGGTCTGGTGTGGAAGGGTTGGCGTGCGGCTTGGTCGACGTGACCACGGCGCGGACGTAGAGCTCTTTGCCGGTCAGTTGATAACTCGGCCGTGATCCCTCGACTTTGGCCAGCGTGCGGCCCACGTCGTCCGAATAGACTCGCGTGACCCCGATCTCTTGTCCGTCCGGATCCAACACAGGCCGGCTCTCCCGATTGTACTCGCGCAGCGTACCGATGAACGTGGTCGTGTACTCAACCTGCGGGTCTGCATCGATCTCGATTTCGAGCTTCTGCGCTGAGGAATCGAACCGTATGCTAGCCAACGTGACTCCGCTGGATGCGTAGAAGTTGCCACCTTCGATTGCTGCAATGAGCTGCTCCGCGGTCAACTCGGTGGCTCTAACCATGATCCAACCTCGGCCCGGCGAGGCGTCCCGTTCTCCAAAGTAGTTGTGCGAATCGTCGGTCGCCAACCCGAACAGGGGAGGGGCGTCCATTTCTGAGAGACGGATCGTATTGGCAATATCCCACATCCGCTCCAAACCAGCGTGCCTTTCATCGCCCAACTGGTTCACCGAGGGATGTCCGTTGTAGATTTCGAAAAAACGCTCTTCCAACACGGCTGCCATGTCTTCGGCCGTGATCGCATAACCAAAGTTGGGGTGGTTC
>CBDCWT010000087.1:0-56393 GCA_965223305.1 Pirellulaceae bacterium | reverse complement strand
CGGCCGTGATCCAAGTTGTTCGAGGGACTGCACGACGAAGGATCGAAAGACATCGTCTGGCCTGTTGGTCGCACGGGGCGGTTCTGGTGGAGGCTGATCCTCAGTTCGCCAGCGCCGGCGTACCGGTTCACTTTCCTTCTCACCCTCATTGACCTGAGGGCGTATCTCGCCGCGCAGGACGGTACGCATCTGGTCATCCGAAATGCCGAGCTCCTCGGCCGCGGCGGCGATCAAAGGTTGAGCTTTCCCGTGCACGCCCCGATTCGCAGCGACGATCTCGCGCACACGTTGCAGAAATCGCTGCCGATTATCTGGGGGCGGCGGGGGCGTGCTACTAGTTGGCGCAGGCGGTCGAAATGGCGGAGGTGGGCTCAGCGAAAAGTCCTCCTCCACGCCACTGTCGCTGCTTTCCCGCGCAGCGGTCGCGTCAGGACGTTCACGCCGAGGTAAAGGAGGCGGCTTGGCAGAGCGCAGATCGATCTTCTCGATGACACCTCGCTGACGAAGGTCTTCGACCGTCGCCCGCAACTGCTTCTCGCTCAGCTCCAGCTGGTCTGCTAACTCCGCCAGCTGGCTCCAATGCCCAGCATCCAGCACGCGACACTCGAGCACAATCGGCGCAGCCAGTTCCAAGAACCGCTGTACTTTCAGCTCCTCTTCGGGCGCGAGCGTTCTTGGTGGCGGCTTGCGTGGCATAGGGAACAAGATCTCAGACTTGAAGCGACGGGACCTGTTGCCCGCCCGATTATCATGAGTGACTCAACACGGCTCGATGTGTTAGCCTTCCGAACCTCTTATTGTCTCATTTTGGCAGCAGCCGGGCAAACTTCTGCCGCCAAGCAGGAGGCCCAAGCTGCGGGTGAAGTAAGCGGAACTGGCGCGCAGCCCGGTCAAATCGCTCTCGATCGAGCTTTTGCAGGCAGGCGAGTTGGTAGTACTTTGCCTCGTACCATTCCTCCGACCCGCGCTGTAGGCCCAGTAACAGCCTCCGCCAGTGTTCCAGAGAAGCTGCCTGGTTTCCGGCCAGGAATTGCGCTCTCGCGGCCCGCTGCAGGTAGTCCTTGTTCTTGGCATGTTCGGGAATGGCAAGCAGGCGCTCCAAAACGTCAGCCGCTTCTTGATGCAAGCCGAGAGTAGCAGCGTAACGAGCCAACTTCGAGTTGGCGACGCGTGACTGCTGGGGAGCATCTGCCAACAAATCAACGAGTCGTTGGAGCAGTTGGTAGAGTGCTTTTGCCTGTTCAGGTTTGACACTGCCTGCGTCGCTCAGCGCCGCTTCCCTGGCGTTAATCAACAAACTCAACGCAGCTCGTTCGAACCTTGTTCCCGTAGGATTGGCCAAGATCCACCGCTCGTTGACGGAGAAGTCGTTGCTGCTGCCTTTCGCCAGTTGCAGTGACCAGAAATGAAACTCCGTCGCAGTCTCTGCGCTCGCGGCGGCAGCCGCGAACGGTTGCGCACGCTGGAGAAAACGAACGGCGCGCGACCTCTTCGTCCCTTGGTTCACTTCCCAATGCCATCGACACAACGAACAGGCAGATTCTCAGCTGCCGATCGGGCGGTGCTCGGCGTCGCGCCGCCGAAAGATATCGCTCAGCGCTATCGACCAACCGCTTCGCCGCCTCTTCTTTGGCCGCCCCCGATCGACTAGTCCACAGTCGATAGTAGATCGAGCAAATATCGAACCTTGCGGCCAAGTACGTGCTGGCACCCGGCTCAACCTTCTCCCACCGCTCTAGCAGTTGCTCGGGAGAGAGGTTCTCCTGTTGCAGTTTTCCGATGTGATAGTCAGCTAACTTGGCGTAGGAGCTCGCGGGATGATCGCGCTTGATTTGCCTCAGGACATCGCTTGCTGATGCCAGGAAGCGGCGTTCTTTCCTAGCCAACGCCTGATAGGTCAAAAAGGCGTTCCAAGCAGTCTTAGCCGCCTGTTCGTCGCCCGATGCGCGTAGGCCATCCGCCGCCTGCTCGAAGAGTCGAGCTGCCTGTTCGTGTTGACCCAGGTGGTAATAACACGACGCCAATTGGCTGCGGCACTGAGCTGTAGCGTTGATATCTCGGTCGGCAGTGGGGGCGTCCAAGGCTGCGGCGAGCATCTCGGCAGCGCGTGTGTAGTCGGTAGCCGTTTTTGTCGAATTCGCTCGTTCAAAGAACTGCTGGCCCTTAACCCACTTCAGATAGAAACCCGCCTCGGAACCAACCTCGATCCCGTACTTCTCAAGCAGCTGAGCGGCGGCGGCCGTCTTGCGCAGCTTGATCAGTCCGGCCAGACCCAGCATGCCGAGCGCTCGACCCTCCGGCTCAGCAGCTCCCACACCGAACCCGATCCTGACCAGTCCCACGCTAAAACTGACCCGGCCGGGTGTCCCGCTGCTGGAAAAACGAGGCAACCTGCTCGCGAGCAAACTGGAGAAGTCGGCCGAATTGGTCGCTGTTGGCTAGGGCCTGCATTTGCCAGTAGGGAACGGTATCTCGAATACTCTCCAGGACGTCTCCATCCTGCAACCACGAGAAGCATCGTTCGCTCGCTGCTTGGTTTCCCGCCGCAGCTTCAGCCAGAGCCAAGCCAATCAACGCCCGCGAACGCCACAGCGAAGTCAACCCCAAAGACTCCGCGTCGTAGTCGTTATACGATCCTTCGATGCCGATCAACTTCTTGAACATGTCGCGAGCCGTTGCGAACCGCACAGGTTCCTTCGGCGAGCTGAGCAGTGCCAGGTAGTAGTTGGACGTCGCAGCAAAATAAAGGGCGCGAGCCGCTACTGGCTCAACTACTGCAAGCGACGCAGAGGCTTTTTCTAAGTCCTCGCCGGCCTCCAGGGTTTCCAGTTGATCGATGAGCACACTCAATCGGCTCGACAGCTCTTTCTGATGTCTATCCAACAATGGTGTGATGCGGCTGAGAATCCGAATCGCCTGTCGTCGCGCGTCGCCGTCAGAGGGGTCGCCCAGCCAGCGAGTAATTTGCTTTTCTGCGCGGTAGTACTCGGCTTGCAGCAGCATCACTTCTAGCGCCGGCGTCTTGGCCCGCGGAACTCTCTCGAGAAGCCGTTCAATTTTCCGCATCGTCTGCGTGAACTGAGCGGAGTCTTCAGCCGCTTGGACGAGACGCGTGGCATAGACATCCGCCAACTTGCGAGCTGTCGCCTCGCGAGCCGTGTCGCTGGTTGCGACGTCAAGCTGCTGCTCGAGATGAAGTGCGTGCAACTCCGTCAACCCTAGTCGCATCAGGTACTGCTCGAAGCGATCCTCCTGGGCCCAAGCAGGCAAGCACGGGGCCAGCAGCATCGCGATCAGGATCCGCAGGAACCGGCTGGTATCGCTGCGGCGAGTTTTGTGTCGGGCGTGGCAAGAAGTGCGGACGAACAGCGAACCGCAGGGTAGCCCTGAGGTAGACGGCGTTCGGCAATTTATGCTGCTTCGCACTCTCAGTTGTCCGAAATCGGCCGCGAACCTTATTCTGCTGACTGCCGAACTGCTCTCTTCCGGTCAGTCGAGCGGTACATACGAGACGATCGTGAAGTTGGCTGACTTACAAGCCTGCACGGCCGCTGCTGCCATATGGAAAGGCGCCTCCTCGCTGACCCGCACAAAAGCCCCCTGCAGTTTGTCGGGAAACTGGCGCAAGATCTCAGTCAGCTCTTGACCCGTTTCCAACTCCAACCCCCCGATACGGTAGACAAAACGTTCGCCGCTGCGGATGACGTCTACGATTGCGGGCTCCAGATCAGAAGGTGCCGAACTTGTCTGACTCTCTTCCAACTTGATCTCGGAGTCCAGGTTCCGCTCAGTCATGACAAAGCTGCTCGTTGTCATGAAGAAAATCAGCAGCAAGAAGACAACGTCAATCATGCTGGTCATGGAGAGCTCGATCTCGTGACTACGGTCAAGCCGCCGGTTGCTTAGTCTCACGGGTACCTACCTCTTCATTCACTGAGGTGTTTCCACGGCGATTCTGACCCGCCCGATCCCCAACTCCGCCAGCGTGCGGACCACTTCGTTGGTGGCACGGCTGGTTCCCCGCTGGTCCGTACGCACCACGACGCTCAGCAGACGTGGATCCCTCAACCGCAACTTCTCGTTTTCCACAAGTGAAACCAATGTAGGAAAGTCGATTGACTGGCCAGAGATACGCACATCACCGGATTCTGTGACGTTGATCGTCAATACCGTAGGCCGCTGGTCCTCGCTGCCTGCCAGTTTCGGCAGGTTGAGTAGCTCTTTGTTGACTTCTGAGACTTGAGTGACCGTCATGAAGAAGATGATCAACAAGAAAACGATGTCGATCATGGGCGTCATATTCATGCTCGGTCTCGTCGTTCGCCGGCGACGAGTAAGGCGCATCGCTATTTCCTCCTCCCGAGTGGCATCAGGATTTGCTCGATGCGTTTACCCGCCTCGGCCACAATCGAATCTATCTTGTTGCGGAAATAGCTGAAGGCAACCATCGTGGGAATCGCAACCACCAACCCCATCAACGTCGTCACCAACGCCTGTCCGATCCCGCCGGCCAATTCGTCGGGACGGGCCATGCCTCCCGATGCGGCGATCGTGTTGAATGCCTCGATCATCCCGAGCACCGTCCCGGTCAACCCGAGCATGGGAGCGATCGAGCCGATCAGCCCCAGCACCTCCGTCTTCCGGTACAGCTGCCCTGTTTGGTCCTCACCTGCTTCTTCAACCGCTGCCTTGTACTCCGCGAATCCGAATTCCGAGCCTTGATAACGCTCGAGTCCTGCGAGGACGACGTGAGTCGCCAAACACTGATTCTGCGGCTCATGACAAACCTGAATCGCGTCGTCAATTTGGCCGTTCTCGATTAGCTCGTCCAATTCGTCCATGACTGGCTCTGGCATCAGCACACTTTTGCGAATGGTGAGCGAGTGCTCGACGATGAATCCGACCGATACCATCGAGAGCAATATGATGAGCAGTCCGACGAGACCTCCATCCATGATGGTGTCCAACAGCGTCCGCGTTGTTTCTTCTTCCAGAGCCGGTGCTGCTGGCGCGATTGAATCATCCGGGCCAGCAGGCACTTCGTCCAACACTTCCTCTGCCTCTTGGCCGAGCAGTAAGGGTGCACCAATTCCCATTTGCAAGACAGTGATAATAGAGACCGCCAAGACGCAAACCGTTAGTGTTCGCCACCGAGCCTGTCGCGCGGTGATTGCCGGCAGGTACTGCATGATCTTCCTCATGGAATGTGTAGCGAGTTGACAGGTTTAGCGCTGCCGAGCGCACCCCACTTCAACGAATGCCACTCGTCTAGCCACCGTCACTTCGCCCGGCTGCCGAGCGAACCAGTGTGGCGAAATGCGTTTTACCGAATCGTTCTAGTAGATCTGCGCGAACTGCGGCACTGCCGCGGGCGTCGTCCAGTGTTTCGAGCTCGCTCGCCACGCGATACAAAGCGGCGGCCGAGACGTCCGGCTGCTGTTCGCCGTAGAGCGCCGGCACCTGCAAGAGCAGGAGCAATCCTCGTTGGCGGTCTACGCGTTCCCGGTCCGGAGACAGTTGCGCGATCCCCGCCCAATAGCACGCCAACGGTCGCGTCAGGTCCGAAAGTTGATCTAAGCGACTGGCCAGCTTTGACTCTGGTACGTCGTCACCACCGGCGATCGCCCGCTGCGCGGTGACGATCGCCTTCAACTCCGCAACGGGCCCCGAGTCGGCCGTGACCGCCGCCAGCACCTGATCGGCTTTCTCCAACTCGCCGGCGGCCAGTGCCAAGGTGACGTAGTAGATCAGCACTCCTTGAGGACGCGGTCGCCGCATCGCCTGAATCGCTTTGAACACTCGGTCAAGTTGCTGTTTGGCAGCGGTGGCGTCAAACCAGATCGGCATCAGCTCAGGGGTCAGTCCGGTCTGCCGGTCGAATTGCAGACGTCTGTCACCGGGCAAGTCGTCGACGGCGGACGCTGCTGAGCTCCTGGATATCTCCAAACACCGCAAATAGGGCGCCAGCGCCTGTTCACGCTGGCCACGTGCTAGATGCGCCCACATCGTTGCCTGCATGACCATGTAACTCGTCGAGCTCCGCCGATCGCGATAGAGAGGGTAGAGGTCGCGGGAATGTGGAAGTAAATCCTGGTAGTCTTCGGATCGCAAACGCCGGCGTATTGAGTACAGTCGGGCGCCGAGCTCGTTCAGGCGCCTATCGAAACCGGCCTGTTTTTCTGCGGCGATCGTGCCTTGCTCGATGCGGTCCCAGGTGATAACTGACCCGTCCTCGAACCGTACACCGTCGGGATCAAAGTGGCTAACCGTCTTCCCAGTGATGATCGTCAAATCGCGCAGGACGATCTCGTCCGCTACAGCTGGAGAGGCCCCAATGCAAACCTGGAAGTAGAACAGCGCGAAAGTTGCCCCGGCGGCGAACCGCCCGCGCAGGAAGTCGTGTTGTTGCATAGAATCGCTGGAAGTGCTCGGAAACGACTTGCCCCAGCCCGGGAGTCGCCTCTATGACTCTATTGTAACCAAGGCCCGGCAAACAGAATACCCTCGACGAGGCCTCAGTTGTGGATCGATTCCCCACCGTTTGGTAGATTCTGGGGGATTTGCCTGGCGCCGGGTTGTCCAATTGTCCCTCTGCCGAGGAAGCCGAAGAAATGACCAAGACTCTCAGCATTGTTCCCGACCGATGTACAGGGTGCATGCAGTGTGAGCTTGCTTGCTCGTGGGTGCAAACAGGCACGTTCGCGCCCTCCAAGAGCGTGATCCGAGTCAACGTGTTCGACGAAGAAGCAAGTTACGCGCCCTACACATGCCTGCAATGCGATGAAGCTTGGTGCATGTCGGCCTGCCCAGTCAACGCCATCGCCGTTGACGACAAGTCCGGCGCCAAGGTGATTGTCGAGGAACTCTGCATCGGCTGCCATCTCTGCACGATCGCCTGCCCATTTGGAACGGTGTTTACCCTGCCAAAGACTGACAAAGCGTCGAAGTGCAATCTCTGTGGTGGCCAACCCGCTTGTTCCTCGGCCTGCCCAACTGACGCCATTGAGTTCCTGGACAGCACAACCAGCGGGCACTGGTTTGATGCATGGGCCGACCGCGTCCATACGCGTTACGTGGAATCGCTCCAGTAACGCACCCTCCGTGCCGCATCGGAACAAGAAGTATCAGTACTTTCACAGCCTGGGGAGAAAGAGATGGGTGGCTGGACCGGACAGTTGCTGCGAGTCGATCTGACTAATAGCCGGGTAACGCGCGAAGCGATTCCCGAGCAGTGGTTGCACGAATACCTGGGAGGTCGCGGACTGGCTGCTCGTTACCTCTACGAAGAGATGGATCCCCAGGCGGATCCGCTGAGCCCTGACAACAAGCTGATCTTCGCAACGGGGCCTTTGACCGGAACTCCAGTGCCTTGCGGGGCACGCTACATGGTGGTCACCAAAGGTGCGCTGACCAACGCCATCACGACTTCCAACTCTGGAGGCCACTGGGGACCCGAAGTGAAGTTCGCCGGATACGATCTAGTCATTTTCGAAGGAAGGGCACCACAGCCCAGCTATCTGTTCATCTACGACGACCACGTTGAAATCCGCGACGCTCAGGAATACTGGGGAAAGGGAGTTTCCGAAACCGAAGACGGGTTGCGTTCTGAGCTGGGGATCCCCGGCCTGCGGGTCGCCTGTATCGGACCGGCAGGCGAGAACCTCGTACGCTTTGCTTGCATCGTCAACGACAAGCATCGTGCCGCCGGTCGCAGCGGTGTCGGCGCTGTGATGGGTTCCAAAAACCTCAAGGCCATCGCCGTCCGTGGGACAGGTGGCGTCGAGATTGCCGATCCGGCTGCGTTCATGCAGTCCGTCTGGAACATGCGGGACGCCATGCAGGACAGTCCGGGACGAAAGTCGTTCTCAGAGTTGGGGACGGCAGCAACCATCGACATGACGCAGGCCTTTGGAGGTCTGCCAACCCGCAACTTTCAGCAGGGACAATTTGAAGAGTACGAGAATCTGAATGGGACCACGATTCGCGCCGAGCGGCTCGTTACAAACAAGGCATGCTTCGCCTGTACGATCGCCTGCGGGCGAGTCTGTCGGTTGGGCGACGCCTCCGGCAAGTTCATGGTCAACATGCACCCGCGCAACTGGAAGACCGCCGGAGAGGGTCCGGAGTACGAGAACGCATGGGCGCTGGGTGCCGATACCGGAGTTGGTGACCTGGACGCAGTACTTAAAGCAAACTGGCTGTGCAACGATCTCGGCCTCGACCCTATCTCCATGGGATCGACATTGGCTTCGGCAATGGAGTTGTACGAGGCTGGCGTCGTCACCGACGAGATCGTCGAACTGCCGCTCCAATTCGGGTCGGAAGCAGCGTTGATACGGATGACCGAAGCGACGGCGTATCGAGAGGGGTTTGGCGATGTGTTAGCCGAGGGCGCCAAGAGGATGGGTGAGAAGTTAGGACATCCTGAAGTGTTCATGGGAAGCAAAGGCCAAGAGTTTCCAGCCTATGACCCGCGCGGCTTTCAAGGGATGGGGGTCGCGTACGCGACTTGCAACCGTGGCGGTTGCCACTTGCGAGCTTGGACACCCGGGCCGGAGACCTCGGGCCAGATGGATCCCCATACGCCGGACGGAAAAGGTGAATGGGTTGCAAAGGAACAGGATCGGACCACCGCCCACGACAACACGGGCATCTGCCTGTTTGTGGGTGGTTCCGGCGCTCCGCTCGACACTTTCGTTCCCTGCGCCGCCGCTGCAACGGGCGTGCCTTACACCTACGAAGAGTTCTTGAAGATCGGCGAGAGAACTTGGAACTTGGAACGGCTTTGGAACCTCAAGGCCGGCTTGACCAAGGCAGACGATTCCCTCCCCGAACGGCTGCTGAAGGAAGCACACACTGCAGGACCGTCGGCCGGCGTCACCGTCCAGCTGGATGTGATGCTGCCGGTCTACTATCGTGAGCGAGGATGGGACGAAGAAGGAGTTCCTGGCTCGGAGAAGCTGGCCGAGCTCGGGTTGGCAGCCTTGTAACAAGAGAGATAACTGAATGAGCACACATCACGTCCTTGTCGGTGCTGGTCCTACTGCGACAAACGCTTTGGAGACGATTCGCGAAATCGATCAGGGCGATTCAACGATCACTCTGATTTGCGATGAGCCCGCCCATTCGCGGATGGCCCTTCCCTATTGGCTGGCAGGCAGCATCCCGGCCGAGCATACGCATACGGGCGACGACGCGTACTTCAAGAAGCTCGGAGTTACCACGCGGTTTGGCTTACGTGTCGCATCCGTCGACGTCTCGGCCAGCTCGCTCACTCTGTCCGATGGCAGCTCGATCGACTTCGACCGGTTGTTGCTGGCCACCGGTTCGTCGCCCATTTCTCCGCCGATAGCCGGTGTCGACCTGCCCGGCGTCCAACCCTTGTGGACCCTGGCGCATACCCAGCAAGTGCTTGACGCAACCGCGGAGCTCGATCAGCCACGAGTTGTACTCGTCGGAGCGGGTTTCATCGGGTTTATCATGTTGAACGCGATGTTCAAACGAGGATGGACGCTAACGGTCGTAGAGCGGGAAGACCAGATCCTGCCGCGGATGCTCGATGCCGAGTCAGCAGGGTACGTGGATCGCTGGCTGCAATCGCAGGGAGTCGCGGTCCACACGGCTACGACAGTGCAAGAGATTCGCGAGACCGATCAAGGCCACAAGCTTGTGCAGCTGGAAAACGGCGGTCAGATCGAAGCGGATCTGGTCATCATCGCGACTGGGATTCAGCCCAACATCGCCTTCTTGGACGGCTCAGGCATCGAGGTCGAGCAGGGAATCTTGGTCAACGACCAAATGCAGACGAACTACTCATCCATCTTCGCCGGCGGCGATGTGGCACAGGGACCTGCGCTCTTTAGCGAACAGAAGACGATTCATGCCATCCAACCAACTGCTGTCGACCACGGCCGCGTGGCGGGGGCCAACATGGCCGGACAGGAGGTTCACTATCCCGGCAGCCTACTCATGAACGTCGTCGACGTCTGTGGACTCCAAGCAGCCAGTTTTGGGAACTGGAACGATCCGAAGGCTGAGGCCACCACGATCGCCAACTCCAACGAGCTGATTTATCGGAAGTTCTTGTGGCGCGATGATCAACTGGTCGGCGCCATTTTCACAGGCCAAGCCAACGACATGGGAATGCTGACAGACGTCGGCATGTTGAAGGGCATCCTTCAAACCCAAACATCGCTAGGAGCCTGGAAGACCTACCTCCAGGGGAATCCATTTGATTTGCGTCGAGCGTACATTGCGACTGGCGTCGCGCAAAAGCTCGCGTCCACCACGTTACTGGGACGTCCGACTCGTCATCGCGGGTACCGCTTCCAAAATGCCGCGATCCCTTCCGCGGTGGGGAGGAACCACGAGGTGTTCGTTGCCACCAAGCCAAACTAGAGAACTTCTCCGACGATGCGGATTCGCCTCAAGCTGATGGGGGTTCTCAAACAGCAAGCGCCCCCTAGCGGACAACTCGACTTGCCTGAGGGAGCGACGATTGATGACGCCCTCAGAGCTCTGGAGATCCCCAGCGAAAGTGTCCAGGTTTTCACGGTCAATGGCGGGTTAGAACGAAATCGAGAGCGGATACTTGTCGACGACGACGAATTGTCGGTGATTCCGCCGGTTGGTGGTGGCTGACCGGAGAAGTCGCTCGTCTTTTCTGGTAGCCGAATTCGCCAGAATTTGGCGAATCGGCAGTCCGCCAAACTCTGGCGAGTTCGGCTACGATCGAGCGGGCGGAAGTGCTCTTTGAAGTGACGTGTGCAGGCTGGCGCTTCGCGCTTACGATTGCGCTAGTCGCGGGGCGGGCCATCGTGACCCGTTGGCTTTAGGAATCCGAGGTGAGTTTTGAGTAGAGACCTACGTAGCGTGCGGCAAACGCAACTGCTGAAACGTATCCGCTCGATGGTCGCCGGCGCGCTGATTCTGGCGTTGACCCACGAGCTGCCAGCAGCAGAACCAGCCGACCTCGTCGTGAAGGGCGGCAAGGTCGTCACCATGGTCACGGCCAGCCCCTTGGCCGAAGCCGTCGCGATACTCGGTGACCGCATCGCCGCTGTTGGGAGCAACTCCCAGATAGATGCCTGGATCGGGTCCGGCACTCGCATCATCGAGCTTGACGGCCAACTTGTGATCCCTGGCTTGGTCGAAGGCCACGGACACTTTGTGTCGTTGGGGCAATCCAAGATGGAACTCGATTTGACCCAAGCCACCAGCTGGGACGACATCGTACAGCAGGTCTATCGGGCATCTCTTTCCCTGCCGGCCGGACAGTGGATCATCGGCCGCGGCTGGCACCAGGGAAAATGGAGCCGGCGGCCCAATCCGCATGTGGAAGGGTATCCGGTACACGGCGAGCTTAGCCAACGCACCCCTCGGCACCCCGTCTTACTGACACATCGCACCGGCCATATGTTGTTTGCCAACGCGCTGGCAATGCGGTTGGCGGGAATCGACGCGGAGACGGCGGACGTACCGGGTGGTGAAATCCTGCGCGACGAGATCGGCCCCACCGGTGTCTTTCGGGAAAACGCGATGTCGCTCGTGCGCCGCGCTCGCACCCGCAGCCTACAGAACCGCTCGCCGGCCCAGGTCCGACAAGAACTCTCGAATGCCATTCGCCTGGCAAGCGAAGAGTGCTTGGCCAACGGCGTAACCAGTTTTCAGGACGCTGGAGCGTCCTTAGCAGAGGTCGACTTGTTTCGCGAGCTGGCGGAAGAGGGCCAGTTGGATGTGCGGTTGTTTGTGATGCTGAACGAGCCCAACGGCGTGCTCGCCGGCCGGCTGGCGGACTACCGGATGGTAGGGGTGGGTAACCATCATCTTACGGTGCGTGCGATCAAGCGAATGGTCGATGGTGCACTCGGTACCCACGGCGCGTGGTTGCTAGCGCCCTACGACGATTTGCCGAACAACACTGGTCACAATACGACCTCGCTTGACTCGCTCAAGCGAGTCGGTGAGCTGGCCTTGGAGCATGACTTCCAACTCTGTGTACACGCGATCGGAGATCGTGCGAACAGGGAGGTACTCGATCTGTTCGAATCGCTGGGAACTCGGGGCAAAGACCTCCGATGGCGCATCGAGCACGCTCAGCACATTTCCCCACCCGATATCGCTCGATTCGCCGAGCTGAGTGTGATCGCGTCAATGCAGGCAGTGCACTGCACGTCGGACGCGCCGTTTGTTGTGCAGCGGCTGGGGCAACGTCGCGCCAGAACAGGCGCCTACGTCTGGCGCAGTCTGCTGGACAGCGGCGCAGTGGTCACAAATGGTACTGACGTGCCCGTCGAGCGGATCGATCCGTTCGCCTGCATCTATGCGTCGGTGACGCGTAAACTTGCCAACGGCGTGGCGTTTTTCGCCGAACAGCGAATGACACGAGAAGAAGCACTGCGATCCTATACACGCGCTGCTGCCTACGCAGCGTTCGAGGAGCACTTAAAGGGATCGCTGGCAGCGGGAATGCTGGCAGACTTGGTAGTTCTAGACCGTGATCTGCTGACCGTTCCAGAGGATCAGATCGCAGCCACCCGCGTACAGTTCACGATCGTCGGTGGGAAGATCAAGTACCAATCCGTGCGCTAGAACAAGTCACTCGTGGAGTGTCAAAGTCCGAGTTGTGTGTAGCCGAACTCGCCAGAGTTTGGACGCGCCGCAGGAAGGCCAAAGTCTGGCGACTTCGGCTACTGCCACTATTGAGCTAGTTCACGACCCGCTTCAGATGGTCGAGGGCGACGGTGCCGTACAGGTTGCTGTAGTGATCTAGTCGCCGGGCAACCTCTTCAGGTGCGTGGTCGTGTCTTCGGTCAAATAGCGCGGTGGTCTGCAACGAGCGGAGCTTCTCTCGAACCGAATGAAAGGACGATTGGTCAATCAGCGGCCGTCGGGTAACGGTGCTCGACGCGTAGCTGTTGAGCGTCCAAGTGGCGGCGCCGAAGAGTAGCCAAAGCACCAGAATGACGCCCATCGCCTCGACCACTACTGCCCGCATTGCTTTACCGATCATTCGCATCAGGTAACTCCCATCCGTGAGGAAATCACATTCTCCGCCTGGGTTGACGAGGCAGTTCGCCGGAATCTGCTGGCACAACGAAGTTGCAACCGGCGTGCCGAAGAATCCAGAAAAGCCGCTTGTGACGGCCTAACTGCTTGGCAGGCTCGCACTTAACCGGACATCGACGGAACAGATCGCGGCTCCCCGTCTTGTACAATTAACACGGTACATGCAATCCTACCGCCCGGAATTGCTGGCATGACGCCAATTGCCGACGCTGAGAACAGCTACAAGCTCATCAAATAGCCTATGCAGCCAGAGACCCTATCGCGGGACGAGCTCGCAACGCGTTATCTGGATGTGCTAGCGCACGATCCCTATCCGGTTCAGGAAGAGGCCCTGCTGTCGTGGTTCTCGTCTGAGCAAGGGGTGCTCGTGTGCGCACCGACGGGGACCGGCAAAACGTTGATCGCAGAGGCAGCTCTATTTGAGGCGTTGCATCTGGGAAAGAGGGCCTACTACACGACGCCTTTGATTGCGCTCACCGAACAGAAGCTGCGCGAAATGCAGAGTGCCGCCGTGCAGTGGGGGTTTCGAGAAGAGGACGTCGGATTAGTGACCGGTAATCGCCGCGTCAACCCAGACGCGCCGATTCTGGTAGTAGTTGCAGAGATCCTCTTTAACCGCTTGCTCCATCGCGGCGAATTCAACTTCGACGACGTATCCGCTGTCGTGATGGATGAATTTCATAGCTTCAACGATCCTGAGCGGGGAATTGTCTGGGAGTTCACGCTGGGACTACTGCCTCCCCACGTGAGGCTGTTGTTGCTGTCAGCTACGGTTGGCAATGCATACGAATTTGTCAGCTGGCTGCGGAAAGTACACGAGCGCGGCGTGGAACTTGTCCAAAGTGAAACGCGTCGCGTGCCGCTGACTTACCAATGGGTTGGCGATCAGTTGCTGAACGAGCAAGTCGAACAGATGGCAGCCGGGGATGATACCTCACGGTTCACACCTGCGTTGATTTTCTGCTTCAATCGAGACGAGTGCTGGAACGTGGCCGAACAGCTCAAAGGAAAACAGCTGTTGCAGAAGGGGCAGCAATCGCAGCTGGTCGAGGCGCTCGATAGCTTCGATTGGTCTCATGGCGCCGGCCCCAAGCTTCGACAGATACTGCTCCGCGGTGTGGGCGTTCATCACGCGGGTGTGCTGCCGATGTACCGGCGGATTGTGGAGGATCTATTTCAACGCAAGTTGTTGTCCGTGTGTGTCTGTACGGAGACGTTGGCGGCGGGGATCAACCTGCCGGCCCGCAGCATCGTGCTGCCCAACCTGCTCAAGGGCCCGCCCGACAACAAACGTCTGATCGATCCGAGCTCGGCTCATCAAATGTTCGGCCGCGCCGGCCGTCCACAGTACGATAGCGAGGGCTTCGTCTTCGCGTTGGCGCATGAGGATGACGTCAAGATTGCGCGGTGGCGCGTCAAGTATGACCAGATTCCGGAAGATACAAAGGATCCGGGACTGAGGAAGGCCAAGAAGGCGCTCAAGAAAAAAATGCCGACGCGGCGAACGAACCAGCAGTACTGGAATGAGTCGCATTTTGAAAAGCTGTGTACTGCGGCGCCTGGCAAGTTGGCCAGCCGAGGGCCGCTGCCTTGGCGTCTTTTGGCTTTCATGTTGAGCGCTTCTCCGGATGTCGACTTGGTTCGACAGTTGGTAAGCAAGCGACTATTGGATGGGAAGCGGCTGACGAATGCCCAAGCAAATCTCGAGCAAATGCTGCGGACTCTGTGGACCGCCGGCTATGTCACGCTGGAGCCGGCGCCACCCCAGCCGGCGGATGAAAACAACCAGTCCGGCGATGCCGTACTCGAGGAGTACCATCCCCGCATGGCCTATCCCACCGAACAACTTGATCGGTTACTTCAGTTTCGCGGAGTCCACCCCCTCTACGGTGGTTTCCTGGTGAACCACCTGGGCGTGGCTGATTCCAACGAGCGGATCCAGGCCATGGAAAGCGTTCTCGACATGCCGGGCTCGGTGGCGCGCTTTGTCAGAGTCCCGAGTCAAGACGAGCTACCGGCCGGGCCGCTCGCCACAACAAGGCTCGATGTGCAGTTGCTCCAATTGGGGCTGGCCACTCCTGAACAACTCAGCGCCGCAGAAACCGCCGAACCCGCAGAGCGTGGCATGTTCGAGGAAGAACGGGTTTGGATCCTGACGCTCGCCGAGAAGCTCCGCTTGCTCTTCGATCACGACTTCCCCGGCGTTCACGACCTCCGCACAAGTGCGGTGTGGGTTGCTGGCGAGCTCTTGGAGTTTGGCGGCGACTTCCAGAAGTTCGTGACCAGCAAACGCCTTCAAAAACAAGAAGGTATTATCTTTCGGCATTTGCTGCGTTTGATTCTGCTAGTTGCCGAGTTCAAACGAGTGTGCCCGGCGGACGCCGACGAAGCCGAGTGGCAGGCTGAAATGGAAGGGCTTGCCAAGCAACTGGAGGAATGTTGCCGACGCGTGGATCCCTCCAGCACGGACATGACGTTGGAACAAGTCGAGCGGGTCGGTAACTTGACCTGAGCGTTAGCTCAGCCACCTTCGCCAGTAAGCGAGTCGGGGCGTTTTTTCTGTGCGGCCGATTGATCGAGCCGTGTTTCTTCCCGCACAATCGTCTCGATGGTGGATTGCCGAGTTATTTCGTCCTGTGAAGGCTCGCTCTTCGGCGTAGGAACGATCTCCAACTCGTGCGTCGACTTCGGTTTCGCCTTAGAGTAGCCACTCGCAAACCGCTTCTTGGCGTAGGCGGTGCGGGCATTGAGTACCGACCGGAAGTTGATCGAATAGGACTTTCGTTCAGCGAACGGTCTTAAGTAGTCGGCAACGGCAGCAGCCGACTGAACCCGGTTTTCCGGGTGTTTGGCCATCATCTTGGCCACGATGGCCGCCAGACGCTCTGGCACATCATCGCGCAGTTCGTTGACCGGAGTCGGCTTCTTCTTCAGATGTGCTTTCAGCTTCTGTGCTGAAGATTTGAACGGAAACGGAACGCGGCCGGTGAGCGCAAAGTAGAGCGTGCATCCGAGACTGTAAATGTCCGCCCGCGGATCAACCTGATAGCTGTCGATGTACTGTTCAGGTGAAATGTAGTCCGCAGTGCCAAGTCGATTTTGTCCAAAAATCATGGCCATCGAGAACTCTTCGTCATTTTCATCGACCATGGCCAGGCCGAAGTCAAGTATCTTAGCGGTGCCGTCGGTACAGACCAGAAGGTTCTCAGGTTTAATGTCGCGGTGGATGAGCCCCTGTTGATGTGAGTACTCCAAGCCACAGGCCGCCTGCATGATAATGTCGCAAGCATGCCCGACTTCCAGACGCTTTTTCATCAATAGCAACTCGAAGAGGGTCACACCGCGAACCAGCTCCATCACCACATAGTCGATCGGCCCGTAGATATCGTCCGCCTGTTTGAGCGCGATTGTGCGGACGATGTTGGGATGCTTGAGCCGCATGCCGGCTTGAGCTTCCAGTTGGAACCGCGCCAACGTACCTGCATCGTCGCGGCACTCTTCTGGCAAGACCTTCAAAGCAACACGCCACTTTGTCTCCAACTCCTCAGCGATATAGACCCATCCCATGCCTCCGGCGCCCAACACTTCGAGGATCTTGTATCCATCGAGCACTAGCCCGCGCGAGTTGCCTGTCACGAGCCGCTCGGCTTGGAATTTGGTCAAGAAGCCGTCGTCTACCAGCGCGTCTGCGACTTGCTGTCGCGATGGATCGTCGAACTGGGCGATCGTGACCGCCGCATCCTGCAGGTCGTCCCAGGACAGCAGCCGACTGCGTTTCAACAGCGTCAGGAACTCGGTCGCGGTTTGCGAAACTTGCATTCCCGTAGACCTAACGGGTGAGTAGACAGATTCGCGGAAGTGACAAAGTATTGTACCATAATCGCCTTTGCACATCGACTCGGGCAGGCGGGTTATCGCAAGGGCGCCGGTCTGGCCGATCGGGACCGGAGTGGAGGATCAGCAAAGGTGCTCTGGCTGCGTCCAGCGGTCGGGGGCAAGATCAGACGACAAGGGCGGTTCGATGCGTACAGTCCGTGAAATCAGTGAATTCTTGAACGAGTTTGCGCCGCCGGCGCTGGCAGAAGAATGGGACAACGTAGGGCTTCTGGTGGGTCACCTGGACCGCCCCGTGCAGCAGGCGATGGTCGCGTTGACAGTCACCCCCGAAAGTGCGGTCGAGGCGGTTGACGAAGGTGCCGATCTGATCGTCACCCATCACCCCCTGCCTTTCCGACCACTGCAGCAGATCACCTCGGAAACCGTTCCCGGACGTCTGTTGCTGAAACTGATCGAAGCAGGTGTCGCTGTCGTGAGTCCCCATACTGCTTTCGACTCTGCGGCTGAAGGAATCAACCAGCAACTGGCCGAAGGTCTGGGACTGAGCGAAATCCGTCCGCTCGTCGCAAGCAGCGATCTGAGCGAGCTGGGGTCCGGACGATGGGGCCGCTTCTCCGAACCCGCTTCATTGGCATCCATCACGCAGCGCTTGCAGAGATTTCTCAAGATAGAACATCTGCACTGCGTCGGCGATGCGGAGCGTCGAATCACCACGGCGGGCGTCGCCTGCGGGAGCGCGGGCCAGTTCTTAAGTGAGGCGCGGGCGGTGGGATGCGAGCTGTTCGTCACCGGAGAGACCAATTTCCACACGTGTCTCGAAGCCGCTGCGACGGACGTCTGTCTGTTGCTGACCGGTCACTTTGCCAGCGAGCGGTTCGCGGTCGAGCAACTGGCGGCGGTCCTGCAGCAGCAGTTTGACGATCTGCGCATTTGGCCTAGCCGGCAGGAGCAAGACCCAGTGCGCTGGTGCTGACTTTCACGACCGGGCAGTGACTTAGCTGGCTCTATGATTTTGTTTCTTCTTGACCAGCGTCACGTGATTGCCGGCTTCATTAAAGACAACTTCGTCCATGAAGGTGCGCATCAGCAGCAGCCCGCGACCGCTCGGTTTTTTCGAGATTAGCTGGATCGGTTGGATCCGGGAGCTGTGCCGGATCGAAGCCTGGACCTTCATCGCGAACTGAGAACCGCCCTTCGGTCTCGGTCAGTTCCACGTCCACGTGAAATCCTGCGGTGGCAATACGGCTCGGATCGCTGCCGCTCTTGGACGAGCGCCCAGTAGATAGCGCGATCACCCTCGCGAGTTTCCGAATCGAGCTCGAGGTTCCATGGAAGAGCGCGTTGTTCAGTGCCTCTTCCAAGGCAACGCCAGTACGAATGCTGCTCGTCTCGTCGCAGAGACCCGTCTTGCGCACAAACAACCTCAGGTAGTTCACAAGTGCCGGCACCATACCGGCATCGTTCTCGACGGTGAACCGGCAACCAGTCATGCAGTCCATCAGTTTGGTCTGCGTTTGCTCTTGCTGAGAGACCGATAAGACGTTCTCGACAGTGTCCAGCAACAAGTCGGCCAGCACACTTTTTGGGACGTAGCTGGCAGCGCCGGCTTTGAGCGCCTGAACCGCGATCGACTCGCTGCCTCTGCCGGTCATCAAGATCACCGGCACCATGGGGAAATCGTGCACGGCAGCGGCGACCAACTCGAGACCGCTCATGTTTGGCATGATTAAGTCGGTCACGACGACGTGAGGCGCCTCGGACCGCATACGCGCCAACGCCTCCGCACCATCGGCAGCATATTCGACTTCCATGCTCGATGACTTGCCTAGCAATCCGCCCACAAGACGGCGATCGACGGGAGAGTCGTCGACAACCAACACCCTGGCCATGAGTTACCTCGATCAACGTAAGCCGGTGCACCGCTAGGCGCATACCCTTTCCTACCATATCGTTTGGCAGCGCAAACGCAACCGGCACAGGACTCTGCCGCGATGTCACCCCACACGTTGGTGCAAAGTGAGGCGCTCTTGTTGCGGCGCAAAAGGCGCGTACGCAGCTCGCCCACCAAAGCTCTGCGTTGACTACCATCGGGCGTTGTCTAGAATGAGAGCGTTACCCCGCCTCAGAGGGTGTCTTCAAGTCCCCTTCTCTCCAAAGCAGGTTAAGTACACCTCGTCAGAAAGCTGGCCGATTTAACATGCCGCAAAGCTGGCTCACCGCATTAACCTGTTTACAACGAAGCGAAATTCGTCCGGCAGGTGCTGGCCGAAGTGAAACGCTTCAGCGACAACATTCTGGTCGTCGATGATGGTTCCTCGGACGGCACCACCGAGCTGCTGGCTGAGATATCTGATGTCCAGGTGGTAACGCACCGTCAGAATCGGGGCTACGGTGCGGCACTGCGAACAGCGTTCTGCTATGCCATCCAACACGAATATGAGACGATCGTTACGATCGACTGCGACGGCCAGCACGAGCCGCAGCGGATCCCGCAGTTCGTCGAAGCGTGCCGGTCTGTGGACATTGTCTCAGGCAGCCGGTACCTGCAGCAGTTCCCAGGTGACGACGCCCCACCGACTGATCGGCGTCTGATCAATCAGAAGGTCACTGAAGAGCTGAATCGACGACTCGGTCTCCAGCTGACCGATGCCTTCTGCGGCTTCAAAGCCTATCGAGTGAGTGCTCTTCGCCGGCTGCAGCTTGTCGAAGACGGCTACGCGATGCCCTTAGAGCTGTGGGTGCAAGGCGGCCTTCAACCAGCTGGTGATCGAAGAGCGACCAGTCCCCTTGATCTATCTCGATGAGGACCGGTCATTTGGTGGAGTGCTCGACGATGCACACACGCGACTCGAGTACTACCATCGCGTGCTCGATCAGGCCGCAGCAGCAGCCGGCGGTGATCGGCGACCGCTGTCGTATGCCTGCGGGGAAGAACCCGGATGATTCAGACCGATGGCGTACTCCAGCGTCGGCGCCTGCGCGCCCCGCTAGAGGACGGCGCCCGCCTCGTAGAACCTCCGCTCTCTGTTGCCAGCGAACTGCCAACTCACCGCATCCAACAAACTGCAGCCGACTACGAGCTGAACGGCCGCATGATGGCAGATGTGGCTCGGAGCGCCCGCGCGGAGCTGCTTGCGGCCGCCCAAGATTACGCCGGGACACGGTCGGCCGAACCTCAGCCAGCCGCTAACACGCCACTCGTGCTGACGGGGACATCAACCCGAACTCTACCACCCGGGTGTCTGGTTCAAGAGTTTCGTCGCCGCCAAGCTGGCTCGCCAGCTCAAAGGGCATGCCATCCACCTTCTGATCGACAACGATGTGGACTCCCAGCACGACCGTCCGTGTCCCCGCTGGTTCGGTCGAGCGGCCCGCGGGTCGAGTTCGTGGCATTCGACCGATCGGCTGCCCCCGTGCCTTACGAAGAACGAGCAGTGATGGATCTTGGACTGTTTCGAGTCCTTCAGCCAGCGGATTAGCGACATGGCGATGCCGTTGGGCGACGAGCCGCTGATCCGCACTATGTGGCCGGCCGCAGTCGCCGCCGCACGCGAGCACCGGCAACTTGGTGAGTGCCTTGCCGCGGCACGCCGGTCCGTCGAACGGCGATGGGGGAATTGAAAACGGCGAGTTGCCGCTCAGCGTTGTTTGCAATCAACCGTCGTTCCTCTGGTTCCTGGCCCATCTACTCGATCGCCTGCCCGACTTTCACCGCATTCACAATGCTGCACTGTTGGAATACCGACGGGTCAATCGAGTACGCAGTCAAACCCACCCCGTCCCCCAGCTGCAAACCGTCGATGATTGGCTGGAGACGCCGTTTTGGACGTGGACCGTCGACGATCCTCGGCGGCGACCGCTGTTCATAAGACGTGCTGGCAAGCAACTGTTGCTCACCGATCGCGCGGGAGATTCTTGGGAACTCGATCTCTCGCCTGGCGGGTGCGCGCGTCAGGCAGTGGAACAACTGCAACAGAGTGCTGCCACGCGCAAAGTGCGCCCCCCGCGCACTCATGACCACGATGTATGCTCGACTTCTGCTGGGAGACCTGTTCGTGCATGGCATCGGCGGAGCAAAGTACGACCAGCTGACCGATGCCATCATCTATCGCTTCTTCGGTTTTCCGGCACCCGCCTTCGTCCTGGCGACGGCGACCGCCAAACTGCCCCTTGCGCGCCCGGAAATCCACTGCGCACGGCTCCCAGAGCTCAAGCAGCAAATCCGTCGCACCGTCTATCAGCCCGAGCGCTTTGTCGAACGCACGTCCGAAACCGAAACACTGATGCAACAGAAGGCGCACTGGGTGCACGCCTCGTTGCCACGCGGTAAGAGACGTCAGCGCCATCAGGAGATCACCCGCCTCAACCAAGCGCTCCAGCCGTTCGTCGAGCAACGGCGGGCAAGTCTGGTTGAAGAACACCGGGGTACTCTCAGAACGTTGCCGTCATGACCGATTACTTGCATCGCGCGGAGTTCTCGTTCAGCCTCTTTCCCGAAAAAACTTTGCGGCCACTCCTACTAGACTTTTAGTCAAAGGGATATATGGTAGGGATCAAAGCGCAGCGGAAGCGAGCGAACACAGCAGAAGGGATGCTGGAAAATGAGCAGTACAGAGACTCTGCGCGGCCGGAAGAAGCAAGGGCGTCCAGGAGGTCTTGGTGCAAAAAAGAGGTCTGGGCAAACCAACTCGGTTTCCTCGTCCTCCTCGCTTACCGTCGCGAAGGGCCCACCGGTCGGTACGAGAACGGCCCACTGCTTGGACACGGTCGTACCAGCTCGTGCAGGCGACCACCACGCGATCCACCGCCTGTTGGTCAGCCTTCTTCACCAACCTTCCGCGGCGGAATTTCAAGCACAGCTCGAACGGCCCGACTATGAGCCGCGCGATCGATTGGTGGTCAAACGCGGCGAACAGGTGATGGCACATGCGCAGCTGATGAAGTGTGCAATCCACTTCGGCGAGCGGATCCTGCCGATCATGGTGGTCAACGACTTCGTCAGCTTGCCCGAGCTGAGATCCGAGGGTCTGGACGGCTTGCTGTTGGAGGCCATTGAGTCACGAATTGCTGACGGGGACGTCGAGTACGGCGTACTGCGGACATCGCACCCCGAGTGGTTTATGGAGCGCGGCTGGAGCATCTGCCTTCGTCATAGCTATTCTTCGGCGAACGCTCTGGAGATACTCTCCTACTTGAGAGAGAGTGAGCCGGCAACACGGTCTCTGTTAGGCCCTGACAAGTCCCAGCTGAAGATTCGTATTTGGCGGCACGTGGAGCAAGCGGCGCTGGTTCGTTTGTATGAAGAGTACGCGAACGGCGCCTTCGGTCCTGCGATTCGGACGGACGCCTATTGGCATTGGTTGATTAGCCGCCGCGGCTATGACCGGATATATGTCGCGATTGACGGACCGGACAAGATGGAGTTGAGCGATAGCCTGACGCCGATCGTCGGCTACGCAGTTGTGCGCGAGAGCAGGATTCTTGAACTGGTCACGGCGAGCGACCGCGCGGATGCAGGAAACGCACTGTTGGCACGGGCTTGCCGCGACGCCATTGAGCAGGACCGGCACTACGTGCAGCTTCACGCAGCGCCGCATGACCCGTTACACGGCGTGTTCACAGCGGCTGGAGGCGAACAGCACTATTACGAAGCAGAAAGCGGTGAAGTGTCGATGGTTCGGTTCGCGGACCCGATCCGTTTTCTAAAGTCGCTTGGCCGGGAGTTCACTCGCAGATCGAAGCGAGTTGGTCTGCCGTTGCCATCCGAATTGGGCCTGCAGCTCAACGGCGAAAAGTACGGATTGGCGGTTGGCTCTCGACAGACGAAGTTGACAGCCGGGCGGGTAGGACGGAGTTATATCGAGTGCGACACGTCCTCACTCGCGCAGCTCGTACTGGGTCACACAGACGTTCGCGGTGCGGTCGCCGCAGGCCGTTTGCAGGCATCGACAAGAGTGGCCGTCGAAACAGCGTCGGCGATTTTCCCCCAACTGCCTATTTGGCGGCCACCCTGGGACGAGTCACCAGCGGTCTGAGGCGCCCTGCCTCTTTGTAGCCGAATTCGCCAGAATTTGGACGAATCGGCCGTGCTTCTGTAGCTGAATTCGCCAGAGTTTGGACGAATCGGCAGTCCACCAAACTCTGGCGAGTTCGGCTACGATGTCCGGCGAGTTGGGCTACGATGTCCGGCAACTCCAAGGGTTGCTAAGTGTCGCTGCCAGAACTAGGCTTTGTCTAACGAGGATTGAGCGGCTCAGAGCAGCGGCACGCGCTAACGTGCCGTCCGCTACAGCAGTAGGCACGCGCCGCTCGCTATAGAAACGGTTACGGCACGCTGTGTCGACTACCTTCTTTTGTCCAACCAAGCACTATCTCTATGTCGATCAGACGCTTGTCGATCGCCTGCTGCGTCTTGACCTGGTGCTCGGCGTCGCTCGAGGCAACCGAGCCTCGTGCCAACTCGTCGCCGGCAGCAGCTTCGTTCTTTGAGCGTGAGGTCCGTCCTCTGCTACTGAAACGCTGTACAGCCTGCCACGGAACAGAAACGCAGGAGTCGAGCTTGCGACTTGATAGTCGCGAAGCGATGCTGCGCGGTGGCGAGAGCGGTCCTGCCTTGGTACCTGGCGACGCCCGCAAGAGCCGCATCGTGGAACGGGTTTCCAGCAAATCGGTCGACACGCAAATGCCTCCTGATAGTGAGTTGTCGCCGGCCGAGATCGAGATACTCGTGCGTTGGATCGAGTCGGGCGCCCCTTGGCCGTCGCGGAGTATCGAGCGAGAACCGATGGAGGAGCGAATCGAGACAGCTCAACTGTCTCATTGGGCTTTGCAGCCGATCAACCGGCCGCCCGTTCCTCGGCTGGACGAACCATGGATACAAACACCCGTGGACCAATTTGTCCTCCGGCGGTTGAGGTCTGCTGGACTTGAACCTTCGCCGGCTGCCAATAAGCGAACGCTTATCAGGCGAGCCTCATTTGATTTGACCGGGCTGCCGCCCACGCCGCTTCAAGTCTCAGATTTTCTCGAGGACGACTCTCCACACGCGTGGGCAAAGCTGGTCGACCGCCTATTGGGCTCTCCCGAGTACGGCAAGAGGTGGGGACGCCACTGGCTGGATGTGGCCCGCTACGCAGACACGAGAGGCTACTCGCTTGGCCGCGAACCACGTTTGCCGTTTGCATACACCTACCGCGACTATGTCGTGCGCGCTTTCAACCACGACAAACCGTATGATCGGTTCATCATGGAGCAGCTCGCTGCCGATCAACTTGTGCTGACCGACAAGCGAGATCTCGCGGCGATGGGATTCTTGACCGTCGGCCGCCGCTACAGCCGCATTCACGACACGATTGACGACCGCATCGACGTGGTCACTCGCGGCTTGATGGGGTTGACAACCGTCTGCGCCCGTTGCCACGATCACAAGTTCGATCCGATTCCCACCAAAGACTACTATTCGCTCTACGGTGTTTTCGCGAGTTGCACCGAACCTGCGGAGCTGCCGCTGATCGAAGGTCAGCACGACTCACCTCGCCACCAGCGTTTCTTCGCCGAACTAAGCAAGCGGCAGCAGAGGCTCGATGATTTCGTCCAAGGTAAATACGACGAACTGCTCGATCACCTACGCAGTCGCGTCACGGACTACCTGGTACAGCTAGTCAGCGCTACCCAGAAGGTTCCGGCTGAGGCTGGCATCTCTCTCGGTAAAGATGAAATCAAACCGAAAGCCCTGATCCGCTGGTGGGAGTATCTGAAGGCTCCCGAGCTAGCAAGCCATCCCGTGATGGGGCCTTGGACGCGCTTCGCCAAGCTGAATAGTACGGACTTCTCAAGGCGAGCCGAGGAGATCTGCAAGACGCTCGCCAACCAGAAATCCCCTCGTGTCAACCGGTTGGTTCGGGAGGCCTTTGTCAAGCAACCGCCGCGGGCCATGATGCAAGTTGCACGGACCTATGGCCAACTTCTCGAGGGCGCGTATGCGGAATGGAAACAAGCTGCTGAAGGGGACCGGGTCATCCCAGACGAAACCGCGGAACTACTTCAGGTGCTCTTCGGCGAGGCAACACCGACAGCCATTCCGCGGCAGGGACTGAGAGGGTACTTCGATCGCGAAACCAACAACCGGCAACGGGAGCTGACACGCGAAATCGAAAAGTGGAACGCAACGAGTCCGGATGCACCACCGCGGGCGATGGTGCTGGCGGACAAAGATCGTCCAGTCGAGCCGGTGGTGTTCGAGCGGGGCAATCCCGCGCGACGTGGCGAGCCCGTCCCCAGGCGTTTTTTGCGTGTGTTGTCCTCAGAACAGCAGACGTTTCAAGAGGGCAGCGGCCGCGCGGAACTCGCCCGTTCCGTTGCCAGCCGCGACAACCCACTGACAGCTCGAGTGCTGGTCAATCGCGTTTGGCTGCACCACTTTGGCGAGGGCTTGGTGCCCACTCCCAGCGATTTCGGCATTCGGACCGCGCCTCCCAGCCACCCCTTGCTGCTTGATTACTTGGCCTGGGAGTTCATGGATCGAGGCTGGTCAATCAAGTGGCTCCATCGCGAGATGCTGCTTTCGGCAACCTATCAACAGGCCAGCCGACCGCGCCAGGGCGATCTGGCAGCCGACCCTGAAAATCACCTGTTGTGGCGGATGAACCGCCGGCGTTTGGAGTTCGAGTCCTTTCGCGATTCGATGCTGTTCGTGTCAGGTCAGCTCGATCGTCGCCTCGGTGGTCGCCCGGTCGAAATGTGGAACGCGCCCTACTCTCGGCGAAGCACGATTTACGGTTTGATCGACCGGCAGCATTTGGCTGGCGAGCTGCGAGTGTTCGACTTCGCCAGCCCGGATGCCAGTACCCCCAAACGAACGCGCACAGTGGTTCCCCAGCAAGCGCTGTTCGCCATGAACAGCCGCTTTGTCGCCGAGCAAGCTCGGCACGTGATCCGCCGCGATGAAATCCAGTCGCGAAAGAAGCCGGGCGCTCGTATCAACTTTCTCTACCAGCTGATTTATGGCCGGCCGCCTACCGATCACGAGCGATCGGTAGGCAAGCAGTTTATCACCGCTGCCACGCAGCAGCGCGCAGCACAGTCCAAGCAACCTCCCTGGGAACAGTACGCCCAGGCGCTGTTGATGGCCAATGAACTGATGTTTGTGGACTAACATGCACTTCACGCACCATCCGCTCTCCCGCCGCGAACTGCTCTCTCGTAGCGGCATGGGGTTCGCAGGGCTGGCCCTAGCGGGCATCCTGAAAGACGAGGGGCGTTTGCTGGCAACCGAAGACCCCATGCGACCGAGGGTGGGACATCTGCCGCCGCGCGCCAAGCATGTGATCCACCTGTTCATGAATGGCGGCCCCTCGCACATCGATACTTTCGACCCCAAACCGGCACTTCACCGGTACGCCGGCAAGATGCTGCCTACAGGCAATCTACGGACGGAGCGCAAGACCGGCGCTGCCTTTCCTTCGCCTTTCAAATTCTCAAAGCACGGTGAGAGCGGCATCGAGGTCAGCGAGATCTTCGCGCATACGGCCAACTGTATTGACGACATTGCTGTCATCCGCTCGATGCAAGCGGAAGTTCCCAATCACGAACCGTCATTGATGCTGATGAACTGCGGCGAGTCGCGGCTAGTGCGGCCATCGGTCGGTTCTTGGGTGACGTATGGGCTGGGCACAGAAAACCAGAACCTGCCCGCTTTCCTAGCCCTGTGCCCCGATGGTTTCCCAATCAAGGGACCACAGAACTGGCAAAGCGCCTTTCTGCCCGGCGTCTATCAGGGAACCTACATCGACAGCAAACACACGGAGCTCGACAAGCTAATCGCGCACGTTACCAACGAGCGGTTGGCAAACGCAGACCAAAGGCGTCAACTCGATCTACTCAAAACACTTAACGAGGTTCACGCCGCCGATCGTGGCCAAGCAGCTGATTTGGAGGCTCGGATTCACTCGTTTGAACTCGCCTATGGCATGCAGCAGGAGGCAGCAGAGGCGTTTGATGTCTCGCAGGAACCAAAGTACATTCGCGATCTGTACGGGCCAGGAGTGAATGCTCGTCAGATATTGATCGCTCGTAGGCTCGTCGAGCGCGGCGTCCGCTACGTGCAGCTGTGGCACGGAAAAGGGCAACCGTGGGACAACCATGACGACATCGAAAAGGAGCACCGCAGGTTGGCCGGCCAGTGCGATCGGGCGATCGCAGCGCTGCTCAAAGATCTCAAGCAGCGGGGTTTACTGGAGGAGACACTCGTGCTGTGGGGCGGTGAGTTTGGTCGTACGCCAACCGTCGAGTTGCCGCAGCCAGGAGCGAATGCCGGCAAGGTCAACGGACGCGATCACAACCACTATGGATTTACCGTTTGGCTGGCCGGCGGCGGCATCAAGGGTGGAACCGTGTACGGCAGTACGGACGAGTTTGGCTTCAAAGCTGCAGAGAATCCGGTAAAGGTTCATGACCTGCACGCCACCATGCTCCACTTGCTGGGCCTAGACCACACGAAACTGGTCTATCAGTACGCGGGTCGCGACTTCCGCTTGACCGACGTCTACGGCAACGTGATCGAAGAGCTCGTCGCCTAGCTGTCTGTTGAAATGAACAGGCTGCTAGCGCGATTTGACAGGTTATTTGCCTGCCAAACTGCGTCTGGCTGCGGATGGAAGGCGTCTTGCATCCAGGCGATTGACGTTTCTACTGCTGACAGCAGGCGCGTTGGAGGGTCTGCACTAGATCACCACCACGCGGCGAGCAGTTACGTTTAGGTCACTCGAGAAAGCCCGAAGCTACGCCATCTTTCTGTCCTAATTTTTCTGTCATCCAAAACCAGTTTGCCGATCTGGTTGAGGACAGAAAGATTGGTACAGAAAAATCGACTAGTGGCCTGGACGATGTCACTGTTGCCGAGATCGACTAGATGGAGCCGGACGTGGCAGACTGTGCTGCAGCCAGCGTATTATGGAGCAGCATGGTAATCGTCAACGGCCCAACGCCTTTCGGCACGGGCGTGATCGCGCCGGCGACTTCTCTCACCGCCGCGAAGTCGACATCACCAACCAACCCATCGTCCGTCCGGTTGACACCCACATCGATCACAGTCGCTCCGGGTTTGACCATCTCGGCTGTAATCAACCGGGGACGGCCAACCGCAGCTACCAGAATGTCGGCTTCACGTGTTATCGCAGATAGGTTGTCGGTCCGGCTGTGGCAGATGCAGACTGTGCCATTAGCGTAACGCGCGCCGAGTGCGGCGTCACGCTGAATCAGCATCGCAGCCAGCGGCTTACCGACGATCTCACTGCGCCCCACGATCACCACGTGCCGCTGCGAGACCTGAATGTCTGAGCGAGCTAGAATCTGCTGCACCCCATGCGGTGTGCAAGGCAAATAGCGAGGACGTCCCTGCATCAGCCGTCCCACATTATTGGGATGGAAGCAGTCGACATCCTTCACAGGATGAATCGCGTCCAGCACTGCCGCGCTGCGTATCTGCTCTGGCAACGGTAGCTGAACCAGAATCGCATGGACGCCGGCGTCCTGGTTCAAAGCGGCGATCAGCTTGAGTAGTTCATCTTCGCTGGTCCCAGCCGATAGTCGGGCCAAGCGGCTTTCGATGCCGACACGTTCGCAAGCACGCTGTTTATTACGTACGTAGATTTGGCTGGCCGGATCTTCTCCGACCAAGACGGCAGCCAAGCAAGGGGTCACACCTGTCTTGCTGACGAAGTCGGCAACTTGCTGAGCCGTTTCGGATTGGATCTCGCCGGCAATTGCCTTCCCATCCAAGAGTCTTGCGGACACTTTTCGAGCTTCCTTTCGTGTTCGGCAAACGTGGCGGCACCGGCCGCGCTGTAAAAGAGTGGGCCGGCGCGGGATACATGGACTCGTTGCCGGCAACCGGCATCATGACGTTCGTTTCTGGTAGAAGAATCGTCTGACTAAGTGCTCCGGCGGAGGGCCAGTGAGTTTGCTGACGGAGACAGCCAACACAAGTGAGCCTAACAATCCCCAGACGAGTGGGTGGAATCCGAATAGGTTGATTCGTGAACCGCCCAGCATGTTTGGAACGAAGAGCCCAACCACGATCGCAAAACCGCCCATCATCGAAGCCAGCGCCCCTTGCGCTGTCATGCCTTTCCAGTAGAGGCCCAACATCGTTGGAAAGAGGAAGGTGGCCGCAAAACCGCTGGAAGTAAAGACGATGATGAACTGCAGAAAATCCGGCGGGTCCAGGGCGACCACGGTCACCAGAGCGCCGACAACCGCCGTGGTCGTATAGCTGGCCCATTTGACCACAATCTCACTGACACGGGGATTGATCGTCCGCTGGTAGATGTCGCGGACCAGGCTCGAGCTGATCATCAACAGAAAGCTGTCCACGGTCGACATCACAGCGGCGAATGGCGCCGCGACAAAAATCGCGGCCAAAATCTGGTAGCCCAACCCCAGTTCCGAAACAACTCGTGTGGCAACTAACACCATGGCTTTGTCGGAACTTTCCTGTGGGATGTGTGGCAGCAATGTACGGGCTGCGACAAAGATGAAGACGAGCGGCAAATAGATCAAACCAAAGTAGACGGTCACTGTGATGATCGCCCGCTTCAGCGTTCGACTGTTCTCGAACGCCATTAGCCGCACCATGGTGCCCGGTTGTCCCATGCCGGAAATAGCCCACATGAAGAAGAACGAGATTCCCATGCCCAGCGGATGGAAAGGAGATCCCCCGGAGGTACGGCCTGGACCAAAGACGGCCTCGTCACCGCGGATAAACACCCACTTGCTAGGCTCGACCTCTGGATCGAGCTCGATGACGCCGGTGGCGCCTAACGATGTGGTTTCGCCGTTCTGAACTGTCGTTTCGTCGTTGTCGAATGCGTACTCGACAACGACAAGGTCGCTCAACTCGGGATGCGATTCGATCGCCAGCTTGACGTCGTTTCCGGTGCTGATCGTCTTCCGCCCGCTCTTGTCCGTGCTCAAGTAAACGTCGATCCAGGCCTCTCCCTCACGGTCGTTCAGTTGGACATCAAGTACTTGGTTCGGTTGCCCGGGATGGTGGTATGCCAGGCCGGCCGGTTTCGGGTCGCCCATCGCGATCACAGCCAAGTCGTTGTAGCTGCTGTTGCCGTCGTCGTAGACGGCTTTCATGGACGTCACGAGCGTGGGAGGCTTGGCCAACATCAAGTCGTTTGCCCGCTGGAGCCCACCAGCCTGGGAAAGGACGACCGGGATCAGGATCACGACCCCGATTCCCATCATCACTCCCTGCATGACATCCGTCCAAACAACGGCGCGAAATCCACCGTAGGCAGTGTAAAAGACTACTGTGACGGCAAAAATCAGCAATCCACCCGTATACCCCCACTCGGCCGGCAGATTGAATGTCTCCTCGATAATCAAGGCCCCTGCCTTGAACTGTGCGACCAAGTTGCAGGTGGTGAAGAAGATGATCATGCAAGTCGCAAACAGCGCCAGCGCTGCCGATTCAAAGCGATCCCGCAGCACGTCCGGAACCGTGATCGCGCCAGTTTTTCTGGCAATCTGGTTGATCCGCTTGCCCAGCACTCCCATGGTACAGATGGGAAAGACCATGTAGCTGGCGATCCAAAATGCAAGCACCCAACCGTAGCTGTAGATCAACGATGGATAGCCGGTGAAGCTGCCGCCTGATGCGCTGGTGGCGGCGAAGGTGAAAAGCCAGCGCCCCAACTCCCCAGCCCGCGGCTGCCCAGAAAGTACTCGCTCATGAAGGACTTCTTAGACAACAGCCGATGCGAGAGCGCGGCCAACAGAAAGACCCCGCCGATGTAGACCACGAAGGTGATAATTGTCGCGGGACTGGTTTGCGTCATGCGTGTCCCCCCGTCTTGAGGTCGTTCTTCTCATCATCTTTGGAAGACAAGTCGTCTTCGACGAACAGGAATCCCGCATACCAAAATGTCAGCAGTCCGCCCACAACCCAGGGCAACACAACGCCGAAGAAGACCCAGTCGGGGATGCCGAGACTTAGGGGAAATGTGAGCGATGCTGGATCGCGGTTGAAACTCTCGAGGGGACCCAGCACTTCACCGACGCCGACAGGTGTCGCTTGCGGCAATGGCTCATGGCTTTTGTAGCCAAACAAGTAGCAATAGGTGACGGTGTAAAGGAAGCAGCACGCCCACAAGCTGAGAATGAAGCGCGCCTCGCGCAACGCGTGCACGAAGAGACGATCTGGTTCGAGCGTGGGATCCTGGTCGAGCTTTGCATGGCTGGCCATGGTTGACTCATCAAGTGTGGGTTGGACGGCGCCCGCTAACGGGACGTTTCGCACGCTGCAGCGAGCCGTTGATTCTAACCGGGAAGATGGGGACGGCCCAGTCGGAGGAAGGTCATCCGTCAACGGTGGGGAGGGGCCCGGCTCCTACCGAGCGGAGATGCGTTCGTGTTTAAAGTCCCCTTCTCCCCGCCGGGGAGAAGGTGGGCGAAGACCGGATGAGGGGGAAGCCAGAGTGAAAACTCGCGCTGGGCGCGAAGACGTTGGCTATTAGTAGCAACGACCGTGTACGCCCCGGGCAACAAATCAGCCGGAATGCGTTAGCATCCGGTTTTGGAGGAAACCGTGGGCTAACGCCCAGCGGCTGATTCGGATCCGTAGCCGAACTCGCCAGAGTTTGGCGGAACGCATGATGACCAGGATGGGGGAGGAGGGCTCCACGGCGGGATGTCCACCGCGTTCACTGCAGCAACCGTGTAAGACACTCGGGAGGGCGAGGCTCCCGCCGAGCCGTTTAGCCCGGGTGTTGGCGTTGCTTCTGGCGGACGGCACACGGAGTGTGCCTGCTACCTTAGATTGCCGAGCCGAGAGTGCAAGGAACCGCCGGCTGACGCCCAGCGGCTGATGTTGCAGAATCGTGGTCGCCTGCCATCGATTCTGCCTAATCTGCGATAAACCAACGCCACGAACGGTAACGATGTACGGTCATGGGCCAAAGGGCTGGCTAGGCTCAAAAGTCCTGCCATTCAACATAGACGCACGCAATGGCCAGCATCGCGCAAACAAAGATCGCGCTGCTCCAAAGCGGCGCCCACGGGTCGACGTTCCGCTGCGCGGCAGCCAAATCATCCCGCTGCAGCTCTTCAGTTTTCTCTCCGGATAACAGGTACTTGAATGTCTTGTTCAGTTCACCGGGCTTGGGAAACAGCGTGTAAAGAGGCAATAGCCCATAGCGATAACCGTTGCCAAGCAACCCGAGTTTCGGGGAAAACCGCTCTATGAGTTCACAGGAAGGCAGTTCATAGTGGCTGACCCGCACCGTGCTGTCGACGACCAGCAATCTGTCCGATTCAACGAGCGCCGCCGAGATATCTCCCTGACCAGCGACATCGGGCTGCTGCAGCGTTCCTTCTTCATCGTCGTACAGCCACAGCTGACCGCCGTGAAATACGATGGCAAAGCGCCTGCCGTCAGGCGAGGCGGTGATGAATCGAGGTTGATTCGCGCCGGCAAGCTCAAACTCGTCGCGAACTTCCAGTGTCGTCGCGTCGTGAACCTGGACACGACCGTCCCGCCGCCCGACGAGGATGCTCCGTCCGGCAAGGGCCAGAACGACCGGCTGACGTTCCGGGCCGTCCAGCTCTTTCTCCGGACCAAGTTCAAAGCTTCCAGTGGAGTTGGGACGCAACAAAGTCAGCGTACCACGAGTGTAAACGCATAACTCGCCCGACTCAGGGTGGATTGCAGCGGCCGCCGGTTGTGTGAGCAACACGGGGGGTTCCGGGCTTACGTTCCGAAACGGCCCGCCCAGGTTGAGTGGAATCTTGAAGCCAAACAGTTCGACCGGTTCCTGGCGGACTAGAGGGTCGCCGCGCAGCCGAAAGATGCCCATACTCGACACCGCCAGTATCGAACCTCGCGGCTCGCGAAATAACTCCAGCGTGCCAGCCGGTGCATTGAGGTTGCTAACAGCTTCCCATTCTGCTGATCGTTCTCCGACGTATAGTTTCAGAGAAGTCGGTGGAATGGTTGGTTGCGCCGACAGCAATCGCTCATGCTCGGGGTCGTAAACGGGACCAACCGATCGCATCTCACGTGGTATCGTCGGTAGGAACAGCAAGATACCTCGTGACTGCTGCTGTTCCTTCGACAGAAAAACCTCTTGCCACTCACGTCCAACCGGCTCCCATTGTTGCACGATTCCTGTTTCCGCAACCGCGAACAGCGTATCCTCGTCGGTACGCAACAATGCGATCAACCGCGATTTGTTCCAGAAGGTGTTCTCGAAGGTAGTCTTTCCGGTGCCGACCACGAAGCAAGCGACCCAGAAGAGGATCGTCAGCGCCACCGCGACAATCGGGCTCCGCCAGATCACCGCCACTAAGGCAGAGACGGAATAGTAGATGGCAAACACAAACAAGTAGATGGGAACGCTCCACAGCAGCTTGGGGTCCCAAATGTCGAACCGCAGGCCCACGATCAGCCACAGGCCGCCGATCAGGTAGCTGGCGGCAATGAAGATGAAGGCACACCCACCTATGAACTTGGCCAGGAACAGCAGCCAACGAGCTACCGGTTTGCTGAGCAACAAATGCAGCGAGCCGGGGTCAAACATCTGTGGGATGATCGGTGCGGTAAAGAGAATGGCGACGCCAACGCCAATTCCCCCCAACAGCCAGTTCATGCCAGTCGTCAACCGCGACTGCAAATACTCCCGCAGTGTGTCCGCTCGAAGTGGAAAGGAAGGGCCGAAGTCCAACCAGCCATAAAGCAACTGAATCGAAGTCGGCGGGCTGCCGCGGACAAGATCCGGAAAAGCCGCCTCCAATAGCAGCCGATTGAAGCGCGCGATCTCTAGGTCTGAGCGCTCCTGGGGTGGTTTGTCGCGCAGCGCCCGTAGCTCGCTGGATAACAAGCGAACGTCGGCAAAATACTCTTCTTCGTAGAAGTCGGGCCGTTCGAGCAGCTTGTTGAGGGCTCGGCGGAAGTCGCGAAAAACGGCGAGGAAGGCAAACGGATTCGGAGGTTCTTTGTCTTTTTGAGGAAGCCGCACGTCGGTTAACCGCCGCTGGAGAGGTGCGTCTAACAGCCCCCAGATCCTGCCGGCAGGCGTTTCGCCTTCCTGCTGGCCCTCCGTCCGGACCAACTCCATCAAGTCGGGCCACTCGTTGACATCGTTGTCGCCCAGTTCCCAAGTTAGCTCCTCGCGATAGCCAAGCGGTGCGATCGCCGCAAGGATGAGTGTAATGAGCAACAAGACCATCCACATGACGCGCGATGCGAGCGCCTCACGAAACGAGTCCTTGATCACAGCAAGATACTTCGGCATGGCTGGCTGAGCGGCCGCTGACCCGTAACGTCACAACTTGGCTTCACCCCAGATGAGCAGTTGACGAGACGCCATCGTACCTACAAACGTGCGATTAGACGACCACCGGCTTGTAGTCTTAGTGCGTGACTTCGTCTTTCGTCACTCTCCCCTCGGGGAGAGTCGGCCCCAAGGGCTGGAGAGGGGGGCACACCTCCGGGCGATCACTCCCGGGCAGCCCTCCCCGGACGCTACCGCGTCCGACCCTCCCGCGAGGAGGAGGGTGAGGTCGATACGCTACGCGTCGGTTTCGCTGGGGAACCGTGGGCTAACGCCCAGCGGCTGATTTACAGCGTAGCCGAACTCGCCAGAGTTTGGCGGACTGCATGAAGCGTAAAAGCTGTGTGCCTCTCTGACGGGAGGGCGACGCTCCTGCGGAGCCGTTGTTTCCACGTCGGTTTGGAAGTCGTGCAGCATTTAAGTTAGCGCGTGATTTCATCTTCCGTCACTCTCCCCTCGGGGAGAGTCGGCCCGAAGGGCCGGAGAGGGGGGCACACACCCGGCGATCACTCCAAGGCAGCCCTCCCCGGACGCTACCGCGTCCGACCCTCCCGCGAGCGGGAGGGTGAGGTCGATACGCTACGCGTCGGTTTCGCTGGGGAACCGTGGGCTAACGCCCAGCGGCTGATTCTGGAGCGTAGCCGAACCCGCCAGAGTTTGGCGGACTGCATGAAGCGTAAAAGCTGTGTGCCTCTCTGACGGGAGGGCGACGCTCCTGCGGAGCCGTTGTTTCCACGTCGGTTTGGAAGTCGTGCAGCATTTAAGTTAGCGCGTGATTTCATCTTCCGTCACTCTCCCCTCGGGGAGAGTCGGCCCAAAGGGCCGGAGAGGGGGGCACACCTCCGGACGATCACTCCCGGGCAGCCCTCCCCGGACGCTACCGCGTCCGACCCTCCCGCGAGCGGGAGGGTAAGGTCGATACGCTACGCGTCGGTTTCGCGGGGGAACCGTGGGCTAACGCCCACCGGCTGATTTACAGCGTAGCCGACTCGCCAGAGTTTGGTGGACTGCATGCAGCGTAATAACTGCACAGCCTCCAAGCGGGAGGGTGAAGTGCATGCCAGTTTGAAGGCACCCTCTTAAAACACGATCGCGAACAGCAGGTATCCAACTACCGCGGACAACGTTAGGCAAGCGATCTGCTGCACGCGCGTCTTCCAGCGCAGCATCCCGAACATCCCGGCAACGAATATCAACGTCACCCCGATGTCGCCCCACGGAATCAGTGGAAACACCCATCCCCGCCGCGAAATCGGCCAGAAGAGCTGCAGCTCCCAGTCGTTCAACGTCGCGGTCCCTGAAACAACCAAGTCGGCTGGCAGTTGACTCAGCGCCGCCAGCACTGAGACGACGACCCATACGCACAGATCGGTCCGACGAAAGGTGCGCCGTATCTTCAGTGCTCGCTCGGACAAATTCAACTGCAAGAACCGGCCGACAAACCGAGCCGCGCGTGTGACCAGGTCAAAACGATAGTCCGCCACTCCAAGGGCAATGCCTAGCAACACACAGGCGAACACGTTGTGTCCCCAGACGCGGTGCGCCGCATCGAACCACGCCACGCTGAACAGAATTGGGAGGCCGTCCCAATCGGGGCCAACAGCAGCGACCCCAGCCACGGCAGCGATCTGCCATCCGTGTTGTCGGTGCAGGCCTGCCGCCAGCACACCGTTGATCCCCAGGAGGGCATGTTCAAATGTCGTCACGAGACTCGACCTGCCGAACAAGGCCGCGGGCGGATCGACTCTCGGCTGCTGTCCCACAATGCCTCTGATTTGTGGCAATGCCAGCCGACGACGGCCGCTCAAGCACTGAGGAAATGATCCCGCAGTCCCACAGCATCATCAAGCACCGTCAAGGACCGGGAGCAACCCTGAACGAAATGTTGTCGGTTCCAATCTTGATATCCGTGATCGTGGGAGTAGCGGCGACGACCGGTGGATAGAACTGCAGCTTCGGAGCATGGTGGGTCCGAAACATATCCCCTGAATCGCCCGGGTTTCGCAGGGAGCGAGATAGTTCGAACGACGCATCGCCCTGAACCACGGCAACCTTGTAGTGTCGAGTCGGCCAGTCCGATGCAGGATCTCCAGGCCAGGCCGCTTCCTCATTGGCCGATTTGTTTTCATCCACGTGCCAGACCAACAATCCTGGTAGTGGGGCGTCGTCATTACCAAGGACCCGATGGTCTCTCGCCTCGAGCAAGAAGTACTGTTTTGAGTCCGTGGGAGCGGTGATTTTGAAGACCCGCGTCCGGGCCAACTCGTCGTCCGGCGAACTGTAGGGCACCTTCTCTACAATGGGCAAAGATACAACGCCATCGTCGGGTAAAGGGAGAACGGTCGCCCAACCGAGTATTGATTTGCTCCAGGCCGACATGTGCGGCGGATGATACTGTGTTCCGTCAAATCCCCAGCTGTTGCCCATCAGACCCCACGACCCGATGCCCTGCCCCACATCACCTGTATCATATAAATCGGGCAAGCCCAGAAAGTGGCCTGTCTCGTGGCAGATCACCCCGATGCGACACGGTTCCGAACCTTCTCGGCCCCACAATCCTGCACTAATGTGGTAGTGTTGAACTTCCACACCCTTCCACGTCCAGGGATTAATCTGCCATTTGTGGGACCATATTCGATCGTCTTTCGAGGCGCCGTCTGAATCTGTGCCACCGAACTCCGCACCGTAGCCCGAATGTATGAACGCAATGGCATCGATCTTTCCATCGTTGTTTTGGTCAAAGTCCGTGAACGGGAAGTCCGGAGTGGTCTCTTTGAGCCTCTCTAAACCGTGCACAATAGCCTGCTGCATTCGACTGTGCGTGGCGCCCGAAGTGCCCGCCGCATAGAACCTCTCTTCTTCGGGCAGATCAAGCCAAGGGCTGACGGCGGAAACAAGCTCCAAGGCCCCGGCTGAATTCTTGAGGTAAACATCGCGTACGCTGCCGGTCGGAGCTACCTGCGGGTCACCATTTACCGCATTAAAGATTTTTTCAATCACTTCGCGGCTCGGAAGCGCTCGGTTTGCGTGATTCTTAAACCGAAGCAACAATACGAGGTTTCTCAGTTTTGCGGTTGCGGATTCACCGTCGCCGTCCCCCCCGGTCGTTGCCGCAACTCGTTCAAGCGTCGGCTCCAGATCGTCGGCCAATTCGTCTGGGGTAACGCGTCGTTGCGAAAGAATGCGTCGAGCTGGAAGTAAATGCCGACGCAGCTGGAGAGCCGATCGTCCTCTGATCACGCCAAATTTTCCGACGGGCTGATTGCTTGGCGCGAGCCGCCCATCATCCGTCGGAACGGCGTAAACATAATTGCCATTCTCATTGGAGACTACAGTATATCCATCAGAGTCTTCGTACCAGCTGTATGCCTCGTTGCCACGCAATTGAAGCGTGATGGCAGTCCCATCAGGCTGCGTGATAGCCATGGGAATCGGACAAGCATCCACGCCTAGAGCATGGACCTGAATACTAAGTACTAGAAGAGTTGATAGACCACAGATGGAGCCTGAGAAATTCATGTGAGACCTCCTCTTGGCAAGGGTGTAACCGCGGTTCCGCTTGGCCGATCTGATTGGTTGCGAAATCTGGGTAAACAAAAAGCGGCCAACCTGCCATGATTCGGGTGTTTTATCCGTTTCATCAAGGCAAGGAGGCCGCTTCCCATGAAGGTCGCTGATTTAAATGCTTCGGGCAACCCCAACTCGGAGAATGTGACAGCAATCGAAGACGCGCTCGAGATGATCGACTCGGTTACTGAGCAGCTGAAGCAGGCCGTTCAGGACGCAGCTCAGAGCGGCAGTTCGTTCGATTCGGTGGAACGAAGCATTCGTGATACGGTGTTTCAATTGGGTCATCAGACAATCGAATTGTTCATACGCCTGCAAGGAGAAGGCGATTTGGGTCCTGAGATCGCTAGCAACGACGGTAAGCCCCTCTACCGGAGTGAGGAGGCTCATCAGACAACGGTTCGATCCATCTTCGGAACTCATCGGTTCGAGCAGTTTACCTACGCACCAGGTGCCAAGAAGGCGATCCAGCTGCGGCCGATTAGCGCTCGCATGTCGCTGCCACCGCGGCAGTGGTCCTATTTGCTGCAAGAGTTCTCGCAAATGTTGGCGGTTGACTCGTCGTACGAACAAGCGATGACCAATTTGGGGGCGATCCTCGGTGGTACGTTTTCGGTCGATACGGCCGAAAAAATCAATGCCGAACTTGGGCGGGTCGCAGGTGAGTTTTTCGACGACTTGCCGCAACCAGAACCTGGCAGCGAGGCAAAGTTGCTTGTAGCCACTGCGGACTGTAAGGGCGTACCCCTGGTGAAAAACGATTCGTCCAAGGTCGCTGCATTCGAGACGGCAAAGAAGAATCCTGGTAACCGACGGATGGCCACAGTGGCCAGTGTCTACACGGTTGATCCTCACGTCCGCTCAGCTGAAGAGGTCGTCGCAGCGTTATTTCGCGACGAACCCGATGAAGAGACAACGCAAGTCAAACGCCCTCGACCTCAGAACAAGAACACAACCGCTCACTTTCCCACGCTGGAAAGTGATGGCGTGGGCGGTGAACTTCCCATCAGCGGAATTCACGTAGCCATAGCCTGGATCATCGGTCAGGTGACTGCACGCCGACGCAGTGGACAAGTCTTGATCACGCTCATGGATGGCCAGGACAGCCTTTGGGAGACGATGAAGCTGCATCTGTCGTTCGGTGCGCGGACAGTTCCGATCTTGGATATCCTTCATGCCTTATCCTATGTCTGGGAAGCAGCCGGTCTGTTCAAAAAGGACGATGCTGGCCGCAAAGCGTTCACTCGCACACGTTTGTTGCGAATCTTGCGAGGTGAAGTACGGTCTGTCATTACGGGCCTGCGCCGCCTCGGAACCACGGCGGGGCTGACTGGGAGGGCCGCAAAAGACCTGGCTCGAATCTGCGGCTATCTGGAAAAAAACGCCGACCGAATGCGCTATGACGAGTACCTGCGTCGAGGTTATCCGATTGCGACCGGTGTCATTGAAGGCGCGTGCCGTCACTTGTGAAAGATCGCATGGAACGCAGCGGGATGCGCTGGACGCTTGAAGGTGCTCGTAGCATGCTCAACCTGCGAGCTGCATTTCAAAGCGACCACTGGCGAACGTTTCTGGATCACCGGATGGCCGTCGAAGGGGCATCGACACACGCCAACCAAGACCTGCTTGACAACTATCCAGCGATGACGCTCGCATGTTGACCGTCGGATCGACGGTTACACCCTCTTGGCAAAGGATTCGGGCAGAACTAGGTACCGCCGACCACTTGTAAAATTACCAAAAGAGCAGGTCGCACAAAACTAAAAACTCGCGAGTTCTTGGCAGCCTGTTGATTTTCTCAACGGGCTGCCGCATCACAGGGATGTGATGCCAAATCAGCGACGTAAGTCGTTGATTTGCGAGCCGCGAAGAAACTCTGTTCTGAGCTTGGTGAGGTTAAAAAACGCCAGGACGGCGTTTTTTAACAGGCGGTTAGCCTATTCACCTTCCCTGAGTTTCTTGAAACGCTGCGCGGGCAAGCGCTTCTGCTGACCTTCTGGGCGGGATCTACGTGAAAAGACCTTCTTCTTGTCTACATCTAGAATCGAATCTAGTGCCTTAGCTTCGCCGGGCTTAACTGCCTCTGACGCGCCGCTTCTTACCTTGGGCGCAGAATCCCACCATTTTTCCTTCGAATCCTTAGACGATTTCTGGGAATCAGACTCCGCGACCGACCGTTTTTTGGTTGCAAAACCACGGATACCCGGTCGTATTCCAATCTTTTTCGGATCAACTATCCCAACTCGGTTCCCGGAGGGAACGAGTCGGCCGTCCTTGTCCGGAATCGCGTACTCCAACCCCTTGTTCGACGGAGTTACAGTGTAACCATTGACTTCGAAGAGTTGCTTCTTGACATCTACGACTTTCAATTCACATTTCCCGAGTGGCGTCGTGAGCCTGACCGAATCAGCCCCATCTGCGAAAGGACTTATCCCTTTTATCAACCCCGTGAATCGAGGATTCACCACACCAGACTGCAGGTCGGTCGGCGCAAGTTGCCCATTTTCGTTCCGAATCGCGTATACCCAGGAACCATCAGATCGTTTGACGACAGTTAGACCATGTTGATCGGTATACCAACTTGACCTCCGGCTGCCATTCAAACGTAGGATGATCTTTTGTCCACTAGGTTGAACCTCGATAATCTCGTTAGGGAACGGTGGTGAAGCCGCGATGACAACGCTAGCGAGAGCCGAAAGTACGCCGAAAGAAACCGCCAGTCGGCTAATCATCGAGAGAGAACCGATGAGGCTGTTCATTTCCGGCCTCTTGAAGCAGTTTGTGTCGAAAACGCGACAGTCGTTGATTCGCCCGCACGCAGCTCAATTATCCGCTTCTCCAGCGGGAGAGTCAACTGAAGTCGCGGCGACCTTGGTTGTTCAGAGCACTACCCGCAGGCCGGTGTGAATCACCATCGCTAGAACCGTCCGAAGCCGACACCTCGGTCACCCATGTTGCCAAGTGTCCTCAACCGCGTCTCGCCGACCTAGCCAGAATTATTCATGAGCGATCTGCTGCGAGGTTGTAAGTCCATCCGTGGCTTCGTCATGCTTCACAATTCTCCCTTGACGTATTGCTTCAATACGCCTGCGGAAGAATTGCTCGCCTTCCTTGCCACGAACGTACTTACAACCTCTCGCGACGATCTTCATGAATAATCCGGGCTAGCGCTGCGGACCGTCGCCGTCCAGCACGCTCTGGATCTCTTTGCCTAGCCCCGCAACTCTGGGTGGCTTCAGAATGCTGACATGGTTGCCCGGGACCACGCGCACCTCTGCCCCACCTTGAGCGCGGTCACCCCAACCGAGATCGTGCTCGAATGAATGAAAGAGCGGGCGGGCGCGACTGCGCACCAACGTCACACAGCCCTCCAATCCGTCCGGTTCATATCTGTAGACCGCGTTCAAATGGCGCTGCATGGCATCTCGCCGTTGATCCTCGACGCCAGCAACTTCATTCAGGACCTCATCCAGCGGAGTGGTCTCCGATCTCTGCCAAAACTTGAGCCGTCTGGCAATCGTCCTCAGCTTGCGCGTCCCATTCTTGCGGAGTCCTTGTAAACCACCGTCGGCCAGCTGCTCGTGTAACCAGCAAGGTAGGTTCTGGAGACATCGCAAAACCTTCATTAAAAACCGGCTCATCCGAGCGTTCGTGTGCTTGGCCCAACCCGTGTCGATGATCACCAGGCGGTCAACTTGGTGCCCCTGTTGCTCCAACTGACGGGCAAGCTCATAGGCCAACATCCCGCCGAAGGAGTAACCGGCCAGCCGGACCGGGCCGCCGCCGTGCGCGTCCGCAAGCATTCGCGCGTGAACACGGGCCATCCTCTCGATCGAGTCGATCCGCTCAAACGGCTCACCAACCGAAAGGTTGATGGCGTAGACCGGCTGATCAGGAGCTAAGTGCTGGACGATTGCGTGGCAGTATGCAGCCTCGCCGTCCAATCCGTGCAGAAAATACACAGGCCGTCTATCTCCGCCGGATCTCATCTCGGTCAACCAGGACAGTGGCCTCGTCATTGCCTCGTTTTCGATCAGCTTAGACAAGGCCGCAATCGTCGGATTACGAAAGAGAAGTGCCAGCGGCAAACGCGTCCCGAACCGGTTCTCAATTCTGGCGAACATGCGCGCCGCTAGCAGCGAATGTCCGCCGAGATCGAAGAAGTCCTCGTGCACCCCTATTTCGTCAATTTCCAGCAGTGCCTTCCAGATTCGCGCCAACCCCTTCTCGGTGGAAGTACTGGGGGGCGTCCCGTGCGAACCCACCTCGTCCCGCAACAGCTGGGGTGGGGGTAGCCGACGATGGTCCGTCTTGCCGTGCGCCGTGATCGGGATCTGCGGCAGCAACACGAAACAAGCCGGTATCATGTAGCCTGGCAAGACACCTTTCATGTAGTTTCGGATCGCTTCCTCCGTGGGACGACAACCTTCGCGGGCCACGAAATATGCAACCAACCGTTTTTCACCAGGCCGATCTTCGCGCGCCATCACGACCGCATCCGCCACCTCAGGATGCCCGGTCAACGTGACTTCGACCTCGCGCGGTTCGATGCGGAACCCGCGGATCTTCACCTGGCTGTCCAACCTCCCCAAGAACTCAAGGTTCCCGTCTGCCAGCCACCGTACACGATCTCCTGTACGGAACAGTCGCTGCCGCTGTCCGTGCAGGTCGGTCCAAACGAAACGCTGGCTGGTTAGTTCCGGCTGATTCAAATAGCCCCGCGCCAAGCCGTCACCAGCGATACACAGTTCCCCCGGGGCACCGACCGGAACCGGTTGGAGGTTTGGGTCGAGCACGTAAGCGCTGGTGTTGGAAATGGGCCTCCCGATCGGGACGGACCTGATCGCTGCCGGCAGATCGCGGGGAATGCGATACGAACAGGCAAAAGTCGTGGCTTCGGTAGGGCCGTAGATATTCGAAAGCTTGAGATTCGGAAATCGCTTCAGAGCCCGCCGAACATGCTCGACCGACATCGCTTCGCCGCCGGTCAGCAGCTGTTTGACTTCCGATAAAGCGTCGGGACACTCGTCGACGATCGCATTGAACAGCGCCGTCGTTAAGAACACGGTGGTCACCTGATACTTCTTGAACGTCTCCTCGAGCACTCGAGTACTGGTAACCGCGTCTGGCAACAGCACTGTGCGTGCTCCAGACAACAGCGCGGCCCAAATCTCAAAAGTCGTGGCATCGAACGAAGGTGCCGACAGATGTACCAGGACTTGGTCACCGTCGAGCTGCACGTAGTCAGTCGCCGAGACAAGCCGCGCGACGCTACGGTGACGGATCTCGACCCCTTTCGGCACCCCCGTCGATCCAGACGTGAAGTTAACATACGCGAGGTCGCCAGCCTTCGGCTTGTCGGTGAAGTTGTCACAGCTGTCGCCGGAACCTAGTTCGGTGACGCCGTCCAGCTCGATCAGCTCGTACTTCGCCGCAAACAGGTCGGCATCGCAACTCTGCGCCAACACAACACGCGAATCCACGGCGTCCAGCAACAAGTCGATCCGCTGTTGTGGTTGCGCGGAATCAATGGGAACATAGCCACCGCCGGCCTTGAGAATGCCCAACATGCCAATGACTAGGGCGGGCGATCGTGGCGCACAAATCGGAACCAAACAGTCACGACCGATGCCCTGCGCCCGGAGGCGACGTGCTAGACGGTTAGACATTTCGTTCAACTCGCCGTAACTCACCTGCTCGTTTCCGGCGAGCAGTGCCACGTTCTCCGGCTGCTCTTGAACCTGCTGCTCAAACAACTCGACGATGCTTTTGTCTCGCGGGTAGTCGGCCTGATTCACCGCCCACGCTGATAGAACCGACTCGGTCTCCTCTGCAGTCAGCAGATTAAAATCAGAGAGCTTCGTCTGTGGGCGGGAAACAGCTTGCTCCAGTAGCCGCTGAAATCGTGCAATCAGCTGTCGAACCGTCGTGCTGTCAAACAGATCAGTGCTGTAGTCAACGCCACCCTCGATACCGTTTCGCGTCTGCATCAACCAGATCGTCAATTCCGCCGGCGAAGTTGATGTGTCGACATGCAGGCAGCTGGCTGAGCCGAAGGCCTCCCATCTGTGTGCGGCGACTCGCTGCTTGCTGAAAACTGAACAACAAGCGATACAGAGGAGTCTGGCTTAGATCCCGGCGAGTTCCCAAATCTTCTAAGACTTGATCGATGGGCGTCGCCTGATGCGAGTAGGCAGTGACACACGTGTCCCGTAGCCTCTCGATCAGCTGTTCAAACGTCAGATCGGGATTGACCTCCGTTCGTAACACCATCGTGTTCACAAACGCGCCGATCAGCCGCTCAGTACCGGATTGCAGGCGTGATTGCACTGGTACGCCGACGATAATGTCCTGTTCGTCGCTATAACGGTGCAGCAGAGTCTTTAGGCCCGCCAGCAGCACCATGAACAGAGTCGCGCCCCGCGCCTGAGCCAGCGTCGACAGGCGTTCAACAAGCGACTCAGAGAGTTCGAGCGACTCCCGCGCACCACGGTTCTGCAACTCGGCGGGAGGTGCCCGGTCGGCGGGAACATAGAGCGATGGCTCGGCCTCCGCCAGTTGTTCTCGCCAGTAGTCTGCGCTCTGCTGCCTCGACTGGCTAGAGGGCCCGCCATCGTGGCAGCAGTCACGATAGTTGACCGTCAACTCTGGCAGCGGCGAGGCCTGGTCAGTAGTAAATGCCTCATAGAGCACACACAGTTCGTCCAGAAAAACGTCGAACGACCAGCCATCAAACACCAGGTGGTGAGGCATGACGAACAGCACGTTTTCCTGCTCGCCGACACGCAGTAAAGTCGCTCGAAACAGAGGCCCGCTGGCAATATCAAACGGCACCTCTTTCCTGGTGTCGATCCACCGCTGGACTTTCTCCGCCCGCTCATCCCCCGGAACTGTGGTGAAATCGACTTGTGGAAGCTGAAAATCTGCGTTCGGAGCGATGACCTGAATGAGTTCCTCGCCTGACGAATCAAAAGTCGTCCGCAGAGGTTCGTGCCGGCGGATGATCTCACCAACGGCTCGCTCAAGCGCCGCCGTATCGAGTACTCCCTCCAACCGAAACGCTGCTGGAAGGTTGTGAACGACAGTACCAGGCGTCAGCTGCTCCACGTACCAAAATCTCCGCTGCGCATCCGATGACGGTGCTCTTTTCTCACCCGGATCTGCACCAGAAGACGCAGCAAGAAGTTGGAGCAGCTGGTCACGATGCTCCCTCAGCTCCTCAAGCAACTCGGGGGTGACAACGTTCTGTGGAGCATCGCAGACAAGCCGACCATCTTCGACCCGCAGATAAACACCGAGCCGATCCAATCGACGCAAGAGTGAAGTCAAGTCAGAGTCCTGACCTGCCGGCCTCGCCGTGCCTTCACCCAGTTCGTCTCCGTCCATCACCCGTGTCACAACGACGTCACTCCAGAGCTACGTTGAAAGTCAAAGATGAAGCCACCGGCAATGCCGGTTCAAATGACAAATCGCTCGCGCGAGCCGTTCGATGAACTCTTCGGTGACTCGACGGTGTCGGGCAAACAACCTGCCTCGTGCAGCCGCTCACAGAGCCGCCGAATCGTGGGAAATTCAAAGTGGATACCGAGTGGTATATCCGTCCCCAGTTGGTCGCGCAGCTTGACGACCGACTGGACGACAAGAATCGAATGTCCACCGAGTTCAAAGAAACTGTCATCTATTCCGATCTTCTCGACCCCCAGCACTGACCGCCAGACGTCACCAACAAGACGTTCGGCAGCCGTTCGGGGTGGCTGGTAGGTGGCGACTAGATCGGGTCGCAGCAGATCCGGCTCCGGCAGGGCTTGCCGATCCACCTTGCCGCTAGGCAACAGTGGCAGCTGGTCCAACACGACAAAGTGAGCCGGGATCATGTAGTCGGGCAGAAACTGCTGCGAAAAGGCGTGCAAGTCCGATGTCGATGGCTGGGAAGATCCGCTTAGCGTCAGATAGGCGACGAGCGTCGGCTGTCCAGCGTGCTCCCTCAGTGCAACGACGCATTGCTGTACATCCGGATGCTGGTTCACAAACTCCTCGATCTCTCCCAGCTCGATGCGAAATCCCCGCAACTTGACCTGAGAGTCAACACGCCCCAGACATTCAACTCGCCCGTCAGCTAAGTAACGGGCCGAATCGCCTGTGTTATACATCCGCACATTCGGCTCAAATGGACACCGAACAAACCGCTCCGCTGTCAACTCGGAGCGGCCAATGTAGCCCTCAGCCAGGCCGTCACCGGCGATATAGAGCACACCGGGAACACCGGTCGGCTGTGGCTGCATGCGGTCATTGAGAATGTAGAACTGGGTGTTGGCAATCGGGCGGCCAATGGAGACCAGCGAATCACCTGGTAACACCCGCTGCACCGATGACCAAATCGTCGTCTCGGTGGGACCGTACATGTTCCAAAGTGACTCACCTTTCTCCACGAGTTCTTGGGCCAGAGTCAAAGGCAGAGCTTCACCTCCGCAGAGCATCTTGAGCCCGCGATGACCACGCCATCCAGAACGCAGCAAGACCTGCCACATGGAAGGCGTCGCCTGCATGACCGTCACGCCGTGCCGATCCATTGCCTGAGCCATCAGCTGTCCGTCCGTTGCGGTCGGCCGATCGGCGATCACCACACGACCGCCGCAGACCAATGGCAAGTAAATCTCCAACGCGGCGATATCAAAAGAGAGCGTCGTCACGCTCAACATGGTGTCGTCCTGCGTGAATCCCGGTTCCGTCTTCATCGAGCAGAGAAAATTGGTCAGCGCGCGATGTGAAACCCCAACTCCTTTCGGCTGTCCCGCCGAACCCGAGGTGTAGAGGATGTACGCCAACTCTGATGTGCTGATTTCGGTCCGATGGGTTTCGCGCTGCCGCTCCAGGTCAGAACCGCACTCGTCGACAACTATCAATGTGGAGCATTCGGGCGCCCGCGCCGCTTGGGCGCTCACGGTAATCACCGCAGCAAGCCCCGCGTCCCGGCATCTCTGCTCGTTTCGGTGCTGCGGATAAGTCGGGTCCAGAGGCACATAGGCGGCACCACAGCGCAGCACTCCCAACAACACACACACTGTTTCTGCTGATCGATCCATGAACACGCCGACTCGATCGGCCGGACGGATGCCTCGTGACACGAGGTAGTTCGCGATCCGGCTCGATCGACTGCGCAGCTCGCCGTAGTTCAACGACACCTGCGCGTCGGAAACTGCCAATTGGTGAGGCGCGTGCTGCGCTTGCCGGTCGATCAGTTCATGAACGCAGACGTCGCTAGGATAGTCGGTACGGGTCGCGTTCCATGTCTCGAGCAGTTGCTGGCTCTCGGACGCGGGTAGTATTGGCAACTCACCGATCGCTCGGTCAGCGTCGCGGGTGATCTCGTTCAACAGGACCTCAAAATAGCCCATCCACCGCTGAATCGTCGCCGCGTCGTACAGGTCCGTGTTGAAGTCGCAGTCGGCTGAAAACCCGTCGTCCGTAGCGTCGAAGTCGAGAAAAAGATCCCAGTGCGTGGCAGCCTTCGGCAGCTCTTCCAACCGGACGTCTAACCCGGTCATCGAGCACTGCGGAAGTTCCCGGTTCAGATTGAACAGCACTTCGACGAGCGGAGCCCGGCCTGGAACACGGTCGAGCGGAACCTCTCGGAGAATCGCTCCCAGCGTACACTGCTGATGCTCCTGAGCATCTAGCAATCCACTCTTGACTGCCTGTAAGTGGTCTACAAACGATGTACCGGAATCTGCCTGCGTCCGTAACGGGATGATGTTCGCACAATGGCCCACCAGCCACTCCTGGTCGTAGAGTGCCTGACCCGCCGTCGGAACACCGACCACCAGGTCACCCTGCCCAGAGAGACGGTGCAGGAGAACTTTGAACGCAGCGAGCATCAGGGTGAAGACTGTCGTACCTTGCCGAGCTGCTAGGCCTTTGAGCGCCCTGAAAAGGGCTGGATCGGATTCCCAGCGGACGGTGTCGCCGCGATACGTCCTGGTGGACGGACGGGCGTGATCGCAGGGCAGCTCGAGAAGCGGGCCGCCGTCAGGGAACGTCGATTTCCAGAAGTCCAGCGACTTGCGGTACTCGGCGGTCTTGTAGCGTTCGGCTTCGTCTTGGGCATACGCCAGGAAGCTCGGTGCTTCGTCGAGCCCAATTGCATCTCCGCGGAGCAACGCGTTGTACACCGCGCCCAACTCTTCGACAAAAACACCGCCTGACCAACCGTCGAAGACAATATGGTGCGCCGTCGTCACCAACGTGTGGTCATCGGCAGCGAACTTGATCAACCTAAAACGGACCAAGGAACCCCGAGCCAGGTCAAAGTCGTCGCACGCCTCGCTGGCGTAAACCTCTCGTATCCGCTGGTCCTGCTCTGCCTGTGCAACATCCGCAAGATCGATCAACTGGAAGTCTGGCAAAGCGTCGGCCGTTCGTATTTGCTCGCTCCCTTCCGCATCAAACCTCACACTCAACGCATCATGGCGCCGGATCACGGCGTCAATCGCTTGCCGCAGCACTTCGAAGTTCAGCGAACCCTGCAACCGAAGCGCAAATGACTCGTTATACGAGGAAGAGGCAGTGTCACTGATCTGCGACGCGAACCAGACTTCTCGTTGGGGATCCGTTAGTGGAGCACGCGTCTGAGACGTGTCGTGAGGGACGCGATGCGCCCCATTTCGCTCTGGCCCCGCTCCAGAAGCAGCCAACCCGGGAAGAAACCCACTCGCTTGCATTTCTGCGACGCTCTGTTCGAAACCCGCGATGACGTGCGCGATGTCTTCATCTTGATGAGCGGTAGTCAGGAAGCACCCGAACCCTTCCCAGATGTGGATGCCCTTGTCCCGCAAGAGGTAGTAGAGGAGGCTCCCATGTGGCACGTCCTCGGAAACCGCCACTCTGCAAAGCGACCCGAAGTTGGTGAGCCTCAGCGGCGCAGCAACCGACTCGAAATACCCGTTCAAGTGGGCGACGAGGCTCTCCGTCTTCGCGTTGAGCCGTTGCTGCAGCGCCGGCCCTTCCTCCAAGAGATGCTCGAGCGATGCCTTCGCCGCTGCGAGTGCCAGTGGGTGGCGTACGAAAGTGCCCGCAAAGTAGGTGACACCCGCTTCGGGAAAGGACTCGTCGCCAAAGTCCCAGTAGCCCCCGTCCAGGGCGTCCATATAGCGGGCATTGCCAGCGATTGCCGCGAATGGAAGCCCTCCGCCGATGATCTTCCCATACGTTGCTAGATCGGCTCGAATCCCAAAGTACTCTTGCGCTCCACCCGGGCTGATGCGGAATCCGGTGATCACCTCGTCGAAAATAAGAGCAATGTCTCGTTCCGCTGTCAGTGCTCTTAGTTTGTGAAGAAACTCGGCAGGTTGCAGATCGGGGCGACGGCTTTGCACGGGCTCGACCAACACGGCGGCTAATTCGCCCGCCCGTTCACGAATGATCTCCAGCGATTCGTCGGCTCCATAGTCCAGTACCAGTACATTTTCGACCTTACTGCGAGGAATACCTGGTGCCGCGGGTACCGACAGGCAATTTCGAGCGCCTCGTACGATCACCTCATCACAGATCCCGTGATACGAGTTCGCAAAAATGACAACCGTCTGTCGCCCGGTCACAGTACGCGCTTGTCGGACGGCTCCCATCACCGCTTCCGATCCGGTATTGCAAAACGCGAAACGCTCCATACCGGTCATGCGTTCCATGAGCTCCGCGACCTCGCCAGCCAGTGGATGCTGTGGACCAACTTCGTATCCGGTATCCAGCTGCTCGGAGAGCGCAGAAACGATGAATGGGGGCGAGTTCCCCAGGAAGTTCGAGCCGAATCCGCAAGTCAAATCAACGTATTCGTTGCCGTCCAAGTCCCAGAGCTTCGCCCCCTGAGATTTGTTGACGACAATCGGATAGACGATCTCTTTCCAAAGTGGCGTGAATCCGCTGACGGCGCGCGGATCGGACATGTGCCGCCGATGCCGTTGTGTAAACCGCTTCGATTCTCTGGTTCGCGCAGCATAACGGCTGATGAACTCTTCCAGAAACCGTCGTTGATCACCGGTCAAATCGTCGCTGCCGGTCGTGCTGATGCGAGCGCTGGCTCCGAACGGCTTCTTCGCCAGAGAAGGCGCTTCTTCCTGGGCCGGCTTGCTGCTGTCGGGCGGCGCGGTGGACGGCCCAGTTCGTTGCGCGGGAGAAGGGGTCGCCGCAGAGGGCGCGATCGACCCTTCGCTAACCATGCGAAGAGCATCTTGCGACGCTTGGCCACCCGATCCGCCCAGTAGATCGATCTGCTTGGCCATCAGCGCCAGCTGCTGCTGAATGATCGACTCCGCAACCGAGTTCGTCGGAGCAATCTGAGCGGCCGGTCCTAAGGTGACTGTCGGGGCAACCGGCGGTTGAGCGGGAGGAGTTAGCTGCTGACCCTCGGGGACAACCTCGGCGGCGGGAGCGGCCGGCTCAGTAGCCTCAGGTGCCGGTGGTTGAAACGCATCTGCGGGGAGTTGTTGGTCATAGTAATCCGACAGTGCGGCGACGGTGTCAACATCTTCCATCAATCGTCGGAATTTGATGCCGGTTCCAAACTTGCCCTGCAAAGCTGTACTGAGTTGCGTGAGAAAGAGCGAATCCATGCCGAGTTCAACGAAGGGCACGCCGGATTCCGACGGCTCGAGTTCGATTCCCGACAGGTCCGTGATCATCTCGATCAACTGCTTCTCTAGGTAGTCGCGGCGGGCTTCCGCCGGTTGAACCTGTTGGGTGGAATCCTCTGAATTAGAGGTTGATGCCCGGATCATGTTGCTCTCTCCATCAGGCGGAGTTTGGTCAAAAGGTGCTTGCTCGGTGCGCATTGCGGACGTCCGCGGAGGATCCACCCAAAACCGTTTTCGTTCAAACGGATAGGTAGGTAGGGGTACTTTTCTGTGGTTGCGCTGCCCGTGGAGCCCCTCCCAGTCGATCGGGGCGCCGTGTCGCCATAGCTCGCCGACGGCCTCCAGCAGTGCAGCCATTTCGGACTTCGAGTCCGAGGGGCGTCGCGAGCAGGGAATAGCCAGCCAATTAGATCTTTTCTTCTGCCGCCGAGCTAGCGACGTGAGTGCCGTACCCGGACCGACTTCCAATAGCAGCCGCCCTGGTTCCTGGACCAGATGCTCGATCCCCTCGCGAAAACGCACGGCTTGCCGGAGCTGGCGAGTCCAATACTCTGCCGAACAAGCTTGTTCGGCAGTGATCCACTGGCCGGTCAAGCTAGAGATGAACGGCAGAGTGGGTGCGCTGAGTGCCGTTCGTGAAAGGACCTCTGCAAACTGCGGCAGGACAGCATCCATCATCGGAGAATGAAAAGCATGCGAAGTCTGCAGTGGAATGGTCGACACATCTCGATCCTGCAGAGTCCGCACCAGCTGCGAGACCGCTGCTGATGTTCCCGACAAGACAGTCATGTCAGGGGCGTTGCAGGCGGCGACCACAACGTCACCCTTCAGATACGGCTGAACTTCTGATTCGCTTAACGGAACGGCCAACATTTTCCCCGCCGGTTGCTGCTGCATGAGTGCACCGCGGGCAACCAGGAGCCTGAGCGCGTCTTCCAACGTGAAGACACCTGCCAGATGGGCGGCCGTAAATTCACCGACGCTGTGACCGATCATAGCCGCCGGCGTGACTCCCCATTCTGCCAACAACGCGGCGTAAGCATACTCGATGGAAAACAGCGCCGGTTGCGCGTAACGGGTCTGTCGCAGGCGATCGCCTGCGTCGGCGCATGCATCACTCGCTGGAAAGAGCACCTCGCGCAATTCCAATCCCACTGACTCGCTGAGTATTCGCAAGCACTCATCAAGCGCTGTCCGAAAGGCCTGCTCGCCTCGGTACAATTCGAGCGCCATGTTGACAAACTGTGAACCCTGTCCGGGAAACATGAACACGATCGACGGTGAGTCGATAGCAGGCAACGACTGCTGCCGGCTTGCCGACTCGTTCAATCGCGCGCTCGCGTCTTCCAGGTCCCGGCAGACAGCAAACTGCCTCGCTCGCATAGCCGTTCTGCCCTGCTGCAACGTATAGGCCACGTCGGCCAGCGCCTGCTGGGGCTGATCACTAAGATGTGCTGACAGTTGTTCTGCCTGCATTCCCAGCGCCGCCGCGGTCTTCGCGGAGTAGACAACCAGCTGCCAATCACGCGACGACACCGGCTGCGGTTCCACGACCGGCGCCTCTTCCAAGACGACGTGTACGTTGGTACCACCGACACCGAACGAGCTGACGCCGGCCCGCCGCGGTGTACCGTCGCGCGACTCCCACTCAGTTAGCCGATCGACGACATAGAAGGGGCTGTCGGCGAAGTTGATCTGCGGATTCGGTTGCTCGAAATGCAGACTGGGAGGGAGTTGCTTATGTTGCAAGGACAGCGACGTCTTGATCAAACCGGCCACACCAGCCGCCGCATCTAAGTGTCCCAGGTTGCTCTTCAACGAACCGATTCCGCAAAACTCACGGCGATCAGTATGCCGCCGAAAGGCCTGGGTGAGCGCGGCGATCTCGATGGGGTCCCCCACTTGGGTCGCGGTGCCGTGAGCTTCGACATAGGTAATCGTTTCGGCGTCAAAGCCGGCCACTGATTGCGCGGCCGCCACAACCTCAGCCTGGCTCTGCGGATTTGGCCCAACGTAGCTCTGCTTTTGCGCTCCGTCGTTGTTGACGGCCCAGCCCTTGATGACCGCGTAAATGTGGTTGTTGTCCGCGATAGCGTCCTTTAGCCGTCTCAGCACGACCACGCCGGAGCCGTTGCTAAATACCGTTCCCCCTGCCCGCGCGTCGAAAGCTCGGACATGTCCGTCGGGTGAATCCATGCCGCCATGCTGGACGAGATAGCCCCGGTCCTGGGGCAGTTGAATGGAAATACCTCCTGCTAAACAAACATCGGACTCGAACATCGCGAGGCTCTGGCAGGCTTGAGCCACAGCCACCAAGGATGTCGAACAAGCTGTTTGGACGTTGATACTCGGACCGTGCAAGTCGAACAAATGGGAAGTGCGGGTCGGGAGGAAGTCCTTGTCGTTGCAGATGATGGCATGAAAAGCGTCGGGGTCGCGCAGCCGAACGAGATCCTCCAGGGCCGCTCGATCGGCACAGAGGTTGTGCAGCAAATACGAAGTCAGGTAGCCGCTGCCCGCAAAGACGCCAATTGGTCCCTCGAATCGGTGCGGGTCGCAACCCGCGTCTTCCAACGCTTCCCAAGCACACTCGAACCACACTCGTTGCTGGGGATCGAGCAAGCGGGCTTCTTTGGGGCTGAAACCAAAGAACTTCGCGTCGAACTCCTCAATGCCGTCGATTACGCCCCTCGCTCGGACATACTGCGAGTTCGCACGCACCGCTTCGTAATCATGTTCTACTGCCGCCAACTGTTCGTCGGTGAAGAAGGTAATACTCTCCTTCCCCAGTACGAGATTGTCCCACAGTTGGCTGGTGCTGTTGGCACCTGGAAACCGGCCGGCCATACCGACGATCGCGATACCTTCAACATGTTCCATGAGCGTTGCCCCGATGCTTCATTTCCCCTGACGCGTCTGAGACATGGCGGTCAGCCTCTGCCGCGCGCGATCTTCGATCTCGGACCAGTTGTGTTCATCGACAGCGGTCGACGTCGTCGATTCTTGAGCGGCGTCTGCGAGCTCGGCCGACCGTTCGTCGGACCCTTCCTCGTCATCAAGGTCGATCCAATGGCGGGATCGATCGAAGGCGTAGGTCGGGAGCGCTATACGTCGTCTGCTTTCGTGCGTATGGAAGGACTTCCAATCGATCGCCCGCCCCGATAGCCACAGCTGCCCCAGCGCCCGCCACACAGAATTCCACACCGCCAGCCGATCGGCGCTTTCGCCCATCAACGGCATGGCCCAAGAGGCGCCGCCGCGCGGCATGGAACGACGGACCAAGCTGGTCAACCCGCAGCCTGGCCCCGCCTCCAAAATGGCAACCGGCTCTCCAGCGAGCAGGACGTCGGTCGCTTCACGAAATCGGACCGGCGCGCACATGTGATTGGCCCAGTAACTCGGGTCCGTCGCTAAGTCATCCGTCAGCCAGTCTGCCGTAACCGTCGAAAGGACAGGAGTGCGGGGAGGACTCAGTTGGACGTGCGTGAAGATCTCAGCGGTCGCCGACACCGCCTCTTCAAGCAGCGGGTTGTGGTAGGCGCGGGACGAGTCGACCGGCAGATAGCTCACTCCCTCTGCCGCCAAGGCCTGCTGCAGCTGCTGCATCGCGGCGGGCGGTCCGGATACGACACACTGCTGAGACCCGTTGTCCGCCGCCAGCGACAGAGGAGGTGCCAGGCGAGTTCGCAGCTGATCGTGCGACAGCGCCACAGCCATCATCTGTCCTGCCGGCAGTTGACGGAGGAGCGTACCGCGTCGATAGACCGCCTCGAGCAATTCGGCGAGGCTGAAGACGCCCGCTAAACAAGCGGCGGTCAGCTCGCCGGTGCTGTGCCCGATTATCCGCGCTGGTTGGACGCCCCAGCTCTGCCAAAGACGCGCCACCGCATACTCCGTCGCTATCAGAGCTAGGGGACCGGCAACGACGTCGTCCAGTAAGCCAGTATCTTGTGCCTCCCCGAATATGACCTCCAACAAGTTCCGCTCAAGAAAAGGTGCCGTGATCTTCGCGCACTCGTCAATCACACTCCGATAAACCGGCTCCGACTCGTAGAGGGCGTGCCCCATCCGCCGGTACTGTGCGCCCTGGCCGGGAAAAGCGAAGGTGAGCTCCGCTGGCGATTCCGTGGCAAGTTGCTCGCTCTCCGGTTTTTTCAAGGCGGCGATGGCGGCGGTCGCATCCGGTACGACGCAGACCCGGCGGTGACGGAACGTCTTTCGCCCAGACTGAAGGGTATAAGCCACATCGGCCAGATCCTGGCCGGGGTGGCGCCCCAGATAATCCCTCAAGTTCTCTGCGGCCCGCTCGAGCGACGACTTTGATCTGGCAGACAGCAAAAGCAGGTGTCCACGCCGCGTCGACTCTGGGGCGGCAGCCCGCTGCGGCGGCTCTTCCACCACAACGTGCGCGTTGGTCCCGCCGATTCCAAAAGAACTGACTCCCGCACGGCGAGGGCTGAACTGGCCGGGCCAATCGAGCAACTTTGGATTGACGAAAAACGGACTGTCCGTCAAGTTCAACTCCGCGCCCGCCGCCTCGAAGTGGAGTGTGGGTGGGATCTTGCCGCGCTGGACGATGAGCGCCGCTTTGATCAGACCCACAACACCGGCGGTTGACACCAAGTGCCCCAGATTGCTCTTGATCGATCCGAGGGCAACCTGGCCCGGCGGTGGCTGCGCGCCGAAGGCCAGCTTGAGTGCCTCAATCTCGACGGCATCTCCAAGTTGGGTGGCGGTGCCGTGTGTCTCGACGTAACCGATCGACGTTGGCTCGATGCCAGCTTCAGCGTGCGCCATCGATACGACTGCCGCTTGCCCCTCGACGCTGGGAGCCGCAAAGCTCTGCTTCGCGGCGCCGTCGTTGTTCATCGCCGCGCCGCGCAACACGGCATAGATCTGGTCACCGTCCTCGATCGCCTCCGGTAGCCGCTTGAGCACCACCATCGCAGCGCCCTCACTGAAGACGGTACCCGATGCGTTGCGGTCGAAAGGCCGGCAATGCCCGTCTTTGGACTGGATTCCGCCCTCGCGCCAGACATAGCCACTCTTCTGTGGAACGAACAGCGTGACTCCGCCCGCGAGCGCCAGATCGCATTGGTAGCCCAGCAAACTATGGAAAGCCTGGCACACCGCGACGAGCGAGGTCGAACAACCTGTGTAGACACTGACGCTGGGGCCGGTGAGCCCCAATTTGTAAGAAATTCGCGTGGCGAGAAAGTCCTTCTCGTTCGCCAGCATAGTTTGAAACTCACCCAAACGGGCAACTAGGTCTGGACGCCCAGCAACTCGCTGTGGGTAGTAGGTGTTGTTGGCCATTCCTGCGTAGACGCCAATCAACCCGTCGTACTCGTCCGGCACGTAGCCGGCCGATTCCATCGCCGCCCAGGCCGTTTGCAAGCCGAGCCGCTGCTGAGGGTCCATGACCTGGGCTTCACGGGGACTCACGCCGAAAAATGCAGCGTCGAACCGGTCGGTGTCCGATAGAATCCCCCGGGCTGGTACGTAGTCCGCGTGCTGCAGCTCGTTCTTACTGACCGAGGGATCAAGCTCCTCATCTGTAAATCGCGAAATCGACTCGACGCCTTCACAGAGGTTGGTCCACAGCTGCTCGATGTTTTCGGCGCCTGGAAAACGACCGGACATGCCGATGATGGCGACGGCCGGGTCAGTGTGATCAAACAACGCTCCGCTCATCGCCGGCCAACCCTCCGAGCGAGCGCCCTGCGTTGCATCGCTCCTCGTTTCACACTGGCGTTCCGCAGCGAATCGTCAGCTGGTCCTTCGAGGTGGGCGAGTAGCCCTGCAATCGTGGGGTGACGGAACAGCGCCGCCGCCGACACATCAAATCCAAGACGTTCTTTGATCTGCATGAGTAGTTCGAACGTGAGAATCGAATCACCGCCCAGGTCAAAGAAACGATCGTCGATGCCGACTTGATCCACTCCCAAGATCTCTTGCCAGA
>CBDCWT010000086.1:0-256136 GCA_965223305.1 Pirellulaceae bacterium | reverse complement strand
AGCCGCTGGGCGTCCACGGTTTCCACTAAACCGGATGCTAACGCATTCCGGCTGATTGCAGTTCACCAAACTCTGGCGAGTTCGGCTACGCTCTAGCGGGTTCCGCTACGGATCCGAATCAGCCGCTGGGCGTTAGCCCACGGTTTCTTGCACTCTCGGCTCGGCAGGAGCCTCGCCCTCCCGATCGATTGCACGGGTCCTTAACGGTGTTGTCCCGTCAACCCGCAGGCACCTGCTAGCGGTTCTCGGCACGAAACAGCGAATCGACCTCGTCCAACCACTCGGCGGTGGGCACTCCGTACGGCCGAAACTTCTCCTGGAGACCCTGGTCTTCGCTAAACAGAATGGCTCGATTCGGTCCCAGCCGACTCGCCGCAGGCGAGTCCATCAGATTGCTGGAGTCCGTCGCGCTCATCTGGAACAGCAGCCGCTGGTCGAGTTCCCGCTGTGTTTGGCGGTCGAACCAGCGATTCAGGTTGTTATACGAGTCACACCACACAAGCGTGTGGATACCCACCGCCGGACCGTCGCGCAGAAGTTCCACCAATTGTTGGGAGGGTGTCAGCGACTCTTTGGTGTCAAAGCCACCAAATCCGAAGTCGTCGTCTGCCCGCCGCAGATCCCGAAAACGCGCGAGGTTGAAAATGAAGAGAAAAATCGATGGCGTCCCTTCATCAGGAGCCTCCGTGCGCGTCTGCAGCTCCGCATGCAACCGAGACAACGGATCTGGTGATTCGGCGGGAGAGAAGACGTCGACCTCAGCGGGCATCCGTGCGGCCAACGTCTTCCATGTTTGAGGATGGGAGTCGTCATGCCGTGTTCCGTCGAGAATGATGAACCTCGCAGATTCCGGGGCCTCGAGCGGACATGTGGCGGCCAACGAGAGAAGTGCCGTCGAGAGCACACCCAGCGCCGCGGGCTCCTGCTGGCCGACAACGACCAGGTTCGCTCCTCCCTGCCGACGGAAAACGACGGCCGTCGGGTCCTTGATCGCCACAGCCGCTCCCAACCACGCTGTGGCTAGTGCGGTGGTCTGGGGAGGACTCTCGAGAGACTCTCGCAGCAGGGGATTCTCCGCGGGATTGGCGGGCATATTTCCTTCGAAGACGATCGGTGGCTCGGTCACGATGTCACGCGCGGCGGCGAACTCTGCCAATTCTTGGAGATACCGATCTTGCTCGCGCGCGGCCAGCCAGACAACTTGAAAAGGATGGTTGCCCTCGAAGAGCCCATTTTGATCGTTGTAAATTGCTTCGCCGGGCCGGTCGAGGAGGCGGGCGGCCATGTTGTCCTCGCTGAGTATCAAATGCGAATCGGCCTCCGAACATTGCAGGGCGATTCGGACCGCCATCTGCCCGATCGTGCTCCGCGCCAACGAATAAGCACCGGCCAAGGTTTGCGAGCCCAACAGGACATGGATGCCGAAAGCCCTGCCCTGCCGCACGAGCCGATCTAGCAGCAAGGCGGCATCCTGGGCCAGCTTGTCGTCTTGTACAAACAACTCCTGAAACTCATCGACAATCAGGAGTACTCTCGGCATGCGCAACTCGGGAAACGCATCACGATAGCTATGAATGTCCTGCACCCGCTGTTCCCGAAATAGATCACCTCGGCGCTGCAGCTCCACGTCCAGCCGCTGCAGAACACTGATGCCGAATTCGCGCTCGCTTTCAATCGCCACCACCGAGGCGTGAGGTAAGCCGCTTTCCGCATAGGGCTTGAACTCAACCCCCTTCTTAAAGTCCACCAAATAGAACTCGACCTCATGCGGAGAGTAGTGCAGCGCTGTATTCATGATCAGCGCGTGCAGCAAGGTCGACTTTCCCGAACCGGTCTTGCCGGAAATGAGCACATGCTGGCTGGTCCCGTGACCCAACTGGAGATATTGTAATTTCGTAGCACCCGCTCGCCCTAACGGCACTCGCAGCGCCGCCCGGCTATCCTCGCTCCACCACTCCTGCTCTGGAGGAGCAACGGTAGCAAAGGGGACTTCGACTCGATTCGCCTCCTGGGCACGCTGTCCGACCTCACAAACGAGCGTCGTGAAGTGTTCTTCGGGAGGGGGTTCGTCCAACGTCAGCTCCAGTTCCTGCAGTACTGGATCCAGCCAGCGGAATCCCGTCCCATGCCACTGGAGAGTCACCGCCTGATTCTCTAAGTCGGCCAATTCAAACCCTCGCGGCAGTTCGAGCTTCGAGTCCAGGCTGATCACCGTGAAGACCCCGCATTGAACGCCGCTGTTGACGATGCTGAGCAAGCGGGCAGCAGCTTCATCGGAGAATCCTGCCGGAAAGTTGGCGATCGAGAGCACGTGAAATGGTTCGGCCACCTCACCCGCGTATTGGTTGTATTGGTCGATGGTCTCGTATTCGTTCCGCAGATACGTCTGGATGATATCCTCCATGTGCTCTGTGAGATTGGTCAATCGCTGGTTGATATGGGCGGGATCAGTCCAGATGCGGTGGGACACCAACTTCTCATCAAAGTCGGCGAGATGCATAAACGCGGAGAAATTCTGTCCAAGTCCAACTGGGTCGATAATCGTGTAGCGGGTCTTACCTGGGGGCAGCGAAGTTAGCAGCCGCAGCATGACATTTCGCATGGAACGGTTCGCGGCATCTCGACCTTCGCCCCAGGCCTGCCACAACAACGCGGGTCGAGAAGCAAACGAATGAACGGCTGGAAGCAAAGTACTGGCCTGGTCGGCGGGCAACTCGCCGGCACCGTGATCAACGTCGCGCACGCGCACCAGGAACTCACCAAAACGGACAACCGGCGTCGACTGACTCGGTGGCGCCCATCCCTGCGGCAACTCCACGTCCCAGCGGGGAAAGTGCTGATCGCAGTAGTCGCGAGCCGCCTCGGCTGCCCGCAGGAACTCCCCATAACCGTCCTCCCACCGCGCCGCAGCCCGCTCACGGCTGCGGGCAAAGGCCTGACTACTGCTATCAACGTGGTCGCCATGTTTTTGCTTGAGTTCGTTCGTTTGCAGATCGAACCGTTCCTGCAGCTGCTCGAACTGCTGCTCGAACTCGTCATTAACGGCTCGCTGCTGGCTGCTGCGAACGTGGGCCAGTTCCTTGCGGCGTGTCTGCAGACGCTCGGCAAGATCCTTCAACAGCGAGTCCTTTTCGGCCTGGAGCTCGGCCGCGCGCTGCTGCAACAGGCGATCAGCGTCTTGCCGTTGCTGCTGCCTTTGCTGCTTCTGCGCATATCGCCTCTGGTCCGCCTCCGCACCGGCTAGAGCTCGGCAGCCGTCCAGGGCGTGCTGCGCGTTCAGCTGATGCTGTCGCATCTGCTGACAGAGCGCCAGTGTCTGGCGCACGACGATCGGCCGTAGCAGCACATAGACGATCGTGGCCACGCCCAAAGCTACTGCGCCGGTTGCGATCACCCAGGGCCAACCGATCTGCGTGACCAACGTGGCAATGACAATCGCCAGGATCCAGGTGAAGATAAAGATCACGAACGGCCCGCCGCTACCGAGAAAACGCGCAGCCCTCTGCTGCGGGAAGGTGGAGAGCGTCAGCTTGGCAGCCGAAAGCTGCTCTTTAAAGAAAGCGGCCGGCCGGTTGTTAACGGCCGCTGACAACTCCGGCAACGCTGTAGCCGCCCTGCGGCAGCGCCTTTGTCGGAGGATCTTGTCAAGCGAGGCTGCGAGCGCCTCCAGCTCTTCTCGCTCCGCCGAGATCTTTGTGGTTTTCTCTTGCAGCACGCGAGTCGCCGCTTCGACCTCCTGAGCATAGACTTGCTCGGCGCGTTCGTAGGCCTGCTTGTGGGCCTGCTGGGCTTGTGACAAAGCAGACTCGACGCGCTCGGTCACTTCACGCGCTGCGACGTCACACTCGTTCTTGACAACCTCAAACGCCCGCTCGTAGTCGTTGGCAATGGCGGCCAGGCGAACCGTTTGAGCCTTCGAGCACTGCTCCTTCTCTGATCGATATTCTGCTTCGAGGCGTTCTCGGTCGGCAACGAATTGGGCCTCTGCGGTTTCGTCCCGGTTGCTGTGCGTTGCGCGGAGGGAGGCTTCCGATCGGTCTCTCTCGGCGACTACCTCGTTCAGCCGCTCGATCACCGAACTCTGGCGCTCTTGGGAAAACTGTTCCATCGGCAACCTACGTCCGATACGATGTTGCGATCAAGTCGCACACCACACGTCTATCTGAGTCGACGCCGTCCGCATCCCTTGGAGTTCACGTTCGAGGTGGCGTCATGCCGCCAGCCTACCCTTCCGAGCACTCCTCGTCGCTGCACTCGCGTTCTGCCTGCTCGAGCACGTCGGCCAGTTGCTGAACTGCTGCCATCAGCAGCGTCACCTGCGGCGTCAGCGGTTGCAAATACAGTTGCCGAAAGGCCTCGCAGTTACTATCGCGCCAGTGCTCTTCGGTAACGGCCCATTGCTCGCGCAGTCTCTTCGCTGCGTGCGAAACTTGGATTCTGGCGGTCTGTAGATCGCAAATACGCATGACTTACTGAACTGATCAGCGACTTCGAGTCTCAGCCAGGCGGGTCACTTTCAGAAGATGACTCGACTTGAGTTTGCGTCGCCGCAGTGTACTTGTCCAATGCGCCGAGCATTCTCTCCAAGGCGGCGACAGCCCGTGGTAAATCGGCATCCAGCCAATTGTTCATTTTCGCTAACTGTCCCTCGAATTCGTTCAATTCCTGTCGTAGAGTGCGGGTCCAGCGTTTGGTGGCCCGCAACTTCTGCTCGCACAGCCGCGCTCGCTGAACCGCTCGTGCAACCGCCTTCTTTTGTTCGTAGCAAGAAGGTGCTTCTTCGGATCCGTATTTCAGTTGGCAGCGTTCTAGGTCGTTGCGGGCCTGCCGCAGTGCCTCATCGGCACGCCGGATTTCAACTGGCCAATAGCGCAGCCGGTCAATTTCTATCCAGTCAACCGCCCGGCGGACTTCCAACGAAAGTAGCGTCAGCGCTTGACGGATATCACCCTCAAAGTTGAGCAGCGCCGTGCGAAACTCTCGCACGGCGTCGATCGCGGTCACGTTGGCAGACGAGTCGTTCACAGTTGGACGTAAGTCACCAGACCTAACGAATGGGGCCACACAACCGGGCACGCGGGGCACACGGTGTTGCTGGAGCGTGCCCAGATGGATGCACAGCGTTATTTCTGCAGGTAGTCTTCGATGTGCTCTGCTTTGCGAACCAAATAGGGGATATACTGATCCGTGGCGTCGGCAAACCGGCCGATCATTTTCATGTGTTGTTCAAACTGTTCCACAAATTTCTGGTGCTCTTGGTCGCGCCAGGTGCTGCCGAGCGCCGCCAATTGATTGGCCAACACCGTGGTTTGATTCTGCAGGTCGCTGTTGAATCTCTTGAGGCGCTGGGCAAAACGACGCAGCTCCTCAGGGTCGACGACTGCTTGCGGCATAGGTCACCTGTAGCAAACGATTTCTGGGACGAGGCGTCGCGCCAAGAACGGAGGCTGTGACTTGCAGTAGGAACTTGCAACCGGAACCAACCCAGCAGTGGACGGCAACCGGCCGCTATCTTATTTCACTATAAGCTGCGATTTGGCCTAGTGTAAAGGCAAGCCGGTCTGGCGGGCGAACGGTCGGTCGAGCGGACGCGAACGTGCCGCATGAGGCGTCATTCCCCTAACAAAGGCGAATAGCAAGTGGCGGCTGGAAAGTGGCGTTATGGTGGCCCTCTGCTGACCCTGCTGGTGGTCGCCGCGACATTTCTTTGGGTCGCCGTCCGTTTTCGGGACACTTTGCCTATGAATGATGATCCCTCGACACCGCCTCCGGCCACAGCGACTACGGACGCTACGGGAACGTCCGACGACACAGCGGAGGAACGTGCTTTCACCGAACTGCGTAGGAAAATGGTCCAACGACAGCTGCAGGGGCGTGATATCACCAATCCCCAAGTGCTCGCCGCAATGCTACGCGTGCCGCGCCACCACTACGTACTCAAAGAACATCTTGCACGAGCCTACTCAGATCGGGCCCTGCCGATCGAGCACGAACAGACGATCTCGCAACCCTATATTGTCGCGCTGATGACCCAGCTCGCTGAACCGAAGCCGACGAGCAAGGCGTTAGACGTAGGGACCGGTTCGGGGTATCAAGCAGCGGTGCTGGCAGAGTTATGCGCGCGCGTTTTCAGCATCGAGATTGTGGAGCCACTGGCCAACGAGGCTCGTGAACGTCTAGCCCACTATGAGCATGTCACTGTACGTCACGGCGACGGTTATCTGGGATGGATCGAAGAAGCGCCGTTTGATTTGATCATCGTGGCGGCGGCACCCGACCATGTTCCTGCACCGCTGATCGAGCAGCTGGCGCCGGGCGGTAAGCTGGTGATTCCCGTTGGGAAAGTCGCACAACAGCTACTGGTCGTGGAAAGAAGACAGGATGGGACCATCCATCGCCGCTCGGTGATTCCAGTCGCCTTTGTCCCGATGACCGGCGAACACACGCAAAACCCCGAGTAGCCAGCCGACCGAAAACTTGTCCGCGGCGGCGCCACCCGACGAGGGCCTGATAACTCATCAACGGGTCTTGAATTATAGGACAAAAAAATCAGCCGGAATGCGTTAGCGTCCGGTTTGTAGTCACCGTGGGCTAATGCCTAGCCCGAATTATTCATGAGCGATCTGCTGCGAGGTCGTAAGTCCATCCGTGGCTTCGTCGTGCTTCACAATTCTCCCTCGACGTATTGCTTCAATACGCCTGCGGAAGAATTGCTCGCCTTCCTTGCCACGAACGTACTTACAACCTCTCGCCACGATCTTCATGAATAATCCGGCCTAGCGGCTGATGTCGTCGAAATCACGCTCGGTCAACAAGTACCAACTCGGCCCTACAAGTTACAATCGGTCGCGACTAGAATGCGAGTCACAAAACTAAGGAACCACGATGAGCCAAGAGCTAAATAGATTCAGCAAGCGGATTACGCAGCCAAAAAGCCAGGGTGCCTCGCAGGCCATGCTATACGGAACGGGCATGACCACCGAAGAGATGAACAAGGCACAGGTCGGCATCGCCAGCGTGTGGTATGAAGGCAACACCTGCAACATGCACCTGTTGGACCTGGCGGACCAAGTCAAGCAGGGTGTCCAGCAGGTGGATCTGGTCGGGATGCGTTTCAACACGGTCGGTGTCAGCGATGGAATCTCGATGGGCACCGAGGGAATGAGCTACTCATTACAGTCACGAGACCTGATCGCGGACTCCATCGAAACGGTGATGGGCGGGCAATGGTACGATGCCCTGATCACCCTCCCCGGCTGTGACAAGAACATGCCCGGTTGCTTGATCGCAATGGGCAGAGTCAATCGACCAGCCATCATGGTCTACGGCGGGACGATCAAGCCGGGTTGTACGAGTTTTCGCGACGCCCAGGCTCCCGAGACCGAAACGCCTCGCGATATTGTCTCGGCGTTCCAGTCCTACGGCGAGCTGCTGGCTGGCGCGATTACGGAGGAGCAGCGGCAGGCGATCGTCCGCGTCAGCTGCCCAGGCGCGGGAGCCTGCGGCGGGATGTACACCGCCAATACGATGGCCAGTGCCATCGAGGCCTTGGGCATGTCGCTGCCCTACAGCGCCTCGATCCCCGCTGAAGATCCCGCAAAACAGGAGGAGTGCGTGGCAGCGGGTCGCGCCATCCGCGTGCTCATGGAACGCGACATCAAACCCCGCGACATCATGACACGCGCGGCATTTGAGAACGCCATGGTTGTCGTAATGGCACTCGGTGGCTCGACCAACGCAGTGTTGCATTTGATAGCCATGGCCCGTGCCGTCGAGGTGCCATTGACCATCGACGACTTCCAAGCAGTCAGCGATCGAGTGCCCTATCTCGCCGACCTGAAGCCGAGCGGCAAGTACGTTCAGGAGGACTTGCACGGCGTAGGTGGCACTCCGGCGGTCATGAAGTACCTACTCGCGGAAGGGCTCTTAGACGGCGACTGCTTGACAGTGACGGGCCGCACGCTGGCTGAAAACCTAGAGTCCCTCCCGGGGCTTGCCGAGGGCCAGGAGATCGTGAAAACGCTGGCCGATCCCATCAAGCCATCCGGACACATTCAAATCTTGAAAGGCAACTTGGCCCCTGAAGGCGCGGTTGCCAAGATCACTGGCAAAGAGGGGTTGCGTTTCGAGGGGACAGCGCGCGTCTTCGACTCCGAAGAGGAGATGCTCGCCGCGTTGGAGAAGAACCAGATCCAAAAAGGTGACGTGATCATCATTCGCTACGAAGGCCCCAAAGGAGGGCCCGGGATGCCGGAGATGCTGACACCCACTTCGGCAATCATGGGTGCAGGCTTAGGTGAACACGTAGCGTTGATGACAGACGGACGATTCTCGGGAGGATCGCACGGCTTTATCGTGGGGCATGTAACACCCGAAGCCCAAGAGGGCGGTCCCATTGCTTTGGTCAACGACGGCGACAAGATAACCATTGATGCACAACAGCGGCGGATCGACGTGGGGCTGACCGAGCAGCAGCTGGCAGACCGCCGCGAGAGCTGGCAGGCACCACCTTTCAAAGCCACGCGCGGCACGCTCTACAAGTACATCAAGAACGTCACCTCGGCTTCCCTGGGCTGCGTGACGGATGAGTAGACGCTCTATGAGATGAATCCCCCGGGCATTTCCGATATGGCAACCACAGGCACAAGACCGACGAATCTGCGCGAACTACGGGATAGTGGCTGGAGATCTAAGACCGTTAAGCAGGAGCTGCGAGACAATTTCCTCCGGATGCTCTCCAACGGCGACGAGTTGTTCCCCGGCATCGTGGGATACGACAGCACGGTGATCCCAGAAATCAATCTGGCGCTGATCGCGGGCCACGATATGTTGTGCTTGGGTGAAAAGGGGCAAGCCAAAAGCCGCCTGATGCGATCGCTCGTTCGGTTTCTGGATGATGAAATTCCTTTCGTTGATGTAGCCGGAGCGCCGGTGCACGACGACCCCACAGCGCCGATCAGCCAAGTTTGCCGGGACTTCTTGGCCGAGCACGCCGACGAAAAGGTACCGATTTCCTGGTGGTCCCGCGATCAGCGCTATGTTGAAAGACTGTCTCCCGGCACAAAGTTCGCCGATATCATTGGCGAAATTGATCCTGCGAAACTCGCCGGCGGGACGAGCATGTCGGCGGAACAAGCACTGCACTTCGGCCTGATACCCCGCATGCACCGGGGCATCTTCGCCATGAACGAGCTACCGGAACTGGACGAGCTGGTCCAGGTGGGGCTGTTCAATATCCTCGAAGAACGCGACGTCCAAATCCGTGGTTATCCGATCCGCTTCGAGCTCGACGTACTGATCCTCTTCTCCGCAAACCCGGCCACCTACAACCGCAGTGGCAAGGTGATCCCCCAGCTGAAGGATCGCATTGGGTCGGTGATCCACACCCACTACCCTCGCGACCGGGATCTGGGAATTCAGATCACAGAACAAGAGGCCGGGATCGAGGCCGATACCGAGTACCCCGTGCTCGTACCCTACTTCATGAAAGAGATCATCGAGGAGACAACCGTCCAGGCAAGAAAATCGAAATTCATCGATCATCAGTCTGGTGTCAGCGCTCGATTCAGCATCGCCAACTACCGAACAATGGTCGCGGCGGCTCGGCAGCGGGGCGTCGTACTGGGCGAGCGACCCGCCGTTCCACGAATCAGCGACTTGGGCCATCTCTATTCATCATCGCTGGGCAAATTAGAGCTGGACATGATGGGCAGCCATCAGATGTCCGAGAAGCAGGTGCTGGACGCCGTACTTGCCGAGGCGATTGGTGTGGTCTTCCACGAATATGTCGATAAGCACGGATTGGACTCCATCGCCGAGATCTTTGCCAAAGGCGTCAAGATCGAAGTGGGCGACATGCTGCCCTCGCAGCAGTATGCGCAGCGTCTAAAGCGTGTGCCTCCGGTCTGGGAAAAGGCATTCGAGGTCAACGCGGCAGCCGACGCTGCGGTACGAGCTTCGTGTGTCGAGTTCATCCTGGCCGGCCTCCATGCGGGGAACCGTATTTCGCGAGCCCAACACCACGGCAGCATGACTTACGAGATTCTATAGCCCGGATTATTCATGAAGATCGTCGCGAGAGGTTGTAAGTAACGTTCGTGGCAAGGAAGGCGAGCAATTCTTCCGCAGGCGTATTGAAGCAATACGCCGAGGGAGAATTGTGAAGCATGACGAAGCCACGGATGGACTTACGACCTCGCAGTAGATCGCTCATGAATAATTCGGGCTAGGCTGCCAAACTTGATCCTGATCAGCGCTACGACCTGCGCGTCACTGGCATTGGTCACACCGGCAGCTGCAGTTATCGAGGTCCAGACCCATGGCCAAGCGTGAGACACTCGGTGGTGTGATTCACACCTACCAGAAGTATGATCCGCGGCAGTTTCCAAATCCCTCAGAACCGCCTCCCGATGCTGTGTCGCCGGCCTTCGAGCATATGTTGATGTTCGGTAGCATGCGGCGGCTGACTGAGGAAGAGCTGGCGCGGGCCATTCGTATCGATCCCGATCAGATCGCGGGTCTTGGGCCCAGTATCGATGCGCTGATCGCCATGTTGCTGGAACGCAAGCGAAAGATCCTGGCGAAGTACGAGACCGATTCGGTAGCCGCTCGGGCGCACAAAGCATACCGCAGTACTGCGCTACGTCTGAATCCTCCTCGGGCTTTGCGAGCCCGCTTCACAGCCGCGGTTGAAGAGGAGCAAATCTATGACCTAGAGCGGCTGTGGTACGCCGTTGACGGCGAGCGTTCCGTCTTTGCTCGGGGGCTCGTACAGCTGATCGAGTCGCTGGGCAACAAATACCAGATCGAAGAGCTGGCAGCGCGCTACGACTTTACTGGCTCTACTGCCCTCACCGTCGAAGAAGCTCTGGCAATTAAGGCGGAACTCGAAAAGATCGACGAACTGCTCGAGCAGCTCGAGAATGCGCGCGAAACGGCCCAAATCGCCGTCATCGACCTGGCAGCCTTAGCCGAGTTCACCGAACCAGGTGACCTGGAGACGTTACAGGAGCTGCAGCGGCAGGTTGAGGACCTGATTGCCGAGATGGCTGAACAGCAAGGGTTGCAGCGCGACGGACAAGGTTTTCGCTTAACGCCTCAGGCCTACCGGCTGTTTCAGGGTAAGTTGCTGGAACGGATCTTCAGCCATCTCGAACCCTCTCGTACCGGACGGCATTCGGGCCCCATCGCGGGCGAGGGTGCTGTAGAGATCCAACAAACTAAGGACTACGAATTTGGCGATTCGATCGCCCACATGGACATTCCCCAGTCCTTCGTCAACGCGCTACTGCGTCAGGGTCCCAAATTGCCGTTGCGTCTGAAGACAGAGGATATCGAAGTTCATCGCACCCGGAACACACCCAAGTGCGCAACCGTCGTGATCATGGACATGAGTGGTTCAATGCGCTATGAGGGTCAGTACATCAACGTCAAACGGATGGCTTTGGCGCTGCAGGGACTGATTCAGAGCGAATATCCCGGCGACTACTTGGGTTTCATCGAGATGTACACTTTTGCCAAACTCTGCCAGGCCGGTGAGATCATCAACCTCCTGCCCAAGCCGGTCACCGTTCACGACCCCGTCGTACGGTACAAGATCGATATGTCGAACGACGAGATTAGCGAGTTTCAACTCCCGCCCCATTTCACCAACATCCAGCATTCGCTGCAGTTGGCTCGGCAACTACTAGTCAACCAAGACACACCGAATCGACAGGTCATCTTGATCACCGACGGCCTGCCGACGTCGCACTTCGACGGCTCGATGCTCTACCTGCTCTACCCGCCCGACCCGCTTACCGAGGAAGCAACGATGCGTGAAGGACTGCTCTGCCAACGGGAGGGGGTCACTATTAATCTATTTCTCGTACCGAGCTGGTCTCAGTCGGAAGAGGACATACGCTTCGCCTATCGGCTCGCCGAGTCGACGCGTGGCAGAGTCTTTTTCACCGCAGGCAAGGACCTCGACCGCTACGTGGTGTGGGATTATGTCAACCATCGCCGGGAGATCATCCAGTAGAGAGGCCTGTGGGGCATGATGTTGGTGGCGCCGCACAACATCAGCCGCTGGGCGTTAGCCCACGGTTCGGTTCGACTCGACGCGCATGAGCACGCCCTCAGCGCCGATCTCCTGGAGCAAAACCTGACTGACGAGGCCAACCGGACGCTAACGCGTGCCGGCTGATCGAGGATTGAACTTCGGCTTCGGCATATTGTGGTGGCGCCGCGCAAAATCAGCCGCTGGGCGTTAGCCCACGGTTCCCACCGTAACCAGCACTCCCGATGTCCTTCGGCTCGGCAGGAGCCTCGCCCTCCCACGTGCCTCGCCCTCCCAAGCACCTCACCCCGAAGCGCCGCGACTTCCAAAGTGCCTCGCTCACGCCGCCGCTTGGGAGCCCGGCGTGGTGAGGTTGAACAGGCCGAAAATCTCAGACTGGGTCATGCGCAAGTTGGCGGGTGACTCGGTTTGTCCGAGGATGATCTCAAACAGCTCGCGTTTTTCCGCCAACACCTGATTGATTCGCTCCTCGATCGTACCCAGTGTCAACATCCGTGTAACCGTGACCGGCCCCTCGGCGCCGATGCGGTGAGCGCGGTTGATGGCTTGGTCTTCGATGGCCGGGTTCCACCAGCGGTCGAACAGAAACACGTATCCGCAAAACTGGAGGTTAAGGCCAACACTTCCGGCGCCATAGCTCATCAGAATCAAGTGCGATTTCGGATCATTGCGAAAACGGTCGATCACGTGCTCTCGCTTCGCTGACGGTACTCGTCCGTGGTATTCCAAGGGACCAAAGCGCCTCAGCCGATCTTTCAGACGCTCCAGAGTGGCGACCCATTGGCTAAAGACGATTGCCTTCTGGCCGCTGGCGGCCACCTCCTCGAGGTCCGCTTCTAGCCGCTCGAGTTTAGAGCTTTCCCCTGAGAGCGGATCGAAGTTGCAGATTTGCTTTAGCCGCAGCACGAGCTCGAAGACGTGCTGGATCGTCAGCTCCTGGCCCATTCCTTCGAGACGCACGATGCCTTCGTTTTCCGCAATGCGATACGACTCCCACTGGGCAGGAGCCAGGTCGATTTCGGCGTCCCGGAACAGTTTGGGAGGCAGATCGGCTAGCACCATGTCCTTGGTCCGCCGCAGAATATAGTCACCTGCCGCCTGAGCCATCTGCCGCGGCGTCATTCCCGAATGCAGGTACCCCGGTGCGAGGAAGTCGAAGATCCCGACCAGGTCCTCCGTGCTGTTTTCCACTGGCGTGCCGGTCAGCGCCCAACTCCTGGAGCGTGGGATGGCACGGGTGATCTGGCTGGTCGTGCTGGACCGATTCTTAATTCGCTGGGCCTCGTCCAGCACGACCAGGTCGAAGTGATTTTCAGCATCCAAAAGCACGTCTGCGTCGCGCATCAGCAGTTCGTAGTTGGCAACTTTGACGGGGGCGTCGGCGCTAAGCCACTGCCAACGACGCCGAGCCTGCTTGCCCGCGATGATACAGAGTGGAATTTCGCCGGCCCACGTTTCAAACTCACGTCGCCAGTTGCTTACCAGCGGCTTGGGACAGATCAGCAACACCTGCCTCAGCTCACCCGCCCGTAACAACAGACGGATGGCTGTGATCGCTTGCATCGTCTTGCCGAGTCCCATCTCGTCGGCCAGAATCGCCGAGAAACGAGGGAACAGGAAGGCAATCCCTTCATACTGGTAGGGGAACGGTTCGAACGGCAGATGGCACGTGCTCGAAGCCAGAATCGTCTCCAGTGGAGGCTGCAAGAGATAGTAAAGCCGGTCCTCGAGTTTAATCGTGTCGACTGGCGGTCGGACACGCGTCCCTTTCGCCGGTCGCGGCGCCGAGCGGTTTACAGCGGCCGGCTGCGCAGAAGTCGGCTCCGTCGCTGTTGATGCTGCGGTAGTCGGAAAGACAAGGCTGGCAACCTTGAGTTGCTTGGACCGAATCTGCAGAGAGATCGTCGGTGGCCGAGCGATCTCCAGCGTTTCGGACGTTACGTCCACCTTCGTCGGGCGGCTCACCGCCTTGCCCCAACCGGTGGCGTAGATCTCGATGGGAACCGGACCCGTCCCCCGGTCGAGCGTATCGTGCTGAATTGCTGCCGGTCGTCTCAAAACCGTGGTAAGCCCCTGTTTGGGAGAGTTAGATGTCCGATGCAGTGCCTAGCTGAGTGACGACTGTCCGACAACCCGATTGCCCTCTCCGCAGCCCTAGTTTCTGTGCGACCCCGAAACGAAGTGGATCAGGCACGGCTCGCTCCGCTCTGCGTCTCCTCAATCGCCTCGTTCAAGCGTGAAAATGGTTCTGCCAGATCAAGTTCTCCGGCATGCGCCGTCCAACGCTCCTGCACTTGCCGAGCATCCTCTGGATGCCGGTGCGAAACTGCCACGGAGTGTCCTTCGAGTTCGAACTTGGTCAGGTGACCTTCCACAGAGTGATGTGGCGAATCCAACCGGCGCTGAGCGACCCGCTCCTCGAGCTCCCTGGCCACGAAGACGACGGGTTGTTGCACATGCTCTCGCAGCGCGAGCACGTCTTCGACATCCGTACAGATGAACATCGGTGCAAGCTTCCCCTTCTCTACCAACGCCTGGCCGATCTGCTCGCCGTAGAGATATGGTCCCAGCGTCGGCCCGTAGAGAATCTGTTGCGCACGATTGGGTCTCACCGGAGCTGTACAGTGAAACTCGAGTGGCCTGCCCTGCGTGTTGAGGATCAAGTAGCCTCCAATCAACCCCAGATCTTCGTACTGACGTACCGTGAGAAAGCCAATCGATGGCAACGACTTCGCGTCAGGCGTGGACATCCGTGGCGTTTCTCTAGCAAGCTGCGTCAATCGAGCCAACTGATTCGCTGCTAGCCCACCAAACGGCCGGGCTAGCTGTCACCGCAAGTGCCGCGGGTGACCCTTCCCTCGGTTTGCATCGGGTGGAGCGACTCGTTGACTTTAACGGCTTTGTCGGCCTGGAAACGTGTACCGCGTCCCGTCTTGCCGCACCGGCGAATTCACGTACCAGCGGCAGAGACTCGACACTGGTGGACGATCGTTTATACTAGAAGAGCCTTAGTGAGGGAGGAATTCTGCATAATGTCGCAAGACTCGAACCAGTACCCCGTGTTCCGCATCGATGTCTCAGCTGACCCAGCTGGGGATGACGCACCCGCTGGATTTGACCACGAAACTGCTGTTGTCAACTTGCTTCGCCAGCTGATCGCCGTTCAGACGAAGCAGAATAAGTTACTTGAGGACTTTGTTGAACAGCAGAATGCTGCGCAACGTCAGCGAGCTGTAGAGCTTGGGCAATGGAAGGAGGCTAATCCGGACTTGGCCAAGTGCTGCCGGACGGCCGCCGAGACGTTGAGTCGAGTGCAGACCCAGTTCCTGCAAAACCTCACCGAAGAAGTACTTGAAAACGAAGACTGTTTGCTGGACGGCGAGTTTATGTTGAATGAATTCGTCGATCGTTTCGGTCCCCGCTTGGCACACCTGAACGGCGTTCTGCAAGTGTTGTCACAGCTGAGCACCGTGCCTTCCGCTCCGAACGCTTCGTGAGCTGGCTGCCTGTTGAAAAACACCGTCCTGGCGTTTTTCAACCTCACCAAGCTCAGAACAGAGTTCTTCGCGGCTCGGCTGTTGAGAAAATCAACAGGCCGCGTGCGCACGAGGCAGCTCGCGCAGGAGCGTAGCCGAACTCGCCAGAGTTTGGCGGACAGCTGATTCGTCCAAATTCTGGCGAATTCGGCTACGAGAGATCCATAACGATTCGCCCAAATTCTGGCGAATTCGGCTACAGGCAGCCCTTAGCGGCTCACCCTCACCTGGCACCGTTCGTACGAGTCAACGGGCTCGACCAATGCCGAGCTTGTCGCCGCTCCTTTTAGCTTGAGACACAACGTCTCCGTACCTGACACCGCTGCTCCACGCTATACTCGCTAGGATCGTGTCGTGTGCAGCCAGCGGGCCTCGTGCCGCTAGGGAAATCATCAGTCGTTCAGAGCAGGCATGACGAGCAACCGTGTGCGTTTGAGAGTCCGCCGTTTCCACCAGAGCATCTTGGATCGCCTCGGCCGTGGCCGGATTCCCACTGCCCCATTGGTGATTGTGCTGGCCTGCATGATTGGTGTCGCTGCGGGCTATTGTGCGATGTTCTTCACTTGGCTGATCGAACTGGTCAGCAGCGGGACGATCGAGTCGATATACGGTCGAACTGCGTCACAGTGGACGTACTGGCTGTTGTTGGCGGCCACACCTGCTGTCGGCCTGTGGTTGGTGTCTTGGATCACCCGACGTTTTGCTCCGGAGGCTGGCGGCCACGGCGTGCCTGAGGTGGTCACGGCCGTGGCACGGCACGACGGAGTTATTCGGCCACGCGTTTCCGCTGTGAAGATCCTGGCCAGCGCGCTGTGTATCGGGACGGGCGGATCGGTCGGCCGCGAGGGGCCGATCGTACAGATTGGTTCGGCCCTCGGCAGCTTGACCGGTCAGTGGTTCAAACTTTCCGCCGGCCAATTGAAAGTACTGGTCGCTGCAGGAGCCGCTGCTGGCATCAGCGCAACGTTCAACGCTCCCTTGGCCGGGGTGATGTTTGCTAGCGAGATTATCCTCGGCAACTTTGCCGTGGAGAGTCTGACACCCATTGTCATTGCCAGTGTGATCGCCGATGTCGTGCATGCCCGGACAGGCGGCTGGAGCCCCGCTTTCGGCGAGTTGCACTACCAGTTTGTCGGCGCTTGGGAGAGGCTGCCTACCTATATTCTGCTAGGCCTACTCTGCGGGATCGTCTCCGTGTTGTTCATCAAGTTGCTGTACGCCCTGGAGGATCTGAGCCAGCGGCACATTCAAAACTGGTGGCGCCGCGCTTTGTTGCTGGGAGCGCTGGTCGGTGGAATTGCGGTTACCTACGAGTTAGTGCTACCCAAGATCGCCTCGGCGCCCGATCGCCAGGTTAGTGCCCCTGGCCTGATGGGTGTCGGCTATGAGGTCGTCGACCGAGCGCTGCATCTAGAAAACGAGCTGAAACCGGTCGCGACTGGCAAGACTGCGGGCGAGATCTCTGCTCATCAGACCGCAGACGCAAACCAATCCGGGCCGATCGTGCTGGATGGCCGGCGGATGCGTACAGAGCTGATATGGTTGCTGCCCTTAATCCTACTAAAGCCGCTGCTGACAAGTCTGACACTAGCGGGGGGAGGGTCGGGAGGTATCTTCGCTCCATCTTTGTTCCTGGGTGCCGCTGTGGGAGCGTCGTTCGGGCTTGTCTGCAACCTGATCATCCCTGGCATCAGCGCGAATCCCGGCGTCTATGCCATCGTGGGCATGGGAGCGGTTGTCGCGGGCGCGACCCACGGTTTACTAAGCGCAATCCTGATCGTGTACGAGATGACGGGAGACTATCGAATCATCCTGCCGATTATGGCCGCTGCCGGACTTTCCAGCCTGGTGGCGCGCGTCATCGACCCGGAGAGCATCTACGACAAGAAGCTGAGCCGGCGGGGGGAATCAACGGCGCGCGGGCTGGATATGCACCATCTGGAGCATGTCCGTGTCCGGGACGTCATGGTCCACGACTTTCCCACCGTTTCACACACGGATACCGTGACCCAGATCGTTCGTGTTGCCCGCGCCCACCCGCATCTCGAGAGCCTGCCCGTGATGGGAGAAGAGGGGAAGTTGGTCGGTATCATTCGCCCCGAAGACCTGCACCGCGTCTTGGATTCGGACATCTCGACCAACCTGTTAAACGCGGATGATGTCGCCATGAAGTTGCCCCTCGCGGTTTCACCGGATGACAATCTGTTGGAAGCAATGCGAGATTTCGGCAGCCGCGACATCGAAACGCTGCCGGTGGAGACCGGCCACGGCGACTCCCGCCGGCTGGTCGGACTTCTGTTGCGGTCGGACGTGATGAGCCGGTACCGGCAGGAGATGCTGCGACGGCGATGACTGACCGAGAGTGGCCCCTGCCTTAGGAGTCGTCCAACAATAAGTTGAAGTTGCCGATATTCATCCCCCTCACCCTGCCCTCCTCAAGGAACGCAGCAAGACTACAGCTCGGAGACACGGAACGGCTGCCGGGCGCGGTAACGTCCGAGCACTCTCCGCTCGAACTTCTGAGCTTCGCCAGTAAGCTTACCCACGACTTGTTCCTGCCAGCCAATCGCTTTCTCGAACTGGCCGTCTTCAGCGAAGGCTGCAGCTAGAGCCTTGACATCACCGAGGTCCTTGAACTGGCTTAGCTCGCACGCCTTAGTCGCCGCAGCGATCGCTTGTTTGCCGTCGCGAATGAACTCGTCTTCAGCAGCAGAGAGCAACCAGGCCTTATTCTGAAAGGCCAGGCGGTGGTTCGGAGCGAGCTCGATGGCTCGATCATAGTCAGCCAACGCTTTTTCGTATTCGCCCAGCAGCTGCAAGTTGTAGCCGCGGTTGTTATAAGCCTCGGCCACATTCGGATTGAGCTCAATAACCGCTGAAAAGTCTGCTACCGCACGCTCGCTCTTTTCGAGTTGAAACCAAACAAACCCTCGTCCCATCCAAGCCGCGAGGTTCTTGCCGTCCAGAGTGATGGCGCGGGTGAAATCGTCAATCGCTTGTGGTAGCTCGCCACTTAGCTTCAAGGCTACGGCTCGCTGTTGGTAGGAACTGGCTTTCTTCGGGTTGCGGCGAATCGCCTCTGTGTAGTCGCCGATAGCCAACTCGTGCCTGCCCTGCGACATGTAGACCGCCGCCCGATTAACCAGCGCGGTCTCAATGTCATCGTCTTCACCTCGTTCGATGGCCGTCCCGTAGTCGGCGATCGCTTGCTCATAGTTGCCCAGGGCCGCATGGAACAAACCGCGACTTGAGTAGGCGTGAGCCTCGGTGTAACCAAGCTCGATCGCCTTGTCGTAATCGGCCAGGGCCCGCCGTTCCTCGCCGCGCGCCCACCAAGCCGGAGCGCGAAGAATGTAGAGCCGCCCTTCCTCAGGTCTCTCCTTGATCAACTCGCTGTAGATCTCGACCGCCTCCGCAAGCTTCACGGCATTGACCTTGGCAACCGCACCGCGATGCCCGTTGAAAGTCAGGATCGAGTAGGCCTTTTCGTTCTCCTTGACCACCGTCAGCAAGTCACCCTTTTGGATGACGTCAATCACCTCGTCCTGTTTCATCAGCTGCATTTGGACGCGCGCCACCACCGGCTCCGCGGCGTTCTGGGCAGGAGCAGGCCGCCGCCATGAACGTCACGAACGTGGCTACAACACCCGTCCAGATCCACACGGCGGTCAATCGAAAGGCCAGACTGATCGATGACATCTGCCTGCTCACCTCGTACAAACTCAACTTAAACACCCTAAACTACCCAAACTGACAATCGCCTGCGATTTAGGGCCTCCATAAAAGCCTCCATTCAACCAATTCAACGCAGAATATGTTTTTTTCACAAAATACTCAATCATCCTAATTGACAAAAACTCCTCAGCCAATAAACTCGTCGCCTGCTTTCTCTATTTTGCCCGAACACCGTTTCATGGGCATTTTGGCGGCATTTATCAGATTCATAGTCCTCATTCTGCCTAGCTGTACGAGAAGGAGCCTGTAGATGAGTCGAGCGGCAGGTCTATTTTGGGTGGGAGTCATTGCGTTTTTTGTCGCGGCGGACGTCGAGGCGGGCGGATGGTGGCGACGGTCGCGGTGCGGGGGTTGTTACGACCCCTGCTCGAGCATGGTCTATCGTTCGGGCGGCTCCTGTGGGTAGTGCCAATTGCGGGGGAGGTTTGTGGAGGAGTCCACGGCGGCACGGTCGCTTGGGGAGGGTCCGGCGTGACCTCAACAGGTGGCGTAGTCGACTGCGGACCAGCAACATCTTCAGTTTCCACGCGTACGCCAATCGAGACAGGAACCATCAAGGGGCTTCGTATCGTGATGGTGCCGAAGTACGAAACGGAGACCCGCGCGGTCTGTTCGACCGAGTACCGGACTGAAGAACGCACCCGTTCCTACGTCGTTCACAAGACGGTTCCGGTGACCGAGGAAACGCGTCCGGGCAACGACCAACTGGATCACTAAGACAGAGACGAAAACGATTGAGTACACGGTGAGCATACCGGTGCAGACCGAAAAGACGGTTGACCGGGTGGTGACGGTGCCGGTGTACGAAGACGTCCAGGAAGAGTACACGATCCAAGTTCCGGTGGTGGTAGACGTCGAAGAGCAATACACGGTGCAAGTCCCCGTACTGAAGGACGAGGAGTTCAACTACACCGTGAACGTCCCCCCACGTCGAAACAGAGACGCAGATGCGAACGGTCACGAACGCGGTCCCGGTGACGAAGACACGAACTGTCACGCACTGCGTGCCGGTTACCCGCATGCAGACCGTAACCAAGGACTACGGTCACTGGGAAGACCAAGTTACGGAAGTGCAGGGCTGTGGCGGCTACTACTATGGTTGTCAGCGCCGTGGCGGCTGCGGTGGTTGCGCTGGCTGTGGACAGTGTAACGGCGGTTGCAGCGGTTGCGGGGGCTGCGGTGGCGGATACTACGTACCCAACACGACGACGGTCTGCAATCGCGTCTGGGTTCCCAATGTCAAGACCGAGCAGGTGCCGGTCGTGGAACAAACACAGAAAACGACCGAGATCCAGTACACGGTCTACGAGCAACACTCGGAACAGGTCCCCGTTCAGTGTTCTTATCTCGTCTATCGCCCGGAGACTCGCACGGGTACCAAGAAGGTCGTGAGCTACCAGAGCGAGACACGCACCCGCATGGGTAAGAAGGTGGAATACCAGGACCAAGTTCGCACGCGCACCAGCAAGAAGTTGACCTACCGCCAGGAGACGCGCAGCGAGACCTATCCCGTTATCAGCTACACGCAGGAGAAACGCACGAAGGAAGTCTCGTACTCGTATCGGGTGCCAGAGGCGTCTACGGAGAATTATACGGTCACAACCCATCACACGGTTCCCGACGTGAAGACCGGAAACCTACACGGTGAGTGTCCCGGTCCCCGTAGTCAGGATGGAAGAGGTTCAAGTCTGCCGCATGGTGCCTCAAGTTGTAGAAACAACCGAGTACCCCTGCGGTGGCGGCAGTGTCGGCAGCGGCGGGTCCGCCGATTGTGGCACAGGCAGCAGCGGTTACACGTATGGCACCTATCGGTGGCTGCAGCCGGACGGTTGGTTGTGGTTGCAGCCGTTGTTGCGGAAGATAGTCCACCGTCTGTCCTGAGGGGAGAAAGCAAATGGCAAGAGCACTTTGGCGGACCAGCCTTGTGGCCTTAACGGGTCTTGGGCACTGCGCCCCTGTTTTGCTCAGGGAAACGGAAGCCCGGGCAGTGGTTGATGAATCGAGAGCGACATCGCCGACACCGGCGCCGGTGGCCAGTGCGCTACCGACGGTGCGTTCCCGCGCAGGTCACTGTCTACTTGAGAGACGAGTCGTTTACACTGGGCGGGGCTTTACTCGAAACGCCGACATTGAAGCTCAAGACGTCGTTCGGCCAAACCGACATTCCGGGTCGCTGAAGTGGCCGGCCGTGAAGCTCGCTCAGGAAGGAGTCCCGTTCAACCACGGTCGTGTTGCAAAACGGAGATTCAATCACCGGCGCCATCGAAATGGACCGTTTGATCTTGGAGACAACTTGGGGCAAAGCGGCCATCTACAGTTCGAACATCGATTCGATCCTGTTCGCCCCGGGAGTGAAGTGGGTAAAGAAAACTGGGCTCAGCGGAACGCGCTGGTCACTCGAAGCGATTCAGCAGCCGACGGGCTCAGTCCGGCAACGAGTCAAATCCGGCTGCCGGAACAGCCCCGGGAACTGTAGTGCGGGCCAACAACACCAATACGCCTGTCAATACGGCCAATGCAGCGCGGGCCAACACGCAACCCGCGGTGAATTACAACCGGGGCGGTCCGTTCTATTACAACAATCGTTTCGGCCGCTAACCTGCGGTTGACTTCCTCAACGGAGGGGTCGGCAATCCGCCAAACTCTGGCGAGTTCGGCTACGCTGGCGAGTTCGGCTACGCTCCAAATCAGGCCGCTGGGCGTTAGCCCACGGTTCATCCCAAAACCGGATGCTAACCCGAATTATTCATGAGCGATCTGCTGCGAGGGTCGTAAGTCCATCCGTGGCTTCGTCATGCTTCACAATTCTCCCTCGACGTATTGCTTCAATACGCCTGCGGAAGAATTGCTCACCTTCCTTGCCACAATACTTACAACCTCTCGCCACGATCTTCATGAATAATCCCGGGCTAACCCATTCCGCTGATGGCCGTCCTCCCTGGAATTGCGATTGGCTGTTCGCGAGAAAGTAGGCCGGAACAGCGCGGCGTGGGAAAATCGTATGCACAGGGGTGGCTGCTGGCGCCGCTTGTTCTACCGCTCTTTTGCGCTTCACAAACCTGCGGACATCCACTTCACCCTCCCGTTCTCGCGGGAGGGTCGGACGCGTAGCGTCCTGGGGAGGGTTGCCCGGGAGTGATCGTGCCCGAGGCGTCGTCCCCCTCTCCGGCCCTTCGGGCCGACTCTCCCCGAGGGGAGAGTAAAGAAAGACGAGAATCACGCACTAAGTTAGAGCTGCACGGCCTCCGGTCGCACTGATCTGCGCTTACCGCTGCCGCCGGTGGGGCCCATTTGACTTGCTCATTCACCTTGGTTTAGGCTGGCATAGTTGTCGCCTCAGGGAGCGGCCCGGCGTCCAGGACGAACTTGGGGAAGCGGGGTAACTGATGGGCACGATTGGAACGGTGATCTTGGGCCTGTTGCTGGTCAACGGTCTTTTGTTAGCGGTGGTCGGGCTAGTGCTGCTCGGCAATCCCTTTAAGTTGGAGATCCTGGCCACCGTCGCGATCGTGAACGCGACGGGCTTTTTTCTGGCGGCCCTGTTCACATCCGACAGTCCAGGCGCCGCGCTGCAGAATTTCGGCACCAAACTGATACCCTTCCTGGTGCTTGCTGCTGGCTGTGTGGCGCTGTTTCTAGTCCAGGCCAAACCGCGACCGCGGAAGCGGGCCTGATAGAGCCGTATGCGCGGCGGATGTTCGTGCCTCATCAAACGCATGACGCCGCCTGCGGGCCCGTTGTAACCTCTAACAGGCGGTTGCCGTCAGTCGCTAACTTGTGTATTTTCAAGGGACTAAGTACACCCCCCCGGCCTATCGGCCAACAGCCTTTTCCGTCATCCTCAGAGTTGTCAAGGAAACCCACGATGAGTGCAGTGGAATCCGGCTCATCCGCCAATCTTGCCCGTCAGCAGCTCGACGCACACACTCATGAAATCGTGCAATGGCACTTTCATGAATCAACCGGGTGCCCCTTCTGGTTAGAGAAGAAATCCGAGTTGAAGTTCGACCCGCTCAAGGAAGTCCAGACGTTCGATGACCTGAAGAAATTCCCCTTGTTCGAGGACGAGTGGCTACGTGGGGGTCCGGTACGGCGTTGGGTCCCCAAGGCCTACGCCGATCGACCCGTTTTCGTTTTCGAGACAGGTGGGACCACGGGGATTCCGAAGAGCCGTGTGGTGGTCGACGACTTTCGAATCGACTACGAGATGTTCAGCGAGACTCTGCCCGATCAGTACTTTCCCCGCGGCGCGAACTGGTTGATGCTGGGACCTTCCGGGCCGCGCCGCTTGCGGTTGGCAGTCGAGCACCTCTGCCAACACCGGGGCGGAATCTGCTTCTGCATCGACCTCGACCCCCGTTGGGTCGTGAAGCTTATCAAGAAAGGCTGGATGGAGCATTTGGAAGAGTACAAGCGGCACTGCATCGACCAAGCGGTGACCGTCCTGTCGGCAGGCCACGACATCAAATGCATGTTTGCCACGCCGAAGTTGCTGGAGTCGTTGTGCCAGGCGTTGGAAGATCGAGGAGAGAGTTTTGCCGAGACGGGGATCACCGGGATCTTCTCCGGGGGAACTGAGTTTACCCCTCAGTGGACCCGCTTTTGCGTCGAGGAGTATTTTGGCGGACCGCCGGAGCAGAGTGGCATCTACATGACGCCAACGTATGGCAACACCCTCATGGGTCTGGCCTGCAGCAAACCGGTGACTGCTGAAGACGGCTACAAGATTACTTACTATGCGCCTCAGCCGCGGGCGGTCGTCGAGGTCGTTGATTTCGCCGATCCAGCGCAAGTAGTCGACTATGGGGCAACGGGTCGAGCCCGGCTAACGACTTTGACGAAGGAGTTCTTCGTACCCGGCTTCCTCGAGCGGGACGAAGGCGAGCGAGAAGCTCCCTACTCCGCTTACCCATGGGATGGGATCAGTGGAGTGCGGCCGTTTCACGAGCTTGCGACCGCGACAACGGTCGGCGTCTACTAGCAACGACAGTCGGCGCGTGGCGAAAAATCGACGAGCAAGGCGCTGGCGACCTCGCACGAATTGGAAACAGCAAAGGCAGGCTGGACACGATATATTCCTCTCTGCCCTGGAGGCTGTGCAACTTTTACGCTTCATGCAGTCCACCAAACTCTGGCGAGTTCGGCTACGCGCCCAATCAGCCGCTGGGCGTTAGCCCACGGTTTCCCAGTTCCCCAAGGGAAGAGTAAAGAAAGACGAAATCACGCACTAAGTTTGAAGCTGCACGACCTCCCTGCCGGAGGGGCTAGGTGGGGGAAGTTACTTTTCCGACAAAGCCTAGCTAGACAAGTTTTGCCTGGCGCCGGCGTTTTTCATCTCCGGCAAACGAAAGGAGTTTACCGACGGTGCTGAACATTCCAATCATTCGCTGGGGTAAACCTTACGACTCGCTCGAAAAAGACAACGTGCTCCATTTCGCAACGGGGGAGCCGATCGCACAGGTTAGCCAATCCAACGGCGGGATCATCCAGCGTGACCTACGGCAGGCGCACCGAGCGCGGAGACGGCTCTTGGAGATGTCTTGCGGCGAGATCATCGAGAAGCTCAAGGTCGCCGCGGACCTTTACGAAAGCGGTACCTTGCCGATCGGCGACGGTAGCCAATCGCCGGCTGAATTTGCACACCAACAGTCGGCTACCACAGGGCTGCCTGAGCACATGTGCCAGGCCAACATGTCCAAGAACTCGTTTGTGTTGCGAAACATGAGCACGATCCTCGACTGCTTGACCCGTGGGTTGGATCTGGACATCCTCAGCCGCGGTTATGGCGTTGAGGGCCGAGGGGTGGTGGTCAGCTACCAAGCTCAGGCATCCGCTCTGAGCGCGGTCTTGCCGTCTAACTCGCCTGGCGTCCACACGTTGTGGCTGCCCGCAATCCCGTTGCAGTTAGGCTTGATTCTCAAGCCCGGCCCACAGGAACCGTGGACCCCCTACCGCATGATGGCGGCTTTCGTCGAAGCAGGAATACCATCCGAAGTGTTCGCGCTCTATCCGGGGGGACCAGAAGCGGGAGCGGCTGTATTGAGCGCCAGCGAGCGAGCCATGATTTTTGGCGGCACTGCCACGGTCGAGCAATACAAAGGCAACCCCCGCGTTCAGGCGCACGGGCCCGGCTTCTCGAAGATCCTGCTGGGTGACGACGAAGTCGATGATTGGGAACGATATCTCGACATCATGGTGGAGAGTATCTACATCAACAGCGGTCGAGGATGCATCAACTGCTCGGGCATCTGGGCATCACGCCACACCAGAGAGATTGCCGAAGCCATCGCGGCCCGGATCGGACCGATCGAAGTCAAACCTCCGGGCGATCCGGATGCTGCGCTCGCCGCTTTCACGGTGCCGGGTATGGCCAATGCCGTCTGGGGGATGATTGAAAGTGACCTCCAGGAAGCCGGCGTGACGCACATGACCGCCGAGCACGGTCAGCGGCTCGTCGAACAAGAACGCTGCGCCTATCTGCGCCCAATGGTGGTTCACTGCGATTCACCGGAGAAGGAGATCGCCAAGAAAGAATATATGTTTCCGTTCTCCACCGTGGTTCAGTGTCCACAAGAGCAGATGTTGGCCCGGATCGGACCGACGCTTGTCGGGACAGCCATCACCCAAAACGAGGAGTGGATCGGCGAACTGACCAATGCGACCCATATCGACCGACTGAACATCGGTCCGCTGCCGACAACTAAATTGAATTGGCTGCAGCCGCACGAGGGCAATATTATTGACTTCCTCTTCCGCTCGCGGGCTTACCAAATGTCGGAAGAACGGGAAGCCACGCTGCCACAAACAGCAACGAATTAATCCTCTGTCGTCTGGGGCTGTCACCGCCGAACCGATTTGTCCACGCCGTGGTCGAGCGGTGACGATTGGCCACTGAAGACTCTCCATCCTCTCACTGTCCTATCCAGCGTGATCCCCTTCGACTTCCAACCAAGAACGCGCATCGTCTTCGGCGTTGGCAAGCTTGCAACGCTCGGCGAACTCGCTTCGGAGCTAGGAGCACGCCGCGTTTTGTTGATCAGCGACCCAGGAGTCCTCGAAGCGGGGCACACGGCGTTGGGCATCGAGGCACTAGAAAAGGCGGGCATCGAAGTTCATTGCTTTACGGACGTGCACGAGAATCCCACCACCGATGACGTCGACGCCGCGACCAAGGTGGCTCGCCGCCATAGTCCTGAGTTGTTGATCGGACTCGGCGGTGGCAGTGCCATGGACTGTGCCAAAGGGGTTAATTTTCTGTTCAGCAACGGCGGGGCGATGAGCGACTATTGGGGCGTGGGCAAAGCGCTGCGACCGATGTTGCCGATGATCGCCGTGCCGACGACCGCTGGTACCGGCAGTGAAGCCCAGTCATTCGCGTTAATCTCAGATGCCGCGACCAAGGTCAAGATGGCCTGCGGGGACAAGAAAGCAGCCTGCCGCATTGCGTTGCTGGACCCACAACTGACACTCACGCAACCGGCCAGGGTCACCGCCCTGACCGGTATCGACGCCATCGCGCACGCGCTGGAAACATCCGTAACCAAGCGCCGCAACCCGATATCCTTGGCTTTCAGCCGCGAGGCTTGGCAGCTGCTTGCGGCGAACTTCGCCCGCGTGCTGGACGACCCCCAGGATTTAGAGGCCCGTAGCGGTATGCAGCTGGGTGCCTGCTTCGCCGGCTTGGCCATCGAGAACTCGATGTTGGGTGCGACGCACGCGTTAGCCAACCCGCTGACGGCGACGTACGGAATCGTGCATGGCGAAGCAATTGGAATCATGCTACCGCACGTCATCCGATTCAACGCCGAGGAAGTCGGCCATTGGTACCGAGATCTCCTTAATGCTGGCAGCCAGGGGAACGGATTGCCACCCTGTACAGACGCCGCTGGATTAGCTGATTTCGTTGCCGGTTTGGTCAGCAAGGCCGAGTTGGCAACCTGCATCTCTGACTGCGGTGTCGCCGAAGACCATTTAGCCGAGTTGGCCCAAGGTGCAGCCTCTCAATGGACGGCGACTTTTAATCCTCGGACGGTTGGCGAACAAGAACTGTTGACGCTCTACCGCGAAGCGTATCGATGACATCGAGCAAACGACTTTCTCACTGCTGAACAGCGTTCTGGTACAATGGACCACAAACCGCTTCTCGGGGTTTGTTCCACGACAATGGAGGAATCACATATGTCGAGGTTGTTGATCGGCTGTCTCGCTGTTGCGGTTATGATCAACTCGGAGTTATACGGCAACGACTGGCCGCTGTTTCGCGCCGATTCGCAGTCGACCGGTGTCGCGCGAGGGTCGTTGCCGCAGGATCTTCAACTGCTCTGGGAATTCAAGGTCGAGGACGGAGCTTTCGAGGCCGCAGCGGCGATCGTCGACGGCGTGGTCTACATCGGTGACCTGGACGGCACGGTGTTCGCGATCGATCTGGCAACGGGCGGCAAGCGCTGGGAGCACAAGACGGACAGTGGGTTCATTGGATCACCAGCCATCCAGGACGGGCTGCTATATATCGGGGACTACGACGGCCGCTTTTATTGCCTCGACACGGCCAACGGCGAGCTGAAGTGGGACTTCGAAACACAGGCCGAGATCGACTCGAGCGCCAACTTCCACGGCGACACCGTGCTGGTCGGCTCGCAGGACGCATCGCTGTACTGCTTGGACGCCGACAGCGGCGAGTTAGTCTGGCAACATCAGATCAACGACCAGATTCGCTGTACTCCAACCGTAGCTGGTGACCGTGTTTTTCTTGCCGGCTGTGACGGCAAGCTACACATCGTCGAAGTTTCCGGCGGGACTGCAGTCGCTCAGGTCGACATTGGGGGGCCGACGGGAGTGACACCGGCTGTGCTGGGCGATCACGTCTTCTTCGGAACCGAAGCTGGTGAGTTTTTCTGCATCGACTGGAAAAAGGCCAATCGGGTTTGGACGTTCAAGCCCAAACGAGGTGGACAACCCTACCGGAGTTCTGCCGCGGTGAGCTCGCAACTTGTTGTCGTGGGCAGCCGCAACCGCAGCGTACAAGCCCTTGATCCTCAAGATGGCAGCCCGTTGTGGACCTTTTCTGCCAAGCAGCGAATTGACTCGTCGCCAGTTCTTGTGGGTGAGCGAGTGTTTGTCGGTTCTTCGGACGGTCGGATCTACGGGTTGGATGCCGCCACGGGAGAAAAGAGTTGGGAGTATGAAGCCGGAGGTGGCTTCACGGCATCGCCGGCAGTGGCTAACCGGCGGTTAGTCATCGCCAGCGATGAGGGCGTGATCTACTGTTTTGGCGAGAAATAGCCGCCACAGGATAGGACACAGCTTTAACGAAACGAGCGATCCCCAGCCAGGCAGCCCTCGGGGCGAAGGCGCGAACCATGGCAACCGATTCCACTAAGACCGAAGTCGGCAGTTACTTCATCTCCAACTATCCACCGTTCTCGCTCTGGACGCGCGACCAAGCCGCCGAGGTCGAAGCCGCCTTCGCTGCGCCTCCGGCCGAAGTCCCGCTAGGGCTCTACCTGCACATTCCGTTCTGCCGCAAGCGATGCAAATTCTGCTATTTCAAGGTGTTCACGGAGAGAAACGCCGCGGAAATCGAAACCTATGTTTCCGCCATTTCACGTGAGATCGAGTTGGTCAGCCGCCTGCCAGTCTTGGGGGAAAGGCCGTTTCGATTCGTCTACTTCGGTGGAGGCACACCGTCTTTCCTAAGCGCAACACAGCTAACCTCGCTGGTTGACCGGCTCAGGACCAACGTTCATTGGGACTTGGCAGAAGAGGTGACGTTCGAGTGTGAACCGGGCACGCTGTCATTGCCCAAGTTAAAAGCCATCCGCGATATCGGCACGACACGCCTGAGTCTCGGGGTCGAGAACTTTGACGACCAGGTGCTCAAGGAAAACGGCCGAGCTCACTTGTCTCGTGAGATTCTCAGAAGTTGGGAGTGGATTACCGAAGTCGGATTTCCAAACGTGAACATCGATTTGATCGCGGGGATGGTCGGCGAGACATGGGAGAACTGGCGGGAGAACATCCGGCAGACAATCCAGCTGTCTCCTCAGAGCGTTACGATTTACCAAATGGAGTTACCTTTCAATACAGTCTATTCTCAGGACATCCTCGGCGATCAGAAGGAAACAGCGGTCGCTGACTGGCCCACCAAACGAGCCTGGGTCGATTACGCATACGACGAGCTGGCGTCTGCCGGCTATCACGTCTCCAGCGCATACACCATGGTTAAGGATCCCGGCCGCACGAACTTCAGCTACCGTGACAATCTCTGGATGGGCTCCGACCTACTGGCCACGGGCATCGCCAGCTTCGGTCATGTGTCAGGCGTCCACTATCAAAACATTGCAGAGTGGGGCGAGTATGTCGGCGCTCTGCTCGAGAAAGACCGGCTCCCTCTCGGCCGCGCCTTGCGACCTTCATCACACCAGTTGCTGATCCGCGAGATGATCCTGCAGCTAAAACGCGGCTACTTGGATGCCGGCTATTTCCGCAACAAGTTCGGCGCCGAGATCTTGGATCTTTGGCGAGAAGTATGGGACTCGCACGCTGCGGCCGGATCGTTGACGCTCGACGGAGACCGTATTGAATTGACACGCCGCGGGCTGTTGGAGGTCGACGGTCTGTTGCCCGCCTTCTTCGAGGCGGAGCACCGGGGGGTGCGCTATACATGAGTGGTGAGCTGGTGTTTATGATGGGGGAATACGAGGCCCGTTTCCCCACTGACCGCCACTACGCCAGAAACCACATGTGGGCCAGGCGGCAAGGAGAGCAACGGCTGCGTTTCGGGTTTACCGCCTACGCAGTTCGCTTGTTGCAGGACGTCTATTTTCTCGAATGGATTGTCGACGCCGGCACGACGCTGGCCGAGCGACAGGAGATCGGGTCGATCGAGAGTAAGAAAGCCGAAAGTGCCCTATATGCTCCCACACCGGGTCAGCTTGTCGTGTTCAATGATGACTTGCTTGCCGATCCGTCGACGATCAACGTCGACAAGTACGAGCGGGGTTGGCTGTTCGAGCTGGCGGGGGCCGCGGAGGAGCTGCTGTCACCGGAGGCATATATTGAACACTTGGAGGCGGTCTGGGAGGTGACGCAGCGGACCATCAAAGGACAATTGAGCTGAGATCGAACGAGATTGTGCAGCAGAACACGGCGAATCCCTGTCTTCTTCGCACCGACGATTTAAGCGGAAACACAAACTTCAAGACTGACGCTTCCGGGTATGATTGATCCAAGCGTCCCACATCGAACCCCATGCTGCCGGCTGGCAGAGTCATTGACTTGTCGACCGGTTGCTGACTGCTGACAGCGAGCACCAAACTACCATGGCCAAACGAATCGCCGTTGTCGTCTCACAAGGTCAAAGTCAAAACCCCGCCAAGCGAGGTCTAGAAGAAGACATCGTGGCCGAATTGTTGATGGAACCCGGCATCGATGTCACTGTTATTCCACATCTATATGACCTCTCCCCCGACGGGACGGGGATGCTCGCACTGCAGGGGATCAAGGGCAACATGGTGTTGCTAACATGGCTCTACGAACGCGCAGCCCGTTGGACTTTGGATCGCCATGGCATCGCAGGGCAAGTCGGCCTCTCCCTGATACAGCGAGATGACGAGGAAGAGGACGACGAGGAAGAGTCAGTTGAAGACGACAAGCAGCGAGTGCTGGCTCAACGCCAGATACCCGATCGCAAGATCTACTGTATCGACCTACGTGTGCATGCGGAGGCTCGACCGTACATCGAGGAGATCAAACGAATCGCGCAGGAGAATCAGCAGCAGCTCGTTCAGCTGGGGGGCTGGATACAGGGCAGTCCGCAGCCGGAGCAGCTAGCGCGATACCGCGAACCGACCAACAGTACTGCGCTAGGCGAAACGCCGGCAACCACCCCGGTACGAATCGAAGAGGAGTCCGGCCGCCGCTGGTATCCCGTCATCGACTTCAGCCGCTGTACGAACTGCATGGAGTGCATCGACTTTTGCTTGTTCGGGGTTTACGGCATCGACCAGGCTGAGACGATTCTGGTCGAGCAGCCGGACAACTGCCGCAAAGGATGTCCCGCTTGCAGCAGGGTGTGTCCTGAAAACGCCATCATTTTTCCGCAGCATAAGACGCCGGTCATCGCCGGTTCGGCGGAGGCGGCGAGCAGTCTCAAGATCGACCTATCGAAGTTGTTCGGTGCGCCCGACGGCGGCAAATCCGCCGCGGAGATGGCTGCCCAGGAACGGGATGAGCAGCTGGTACTGGCCGGCCGTGAAGCCGTGGGTGCCGGCATGGCCAAACGGCAGGAAGGAATGTCCCGGCAGGACAACGACGAACTCGATGAGTTAATTGACGAGCTGGATGAGCTCGATCTGTAGAGCCGCAACCGACCGGTGTTCCCAGTAGCCGCGCACCCAACACACTCACGCGGCACCATTGTATTTCAGCAGCTCTACGATTTCGCCGTGTCCACGGCGCGTGGCCCAGGCCAGCGGTGTGGCCCATTCCGGATCGTCAGGCCGGTTTGGCTTCGCGCCGCAGTTCAGCAGGAACTCGACCATCGGCAACGTACCGTACTTGGCCGCCCAACCGAGCGGCGTCGAGCAGTACTCTTCTTCGCGGGCGTGCAGGTCGGCGCCGTGTTCGATGAACAACGCGGCCTTCTCTAAATCCCCGTTTCTCGCAAAGTGATGCAGAGGCGTGACAAGCAGCCAATCGGGTTGGCTCGGGTCCATCCCGTGTTGGAACAGCAGTTCATTGAGTTCACGCGTTTTGGCGCCGACGGACCAAGCAGGGAAGCTGATGCGTTTGGGCAGCTCCGGCTCGTAGCGCAGCAGTAACCGTACGAACGCGCCGTGGCCTTCTCCAGCAGCGTTGACAAGGGCCTCAGGGTCGTTGGCTAGCGCCGGATTGGCTGCAAAGACCGCGGCTGCCGTCCGCACATCACCATTATGCGCCAATAGATGTACCGGCTGAGCGGCGCCGAACGAGCAGAGCAAGTCAATCATCGCTTCGTCGGCGTTGGTAATCGCCCTGGTCACAGCATCCGCAGAGCTTTCCACCTCCGGGTCCGGATAAGCGCCGTGCTCCAGCAGAAGCCGTGCGATTTCCAGGTGCTTGTTGGTAACCGCCGCATAGAGGGCATGACCGTGAGGTGCGATTCCCTCTTCGGGAAGATTCGGGTTGGCTCCTCGCGCGAGCAGGAGCTTCACGATCTCAAGATGTCCCTGGGAGGCAGCGTTCTTCAACGGCGTTCCCGAGCCCACATAGTAGGTCACATACTCGGAGACGTGGTTGGCCAAAGCGGGATCTTCATCAAGCAGTTCCTCCACTCGGTCGTAGTCGCCAACGCTCGCCGCTGTGCAGATGTCTACGAAGGCGCCACGTTCACGGAGATGGGCGAGTACTTCTGACGGCGTGGTGTCGATGTCGGAAGGAACGTCGCGCCAGCCACGGTAGTAATAGTCGCCGTTAGTCAGCTGGATCGGGCGCGCACCGTCGTCTCGCGCCGAGTTGATGTCCGCTCCGCGCGTGAGCAACTCGTCGATCACGTCGAGCTGTCGCGTCATGGTGGCCCAGTGGATAGGCTGGTTCGATCGCCGATCCCCGGTATGCAGCAGCTGTGGCGATTTTTCAAGCAAACTTCGCACCTGTGGTAGGTCACGCTCGCGTATCGCGGTTGCCACGGCTTCCCCTCGGGGTGAAGCGCCGTGACCGCTAGCGAGAGCTGTTTCCAATAGCTTCTCCAGCTCGTGGTATCCGCGGTCGCGGCAGATGTCGAGCAAACCGTCATCGACTCCTAGCGGGAAGGGGTTGGCCCCATGGCGCAATAGGTAGGCCACGGCATCGAGTTGGTTCTCACGAACGGCGAAGTACAGGGGCGTACGATAGGCATAATGGCTGCGCACCAGCGACGGGTCTCTATGGATGAGCCGCTCGATCGCTTCTAAGTCTCCTGCAATGCATGCACAGAACATTCTCCAGACATCGGTGCCCGTACCGGTTGACCACAACAGAGGCTCGTTCTTCTCCAACGCTATAGGCCGAATCATGTAGTTCCTCAATCATCACGTGTTTCCAGAATCGTTGGTGTGAAGGTTCGATTCTCCTCCGTTTTGGAAAATTTGGCCACAAAATGGGGAGAGTCGACGGTGATGCGGTCGAACGGTCCTGAAATCAGGGGCAACCAATTCAAACGTCAGCCAGGGAGTTGATCGACCTCGAAAAAGACGGCCCTTTTCGAGAAAATCGCCATCCAGCGCGCACTGCTGAACTAGAAACGGGCTACAGATAGATAGAGCCGCCCCCGCGCGCTGAAGCCGCACTCTGCCCTGGTTGTCCCAAATGGTGCAAAATGACCGATTTTTTCGGCATTCTCTGTTCACTTTCGATTAGCCTCGCCGTACTCGCCGTCGTCGGGCACGGAATCTGGCTACTCACGGCCACCGTCTGGAGGGGGCTGCGCGGCACTCCCCCGCAGCGGCACGACGGCGCGTCCGAGCTCTTGGCGACGTGCCGTTACCTCGATCGGCTGATCGGCGAGGACCGTATTCCCAGAGCGACCTACGACTTACTCCGGGAACAACTCGAGTCAGACCTCGGCTTGCAGCAGCGGGAACTGCCGCCACGTTACGCTCCGGCTGCGCCTTCGCCAAGCGAATCGACACCCGTCACGGAGGCAGCGTCTCGCCGTTCACCGCCAGCGGTGGTCGCGGAACTCGTCGATGAACCGGCCGCGGTGCCTCCACAGCGAACGGCCGTGGCCGAGGAAACTCGGGCACACGAAAAGCCGGTAGAAGATTCTCCGCCTCCTAGGCGGAGAATGACCGAGGTGCTGTCCAGCTTCATGCTTGAAAAGAACATACGTTGGGGAGAGCTGCTCAGTGGCATGTTGGTGGTGGGCAGCGCGGTGGGCCTGGTGCTGAGCCTGCAGGAGGAATTGAAACGGACGATCCCCTATTTCCCGGCGCTGCTGTTTATGCTGGTCACCGCCGCCATCCACGCCGCGGGTCGCTACACATTGAGCAAATGGAACCTCCGTTCAACCAGCCAGGGGGTGCTCACGATTGGACTGCTGCTGGTGCCGCTTAACTTCCTGGCGGCGAGCCTGATTACGCATGGTTCGCAGTTGCGGGCGGTAAACGACCTGTGGTTTCTCACCGCGCTCGTCATCGGTGCAATCACGTTTTCCGCCATGACTTACTCGTCGTGCCGGAAGCTGTTCGACGAGGACTGGTGGATGCCTGCGGTACCGATCATGACCTGCAGCCTCGCGCAACCGTGGATCAATCGTGTCGCCGCAGTAACGGACGGCATAGGGTGGCAACTGTTGGCAGCAGTGCCGCTGTTGGGCGTGCTGATAGGCAATGCTGGCATCATCCACCGAGTTCGCGCGCGACCGGATAACGCACCTCGCGACATCGAACGGGTTCTCATGACACTGGGACTCGGTCTGTTTTCCCTAGCTACCGCAGTCGGCTTGCTCGTAGCGCGGGCAGCTTCACCAACTGGGGCAGTGAGCCATTTGTCCGTGCTGCTGCCGATTGTGTCCGCTGTTTTCATCATCGTTGGTCATACCGTTCAAAGCCGCTGCGGTGAAAAAGACAGCGGACTCTTAGGCACCATCGGCACGGCGGTCGCCGTACTGGGCGGTTTCTTGGGTCTCGTGGCGCTTGGACTGGCGTGGCCGGATCCTGAGTTCGTGATCCTGGTCTCGGCGTTGAACTTCGTCGTTCTCGCCGCAGCCGGTTTTCGAACCAACCTGCCAGCGCACCCGGTTGGCGCTGCCGTGAATCTGGGAATCTGTACGACCGTCACGTGCCATTGGATGCTCGGGCATTACAGCGACGCCGGGCTGGCCACCACTCCGCTGACCCTGCTAGCCTCCTCGACGACTACGGTTGCGTTGGCGATTGCCGCGGCGACGATGATCGCCGTAATGGTGATGATCCGACACGCCGCAGTTGCCCCGCGCCAGCATGCTTACTGGATCGGCTCGACATTTTTCTTGGCGGTGGTAAGCGTTGCAGTGGCATTCGCTGCCGGATTTGCCAACCACTGGACCGGGGGCACTGGGGACCTCTATCCAGCGACCGCGGTACTGTTTGTCTACGCGTGCTCGGCATTAGCGGCAGGCAGCTGGTTCGGAGCTCGCAGTATCCTGCGCGGCGCGGCCAGCTTGCTGTTTCTCGCCCTATTCCACGCGCTGGTGTTGAACTTGCCGCTACGAGAGCAACTGCCCTGGCTCACGACAGGTTGGCTGCACGCCGGCCTCTTGGCACTCCTCATTCACGCCGCGACCTGCGGACTCGCAGCAGCCATCGGCCTGGTTGTCCGGCATCGTGCTGCAGCAGATGAGCTTTCTCGAGCAGGTCTGGTAAGTTCCGGCTTGGCCGTTCCTTTGCTGGTGTGGCTGCACGCCACCCAATTCGGCGTGCTGGCGGCAGAGCTGACGGTGGTCTGCATTGTGTGGCTGGTTGGTACGATCGCACGGCGTAAGGAGCAGGAGTTTGCCGTGTTTCAGGGTCTGCTGTTTGCGACTGCAGGCGCGAGTGCGGCGTATGGAAGTTTGCGATGGGGAGTCTGCGAGTCTTGGCAAGATGCCCGCTTTACCAGCCTGCTGCTGTTCGTGTTGGCAGGCGTTGCTCTAGGTTGGAACCTGGTGCGGTTCTGGACACCTGAGGGAGACGGTTACCGCCGCCTGATTCGAGGTCGGTCCCTTTCCGTAGACCAGTCGATCCTAGCCCTATTGGTGGCGAGTCTGCTGGGCGGAGCCCTGATCTCGATCGTACCCGGTGCACTTGCCGAGTTGGCTCCGGACCGTTCGATTTGGTCTGCAACGACTGTCCGGTGGCTGGCAGAGTTCGGAGCCAGTTCGTGGATCCCACTCATCTGTCTTGTGTGCGGTACTGGAGTCTGGCTGGCCGACCGGCCATCGCGAATGGCCCCTGGTCTTGCTACTGTTTTCTAGGTTGCACCGTAGCGTTGCTGGCCGCGTTGCCCTGCGGGCAACACGTGGCCACGGCCTCGGCTCTCCGTTGGTCTCTATCCACATTCGGGTTGCTGGTGGCACTGGCGCTGTGGGCGCCACGAGCAGCTGAGCCGTTGCTGGATCTGGCTACGCGACTTGCTGCGCCCCGCTTCCAGAGAATACTCCTTACCAACGCTGCCGGCCGCGTTCACCTGGCTATCGCTAGCGCTGGCAAATCGTACCGGTACTCGTCTTGATGACGGTCGCCGCCTCGCGCGGCATTCAGGGACTACCCTTCGGGGGCCCTGCCCCGGACTCATTCTTTGCAACTCGATCGATGCTCGTAGAAGTCAACTATGGCGTGCCATTGATGATCATAGTGACGACCTTGTTGTCTCATGCAGTACAGCGGCGCGAGTCGTATTACGCGTGGTGTGGGACGTTAATTTTGATGTACTTAGTAACGGCTACGATCATCCTGTTCGCCGTCCATGACAACGTCGCTCTGCTGGCTCGCCTTGTTCGCGTATTCCAATTCGCAGCAATTTATGCCGCGGGCTATGGTCTTCTCTGGATTGCACTCCATCGCAGGATCGAAGGGTCCGGCAGTCGCAACCGATCGATGACTCACGCCTGTTTGCACACGTGAATGATCCCCGGCGTGATGACATTACTCCTGGCCACCGCGGCAATCGGAACAATTGTCACTCAGCCACTCTCCACCACTTCGCTCACTGCGACGATCGGCTCGCCGCTAGGCTACGCGTGCCTAGCGGCCACAGCATTGCTGTAACCTTGGTATTTCGCGCACCACGTTAGCCGATACGCAGCCTGGTTATCAGCGGGAGCAACCACCTCACTTTGAGGTGTTCTCGCAGCCACGGTTCACACCATGGCTCCTTCCTCGTGGGCGGCGTTTCGGCTGACGATGTTGGGCGGCGTCGCCATCGCGGCATCGTCAGTGGTTACGCCGTGGCTGCTCGTGCGAACGAGCAAGGCGAGCTGGTACCGGGGCAGCCGAGTCCCCGGACAGCGGGGAAGGCGGCCGGTGGCTGGCTCGCCCTCCTAGCCGGTTGTTTTCACGCTCTACCTGGGATTCCTGTCTGTCGTCGAGGATCCCCGTCCTCAATGGGCGCTGGCGGCTCTCGGCGGTCTGTTCGTGCTCACGAGTGTGCTGGTGCTCCGCTTCGGACCGCTGCTCGCCTATCTCGGGCAACTGTTAATCGTCATCGGGATGGTGTTTGTCGGCCTCACGGGTTGGATTCAAGCTGCCGAATGGATTCGTCTGTTTCACGGCGGGACTCGTCGCGTCCTGCCTATACGCTCTCCTGTGGCTCTTCCTTGAGGTTGATCGCCAGCGCGGCACAGGCATGCTGCCTCCTAGTCGCTGGCCTCTCTATCCTCGGGTCGCCGCGGTCGGTCTCGTTGCCGTGCAATCCCTACTGACATTCAGCGAGTTGCTGGTCCCAGCAGGGCGATCCGCGCCGCTCGGCCGAGGCTGGTTCATCGAGAACCCTACCGGCTGGCTAGTCATCGCCAGCTGTGGCATGTTGGCCGTGGCTCTGCTTTGGGACCGCGCATCACGAATTCGGATTTCCGGCGTTGTTCTACTGGGGTCTGGCAGCCTCCTGCCTACCGGTACTGATGCTGATGCGCGGGGACGTCGACCTCTTTCCCTTCTGCAGCGTTTCGGTAGCGGCTTACCTAGCCACAGTCGGTTGGATCTGGCGGCGCCGTGCCGCGGCCATCCAACTCGGCGAGCGGCTCTGGATAGACGACGCTCGCCAACTCGTGCAGCGCAGTCACAGCTGGCTGATCGGCAGCCTGATGGTACTCTTCTGCATACTGGTGCTGGCTCAGCTTCCGCTGACCTGGAACGCTGCAGAACGGGCCGTGCGTTTCACCGCGGCGATGGTCCCGCTATGTGCGGCCTTGGGACTTGCGGCAGTCGCATCCTCGGTTCGCAGACAAACGGTTGCCGTGTCGTCGCTCGTCTTCTTTGCCCTATTCGGCATCTACTGCAGCTGGGCTGACGTCGCGATCGGACCCGCGGAGCAAGTCTGGATCCAGCGGCTAGTTCGCCTGATGGTGGTGACTGGGTGCATGACCTACTTCTATGGAGCTCTCGTACCAAGGTTGTATCGATTTAGCGAGCAGTGGTTGTCGGCGATTCGGAAAGCCACTGGAATCGTCGCCGTCGCAGCGTTAGTGACCTTGTTAGGTATCCTGCTGTTCGAGCTGTCGATATTCGAGCCGGGAGTGGGCGTCGCGGCAATCGGCACGCTGGAAGCGGCTGCGGTGGCGATTGCGCTGGTGTTGATGACAGTGGGGCTTGTCGTGATGGCCGTGAACCCGAACTACGATCCACTCTCAGCGTCAACCTCCGTCCGCAAGATGTACGTCTACGCTGCGCAAGTTGTCGCAGCGCTGCTTGTATTGCATTTGTGGCTGACAGTTCCCCTGGCTGTTTCAGTTCGGCCTCTTCAAGTACTGGCCGTAATCCTCATCGCAGTTAGTTTCGCCGGTGCGGGGCTGGCCGAGTTATTTCGGCGGCGTGACATCGAGGTGCTGGCAGACCCGCTGGGAACCAGTGGAATCGTCGTCTCCTTCTTGCCGGCTGTTTTGATGTGGTTCGTTGCTAGCGAAGCCGATCGATCAGCCGTCCTACTGGCGCTCGGCATCCTACATCTGGGGGTCGGCATCGTGCGAGGTTCGCTGATCTTGGGCTGCTCGTCGATCCTGTTCGGCAACCTTGCATTGTGGACCTTTTACAGCAACTTCGACCACTGGAGCATTTTGGATCGACCACAGTTCTGGCTTATTCCCCCAGCTGCAAGCCTGTTGCTCGCAGCGCAGTGGCGGCGAGACCGTCTCACCCCTCAGCAGCTAACGCTGGTCCGCTATGGCTGTGTTGCGGTGATCTACGTAAGTTCGACCAGCGAGGTTTTCATCGGGGGCGTCGGCACCCAGCTTTGGCCTCCGATCATCCTCGCGACCTTGTCGGTGCTAGGGGTTCTTGTCGGTATGGCCATTCGCGTACGGGCATACCTCTATCTCGGCACTTCGTTCCTATTTGTGTCGTTGGTCTCGATGGTAATGCACGCTCAGCAGCGGCTCGACCATGTTTGGCCTTGGTGGGCCTTTGGCATCTGTTTAGGCATTGGCATCCTGGTCCTCTTCGGACTGTTCGAAAAGAAACGCTCGGACTTAACCGGCTGGACCGAAAAACTCAGCCAATGGGACGCGTAGCTAACCTCACTGCTCGAACGGCCCACCTTGCGCCCGGGGCGGATGGGCGGCCACGGCTTCTTCGTTAATCTCCGTTCCCCACCCAGCACCCGTGGGCAAGATCAAGTGCCCATCTTCGATTTGAGGTGCGACGGTAAACAGATCGTCGTGCCAGGGAACAAAGTCACAGTCGATTTCCATGATCCGGAAATTCGGTACGACCGCACAGAAGTGTGCGTTCATCATCGTGGCCAGGTGACCGTAAAAGTTGTGGGGCGCTACGTTGATCTCGCACACATCCGCCAAGGAGGCAATCTTGAGTCCTTCCGCGACGCCGTTCCAAGGGTTGTCGATAATGGCGATATCCATGGCTTGCGCATCAAAATACGGCTTGTACTCGCGACGACGAAAGAGCGACTCCCCCGAAGCAACCGGAATCGTCGTCGACCGTCGGATGTAGGCCAGTGCATCTGGACTATAGGTATCCAGCTCGACCCACAGCAAGTCGAACGGCTCGAGCGCCCGAGCCACAGCGACAAAGCCTTCGGTCTTAAAGTTGAAATTCAGGTCAACCAAGATGTCGATTTCGGAGCCTGCGCCTTCCCGGAAAGCTGTCAGCTGGTCGGCCAGGGTGTGAATCAGCACGCGATCGACATTGAGCTCGGGGAATCCAACGCCGCGTCCGAATCCCGGCGCATACATGCAAGGCTGCTCGCCCAGCTGGAAAATATTCGTCTTCAGCGCCGTATAGCCACTCTCGGCAACTTCTCTGCCCTGTGCGACGACGTCGTCCAACGTCCGCAAAGGAGGGGCACCGAAACTATCGGCCCAGTTGACCCGATAGGTCCCGCAATGTGACCAATAGAGACGGATCCGATCGCGCACCGGCCCGCCGAGCATCTCGTAGACGGGTATGCCGAGCGCCTTCGCCTTGATATCCAGCAGCGCATTCTCGATCGCGCCGATCGCTTGCTGGGCGATCCCCCCGCTGGCCTGCCTTCGCTGTGCGTAAAGCTGCGCCGCAAGCCGCTCGTAGGCACGCGGATCTTCTCCGACAATTACCGGCACCAGATTCTCGATTACCGAAGTCACCCCCAAACCGCCGAACGACTCGTTGTATTCGCTCCAACCGATCAGCCCTTCGTCGGTCGTTAGCTTGAGAAAATCGAACGTTCGAAATCCGGCATCGGCATGCAAGCACTTAAACTCAGCGATTCGCATGATCGTTACTCTGTTGTGGGGAAGAGGGATTTACGTTTTCTCAAACTCGGCACGAAATACCGGCCTGTCACTCTGCCGCATTCGCCGTTCGAAGTGCGTGCGAAAGTCAAGGTCGTGTGCTGCGCCGACCTCCGGCACCACGTAGGGACCGGCCAACGCCGTTGTGGCCCGCACCAGGTCAATTGACTCGCTGAAGTACTCCTCGACGTCCGTCCAAAAGTGCAATCTGCCTTCGGTTTGCAACACTCGCTCGACGTCCTTGAGAAAATCGGCCTGTATGACACGGCGCTTGCGATGCCGCTTCTTCCACCAGGGGTCAGGAAAGTAGACGTGTACTGCAGCCGCCGTTTCGGCGGTCAGGAACTCGCGAAAGATCCGCACGGCATCACCGCAGATCAAGCAAGCGTTCTCCAGCTGGTGTTTTGCCAGGCGCGCTGCGGCGTACCGGGCGTACTTGCGGGCCAGCTCGATTCCAAGGTAGTTCCGGTCACGCTGCTCGGCCGCCGCAGTCGCGAGAAACAGCCCTTTACCGCTACCCACCTCCACCTCCAGAGGCGCCGGCCCGCCGAAGAAGTCACACGGTTCAAGAGGTGGAGTAAGTTGATCGAGTTCGAAAAGAAATGCAGCGAGGTCTAGAGACGGGTCGACTTTTCGTAACGCGCGCCGTCCCATGACTCAGCCCGACGACCGCTCCTGCAACACTATCAGCTCTCTTGCTTGGCCAACATCTCAACAGGAATCGGGATGCCCTTCAGCACGCCCTCGACGACGACAGACGCGCCGACAACTCCCTGAAAGCGGCTGATGATGATTCGTTTAGGCCGCCGCTTGACAAGCTGGCACATCAAGAAAAGACGATCTCCCGGTATGACAGGATCCCGAAATCGAACTTCCTCCAACCCGCCGAAACCGACCATCCTCGCTCCCAGCAGATTATGTTTTTGTGTGTAGAAGCTGCACAGCTGAGCGGCAGCTTCGAGCATCACAACACCTGGCATAAGCGGCAGGCCGGGCATATGGCCACGCATCCAGAATTCGTCTATCGAGACATCCTTGTAGCCAACACAAATGTTGCGTTCACGATCCTCATGCACAATCGCGGTCAGCTGCTCCATTTCGAACCGCTGCGGATTGTGCTTGCGAATCTCTTCGATGTCGGCAATCACGCGATTCTGGTCGATCAGTGCCAGATCGCAGATCAGCTGTTTGCCCACGAGACCACCTCCGCGTGCGCTAGGTACGGAGGTGCTTTCGCTTCGCCTTGCGTGCCTTCGCGTTCGCGGGGCGTTTGCCGTGATTCGCCTTCTTGATTTTCCGCTGTGGTTTCGCCATCGGCTCGCTCCTCGTCTCGGTAGCGGTGAATTGCGACTACGCAGAGGCCGTTCACCCGAGTCCCATCAAAACCCCTGATGATAGCAGCTCATTCGCGAGTTGAGAAGATGGCTCCGAGCCGCGCCAACAGCGGGGGCAGTACCAGAATCGACGTCACCAGACAACACAAGATACCGATCGTCAACACCTGCCCCAGACTCCGCAAACCGCGGTGCGAAGCTAGCATCATGCTCCCGAATCCAATCATCGTCGTTAAGGACGTCAGCAACACCGCTTTAGCGGTCGAGTCTGAGAGGCGATAACTTTGTGGCGGCTGTCGAAGATAGTCGTGCACCACGTGCACGCCGTCGTCGATGCCAATCCCGAGAATCAGAGGTAAGACGATCATGTTGGCAGGATTCAGCGGTATTTGCAGCCAACCCAAGATGCCCAGCATCAACAGAAGTCCGATCGCCATCGGCGTCATCGCCCAGAAGCAAAGACCGATCCGCCTAAAGTCCAACATCAGGACCGTAGCAACGGCCAACAACGAATAGACGGCGGCGTGCAAAAAGCTGCGCAGCATTTGCCGGGAAGCATAGTAGGTCTGAACGGGGTGACCCGTCACTTGAGCGTCAATCGACTCGACGCTCTTTACAAATCGCTCCAACGGCTCCATGTTCCAGATATCACTGCGTCCGTAAACACGTAGCAGGTGCCGGCCACGACGCCCTTTGAACCGTGTCCGCAACCCCGCCGGCAGGTCCATCCAGTCCGGCGGCGCTGGGTTGGCCATCGCACGGATTTTGCGCAGCAGCTGCAGCAGCTCTGCTGCCACACGCTGCTGGTATCGCGACAGCCGTTCGTAAAACAGCGCTGGTTCCAGCTGAGCTACGCTCGATGCCGCGCCACCTTCGATCGAGTGCAAGCCGCGAAGCAGTTCTTCCCGCCGTACCACTGGAATCAACGGCACTTCCCGCGGCAAAACCGCCAGCCGTTGGGCGATCCGCGTGATCGACTGCTGCGCGGCGGGTGCAGTCTCCGGCAGCAGCGAGACAATCTCCTCGGTCATAACAACGTCGGGTAATTGCTCGAAGCGTGCCTTGCGGTCCAACAGCTCTCGGCGGCTGCGCGAGACCGAGACCGCAAACCACACTCCGCGTTTGAGGTGGGAGGCTAGTTTCTTTTCCAGCACGACACTCTCCAGCCCGCTGGGCTGCAAGTTCAGCAGGTTATGGTCGTACCGCAAGTGGACCGCACCGGTTCCTAGAACAACGCCCGCGGCTGCGGTTACCATCAAGACGGTAACCGAACGGCGTTGCAAGACCGCCAGCCATGTTGCGAAGTTCACCCGCTGCGCCCCAGGGAGGTGCGGCACGTCCCAAAGCAACAGAAGTACTGGTAGCACGATCATCGCGGAGAGCAAACACAGAATGATCCCGCCGGCCACAATGATCCCCAACTCGGCAACCCCTGCGAACTCGGTCAGGCCCGCCGTGCTGAAGGCAAGTGCGGTCGTAATCCCACCGGTGACGATCCCCGGCCCGACCTTGCCGGCGGTATCTATCAGTGCCGCGGGCCGGTCAGGCAAGCGCGCGATGGAGTGAGCGTAGCGGGCTAGGTAGTGGATGCTGAAGTCGACGCCTAGTCCGATCAAGATCACTCCAAACGCAGCACTCAAGATGTTCAGGTGCCCCACCGCCAGCGTGATATAGGCGAGCGACCAAGCCAGGCCAACTACCAGCACCGCCACCGCAAACAGCGGACGCCGCAGCCCGCCGAAACCTACAACAAACACGCAGGCCACACCGACGAGGCTGACGACACTGGCCCGCGCCGTGTCTTGCTGACTGGCCGCCATTTCGTCGTGCTCCAGGATGGGCATTCCCGTCAGGCCGATCTGTATGCCGGGATGTTGGTCCTGCGCTGACGCCACGGCGTCGCGCAGAACGGCGATCGGTTGCTCACTCCCCGAACGCTTCGCCCCGCTGGTCAAACGGAGCATCACCAATCCCAGTCGCCCATCCTCGCTCAGTAGATACTCAGAACCGAACTGCCTTGAAACTTCGCCGAACAACGCGGTTGCATCGAACCAAGGGGATCGGAACTCGGCTCCGGTCGCCAGCGAGTTCAGTCCGTTCAGATAGCTCCTCAGCCAAGCGGCCTGCAGCCCTCCCGCTTCCACGCTGCTCAGTTGGTTGTTGGCCCGTAGTTGGTTGTTGGCCCGTAGTTGGTTCGCTCGTTCGAGGACGCTGCCCGCGTTCAAGAGGTTCCAGTCGCTCAAAATTGCTTCCGCGTCCACGACGAGCTGCTCGATTTGGCCGAGCTGAGCAGCCGGCACGAAGTGCAGCGCTTTGCTGCGTAGCCGGGAAAGATCGCGCTGATAGAGCACCGATCGGAAAGACTCGGCATTGCTCGCTAGAGCGAGCACGACGTCGTCGATCGCCGATATCACGTCTCCGGCACCCACACCTTCGACAACGATCACGATGTCGTCGTCTCCACCAAACTCGTCCAGATACGCCAGCCAGCGGCGGTTGTACGGGCTGTCGGGATTCAACAGGTCGAGGCGGCTACTGCGAAAGCCAAGCGTGAACCCGGCCAGCACGAGGGCGGCGAGCGCCACTAAGCTACAAACTGCCAACACACTTCGCGGCGCAGACAACAGCCAGGCTGTAAGTCTGGCGAGCGGGTGGGGCAAGCCAAGCGACTCTCGCGCCGTCTTCGTCCGTGTAGTCCGCCATTCACGTTTCCGTTATCAAGGCACCGGTAGTAGCTGCCACCAACTCGCGACATGTTACACTAAGGTCCAACAAGGCTCGACCGAGAGGCTCACCAAGCTCAGAACAAGAGTTCTTCGCGGCTCGCAAATCAACGACTTACGTCGCTGATTTGGCATCACATCCCTGTGATGCGGCAGGCGAGTTGCGAAAATCAACAGGCCGCTAAGCCATCACTGGCTGGCCTTCTGGTTCCACATTGCCCGCTTGAGCCGATACAAAACGTGCCGTCGAAGAGTGTGTCCAGCGGGCAGGGTCGGGTGATCAAAGTCCTCCTGTGCCGACCGATGCATGCCGATCTTCTCCATGACCCGCCGCGACGCCAGGTTGGCTGGCACCGTCAACGACACAACTTCCGGCAGCGCGAGCTGGTCGAACCCGAACGCTAAGGCAGCCTTGGCGGCCTCCGTGGCATAACCCCGTCCCCAATGTTCGCAGGCGATACGCCAACCAATCTCGACACAGGGGGTGAAATGAGCCTCGAATCGGGGCACCGCTAGTCCTACGAAGCCTACAAAAGGCGCGACATGACGCACTTCAACCGCCCAGAGACCGAAGCCGTGTTGGTCAAAGTGGCTGCGAATTCGGGAGGCCAGCCTGTCACTCGCATCACTCGATAACGCCGCGGGCATGTACCTCATCACGCGCGGGTCACGATTGATTTTGGCGAACAACGGTAGATCCGTGTCACGCCACAACCTCAGGGACAGGCGTTGGGTGTGAAGTGTTGGATGCTCACTGGCCATGACCCCATCGTCTCGCTGAATTACCTTTTGATGTTACCCAGTTATCGCTGGGAATTGACCCACAGCATAGATCAAGGACAATGCGGACGGAACTGTGTTCCATTCGTTGGCGCCCAGAACAAACTAAAAAAGCCGAGCGTGATTCTGCGACATCAGCCGCTGGGCGTTAGCCCACGGTTTCTGCAGCACCGGATGCTAACGCGTTCCGGCTAATTCATTGTCCCAAAATCAAACTCGTTGATTTAGAAGGACTCTACATGTTCAAGTCGTGTGCCCACCAGCAAGCTGGCCCTCGATCGTTCCGGAAACGTCTGCTGCAACGAGTTCGGATGACCGGATTGTTTGCGGCGGCCGCCACCGTACTTTCACCGTTCCTCGCTACACCATCGCTCGCCACAGCGCAACCTGCCAACCCGAACATCGTCTTGGTCATGGCGGACGATCAGGGATGGGGCGACATGGCCTACAACGGTCACCCCACTCTCCACACGCCTAACTTCGATGCAGCCGCAGCAGCAGGACTTCGTTTCGATAGGTTCTATGCCGCCGCGCCCGTTTGCTCGCCAACTCGGGCCCTAGTGTGATGACGGGCCGGCACCCCAATCGAATGGGGGTCTTCAAATGGGGCTATCCGATTCGACCTCAAGAACTAACCATCGCGGAAGTGCTCCGTGACGCCGGCTATGTCACGGGGCACTTCGGCAAATGGCACCTAGGCTCCGTGCGTACGGCAAGCCCTGTACATCCCGGACACAATGGCTTCGACGAATGGCTCAGCGCACCCAACTTCTTTGACAACGATCCGATCCTCAGCCATTTAGGAAAGGCCGTCCAGCTCAACGGCGAGAGCTCAACGGGTCACCGTCGATGCCGCCCTGGAGTGGATCTCGGCTGTCGCCACTCGCGACCGACCGTTCTTCGCAGTCGTTTGGTTCGGCTCTCCCCACGGTCCGCATCTGGCTGCCGCTGAAGACCGAGCTCACTACGCAACTGAAGACGAACAGCTCCAGCACTTCTACGGAGAGATCACCGGTATGGACCGCGCCTTCGGAAAGCTCCGCGGCGCGCTACAACAGTTGGGTGTGCAGGAGAACACCATCTTGTGGTATTGCAGCGACAACGGAGCTCTCCAGCGTGTCGGTTCCACGGGTGGGCACCGCGGCTTCAAAGGAAGAGTCTACGAAGGCGGGTTGCTGGTTCCCGCGATCCTCGAGTGGCCGGCCACGATCTCCGTGGCCGCGCACGACCAGTGTCCGCTGTAACACGTGCGATATCTATCCCACTCTGCTCGACATCGTCGGCCAAACACCTGCTGCGCAGCCGGCTGTAGACGGAACCAGCCTCCGCAGACTGATTGACGGCCAGACAGAAGTCCGCGATCGACCGATGGGTTTCTGGGACTATCCGATTCGCGGGATTCGTACGCCATCCGCCGAGTGGATGGGGGGAACTCCTCAAATCGCAGCAAGCGGGCCAAGACCTGCCGCCACACCAGTCGAGCCTGCAGGCCGCGAATCTGCCGCAACCTCCCTACGCCGAAGGCCCGTACCCCGGACACGCCGCCTGGATTGACGGTGATTGGAAACTGCACCGGATCAGCAAACAAGAGGCCGTCGCCTGGGAGCTGTACGACCTTTCGGCCGACGCGGCCGAGACCACCGATCTGTCGCGTCGTGAACAGGCGCGTGTCGAGGCCATGCGTTCCGACTTGGAGAACTGGCTGGCATCGGTGGTCCGCAGCCTGAACGGCGAGGACTACGCCTCGGTGGAATAGCTCTGGCTTGAAGGTGAGCCCTAGCAGCCTGTTGATTTTCTCAACGGGCTGCCGCATCACAGGGATGTGATGCCAAATCAGCGACGTAAGTCGTTGATTTGCGAGCCGCGAAGAACTCCGTTCTGAGCTTGGTGAGGTTGAAGAACGCCAGGACGGTGTTTTTCAACAGGCAGCTAGACGGTTACGGCACACGGAGTGTGCCTACAACCTTGTCGCACCTTGCCGGGGTGCAAGAATGATCTGTTGACTCAAGGACGAGTGTACGTATAGACTTCGCAAGTACAGGTGTAATTGAATACGGGTTTTATGGTTCTTCGCTCCTGCCGCGAACATCACGACGGATGTCCGAACGCCCTGCGCTTTCGAGAGCTGAACTAGAGGTTGCCCGAGTTCTCTGGGAACTTCGCTCAGCCAGTGTACGGCAAGTTCACGAGGCTCTTGCGCCGCGCCGGGCGATTGACTTCACCACAGTGCAGACTTACCTCCGGCGGTTGGAAACAAAAGGATACGCCAAAGCGAAACTTGCCGGGCGCGTTCGCATTTACGCACCTTGTGTGAGGCCGCGCACAGTGATCCGCGAAACTGTTGATGATTTGATCGATCGGCTGTTCGGCGGGGAGACAATGCCCCTGATGAGGCACCTGATCGAGGAGCGGGGAATTGACGACGACGATTTGGCTCAACTCCGCCAGCTCTTGGACGACCAAGACAAATAGACCACTCCCCAAGATTCGGCGGGGGAGGACTTTGAGCTTTGAGCTTCGTGCCGGAGACGACGAATGGACTTCGTACGAATTGGCGCATCTCAGGCATGGCAAGTTACGGCGTTGATTGTCGTGGTGCTGGTCCTGGTCAGGCTCTTCGCACGAAACCGCCCGCATCTTGCCTATGTGCTGTGGCTGGTGGTGCTTGCGAAGTGCGTCACCCCACCACTCTGGAGTAGCCCGTCGGGCATCTTCTCCTGGGTTCAACACGCCGTAGAAACGACCGCTGCTCGACCGGCAATGCCGCCAGCGAGCCTGACCGTAGAGATCACCGGCAGTCGATCTATCGCCTCCGACCTCTCTCGCGATGTGAGCTCGACTGGCACTTTCCCTGAGGCGGTTGGAACCGGCGATCCGCAAGTTGGTACGACGTCCGGCTACTACACGCTGTTGCTGATCGTGTGGATCGGAGGTGGTGTTGCAGCGCTGCTTGTCAACACCCTGCGGAGGTGGCGCTGCGCTCGCAGGTTAGGGCAGATGCCGACCTTGAGCGTCCCTGAATTTGACTCCGTGCTGGCCGAGCTGTCCCATCAGCTAGGGATCTCACGTCGTGTCCGGCTGATGGTGACAACCAGCTCGATCGGACCGGCTGTCATCGGCCTGCTGCGCCCAGTGATCGTGATGCCGGGGTTGGTGATACGGGGAAAAGATCCACGGCAACTTACTCCAGTCCTGGCGCACGAGCTGATCCATGTCCGTCGCGGCGACCTGTGGCTGGGACTGCTGCAAATGTGCGCGAAGGCCATCTGGTGGTTTCATCCGATGGTGTGGTGGGCTAGCCGGCTCTCCTCGCGCGAGGCCGAACGGTGCTGTGATGAAGAAGTTATTGGTGAACTAGGCTGCGACGCCAAACAGTACGCTCGCGGTCTGCTGGGAATACTCGAGCTGAAGAGAACGCTGGAACCTGTCCCCACCTTTCCTGGCATGAAGCCGGTAGAGGTTACTTCTCAACGATTGGAGAGAGTTATGAGCCTGCGACAAGGATGTCACAAGCGAACACCCCGCTGGTGTTGGGCCTGCATGCTGCTGCTGGGCGGCGCCGCCTTACCGGGTGCGGCGTTCGTTGCCGCCCAAACCGAGAATGGTGATCCTGGGGTCCCCGCCGCGACGGCCGTCGATGAAGTTCTGGGCTTCTTGTCTCTGCCACGCTCGGACCAGCTGCCCGACGAGGTCGTGGTTGGCCCGTACGCAAGAGCGGACCACAAGCAGGCCGCGTCGGCGGATGCACCTATGCTGGTGGCCATTCACCAGTCCGACAAAGTGATTCGTGACTTGCAGCACGAGTTTAACTGCAGCGAAGCCGAGGCTTACCAGGCTTTTGCTAATCTCCTGGTTCGTGAAGGCCAGCTCAAGACCTCGCCGTATCCGATTGCACAGCGCGTTCGCATTTGGAACGGTGGCGTCCGTATTGCGGCGTCGGACGAGGAGCATCAACGAATGCTGACGGCTGTCAGGCGGATGGAACAGCACGGCGTCTCGAAGTTGGCGCTCGAATTGCGCTTTGTAACGGCTCCGGGGCGGTTGGTTAGAACCGTAATCACCAACTGGCAGCTGACTCCCTTGGAGCTCGGCGGAGAACCGCTAGCATCGGCGCCCAACGCCGATATTGACCCCATCGAGCGCCCGCTGCCCACCGAGGTGTCGCGGCCAACAGCCCGAGCCGGTTTGACAACCACCAGCCACCTGCCCGCACTTTACCGGATCGTCGACGCCGACGAATCCGATCGCCTGATCGAGACGTTTCAGCAAGACACAAGGACCAACTTGCTGCTGGCCCCACGAATTACGCTCTTCAACGGCCAGTCCGCGAGAGTGGCCGATCAAGCACAACGTCCATTCGTCGTGGGATTGACGACCGTCCAAGGCGACGGTGGAAGGTCAGCACAGCCGCAGGTACAGGTAGTCGACATCGGACATGCCATCCGGCTCAGGCCGATCGTCCGCGGCAACAAAGTGTGGCTCGACTTCGACGTAACACAATCGGATGTCGGCGATGTCGAGCTGACGACAGTAGCACTAGTGGGCTTCAAGAAGCCGCTCACCTTGCAAGTTCCCAAGGTGCATACGGCGCGGATCGAATCGACCGTCGAGTTCGAGTATGACAAGACTGTCATCCTGGGCGGGCTGCCTGCAAACCCTGCGCGCAACGATCATCAACAACTGCTAGTCGTGGTTCGCGCGCAGCCAATCGGCGACCTGGGTGAGTTGACATATCGGTTTGCTGAGACCGCGAGTATGCCCCAGTTCGACGAACCACTGAGCCAAGACCTCGCTCCGGCTACCGCCGAGCCGGCTCAGCCCGAAGTCCCCCTCCCGCAGCCCAACCTCTACGCGATGGTCTACAACGTTGCCGATCTAGTCGTGCCACGACCAGGATTTGTCGCCGCCGAGCGTGGCGCTCCGGCCACTACCGTTGTGGTGGCTGACTTCGATCCGCTGATTGATCGCATCACAAACGTCGCACCCGACACCTGGGACCACACGGGTGGACCGGGCGCCATCGAGCCCTTTCCCACGAACCTGAGCTTGGTAATCTCTCAGTCACAAGCTGTCCACGATCAAATCGCGAAGCTGCTCAAGCAGCTACGAAGCCAGCAGCACCTGCAGGTGACATTGGAAGCTAGGTTCGTGCGGGCACCTGCCGACGTGTGGGAAAGAATGCACATCGAAACCGGGGCTGCCGATACCGACCAACTCCAGTCCTCGAGATTGCTCCACCAGCAGCACGTGATACTCACGGCGCAGGAAGCGGAGCGGTTTGGGCGCTCGTTGGATCGGTTGGCTCCTGCCGACACACTGGCAGTCGAGCAGGTCACGCTGTTTGACGGCCAGGACGCTACGATTGCATTATCGGCTGAGCCGCGGGATTCGGAGAGCTGGCTGGCACTGCGGGCGGCGTGCACTGCGGATCGCAGCGCGATCCGGCTAACAGTCGCCGTCAGCGCCGATCGCGACATCCCCGAGGTCGCCGGCCGACAGGTCCCAGACGGCGCGACGCTCGTGTTGAACGTCTCCGACGATGTCACGCCACAGATGCTGGGAATGCCACTGAGCAGGAGGAGCCTACCTCGGTTCGGAGGCAAGACCCCCTACATCTTGCGGTGGTTCGAATCGCAAGACGTGCCAAAAGGTCAAGAGATGCTGCTGCTCGTCACGCCTCGGATCCTCGTCCCGGAAGAAGAGGAAGAACGGATCGAGGAGGGAACGTCTTCCAAACAGGAATCCGCCGATTCGTAAGCGTGAAGCGTCAGCACTGATGTTGCGCTTTGCGCTGTCTGGCGGAGACAAGATGTCAACTTCGCCGCGTTTTTCGGAACCCGAAGCGTCAGCGAGGGGGAGTTCGTGTACCAACGTAAGTATTCCCTCGCTTACGCTTCGGGTTCCGATTGGGCCAAGAGCGCAACTTCAATGAGCGTGAGCGAAGCTGAGTTGATTTCCCATCGCGAGTTGTCCCCTCGCTTACGCTTTCGGGTTCCGATTGGGCAAAACGCACAACATCAAGAGGCGTGAAAGATCCCCGGGGTGCGGTGAACGTGCCGGATAGACCGCACACAACTTGTTTCACAGAAGCAACTTAGAGCCATTCATCGGTTGCCAAGAAATGCCGCCGCGAAGCGAATAACCTTTCGTAGGCTGGGGCAAAGCAGCACGCCAATCTCGTGGGTCCACCCGCACTTCTTCAAAGCCCGGGCTCGACCCGCAGCCATACAACATACGCCTCGACTTTCCGCAATGCGCCGATTTCGCGCGGATAGGCGAGACAACAGCAAACAACAGAGGACGCAGGTACCATGAGCTCGGAAGTACTAGATAGACGCATCTGGCAGTTGTTCAAGCACCGCTTCCACCGCAAGGCGCAGTCACCTAGCGCTCAGGAGCAGATCTCAGGGCAGTTGGCCGGCAAAGTCGCTGGACTGGAAAGGCGAGAACAGAAGTTCATGAACCTACGTCGAGTTGTCCGGGAAGCGTCCGATCTGTGGGCAAACCGCTCGAATCTTCGCAAGCGCGACGTTGTCTACTTAGCCGCGGCTCTGTTGTATTTTATCAGCCCGTTCGACGCGATCCCCGACATGATCCCGGGGGCCGGATACGTCGACGATCTGGTCGTGTTGTCGGCCATCGTGGGAACGATTGCCCGCGGCATCTCTTCGCTCGGTTCTCGCGGCAAAGAGCGTCTCGAAGAGTGGATTGACGAGCGCACCGAGATCGCTTTCGAACGGCTGGACGAATCGGCGGCCAACGGCGTGCAAAAAACGATCGCAGCGGTCGTGATCGGTCTCTGGGGAATGACGACAGCCGCGGCGATCTCGCTGTCGGTGGCGACAGCTTTGGGCCACTATCCCAGCGAGTGGATCACCTATGTCGTGCTGACTACGGCCTTGATCGCCGCTTGTAACCTCACGACCGGAGTTTACTATTGGCGTCGCTATCGGCGGCTGGACGGTAAATGGCAAAAGCGTTTGGCTGAACTGGTGACGTCGAAGTTCAGCTGGCCACACGCCGTCGCCATCGGGCTGCCAATCCTGGCGCTAATCGGCTTGGGAGTCGGCCGTGCTCTTGGCGGCTGGTTCTAGGCTTTGCAGTCCGCCAAACTCTGGCGAGTTCGGCTACGCTCCAAACTAACTGCGTCGAGGCAAGAACCGCCGATCACGAGGATGGGCAATCCGCACTCCGACCAGCCGGCAGCTGTCACCAATCAACCCGATCAGGCAAAGCAGCCCGCCAACGAGGAATCGCAGGCAGCGCAGCACAGCGCCCGCAATCATCCACAAGGCGACCTGCAGCCGACGAGTACCGCCGACAAGCAGTGCCCCAATCGTCGCTCTATCATCGGCGTAAGGCTGTTGACAAAAAGGGCAGGTGTGCGGCTCGGCATCGTCCCGGGCAGGTTTTGGCTCAGCGTGAGCAGCACCCCGCACCGGCTCGCCCATGACGGGCCCCCTGCCACCAACCCCGTATTTGCGGGTGAACGTATCAGAGACCATGGCAGTCCCTCTCGTGGGTGACGGTAGTTCTCGGAACCTCTTCGTCCTCGCCCTGAAGATCTTGCGGAAGAAAATTCGTCATTTTGCTGACGACCGCTTAGCGAGCATCTTTAACGCCCGCTCCTTGGGAATACCGATGTCGAAGAAACCGATCATCATCTCGTCCCAAGACTGCGGACCCCAACGGATTTCCTGGCTTGGATCGGGATTGGCCAGGTTCCGTTCGGAATTGTCGAAATGGGCGATGCACCGCAGCTCGGACCCTTTGGGAATCGAACGAGGCTCTGACAACAGGTAGTAGTTTTGCCAATTGAAGTCATAGCGAGGGACATCAAGTAGGACCTCCGTCTCGCCGCCTGGTGAGACCAACTCATAACGGAACGACTTACCACGCAGGTGCATGTGTGGAAAAAGTGACAACAGGACGGTCTCTCGTCGGAACTTGTGTCGTGCCTCTACCTTATGATTGGCCGCATGAGGCGGAATCCGGAAGTCGCCCTCGGCCGCTGCTCCGGTGTGAACCAGGTGAGTCACCTCGCCAGCATCCACATAGACGAGCCCAATGCTGCTGCGATCCGTCTGCGGCGTGCCCACGGGCGTATAGTGCATTTCGATCACCAGCGTGTGATCCGCGGGAATGAGTCGTGCCCACCCTTGCGGGGCCTCGAGCGGCTGGGTGCCGGGAGCGAATCCGGTCAGGAATAAGAATTTGCTGGCGTCCACACCTGTGCCACCCTGCGGGATGGGCTCACCGCCTGGCGGTCTGGCATAGGCAATGATGTGGTGCACCACCGCACGGTTACCCGGCATACACTCGGCCAGCTTCACCCATTTGTCCTCGTCGAAGCCGGGATCAATCTCGTAGTAGCGATATTCCTCGATCCCCTCCGCCTTCACCGGTACCGGCTGATCAGCGATATAAAAGACTTGGTCCGGGCCATCATCGATATACCAGCCTTCGTGGAACTCTCGGCGTGCTGGAAGGTTGGCCAGATCACCTTGCGGACAACCTTCGTCGACCCACCGCTGAATCTGCTGCTTTTCCTGTGGACTCAGCCGCGAATCGTTCTTCATTTGGCCGAGGGGCCCGGCCGCGTGCCAGGGCGGCATCCGCTCTTCACGCACCACTTCGGCAATCATCTCGGCCCACCCCGCCACCTCCTCGTAGTTGTCCAGGGCAAATGGGGCGACCTGGCCTTCCCGATGGCACTCCAGACAGTTGTTCTGGATGATGCGCGAGATTTCTTTGGCATAGGTGATACTAGGGTTCTGCTTGGCGGGCCGCGCACGGCCGATCAGGCACCCTTTGGCCGCGGTGAATGGTACCGAAACCGGCTTGTCTGCGAGCACCTCACTCAGCGCAATCTCCAAGTCGGCGCGTCCCTCTTGAGGCTTCGCCAAACCGACCCCTGAACCAAAGGTGAACGTCCCGTCGACACGTCCCTGATAGCGGACCACCCGATCCCGGTCGAGCAGGAAAACCTGGGGCGTGCGCGTCGCCCCAAACTGAACCGCCACTTTGTTGCCAGGGTCCTTTAGCATGGGAAACCGGATCTTATGCCGACGCGCGTAGGCCTCCATCTCCGCCAGCGAGTCCTGCATGTTGGAGTTGACTCCGAGAAAGGCGACGCCCTGCTCTTCGTACCGGTCGGAAAGGCGTTGCAGGCGCGGCCCATAGAACTTGGCCAGCGGACAGTCGGTTCCCAGGAACCCGATCACGACCGCACGCTTGTCCGAGAGATCATCCAACGACAACTTTCGCCCTCGGAAGTCCTGCAGAGCGAACCCGCCAATCTGCCGCCCTAAAGTGCTTTCGGCTGCCGTCCCCACGGCGCACGTTGCTGTCAAGACCGCTGCTAGCACGAGCGATGAAACGGACTTCATGTAGACCAACCTCCTGGCGAATCTCGTTATTGCTGGATTATCGACCCGCTGGACCGTCAAACAGCCGGGAACTAGACATTCTACCGGCTTCTGCCCTTCCATAACACTCGTCTCGTGCAGCGCATGACCTGCGGACATTTGCGCCAAACTGCGTGCTTTTCCGGGCCCACAAATGAGAAGACCGCAGGTGGCGCGGCGCCGAAAGCGAAAGAAAGTGGCTCAGCGGTGGCGCTTTGAAGTTGCGTTTTCCGTTTCCGCTGGGACAAGATGTCGAATTCGTCGTGTTTTTGGTAACCCGAAGCGTCAGCGAGGGGGAGTTGGTGTACCGACGCGGGTTATTAATCTTGTTTTGAAGTTGCGTTTGTCGCCTTCCTGCAGGCACAAGGTAGCGGGTTCGCCGCGTTTTTCGGAACCCGAAGCGTCAGCGAGGGGGGAGTTGGTGTACCGACGCAAGTCAGTCCCTCGCTGACGCTTCGGGTTACGATTGAGCCAAGAGCGCAGCTTCACGCTTCGCACTTACGATTGAACCAACAGCGCAACTTCAAAACAGGAGCGCCGCCCTCCCAGACGAGCGAGCTAGCCCTTCTGTGGTTGCATGGCGTAGAGCAACAAACCCACCAATCCTCCTAAGGCCGCAATCAGGCCTAGGCTGCCGTAGAGCAGAAAATCGCTCAGGATATGACCGGCAAACAAGGCACCGAAACTGCCCAGGCCCAAGCCCATTGCAAAGCTAAAGCCGTAGCAAAGGCTGCGGCGGTTCCGAGGCGTGTATTTGGCAATCAAGCTGTTGTACAGAGGCTGGTGCATGAAGTGCACCAGCGCCCAAAGCCCGGCGGCGGCAGGCCGCCACCACCCGGCCGCCAGGGCCATCCAGATCAACAGCGGCACGTTGCCAAACGTGACCAGCGTCACCTGCCACTCCAACTGCCTTGGCCTGGCCCACCGTCCCGCGAAGTACTGACCGACGCAGCCCATCAGCAAGACACCCGAGGCCGTATAGTTGCCTCCGCTCTGGCCAGCAAGATCCCGGTCCAAGTAGCGGACCAGGAAACTCATGAGCGCCGAGTAGATGAAGCCCTGAATAGCAGCCAGCAAGGTGAGCACAAAGTAAGAGCGGTAGTCGGGAGGCTTGTCGTCCGCCGCGGCCGCGAGACGCCGCTGGTCTGGTTGCCGCCTTCGCATATAGGCGTCAATCAGGATGGCGCCACCCAACACGATTCCTGGCCACAACAGCGACCAGTAGATCTGCCGCCAATCGAAGTCGGCGTCTTTCAAGATCCCGATAACCAAAGGCGTTAGTCCAATACCCGCGGATCCAAAGATGCCGTGCAGACCCAGCGAGTAAGGGCGCGTTTCGGGGGTGGTCTCGTGAGAAATCAGTGCCAATCCGGCAGGATGATAGATCGAAGCCAGCGCCCCCATAATCATCATGGTGATGAACAGACTTCCTTCGGAAGAAACCAACGAGGCAAGTCCACAAGCAAGGCTACAGCCCCATAGGTAGATAACGAGCAACCTGCGGCTTCCGAATCGATCAACCAACCAGCCGGCCACAATGGCACCAATGCCCCACATCAGCCGCCACGCGCTGGAAAGCCTTCCTGTGAATTGCTTGCCTGCGGCCTGCTCACCCGAGTAATACTCCGCGGCGATCTCCTGCTCCACACTGGGCAGCGACATCTCGTAGACGTGCACAAAAGCGTGAGCGGTCGAAGCGAGCAGTACGATGGCGAGCGTCGTTCTGCCAATCATCGACGGCTGGCCTCAGCCAGACGGGTCAGCAGTTCTCGTGCGGCTCCGCTGTCGATCGCATCAGCTGCTCGCGCAGCACAATCGCTGGTCGAGTCGGCGTAGCCGGCAGTCCAAAGGGCCGCTGCAGCGTTCAAGACGACGATGTCGCGCGGTGGCCCAGGTTGTCCCTCCAGCACGCCACGGATCATCGCAGCGCTCGCCTCTGGACCGCTGGCCAGCATGCTCGTTCGATCGGATTCCTCCAAACCAAACTCGCTTGGCCGCCAATCGAACTGGCGGACATCCTCGGCAGACACCTCCGAGACACTTGTCGCACCTGCCAGCGTCACTTCGTCCAAGCCATCCTCGCCACAGACGACGACGGACCTCGTAGTCCCCAGCAAAGCGAGTGCGGCAGCGAGGCTGGTCCGCAGCTCAGCTCGCCCAACGCCCAGCAGCTGATAGGGTGCCGAAGCCGGGTTACAAAGTGGTCCAATCATGTTGAAGATCGTCGCCACGCCGAGTTTCTTGCGGGCCGCCGCCACGTGTTTCATCGAGGGATGAAGCTGCGGTGCAAAGCAAAAGCAGATCCCAAGCTGGTCGAGGCACGCTTCCACTGTGGGAACTGCAGCCTGCACGTTGACCCCCAGCTGGGTTAACACGTCCGCGGAACCCGACTTGCTGGTAATGCCTCGGTTCCCGTGCTTGGCGACCGGCACCCCTGCGGCGGCGGTGACCAACGCAGCCGCCGTGCTGATATTGAAGGTGCCCGAGCCGTCACCACCGGTACCGCAGGTATCGATGAGTTCGGACCGATTGGTCCGAATCGGCGTCATATGCCGCCGCAGAGCCGCCGCGGCGCCGGCGATTTCTTCGACCGTCTCTCCTTTCTGCCGGAGAGCGTTCAGCAACAGTGCAATTTCATCGTCGCTCCACCGGCCCTGCATGATCGTGTCGACGACAGCCGACATCTCCGCTAGGGCCAGGTCTTCGCCACCAGAAATCCGGCCCAAAACTGACCGACTGCTCTCACTCACCATGCACCCGCCGTTGGGTTGGCGTCTTGTTGCTGAACGCCATGAATCTTACAATCCCTCGCTATGGCAAGGAAGGTGATCATCGACTGCGACCCAGGGATTGACGATGCGGTCGCCCTCAGTATGGCGATGTTCGATCCCCGTCTGGAGGTACTCGCGGTCTCGGCCGTCGAAGGGACGATGCCAGCCGGCCAGTCGAGCCGTAATGTACAGACGATTATCGACCAGCTCGACCCGCCCAGACTACCTCGCGTCGGTACGGCGACCAGCCTCGATGATGCCCCGGCAATTGACGGTACGCTGCTGAACGGTACCGACGGGTTGGGCAACGCAGGGCTGCCTCTCTCCCAGCTGCATCATCGTCACTCGTCTGACAAGATCATCTACGACGAGGTTCGCGCGGCCCCGGACGAAGTCACGGTGCTTTGCTTGGGTCCGTTGACCAATGTGTCGTTAGCGCTCAAACGAGACCCCGAGCTGGCAAGCCAACTGAGCCGAATCGTCATCGCCGGGGGAAGCGTCAGCGTCGGTGGCAACGTAACACCCGCCGCAGAAACCAACATGTACTGCGATCCGCTCAGCGCCCGCATGGTGTTTCGCTCTCCGACCACCAAAACGCTGATCCCCCTGGACGTCACCCGGCGAGTCGCTTTGGCCATGGACATGATTGATGAACTGCCGCCAGCAACCACGCGCGCAGGCAGGATGCTCCGGCAGATGCTGACCTTTGCGTTTCGTGCACACCATCAGGTGCGGGGACAAGAGAGCATTTATCTCAACGGAGTTGTGACCCTGCTGTTCCTCTTGCAACCCGAGCTGTTCGAGACCGAGGAGATGGCGGGTGATGTGGAAGTTCGAGGCGATCTCACGAAAGGTGCCACGATCTTCGACCGGCGAATCAAAAGATATTGGTTGCCGAACATGGAAGTTGCCACTGAGGTTGATGCCGAAGCGGCCAAAGATTGTATCGTCCGCGGGCTCCTAGCCGCCGGAAGACACACATGAGCTGTCCGCCACCGCCGGCGAACGCGGGGCGCGGTCATTCATCAAAATCGTGACGGTCGGCCACAGAAACTCGTAGAGAAAGCCGCCGCCGCCCCCGCAACACTACGACCTCAACCGCCTTGCCGATCTGCGTAAACCCGACAAGCCTAATGAGATGGTCGTCATCCTCGATCTGATGACCGTCAAATCGAATGATCACATCGTCCGTCCTCAAGTCGGCTCGCTCAGCAGGCGAGTTGGGGGTCACCGAGGTCACGTGCGCCCCAGTAGGGCGGGCCAGGCCCAATCGTCTCGCCTCGCGCTGCTCAAAGCTCGGATTCAACCGGACACCCAAGTAAGCGCGCAGCACACGGCCATGCTCGACGAGCTGGCCGGCGACAGCCATCGCCATATCGACCGGCATCGCAAACCCGATCCCCTCATTGCCGCCAGAGTTGCTGGCAATCGCCGTGTTGATCCCGATCACTTCTCCTCGCAGATTCAACAGCGGCCCGCCGCTGTTTCCGGGATTAATGGCCGCATCGGTCTGGATGAAATCCTGATAGCGAATACTGCCATCGCCCAGCTCCAAATCGTGACGCCCTTTGGCGCTGATGATCCCATAAGTCACCGAATGACTCAGCCCAAAAGGGCTGCCTACAGCCAAAACGAAGTCGCCAATCTCCACCCCATCGCTATCGCCAATCCGGGCGGTTGTCAGTCCGGCGCGGCCTACCTGCATCACGGCGACGTCGGTCTCGGCGTCGGTCCAGACATAGGTCGGGTGCAGCAGATCTCCGCCGGCGAGGCGGATGTCGATACTCGACAACGACGACTCATGAACTACATGACGATTGGTTAGCACATAGGGCCTGCCACGGATGTCGACAATCACACCAGAGCCGGCCTCTTCCAGTGCCCGCCGCGCGTAATCAGGATCTGATCGAGTTCGTCGTCGAGCTGCAATATGTACGATTGTCGGCTTGACTAACCGTACCACCCGCTTGAGGAGGTTACCCTGCTGCTCGAACGCAGTGACGTCTCGAATCAGCTCTGCGTACATTTTCTCCCGCTGCTGGCCAGAGAGATCGTCAGCGGCCGAACCGACCGAACAGATCAGCAGCATCAGCCAGACGGCAGGCGTTCGCCGTAGGCTCAGTAGGTTGCACTCCGCCATTTCAACGTCCCTCTCGCTGCAAGAAGGTCGGCGCGCAGACTAGCACATTCAACCTGCGGCCACAGCTTCGCCAGACGATGAAGTCCTCCGGCCGTGAAGGCCGTGCCCCTCTGGACTACGGGACGTCCATCTCGATGTCGCTGATGGCAACATCGTGGTCTTTGGTGTCCATGTCGATCAGCCGCCCCCAATCAGCAGCTGTGCCACCGGCCAGTCCAGCCTTCTCGGCTTCGCGCTGGCAATCGATACAAGTCGTGGCGTACGGCAACGCCTGAAGGCGGGCAAGCGGCACCGGCTTCGAACAGCCGTCGCAAATGCCATAGGTGCCCTGACGCATGGACTCGAGGGCGTTTTCGATCTGCGCCAGCTCGCGACTCTCGACCTCGGCCAACTGCGAGCTGATCTCGTCCTGCGCAGAGTCCAACGCGAAGTCGACGACATCACCTGACGTCTGTTCGCGAAGCTCCTTCAAGAGACTCAGGTCGCCAGCCAAGGCCTGGCGGAGCGCATCGCGGCGCTTCAACAACACTTGTCGCAAATTGAGAATCGCGTCTTTACGTGCCATACCGACATCACCCTTCCGATTCGAATCGGGAGTTGTCGAAGGCGGGTGCCCCCCCTCCTCCAACCGTCATCGAACGTCCTTCGCGGACTGCCTTTTCGTTCCATTTCCAGATCGCCCAGCCCGGTTCGATCCGTGGCGGGCAACCAAACTATAGTACGCTCGCTCGCAATGAGTAGCGAAGTTTTCGGAAGGAGACACGTGACGGCCGCCCCCCGCAGCATCCAACTCACTAACGTAATATGCCGCAACGACTTAGAAAGGAACCCAATCCGTCCCTTTTGACCGCTCCCTGCTGGTTTCTACCCGCCGGACACTTCGACTCTTGAAGGTTTCGGCGAAACAATCGCTGTGAGTGTCAAAGCCGTCACAACTAGTTGGCTAACCGTTCATCGGCAAATCTGTCATGTAGATGCAGCTGTTTTTCACGTCCTGTGCTCTTTTGCCAGCGACAGCGCCGGCCCCGGGACTTTTGACTGTCCAGGCATTGTGAGCTACATCCCACTGTCAGGGTCTGACTTGCGTCGGACACCCTACCTCTACCCAGGACGACGCCAGGCCCCTTTTCACCGGAGTTCGATCATGTTGGCTACGCAGAAACACCCGGAGCGGTCGAAGGGTGGGGTCCTCGGCAAACCAAAACACGATCTGCGATTGCGGATCTTAGGGCCACACGGAGAGACACGCGCCGTGCGCGTGTCATCACGCAAGTACACCATTGGCGCTGCGGATACTTGTTCGCTGCGTCTCCTCGGACCGGGACTCTCCCCAGTGCACTGCATGATCGTGCGCGGCGCACGCGGCACGATTGTCCGCAGCCTGTCTTCCGACAACCGGCTGAACGGACGACCGTTCGAAGATGCGGAGTTGCTGGCAGGAGACCAGCTGCAGATCGCAAACTATGAGATCGAAGTCCTACCCATTCGCCAACGACGTTCGAGACGGTCCCGGCGAGTCGCCGGCGAAGACACCCAGCTGCCCGCCACACTGAATCTAACCGCGGCGATCGAAACTCGCATGAACCGGCTGGAAGACCAGCTAGTCACCATCCAACGCCACCAAACAAGCAGCAAACTCAGTAGACTCCGCAAGATCGTCGAACGGCTCTCCCTGCAGCTCAGCGAACAAGAGGCCCAGCACTCCGATGAGCGGCAGAAATGGGCTGGAGAACGTGAAGAGCTGCTGGCGGTGCTGGAGAATCCTGCGCTAACCCAGGCATCCCCGCAAACCACGCCATCCGCGGACTCGACCGAACATCCGGCCTTCGTCTTGGCCGAAGACCTCACCCGCCTGACTGCCGAACTGGACGAAGCCCAACAAGAGCAGCGGGCACAGAAAGACCGTTGGCAAGTCGAACGAAGCGAACTTGAATCGCAGCTCGCTGAAACGCACGAGCGCATTTCAGCACTCGAAGGCGAGTTGGCTCGTCATCAACAGGGAGCCGCCAACTTCGTTCAGCAGCGTGAGGCCTTCGAAGCTCGCGTCGCGGAACTAACCGACTCTCTGGCAGAGCTCACAGCGCGGCTCGAACAACTTCAGCAGGAACATGCCGGGGAAAAAGAGGCCTGGCAAGCCGCCCGCGATGATGTCGAAAGTCAGCTCGACGCCGCCCGCACCAAGCTGGGCGCAACGTCTGACCGCCTGCAGGAGGTTGAACGAGAGCTCGATTCGCAGCAGGCCGCTACCGCCGAAAGCCGACAACAGTTCGAACAAGAGCGGCAACAACTGGCCCAAGAGCAAGAATCACTGCGGGAACAGCTTGCTGCAAGCGACGCGGCGGCGCGCGATTCACAACTACAGGTCGAACATTGGGAACACGAATATCTGGCTCTCAACTCACGGGCTACGGAACTCGAACAACAGATCACAGGCTTCGAGACAACATCGATCGGGTCAGATGCGATCGCTGAGTCCGCGGAAGAAGTCGCCAGACTTCAGCAAGAACTCGCACAACTACAAGCAACTCATGAACAACAGACAGAGGAATGGGACGCCGAGCGTCAGCGTTTGGTCGGCGAGCTGAATTCTGCCTCGCAGGATGTCGACCAGCAGGGGCGGAAGCTCGCGGAACTAGAGGAATCATCGGCACAACGAACGGCAGAATGGGAGAACGAACGCAGCGAGTTGCAGGCTGCCCTCCAGGAAGCTTCTGAGTCTCTGCAGGAGATCACCGACCCGCAGCAAGAACTCGAAGATCAGCTAGCCCAGCTGCGCCGCGAAGTCGAGTATTGGCAAAGCAAAGCCGAACAGCCGGCCGCGGCAGATGATGACGTTCCGCCCACCCCCGAGGCTTCTCCGGTAGAGCGGCTTGGTACAGATGCAGTTGCACCTGAGGAGGCATGGGACGACACTGGAGCCGACACTGGACACTTACTCGAACAGACGACAAGCGAGCCAGTCGGCGAGGAGTCGGAGCCGGTCGAGGCCGCCCCCAGTCACCCCCGCGGCGCTCCGGTCAACACCGCCGAAGTCCTGGCTCGCCTCGGCCACGGAGAGCTACTTGACGAACCCGACTCGAACGAGAACGCGCCGACTGCAAACCAATCTGCGCCAGCGGCATCCGTACTCGCAGAGGCTCTTCAACAGGACGACCATCGGTCGAGCGAACCCGCCGCGGATGAGGGCGGACCGGAACCATTGGCCTCCGCAGCTGCGGCAGACTCCGCCTCGGAAGAGAATGCGATCGAAGACTACATGAACCGGTTGCTGGAACGTGTACGGGGCGAGCAGGCACCAACGGAAGCACCTGTCCACCACCCAGCACGGACACCGATTACGGAGACACCTTGGCAGGCTAAAACGGCCCCGGAACCGGAGCAGCCGCCAGAAGAGGCCACCGGCGAGTACCTACCCCGCAGTGTCGCCCCCGAACACTCGGACAGTCTGGCCGCCATGCGATCGCTGGCCAACGACTCCGCTCGCTCGGCAATCGCTCGGCACGCAGTTCGGAACTGGATGGAGGTCGCCAAGTACCAGATCTTCGGCGCAACCATAGGAATCACGATGAGTGCTGTGTCGTTCGTTGCGATCGCCAGTCAGCCACTGATGGGAGGGGTGGGGATCATCTCCGGCATCGCGCTAACGGCGATCTTCGGTGCGCAGGCACTGTCGGTTCGCAGGGCACTGCTGACCCACGCGGTCGACCCGCTGGATGAGGATCTCGAGGCACTGGAAGCCGGGGGACTGCCGGAACAGCGTCGCGAGCCGAGCGAAGAGCCTGCGGTTGAAGACCTCGCCTGAGCACGTGCATTTGCAGCTCAATGGCAATCGAGGCCAAGCTGCCTGAGAGGATTTCTTGCAGCCGACTTCGTCAGAATTTGGACGCGTTGGTCAAGGATCTCTTGATAGGGGTAGGGAGGTCCGGTTGGGCCGGACTTCCCTCCCTCCGAACCGTACGTGCGGTTCTCCCGCATACGGCTCTCCAGTTAGTAGTTGACGGATTGAGCGAAACGAAAGTGGGCCTCTCGCAGACTATAGAGCCCCGCTTTCGTAAAGTACGCATTTGGCCAACGTTGCTGACGTGGTAGACGCTCGGGGTTTTTCCGGTGTCGCTTCAGTAGCAACCGCCGGAGGCGGCTGCGAATCTTGGCGTCAAGGTCTTTGTAAATCGTCCAGCGACAGTGTCGAAAATAACCGAACCAGCCGACGAGAACGCGGTTTAGTTCGGCCACAATCAACTCCACAGAACCGGGCCTTTTACGAGGCGTCAGTTCTTTGATCCGAGCCTTCATCTTCGCAAGGCTCTCGCGGCGAGGATAGATCTTGTCCCCGCGAAACGAGTAGCCCAGAAACTCGAAGCTTCGGACGCGACTGTCAACGATCTTCGTCTTCGTTGGATGCAGAGTCAAACCGGCTTGCTCGACCCACGCAGTGATCAGCCGAAGAGCCTCTTCGGCTTCGGATTGGCTACGGCACAGTACGACAAAGTCGTCCGCGTAACGCACCATCTCGAAACCGGCGTCGGCCATCTGATGATCCAGCGGGTTGAGGTACAGATTCGACAACACGGGTGAAAGCACTGCCCCTTGCGGCACGCCGGCAATCGGCGTCCATTCGCGGAGTTCTTCCAAAATGTTCTGATCAAGAAAGAGCTTGAGCAGTTTCAGCATCCGTGAGTCCGAAATATGCTCTTTGACCAAAGCCAGCAAGCGGTCTTTCGGAATCGTATCGAAGTAACCTCTCAAGTCCGCATCGACCACGTAAACGTAACCCGCCTGAAGTTTCTGCTCGACGATGCGAAGTGCATCATGAGCTCCCACTCCATGACGAAAGCCAAAGCTTCGCTCATGGAACTGGTGATCCAGGATTGGTTCGATCACGTCGAGCATCGCCCGTTGGACGGTGCGGTCGCGGACTGTCGGAATGCCCAGCGGGCCGGTCTCGTTCGGTCTTCCCGGTTTGGGAATGTGAACGCGAAGTACCGCACTGGGGCGATAGGTTTGTGCTTTGATTTCTTCGGAGAGCTGCTGTGTTTCCACGAGCAGATGTTCTTCGAACTCTTCGCAGCTTTGCCCATCAACTCCGGCCGATTTCTTCTTCCCGGTCACTTTGCGTGCGGCCGTGTAAAGATTCAGCGGGGCGTAAACCTTGTCAATTAACGCGTGCCATTTGCCTCCTTTCACTTTGTTTTCCAAAAGTGTCGTCAACATTCGGTCGGTCCATACAGCAGGCTGAGCCCACCGGCGAATGTCCGGCGTCTCTCCAGTCGGTATAGCCGTAAACGGCACTCGTTCTGGCAAAGTATCTTTCGATTTGCTTTTCATGTGTTAGGGCGTTCCGAATCTACTTCCCTGCCTCCCTTCGCTCGCGGTGGGTTTGGTTCCCACCGGTCAGCACTACTATGAAGGCTCTGACTCCTCAGCTGAACGCATCATAGGTCTGCACGCTGCTGAGGCCTCCCTGCTTATCTCGATTGAACTTCCGAACATTCCGTCTCCAACAACACTACTGCCATTTCGCTCGCCTCGGTTTGACACGTTACCGTTTCCATTCACCGTGCGAGCCGCCTCACCGACCTGCGGTGTCTACCGCCGCCCGGAGTTGGGCCTCGTCTGGGACGTTGTGTGAGGTCAGGGGTTCGCGAGTCACTAGGACGCTCCCCGACAGGCTTGGCCGAATCGAGTTCACTTGCGTTACGGACTGTTCTTTCGTCTCCGGTTGCTCCCCACCCTTTCTGTTGAAAACGCAGTTACCGTCGACTACGGAGTGGTAACGTCTTCTCCGATCAGGACTTTCACCTGATAATTCAATCGCCTTCACAGGCGCACTAGCCGAATTCGCCAGAATTTGGACGAATTGGCAGTGCACCAAACTCTGGCGAGTTCGGCGACGACTCTGGCGAGTCGGCGACGATCGGATAGGGGCGGAACGTCAGAAGCCGCGCGCGGCACGGATGTCGTCGAAATCACGGAGATGATAGTCAATCGCCACGTAGTCGAGGATCTTGCACAGTCCGCGCAGGGCGACAGCCATCCCATCCGGCCCGCTGAAACCGCCAAACTGCCCGCCACCCTTTACGTGCGGCTCCAGGTCGAGAAACACGCCGGGAATGCCACGTCGCTTGAGCTTCCTCTCGAGCTTCGGAATCAGCTCGCGGAAATCGCGGAGAATCACCTCGTGGCCGCTATCGCCCAGGTCGGCGGGGACAAAGTGCTTCAACGAGCCCTCGTCGACGTGCTTAAGACGTTTGACCTGCTGAGGGTGTTTGTAGTCCTTGATGTGCATCCAACCCAATCCAAGCTTCATTGCCTGGTATTGCTCGAACACCTCGCAGGCAGTGTGCCCCATCGAGGTAATGTTTCCGGCATCGAAAATCAGTACCAGCGCGGGATGGTTGACTTGCCGGTAGATGTCGGCGAGTAGCGGACCACTTTGCCCCACCAGGTTGGCTTCAACCTCGAGTCCGAAGGTCAAGTCGCTACGATGACACGCCTCGGCGATCTGGCCGATCTGGTCAACCACCTGCGGCACATGATCTCGCGCGTCGGTGCCTCGTGGGTGATAGAAGGAAAAACCTCGGATCAACTTCGTCTCGAAGGCATGAGCCAGCTCACAGGCCTTGGCCACATCCCGTTTGAGATATGTCTTGAAGGGTACGTATTTGTTCTGTGTCCCGTCATCCACGTTGCGCAGCTTCACCTTGCCGATCGGCGATCCCAACGAGGAGACGTTCAGCCCGTAGTCGTTCTCCAAGTGCCGGATCTGGCTGATTTCGGACTTGTTCAGCTGCATCACGTTCTTGACACCTTTGCCGGCGTCGATGAAACGGATCGTGTAGTACTGCAGGCCCAGAGCGGCAAACGCGGCGAATTGTTGGATCGCCGTCTTCTGGTTAGCAGCTTCGTCCGCAAAGCCAGTTAACAAGACACTAGGGTTGACAGCCATTGGCAAGTCGCCGTTGTTGATTGGAGGAGAGGAACGAGCTGAGTATAAATGGTCGGACAGTGACCGCAACAGGCGGGGTGGCTCCATTTGGCCGCGAGGCTTGTTGGCCCTCGTTACTTCAACCTGTCCGCAATCTCCGCTATGCTGGCCCAAATGAATAGCGAACCTACAACCACGGCCGCCGCTACCTGCCGCCTCCGCGGGGGGATGGTGGGGATGGGCATGATCTTTGACGAAACCTATCGTCCCTTCTTCGAGGCAGCATATGCAGGCGGCGTGTACGATCCGCGTTTTGGTGTTTGCGCCGTCGACCTAGCTGGTGTGGCCAGCCGGACTGGCAAGCGGGCAGATGCCTATCTGAACACCTCCTCCGGGGTGATTGCGCCTTTTCAGTCGTATACTGAACCCGGTTCGGTCGAACAACTGCTGAACCTCGATGTCGACTTTGTCTGCGTTGCCACTCCCGACAACCGGCATTTCGAGGCCGCTCAGAAGACGCTCGCCGCGGGAAAGCACCTACTGATCGAGAAGCCGTCGGTACTGTCGTTGGAAGAACTCGACCTGTTAGACGGCCTAGCGCAGAAACACGGTGTCTTGGCCAAGGTCGTCTATCACAAACTTTTCGACCCCGATCACAAGAAATTGCGCACGCTGGTGGTCGACGGCCAACTCGAACATGTAAACAGCGGTTACTGTACGTTGCTCGAGCCCAAGCAAATCTCCGGAGATCAGTTCGCCGAGTGGATTGTAGGCCGCAATCCCGGCACGTATGTGGCCGTTCACTACATCAAGCTCATTGACTTCACCTTCGGCGGGCGGTTGGTGCACGTCACCTGCAGCGGTCAGCGCGGCATCGTCGGCGCCGCCGATGGCCCGACATGGGACTCGACGCAGCTGCGGTTGGTTTACCGTTACGAAGATGGCCGCGACGCCGCCTTCGATATCCACACGAGTTGGGTGACGCCCAATAACTTTCCAGGATACGTCGAACAAGAAGTCCAGTTTCGTTTCGACAACGGTGTTTGGAACGGTCATAGCCGGCGGCGGGGTGTGGAGTGCACCGTCGAGGGAAGGACGCCACACGATCTTAAGATCTCGATGAACAACCACTACAACGGTACATTCGTCGAACCGTACGGTGTCCGCACTCAACGAGGCTACGGGCTCGAAGTGATCGAACGATTCGTACGAGAAACGGGCTATGTCGAGTACGGCGGCCCCGCAGAGGAACGCGAGGATCGTATCAGCGAGGTGCGAGCCCTGGACTACAACGATCTCTCCGCGGACCGACAAGTCGTCGCCGCAGTGCAGGCTATGGAAGCGATCCTCGAACGGCATGCGTCCGGCCAGCCCAATAGCGTGGTCAATGTTAACGACGACCGAGGCGGTTTGGTGCTGTATGCGCCGGGTTCGCAGGAGCCCGAGGTACTGTATGAGCCTCCGGTGTAGCGTCGTCGCCTATGCGATAGCTCCTGTTTCATCCTCTTTGAACTTGTGCTCCCCCGATTGAGATCCGACTATGGCAAATGTCAGCCGTTCTGAGTCCCGCGCTATCCAGCACCCGAACGAGCCACAATCCAACCGATTTCGCGAACGGCTACTCTCCGCGGAACCTCATGCCCTGCGCACCTACACTCCCTCCCTGGCGTTCTTGCAGCGGAGCGCCGGAAGCTACCACTGGACGCCCGAGGGGCGAAAGCTGGCGGACTTCACTTCGGGAGTACTGGTCGCCAATCTGGGACACAACCCGACCGAGTGGTGGAAGAACATCCTAGACTACCTAGGAGTGAGTCAACTGGACTCCGAGGCTGAGTTCATCGAAGCGCCTCCCCTGACCGCCTACAATGCGGCCACCGAACTCGAACTGCTCGCCAACGAACGACTCTTGGCCAGCTTGCAGCGAGAACCGGGCGGCAACCGAATGGGACAGGTTTTGTGGGCCGCCAGTGGCAGCGAAGCCGTTCAAAAAGCGCTCTGGACAGCGTTGGCATGTGACTCGCGACGCGACATCATCGTGGCAACCAGGGGCGGCTTTCACGGCAAGAAGGGCCTCGCCGGAGCCGTCACCGGCAGCGAGTGCGATCCGGAACGAGACGCGCGCGTACACTTCATCAGCTTCCCCCGCGCCGAGTGCGTGAACCTGGAACGACGGCAGCAGCCGATCGACTTGGATCCGTACCAGCAGGAGCTGGATCAGCTGAGTGAGCAGTTCGGCGATCGGATTGCCTGCTTAATCACAGAACCTTATCTTGGCGGCGGGGGCTCGTATCATCCACAACCAGAGTACCTTCAGCGGCTAGAGAAGTTCTGCCGTGAACATGGAGCTCTGTTCATTCTGGATGAAATCCAGTCGAACTTCGGCCGGACAGGGCCAATGTATGCGTACACCCACTATGGCGTCGAACCCGACATCGTCTGTTTGGGCAAAGGGCTGGGAAACGGAATCCCCGTTAGCGCCGCAGTCGGATCGAGTCATCTGTTTGCTTCACTGGATTACGGCGCAGGATCGGATACCTGGAGTGCGAATCCGCTCTCAAGCGCTGCCGTTCTGGCGACGCTAGACGCCTTCGAGTCGGCGGACGTGCTAGCTCATGGCCGGGCGCTGTCCGAGGTCATCCAAGCAGGCTTGATCAAACTGGTCGACTTGGGGTTGGTCGAGAACGTTCGCGGCGAAGGATGTGTATGGGGAGTCGAATGCGCTGCGGTGGGTAGCTACGAAGCTGAGGAAGTTGCCAACAGCTGCGTGGAAGCATGCTACCGGGGCGATAACCAGGGGCGGGCTATTCACTTGCTGGGGCCATTGGCCGGTAAAGTGATCCGTGTGAGCCCTCCTTTGACGATGCCCCTCGATGAAGCGCAGGAGTATTTGGACGTGATGTACGACATCTTCGCCAGCGTGCGGTTGCAACTGAGATAAGCGCGATGACTGTGACGTACACGCCCGAGCAACTCATGCGGCTTGCAGTCGACAAGGCGAAAGCAGGTATCGCCCAGGGGCAAACCCCGTTCGGTTGCGCGATTGCTCGCGGAGACCGATTGCTCTCGGTTTCTCACAACACGGTGTTGGCCACTACGGACATTACCGCGCACGCTGAAATCAACGCGCTGCGGGAGGCCTGCCAACAGACGGGGACGATCACCCTGGAAGACTGCATCGTAGCGACCACGTGCGAACCCTGCCCGATGTGCATGGCGGCATTGCATTGGGCGCGAGTGCGCGAAGTCCATTTCGGCGCGACGATCGCTGACGCGACGGCCGCTGGCTTCAACGAGTTGGCGATAGCGGCGGCCGACGTGCTGGCAATCGGCGGTAGCGCGGTGAAACTCTCTGAGGAGCTGTTACGAGAAGAGTGTCAGCGGCTGTTTGATGAATGGCTGGCACGGCCGGATCGCACGGCCTACTAACGCTGAGATCTACCAGTGTGACCATTCCGTCATCACGCGGACTGTTGCGGTGCAAAGCGTCTCGAGCTCCTCCGGCGTGATTGAAAACGACGGCGTGAGATAAACCATGTCGTTGAATGGGCGTAGCCAGACCCCCTCTTCGATAAAGCGGTCGCGCATCCGCTGGACGCTGTGCAGTTGCCGCACTTGGACAACTCCCACCGCCCCTTTACAACGCACATCGACGACCCCCGCTAGTTCTGCGCACGGCTGCAAGGCAGAGCTCATGAACTTTTCGATCTGTTGAACTTGCTCTAGTCGCGGCTCCAACTCGAATAGGTCCAGCGACGCATTCGCCGCCGCACAGGCCAACGGATTGGCCATGAACGTCGGACCGTGCATGAGTGCCTGCTGCGGATCGTCTGTGTAGAACTTCTCCCACACCTCTTGGGTTGCGACTGTCGCCGCCATCCCCAACGTTCCCCCGGTTAGCGCTTTGCCAAGGCAGATAATGTCCGGCACGACGCCCGCCTGCTCGCAGGCAAACATGCTGCCGGTCCTGCCAAAGCCGGTCGCAATTTCGTCCGCGATCAGCAGCAAGTTCTCCTCATCACACACCCGGCGGATCACCGTCAGAGCTTCCGGCGGGTGGAACTTCATGCCGCCAGCGCCTTGTACGAGCGGTTCGATCACCACGCCGGCAATTTCACGGCGGTGGTCGCCCAAAAACTTGGCGAAACGCGCCGCCTCCGCCGGATCGCGTGGAATATCCAGCGGTAACTGCTCCAGCAAGAATCCCTGAAAAAGAGAATGCATGCTGTTGACCGGATCACACAGAGACATGGCACCCACCGTGTCGCCGTGATAGGCGTGACGAAAGCAGACAAATTTGGTGCGGCCGGTAAACCCTTGGTTCAGTCCATACTGAACAGCTATCTTCATGGCCACTTCGACAGCTACCGATCCCGAGTCACAGAAGAAAACGTGGTCTAGCGTCCCCGGCAGCAGCGCGGCAAGCCGTGACGCCAACTCGAGCGCCCCCTCGTGGACAATTCCCCCAAACATCACATGGGGCATACGCCCCAGCTGAGCAGCGACGGCTTCGCGAATGTGGGGATGGTTGTAGCCATGGCAGGCGGTCCACCATGACGCCAGGCCGTCGATCAGTCGGCTGCCGTCGGCCAGTATCAGATGCACACCCTCGGTCGATTCCACCGCAATCGGCGGCGGCGCTGTTTTCATCTGAGTGTACGGCATCCAAACATGTGGCATTCCTGATCGCTGCCAGTCGGGCATCGCCAAGTGTTGCAAGCTATCTCGGTTCGACATACGACCGCTCGTAGCAAGGCCAAAGTCGTCAGAGAGTCGTCGGTCGGCTTGACGTCTCAAGTGCCACGCACGAACCCGAACTGCTCGATGTGTAGTCGCGGGCAATACGCCAGCCCAATCTCATCACAGCGAGGGGCGAGCCACTGAGCAACTTCAGCTAGCCCGAAAACATCTGTGCCCTGCGGCATCAACATGACTCGCTTCCGCTCGATTTCCGGATACCGAACAAGATACTGTTCGACCTCGTCGCAGTCTTGGGGCCGGTCGATGACAAACTTGAATTGGTAGTCGTACTCGGTGATGAGTCTGCGAATCACCTCAGGCGCATCCCTTGTCTGGTCGTGACGCTGCCTCCAAGCCCCAGCCTTCCCAACCGATGGCACCGAGTTAGCCAGCTTGGGGCTGATCGACATCAAGTCACACTCCAACGGCAAGTAGAGCGTACCGGCAGTCTCGACGGTCAGGTGGTAACCTGACTGATGCAGCCGCTGGCAAAGAGGGATCAACTCGGCGAACAACATCGGCTCGCCACCGGTCAACACCACATGGGAACCGCCGAAGGCGTCGACCTTCCGCACAATCTCGTCCACCGCCAAGTCGTCACCGCTGGCTCGCCAGGAAGTGAACGGCGTATCACAAAACCAACACCTCAGATTACAGCCCGACGCGCGGACAAATATGCTGCTGGTTCCGGACAGCAGACCCTCTCCTTGAATCGACCGGTAAATCTCGGCAATCCGCATGCTTTCGCCCCTCGCTAACAATGTGTCTTCAAACTGTTCCGTCGACCGGAGACGGTAGGGTGGTTCTGACACTCTACCGCCCATACACTTCTCCGCGACGGCGGGAACAGGGCTCTGAAAACCAAACCCTCTAACCAAGGTACCACGCCACGGACTGCCCACGAATCAAAGCCTAGCAGAACGGAATTACCGCGGTAAGCAGACTCGACCGGGCGCCGTGTGCGTCGCCCGCCTCAATCGGTGAGGCGGGCTGGGCCTGTTCGGCACTTGATGACACAATGCCATACAGAGGAGGAACACAAATGCCCGACAACTTTCCGGAGATACTCGAGGTTTTTGACAATCAGTTTCCAAGGCGAGACTATGAAATCGAGATCATCTGCCCTGAATTCACCTCAGTCTGCCCGAAAACCGGCCAACCGGACTTCGGCACGCTGACTTTCACCTACACGCCGGACCTGAAATGTGTCGAACTGAAGAGCCTCAAGCTTTACCTACAGCAGTTTCGCAACGAAGGGATCTTCTACGAACACGTGACCAATCGGATCCTCGAAGACCTGGTAACACTTCTCCAGCCACGCCGGCTCAAGCTGGTGGCCGCGTTCACTCCACGGGGAGGCATCCGTACCAACGTAACCGCATGCTACGAAGCAGAGAACCAAAGGTCCTAGACACACTCCGTGTGCCGTAACCGCCCTACAGGAGGAGGACAGAGACCGAGCGTGCTGGCGACTGCTGCCGAGTTTTATCCCGACCGAGCCATCGCCAGAATCTCACCGATCTCTGAAACCACGGCTACGAGCGACTGAGCCGCCATCTTGAAGTTGGTGTGCGACGACACCTCTGGCTGGATCTCAACAAATAACTCCTCGGCACGCTTCAGCTTGCTGTACTTCTTATGAGCCTGCTTCAAGTAGGCGGTCGCGTCAGCAGCTTTCAACGGCGGTCCCAACGCCAGCATGTAGTCATAGAGCTCGCGGTGAACGTCCCGGAGTTCCTGATCTTCCTCGGCCTCCTCCGAGTGTTTCAGAAACGTGCGGATCATCCAAAGGTGCGCCAGCAGTGTATCGATGCGCTGCATCGCCTGCTCGGGCGTCTGCCGGGCCGGTGGCATGTCGCGGTCTTGACGCTCCACTGGGTGTCCTCTGAGTTGCCTCCGCGACTCAGTCCCGAGTGGTTGCGGCGAAATCCTGCTGATGCAAGATCATTCTGCTCCCTCGTCGGAAGTCGGAGGCTGCTCCGCGGCAGGTTGAGTTGCGGCGGCAGGTTTGGGTTTGGGAGGTGCTTTGCCAGCTCGTGGCTGGAAAACCAACACCGTGACAGCACCAACCGAAACGAGAATTAGTCCCGCGAGGAACCAAGGACTGACATTGGCCCAAGGTATCTTCGCAAAGTACATGGAGACGGCAACGTTGACAATCGGCGCACACCCAAAGACGAGGGGCATCACATAGACCGGACTGCCACCCGAGGTCAGCGCCAGGATGATCCCCAACGCTCCCAGGGCGCCCGCGGCGCCGGCAGCCAGGCTCCAAGAAATCCCCGAAGCTGACCATCCACCACCCAGCTTCCCCTGCATCGCCAGCAGCACCACCGGCAATATGATCGCGATGATAAAATAGGCCATGCCGACACAAATCAACGGCTTGAGCCGGCTACCGTCCAAGTCATGCTGACCCTTGTGAAGTACCGATCCGTAAGCGCCCCAACAGATAATGGTCAGTGCAACACCTGGCAGGGATAGCAAGACGTCCTTCAGCATTAGCAGCCCTCGGTCGATAGGGGTTTGGGAAGACGCAAGCGTTCCATTGTAGTCGAACCTGCGCCGGGTGGGGATTTCGTAGATTCGGCGCGGTCACACCGAGCCAGGCCAATTCTGCCACAAATCGACTCGTTTCGCGACTCCAACGACACCTCATTCGACGGTGTCCAGCTCTCCCCAATCCAGGACAAAGCGATGGTCACAGCGCCGGCAGCGGACGCGGCGACCTAGGAATCGGGCAGGTGCCACGGTGACATCGCCACAGCCCTCGCAGTGTGCGGTGAGCTGCAGCGCTGCGACATCCTGCTGCCACACTTCTGCCGGTACTCTCTCGAACTGGACATCCTCAGGCTCGATCGTGGTTAGCAATCCCTCGGAAATATCACTGACCGAAGCAATGCGGTTCGCCAGCCGCCGGATCGCTAGCTCGAACACATTGCGAACCAGCCGGCCATTGCCGAAGTGCTCGTCGCGATGCCGGTGCAACCAATGAAATCCGAGCAACAAACGTAGCTGCGCTTTTGGCGGTAGGCGGTAGTGGTTATGCTCGCAGAGCCTACCAAAGATCCGGCACAGCTCGCCCGGAGAGTAATCCTCGAACGTCAGCTTGGTGTTAAACCGAGAGGAGAGCCCCGGATTGCTACGCAGCAGTTGGTCCATCGGTCCCGGGTATCCAGCTAAGATCACAACCAGACGCCGGCGGTCGTCCTCCATCCGCTTGAGCAACGACTGGATTGCCTCCCGGCCGTAAGGATCCTCCCCCGACTCAGCAACGAGGCTGTAGGCTTCGTCGATGAACAGGACCCCGTCCAGCGCTTCATCAATTTTCTTATTCGTCTTAGGTCCTGTTTGCCCTGCGTACTCGGCAACCAACCCGCTGCGATCCGTTTCGATCAGGTGGCCGCTGTTGAGGATGCCCATTGAACCGTAGACCTGGCCCACGATCCGAGCCACTGTCGTCTTGCCGGTTCCCGGATTGCCACCAAATACAAGATGCAAACTGAGATCTGTCTGGGGTAGCCCAGCAGCCGCCCGTTGCTGTTGCAGACGTAGGAAGTTCGTCAGCGTCCGTATCTCCTGTTTGACTTGTCGCAAGCCCGTAAGCGCATCGAGGCGGTCGAGCGCCTCGCTCAGCCGTTCCTCGGCAGATCTGGTCTCGGCCTCGAGAGTGGCGTGGCTGCGGACCTCACACTGAGTTCGTACCTCTTCTGTATCCTGACGCAATTGCTGGACCGCTTGCGCCGACATCGCGCTGGACTGCTCGTGCGCTTGGGGAGCAATGGGCAGTTGCAAGTGGAGCTCCAACTCACGCTGAACCGATTCCAACCGGCGGTTCTCGGCTCCAGTAAAATTGCCGTCAACCTTGGCCACCAGATTGGCGATTCGCAAGACAATGGTCTCCAGCTCGCCTACCCTGTCACGGAGCGGCGCAATCTGGCTGAAGGGACGAACCAGACTGTGCCACTTCAGCTTGTCAGCCTCCTCGAAAACGTGGTTCGCCGCCTCGCGGAGCGAACTCTTGCTGACCTTGCCAGGCCAGATATGGTGAAACAACAGCTGGCCAAGCTGCTTCTCTTCCGGCGACCAACGAGCGTCGGCGGCGACCATCTCGACGTAAACCTTGATCAGTAGACCTTTGTGCAGATCGTCCATTAGCTCGACGAACTCACCTGCCGGCCCCGGCAGGAAGCTAGGAAACTGCTCGACGCACAGCTCGGCACTCGACAAATACAGACGCTGGCAGTCTTGCAGCAGCTGTTCGAAATGGACCAGCATGTTGTCGGTCATGGGCGAAACGGCCGCGTTCAGTCAGGCAGGTTTGGACCTCGATCAGGGACAGGAGTAGCAGCAGCCCCACCGCCAGCAACAAACTCGCTCGCGTAGCCTCTCGTGTTCACCCAAACACAGTTCACTGCAGTGATCATCCTCAAGCAACCAATATTCTATCTGGCAGCGCATCATGTAGCGGATCCGCATCTTCAGCGCAGAAGCCGAGATGCAGATGACGCCGCCATCCTTCGGCGTACTCGAACATACCGGACATCCGACCACACTCAGCGTCTAGCTCCCGTAGGGTTTCCAAGTAGGAGTTGTGGCCTTGGCTCTCGTCCAGCCATTTTTTCTGGCTGGCGTGCTCGGCCAGCATCTCAATCTTGCGGTCTTCTACGCTGGTAACATCGACGAACAAATCGGGGACGACCGGTTGCCGCAACGGATCGCGGTGAGAATAGGGTTGTGCGTGGTAAATGGTCACCGGTCCATGAATCACCGGATGCAGCGGATCGGTCGCAAAGTTGGGCATCCCACGCGCAAACGCCGCGGTTACAGCCAACCGGCAGGCGTTCATGTGATCCTCCATGTAGTCGGTTGGCGAGTGAGTCAGCAAGATCTCCGGACCTACTTCCCGAAATAGAGACGCGACCTTGGCCAGCGTGGGCCGGTCGTAAAAGATGCCCAGATCATCACAGAGGCTCTCGTGATGGACGGCACCGATTCGCGCGGCAGCCGCGATCGACTCCTCCCGACGGATGCCGGTAATAGTGGCTGCGTCGTACTCGCTCGTCCCACAGCAGCCATTGGCCAAATTCAGATAGTGGACCTCGTACCCACTCTCCTGCAACAACATCAGCGTGCCGGACATAAAGAACTCGATGTCGTCCGGATGAGCTCCGACGGCCAAGACTTTTCTCATCATCTGTTCCTTCTCGAATCGAGCCACGTTCCCCAATCGCGCCAGGCGGCGCCGGCAGCCAAGTTCAATAACTCAAGAAACCCAAATGTAATTCCGCATGCCTGAGATTGAGTTGAACGCGACTCTCGTGGGACATCTCGCCAAAAGCGGGGCTATCGAACTTGGCCGGTTCGCCACTCTCTAACCGCCGAAAAGCCGCCTTTAACCGCTCCGCCGCTTCGAACGTCGGCGCCTCATCTATCCCATAGGTTCCCTGCTCGACCTTGGGAATCCGCATCCCGCGCGCCATTCCATCCCGCAGATACTTCTTCAGCTGCCAACGCAGAATCCAGCGAATAAACCAAGGTGGTGGCTCCAATGGAAAGCCCTCGTATCCATACTCAATCCAAGCCGCGACGTGCGACATCACTTGGCCGGCCGTCCAGTTGCCGAGACTTCGCAGCTGGCCCCTCTCTTCGGCCTGCACGATTCGGTCAATTTCCGCCAGCACTTCGCTGATCGATTGAAAACGCAGTGTCCGATGACCGGCTACGCTGCGCGTATCCACTTGGTCGCTCATAACACGTTGCTCCATGGAAATGGGAAATCAGTGCATTTCGATGTCACAAACACCTATGCCGCCGCGGAAGTAATTGAACTGCACGTTCGGATGATCGGCAAGCAGTGACATCGGCACAGCAGTGTCCGAAATACGTTTGGAGATCATCAACGCGGTCAGCCGCTGGCCGAATGGATTGTCATGCTGACCGGCGTGCCAGATGGAAACTTTCTCAGCTTGCCACGTCTCCACAGGGCCGACCGTAACCGCTTGCGTAGGCACGTTGCTGACTACGCCGCCACCAGAAGTCCTAGCGTTCTGGATGAGAGTCATAGGGTGTAACTCGACGACGCGCGTCGCCAGCTGGCGATAGACTTCGACGGGCGGCGGCTCCTTGTCGTAAGGAGCTTCGCGGCGGGGTGGGTCGTTGAATGCCCAGTGCTTAACCTCTCCCTGCCCTCCTTGCATCGTCTTGCAGCTTGCCTGACTCCACGACTCGCAATACTCATGCGTGTTCGCTTTTGGAAAATGAATATTGGCGGCTGGCATTTGCAGGTCCGGTCGGATGCGATCGAAGAGCAGCTGGCGATCCGTGCGGGCAAAGCTGAGCGGGAAATCTTCGGGCACTTCGTGGCCGTCAACCACCCACTCGTCCATGCCCCAGAAATGAGCGTGGCGGAGATCGATTTCCAGCTCGTTCACCAAACGAGCGACCAGCGGAAGTTGCTCGGTGGGACCAATCGGTCCACAGATTCCTGCCGGCTGGTCAGCGGTCGCCAGCCTCCACGCCTCGATGTACTCCAGCGCCTCGGCCAAGTAGAAGTCCTCAAGTGAGTCGTAAAGTTCGACCCTAAAGCCGTCCCGCGCGAGCCCGAGCAGATCCTGCGCAGTAAGTCGCGCGGCGTCGTCAAGGATCTCGCGGTCCAACGTCGTGTAGTCCCACCATCCCGCCGCGACAATGCTCGTGTTTCGCATGCTGATCTCCCGAACCCGGAATTCTCGTGAAGCTGGCCTTTGTAATCTAACCCGAAGCGTTAGCCCGGATTATTCATGAAGATCGTGGCGAGAGGTTGTAAGTACGTTCGTGGCAAGGAAGGCGAGCAATTCTTCCGCAGGCGTATTGAAGCAATACGTCGAGGGAGAATTGTGAAGCATGACGAAGCCACGGATGGACTTACGACCTCGCAGCAGATCGCTCATGAATAATTCGGGTTAGTTTTGAAGTTGCGCTTTTCGCCTTCCTGCAGGCACAAGATAGCGGATTCACCGTGTGTTTCGTAACCCGAAGCGCCAGCGAGGGGGAGTTGGAGTACCAACGCAAGTCATTCCCTCACTTACGCTTCGCGCTTCCGATTGGGCCAAGAGCGCAACTTCAAAGAGCGTAAGCGAGGAGATCTGATGCACCAACGCAAGTTGTTCCCTCGCTAACGCATCGGGTTCCGATTGAGCCAACAGCACAACTTCAAAACTCACGCGTCGAGTTACGGATGGGCTGGTCACCGGCCGCGCAAGGCCTCCAATACGGGCGCCCGTAGCGCCGCGCGCACGGTAACCAAACTCGTAACCAGGCCGATCAAGAACACCGCAACTAACGTCAACAGCAAGTCCACCACCGATTGCCATGACACCGCAGCCTCGCCAAGCAGTTTGTGCGGGAAGACGACGAGCAGCGCGGCGATACTCCCCACGCCGAGCCCCCCAATCAACAAGATCACGTTCTCCAGCAACACCATTCGCGCCAAACGACGACGGGCATACCCAGTCGCCCTCAGCAAGGCGAGCTCCGCGTGTCGCTCCATGATGTTTCGCAACTGGATGGCGGCGAGGCCCAGAGTCCCCAACAGCAGGCCCAACGCGCCCAGACTCTGAAAGGTGCTCAAATAGGTGTTCTGAACCGCCAGTAGCTGCTGTAAAACCCGCTGGGTCGGAACCACATCCATCCCCTGGTCGCCCAAGCGATCCTCGAGGATCCGTGTCAGCTGCTCGGCATCGCCGTCCGGACTCCGAATCAGGAAATAGCGATAGCCGCTAATCTCGGGAAAGAGCTGCTCGAAGTCGGTCTCTCCGATCAACAGACTCCCCTGCAAGAGACTGTTCTCCAATAGTGCCACAATCCGAAAGCGGAGAGTGACCCCGTCGTACGCCGCTTCGTATTCATCCTCACCAGGAGCCAACCCTAAACTGTACATTGCGGTGTTCATGTCGAGGATAGCAGGAATCCGCTCGTCTACGCCTCGCGGCGAGTCACTGGCCAGCATCCTCCACGGGTTCAATGCCTCGGCTTCTGTGGTTGCCGTACTGCTGGCCCAGGCGAACTGCTGGGTCCCTGGATCGTCGAACGACGCGATGAACTGATCGGTGACTCCAATCACTCTTGGCTGTGACGACTTGTAGAGGTTATTGCAGCTGGCGTCGTCGCCCGAGCGCCGCCGCAAGCTGAAGATCGTCGCACCGTCGACCAGATGGGCGTCGTCGAGCAGCGCCTCGTCACGACCCTGCTCGCTGTTGAGGTCGGCGAAAACCGGCTCCGCACTCTCCGCCATCAAGTCAAAGCCACCTGAACCTGCCGCCGTCGGGGCAAGTCGAAAAGAACTGAGCGCTACAATCAGGAAGGAGGCTGTTGCCATCAGGCCGATGGTCAACGCACTTCGACTCGGACTCCGAGCGACGTTCCGAAGAGCCAGCTTGAGCAGGGCCGCTGGCGACGCCAAAGAAAAGTCGCTCCGCGCGTAGGCGCTGCGGAGACGGGACCAGACGACCAACAACAACCCACTCAGCAGCAACGCGCCTGCTCCGAAAAAAGCGCCTGCCTGCGGCATGCCGACCAGCCGCGTCGCCCCAGCAGAAAGACCCACGGCACAGAGAATGAGCGCCAAGACCAGCCAGTTCAGCTTCGTCTGGCGGACATAGACGAATGAGCCGGCATCCGACGCCTGGCCGGCCAACAGCCTGCGAGCGGAGACACGACGCAGCCGCCCCACACTCCACCAAATTGTGAGAACACAGATCACCAATCCCAAACCATATCCTAAGGCCAAGCTCGTCGCCGTGTAGTGGAACTGCAGGAACGGCGTGGTAATCGCTCCTACCCACCAGGTGCGGAGACCGACCACGATTAACCAAGCGTAGCCAACTCCGCACGGCAGGCCGATCAAAGCCCCGACCGCAGTGACGGCCAGCCCTTCGCTAATCAGGTACCGCCGGATGCGGTAGCGCTCTAGGCCACTGGCCGACAATACACCCAGCTCGCCGGCTCGCTGCTCAACACCCAGACGAAACAACATGGCGACGAGTAAGAGCGCCGCGGCGATGATGAAGAAACTGAGCGCTAAAAAGAGGACGTCAAAGGGTGTCGTACCCCGTGATGCCGCCAGCTGCTGCTGCTTCACCGGGCGGAATTCAAAGCCCAGCGCCACACCATCTCGTTGCATCTGGTCCTCGAAGCGAGTCGTCAGATCCGTTACCGAAACCCCCTCGCTCGCAGGAACTCGGACCGATGTCAACCCGCCAAAACGACTCCCCCAAAGCCGGGCTCCCGCCGCCAACGAGATGAATGCCTTCGGCGTCGTCCGGTAGTTCGCCCAATAGTCGTCATCTTCACCCCGAAGTCTCGTCGGATCGTATGGGAAGGGCGGGTCCCAGTTGCGAATGGACTCCTGGTCTGTCACGCCTTCGACTTCGGGAGTCAAGTTGGGATCGTTGGCCAGCATCGGCGACTGATCGTAGACCGCCGCACGTAGTGTCCTGCGCCGGCCGCGATAGGGACGGCTCGGTACCGTCAGCGGAGTGATCCCCCGCAGCCGAAAGTCTTGCTGCCGCTCGATCGCCTCGCCATGTGTAGTCTCCGGTGCAAAGTAACTCAGACGAATCGTGTCGCCGGGCTCAGCGACCAGATCCTCAGCCGCCCAGCTGTTCAGTATGATCTCGTCTTCGGCCAGCGGTTCGAACATCTCGCCCTGCGGATCGGCAAGAGGAAAACCTGCACCCGTGTCGATCGCCGTGACCATTGAATAAGGAATCTCACTTACAGCAGCATCCTCCTCGACCCTGGCAATCGTGTTCGCCAGATAGGTCAACACGCCCTGCCCGCCGAGAGAGCTCCAGGCTCTGCGCGCGGTCTGCATCACATCCGGCGCCAGAATCATGCGATCAGTGGTCAGCTGGTAGTAGTCGAAGACAACCACAGGGGAGCCAGCCGAGGATGCCGCAAAAGTACTCCGCACCTGGCTCAACGAAAGCCCCAGATCGGCGAGCGTCGGACGGAGTGTCGTCGGAGAGATCGCCGGCGACTGCTCGCCGGCCGTTTTGCCGCGCGACACCACGATCGTGTTGATCTGGCCTTCTTGCTCCAGCGCCGCTTGCAGCAGCTCAAGCGGAACATAGACATTCCGGGTTAGCTGCTGGGTTGGCCTGAGGCGAAAACGCCCCAACCCCTGGGCCGGCACGACATCGATAACCTCAAGCCCAGCGATGTTGCGGATACGGTCTCTCTTGTTTGCCAACGGGCTGTCAGCGGGAACTCGGTCTCCCGACGGAAGTCGCAGTACCAATTCGTCGCCGACGCCCACCTGTAACTCATCGGCAACAGTCTGGTTGATCACGATCTGCTCACCCTGCGGAACCAGAGGAGCCGGCAAACCAGACTGGTCGAGCTGCCAGAAGTCCTCCTCACAGCCAATTACCAGGACGCGCGCCGCAGCCTGTGCGCCATGTGGTTGCGCTGTCGCTTGCGGAAATAGGATGAGCGGCAAGGCGAGCGACTGTGTCTCTTGGAAATCGCTGTCGACAGCAAGCTCCGCGATCAAATCGCGACGGAAAAAACGATCCGTAACCAGCACTTCATCGACCGCTCCCAGCCGATCAAGGGTCAGCGCCCGCAGACTGCCTCGTACCGAATCGCCAACCAACAGGGCACCAGTCAACACCGCCGTGGCGGCTGCTACGCTCAACGCCACCGCGAGATTGATCCGCCAATGATACGTCAAGCTACGAAGTACAAATCGCCAGGCAGGCATGAGGCTGTTTCCGCGAATCACTCCTTGAGCTCGCCATCGTCCAGTTCTACTTGCCGTTCCAACATCTCGGCCAACTCGTGGCTGTGCGTGACAACAACCAGCATCGAGTTCTCCCGTTGCTGCAACTCCAGCAGGAGCCGGCCAACGGACGCGGCGTTGGACCGATCGAGGCTGCCAGTCGGCTCGTCGGCTAACAGCAGCCGCGGGGCGTGAATCAGCGCCCTGGCAACTGCGACCCGCTGCCGCTCGCCCCCCGACAACTCAGCCGGACGATGGTCCACCCGTTGCGATAGCCCGACGCTGTCGATCAAGCCCTTGGCACGCGCGACAAGTTCAGCTCCGGCACCACCAACTGCAAGGGTCGGTACCAACACATTCTCCAGCACCGACAGCTGCGGTAGGAGGTAGTGCTCCTGGAAAATAAAACCGACGTGGCGATTGCGGAACGCGGCCAGCTCATTCTCTCCGAGCGCGAACGGGTCTCGCTCGAGTAGGCGCACGCTGCCCGAGCTGGGAACGTCGAGCGTACCGAGGATGTGCAGCAACGTACTTTTGCCCGAACCACTCGGCCCCAGAACTGCCAGATTCTGACCCGCAGAGAGTCGCAAGTTGATGTCTCGCAACACCACCAGCGGGTCGCCACGCGTCTGATATGCCTTGCCTAGGTGCTCAACAGTCAGGTCCACGGTGGCTCCCACGCGAAGGTTGTGAAGAAACTGCAGGTCGCGCCCCAAGCGTATTCAAGGTCGGCGCGGCAGCCAACGTTCATGCCATGGGCTGCAACAACGCCAGGCAACCCAGTCCGTAAAAGGTGTATTCTACATCGTGTGCCGGGTCCCACACTGCGCCCTGAAAGCCACCAGATTCGATGGCCAAACTCGCCACGTATCGCCGCGCCGCGGCGAGATCGACCTCGTCTCCGCCACCCAAATTGATCAACGTCAACATACCTGTGAAAGTGCTCAGCAAGTCGGCAATCGGGATCCGCGTATTCGCCCTCAGTCCTCCTTCATCGGTCTGCATATCTGCCAGAAAATCAATTGTGTCTACACAGATTTCCTCGTCTAACGCGTCGAGCGTTTGCAGGACTCCAATCGCCGCGGCGGTCGGATTGGTCCCTGCTCGCTTGCTGGCTCGAATCTCGCGAAATCCACCCTCTTCCGCGCGCTGTGCGAGAATGAAACGGACCACGCGCTCGGGTTCTGGAAGAGGGCGGCCGAGCAGCTGGAAACAGATCACCACCAGAAAGGTATGGTAGGTGCTGCTGACGGCGCCTTCTTCGCCTTTCGCGTATCCTCCGTCCTCCCGGCGCAAGTTCTCGATCGCGGTCGCAACGTTGCTCCTCCAATCCTGGCTCGATGTTTCAAACACATCGAAGCCTGCGGCAGAATCGAGCAAGAAGGCGCCGTAGATCAGCGACAAGAAGTCGACGATCGACTCGCGGCCTGCCAGCCGTCCCCGTAAGAAATCCGCAGCACGTTCGGCCACCGGGCCGTCCAGTTCACCTAGAATCGCCAGTGCCCGCAAGGCAAACCCAGTGTAGTAGAGGTCACTGCCTCCCTGCCGTCCCGCAAAACCGCCGTCCAGCTGCTGCGCCGCCTTGAGATAACCGGCGTGCAGATCCCGCACAGCGGCCGGCACCTGGCCAACACCTTGTGCCAAGCGGATCGTCAGTTCTTCCAGGTAGGTCGAGGGCATAGAAAGAGATGAGTAACCAAGCTAGGGGCGCGGTGCATACGGCTCCAGAGGCACGCCAATGGTCTCGGGAATCGGAATCGAACGTGGCGGCTGGTTCGGTTCGAGTCGGCAACAGACAACCGTCAACTGACCGCTGGCGACCGCCCGCCCGCTGGTACAAAAGTCAAACCGATAGGTGACACTTCGCTCGCCGAGCCGGGCGATAGACAGCTCGATCTCCAAGACATCCTCGAAGCGGATGGGGCTCTGGAAATCACAGCTTGCGCTGACACGAGGCCAGCTGATGGTCCCTTCCTCGTCCTCTGTAAAAACGCTCAAACCGATGTGGCGCAAGAAGGCGTGCTCGGTCTGCTCCATGTACTGAAAAAACGCGCTGAAATGCGCGATGCCCGCTGCATCGGTCTCACAGAATTCGACACGCCGGGTGGTGCGAAAACTAGCGGGCATATGTGGCCACGTTGGTGATAGGGGCTTGCGTTTGGTCAGCGGCACTGTCAACACCGCTGCCCAGATGTGCGCACAAAAACAGCCTGTCGCAGATACGGCAGGCTGGTGGTGTCTGTTGCCAGCAAGTCACTCGCCGGTGTAAGGCAGCAATGCCATAAACCGAGCCCGCTTAATGGCCAAGGTCACCGCATGCTGGCTGGCCGCCGAGCAACCGGTCTTGCGACGGCCCACGATGCGGCCGTGGCGGTTGACTAGTTTCTTAAGCAGCTCGAGATCTTTGTAGTCAACATACATCGGCCGTGGCCGTTTGCCGTCGACGAAAAGCGGGTCCTTCTTTTTCGCGCGCGTACGTGTTTTGTTCCGGCGGCGTGATCTGGGTGGAGGCATGTCAGGGGCATTCAGAGTTTGAGCTGGGACCGGTACCCACCTGGCACCGGCAAGCTAGTCATGTTACGAAATCGCTCGCACGGCTGCAAGGTCGCGCGCTCGGTCGGGCACTCAACGCCGTTGGGCATTTCTTGTAGCCGAATTCGCCAGAATTTGGACGAATAGGCAGTCCGCCAAACTCTGGCGAGTTCGGCTACGCTGCAAATCAGCCGCTGGGCGTTAGCCCGAATTATTCATGAGCGATCTGCTGCGAGGTCGTAAGTCCATCCGTGGCTTCGTCATGCTTCACAATTCTCCCTCGACGTATTGCTTCAATACGCCTGCGGAAGAATTGCTCGCCTTCCTTGCCACGAACGTACTTACAACCTCTCGCCACGATCTTCATGAATAATCCGGGCTAGCCCACGGTTCCCCAGAGAAACCGACGCGTAGCGTCTGGGGACGGGCTCCCCCCTCTCCGGCCCTTCGGGCCGACTCTCCCCAAGGGGAGAGTGAAGAAAGATGAAGTCACGCGATAAGTTAGAAGCCACACGACCGCCAAACTGACGTGGAAACAACGGCTCCGCAGGAGCGTCGCCCTCCCGTCACAGCTCTTACGCTTCATGTTGACCAAACTCGCCGACATCCACTTCACCCTCCCGCTCTCGCGGGAGGGTCGGACGCGCCGCGTCCGGGGAGGGCTGCCCGGGAGTGATCGCCCCGAAGCGTCCTCCCCCTCTCCGGCCCTTCGGGCCGACTCTCCCCAAAGGCCCCAAAGGGGAGAGTGAAGAAAGACGATCAACAAACGCGGTCTCAGGCGGCTTTCTGAGACGCACCGCGCAGACAATTGAGCCCAGCAACCACCGCAAAAATCGCTGCGCCAAGCAGGTCCACGGCCAGCCCAACCTGGTACTCGCCGATCTTGGTCAATGGAGCCAGCAACAAGGCTGCGGAGACGAAGAGGGCAGCTCGCGACGCGATCGACAACGGATTACGGAAATGGCCTGCTAAACCTGCGGCCAATGCGAAGATACCGATCGTCGCCGCCAACACGGCGTGAATTACGGCGAAAGCAGTCAGCTCACCTCCCGCGGGAGCGAGCAGGCAGAGCGCTGGGCGATACACGAACATGAACGGCAATGTGAATCCAACCAGCGAAAAACGGAACGCCGCAAACGAGGTCTGCATGATGGGCGCTTCCGCGATTGAAGCGCTGGCGTATCCAGCCAATGCTACGGGTGGGGTGACCATCGACATCATGCCAAAGTAGAAGATGAAGAGATGAGCCGCGATCGGCATCACCCCTAATTCATGCAGCAACGATCCCATCAAGGTCGCCATCAGCAGATAGCAAACCACCGACGGTACCCCCATACCTAGCACGAGAGAGCAGACCATGATCCCCAACAACGCCAGGAACAGGTTCGTCTCCACAACGGTCTTGATGGCGGCGCCGAAATCTGCAGCGATGCCCGTCTGCTGTACGATGCCGATGACAATTCCGACACAGGCACTGGCAGCCACGAGTGAGATGCCGTTTTTGGCTGCCTTGGCAAAGGCCTGAACCATCTCCGGCCGCCAGGCTGGATGAATCAAACCAAAGATCAGCAACGCGAACATCCCGACGATCGCCGAGCGGAGCAGCGACTCGACAACGAGCAACGCACTGAACTGCTGCGTGGTGGGGTGGAGCCACGACAATCCCAGAAACGGCCTGGCCCAAGCCGGCGCTGATTCTGCCACGCCATTGGTCAACTGATGTAAGCCCAACACCAGAAAGAAGGCGGCAAACGCGGCCCAGCGGGCCCGTGCGCTGATGCCCGTCTCCCGGCGGAGCGTCGCGCAGACCAGTATGACGGCCAGCGCCCCGGTAACCGATTTGAAGGGAGAGAATCCGAGCACCAGCAAGCCGATCAGGACCGCTAATGCTCCGAAAAAGACCGTTCCTTCGAACCCACTGAGCTTCCTGGCCTTCAGTTCCACGGCGTCCAAGGCAGTGGCGCCCAGTCGCCGTGAATAGAGATAGACAATCACCAAGATCGAGAGGTAGTACAAGATGGCAGGCAGGATGGCGGCGCGCATGATCGTCAGGAAGCCGCCCTCCGGCTGGACCAGCTCGAGCATCATGTAAGCGCCGGCACCCATTACCGGCGGAACGAGCGCGCCGCCGGAGGCAGCAGCCGCGGTGATGCCGCCCGCTACATGCCTGGGAAAACGGGCACTCCGCATCATGGGAATTGTGAAGGTCCCGGTCGTCACCGCGTTGGCAACGGCGCTGCCAGAGAGCGAACCCATTAGGCCGCTGGCCATCACCGATACCATCGCTGGGCCTCCCCGCACCCGGCCAAAGGCCCTGGTGGCGAAGTCGATGATGAACCGAGTCGCACCCGACATTTCTAGGAAAGAACCGAAAACAACAAACAAGAACACATACGAGAACATCACACTGGCCGCCGGGCCAAACACGCCCAGCGACTGCAAGAAAGTCGTGCTGACGATGTCCTTCACGTTCTGCCCGGCATGAGGCAACATCCAGTCCGGCATAACAGGCCAATCACCTCGGACGCTGACGTAGCAGTAATAGGAATGGCCGACAAAAAACAACGCCAGGATGGGAACGATCCAACCGATGCTTCGGCGTGTCGCTTCCACCACCAGGATCAGCCCGATAGCACCAATGACAAAGTCTGCGGTGGTCTCGATGCCCGCCCGATTACCAAGCGAGATCCCTTCGGCCCACATGTCTTTGAATAAGGGCTCCGTCTGGACCACGACATAGCCGCAACAGACGACCACCGCAGCGGCAAGCAGCAAGTCCAAACAGCGCAGGATCTTGACATCAGCGAGTCGCTTGTGGACGGGGAAGACCAAGAAACACAGGACGAGGCCGATCATCACGAACACGGCCAGCGCCGATTGGGGCTGGAGCTGGTTATAGTTCACCTCGAACAAGGTGAACAAGCAGAGCGCGACTCCGAGCGCTGTGACGAGAAACTTCGTGATCCGCTCTAGCACCAAGTAAGTTCCCCGACAATTGCCAACCAACGAGCGATCGAAGCACGCCAACAGGAAAGCGCTCTACGCCGGCTCGACGGCCTTTGCTCCAACCGGTGGGGTCGCCTTCGCTGCTGCTGCGGCCGGCTCTTCGCTTGGCGGCCCTTCACCGTCGGCGGCTGCGGGCCAGATGCCAACTTCCTTGTAGAAACGCATCGCACCCTCGTGGTATTGAGTGCCCGTCTGGCGGGCGGCGTTCTTTTCGTTGATCGCCTTCCCAGCCGGGTGCTTGGCAGCAATCTCCGCTCGGTTTTCCCAAATCGTCTTGGTCACCTCGTAAATCAGCGCCTCGTCCTGCTCGGCGGATGTAATCAAGTGCATCGAACCGACGTTCAGGCAATCGAAGGCAGCGTCGAGCCCCTTGTACGTGCCGGCCGGGACAACCGCCTCATGAAAGAAAGGGTACTTTTCAGTGAGGCTGCGGCGCGCCGATTCGTCGAACGGTACAAAGCTCACATCGAAAGTGCTGGTCGCCTGCGTGATCGAGCCAGTGGGTACGGCACCACCTAGAAACGCCGCGTCGGCCAAACCGTCGCCCAACATGTCAACGGCGCCACTCTGCGTCGCGTGAACAACGTTGAGCGACCCCCAACTGACACCGTGCTCTTCGACAATGGGCCTCACGAACATCTCAAATCCAGCACCCGCCGGCCCAACGATGACTCGTTTGTCCTTTAGGTCAGCAATGCTCTGGATGCCCGAGTCCGACCGAGTGATGAACATCGCGATATTCGGCGCCAGCGTCGCAATGGCTCGCATCTCGTAAGCTTTTTCCCAGCCTGCCTCTCCACGAACCGCAAAGTAGGTGATCGCGGCATTGGAAAGTGCGAACTGCAAATCGCCGCTCGAAAGCCGCCGAATATTCTCCTGCGAGCCCTTCGTCCCCTTGGTATTGACCTTCCAATCGACGGTGCCCTGATGGGCATTAAGCACTTCGGCGATGGCACCGCCGACGACCGGGAACGCGCCGCCAACGGGAGCCGTGCCCATGCTCAAGAACTGACGCTTGCCTGCAACGACGGCATTTCCTCCGCTAGTCCCGCTAGTCCCGCTACTGTCTTTCGGTTTGCAACCGCTGCCGGCGGCGACGGTCAACAACAGCACTGCGAAGATCAAAGGCAAGCCAAACTTAGACATCGAATCAAACCTCGGTTCGGTGCGGTCATTCGCCAGCGGAAGGCCGAACAACCTCTATGCTACAAGAGAGAAAATCGTACCATGCAACTGTTCCACCGGCCAGCGCCTGGCTGGAGCAGCAAGGCCCAAACAAACATCATACCGTCGCATGCCAACCAGGGAACCGCAGCCGCGCCAATTCGGCCGCTGCCGGGTGCGAGCCCACTACTTTGACCAGTCAAACGGCTACCGCACCTGAATACGGGTCACCAGCAACAGGTCCACAACGCTGTAGTCATTGTCAGCTGTGTGCACGATAACCGTCCGCCCGGAAGGAGAGTGCGAGAGATACTCGTTGTGCGGTACGGGAAGCTCGCGTCCGTCAGCCAAATGCAACACGAACGGCCGGAAAGGACGCGCCTGATGCAGCTTACGCAACTGTTCGATCGTCATGCCCGAATCTTACGGAGGTTGATCGCACCGGTCAACACGCTCGTTGCAATACGCGGGGGCACTCAGAGTTGCTCGCGGATCAGAACTACCCGCCCCGCTGGAGCGACTCGATTGCCGGCTCCATGTCGTCAAAAATACGGCCGGCCCCTTCGTAGAAAATGCGGCCGATCAGGAGGTCGGTGAGGTTCCCTCGATGCTGGGGATGATCGCGCATGAAACGGCCGAAGCTGAACTCATTCGTATAATACGCCGCAACTAACTTGCGGATCCAATGCGTACCACGCCCGAAGTCGATCGACCAACTCCCGAGCTGCGCGGCGGACGTGTCGTTTCGCTGGAGCCCGGCGACGATGGCGTCCGCAGCAAGCTCGCCGGATTTGAGCGCGAAGTAAACACCCGATGAGTAGATGGGATCGATAAATCCCCAAGCGTCTCCGACAAGCACCCAGCCGTCACCGGCAGATGCAGTGGTTGAATACGAAAACTCTCTCAATGTACGGAACTCGCCGACCAATTCGGCATCGCTCAGCCGCTCGACCAGCGCAGGGCAACTGGCCAACTCTGCAGCGAAGACGTCGCCGGGGCTCCCCCGCCCCTTCAGCAGGTAGTCTCGATCCGCGACGACTCCCACACTGGTGGTATCCTGGGACAGCGGGATATACCAAAACCAGGCGCGCTTGGACTGGGTGTGCAAGATCACAGTCGCACCACCGTGGTCCCCCGCCTCACGGTGAGCGCCCTTGTAGTAGCTCCAAATGGCAGCCTTCTTCAAATCCGGGTTGTCGACCTTCAGTCCCAGTCGATTCGCCAGCAGAGCCTGCTGGCCGGACGCATCCACAACGACCCGCGCCGAGACATCCCGAGCAGCCTGACCTACCACCTGAACCCGCACTCCGCGGGCCCGCTCGCCGTCAAACAAGACCTCTTGCACGCGCGCCCGGTCGACACAAGTCGCCCCCTTTTCAGCCGCGTTGTCGAAGAGCATCTCGTCGAAACGCGCACGCTCAACTTGCCAAGTTCGAGAACAGTCTCGCGGATCGTGCTCGACAAAATAAAAAGGTTGAGATTCGGCGCCCGTATGGCTGACGAACTGGACGCTGACCTTCTCGACAAAGTCGCTTTGCTTCATCTTGTCCAGGACACCGAGCCGCTCGAAGATCCAGTAGGTCTCCGGCATCAACGATTCACCCACGTGAAAACGTGGAAACTGCTCGCGTTCCAGCAACAGCACAGAGCGTCCTGCGGCGGCGACAAGCGCCGCCACCGTGCTGCCCGCCGGTCCACCGCCAATGATCACGCAGTCGTATTCGCTGTTCATGCGATTTGCTTCGATCTGTACGTCCGACTCACCAAGCCCAGCGTCTGTGGACTGCCCACAGAGTATTCTAGCTACCTGACAACCTCCAACAGCTCGACGGCGGGCAAGCCGTTACAGTAGATCAGGGCGGTGCGTCCGTAGCACACCTCCGGTGCAACCATGCCAAATAGCTGCTGGAGGTCTTTCGCCGGGATCACCTTCCACAGCGAGAGCAGACGGACGTGCCGGAGCACATTGTGCTGGATCAGAATCCGGCCCAACGGCGTCTGCTGAGCTTCGATTTCGAGTCGCACATCGGACGTCAGAGAATTAAGACTCAGCCGTACAATCCCAAATAGTACAACGCTTTGGTCTGGACCGCTGGTGAGCGCGATGCGCCTCGAATAGTGCGTGCTGGTAACGTGCGTGTTCAGCACCCGCACGTCGACTGGCCCTTGATAGCACTCTTCCACCGTGACCGTCATGTGCTGGTCATGCCACAACAGGCGACGAGGAGTCTCGGGAACCTCGTCGGGTGCGACCTCCTGGAACTCGGCTAGCTCGTCGAGTGACAAATAGAAGAGGTTCGCGAGTGCTTTTAGCTCGGGTGTCGCGCGGCGAGACGGTGTGATAGTCATTGGGCAGGAGCTCGACCTGACGACCCGCCGAGCGATAGTTCCGTCAAGGGTGGCGCCATCACAGCGGGGGTTTGCTCGGACGCCGATCTCTCCAGCACCGTGTCGATCAGGAAGTAGAATAACCTCCTCAGTTCGTCAGGTGCTATCTCGTCCGCAATCGCTTCGGCCCGCTCCTGATGCTTGTCGACCAAGCGATGCGCCTTGTCGAACACATCCGCCTGCTGATACAGCTGATAGACCCGCTGCAAACGATATTCTTCGCCCCTCTGCGAACCGCCCAAATCGAGCAGCTCTTGGCGCTCGGCGGCCGGCAATGCTTCGAGTGCCAAAGCCCATAAAACCGTTGGGCGGCCGCCGGTCACGTCTCCTCCGGCCGCCAGCTTGTTGTGACGGTCCCCCTCCCAATCCTGTAGGTCGTTCAGGATCTGAAAGGCAACTCCCAAGTTTCGAGCGAACTGCTTGACCGCCTTCACGTAACTCTCGGCAGAGCCCGCGAGCCGAATGCCGGCATAGAGCGCCGCTTCGAAAGCGGGCGCTGTCTTGAGCGCATAGATCTTCAATGCATCGATCGGCTTGAGCTGCTTGTCTTGGGCATCACGCCACATCAACTCCGCACCTTGACCCTCGGAGAGCTTAGTGTGGGCGTCCGCCAGGTTGTCGAGAATGTCGGCCACCACGGCCGATCCTAACGCCCCACCCTCGCGACTCACCAAACGGTACCCCATTCCGATCAGGTAGTCTCCGACATTGATCGCCGTGGGAACTCCAAAACGGCGGTGAAGTGTCTCGTCACCGTACCGGTAGGCGTCGTCGTCCTCAATATCGTCGTGCACCAGCGAGGCCTTGTGGAACGTCTCGATCGAGAGTGCCGTGCGTCGCACCGCGTCGGAAAATCGGCTGGCATGATCCGCTCCGTCGCCCAGCGTCGCCTGGCTGCCGGTCAGCGCGTCGTAGGCAGCCAAAGTGATGAATGGCCGCGAGTACTTGCCGCCTTTTGATAAGAAGTCGTAGGCGATGGCCTCCGTCGCGGCGATCGGATCCAGCGCGGCGGCGCCCCCGTCCATTCGCCTCCGCTAGCCGCTCCCCGCCACGGACACGAGGAACAAGTCGCTCCAGTTGCTGTGTCTGGAACATCTGCGACGCAGCCCGCATCAGGTGCACGTATGTCCTGGTTTGTTGCGCCGGCTGCTGCTCCTGTAGACGGATCATGGAGTCGACCCAGTCTTCGTCGACCGAAGTATTGCGGCAATCGCTCGACAGCAGCGGAACGGCCATACACGGGATGCCAGCCAGCAAGATCTTGTCGATCGCTTTCTCGAGCACATTCAGACAGGCGACGCCGACAATCGCGTCCACGTGGCCGCTCACGATGATCTTGAGCACGATTGGCGAGCCTTCCGCTACCAGCACCTTGTAGCCCATCTCCTCGGCATGCGTGCGAAAGTCGGCGATGCTGCAAGCACCACACTGCTTGCACTCCAATCCGAACTCGTCGTAGTCCGCCGGGCATCCCTCGGCGTGCTTGAGACAATGGGGCAGCAAGAACAAACGTCGCGCAGGTGGTACGGCGGCAACTTGGTCACGCCAAAAACACGACGCGAGAACCACCATCGTCCACCCTAGGTACCCCTCGGCCAGCTCCATTTCCTGCAGGAGCCGCCGGGCAACTCGCTCCATCTCCTCCTTCGTCAGCGGCAGGCTTTTGTCGAGCCCTGCAGCAGTCTCCGCGCACTTGTCCCGCATCTGCTCCCGCAGCAACTTGGTCTCAGGAACGAGCTTCAGGTGCGCCGTGCTGCGACGACGGGAGCGGCGCTTGGTGGTCTGTTGCGACTCCCGAGCCTCGTCCATCGATTGTGACAGTGATGCTATTGCCAAGGTGATGTCCTCATGCGATTCGATTCCGCCTCGCGGCCAACGGTTCGGCAACTCGCCCAGGCCTTTCAGCTGGCCAGGATTGGCGATCGGCTGGGCGCCGCCGGTTGGGGCGAGTGACAGACCGCCTGACCCAAGGCGGATACGGTGAAAATCACTGGATACAGAGTTTCATAATACCAAAGCTTTGCGAAGTAGAAGCCGATGGGCGCCGGTTGGAGGTGCCTGCCCTGCTCGACCGCTTCAACCAACCAGCGGATGCCGCCAGCCAGCTGAGGATGACTGCGGGGGATCCCGGCTAATGCTTCCACCGCCAAAGCGGTTTCCTCAACCGTGCTTGTGATCGCGGTGCTCCCACCCGTTGCGCGTTGCCGAGACCCTCCGCCCCAGCCTCCGTCAGGGTTCTGGTTCGTCGTGAGCCACTCTAAACCCCGCCTCGTGGACGGAAGATCGGAAAAATTCAGTTCGCGTAGAGCTTGCAGCACGCGGGCTGTGCCGTAGACAGGATTCTCTTCCGCTGGGTGATCCTGGTTGCCGAACCAAAGCGGACACCAGCTCCCGTCACTCCGCTGGGCCGCTTGCAAGTACTGCAACCCGCGCGCTGTTGCCCGGCCAATGCGGTCTTCCATCCCAGGGAAAATCTCTTTCCAGGCAGCCAGCGCCCGCATCGCGTGCGCCGTCAGGTCCGCACCGCTGCGGTCAAAGGGCAGCTTACCCCAACCACGGCAGAAAGTCGGCCAGCCTCCGTCTGCGTTCTGAAGCTCCAGCAGCCAGCGGACACCCTCGCAAGCCGACTCGTCGATTCGCCCTCGGATCTCCGCGGAACAAGAAGCTCCCCGCCTGCAGTGGGCCAGCGCCAGCAGTGCTCCTGCTGTATCGTCGGCGTCCGGGACCGCTCCGCTCAAGTCGCTCCACCCCCAGCCCCCGGGCCGCGCGCCCGTGTACGGATGCTGCTGGCGGTGTTGACAACCCAACAACCAGTCCAAACAAGTCGAACTCTCCGGTTCCTCCCCGGCTCCCGCCAAAGCGTTTAGCGCGAGGGTCGTGTTCCACGTTGCCAGGTTGGTGTCGATAGGCCAACTGCCGTCCGGACGGGAGGAATCTAACAAGAAGTCGACACCCTTGTTGGCCACCGGATGGAGAGCACCTCCCTGCGAGGCGAGGCTCATGACGACAAAGCTGGTCAAGGGAACCGCTTCCAAAAACCCTCCGCTGGCTGGCTGCATACGCTCGAGCACATGGAGGCTGCGCGGGATCAACGCCCGACGGACCCACCTCGTGAGCGGATTGCTCGGCGGCCGATGATAGAAGCGAGCCTGGCCGATCGCTACGAGGGCAGGAATCGCGTAGCTCACCACCGGTAACCGCAGCAGCCGATAACACTCCTGCGGCAAGCAAGCGAGCTCAAACGGCAAAGGAGAGACCTCACGCCACTCGACCAAACCCGCCAATGCGCAATTGGTCAAAATCGGGACAGCGAATGTCTTGTCGCGGCCGTAGCGGCGGCGCAGCGCAGCGACGCGGCCCTCACCGTCGAGGTAACATTCAGCTCGCAGCAGCAGCTCCTCGTAATCCGTCGCACGCCCAGCCAAATGAAACGCGGCAACCGCCAAGAACGTCGTGGCGACATTCGAGTGGCTGAGTTCGGTGTCCCCCCACCCACCGTCCGGGTTCTGGTGGTTAGCGAGCCAGCGAATGCCTGCCAACGCCAGCCGTCGCAACTCGGCAGCCCGCTCGCTTGGGGGATCCAATCCCAAATCCGAGTCGCCCGCCCGCTGCCCGGCAACCAGGGACAGGGCGCTGACGGCCGTCGCAGTGGAGAGCGCGGACGTCGCCAATTCACCTACCCAATGCCCCCCCGGCTGGCGCGCCCGCAAGAGGTCCATCCGCGCCTCCTCGTACGCCGCCCGCAGCCGCGACGGAACGATCACGTCTGTGTTCACTTTGAAATTGAATCGGTTAGGGAGAATAATGGTGGGAAAGGTAGACCGGGTAGGGTGCTTCAAGTGTAAGTAGCCGATTCGGGCCTGTCGAGCCGCCGGAGCCGCGCCTGCCACCCCCCCGCGAGTTCGCCGGTGACGGTGGGATCAAGATCCCTGAAGGCAATAAATGTGGCGAAAACATCAAAAATCGCCGATTTATTGAATTTGACGATTCGATCGGCGAAGAGGATTCATGGCGAAGAAGAAGACCAAACGGAAAACCCAGGCGTCTCGCCGGCGTCGCCAGCAGCCCGAGTGGGCTGACTGGCCCGACGATGACCTGCTGGACATGCGAATCTGCGACCTGGGAGTAAAGATCGAGGGGACTCGTCTCGAGCAGCGGATTGACCAGCTGTTTGGCGAGCTGGAGAGCCGCGGGCTCCGCTTTCGTCCCCATTGTTGGCTCTCAGATGAGTGGTTTACGCCGGACGGCATCCCCGGTGTCGCGATCCCCTTCTACCTGGCCCATCCGCGGCTGGAACGGTTAGAGCGGAAACAGATGCTGGAGGTCGAAGGCGGTAGCCGAGCCAGCTGCCTGCGCATCCTGCGTCATGAGACTGGACACGCGATTGACAACGCGTACCGTCTCCATCGCCGCCGCGTTTGGCAGCAGGTGTTCGGTAAGTCCTCGCAACCTTATCCGGAACACTACGCTCCAAAACCCTATAGCAAGAGCTACGTGCAACACCTCGATATGTGGTATGCCCAAGCGCATCCGGCGGAGGACTTTGCCGAGACTTTCGCAGTTTGGCTGAAGCCTCGATCCCCGTGGCGGTCACAGTACGATGGCTGGCCGGCGTTGAAGAAACTGCAATTTGTCAGTGAGTTGATGGAGGAGATCGCCAACAAGAAACCAAAAGTCGTTTCACGTGGACACGTCGATCCCGCCCGGACTATTCGCAAAACGCTTCGCGAACACTATGAGGTGAAAAAGGAGCGGTACGGTATCGGGCACCCCACATTTTTCGACCGCGATCTGCTAAAATTGTTCTCGGATGCTCCAGAGCATTCGAAGAACCTTTCCGCCGCGGTCTTTCTCCGCCGCAGCCGCCGGGACCTGCGAGAAGCGATTTGCGAATGGACTGGTGAGCATCAGTATACGATCGATCAGGTGTTGAACGAGATGATCGATCGCTGCCGAGAAATCAAATTGCGGTTGCGGTCCGCGGAATCGCAAACGAAACGCAATGCTCTCGTGATGCTCACCGTACAAACGATGAACTATCTGCACGGCGGACGTCACCGAGTTGCCCTATGAGGAAGCTCCGAGTCCTGGCCCTCATGGACGAGAGTCTGGTACCTCCCGACAACATCGAGGGTATTTCAGACGAAGAAATGCTGGACTGGAAGTCCGAATATGACATCGTCGCCACCCTCCGCGAACTGAAGCACGACGTCGTCAAGCTCGGCGTCAGTAATGACCTGGGAGTCATCCGCCAAGCCCTGCTCGACTTTCGGCCGCAGATTGCCTTCAACTTGCTGGAAGAGTTTCACGGCGTGGCGATCTACGACCAGCACGTGGCGGCCTACCTGGAGTTGATGAAACAACCCTACACGGGCTGCAACCCCCGTGGCCTCATGCTGGCACACGACAAGGCGTTGTGCAAGAAGATCCTGCACTACCACCGTGTTCCGACGCCTCAATTCGCGGTCTACCCTAGAAGAAAAAAAGTGCGGCCCACCAAGCGGCTCCGCTACCCGCTCTTCGTGAAATCGGCCACCGAAGACGCCTCCTACGGATTGACCAAGGACTCGCTCGTGCTCGACGACAAGATGCTTGTCGATCGCGTTAGTCATTGTCACGACGAAATCGGCACCGACGCTTTAGTCGAGGAGTACATCGAGGGCCGCGAGTTCTACGTCGGCGTGATGGGCAACGAGCGGCTGAAGTTCCTGCCGGTTTGGGAGCTGCTGATGACGAAGCTGCCCGATGGGCAACCGAACATCGCCACCGACGCTGTCAAATGGGATTTCGCCCACCAAAAGGAACTGGGCGTCAAGACGCAAGCCGCCAGCGATCTGACACCCACCGCTTCCGCCGAGATCGTGAGGCTCTCAAAACGAGTCTACCGGGCCCTCTCGATGAGCGGCTACGCACGGATGGATTTGAGGATGACGCCCGAGGGGCGGGTCTTCGTGCTCGAGGCCAATCCCAACCCCAACCTGTCGTACGGTGAAGACTTTGCCGAGTCGGCTGACAAGGCGGGTATCCCCTACGACGTCTTAGTGCAGCGCATCTTGAATCTAGGCCTACGCTACCGGCCGCCTTGGAAAGCAGCGCACTAACGTAGCAGGCACACTCCGTGTGCCGTCCGCCAAAAGCCGTTGCAGACCGCCAAACTCTGGCGAGTTCGGCTACGCTCTAAATCAGCCGCTGGGCGTTAGCCCACGGTTCCTCAGCGAAACCGACCCGATAGCGTCCGGGGAGGGCCTTCGCGTAGGCCGCATTAAAGTAGCAGGCACACTCCGTGTGCCGTCCGCCCAAAGCAGAGTCAACACGAAACCGAAACGCGGGCAAACGGCTCGGCAGGAGCCTCGCCCTCCCGAGCGTCTTAGACGACTGTTGCAGCGGGTGCGACGGGGTAACCCGCTGGGACCGCCATACAAAATCAGCCGCTGGGCGTTAGCCCACGGTTTCCGCCGCAACCAACACTCCGATCTACCCCGGCTCGGCAGGAGCCTCGCCCTTCCGGGGTGCTCGCCGACTTGCCACCGCCAACTACTCGCGCTGCGAGTCGCAGTCTATACTTGACTTGCTGCAACCCCCACCGACGACGGCTCCATGTACGCTCGCCTGGCAAAACGATTCCTGCTCGAGACCGACAAGCGGCTTCTCTGGAAGCTGTTTTGGAACATGGGCGTTAAAGGGCTGCGCTCCGTCCAACTGCACAAACAGAGGCTGAAGGCGGGCCAGTTCTTCCCACCCTATCTCTACATCTCGATCATCAACAGCTGCAATCTCCGCTGCCAGGGTTGCTGGGTCGATGTCGCTTCCAAACAGCAAGTCATCGACCTGCCGGCGATGAACCGCATGCTGAACGAAGCGAAAGCGATGGGCAATTCCTTCTTCGGCCTGCTCGGGGGTGAGCCGTTCATGCATCGCGAGCTGCTGGAGATACTGCGGGCGCATCCGGACGCCTACTTTCAGGTCTTCACTAATGGCCAATTCATTACGGATGACATCGCCAAGGAACTGCGGCGACTGGGAAATGTGACGCCGCTGATCAGCATCGAAGGCACCGAGATCGTCAGCGACGAGCGGCGTGGCCAAAAAGACGTCTTCCACAAGTCGCTCGAAGGCGTTCAGCATTGCCTCAACAACAAGGTGCTAACCGGCGTCTGTACCAGCCTCTGCCAGTCAAACTTTGATGACCTGTTGACGGAAGCCTGGATCGACCGGCTCATCGAAATGGGCGTCATGTACGCCTGGTTTCACATCTATCGCCCGGTTGGTCCGGACGCATCCAGCGAGTTGTCGTTGACCCCCTCGCAGCAGCGCCAAGCCCGCCAATTTGTGGTCGACATGCGGGTCAAGAAACCGATTCTGATTATCGACGCTTATTACGACGCGGACGGTCAGGCGCTCTGCCCCATGGCAACAGGATTCACACATCACATCAACCCCTGGGGAGACATCGAACCGTGCCCCATCATCCAGTTTGCCACCGATTCGATCCACGACCCCAGGCCGCTCCGTGAAGTTTTCAACCAGTCGGCGTTCCTGCGCGACTTCCGCCGCACCGCGGCTACGCACACCCGCGGCTGTATCGCATTAGAACGGCCCGATCTGATGAAGGAGCTGGTTCAAGCTCACTCGGCGAAGGACGCCACCGCACGCGCAACGGCACTGGCAGAACTAGAGGCGATGCAGTCACGGCCGTCGCAGTACAGCCCAGGTAGTGAAATACCGGAGAAAAGTTGGGCCTATCGGTTTGCTAAGAAAATCGCCTTCCACGAATACGGCGTCTATCGACACAACTTCGACGAGGCCAACTGGGTCGATCCGCGTCACGAGCAGATCCGCACCTGAGTCCCACGGACCGGCGTGAATAGCTGCCTGCTGTTTAGCCTGGTGTTTTCACCGCCCGTTTTTCGACCCGGCGTTCGTAGGTACGGCCGTTGGAATTGCCAGTGCCGGAATTCCCCAGGGCAATCTGGAACAACTGTTGGCCGCTGCGTGTGGGATAGTCACCGGTAATGCAGGCTTGGCAAAGGTCGTCGCTGCTGAACCCGACAGCTCGAGCAATCGACTCGACGGGCAGGTAGCCGAGCGAATCCGCTCCGAGTTTCCTGGCCATCTCGGCTTCGATCTCTGTCGTCAGCGTCCTGCCCTGCAGGAATTGAGGCGCAAACAGTTCGTCCACCGTCGACATATCGATACCGTAGAAGCACGGAGCGATGATCGGTGGGCAGGCAACTCGGACGTGGATCTCTTTGGCGCCGCCCAGCGTTCGTATTCGATCCAACAGTACGCGCATGGTGGTCGAGCGGACAATGGAGTCTTCGACCAAAAAGATCCGTTTTCCGCCCAAGACCTCACTCAGCGGCGTGTATTTGGTTGCCGCCTTCCGGCGGCGGCTGCCGCTGCCTTCGATGAAGGTGCGGCCCGAATAGCGGTTTCGAATCAACCCTTCTCGCGAAGGAACGCCCAGTTCAAACGCCATCGAGTCGGCCGCCGCCTTGCTGGTATCGGGAACAGGCACAACGATCGTGTCGCTATCCACCGGAACACGCGCATTCGTCCTTTCGAGCCGAGCTAGTTCGACTCCTAGCGCCGTACGAGACAGGTAGACGCTGCGGCTATCCAGAGTACTGGCCACGTTGGCAAAATAGATCCACTCGAAAAAGCAATGGGCCCTCCGCGGCGACGGCGCAAAGACCTCCAACCGTAGTTCGTGCGGATTCACCGTGACCGCCTGGCCCGGTTGCAAGGATTTGACTTCGTCCGGTTGAAAGCCCAAGTTCAACAGGGCCACACTTTCGCTCGCCGCAGCAAACAGACTCCCGTCGAAGGCGTAACATAGTGGCTTGATACCCAAGGGGTCCCGGGCGACCAACATCTCGCCGCGGGCGTTGAGAAACGCTAGGCTGTACGCACCGTCAAACCGCTGGCTGACGTTGGTCATCAGCTCGACCAGCGCCGGCTGCCGCTCACCCGACAGCTCGCGGCTGATCTCGTGCATCACGATTTCAGTGTCTGTTTCCCGCGCCAGATGGTGATCACCGCCGCTCAGCAAACTCTCCCGTAGATCCTGGTAGTTGGCCAGCTGGCCATTGAATCCGAAGCTGAACCACTTGTGTTTTTGCAGATGATGGCGCTCGAAGGGCTGGGCGTAGCTGCGATCATCAGCACCGCAAGTCGCGTATCGGACATGACCGATGCCCGCCTGCCCCGCGTACTTCTTCATCAGCCGCTCGCTCTTCTCGCGGTGGGCGAGCCGAAACACCTCAGTGACCGAACCAATGTCCTTGTGGGTATCGATCAGCTGGTCGCGACCATCTGAATAAGTCGTAATCCCTGCCGACAGCTGCCCGCGATTTTGGATATCCAGCAGCATCCGAGGCAGCAGACGTGAAGCATGGTGGAGCCCCTGCTCGGGGCAAAGACGGCTGGTTGGTACGTCAGAAAGGTGATAAATCGCTGCGACGCCGCACTCGTGGTGGATTTCGCTCATCAGATGTCTTTTCCAGACCTCCCGGCGCGGGATCGGTAAGTGAACGAGTCGGCCAACTTTGGCGTGACTTGGCTCGCCGCGAGGGTAACGAGCAACTAAGGACTGAAGGTATTCTACGCAGCTGACACTTGCTTCACAAGAATCGAAGCCAGCCGTGTCGCCGGGAAGTGCTAAAGAGAATTGCCGCTACCGCGCAACTAACAACGGCAACCGGAGTGGTCTTAAGCAATCTGTCGTTAAGCGAAAAGAAACCGACTGGCACGGTGGCGCGAGCCGCTCGGATCCTACTGACTCGCCGCCTTCTCCGCCTGTTGGTTACCCTTCTTTGGCCCGCCCGCTGCGGGCTGCTTGGCAGCCTCCGAAGCGGCTGCCTTTTCCACCAGCAACCGGGTCAGGACGTCGCTGACCTTGGAAGAATTGAGGCCGCCATGCAGCGTCACGGTGGAGACACTGGAGAGCGGCTGAGCGGCTTTGTCGAGTGTCTTTACCATTTCGGTGACGTTCTGAAGCAGGTTTTCTCCTTCACAAGAGATCAGGAGGGTGTTGGTGACCGCATCGACGCCCAGCGATAGTTTGCCCTTAAAACGAACCTGCGTCCGCTCCGGCTCGTCGTCGTTTCCGCCACCATAGATGACTGTAGTGCCCAGATTGGGGCGTTCTTTCTTCTCAGGATTACCGGCCAGCGCCTTGTCAGTCGAGCTAAGCAAGTCCCGATAGACTTCCTTGATGGTGTCCGCGATGATCTGTGCTTTGGAATACCTAACTGGGTAGACGGACGTGACCCGCGCAGACTTCGAGTCGGTGGGGACCGGTTTATCGTAGATTTCGATCAGCTGCGCCACGGTCCGCAGTTGCTGCGGATCGCCGCCCTGGACGAGAATCGAGTTCGTATCCAAGTCGTAGATGAACTTCAATTCGCGACGCTGGCTGAGACGAGATCGCGGTTCTTTCTTTTCTGACTGTCGATAACTGTAGTAGTAGAAGGGATAGCCGGAGCGGCTATCGTCCTCTTCCTTTTCCTCAAAAAACTCAACCAGATTGGCCTTCACCCAATACGCGTCGGCGTGCGTCAAATAGAAAATCTTGAAGTCATCTTTGGGGGGGCTGACCCGCCCAATCAGCTCTTCAAGCAGGTCGAGCGCTCGCGGGTCGTCGCTCCGGATAATCACTCGACCGTCCGGACCGATCGAGAGGTCGATGGGGGGAGGGGTAGCCGGACGGCCTGCGTTTTGTTGCTTCTCCAGCAGCCGTTTGAGCAACTCGGTCGCCGGGACTTCCTCTTCTTCTGCGTTCGGTGCTCCCGTGTCCGAGGCGACGGTGCTCCGTTCAGCCGCCTCGGTTTGATGCTGCACAAACCAGGTGGTGGCAGCTGACGGCCTACCCAGACCGGCTTCCAGGCTGGCCTCGGTGGTGGCCGGCGAAGTGGGTTCCGTGGGCTGTTGCTCTTGCTTGACTTCCGGGAGGTTCAACTTGTTGGGGCCTAACATAGGCCAGGCCCGCCGCAGCTGCTCGATGAACTCAGCAGCCTGTTCTGGGGGGATGGCGTCCAGCACCCTCAGTTTGTCGGGGTTGCCACCGGCCGGCGGCCGCTCACCAATCTTTACCAACAGCTCCATCACCGATTCGATCTCTGGCTCCGAGGCCCACAGCAGCAACAGGTTGTTCTCGATGTCTGCGTCGACGCGAAACTCGTCCTCTTGCTGTTGTTCACGGCTGCCGGGACCATAGCGGTAGTAGTAGTAAGAGTCGTAGCCGGGTCCTTGGTCTTTGTCATCACCGACCATCATGAACTCGATAGTGCCGGCGACGTAGTCGGCCGGCAGGTTACGCAACCGCACCACTTCGAACTTGCGCGTCGTGCCGTCGAGCCGCTTGAGCAACTGTCGGATCATTGTGTGGTCCACGATGGTACCGTAGACGAGCAGCGCCTGGTTGGCAGTATCGACCTCCAGCTGTGTCACCGGGTCCAGGTCACCCAAGTCCTCAAGAGTCTTGGCCAGCGCCGCTGGGTCCAACGACCGCAGCCGGTAAACCTCCAACTGGTAACGGCGATCCAGCAGTGAATCCGCTCGACTAGTTCTCACGTCGAGGGCCTCGACCGCCTGGCTGATGATCGCCATCTTGTCCGGGGGCGCATTGGCCAGAATGCTGTTTTTGCGATGGTTGACGATCAGACGCACTTTGGGTTCCGCCTTGGGCGAGCCACCGCTCTTTTGTTTCTGCTGCCGCTGCATTTGCTGCATTTGCTGTTGGAGCTGCTGCAACTGTTGCATCTGCCGCGAATTTCCCGAACTGCCTCCACCGGCCGGCTTCGATTCCATTCCCAGCAGCTCTTCCAACTGAGTTTTTACTTCCGCGGCCCGGACGTGTTCGAGCACGAACTGCCTCACAAGCTCCTTTTGTCCTGCGTCGGACTGTTCTTGATTGAGTACCTGGAGAACGTCGCGCAGGTTCGTAGCCGCGTCGACAGCTTCGATGCGGTTCGTCTTGCTGAGGGCGTTGAGCTTGTGGTTGGGACTCAGCATCGGCTTGAGCTCTTCAACGGCCTCGGCCGCCAACATCCAGTCAAGCTCAAAGGAAACTTTCACATATGCATGAGGACGCTGCTTGGCCAGTGCCTCTAGTTGCTTGGTAGAAACGCGGGGTACCATGCCGACGTCAAGCGAGGATATCTTGGAAACAGACAGTAGCTCGTCGTTTTCCAGCATCGTGAAGCCGCGCAGCAACAAGTGGCGGTTGATCAAATCTCTGGTCTGGACCACCGTGTAGGCGCGCTGCATGGTCAGATTGAGATACCCCGTAGGCAATTCTTGCCAGTCAAGACTCATGCTGGACACTTCCGCTAGCCAATCCAGCACGTCTGGCCAGGGCTGGTAGCGGAAATGGACACGAAGCATGCCGTCTGCGTCCGGGCGGACCTTCAATTCCTCGGCGCGCGGCGACCGGGGCGGCTTGTCTGGCCGCTTCACCACAGCCGGTTTGTCTTCCTTTTTCTTGTCGTCCTGCTTACCGGCCTTGTCTTTCCCGTCGGCGGCTTTCTGGTCCTTGGCATTGGGTTTTGCAGGCTGATTCGCCGCCGGCTGTGGCCTCCCCGCGGGCCCCCTGCGAATGACCGCCCGCTGTGCCTGGACAGCCTGGGCCTCCGAGAAGGGCGCCGCTGGCTGACCAACAGCGATGTTCTGTAGGCTTGCGACGCAGATGGCCAGGCAGACGCCCCGCCGGAAGGTCTGTGACATGGTGGTGCACCCCACATAAGGAACCTGTGTCGGAGAACACCATTATCGGCACACCCCGCCCTGCAGGCAACTGCGATGAGTATCGATTCCGTATTTATTGGCCATCGCGCCCGCCAAGAGATCGTGGAATCGGGTAAGGTAATCTGTTGGGGGGAAACGAGGATTCTCATGCCGCTGAGAGGACTCAACCCACTCTACCCGCTGACCTTTCTGCACCCGTAAGGCGAGGCATGGTCGACCTTCAACGCCAAGAAATCGCCGCCACCGCACAGACGATTGTCGTCAAAGTCGGTTCACGCGTGCTGACTCGAGCCGAAGGCACTCTGGACCAAGATCGAATCGCCACTTTGGCCGAAGAGATCAGCCGCATCACGGAGACCGGCCGCCAGCTCGTACTGGTCAGCTCGGGTGCGGTGGCAGCCGGGATGGGCCGCCTCGATCTGCCAGACCGGCCTCTCGACCTGGCGAAGCTGCAGGCGGTAGCCGCGATTGGGCAAACGCAATTGGTCGAGACCTACGACCGCACGTTTCGCAGCCATGGGCTGCACGCGGCTCAGATTCTGCTGACAGCGGATGATTTTCACGACCGCACGCGATATCTCAATGTCCGAAACACGCTGAACGCACTCTTCGAGCTGGGAGCGATTCCCATCATCAACGAAAACGACACCGTGGCGGTGGATGAACTGATGGTCTCCGTGGGGGACAACGATCGCCTCGCCGCGATGGTCACCAACTTGCTGAGGGCCCCCTTGCTGGTCATCCTTTCTGACGTTGATGGACTCTACGACGCTCATCCGGCCAGCGGCCATGCCAGCCTCCTAGCGACCGTCAGTGAAATCGACGACGCCATCCTCGGCTACGCCAGCGACCAAACACATCCGTTGAGCAAAGGAGGCATGGCCAGCAAGCTGCAGGCGGCGCGCAGCGTCACAGCGGCCGGAGAGAGCATGATCATCGCCAGCGGCCGCCAACCCGCGGTGCTGGGGAAGATCTTGGCTGGCGACCCAGTCGGCACCCTGTTCCCCGCACAGGGAAAGTCGATCAGTCCCTGGAAGCGATGGATCGCCTTTTCTGCGCAGCCCCAGGGGCGGTTGCTGCTGGACGCAGGTGCCTGCACGGCCATCATCAACCAAGGCCGCAGCCTGCTGGCGATCGGGATCCGCGGCGCGCAGGGTCAGTTTCATAAGGGCGACGTGCTTTCGCTATGCGACGAAGACGGCAAAGAGGTCGCGCGGGGATTGACGAACTATCCGACGGAAGAAGTCGAACGAATCAAGGGCCTCAAGTCGGACCGCATCGAGTCGATCCTGGGCCATTGTCCCTACGAAGAGGTGATTCACCGCGATAACATGGTTGTGCTGTAGCTTCTGTCAGGCCTCTTGCGGTGGCTTCCCGGCAGCCCCCTTTGCCTTCACCAGCGAACCCGATATTCTGTCCAAATGCAGAGTGCCTTGCCCACTTCCAATGCGGCACGATGTGTTGCCGGGACGCGTCTACCGACGTACGTTTTCGATAGCGGGCGCGATTTGGCGCGCCGCGTCGCATCCATCATCACTGGCGTTATCCGCGAGCGCAATGCGTTGGGGCAACATGCGGTCCTCGGATTGCCGACAGGAAGCACGCCGGTCAGCGTCTACCGCGAGCTGATCCGGACGCATCAAGAAGACGGTTTCGATTTCTCGAACGTCGTCACCTTTAACCTCGATGAATACTACGGCCTGGAGGCTGACCGTCTGCAGAGCTACCATCGCTGGATGCGGACACACCTCTTTAGTCATATCAACATCCCCGAGGAGAACATCCACATCCCCGACGGTACTGTATCGTTGGACGAGATCCCAGCGTACTGCCGAAACTACGAAGCAGCCATCGAAGCAGCCGGCGGCATCGACATCATGCTGCTTGGCATCGGCCGCAACGGCCATGTGGGATTCAACGAGCCATTCAGCATCCGCAACAGCCGAACACGGCTTTGTATGCTGGACCCAATCACACGGAGGACAGCCGCGGCCGACTTTTTCGGGGTCGAGAATGTGCCCACCCAGGCCATTACGATGGGCATGGCGACGATCCTTGAGTCGCGGAAGATCCTGCTGCTCGCCCTGGGTGAGACCAAATCAGGTGTGATTCGAGATACGGTCGAGGGTGCCGTGACCGATCGCGTCCCGGCCAGTTTCCTGCAGGAACACGACGACGTGACCGTACTGCTCGATAGCGGCGCCGCGCAGGTGTTAACCGGCGTGGCAACTCCTTGGCTGCAGGGCAACGTCACTTGGGACGATGCGACTGTTAAGCGCGCCGTGCTGTGGCTCGCCGAGCGGGCCAGCAAGCCGTTGCTGAAATTGGATGATGACGACTTTCGCCGGCATAACCTGCATCATCTCCTGCGGCATCATGGGCCCGCCTCCAAACTCGCCCACCGCGTCTTTCGTTGGATGATGGACACCATCGAATACCACCCAGCCGGCACCGAGTCCGGTCGAGTCATCTGTTTCAGCCCGCATCCTGACGACGACGTGATCAGCATGGGCGGAACGCTGATCCGTCTGGTGGAAGACCACCACGAAGTTCATGTTGCCTACATGACCAGCGGCAACATCGCAGTCTTCGACCACGACGCGCAGCGCATCGCGGATCTCGTCACCGAATACAATCGTCTCTTCGGCATCGACGAAGAGAAGTCGCGCGAAGTTGAACTGACCGTCTCACGTTCGTTCGAGAACAAACAGCCCGGCCAGCTGGACGTGGACGCGGTCCTGAAAATCAAAAGCCTGATCCGTTGGAGCGAAGCCAAGGCGGGAGCAGTCGTTGTCGGTTGCCAAGAAGAACATCTCCATTTTTTGGACCTCCCCTTCTATCGCACCGGTGCGGTCGCCAAGAACCCCGTGGGCAGCGAAGATGTGAGAATCATCCGCGAACTCATCGAGCAAGTAAGGCCCGCGCAGGTTTACGTTGCCGGGGACTTGTCCGATCCCCACGGAACCCATCGCATGTGTGCCGAAGCAGTCTTCCGGGCGCTCGCCGAACTGGCGCAAGAAACCGGCCATCGCCCCGATGTGCTGCTCTATCGAGGCGCTTGGCAAGAATACGAGCTCGATGAAATCGAAATCGCCGTTCCGCTAAGCCCTGACAATCTAGAACAGAAGCGAAAAGCGATTTTCATGCACGAGAGCCAGAAAGACGAAGCGTTATTTCCAGGCTCGGATCCCCGAGAATTCTGGCAGCGAGCGGAAGAACGCAATCTGGGGACGGCCGAACACTACAATCAACTGGGGTTGCCTGAGTTCTTTGCGCTCGAGGCGTTTGTGCGCTGGAATTGGGTACCCATCTAGGCCGCTTCGCGCACGGGACAGAAACCTGTCTTCTGCTTGCTTGATAGGATCAGGACGGCCCAGGACCCTGACAAAATCAGCCGCCGGGCGTTAGCCCGCGGTTCCTTTTTCTTATCTCGGCTGTCTTGAAACACAGAGACGCAGCGCAGCGTAGCCGCTACAAAAGTCCCTTCTCCCCGCCGGGGAGAAGGTGGCCGAAGGCCGGATGAGGGGGAAGTCGTAGGCCGGGACAAGCGGCAGGTAAGATGGCGGCTTCTGACAGGAGGTGACGCCGCGCTGTTCCGGCGGTACCAAGTTCGATGCACTCCGTGTTGGTTGCCTAACCGGCGCGTGCCGGAACCGCGCGGCGGGGAAATCGTAGGCTGATGGAAGCTTCCTTTGCGCCGCTTGTTCCGGCCTACCCCTGTCCTCTGCTTGCTTGACAGGATCAGGACGGCTCGGGGACCCCTGACAAAATCAGCCGCTGGGCGTTAGCCCACGGTTCCGGCCCTTCGAGCCGACTCTCCCCGAGGGGAGAGTGAAGAAAAATGAAATCACGCGCCAACGCTGCACGATCTTGCCGGGAAGGTGGATGAGGGGGAAGCCAAATGATTGGCAGCGTCCAGCGGATTCTATGAGCTGAAGGCGTCCTCCAGCTCCTGCCGATTATTGCCCCAGAAATTGGCGGTTTCACCACCAACCAAGGTGACTGCACCGATGCAGACGATGATGATCAGCGCCAGCATCACCGCGTACTCGACAGCAGTTGCTCCGTCTTCCGCGAACAGGAACTCGCAGAATCTCTTCATAACGTCTAACCGATCGCGTTGGGATGCCGCGCCAAGTAAACCAGCTATCGAAACCCTAGCTCACAAAGGATGGACAGGCAAAGAACAGATTCTTAGCCAGCCGAGCTGTTTTTCTTAGCCACCCCATTCATCGGATCTTGATGTCGTGCGGCATCAACAACAACGCCGGTTCGGCCAACATCTGCTGGATGAGTCGCGCTGCCAGGAGCTGCTGCGCAAGGTGGCTCGGCAGCTGTGCATCCAGCCGACCCTGGAATTGCACATCGCCCTCAATCAACTGATCGAACAAGCTCGTGGGCCGGGGAAGTGTCAGAATCTCAACCTTCTCGGCAGCGGGAATTCCGGCTAACTCTCGCGCAGATGCGATGGCCTCGCGCAGCGTACCAAGCTGATCGACCAATCCGTTCTGCTGGGCTTGGCGTCCCGTCCACACCCGACCACCGGCCAATGTCTCAAGTTGGTCGACCGTCAGCTTTCGGCCTTCTGCGGCTTTAGAGACGAATTGCCGGTAGACTTCCCGCAACATCTTCTCGAAGACCTCTCGCTCCGAGTCGCTAAACGGCTTGTTGCCAGCCATCACACCGCTGTTCTTGCCGCGGCTGATCGTCTCCGTCGATAGACCGACCTTGTCGTAGAGACCCTCCATAGCGATTTTTCCACCCACCACGCCGATCGAGCCGGTCAACGTTCCTGGCTCGGCAAAGATGCGGTCGCAACCCATCGAGATGTAATATCCACCGCTCGCCGCGATATCCCCCATGCTGGCGACTGTTGGCTTACTACAGTCGCGGAGCGCGCGCCAGATCAAGTCACTGGCCAAGGACGACCCGCCAGGGCTATCGACCCTCAGCACGATCGCTCCGACCTTCTCGTCGCGGTCCGCCTGCTGTATTGCCTTGACAAGTGTGTCGCTGCCCAAAACCTCGACACCGAATAGGCTCGACGTGCTCCGACCAGGCATGATCATCCCGGATGCGTAAATCACCGCGATCTTCTTGTTTGAGGAAGAACGCTGAGATTTGTTGACGCCCATCATCATCTCAAACAACTTCATCATCCCCAGCATTCCTGAAAAGTCGTTGTCGACTTTCCGTTTGCCGAACTCGGTCAGCCACCGCACGTCATCGACCGCCAAGCTGGCCGCCAGCTGCTCCTCCAATTCGTCACCGTAGGCCACCCTGTCAATCAAACCAGCCTCCAGCGCTTCGCGCGGCGTAAAGAGCCCGATGTCGATCAACTCGCGAACGCGGGCTTCCTCGAGTTTCCGGTCCGTCGCAATGGTCGCCACCATCTGCTCGTATAGGTCGTCAATCACCTGCTGGTATTGCTGACGAAATTTTGGGCTCATCGCGCGGCGCGTATACGGCTCCGCTGCACCCTTGAAATCCCCAACTTGCAGCATGTCCGCCTGCATCCCCAGCTTTTCGAACAGGCCCTTGTAGAAGGTGACTTCGGCACGAACACCGGGAATCACGATGACTCCGGATTCCGGCAAGACGATTTCGTCACAGGCGCCTGCTAACATGAAGTCGGCCGAAGTGGCTGACTCCAACTGCGCAACAACTCTCTTCCCGCTGGCCTGAATCCTCTCGATCGCAGCCCGTAGTTCGGCCAATTTACCGCGGCCCAGCTGCGGGTTGCGGATCCGCAGCACGACCCCATCCAGCTCGTCGTCCTTTGCCGCCCGTTCCAACCGGTTGCTAAGCGCCGCGAGATTGGCCGACAGTTCACCGAATAGACCTCGCTGGCCGGTCGTTTCCGGCAGCATGCCTTTGACCGTGATCGTGGCCACAACGGCTTCTTTGAGGGTCACCGCCTCCTCCCCCTCATCCTGCGTCTCGGGAGAAGCTGCGGTCTTCTCGGGTGTCGCGACGGCGGTGCCTGACTCGGTTCCGTCTGGCTGGCCGGCGACACCCCCCAGCGGCCAAAGGCAAACCAGCGCCAGCAGCTGCGTGACTTTGCTGCGAAATGTTGTACGGATCATTTACAGAACCTCGGCTCTTTCACCAGAAATCGAATCGTCCCGTCTTCGCTCGAATAACCGATCCGTCTCGCAAAAACGGACCATTTGAAGCAGCACCGCGGCAAAACTCCAGCCTTCCTCCTCCCGTCACATCGCAAGCGGCGGGTCTCGAAGAAAGTGCCCAGCGTTGTCTCCGCGTCCTGTTTTTCAGCTCGCATGTTGGCACAGAACAGCGATCAATACAAATCCGAGGCAGTGTACAAATGCTCTTGATATCTGTACACTCGTATATTATAGTTGAGTAAGGAGTTGACGAGATGGCACGTCCGGAGCAAGTAACCGATCAGCTGACACAACGCCAGCGCGAGGTGTATGAGTTCCTGAGGGACAAGATTGTCCATCGGGGATACGGCCCGACTGTTCGTGAGATTGGCGAGCGGTTTAGGATCAACTCGCCTAACGGCGTGATGTGCCATCTAAAGGCCCTGGAAAAGAAGGGCCTTATTCGCCGCAGTCCGAACAAGTCGCGGGCGATTGAGCTAACCAAAGAGGTGCCGCACGAGTCGCCCGGCATCCCCATGGTGGGAGTGGTCGCCGCCGGACTCACGTCTCTGGCGTTCGAACAAGACGAGCGTCTCGATCTCGGCTCGATGTTCTCGAGCGACAAGCACTTCACTCTCCGCGTGCGCGGCGATTCGATGATCGAGGCCCAAATCGCAGACGGGGATTATGTGGTCTTGAAACGTCAGAAGACTGCCAGGCCGGGAGAGATCGTCGTTGCACAGACCGAGGAAGGCGAGGCGACACTCAAATACTGGTTCCCCGAGAACGACCGCGTGCGATTGCAGCCTGCGAATTCGACAATGGAACCGATCTATCTGACCAACCCACAAGTGCTAGGTGTGGTGGTCGGCGTGTTTCGGAGCCTGGGCTAACTGCCTGTTGAAAAACGCCGTCCTGGCGTTTTTCAACCTCGCCAAGCTCAGAACAGAGTTCTTCGCGGCTCGCAAATCAACGACTTACGTCGCTGATTTGGCATCACATCCCTGTGATGTGGCAGCCCGCTGAGAAAATCAACAGGCTGCTAGGCTAACTGCCTGTTGAAAAACACCGTCCTGGCGTTTTTCAACCTCGCCAAGCTCAGAACAGAGTTCTTCGCGGCTCGCAAATCAACGACTTACGTCGCTGATTTGGCATCACATCCCTGTGATGCGGCAGCCCGCTGAGAAAATCAACAGGCTGCTAGGCTAACTGCCTGTTGAAAAACACCGTCCTGGCGTTTTTCAACCTCACCTAAGCTCAGAACGGCCTCTTCGCGGGGCCAGGACGTCAAGCTGATTTCTCCAGCGAGCTGGCCTGATTGAGCTTGTTGTACAGTGTCTTCAAACTGACCCCCAGTTCCTCGGCAGCCGCCGTCTTGTTGCCACCATGCCGCTCGAGCGCTTCGACAATCGCCTGCTGTTCAATCTCCCGCAGCGTGCCGGGTCGCAGACCGGAGAATTTGACAGTGCGGGACCCAAAGCGATTGGGTAGATGCGTGGGCAAGATAGGGGGCTGCTCGCAGACAATTGTGGCGTGCTCGATAACGTTGGCCAACTCGCGCACGTTGCCCGGCCAGCTGTGAGACTTGAGCGCCTCGATCGTCGCGGCCGCGAACAGCTCTCCGTCAGGCAGCGGACCGGGCCGAAACCGCAAGTAGAGATGCCTGGCCAGCTCGTCAATGTCCGACGAGCGTTGCCGCAGAGCCGGTAGCTGGATCTCAAAGGTGTTGATCCGATACATCAAGTCCTCACGGAACTCATCCGCCTCGACCATCTGCTCTAGATCGCGGTGCGTTGCGCAGACCACGCGAGTATCAACCTGGAGCGAGTCGTTGTCGCCGACCCGTCGAATCTCGCCACTTTCTAAGACACGCAACAGCTTCGCTTGCATCGCCTTCGGAAGCTCACCGATTTCGTCGAGGAACAACGTTCCTGTGTGTGCCACTTCGAACAGCCCAGTGCGGTGTTCGTCTGCGCCCGTGAAGGCTCCTTTGCGGTGCCCGAAGAGTTCACTCTCGATTAGAGTTTCGGGAAGCGCGCCGCAGTTGATGGCAACAAAGGGCTTGGCCTGACGGGTACTCTGCTCGTGAATCGAGCGGGCCACAAGCTCCTTCCCGGTGCCGGTCTCTCCGAGAATCAGCACGGTCGAGCTGGTAGGGGCGACCTTCTCGATCAGTCGCCGCACCTGCTCCATGCTGCGGTCGGCTCCAATCAATCGAATATCTCCCTCGGCGCGGTCGAGCTGCCGCTTGAGGGCTGCGCACATCTGGGAGAGCTCCAGCTTGTCGGAGACCCTCTTCAGCAACGCTTCCAGCGTTACGAGCTTGCATGGTTTGGTCAGATAGTCGAAGGCGCCTTGTCGGAGGGCAGCGATCGCAGATTCCAGAGAGGACTTACCCGTCAGCACAACCGCCTCGGCATCCGGGCACAGTTCGTTGGCGAGCTCGATCAACTCAATTCCGTTCAGCCCCGGCATGTCGAGGTCGACCAGCAAGCAATCGAACGAGTCCTTTTGCAGCGCTGCGGCAGCAGTCTCCCCGTCTGGGCAGACGGTCACCTTGTGCCCCATCCGCGGCAATTCGAGACTCATCAACTCCTGCAGCGCCGGCTCATCGTCCGCAAAGAGCACCTTGAGGCTCTTAGGCGGCTTGGCGGACTTCGGGCTTCTTTTCATGTTGAACCAAAGGCAAAGTGACGCGGAACTTGGATCCCTGACCGACACCAGGACTTGAGGGCTCAATCGTACCCCCGTGGTCGGTCACAATACGGTAGCTGATGGACAGGCCGAGCCCCGTGCCCTGACCATCTCGGCGACGCGTGAAGAACGGCTCAAAAAGGTACTCGCGGACCTCATCGGTCATGCCGCAACCGTTATCCTCGACAATCAACTCTGCTTGGCCGGACGCCTTTCTCAGGCTGACTTCGACACGGCCATTTTCGTCGAGGCTGTCCAAAGCGTTGGTAATCAGGTTTAAGACCACTTGCTTGAACTCTTGAATGTTCACTCGGGCCACGACAGACTCACGGCAACGAAACTCGATCGTCTTGTTGCGGTAGCGCCCCAAGTGCCTAACCATGTCGATGACATCTTCGACTACTTCACCCAGATGTGCGTCGTGCTTTTCCACGTCTCCCATTCGAGAAAAATCGAGCAGCGACTCGGTGATGCCCTTGCAGCGAAATGCCTCGTCTTGAATGCGGCGAAGATAGGTTCGCAAAACCTGAGTCTCTTGATCCTCTTCGGCATCCGCCTTGCCGTCGGCTCCGTAGATTGTGTCGTGCAAGCGGGACTCCAGCGATTCGGCAGACCAGGCGATGGAAGCCAGCGGGTTGTTGATTTCGTGGGCCACTCCCGCGGCTAGGAAACCGACGCTGGCCATCTGCTCGCTGCGCACGACTTCCTTCGTTCGTTCCTTCACCTGCTGATCCAAATCATCCCGGATTTGACGAAACCGTACCCGCATATTGTTCATGGCGGTCGCCAACTCGGCCATTTCATCGCGAGTGGGAAGTTCGATGCGGTGGTTGAAGTCCCCCGCCGCCACGCGCCGCGAACCTTGGACGAGCACCCGCAAGGGATTGAAGATCCAGTCGTAGAAAAACTTGACCAACAACAACAGGATTCCCAAGGCGAGAAAGCTGGTGATCAAAGTCAGCGAGATTAAGCTGCGGTACTGACCGCGGACTTTTCCCTTGAGCTCCTGCATCCTTCGCTGGAGATGGCTCGGCAGGAGGTTGACTAAGCGGTCCAGCTCGTCCAACTCTTCTTCCAGCAAGCCAGTCTCGACCTGATTCAGGAACCAGTCGGCGTTGGTGTTGAGGTCGTCGATCCGGTCCAGGGTCTTCTGGACCTGGCTTACCGTCTCCTTCTCATCGCGGGGATCGACAATCCCCGAACCATTTGGCTCGACCTTTTCCAGCTGGTCTTGATACCGCCGGAGCCTGTCTTTCACGGCTGACAACCCGGTATTGAATCTTTCGCGATCACCAACTTGCGGCAGTCGGGTCAGGTGAGACCCGGGCTGACCCTGGAATTGAGCGAAAGTAATCCGTAGGTGGTTCACACTTCGAGTCAATTCGGCCGCCAATGGGAGCTCTTCGGCGCGTTCGCTGACGCTCCGCACCAAACGGCGGTACGACATGACACCCGTGATCCCGCCAAACGACAGGGCGGCGACGATCAGAGACAGCATGACGGCTCCGATGAGCAGCTTCGCGCGAATCGAGCAGCGAGCGAACAAGAGCGACCTCGGCTTCCGGACAACCGCCAGCAACTGAGAGCTGGAACGTCCATTACTTGGGTAGCGACCCCGGAAAATCCGGGCCGCGGAGTGTAGCAGCAGAAAACCCAGCCGAGCAAGGTGAAAAGTTGGCTCGGTTCCGAGAGTCCTCGCCGATCCCGACAGACGATGCCAGCAGACGGGGTACGGCAGATGGCCTTGACATCAGTGAGGAGTGTCTTTGGTCCGCCGCTAATATCGCAGAGCGCGACGAATCAGAAGCGCCCCGGCAACTCCCAGGAACAGATTCCCGGCCCAGACGCAGTAGGCAGGTAAGGCACCCGACTTCGCCTGGTCAACACCGTAGGCCAGCAACGGGTAGTAAACCGCCAAGATCGGCAGGAAGCAGGCAGCAAAGCTGGTCCAAACGTCGGAATTCCGCATACGAATGGCCAGAGGAGCGCCCACGAGAACAAAGGCGAAACAGCTGAATCCATTGGCCCACCGCCGCCACGGCTCAGTGTAGAGCCGATGAAGCCGCTCCCGCGCGTGGTTCAGCAACCCGCGGCGTCGCTGCCAGTCGTCCGCGGTCAGATCCTGGAATCCGCCGGTCATCAGTTGGTATGCAGCCTGGGCGGCATACGACCGTTCGAGCTGTGCAATCTTCAGCCGCTGGGACTTCACCTCTCCGGAGATGCGCCGCATCGCAATGTCCGCCGGCCGTCCTGAAGACCCGGGCTTGTTCGCGGCCTCCGGAAGGGGGACGTTGAACACCTTGGTTCCAGGCCACTCCATCAAGACACCCTGGGAAGCGCCGTCCATCTCCCAGTCCGAAAGGGTGATCGTCAGCGAGTTTTTCTCTAGGTTGGAGGTTAACGTCGCTTCTTCTGCCGTAAATTCCAGCGGGGCTTCGTCCTCGGCGCCGCGGAATGTCAACGTAGGCTGGATCAGCCTGCGACCTTCCACCCGTTTCACATTGATGGAGAAGCTGGGACAGCTGTAGGACCGCTGGGTGCGCAGCATGCCGTAGGCGATCTGCTCCACCGACTCCAGGATCACTTGGTTGAACCCACGACGTCCCCAAGTCACCGCGAGATCGGTCAGCCCTACCACAACCAGGCTCAGGAGGAAGGCGGCTACGAGGGAAGGCCTGATCGCGGCCATCGGCGTAATACCCAACGACTTGACCGCGACAAATTCGTTTTCTGCCGACATCCGCCCGTAAACGCTGCAGGCCGCAAACAACGTCGTCGCTGGTATGGCGTACAACATCGCAGTCGGCAAAGCAAAGGGGATCAGGCGGACAAGATTAATTGGACTGAGCCCGCGGCGGAGCAGCTCTTGTCCCACAAGCCCCAACACCGTTAGCAACGTCATTGCAGCTAGCGCAACGGAGAACACCTTGAGAAACTCGACCAGAATGTAGCGCGTGAGACAGCGCATCGGGGCCCTCGGCTGCCGAGAAAACAGGGTCGGATCGTAGCACGCCCCCGTAACCTGCGCCAACGGGAACTTAGCAGGGAAATAGGCTGCAAGCCGCGAAGAGCTTGGTGAGGTTGAAAAACGCCAGGACGGTGCTTTTCAACAGGCAGCTAAGCCCGATCGAGATCATGCTGGCTTGCGTGCTCGCGGACTTCGTCCATCAGGGCGCGGGACCGCCCGCGCATAGTCGCCAAGGGCAGCACTAGAACGACCTGCCGCTCGGCTCTCCGCGGCGCGCTGCTGGAGTTGGTCAAAACGCGTCCAATCGATAGGAGACGACGCCGACTCCTGTTGCCTGACGTCACGCGTCAGGTTGCCGAGCAAATCGACGGCCTCGGCAATGGCCGGAGCGGCCGTTTTGGTATAGGGTCCCTTGCCGAGCCGACGGCCGTGAGCCAACGAAACACCGCTCGCCTCCGTCCGCTTTTTCGCGATCCAGCCTCCAAACCAACACACCACACTCACCAGTACGGCCACCAGGGCCGGTAGGTAACGGTCGGTGATCGCTAACACAAGCCCTACGAGCAGTAAGACGGAGGTCGCCACCCAGACGAGAAGCTGGGTGCTCCGAGTGTCTTTCGTGTGCCCGATGCGCAACGGCTCGGAAAGCTCCGTCTGAGTCAACAACGCTTCGCCTGCGACCTTGGCTACAATCAGCGTCACGTTGTCAGGTCCGCCGCGGAGATTTGCCAAGTCAATCAACAGCTGCCCTGCCTCCGCAATGGGCAAGTGACTCAATATCGCAGCCAGTTCGCTGTCCTCGACGCGACCGGTCAGGCCGTCACTACATACCAAGAACACATCACCTTGGTGAACGGGATACGGTCCTTCGATGTCGACCTGAACCGTAGCATTCGGACCGATCGACCGCGTGATAACATTCTTGGGAATCCCGTGAGCTGAATCGCCCGCACTGGACAACTGCCCGGCTTTTCTCAATTCCCAAACGAGGCTGTGATCAAACGTCAGCTGCTCGATCGCCCCCTGCCGCACGCGATAAATGCGGCTGTCGCCAATGTGGGCAACCAGCGCACCCTGGGGCAGCAAGGACCAGCACGCTGGCCGTTGTCCCCATATTGTGAAAGTCGCTGTTCTCCTGGCCGCGGCGGTAGACTTCGCCGTTCGTCTCTTGGATGGCTCGTTGCAGCGACTCGGGCGGAGAAACGTCCAGATACTTCCGATAGCGATGGACGATTCCATCCACGGCCAACTTGCTGGCCAGCTCGCCAGCAGCGTGGGCCCCCATTCCATCTGCCACAACAAAAAAGTGCCCTCGGTCCTGCCAGGCTTGCTGATCCGGCGCCGGTACGGCGGCGAACCGCATCCTGGTTGTTCGACCGCCGCATGCCAACGTCGGTCAGCGCAACGTGCTCTAGTTGCCGGTCCCAATTCGCGTCTTTGTCGGGCATGCGAGCGTCGGAGCACCGGTTCGTGGTATGGCGGCTGGCCGTCCCTGAAACTGCCATCGCAGCCGCCGCGACCGGCAGCCGTCAATCACGTCCAGCAGTCAGTGCAGCAGCAAGGAGTCAAACTCCACTCGTGCCACTTGGCAATTACTGCGCCAGGCAGACTGAGCACTGGCGTTAGATGAGGCACGACGAATTTGCGCAGTCTATCTTAACCAAAGACCCGAGCAGGGGTAGGCATCCGCGCGCATCACTGCCGTTTTGCCCTACTTTCAGCAGGATCGGCCTGGACCGGCTGCCAAGCGGCCGGTATACTCCCGCCCCTTTTTTCTCCCGTTTCGTCCACGATCCGCCACGGTGTCTGGCTTGCTAAGGTCCCCACACCACCCGCTGAGGTGGGTTTTGTCGATCGGCATCATCGTGCTGCTGGCCACCTCCACCGGCTGCCTGCGCCGCCGATTGACCATTCGCAGCAATCCCTCGGGCGCCGCAGTTTTCGTAGACGATCAGCCGATTGGCGTGACGCCTGTTTCGACGCCCTTCACCTACTACGGCACCCGCAAGATCCAGTTGTTCAAAGACGGTTTTGAGACCCTCACGGTGAAACAGCCGATTCGACCCCCTTGGTACCAAATACCTCCGCTCGACTTCATCTCGGAGAACTTGTGGCCTACCGAAATTCGCGACGAAAGGGCAGTCGAATTCGAACTACAACCGCAGCGAATCGTCCCCAACCAAGAGCTGCTGGACCGCGCGCAAGCGCTCCGGAGCACCTCGCGAGCGGGCATGGCAACGCCGCTGCCCCAACTCGGTTCGGCGATGACGGCTCCACCCTCGGTGACCCTGCCAGCGGGCGCGGGATTGCGCCCCCAAACCGGCCGCTGACACTTGTAGCCGAATTCGCCAGAATTTGGCCCGGCCGAATTCAGCACGATTCGGACGAATCGGCAGTTCGCTAAACTCTGGCGAGTTCGGCTACGCTCGGGGCCGCCAAGCCAAACTCTGGCGAGTTCGGCTACGCTGGCGAGTGGCTGCGCTCCCGAGAGTTCGGCTACGCTCTGGCGAGTTCAGACACGAGCGGGGCGGAACGTCGGCAATCGTCCTCGAAGTATGCTCGACCTCACTTGATGCCCAATCCAATTGGTTTTCGGTCGAGCGCCCCTTTGACACCGATAATCCGCGGATCGGTCGAGATCTTGTCTGTAAACACACGGAGATCGCTCATGATCGGCTCGATTCTGCGCGTGGCCATTTCGACGTTACCGACCGCGCGATTCAACCGATTATAGAGCTCCGGATCGTAGAGGATCCGGCCCAGTGTCCCCTGTCGGTTATTCAAAGCTGTGCTGAACGTCACAAACTGCTCAGTGATGAGGTTCACGTTTTCGATCGTGGAGGCGAGGTCCGTTGCGAGCTGGTCGCTTCGTTCTCCCAGCGGTTGGGTCATCTCACTGAGGTTTTGCAGGTTCAGTTCGGCCTGTTGGGCAACCCGGTCGAAACCTTCCATCGTCTGCCGAAATATACCCAGAGTGTTTTTGACGTCTGCGAACATCACGGGGAGTTCCTCGAGCGACTGGCGGATCCCGTCTCGCAACTCGGCGTCCCCTACCAGTTGTTCGACCGTCGTCATCGTCGTGCTGAACTGATCGACCGCTTGCTCGGTCTTTTGGAAGATACGACGAATTTGTCCATCGTCCGTTCCCAGAGTGTCGTTCAGACGACGCGCCAGCTGCTGCACTTCACCGGCCGCGTCGCCGATCGCCAGCACAGCCGTCTCCATCGTACCTTGCAGATTCGTGATCACTTCGACAGGGTTTGTTGCCACCACTCCGTTGCCAATCGTCTCGCCATCCTGCACGAAGTCAGCCCGTCTTCCAGTTGGGGTAAATTCGATCACAGCGTCTCCCAGCAGCGATGCGGTCTTGATCACACAGGCCTCACTGCGGCGAAGTCGGCGGTCAGCGTCAATCCTGGCAGTAAGCCGCACTCCACCCTCGTCAGCTTCGCGCAAGTCGACGCTCGACACGCGACCGATTAACACGCCATGCTTGCGGATCGGTGTATCGACGGTTACACCGGGCGCAGTCTGAAACAGCAAATAGACTGTGTACTGTTGGCGAATGAGCGTCTTGCCCTCTCCGATCAGCATAATCATGATTCCGGTGATGATGGTTGCAGCCACAACCACAACTCCCACCCGAAATTGGACTACGCGTTCGTTCATGACAAATGATCAGACGTCTGAATCGCCCACTGCTCTCATCCCAGCCAGAAGACTGCGGCCGCCAGAATCACTACGATTCTTCAGCATCTCGACTCTCACGGTCCTGTCGCATCTCCATCAGCCGCTCACCGGCCTCACCACGAACAAACTGAACCACGCGGCGGTCGGCGCAAGCTTCAAGCTCCGCCGGACTGCCATCAAAGGCAACCTGCGGCTCATCCGCCTGCAGCCGTGAAACCGGAAGAAGCATGACCACGCGATCAGCTACCTTCTGTGCTGTTCGCATATCGTGAGTCACGATAATGCTGGTCACCGACTCTCGCTGGCTCGTCCGCAGCATGAGTTCGTTGATAACATCGCTCATGATCGGATCGAGCCCTGTCGTCGGCTCGTCATATAACATCAACTCGGGATTCAACACCAGCGCCCTGGCGAGGCCAACTCGTTTCCGCATCCCGCCCGACAACTCGGCAGGCTTCTTGGAAACGACGCCGTCTGGGAGCCCCACTTCGGCCAGCCCGGAAAGCACCCGGTCCTGCACTTCTCGATCTCTCAGCTGTCCGTGCTGCCTCAATGGAAAGGCGACATTTTGACCGACGGTGAGGCTGTCAAACAGCGCGGCATTCTGGAACACGAACCCGTATCGCCGGCGCTGTCGGGTCAGTTCGTGGTCCTTGAGCGCCGCTAGCTGCCTACCGTCAAACAAGACCTGACCTCTGGCGGGAGAAACCAAGCCGATGATCGATTTCAACAACACCGTCTTTCCACAGCCGCTCTCACCGATGACCGCCAGCGTTTGCCCACGAGGGACATCGAGATCGATGTCACGCAGTACCTGTTGGCCTCCGAAATGGACGTGCAGCCGCCTCACCTCTACCAGCGAGGTTGCCGCTGTCGGTTTGTCTTCTGAGCGGAGGATCATGGGGATGCCTGCTACAAGAGTCGCGCGCCTTCCGGCCAAATCGCCAGGTAAAACGCGTCCAAACCAATCCCAAGCAGGAGGTCGAGAGTGAGAATCAAACAGAACGAGTAAACGAAGGACGCAGTGGCCGCCCTGCCAACACCCTCGGCACCAGCCGTACAGTGGAACCCCCGGTAGCAACTGATCAATGCGATCGCCGTGCCAAAGAAGAAGCTCTTAAAGACGCCACTCAGGAAGTCAAAGCTGCCCACAAACTGCTCGGAGTTATACCAATAGTGGTGTTTGTCGATACCCAGGATGGCCACCGAATAAAAATAGCCGCCTACGACGCCCATGAAGTCTGCCATGACGGTAAGGGTGGGGATGAGCAACAAGCATGCCAGCAGACGAGGGACCACTAAGTGATGAATGGGGTTGGCGCCCATGCTGGCCAGCGCGTCGATCTGCTCCGTAACCCGCATCGTACCTAGTTCAGCCGCCATCGCACTGCCGACTCGACCAGCTAGCATTGTCGCCGCCAGGACGGGCCCCAGCTCGCGGACAAGCGTCATGTTGATGACCGCACCCAAACGGGTTTCCAGCCCCAACTGTCGAAACTGCCAATGACTCTGAACGGCCAACACCATTCCAATGAACGTCCCGGTCAAGGCGACAACCGGCAGGCTCAAGACACCCACCTGATAGAAGATCGGCAGCAACGTCTCCTTACGTGGTAGCCGCCCGACGAGCCACCCAATGGTCCGCCAACAGAAGAGGGTGAAATCCCCAACCGACACCAGGCCGTCAATAATGACGGCGCCCCAGTCGGCGACCCAGTCGTAGAGCAGATTTCGGCGGCCTGCAAAGCTACCGGAAGCATCAGTGGACAAGGCAGGACGATTCACATTTGTGAGGTAGGAAACTTCTGAAGCGCGGCAAATGCCAGCACACGTCTGGATGAGCGCGCACGATCGCTTCTCTCTTCGGCTGCGCTGCCCAATCGCTTGAGTCAAACATTGCGGATTAGGAAAAATCGTGGTTGATAACGCCTGGAGGAGCCGAGACAATGAAGGGGCTCTCAGCGAGCGCGCTTTGAAGTTGCGTCTTTCGCCGTCGACCGGGCACGAGCCGTCGGAATCGCCGGCCTTTTCGTAACCCGAAGCGTGAGCGAGGGGAGTTGGTGTACCAACGCAAGTTAGTCCCTCGCTTACGCTTCGGGTTACAATTGACACTAACTCTGCAGCTTCGGGACGAGCCCCCCCAAGGCGAACACACCTGCCGCGACCTTCACCGCTGACTGGCGAGTACTCATCGTGAAAGCATCGTTGACCGTGCCCGGCATCCTGGCTTTCTGCTTTATCAGCCTCGCTGCTAGCGGCGTCCCAGCGGCCCCTGCGGACGGCCTGGCATATTACGAAACCAAGGTACTGCCGGTGTTCCGGCAACACTGCTTGAAGTGCCATAGCCACGCTGCGGGCAAAGCCCGCGGCGGTCTGGTGCTCGACTCACGCCGCAGCCTGCTGGCGGGCGGCGACTCCGGGCCCGCGGTCGCTCCCCGTGACGTTGACGCGAGCCTGTTGGTCCAAGCGATCCGCTACGACTCTGACGAGTTGCAGATGCCGCCGGCCGGAAAGATCCCTGACGAACAGATCCAGGTGCTCGTCGAGTGGGTCCGCCGCGGCGCGCCGGCACCGTCATCGGGGATCCTCCAGCAGGCAGGCGATGCAGACCAAGACACCCAAGAACACTGGGCATTTCAGCCGTTGGCTCAGCCGGTCGTTCCCGACGAAGTCTTCGACGGCTCTCAAGCGATTGACTACTTGGTCGACCGCGCGCGCGACACCGTGGGGGTCCAGGCACTCGCAGCTGCTGACAAGAGCACAATCGTCCGTCGGCTGTACTTCGATCTGATCGGTCTGCCGCCAACCCCCGCAGAGCTCGATCGGCTGGTCGAGCCGGGCACCGAAACACCGCTAGCCAGCATCGTTGATTCGCTGCTGGCGATGTCCGAATTCGGTGAGCGGTGGGGCCGCCACTGGCTGGATGTCGCCCGCTACGCAGATTCAAACGGCTGCAGCATCGAATCGAATAATACCTACGACAACGCTTGGCGGTATCGTGATTACGTGATCGCGTCTATGAACCGTGACAAGCCGTACGATCAGTTCGTGATCGAGCAGATCGCCGGCGACCTGCTAGAGAGCGTCTCGACGCCGCAGCGTTGCGAGCAACTGATCGCTACGGCGTTCTTGTTGCTCGGTCCCAAGGCGTTTGGAACGGGCAGCTTCGAGCAGTTTCAGTTAGATGTCATTGACGAGCAGATCGATACCGTCGGCAAGGCAATGTTGGGAATGTCGCTGGGATGTGCCCGCTGCCACGATCACAAGTTCGACCCCGTTTCTACCGAGGACTACTACGCGCTGGCAGGGATCTTCGCGAGCACCGAGAGCGTCCGCCGCGCCAAGGGATGGCGACAGGGCAAGAGCTGGCATCGCGTCAAGTTGCCTGTATTGGATGCGGCCGCCGAGTCCGCCTTGCTGGAAGCCTACGAAAAGACCAAGCGGGCCGCTGAAACGGGCGAACTGAAGGAACAGGCCGAGAAGAAGCTCTCATCTGCTGCAGCGACGATGAAGAAAATGCGCCGCGAACATCCGGACGCCGCCGAGAAGATTGCGGCGGCCGAGGACGCCGTCGAATTGGCGCAGCGCGAAATGAGAAACGCCAGCAACATGGCCAAAGTGTTGCCAGTTATCAGCCCCCTTCCCGCCACGATGGCGGTCTCGGACAAGCAGTCGCCGGTGGATGAGGCGGTCCGCGTGCGGGGTGAACCGGACAATCGAGGCCAAGTCGTCGCTCGACGTGTGCTACCGTTGCTCGATGGCTCCCACCCCAACCGATTCTCGATATCGGAGTCCGAATCGGGACGACTGCAACTGGCGCAATGGCTGGTCGACGCGGACCGGGGAGCCGGCTCGTTGCTGGCCCGTGTTGCCGTTAATCGCGTCTGGGGGCACCTCTTCGCACGTCCGCTGGTCGCCTCGGCAGACAACTTCGGGGTCACCGGAGAGATGCCCTCCCATCCCGAGCTACTGGATTACCTGGCCGCTCGTTTCATCCAGGCCGGCTGGTCCGTTAAGTCGTTGGTACGCGACATCGTGCTAACCAGGACCTACCAACTTGCCGCAGCCGACGATCCAGAAAACCAACAGCTAGATCCGGAGAATCTCTGGCTGTGGCGTTATCAACCTAAACGAATCGACGTCGAAGTGTTGCGTGATTCATTATTGGCCATCAGCGGCCAACTAGATCGCAGTCGCGGCGGCAAGACGCTACAACACCTAGGCCTCGTATCGCTGGGGGGCGACCATCTAGAACTGCTCGACGCACCATCGCCCTATCGCCGACGCTCGGTTTACATACCTATCTACCGCGACACCATCGGCCTAACTCCACAAGTGGACGCCTCCATGGGAATGTTGGGCACCTTCGATTTCGCGGATCCCAACCTGATGGCGGGTTGGCGTCAACAAACGGTGGTACCTGCACAGGCCTTGTTCCTTATGAACTCGAACTTCGTGCACGACCAATCAGCTGCCTTGGCGGAACGTCTGCTGGCGCCTCAGCTAACCGACGAGGCACGGGTAGACCGTCTGTTCCGAGTCGCCTACGGGCGCACCGCCAACCAGCAAGAGCGACAGCGGATCGTCACATACCTGACAACGTTCGCTTCGAGAGAGGCGGCGTCCAGCTCAGACATCCCGCACCGATCGGCGGAGCACGCAGCATGGACAAGCATCTGCCAGGCTATCTTCGGCAGTAACGAATTCTTGTTTCAGGATTAGACCAATAAAGGCGATTCCATCTCCAGATGACCGCCTCAGAGCTCTCTTCAGCCTGCTAGGACACTCACTATGAACCTCAGCCACCAGGGCATTTCCGCCGCCTATCCGCTGTCGCGTCGCCAGTGGTTACAGCAAACCGCGCTCGGCTTCGGCTCCGTTGCTCTGGCCGGACTATGTGCCGAGCAAGCGTCAGGTGGTCCGCTGACCTCCCGCGCTCCTCACTTCACTCCCCGGGCGAAGCGCGTGATTTTCCTATTCATGCAGGGCGGCCAGAGTCAGATGGACCTGTTCGATCCCAAGCCTGAGCTGCAGAAACAGGACGGCAAGCCAGTCGGCAAATTGAAGCTCAAGCGGGCTTCCTATCCGTTTAGCAAGTACGGGCAAAGTGGACTCGAACTAAGCAGCTTACTGCCAAAACTAGGCGGCCATGCAGACGAGCTCTGTCTAGTCCGCTCAATGTATACCGACTCGCGAAATCACTCCAACGCGATGCTCTTTTTCCACACAGGTTCGCAGAATTTCGTCCGGCCCAGCGTGGGGTCGTGGGTCGTCTATGGTTTAGGCTCCGAAAACGACTCGCTTCCCGGGTTCATCACAATCAGGCCCACGCGAGGTCATGGCGCGCGGGTTTATTCGAGTGCGTTTCTTCCGGCGATTTACCAAGCGTCGGCCCTGGGAAACAGTGGCGTACCGACCAAGGAGGCTACCTTTCGTGATCTGAACACTCAGCACTGGACACCTCGGCAACAACGCCAGCAGTTGGCATTGACTCAGTCGCTGAACCAGAGTTTCCGCGACCACGCTGCAACCACGCCTGAAATGGAGGGGTTGATCGAATCGTACGAACTGGCCTTTCGCATGCAAACCGAATCACCAAAGCTGTTCGACCTGTCCGACGAACCGCAACACATCCTGGATGCCTATGGTGTCGATGCAGCGGCGACGGACGACGTGGGGCGTATGTGCCTGTTGGCACGACGGTTCGCTGAGGCCGGCGTTCGCTACATCCAGGTCAACCACGGCGGCTGGGATCACCATGCATCGATTACCGACGCGCTCCAACGCAGCTGCGGGGCGGCGGACGGACCCATCGGGGCACTGCTTACGGATCTCAAAAACCGAGGCATGCTGGAGGACACATTGGTGATTTCGAGTGGTGAGTTTGGGCGGACAGCGACAGGTGAGGGCGCGGGCGAGAAAGCGGGCCGGGGCCACAACTCCGCCGGATTTACCATCTGGATGGCAGGCGGCGGCGTTCGTGGTGGGTTGGCACACGGCCAGACGGACGAGTTAGGTATCAACGCGGTCGAGAATCGGGTACACGTCCACGACCTCCATGCCACGTTGCTGCATCTTCTCGGGCTCGATCACGAGCGGTTGACCTACCGCTACGCCGGCCGCGACTTCCGGCTAACGGATGTCTACGGCCGAATAGTAACAGAGATCATCTAGCCCGAATTATTCATGAGCGATCTGCCGCGAGGTCGGGCTAGCGCCCTCGACAGCCAGGCGCATCATCGACATCGGCAGCCCTGTCAGCGACATAAGTCGTTGAACTGCGGGCCCGAAGACTACGGCTGCAAGCTTAGCTACTCGCCTTTGTCTTTTTCTTCGCCGGCCGCAGCGCCGACAGGGGCTGCTTCCGCCTGCGGTGATGTCTCGCCCTCGAACTGCAGGCGGCGAATCTTGCCTTCATCGTCCCGCACAACGCTGACGATGATGATGTCCTTGCCCTGGAACTCACCGCGCAGTAGGTCTTCGGACAGCGGATCTTCTACGTAGTTCTCGATGGCCCGACGTAGCGGCCGAGCACCGTAGTCCAGATTCGACCCCTTCTTGATGAGGAACTCCTTGGCGTCGTCGGTCAGTTCCAAGGTCAGGCCGCGATCCAATAGCCGCTCGCGTACCTTTGCCAGCTCCAGATCGATGACCTTCTTGAGGTCTTCATCGGTGAGGTGCCGGAAGATGATCACGTCGTCAAGCCGGTTGAGGAACTCTGGACGGAAGACCTTTTCAATGCTGTCGTTGACGCGTTGCTTCATGCTGTCATAGGAGGCGTCGTCATCCGGCTTTTGGAAACCGAATGCTGACTCGTTCTTAATCGCATCTGCTCCCGCATTGGTCGTCATGATCATGATCGTGTTGCGGAAGTCGACATTCCGGCCGAAGCTGTCGGTCAATCGTCCTTCTTCCATGACCTGCAACAACATGTTGAACACATCGGGGTGCGCTTTTTCGATTTCGTCGAGCAACACGACCGCGTAGGGTCGGCGGCGGATCTTCTCGGTGAGTTGGCCGCCTTCTTCGTATCCGACATAGCCTGGTGGAGCCCCGATCAAGCGGCTGACGTTGTGCTTCTCCATATACTCGCTCATGTCGATCTGGACGAGGGCGTCCTCGTCGCCGAACATGAACTCCGCAAGTGCCTTGGCCAGCAAAGTCTTGCCGACGCCGGTCGGTCCGGCAAACACGAAGCACCCGGTGGGGCGTTTGGGATCCTTCAGACCGCTGCGGCTGCGACGCACCGCTTTCGAAATCGCTTTGATCGCCTCCTCTTGACTGATGACCCGGTGATGGAGCTCGTCTTCCATCTTCATCAATCGTAGGCTGTCCTCGCTCGAGAGTCTCGTGAGCGGAATACCCGTCATCTTGGAGACCACTTCGGCAATCACTTCCTCATCGACAACTCCGTCGGTCTGCCGCGACTTCTCCCGCCACTCCAGCGTGATTTGATCCTTCTTCTTCTTGAGTTTGTCGGCCTGGTCGCGCAACGACGCCGCCTTCTCGAAGTCCTGGTTCGCGACGGCTTCCTCTTTTTCCTTATTCAGACGTTCAACGTCCTCATCGATCTCTTTGAGATCCGGCGGACGGGTCATCGCCCGTAACCGCACACGGGCTCCCGCTTCGTCGATAACGTCGATCGCCTTATCAGGGAGGCATCGCCCCGTGATGTAGCGTTCAGACATCTCGACCGCCGCCACCACCGCATCATCGGTGATCTGCACTCGGTGGTGTTCTTCGTACCGTTCCCGTAGTCCCTTGAGGATCTCGATCGTTTCATCCTTCGCGGTGGGGTCGACGACGATCTCTTGGAAACGACGAGCTAAAGCGCTGTCCTTTTCGATGTATTTCCGGTACTCATCCAGAGTGGTTGCACCAATGCACTGAATCTCGCCCCGCGCCAAGGCTGGTTTCAGCACGTTGGCCGCGTCGATGGCACCCTCGGCCCCTCCGGCGCCGACCAGCGTGTGCAACTCGTCGATAAACAAAATCGTGTTCTTCGCGCGGCGAACTTCGTTCATCACCGCTTTGATACGTTCCTCAAACTGGCCGCGGTACTTCGTACCAGCAACCATCATGGCGAGATCCAACACCACGATCCGCTTCTCGGCCAACAGCTCCGGTACGTTACCGGTGATGACTCGCTGAGCAAATCCTTCCACGATCGCCGTCTTGCCTACGCCTGCTTCGCCCAGCAGCACCGGATTGTTCTTGGTGCGGCGACAAAGCACCTGGATCGCTCGTTCGATCTCGCGTTCGCGGCCGATCACCGGATCCAGCTTCTTTTGCCGGGCCAGCTCGGTTAAGTCGCGACCAAAACTGTCCAGAGCGGGCGTCTTCGACTTGCCACCCTTCGACGAAGGCGCTTCCGCGCCAACCGCCTCGCGGCCGCCACGTTCTCCACCCTCGCCTTCTAGACCGTGGCCCAGAAGATTGAGCACCTCTTCGCGGACCTCTTCGAGCTTCAGTCCCAAGTTCATCAACACCTGGGCCGCGACCCCTTCTTGCTCGCGCAGCAACCCCAGCAAAATGTGTTCGGTCCCTACGTAGTTGTGGTTCAGATTCCGAGCTTCCTCCATCGAATACTCGATGACTTTCTTCGCCCGAGGAGTCTGCGGCAACTTGCCCATGGTGACCATCTCCGGGCCACTCTGGACAAGCTTCTCGACCTCTAAGCGGATCTTACGCAGATCGACGTCGAGGTTCTTCAGCACGTTGGCGGCAACCCCGCTGCCCTCCTTGACCAGTCCCAATAGGATGTGTTCCGTTCCGATGTACTCGTGATTGAACCGCTGCGCCTCCTGGTTAGCGAGCTGCATCACTTTTCGAGCGCGATCCGTGAACCGTTCATACATAGTGGATTCCTCGCATAGTATTCACCGGGTGGCGAAACCAGATGCCCCCTTAAGTATTCGCGTTGAGCTTGAATAAACAAGCCCTCGTCGTTTTAGCTAGCGGACTCCCGCGCATCAACGGAACGCTGCAGGTCAATTCCCCAAAGAGCGACGCGACCGCCCCGCCGAGCAGGCAAGACGCCAGCACCAAAGACAGCAGCAAGCTGATCGCCCCAGACGCTACGGCGAACGCCACCACGAGAAAGCCGAACCACCCGACCACGAGCCAACACGGTGTCGATCTTGGCCAAAGACAGGTTGTCCTGTGTGCAGCACCCATGAACCTTCGCTCGGCGTCCGTTCCCGACGTCCACTCCCCAGTTTTCCAGCGAACAGGGCGAAAGTCGCCTGAGAATTGTAACTCGCGGATAGGCGCTGTTCAAGGCAAGTAAATACTGTGAAAAGGGTTAGGACCATTGACACTCTCCCTGTCCACTACCTTCGACAGGACTGTCAGGGACGGCACAAGCCTCAGCCAAAGCCAGCGTTGGCCGTCCTGTACCAACATGCAACTGCCCGCGTGACTGCCAACCGCGCAAACGCAGCGCCTGTGATAGAATTTGTGCACAAAAGTCGGGTGCGGGTAAGACGGAGCATGGTGTGGAAGCAGAAAAAGCAGACGAAACGGGGCAGCGCGATTGTAGTGACGAGGTCCAGGCATACCGGGTCTTGGACGCCAATTTGAATCGCGCTGCAGAGGGGATGCGCGTTGTCGAAGACTATACCCGCTTTATCCTCGACGACGTTCATCTGACGAGCCAATGGAAGCAGCTGCGGCACGAACTGGCAGAGATCTTTGCGACGGTTCCCGCTCACCGCCTGCTAGCTGCGCGGGATACGGCACGAGATGTCGGCAGTCGGGTTACCGCACCAGACGAGTATCAACGGTGCGGTCCCGCCCAAGTGGCAGCGGCCAGCCAAAGCCGCACTGAGCAAGCCCTGCGTTGCCTGGAGGAATACGCCAAACCGCTCTGGCCCGCCGTGGCGCCGCGCGTCGAGCAGCTCCGCTATCGTGCCTACGCGCTGGCCAAGGCCACCTCATCGACACACCGCTCTGAGCTGCTTCTGCAGGGCCTGCAGCTCTACGTGCTGATCGACGGCGGGCCGTCTCTGCAAGCCTGCGCAACGCAAGCCGAGCAACTGATCGAGGCAGGTGTTCGCCTTTTCCAGCTGCGAGAAAAGCGATTGCCAGACCGCCTGCTGATCGAACGAGCGCGCCGGCTTTGCCAGCTGATGCGGCCAGCCGGTGCACAGCTGATCGTCAACGATCGTCCCGACATCGCTCGGATCGTGAACGCAGCCGGCGTTCACGTCGGGCAGGATGAGTTAACGGTCAAAGATGCCAGATTGGTGGTCGGCACGGAGTGCCTGATTGGCGTCTCCACGCACACCATCGAACAAGCGCGACAGGCGGTGTTGGACGGGGCCAACTACATCGGCTGCGGCCCCACGTTCCCCTCGTCCACGAAGCACTTCGATCACTTCCCGGGCCTCGAGTTTCTCCAACAAGTTGCGTCCGAGATTCGACTTCCGGCCTTTGCGATCGGCGGCATTGACGGCGCGAGGATCGAGCAGATCCGAGCTGCCGGTTTCTCACGAGTCGCAGTCGGCAGCTCGATCACCGGCGCAGACTGCCCGCCCGCCGCGGCAGTGGCATTGCTGGGGGACTTGAACCCGGTTGACCAGCAAAGCCACGACACTTCACGCCGTTAAAGCCGAACTCGCCAGAGCGTAGCCGAACTCGCCAGTGTTTGGCCAAACTCAGCACGGAGTAGCCGAACTCGCCAGAGTTTGGTGTTTGGTGGACCGCCGACTCGTCCAATTTCTACCGAATTCGGCCGGGCCAAATTCTGGCGAATTCGGCTACCAGAAGACCCACCGTCCGAGATGCGGATTGGCGCTATTTGCTCAACAGCCGCTGAACCACTTCTGCCAGGTCCTCCTCCATGCCCGCACCGTACCCGGCCCAGAACCCGCCGATCACCTGCCCGCGATCCAGCACAACTGAGGTAGGATAGCCGTCAAAGCCAGCCAGCCCGGCACTCTGCGTCAACGCAGCTCGACTGTACCCATTGGGGTCGTGATAGATAGGAAACTCGATCCCCTGTTGGCGGGCGAACTCCGCCGTCTCTCTCCGCAACTCTGCGACGTCAGTGTAGGCTTGGCCCACTCCGCAGGACACCGACACGAGCAGGAAATCCTCGTCGGTCACCAGCCGGCGGTGAAGCTCGATCAAGTGAGGCATCTCCTGCCGACAGGGCGGACACCAAGGTCCCCAGAAGTTGACCAGCACAACTTTTCCCGCCAGTTCTGTTAGCGACAACGGTGTGGAGACATTGACCAGCGGCTGCAGCTCCAGTGCCTGCAGCTGCGACCCGACCGCGGGATGGGCCGTTCCCGAGGCGGAGCGGTGGATACCATGGAACCGGACCCAAGCGTAGAGCCCTATCACGGCTATCAGGCAGACGACCGCACATGGAAGTGACGAACGTTCTCGCTGGTTTGCCGACGGAGAGTTCTGTTTGATCATGGCAGACTGTTCGGTCGCTGCGCCGCGTGCGGACTCTCAAACTCACCTGGAGACGAGCATGCGTTGTTAGCGCGACCTGGTTATTCTATACCTTGCTGGCCTTGAAGAGCCATCGTCCCGCCGATCAAAATGAGGAGAACATGCGATACGAAGTCGAGCAAAAATTCCGGGTCGGCGACTTGCCTACAATTCGCAGGAGGCTGGTCGAGATGGGCGCGGAGTTCCAGCCGCGACGACAGCAAGTAGACCGTTACTTCGCGCACCCCTCTCGTGATTTTGCCTCAACCGACGAGGCTCTACGGCTGCGCCGCGACGGGCAGACTAATCGTATCACGTACAAAGGACCTAGGCTGGATGCAGCAACCAAGACTCGTCAAGAAATCGAACTGCCACTGCTGGAAGGCGCCAGCCACTTGGACGAATTCGCTGAGTTACTGAGCCAGCTCGATTTTCGTCCGGTTGCGGAAGTCTCCAAGTATCGGACCGCGGCAAGTGTCCCGTGGCAGCAACGAGTCGTTGAGGCCTCACTAGACGAGGTCTCTCAGGTAGGCAGTTTCGTGGAACTGGAGTTGATTTCAACCGAGAGCAAGCTCGCGGAGGCTCAGCAGCTGGTCGCCTCGCTGGCTATCGAGCTAGGTCTTTCGGACAACGTGCGATGCAGCTATCTGGAACTGCTTCTTGCCCAGCAAGGCCCGCGCAAAAACTGAGATTTCTCGCAGCCGCTCGAACCTTTCCGCCGGTTGCGGTGTTTACGAACAAGGAGTCTGTTTCGGACCTACTTCGGAAACCAAAGACTGCGAGACTTACTGATGTAAGCTTGAGGAGAGGGAATGATGATGCGGAATGCGATATTGCTCGGCTTGACCGTTTACCTTTCCGCGGTGGTTGTCCACGCCGCAGACGACCAGCCACCGAACGGACCGGCGTTACGCCGGTTGCTGCCGAAGTTCGATGCCGATGGGGACGGTCGGCTTAATGCCGCCGAGCGCAAGAAGGCCCTGGCGCACCTTGCCCGGCTCCGGGCAACCGCCGCGAAGTCCAACCGCGCAGCGCTGCTCAAGCAATTCGACAAGGATGGTGACGGCAAGCTCAGTAACAAGGAGCGCGCCGCGATGCGACAGCGCCTCGCAAAACAGGCTAAGCGGCAGACAAACATGTCGAATGTTCGGCAGGCGCTCCTCAAGCAATTCGACAAAGACGGTGATGGCAAGTTGAACGGAGCAGAACAGCAAGCTGCTCGGCGGGCGATGCAAAGAAGATCAGGCGGACTGTTCCGCAGACCGGAACTTATTAAACGGCTGGACAAAGACGGTAATGGCAGCTTGGACGCTAAAGAGCGAGAGGCAGCACTAGCAGGCTTGAAGCTCTCGCGCGGAGCGCCGCCGCCCCAGCGCCCCAATCGGGTCGATCAAAAACCGCTGCTGGACCGATTTGACGCTGACGGCGACGGTAAACTGAGCGCCCCAGAACGGGCTGTTGCGCTGCAGGCCTTTCGACAGTCTTGAGGGAGTCGCCCGACAACAAGTTGCGGTTGTTCATCCTCCTCACCCAGCGCCGTTAGATTTCTTGTAGCCGCCAGAATTTGGACAAAACAGCAGTCACCAAACTCTGGTGAGTTCGGCTACGATCAGCAGTCCACCAAACTCTGGCGAGTTCGGCTACGACTCTGGCGAGTTCGGCTACGACTCTGGCGAGTTCGGCTACGATCAGATAGCTGCGGGACGTCAGGGAAAGGTCCTTAACGTCCCTAGGTCTCGCCTGCGCTGCGCAGCGCGGTTATACTTCGACGATGTCACCCGCCGCCTCGGATCCACTTCAACCAGCGACGTTCCCGCGCCCAGACGAAACAGAATCCAACACGCCAACTTCAGGCGAGAACGACTCTCCGTCCAACTCACCGACGCTGCTGCAGAACTTCACGGCACTGAGCGCGCATCAGGTGCTGATGCGGACCGGCTGGATTTTCAAGACCGAGAGCATTGTGATGCCGGCGGTGTTGGATTCGATCGCGGGAGCGGGTTGGATCCGTGGCTGGTTACCGCTCCTGAATCGGTTGGGGCACAGTTTGCCTCCGGTGTTGCTGGCCCGCCGCATCAAGTTGGCGCCGCGCAAGAAACACATCCTCTTCATGGCGTCGGCGCTGATGTCCGCCCTATTCTTGGTGCTTAGTCTTCTGTTTACACAGACGGGCAACCTCGGCCTTTGGATGCCCGCCGCTTTCCTGACGATCTACTTGGCTTTCTTTGTCTGCGTAGGAATCAACCAAGTTGCCTTCAGTACCCTACAAGGAAAGTTGATCGCCACCCCTCTCCGCGGCAGGTTGTTGCTGGTATCAAATACGATCGGCGCAGTAACCGCCGTGGCGAGTGCGTTGATACTACTGCCCGCCTGGCTCAGGCAGGGCACCGGTCGCTTCGACTTGATTTTTGGATTCTCGGGAGTTCTCTTCGCCCTGTCGTCGCTCTCCGTGTTGCTGCTCGTGGAATCCGAGGACCGCTTTGAAGAACCACGTGAACCACTGCTTCGCAACCTGCAAGGGGCATGGGACACTTGGACCCAGGACAAGAACTTCCGCAAACTCACTGCCGTGGCGGCCCTGTTCGGATCTTCGATGATGCTGTTTCCCCACTATCAAAACCTAGGTCTCCGCGGAATGCAGCTCGAGTTGGGGGACCTTGTGCTGTGGGTCGTGGTCCAGAACATCGGCACCGGCCTATTCAGTGTGCCAGCTGGCCAGATCGCGGACCGGCGTGGAAACAGACAGGTCCTGCTGATCGCCTTGCTGGGGATCGCCACCGCCCCCCTGCTGGCCATTGGACTCCGGCAGCTGCCCGCCTGGGGTGGGCGACTGTTCCCACTGGTCTTTGTCTTCGTCGGTCTCACGCCGGTCGTACTGCGAACGCTACAGAATTTCACCTTAGAACTGTCCGCTCCCGCAGACCACCCGCGCTACCTGAGTACACTGGCACTCTGCGTCTCCCTGCCCATGCTGCTCTCGCCTCTCGTTGGCATGTTGGTTGATACCATCGGCTTCGAGGCCATTTTCTTGTCCATGGCCGCCGTCGTCCTGATGGCGTGGCTGCTCTGTTTCGGGCTGGAAGAACCGCGAGAGCATGTTAATGTGGGGTACTTGCCACCGGTCGATTGAAGACCCCCGTAGGTCTCTGCCCGACACACTTGTTCCTAATTCCAGTTCCGAGGAAAACGCCATGAGTACTCTGAACCTGCTGGTCGCTGAACTTTGGCATCGCAAGATGAACGTGCTGCTGAGCATGCTGGCTCTGATTTCCGCCGCCACTCTGTTCGTGGCCAGCCCCACGTTGCTGGACGGGTACCGGCGGGAGTCGCAAGAGCGGTTGGGCGCCATGCAGCAAGAAACTCAAGAGACCTTGGAAGCCATGCACGCTGAGACCGAAACTCAATTGGCGAGCATGCAGGAGGACGCGGATCGGGATCTAAACGAACTGGAGAAACGCACCAAGCGAATCATGAGGGATCTCGGGTTTAATCTCCGCATCGTGCACAGCAACACGGACTTGGCCAAGCTCTATTCTGGTTTTGTGGCCTTCGAGATGCCTGAGGAGTACGTCCAGCGGCTCGCGGAGAGTCCGGAGATTACCAAGATCGTGCATTTGGTAGCCACGCTTAAGCAGATGATCGAGTGGGAAGATCGCTCCGTCTTGCTCGTCGGGTTCGCGCCGGAAGCGACCCAGTCACACATCGAAAAGAAGGCTCCTATGGGATATCAAATCCCAGAGGGCAGCGTCTACTTGGGGAACGTTGCCGCGAACGGACGGAACGTTGGAGAGCAAGTCGAGATTCGAGGCAAGTCATTTGAAATCGCACGAGTCCTTCCGCTGCACGGCAATGAGGAAGACATCGCTGTCTGTATGAACCTCAAAGACGCACAGCGAGTGCTGCAGAAGCCTGGGAAAATCAGCGAGATACTCGCGCTGGGCTGCAAGTGCAAGACCGTCGAGCGAGTCGAGGAGATCACCGCTCAACTGGAACTGGTGCTACCCGACACCAAAGTCACCGAAATGCGACTCCAGGCGATCGCCCGAGACGAACAGCGAAAACTGGTCGAGGCGCACCATCAGCAGACAATCGAAGCTTACTCGTCGAAACGCCAAGAAATCTCTGCGCAGGAGCGGCAGAGGCGCCAGGAGATCGTCGACCGTGAGGAACAGCACCGCGCGCGAATCATGGGATTGTTGGTAGGTACGACTCAGATTCTGACACCTCTGATTGTCTTGGTGTGTGCTGTCTGGGTCGGACTCCTGGCATGGTCGAACGTGCGCGAGCGACGTGCCGAAATCGGGTTGCTACGAGCGTTGGGCAAAGGCTCCACCAGCATCGCGGCACTCTTCCTTGGCAAGGCAGCTGTCTTGGGACTCGTTGGCGGCGCGGTGGGCGCCCTGCTGGGGCTGCTGTTGGCGCGCTATCTGGGAACACGGTTGCTTGACGTTACCTCGAGCAGCTTCACTCCCTCGCTGCTGGCCACGTTGAGCGGACTGCTGGGCACGCCGATCATCGCAGCCATGGCCAGTTACTTGCCGACCCTGGCCGCCCTAAAACAAGACCCATCAGTGGTGTTGATGGACTAGCGAGGGGGACTGTACCAACGCAAGCTATTCCCTCGCTTACGCTTCGGGTTCCTATTGAGCCAGAGGCGCAATTTTCAAAACTGACGCTTCGCGCTTCCGATTGCGGTTACAAGCTCAACATCAGAACCTGCGTTGTGGCTCCGATTAAGCCCACGCGCATCTTGTCCCGGCGTCGACGAATCGAGGAGATTCAAGACGATCGCGTCGAACTCCAGGACCAACCGGCCCAAACCCGAGCCAACAAGGTGCCGGTCAGCATACAGCCAAAGGTGTACAGCGCCGGCGCGATCGCAATCTCGCTGCGGTCGGGGAACAGACCGGTCGCCAAACTCGCTCCCAGCCCGGCGTTTTGCATGCCGATCTCGAGCGTCAAAGCGCGCCGCATCGCTTCGGGCAAGCGGATGCCGCAACCGAACGCATAGCCCGCCAGGTAGCCGCAGAGATTGACGCAGAGCAGCGCCCACACGAGCTTCCCGCGCAGCTGGCCCAGCTCCTGGCGGTTCAGCGCCACCACCACCGCGATGATCCAGAGAATCGCTAGATTGGCGACTCGCGATCCCCAGCGACGAAACGTGGGTTCGCTGCCCGGATTCCAGCGGCTGATGAGATGGCCGACCAATACGGGCGCGACGACAGTTAGCAGCAGCAGGCGGCTCGTGCGAACCGCATCGAGCTCGACACTTTGTTCGGTGGCCAGCGCCAGCTTCATGACCAGCGGCACAGCCAGCGGGGACAAAAGTGTCGCAGTCGTCGTCAGGCTGACGGAATAGCTAGTATTGCCCCCGGCATTCAGTGTGAGCACGTTCGACGCCATGGCGCCCGGTACGCAGCCAACGACAATAATGCCCAGCAAGTCATCGCCGTCCAGTCCCCACATCACCCCCATCGCGTAGGCTAGCAGCGGCATCACGGTGTACTGCAACGCCGAGCCGGCCAGTACGGTGGGCCAGCGGCGGAGAACCTGCTGAACTTCGTCGCGGGGAAGCATCAAACCGATCGCGAACATGGTCGCCGCGATCAGGACAGACAACAGCGGGGCAGATTGGACAAAGGGATCGAAGCGCTCCCAGCCGAGCGCGGGCCAAACATAGGCCAACCAAGACGAAGCCAGCAGCCAAAGCAGCAAATAGCGTTGGATCATCCCCTCACCTTGCGTCTGCGCCCCCCCTCAGCCGACAGGCGCTGGGGAAGAGTGGTGCTGCAGCAGCCGACGACCGGGAGCGAATTGTGATGTGTCACACAGTATGCGCGCTGGCCGTAGCGCGCGGTACGGCAGGCCGATAGAAATCGGCCTGTTTCCGGTTGATTTTGCTTGGCGAGACGTCGATAATACCGCCAGTCGGCGTGGGTAGGCCGGGTGAAGGTCGCAGGGCGCTGATTTCTAACATTCGGGATATCGGTCACTGAGAACTGGAAAGGAACTAAACATGAAACTGCGATCGTTGCTCCTGGCGACAACGTCGGTTGCCGTGCTGGCATTGACGGTCTACGCCGCTGAAGAGATCAAGTTGGACAAGATCAAGTGTGCGATGAACCCCAAGGGTGCCGCCAAAGCTACCAAGTTCGTTGCGTACAAAGGCGGAAAGGTCTTTTTCTGCTGCGACAACTGCCCCAAGGCATTCACCAAGAAAATCAAAGCCAAAGACGAGCTCGTTGCCGCTAAGGGCAATCACCAGCTCGTCGCCACCGGCCAGGCGAAGCAGTCGAAGTGCCCGTTCTCCGGTGGGAAATGCAAGGCGGAGACAGCCATCGAAGTTGCCGGTGCTAAGATTGCCTTCTGCTGCGAGAACTGCCAAGGCAACGCCAAGAAGCTCAAGGGCGACGACGCGTTGAAGACGCTGTTTGGTGATAAGGCCTTCAAGAAGGCGTCGTTCAAAGTCGCCAAGGCTAAGCATGAGCACACCAGCGAAGGCGCCGAGGATCCTGAGAAGCGCGCTCCTGAGAAGGATGACGACTCCACCAGCGAAGGCGCTGAAGATCCTGACAAGGAATAACCAAGACCCTTTCCCAGGGGAGCGTCGTTGGAGACGCTCCCCTTTTTTTGTGCGCTGACGTTTAGAGGAGTTGTCATCTTGCTGCTTGGCGAACCTCCAGCAACCCAATACGACTTCCACTTCCAGGTGGCCGGCATCCCGGTCAGGGTTCACCCCTTCTTCTGGCTGGCGGCGCTGATCCTCGGTTCCCGCGGCACCAGCCTCGAGATGGTGATCTGGGTGGTGGCCCTATTCATCTCGATCCTCGTGCACGAACTGGGGCATTCGTTCATGATGCTGCGGTTCGGCATCTCCTCGCACATCGTGATGTACATGATGGGCGGCCTGGCGATTCCCGACTCACTCGGCGTCGGTGCACGAAGCGGCAATTCCCGCCAAGGAATTCTCATCTCCTTTGCCGGACCCGCGGCGGGGTTCGTGTTGGCTGCACTGATCGCTGTGGCGATCGTTGCCTCGGGCGGCTCGTTCGGTGTCCATCCCGAATTCTTTCCCTTCTTCTGGTCCTTCCAACTCAACGAGGCAACTGCGTCGTCGGTCCCGCTCCAGCGGCTAATCGAAGCGATGCTGTTCATCAACATCCTCTGGGGAATGATCAACCTGGTTCCCGTCTACCCACTCGACGGTGGCCAAATCGCACGTCACATCTTCACCGAAGTCGATCCTTGGCAGGGCATCGTCAAGTCGCTCTGGCTGTCAGTTTTCTCGGGCGGCGCCTTAGTTCTGTTTGCGGTGACTCATGGCAGTCTGTTCATGGCGATGCTCTTTGGGATGCTGGCTTTCCAGAGCTACACGGCGATCCAATCAGGTGGTGGAGGCTACGGCGGCGGAGGTTTTGGTGGCGGTTTCGGTAGACGAGGAGGACCCTGGTGACGCCTGCGCGGCGCGTCGTTCTACTCGGCGCGAGCAATCTGGCTCGAGCGCTGCCCACGGTCATCGCTGCGGCACAAGGTGCCTGGGGACAGCCACTCGATCTGCTGGCTGCTCTGGGCCACGGACGCGGATATGGCAAGACCAGTCGCGTCTTGGGCCGGGTCTTGCCGCCAATTGCCGAATGCGGCCTCTGGCAGTCTCTTGCGGAACGAACCGCCGCGCCAACCGCAGTACTGCTGACGGACATCGGCAACGACCTGGTGCTGGGCGCGCCGCCCCAGCAAGTCGTTCATTGCGTCGAGACCTGCCTGGAGCGGCTGGCCCAGTTCAGCCAGCAGATGTCGATCACCCAGCTGCCGATGGCCAGCCTGCAAAGGCTGGGACGAATGAGGTACAGCCTCCTGCGAACCCTCTTTTTTCCACGTTCGCAGCTTTGTTTCGAGGATGCTTGGGCACATGCCGACGAAGTGAATCGGGCGGTGATCCGGTTAGCTGAACGGTTCGGAGCCAAGTGTATCGCCCCGGCGAGTGAGTGGTTCGGTTTCGATCCGATTCACATCCGTTACTCGCAACAAACTAGCGCCTGGCGCGAGATCTTCACTCACTGGTCATCATCGGAATCCGACCAACGTTTGACACCTAGGCATTCAAGCTGGGACTTGCTAGGGCTCCGTCCTCACTATCGAAAATGGTTCGGCATCGAACAGCATCAACCGCAACCGGCCCGTTGCCTGAAAGACGGCACAACCATCTCGCTGTTTTGAATCGCACGAATCAACAAGCTGCGATGATCTGCTCAGCCGTTTGACGACGCGCTCGTCAAACGCCGTTAACCAACGAGCAAATCGCTCTTGACGACGTCAACTTCACTTGCAACATTTAGCGAAATTCCGTTGAAATCGTGTTGCAATTATTACGGCGTTCCGTACAACTACACGTTAATGGATGTTTTAACCACTACAGTTTTGCTCGGTTAACACGATGTTGATTCGATCAAACAACCAAGTTTTGGAAAGTGGTTACTCGTTACTTTGGTTGAGTTGACTCGTCGGCTACTTGACTCGTCAGCTACGAGGCAGCCTTAGGAGCCTGCGAGAAGGAACTCGCCACGAACCTTTTTTACGGAGGACGTACAGTGGCCAAGAAGAAAGCTGCAAAGAAGAAGAAGAAGGCAGCCACCAAGAAGAAGAAGAAGACAACAAAGCGGAAGGCCGCCAAGAAGAAGACGACGAAGAAGAAGAAGAAGTAACGCTTCTCAAGCAGCTGTCTGTGGACGGCCGCCCTGGCTACAACGAGAAAGAGCCGTCTCTCTTAACGAGACGGCTCTAACTTTGCGCCGTTTCCCCAGCTCCACAGGACGATCACAAAACAGGCAATTGTGGCATTTTTGGCTGGCTGGCCGCCGTCTCCGCGAGCTGTTTCGCCAAACGCACAACAAGCGTCTCCAGGTAGGGCCCAACGGTGGCGTCCTCAAAGCTGCTGCCGACTTTTCCGGCGTCCCCAGCTTCCCGAATGTGCATGTTGATCGGCACTTCGCCCAAGAAAGGAATCTGCATCTGCTCGGCACGCTGTTCCGCTCCACCATGGCCAAAAATGTCGTACCGCTTGCCGCAGTCAGGGCAGACGAAACCACTCATGTTCTCGACCATTCCCAATACTGGGATGTTCACCTTACGAAACATGGCGATCGCCTTCACAGCATCCAGCAGCGCCACGTCCTGCGGTGTGCAGACTGCTACCGCTCCACTGAGCGGCAGCAGTTGAGAAAGAGTCAGAGCGATGTCGCCCGTACCGGGTGGCATGTCGATGATCAAGTAGTCCAGATCGCCCCACTGCGTGTCACGAAGAAACTGCGTGACGGCGCCGTGCAGCATCGGCCCCCGCCAGACAATCGCCTCGTCGGGCGGTACCAAGAACCCCATCGAAATCACCGGTATCCCCCCGGCATCGATAGGCTTAATCTTGCCATCCACGACTTCCGGACGCTGCGAGACGCCCAGGAGGTGGGGAATACTCGGTCCGTAGACATCAGCGTCCATCAATCCCACCCGCGCGCCGGCACGCTTCAACCCCCAGGCAAGACTTGCGGCGATGGTACTCTTACCGACACCGCCCTTACCCGATCCGACCGCGACAACGCTCTTGGCAGCGAGACCGATTTCACCGATCTTCTCTGGTGGACGCTCTAGGTCCGTTCGCTCCACAGTGACGGCTGTGGCCCCCTCGAGCTGCGACTTCAGCCGTGTCTCCATCGCCGCAATCGTTTCATCGAACAGCGGCGCCGCCCAGCTGGTAAGGGCAAGCGAAACCTGGACCTCGCTGCCGTTGACCTGAATCCCTTGAACCTGTCCCGTTTGTGTTACGCTTCGCCCTGTCTCTGGATCGGGAAAGTCAGCCAACGCCTGCTCGACTGTAGCTGCGTCCAACGTCACTTTCGCCATCAATGCCTCCGTTTCAAAGTTACGCCCTTCGCGCCTCCCGCAATCCCAGCCGGATCGTGGGGTCGCGCGTCGGACTCTATTTCAAGTACGAAGCATAAGGAGGAACTGGTTAGCGCCGGTAACACCGACTGCCGCCTCGCTCACGCCTTTTGAACTGGCGCCTGCAACCAATCGTAACTCGAAGCGTACGCTTTAAAGTTACGCCTTTCGCCTTCTTGCAGGCACACGATGTCGAATTCGCCGCGTTTTTTGTAACCCGAAGCGTCAGCGAGGGGAAGTTGGTATACCAACGCAAGTTGCTCCCTCGCTGAACGCCCCCCAGGGCATCTGGTCCCAAACCTGATCGCGATAGCTCCGCTCTAGGTCGGGCAGCTGCTCAAAGTGCCGCCGAATGAGCCGGATCGTGGGCGTCAGGTTCCGAATCGACGTCAGGGCCTGCACGGCCCCGAGTTCACGGGCCAGCCACAGCGCTGACGCGTCCTCGAACTCTCCCGCCACAATCAACCTCGCCCAGGGGAACTGGTCGTTGAACTCCAACAAGCGAGCCCCCAAACGCGCCAGCAGCTCATGGCGCAGTTCCAACACAAGAACGCTGCCCGGCGAGCAGTCCAACAACCTCCAACAGGCCTCGCTGTCCGGCTCGCTACGTACGGAGATCGAACCACCGACCAGGGCCCACCGCAACGCAACCGTCCAGTGGGTCTGCTGTTCACAAACAATCAGCCGCGCCCGGATCATGGCTCGATTCCCGACCTGCCGTGTACTGCGATGCTGCTCCGCCCTGCCCTAAGATCTATGTTCTATGCCTAGTTGCGTCAAGCGGCGGAGCAGACGTGCGCGCTGGATGCCGAGCAAGCGAGCAGCCTTGGCCTTGTTTCCACTCGCTCGGCTCAAAGCCCGGTGGATCAACTCCCGCTCCACATCGGCCAAAAAGGCGTCCAGTTCTAGCTCCTCCTCGACTGGAGATGGATGAGCCGCTGCGGCCGACAACAGTTCGGCGCGGGGCGGCAGATCGGCTTCCTGCACCCACGGCCCCTCCGCCAGCTGAAATGCCTCTTCGACGAACTCGGTCAATTCAGCCAAGTTCCTCTTCCACGGCATCGCACCCAGCTGATTCAAAACCGAGCGCGTAAATCCACCAACTTGTTTGCCACCTCGAGCATTGCAGCGTTCCAGGATTCGCTGGGCAAATAGCGGAATGTCCTCACGGCGGTCAGCCAGAGGAGGAAGCTCGATCGTAAGTGCGGCGAGTAGTAACGCCAGTTCATGGTTGAAGCGCTCTGTCGAAGCAAGCTCCAACAGCGAGTCGCTGGAAGTTGCCACCGTGCACAAGTCGACTGTCGGCAGGTTGAGAAAGCCAAGCAGCTCCAACTGCGCTTCGGATGTTAGACGATCGCATTCCAACAGCAGCACGGTACCGGTGGTTGCTGCGACACTATCTCGACAGTGATTCAGGAACTCCAGCAGAGTCGCCTGCAGCATCTCAGCGTCTAGTAGCTCGCAGGAGAGGGGCAGCAGCAGGCCGGGATCGCTGGCGCCACGCGCGGCGTGGATCGTGCGGCCGAGATGTTCCCGGCCGGACCCCTCGGGCCCTCGAATCAACACGGCGGCGGTTGTCTCAGTCGCAACGCGGACCTGCTCCCTGACACGTTTCATCATCGGCGACTTGCCAACCAGCCCGTCGAGGCGGTAGCGGCCGCGATGCTGGCGGACCAGATCCTGTAGTTGCAGATGTAGATCTGACGAGGTGGCGGTGTCCGGTATCGCCGCCGCTCCCGCGTCAGCCTCGTCGGCGTCAACCACGGCCAACACGCCGACACAACTCTCGCCTTGGCCAAGCGGTGAAAAGCGAACGGCACGTCGTGTGGCGGCATCGTCGCGCTGCCAAATCAGCTGGCCGGTCGCCGGTTCGCCAGAAAAGGCCACGGGAGGAGGGCAGAGCGCGGCCGCGAGCGGCTCGCCGGTGTCGCCTGAGTGATAGTCGCACTGCAGCCCTAATAACTGTTCGCGGTCGGCAGCCAACCACTCTTCACACGCCGCATTGCAGTACACGATCTGACGACGGTCGTTCACGGCGTAGATGGGGTTCCGGCTGCTCGCCAGCAACACGGCAAGTTGCTTTATCTCAGATCTCGGCCTGGCCATCGGTATTCGCTAGTTACGAGACACGTTGAGTGCCGTCGCAGGTGCAGGTGCAGTGACTGCTGGCGAACGGCGGGCTGCACGGTCGGCCGCACCCGCAGCCTCGAAGAGCCGGGCCGGGCTGACCCCAATCAAGACCAACAATACCGCGCAAACAACCATGCTCGTCGCTGGTCCCAATCCTCCGACAGCCTCAACTCGATGCGTCGACCGGCGAAAGTACATCATGGCCACCACCCGCAAATAGTAGGCCGCGGCGATGGCGGCATTGAGCGCGGCAGCGACCGCCAGCACACTGAACCAGACCGTGACCGTTGCGTCGTCCGTCGCGGTTGCCACCCGCAGAGCCGCAGTGAAGAGCGCTAACTTGCCCCAGAAACCAGCAAGCGGTGGAATCCCAGCCAAGGAGAACATACAGACGGCCAGCACGCCGGCCGCCAGAGGCTTGGTACTCGCCAAGCCAGCCAGACTCTCTACCGTACTCAACTCGGCTCGCTCGTCACTGAACCACGCCAACGCGGAAAATGTTCCTAACGAAGCCAATGCATAGACGGCCAAATAGAGGATCGCCGACGACATTCCATTGCCTTCGAAGCCATGGGCTGCTCCATAGAAGCCGACCGACAGCCCGATCAAGAGGTACCCGGCGTGCGCAATGGAAGAAAAGGCCATCATTCGCCTCAGATTCCTTTGCCATAGTGCACAGACGTTACCCCATGTCATGGTGAGCACCGCCAACACAAGTGTCAGCTGCCAGCCCAACTCCGCTCCTTGCGGAAATCCAACGACCAGCACACGTCCGAATGCCAAGACGCCGGCCACCTTGGGCGCGATGGCCAACAGAGCTGCATTGGGATGACTGACCCCCTGATAGACATCCGGGGCATAGAAGTGAAAGGGAACGGCCGCCATCTTGAATCCCAGACCGGCCAGAATCAAAACTAAGGCCAATGCGGTTAGCGCCGACGTAGCATCTTGACCGGCTGAAGGCGCCACTGAGGAACTCACCAAAGTTGTCGTCCCAGCAATCCCATACAAGAAGCTGAGTCCGTACAGCAGCAGCGCCGACGCCAGGATACTCAGGAAGAAGTACTTTGCAGCCGCTTCAGCCGTCGTCCGCTGCCGCCGCCCCAAGTAGAGCAAGACGTAAGTCGGTATGGACACCATCTCGAGGCCGAGAAACATCAGCACTAGATCGTTCGCCCGCGCCACAACCATCAGTCCGGCTGTTAACAGCATCAGCGTCGCCGTTACCTCGGGACCCAGCTTCCTGGCAGCGCCACGAGAAGTAACAAGCGTGAACAACAGACCCATCACCAATACCGCCGATCGCACGCGATAGCCCAGTATGTCCACCAACACAGGCCCCGTCAGGAAAGAAACTGCATCCTCCTGCCGCCAGTAGCTGCCCTCCCTCGTGTAAATCACCCACCCCGCGACGGCGTACGCCGCAACTGCCAAGAAGGACCAGAGCCTGCGGCTAGGATGGATCGTCCCTCCCAGGTAGATCCAGGACGCCATGAGCAGCAGGATCAGCTCAGGCCACAGCACCCGAATTGTGTCGAAGCTAACGATCACCGCTGGCAAACTCCTCCACGGATGGCGCGACCGCCCCGCCGGCATGTTGTGTACCCACCTGGTCCCGCCATGTACGGTCAACCGCCGCCGCAATCGGATTGAGCGTTGGCTCCATCCTGTCCAGGAAGAACTTCGGTTGCAGCCCAATCCACACTACGAAAGCCGCCAGCGGAGCGAGAGCCAGTATCTCGCGCCAGTTTAGGTCCGAAACCGGATGCTCCGCGGCACCACCGCGGTGCGCTGCCACTGGTTCGCGAAGCGGACCGAAGAAGACGCGCTGCACGAGCGACAGCATGTACCACGCCCCAAGGACGACGCCCGCCACCGCCAACACCGAAGCCACCCGCAAGACAAGTTGCCACCCTGGCGGTGTGGAAACCCAAGCTCTTTGAAACGCAGCCAGCAACACCATGAACTCGCCGACGAACCCGTTCAGGCCTGGCAAGCCGATGCTGGAGAATGTGAACAACACCATGAAAAAGGTCAACCATGGCATCCGCCGGGCCAGCCCGCCATAGTAGTCCATGTCGCGCGTGTGATAACGCTCGTACAACATACCCACGATGGCAAACAACGCACCTGTCGAAAGCCCGTGGTTGACCATCTGCAACGTCCCTCCCTGAATCCCCACAGCGTTGAAGGCAAACAGGCCGAGCATGCAGTAGCCCAAGTGACTAACACTGGAATAGGCAACAAGCCGCTTGATGTCAGTCTGCGCGAGCGCAACAAGCGCTCCATAGATGATCCCAATCACCGACAGACAGAAAATCCAAGGCATTGCGATCGCTGAGGCCTGCGGCAGCATCGGCAAACTGAAGCGGACAAACCCATACGTACCGATCTTGAGCATCACACCCGCCAGCAAGACACTCCCGGCGGTCGGCGCCTGGACGTGGGCCAGCGGAAGCCAAGTATGAAGCGGAAAGAGCGGAACCTTGATCGCAAAGCCGGCGAACAACGCCGCGAAGACAACCAGCTGGACCGTCACCGGTTCGATGGGATGATCCCGCAGACTCTCTGTGAGCGTACTGATCGAGAAACGCATCGCCGCCACATCAGCATGCGTGTAGTCCCAGACAACAATTGCCAGCAGGCCTAGGAAAGTCAGCATGCTGCCAGCCAACGTGAACAGGAAGAACTTAATTGCCGCAAACCGCCGCTGCTCGCTGCCCCAAATCCCGATCAGGAAAAACAAAGGAATCAAAGTGAATTCAAAGAAGACATAGAACAAGATGATGTCGCGGGCTGCAAAGACACCGAGGCAGCCGAACTCCAGCAACAGAAGCATCGCAAAAAAAAGACCCGCCTTGTGCTGAACGGCTTCCCAGCTCACCAACACTGCGGTAACCAACAGCAGTGCGCTAAGCCCAAAAAGCCACACGCCGAGCCCGTCCAGTCCCACGCTGAACCGGATGTCAGGCAGCGGCCCGCCTCCCAGCCAAGCCCAATCGGTCACCGCGTAGTCACCATCCGGTGTGCCAGAAGCAGGAAACTCGGCGACCACCAGCGCTGCGAGAACCAACGTGAACAACACGACAACCAAGGCCCACGCCCGTGCGAACCGCCGCAGAGGTGGCGCCGCTAAGCACAGCGCGCCGAACAACGGCGAAAAAATCGCGGCCAATAACAACGTCGCTTCGGACATCAACTCTCCACCCTCATCCGGCTAACAGCACCCTGGCCACGATCAACAGCAATGTGCCCAGCACCATCGCCAAGGCGTAAATCGGAATCAGTCCTACCTGTGTCGATCGAATCAGCGCACCGATCGCGACAGGAACCCGGCCGATCGTATTCACGAGGCCGTCGACCAGCCAGCGGTCAAGACTATAGCAGAGCCAAGCCAACCCGCGCAGCGGCAGCACAAGCAGCGTTTGATACAGCTCGTCAATAAAAAACTTGCGGTAAGATAGCTTGTAGGGTGAGACGAAGTTGCCGAGCCAGGCAGGCGACGAGACGACTTGCACCAGCAATGACGCCGCACGCGCCATCCGGTCCGATAGCCAGGCGAGTCCCACCTTTTCGGCCGCTTGCTGTAGCGAGCCAAACCAGCCGAATCTTCGTGAACCGGCAGCTGGCTTGCGCGCGTCACCCGAAAAGGGTCCGAAATCGCATAGCGCCTTGAGCCATTGAACCTCTCGCTGGCTTCCGAGGTAGAGGTAGGTTGCCAGCAGGATGCCGGCGATCGAGACGATGCCGCTGGTCACCGCAATGTTGCCGTGAAAAGCGTACGGATGCTTCGTTGCGGCCACGGCCCCGTCGGCGAACGATGGCGTCGTTGATAGAAACTCTGCAAACAGGTGATTCGGCTCCCGCCGCCACGTCTGATCCAGGCAAAAACCAAGCGACGCGGCGGCGATCGCCAAGATCCGTAGCGGCCAATGCATGATCGGTGGCGATTCGTGCGCATGATCCCCGGCCTCGTGTGGAATCCGCTCGCGACCATAGAAAGTCACAAACAACGCTCGAAACGTATAAAGCGCGGTGAGCAGCGCCGTAAACATGGCCACGGCGTAGAGCAGACGGTAAACGGCGGCATAAGCAGCGTGCTCGTCAACGCCGATTTCCCCCGCCTGCGGCGGATGAGGTAGTTGGATCGATTGGGAAATCGATCGGGCCGGCGGGTGTGCTCCCTGCTCTCCCTCCGGCATGTGTCCCTGTTCGAGATGAGCCGCTGGCGCCGCTTCGTGCCCCTTCTCATGGAGCGCGGCCACAATGGCGTCCTTGCTCCAAAATCCCGCCATCCCCGGGAACCCAGCCAGAGCCAAGCAGCCGATGAAGAAGGTGACGTGTGTGATCGGCATCCGCCGCCGCAGCCCACCAAATCGCCGCATATCGATGACGTTGCCCATCGCATGCATGACGCTGCCGGCCCCCAAGAAGAGCAGCGCTTTGAAAAAGGCATGGGTAAACAAGTGGAACATTCCAGCAGTGATGCCGGCAAAGGTCCCCACGCCAAGCCCCAACAACATATAGCCCAGCTGGCTAACCGTGGAGTAGGCCAGCACCCTCTTCAAGTCGTGTTGAGTCAGTGCAATCAAGGCGGCCAGCAACGCCGTCCCACCTCCAATGCAAGCCACCAACAACTGGGCAGACGCCGAGACCATGAACAGCGGAGTGCAGCGCGCGATCATGTACACGCCTGCGGTTACCATGGTGGCCGCGTGAATCAGGGCACTAACCGGAGTCGGCCCCTCCATCGCGTCCGGTAGCCAGACATGGAGAGGAAACTGGGCACTCTTGCCGCAAGCTCCCAACAGCAGCAGCGCACAGATTGCAAACCCGATGGTTCCGGTCGCATAATTGTCCGACGCAATCCGCCAACGACCTAGGACTCCTGGTACCATTGCCGAGTCCGCTTGGCCGCTGCCAACACTCGCAGCGGCCACCTCCTGTAGATTCGTCGTCCCATCGCGCAGCGAGTCGTGGAAGTTGAACGTGCCGTAAGTGGTCCAGATGAAAAAAAGCGCCAAGGTGAAACCCAGGTCGCCCACTCGATTTACCAGGAAAGCCTTCTTTCCGGCGGCCGCGGCGGCCGGCTTCTCGTACCAGAAGCCGATCAGGAGGTAGCTGCACAACCCAACCGCCTCCCAAAACACAAACAACAAGACAAAGTTGCTGGCGGAGACCAGCATCGTCATAGAGAAAACGAATAGCGAAAAATAGGTGAAAAACCGCCAGTAGGCACGGTCCCCGTGCATGTACCCGGCTGCGAAGAATGCCACCAACGTCGACACAAGAGTCACCATCAACAGCATCACGCAGGTCAGGCTGTCCGCGCGGAGCGTGATTCCGATTCGAAAGTCACGGCTGCCACCCGGCAGCGCTTCATCTGCGCCCTCCGCGGGCGAAACGGCAGCCCACGTCCACAGAGTGACCGTGTGCTCGTAGCCACTCCCCGCCGGAGCAATCGTGTGCTGCTGCTGCGCAGAACGCACTTCGCGGAACAACATTAAGCTGCCCACGAACGCACCGAGTAACGCCAAGATCACTAGATAGTGGGAGCGGGACCGGAGTAAACGCGGGCCTAGGATCGCGGTGAGCAATGCAGCCGCCAACGGCAGGCTCGGCACGATCACCAACCACCAAGCAATCTTGTCATCCATGTCACACTCGGCTGCGGTGCAGGAACTCTTCGTCGTCTACCTGGGGTCTCACACCAGCCGGTGTCAACTCCGGCCAAGCCGGCACCTCGGCCGGCGGCTCGGGGATCTTGCGATCAACAAAGGCCGGCTGGCCAGGTTCCCGCAGATCTTGCCAAACTGTGATGTCGAGCGTCCCCCGCTCGTGAAACAGCATCAGTACCAACGCTAAGGCGATCGCAGCTTCGCAGGCGGCCACGGCGATCGTGAAGAGCACCAACATCTGACCACCCCAGTCATCGTGAAAGCGCCCCCAAGCCACCAGGCTCACTGATACGCCCTGCAGCATGATCTCGGCACACAAGAACATCACGATCATGTTGCGGCGGATTAAGAACCCGATCAGACCAATGGCGAACAACAGTCCGCCAACCACCAGATGGTTATAGAGCACCGCCGTCTCGCCGATCATCCGTTGTCCCCCATCGATCGGTCAGGGTCCGCATTGCCCGTGGCTACGCGAACTCCGTGAACGGCCGGTCGAGCGGCCGAGCGGCTTTGGATCACGATCGCAATGGCTCCCACCAGGGCAACCAGTAACAAGGTGCCCGCGAGTTCGACCGCAACAAGCTGCTTCGTAAACAGCTCAGCACCCAGTCGCGCCATATGATTGGCATGAGCCAACTCTGCTTGCCCGCCCCCTGCCCGATGCCCAGCCGCGTCAAATGACAACAGCACCGTGGCAGCAAGCGCGGTTGCCGAAATCACCGCAGCGGATACCCAGTGGGTTGTCCAGCCCAGTCGATCGTACGTCGACTCGCCGCGAGGTTGCGCCAGCATAAGCACGAACAAGAACGTCACCACAATCGCGCCGGCGTAGACGACAATCGTGGCCAGCCCCAAGAAATGGGCACGCTGCTGCAGAAACAACCCGGCGACTCCCAACAGCGAATAGGCAAACCAAATCGCCGTGTAGACCGGGCTCCTGGCCGCAACCGCCGCAGCCGCCCCGCCCACAGCCGTCAACGACAACAGCCAAAACACCGCTTGCTCGGGCCAGCCAGCCAGCGGCGCCAAACGGAACAGAGCAGCAGCGAGGACGGCCAAGCCGATCACACTCAACAGCTGACCCAACCGGCGAATCCAAATCGCTCGGTTAGTGACAATCAGACCAAAACCAACCGCAGCGATCATCAGACCCCACAGCAGCGTCGAGGCGAAAAGGGAAGACGATCCGGCCTGTGCGAACACCGTCATAGAGTGCCCCCAAAACGAGCCGATTGCATCGGCTCCTGCTCCTGCGTCGCGTCGAACACGCTCAACAACTTTTCCTTGTCGAAGATCATCTCTTCGCGGCTCCGCCCCGTTAGGTTGTAGAGGCTGGTCAATTCAATCGCATCGACCGGACAAGCCTCTTCGCACATGCCGCAGTAAATGCAGCGCAGCTCGTCAATTGAGAAACTCTCCGGGTACTTCTCCCGGTCCGGCCACGGACTTGCCGTCCCCACGATGTCGATACAGTGGGCAGGGCATGCCGTCGCGCACAGGAAACAAGCAACGCACTTAACACGCCCCTGCTCGTCTCGGTTGAGACGGTGAACTCCACGGTAGATGAGCGGATTCCCGATCTCCGGCTCTTCGTCAGGATAACTAACCGTCACCGACCGGCCTTGCAGCGATCCCGAGAGGTGCTTCAGCGTGGTGGCCAGCCCCTGCACAAACATCGGCAGATACATCTTGCCACTCAGCCCCAGGTCGGGCTCCCCTACCCATCTGATCTGCGGGTCGTCGGCTTGCATCGTTTCTTTCTTTTTGAGAGAGTCCAATCGAGCCTAGGCCTGAGCTCCAGAATCGACCTGAGCATCCACTTCAAACAGATCAATATCTCTCCGCGCGCGATTATCCGCGACCAGCGGGCCGAGCCAGGAAATGGCAACCCAGGCCAACAGCCCAATCACCCACGCCAGGGCAATCAACAGCCAGTGGATGGCTGGACTGCTCGGCCAAGCCATTTTGATCTGCTCGAAAGCGGCAACCGTCACCAGATTCAACAACCCCAAAGGCAGCATCACTTTCCACGCCAACGCCATCAGCTGGTCGAACCGAAATCGAGGCCAGCTCCAGCGAATCAACATGAAGAAGAGTATGACCACGAAGATCTTCGAGGCGAAAACAACGATCCGCAGCACCGCTACCCACCAAGTCACCTGCTCGCCGCTGCCGGTCAGGAACCAAAAATGCCAGCCCCCAAGGAACATGATCACGATCAAGAACGAGGCCGTAATCATGTGCAGAAACTCGGCGACTAGAAACAACAACAACTTGATCCCTGCGTACTCCGTGTGATACCCCCCCACCAATTCCTGCTCGCACTCCGGCAAATCGAACGGCAGACGCGCGGCTTCAGCAAAGGCGGCCACGACAAACACAAAACAGCCGAGCGGCTGCGAGAAACCGAACCACAGCTGACTCTCCGCCTGCGAGGTGATGATCTGGCCGAGGTCAAGTGAGCCGGTCGCCAAAGCCACACCCAGCAAGCCCAACCCCAAGGGCAGCTCGTAGGCGATCAGCTGAGCGCTGGATCGGAGCCCTCCTAAGAAACTGTACTTGTTGTTGCTGGCCCAGCCGCCGAGGATCACGCCATACACCGCGATGCTCGACAACGCGAAGACATAGATCATCCCGACGTCGACACCGGGAGCAACTACCAACTCGATGGGCGTCGTGGACAACTGCCAGCCGAGCAGATTGGGAGGAATGAGGCTGCCGAACGGAATCACCGCAAACGCCGCGAGAGCGGCGACTAGAATCAAGATCGGCGCCAGCACAAACAGTCGCTTGTCGACGTGGGCCGGCGTGTATTCCTCCTTGAAGATAAACTTCACGCCGTCGGCTAACGGTTGACCCAATCCGAAAACGCGGATCTGGGTCAAGGGTAGTCCCACCCGATTCGGGCCCACTCGATCTTGGATCCAGGCAGCCATGCGCCGCTCAAGCAGCACAAAATAGGCGGCAGCTGTCATTAGACCAGCGAGCAAGATGACGACTTTGATCAGTATCTCGAGCATCTCGAAGTCAGTTCCAGCGGTCCATCATCAGAGCCAGCACCCCTCAGTTCACAGGCCTACCCCGCGGCGACAGCCGCCTCCGACAAATCCAAGCCGTGCTCGGGAACTCCCTCCGCCGCCGGGCGAAAGTAGTCCACTTCGCCAGCCAGCTCCGCCAGGACTTGCGGCGCCCGATACAGCCCCTGACGATTCAACAAGCGCCAATAAAACTGCGCTTCGTCCAGCACGCCTGCCGGCGGCCGAACCGCCCAGCGAAATGACTGCAGCCGGCCAGATTCGTTAACGTACGAACCCTCTCGCTCAGCAAACGCTGCCGCCGGCAACCGGTAATGCGCGCTGGACCACAACGGCGAAACAAACAGGTCCTGGGCGACCAGCAAGCGGACTTGACCGAACGCCTCTAGATCCGCCTCGCCGTTCCAGTCGGTCTTGTAGCCCCCTGTCAACCAAACGCCTTGAATCGTGTCTGCTGATAACTCGCCTAGGAACTCCTCCCAGCTCAACACGGTTCCTTGAAAGGCCCGGGCGACCTCCTCGACTCCGCGTCGATTTGGACACTTCTCAGCACGAATCGTGAAGCCTGTGGGAAACGACTGATCCTCGCCGCGGCGGGGAGTGGGCCCCACTGCCAACAACGCCTCTGAATCAATGCCGCGCAGATAAGTTGCCAACAGGTAAGCTGCCTCGACGGTCAAGTGCGGCGACAACACTCCCGCCAGATGCCCGACGTCGCGCAAGCTGCGGTCTAGTTCCGTAGCAAGCTCGGACCATTCGAGCGTGACATCGCCAGTACCTACGGGAACCGTACAACGCGCCGGGTCGTGCAAGTGCTTCCAGCCATAACGGCCCTCATCACAGATCCACCATTGGTTCACATGTGGGTTAGGCCGGGGCTTTAGCCGGTAAATCCGGTCTTGATTCTCGTCAACGTTGATCGCACATCCCGAAGAACAACCGGCGCAAATCTGTGGACGGCTTTGCATAAACCAAACCCGCTGCGAATACAGGAAATCTCGATCCCCCAACGCACCAACGGGGCACAAATCCACCACGTTTCCGGACATCTTGTTGTCCAGCGGGAACCCTGGAAAGACGTCGATCTCCTCATGGGCACCCCGGTTCGCCACCAATAACTCGCTCGTCCCGGTGACCTCACGGCAAAAGCGAACACATCGACTGCACATCACGCATCGATCCACGAACAGCGACACCGTGTCTCCCAGTTCGCGGCGGCGGCTGGTGAAGGGCTTCACATCTGCCCGCCGCTGCTCGCGACCATGTTGGAAGTGGTAATCCTGTAGATAGCACTCGCCGGCCTTGTCGCAGATAGGACAATCGATGGGATGCCGGATAAGCAGGTCCTCTTCGACAATCGCCCGTGCCTGCTGGACTTTTTCGCTGTTGGTGACCAAGACCGTGCCGTCAACCGCTGGCGTTTGGCAGGCGGGCACCAGCTTGGGGATCATCGTGATCTCGCCACTGTCAGGATCGCGCCGCCCAGACTCGACCTAAACACATGCGGCAGCTGGCCACGACCGAGAGCCCCGGATGCCAACAGTAGTGCGGGATTTCAATACCGGCGCGCGCCGCGGCTTGAATGCCGTTCAAACGCTCGGCCTCGCCGATTTCGATCTCTTGTCCGTCGATGATTACCGTCATATTAATGCAACTCGACCAAATCAAGCGCCTCGACGGGCTCGGTTTCTGCGTAGCCGTCCGAATTCGTGCGCCTGATGTACTCTTCAAACTCGTTGCGGAACTTCCGAATCGCGTTCTTGATTGGCCACGCCGCGCCGTCTGCCAAACCGCAAATCGTTGTGCCGGGCATAATGCCGATCGTGTCTCCGATTTCAAGCAGGAGCTCCAGGTCCTTGATCCGACCTCGCCCCGCTTTAATACGCTGCATCATCTTGAGCGCCCAGGCAGTCCCCTCACGGCAGGGAGTACACTGGCCGCAGCTCTCGTGAGCGAAGAACTGGCAGCTGTTGTGCAAGAAATCGACCATCGAAACCGTCTCGTCCATCACCACCACCGCAGCCGTCCCCAGCCCCAAGCAGCCGTACCTGCCTGGGCCCGGCAAAGTCGAGCGGGCAGTCCAGCTCGTCGGCGGTCAACAACCCCATGCTGATCCCACCAGGGATCACCGCCTTGGCCCGCCGGCCCTTCCAGACGCCCCCGCCGAACTCGTCGATCAGCTGAGCCACTGTCAATCCCAACGGCGCTTCGTAGCAGCCGGGCTGCTCCACGTGCCCGCTCAGACAATAGAGCTTGGGACCGAAACTGCCAGGGTCTCGAGGGTTCTTTGGGTCGGGTGGAACGCCCAGCGAGCGGAACCAGTCGACCCCCCGATCGACGATCTGTTTGACGCAGGCAACGGTCTCGATATTGTTGACGACTGTGGGCCTGCGAAATACGCCCTCGACAGCCGGGGAACGGTGGTTTAATGCGTGGCCAAGCGCGCTTACCCTCCAAGCTCTCAATCAACCCGGTCTCTTCGCCGCAGATATATGCCGCGGCGCCGCGATGTAGGAAAACATCCAGCGAGTAACCGCTGCCCAGGATGTCTTTGCCTAAAAAACCGGCTTCGTAGCAGTCGTCGACCGCGGCCTGGAGTCGCTGCCAGGCCAGTGGATACTCGTACCGCAAGTAGATGTAAGCGGTTGTGGTTTGAGTCGCATAGCAACTCAGGGATGAGTCCTTCCAGAACCTGGTGCGGATCGTCCTCCATCAAGATCCGGTTGTTAAAGGTCCCCGGCTCGCTCTCGTCGGCGTTCAGACAAAAGTAGACCGGCCCATCCTGTTTCTGCGGCAGAAACGTCCATTTCAATCCAGTGGGAAAGCCGGCCCCGCCGCGGCCCCGCAACCCGCTCGCCTTGACCAGCTCAGTGAGATCTGCCGGTTTGCACTCGGACAGAGCACGCTTTAGTCCCTCGTAGCCGCCCGTTGCCGTGTAGCCCGACAGCGTGTGGCTGTCTTCTCTGGCGATGTTGGCCAGCAAAACTGGCTCGAAGGATCCCATCAGTTCACCACGCCTCCCTGCTTCAGTTGGCCCAGTGAGTCCAGAAAGCGGTCGGCGTCCTCTTTGCTCATCGCCTTGTGCAACTCGTCACCGGCCAACATGCACGGCGCGAACTCACACGCGCCCAGGCACTCGGCATATTCAACAGTCAGCTCGCCATCTTCGGTCGTCTCTCCTGGGCGGAGGCCGGCTCGCATACAGACATGCTCCAACAGCTCATCAGCTCCCCGCAAATGGCAGCTAATCGAGCGGCAAACCCAAGCACGTGTTCGGCCGTGCGGCTGTTGTTGTCGGAAGAAGCCATAGAACGACAATGTATCTTGCACTTCGGCCGGGGCCAATCCGAGCAGCTCGGCAATTTCAACCACCGCTGCATGGGGAACGCTGCGGAGATGCCGGTTCACCACGTGCAGCGCCGGCAAGGTGACAGCCTGGCGAGAAGGATAACGCGGGAAATAGCCTTTGATTTCCTCGACCATTTCGTCGCTCAGAACACGGGCGTCGCTTGTCATGGGAAGTAGGAGTTGGAGTCTAACGGTCAAGCTCTGCAGCAATGATGTTCAAGCTGCCCAGCACCGCAACCACATCGCTCAGCGTATGGCCACGGATCAACAACGGGAATACCGCAAAGTGAATGAACGAAGGTGGCCGGCATCTAGCGCGGTAAGCTACGTCGCTCCCGTCACCGACCAAATAAAAACCCAGCTCTCCGTTCGGCGCTTCGATCGCCGTGTAGAGCTCGTTGCACGGTACTTCGAACCCGCGGTTCGCCATCATTAGCTCGAAGTGAGTAATCGTGCCCTCGATGGTCTTGTAGACTTGTTCCTTCGACGGCAGCGTCGTCCGTTCGTCGACACCAACATCGATCGGTCCCGCCGGAATGTTCTCGACGGCCTGCGCTACAAGCTGCAAGCTCTCGCGCATCTCGGCCATCCGGACCAGATACCTCGCGTAGCAGTCTCCCCGGTCCGAACAACACACTTGGAAGTCCAGGTCTCCGTACGCCAAGTAAGGCTCGTCCTTCCGCAGATCGCGCGTCACGCCGCTGGCCCGGGCCACCGGACCCGAACAGCTGTAGTTGATCGCCTGCTCGCGTGAGAGCAAACCGACACCCCTCGTGCGATCAACGAAAATACGATTGCGGTTGAGCAGCCGCTCCATGTCTTCCAACGTCTTGGGAAACCCATTCACAAACGCCCGGATCTTGTCCACCACCTGCGGCGTAATGTCGTGCATCATCCCGCCGACACGCGTATAGCTGTTCGTAAACCTGGCGCCGCACAGCGTCTCAAAAATGTCGTAGATCCGCTCCCGCTGATAAAACGCGTAAAGAAAGAACGTAAACGCGCCCACGTCCAACCCAATGGCGCCGGTAGCCAACAGGTGGTCGCTGATCCGCGCCAACTCGGCGATGATCGTCCGCACGTACTTGCAGCGAGCTGTCAACTCGATTCCCAGCAGCTGCTCGACAGCCTGATGCCAAGCGACGTTGTTGGCCATCGGCGAGATGTAGTTCATGCGGTCGGTGACGGTCACGTACTGGTTGTAGTCCAGGTGCTCGCCAATCTTCTCGAACCCGGAGTGCAAATAGCCGATGTCGGGAACGGCATCGACCACACGCTCGCCGTCCAGCTGCAATACGATTCGGAGAGTTGTATGCGTCGCCGGGTGCTGGGGACCGAAGTTGAGCGTCCACAAATACTCACGTTCTGCGCTGCGCTGGAGGAGGAAAGGGTGGGTTGGACGTCGGCAGTCGTCAATGGCATCTCGGTTGAATCCCTTCCCAGCTTGCCTGCGATCGGCTAAGCCTCTCCTCGCGAAAGCACAGGAAAGTTGTGCCGCTCGCCGCGACCCTGCAGCGGATAGTCTTTCCGCAACGGATGAGCCGTGAACTCCTCTGGCATCAAAATGCGACGTAGGTCCGGGTGGCCCGCGAAGCGGATCCCAAACATGTCCCAGACTTCACGCTCCATCCAGTTGGCGCCCTGCCAAAGCGACGTGGCCGATGCCACTTCGAGATCCGGCTCGTTCAACATCACCCGCACCGTCAACCGCTCGTTGGTGGCAGTGTTGGCCACCAGGTAGACCAAACCGAATCGATCAGTCGCGTCGCGGTAATGCAAATAGTCGACGCAGGTGATGTCGACAAGCAAATCAAAACCTCCTGCATCCCGCAGGAACTGCAAAACGTCGTAGAGCTGATCCCGCGGAGCCGTCACCCGCTGCTGGCCTCGAAACTCGCTCTGCTCGACGTCGCCAAAACGAGCCTTGAGTTCTGCGCTGACATTCATGTAAGTCACCGACGCCTCGGGAATCCGCCGCACCCTTTAAGGACTGATAATGGGCAGCTCTACCAAAGCACGCTTTCGCTGCTGACGGAGCACCGTCCCGAACTCCGCACCGTCCACCGTGCCTTCGCGCTGAATCTTGTCCTGCAGGTCAATAATCGCCTGGATCAACTGTTCAGGCCTCGGTGGGCAGCCCGGCACATACATGTCGACCGGCAGGAAGCGGTCGATTCCCTGCACCACGCAGTAGGTGTCAAAAACGCCCCCTGTCGAAGCGCAGGCTCCCATCGATATACACCACTTGGGCTCATGCATCTGCTGCCAGATACGCTGCAACACAGGCAGCATCTTCATCACCACACGCCCAGCAACAATCATCAAATCGCATTGCCGGGGACTAAAGCGAAAAACCTCGGCGCCAAAACGAGCCAAATCGTGGCGGCTGGCGCCGGTCGCCATCAACTCGATGCCACAACATGCAGTTGCGAAAGGCATCGGCCACAAGCTGTTCTTGCGGCACCAGCTGGCTAACTCGTCTAACTTGCTCACGACCACGTTCTCGGGCAGCTCTATCGCCACTGGAAGACTCCTTTCCGCCACGCATAGGCGAACCCGACCGTCAACAAGGCGATGAAAACCATCACCTCAAAAAACGTGACGAGGGGAGAAAATGCTGGCTCGATTTCAGCAATCCGGGGCAAGCCGTCGGCATTCCGCTGGGCCACGGCCCACGGATAAAGAAAGAGGATCTCCACGTCGAAGACCAGAAACGCGATCGCCACCAGGTGGAATCGGACGTCGAACCGGCGCCGCGCGTCGTGGATCGGGTCCATCCCGCTCTCATACGGCATCCTCTTGACCGGCCCGTCCCGCTGAGGACCGACCAGCGAGCCGGCAACCAGCAGCCCCCCAGCCAACAACGTGCTGGCGGCGACAATCAACAGTACTGGCAGCAGAAAGGTATCCATAAGATGCCGTTTATCAACAACTTAACCGCGATCGACAGACTTTGTGAATAATGTCACAAGCAGATCGAAAAAGAAAACTCGGCTCCGCCGAGTCCGTCGGCATCCTACTCGCTGGTCTGGCTGGCGGTCAAGCGGGAGCAGACGGTTGGGCCAAGGACGGTCGCGCAAAAAAAACGCCCTCCGTAAGTGGGGCAGGGACTTACGAAGGGCTGAGAATCGTTCGGGCCGAAGCCCTTGGATTCCTGCCGTCTATTCTGCCTTGTAATCTCGAAAAAGCAAGAACCATGGCAAAATTCTTAGCCCATCGGCTAACTAGACCGCCCGAGCGGCATGCTAGCGTCCCGCCCGTCGACCGAGCCGACTCGGTCGGGTCGCCTATCCGCTGTCGGAACCCCTTAACCCGGATTATTCGTGAAGATCGTCGCGAGAGGTTGTAAGTACGTTCGTGGCAAGGAAGGCGAGCAATTCTTCCGCAGGCGTATTGCTTCAATGGGACCTCATGTGGGGAATGCGCCAGCGCGCGAAAAACCCTGCTAGAATGGCTGTCGTTCGTACTCATCGACTGTCGGCTTTTGGGGCTCGCGTACGCCTGGCCGACGTCGGGCCGGTCGCTGCGGATCAACCGCCTAGGGGGGGGATTTCATGCCACTTGATTTGGTCGAGACGCTGTGCACCTTGGTGAGCATCCCCAGCGTGAATCCGATGGGCCGGCAAGTCAGCGGCAGCGAGTTCTTAGAGCAGGCGTTGACGGACCATCTGGAGAAGCTGTTCGGTCAACTTGGTCTGCCGTGCGAACGTCAGCAGGTCGAACCTCAACGTTCCAACATCGTCGCTCGCCTAGACGGTTCTCGCGATCCGCGAGAAGGTGGTGGCTTGTTGGTCTTCGAAGCGCATCAGGATACGGTCCCGGTTGACGGGATGACGATTCCCCCCTGGTCTCCCGAAGTTCGCGAGAACCGCGTTTTTGGCCGAGGCGCTTGTGACATCAAGGGGGGAATGGCCTGCATGCTGACCGCCCTCTCAAGGCTTGCAGAGGAGCGGGACGCTGACACGCCGACGGTCGTCATCGCCTGCTCGGTGAACGAGGAACACGGTTTTTCCGGCGCGTCCTCTTTGGCAAATTCGTGGACCACCGGCAGCTCGTCGCTCGTGCCCCGCGTTCCGGACGCCGTGATTGTCGCCGAGCCCACTGACCTGAACGTTGTGGTCGCCCATAAGGGCGTGGCGCGCTGGAAGTGTCACACCCGTGGAAAAGCCTCGCATAGTTCGCTGCCACAACTGGGAGACAACGCGATCTACCGCATGGCCAGGGTGCTTCATGCTCTGGAACAGTACGCCGTCGAGGTCGTACCAACCCTGGGAAGTCATCCACTGGTCGGGCAACCGACACTGAGCGTTGGTACGGTTTCCGGCGGAATCAGTGTCAACACAGTCCCGGACCTGTGCACAATCGAGATCGACAGGCGTGTGCTTCCCGGTGAAGACCCCCAGCAAGCCCGGCAGCATGTCGTCGACTACATCGCGGCCGCTGTCACCGACGGTGAGCTGGAGCACGAGGAACCGTATCTCATCACCCACGGTCTCAGCGATGCCAACAACGGGCCGTTCGCCACCGAGCTGGCCAACGTCGCGCGCCGCCACGGGGCGGCCGCAGAGCAAACCGGAGTTCCCTACGGCACGGACGCGCCGGCGTTCGACTCGATCGGCGCAGCAACCGTCGTTTTTGGGCCCGGATCGATCGACCAAGCCCACACGTGCGACGAGTGGATTTCGGTCGAACAGCTGCAGAAAGCCACAGAAATCTACTATCAATTCGCCAAACAGTACCGGGGGTAGCTTGCGCTAAAAGACATCCAGCTGGAAATGGTGGCCCCAGTGGTAGCGGCGGCCTTCTGGATAGTAGTTGTGCCACTGCTTGTTGTAGACCGGGACCCGCATCTCAGGCGGGTAGCGGTAGTAGAGGCTCTCGGCGCTGCGGTAGTACTCGTTTCCGCGATAGTTTTGTGGGTAAAACACGTACGGATAGTGATAAAACCGCTCCCAGTCCGTCGCACGGTAGGTGTGCCCCCAAACTCGTCCAAAAGCTTGCTGATCAGCTTCGGCTTGCCGCAGCGAGAATCCGGCCAAGACAACCGTTGCAGCCAAGAGCGTCCAAATTGAGCGCCGCATCGTGGCATCCCCCCTTGTGTTTTTGCGGGAAATCACGGGAGCTGCGCGGATTGACCAGCAGCTCCCTGAGTACCCATCGGCGAGGAACAAGCGGCCGATTGAGGGAATATTCGCTAAAACCGGTACAACCCGGGATAGCCGCGCCAGCAGAAGATCGCGATGCGGATGGACTTACGACCTCGCAGCAGATCGCTCATGAATAATTCGGGCTAGGCATCTGGCAGCCGGCCGTCGGCCAGCTCGCGCTCGAACTCGTCCATCAATGGCCAGTCGATGGCGCATGTGCCAAAGTCTGCCATGTGCAGGTAACCTTCAAGCCGGCCGATCGACTGGTCTAGCAACCGATCGTCTTTCCGGAAGATCGGCCCGTGACTGGGCAGCAACCATTCTGCATCACAGTCACGGATCCGTCCTAGCGAGCCGACGTAGGCCTGCAGATCGCTTCCGTGATGGGCGTCGATGGCGCCGACACAACCGTCGCGATAAATATTGTCACCGCTGAACAACAGGTTGCGCATGCGAAATGCCAGCTGACTGTCGGTGTGGCCGGGCGTCAACCAAACACTCAACTCGACGCTTCCGACTTTCACGGTGTCGCCTTCATCGATATGCCGATCGATCGCCACAGGTGGCATCGCGAGGTGTATGTTCTGAGCTTCTATCTCAGCAAACGTCCTGATCGGATCGCCTTTCTCCAGCGGATCCGCTGCCAGACGGTGCGCGGCGACCGGGGCCCGAAGAATCTGTTTGGCCTTCGCCAGGCCCTGGACATGGTCGACATCTGCGTGGGTGGCGATTAACGCCCGGCACTTGGATAGGGGAAAATCGAGCTCACGGATCAGATCGATAATCTCCTCAACCGTGTCCTCGTAGCCAATATCGATCAATAGCCACTCGTTCTGGTCGTGGACCAGATAGACATTGCAACCGATCAGATGGCCGGCTTGATGGTTGATTTCGATGACGTTCGGAAAGACGTTTTTCCGCTCCAGCATCCCAAGGGTCCTCTTGCTTGACGCCCGATTTTGGCGATTGCATCACTGAGCGTAGTTCTAGGACATCAGCCGCGGTTATCCCACGGTTCCTACAGAACCGGATGCTAACGCATTCCAGCTGATTCGCTGTCCCAAATCAAACTCGTTGATTTGGTTCTGTAACACTTTAGCGGATCGCGGTCTTCCGTGCGCTGGGGCCTGCGGCTCGCGTTTCGTGGCACCGTGGGCCGGCCACGGGCAGGAAGGACCCCACACATCGACGGGCTGAAATAGGCACGGATCACGATGCACCAAAGATAGCGGAAAGCCCCTGCCGATAGTCCGGAAACTGAAGCCGGACTCCTAGTTCCTCGAGCATTCTGCCGTTCGCAACACGCTTGTCGCCGCGGTCCCGGCTCGCCTCGCCCGGGTCGGGCTGGATGAAACGTGGCGTTGGCGCGCCGATCAGCTCCGCCCAGTGCGCATAGAACTGCCTGCGGAGAACCGGGTGCCCGTCGGAGACCAAGTAGCAGCGCGACGGGGAGACGGCGCGTTCGGCCGCCAACACCGCCTCCACAGCGTCGTCAACATGGATCAGGTTGAGCACGCGGTCGGGATCTGCCTCCAGTGGCTGCCCCGCCGCGACGGTATCGCCCCTAGGAATACGCCCAGGACCGTAAAGGCCCGCCAGCCGCAGCACAATCGACCGAGAGCCCAGGCGGTGTTCAGCAAGTACACTCTCGGCTGCGAGACAGGCCTGCCCCCCTGCCCTCTGCGGCCGACAAGGTGATTCTTCATCCACCCACTGGCCCCCAGTCTGCCCGTAGACGCCGGTCGAGCTAATATAGATGAACCGGCCGATGGACTTCGGTAGGCTCCGCAACACGTTCTGCAAGCCTCCCGCATAGACGTCATGAATCGTCTGACCGGACGAACGATCAAAACCGACCGCAAACAAAACGGTTTCGATTTCGCTAAGCTCTGTTAACTCAACCGGGTTGCTGATGTCTGCCACGATCGCCTGAAGCCCCGCCTCCGAAAGCTGGTCGGCCCGTGACGCGCTGCGCGTTACCGCTGCGACCGGCTGGACCCCGCCGGCTAGCCAACGGCGAGCGACTCGGAAACCAAGATATCCGCAACCGAAGACGAGTTTCGCCATATCTCACGACCCACACGAGTGTTAAATAGTCCCGGCGAACTCCTGGCAGCCTCACAAAGTGCGGGAAAAATGTCTGCCGATACAGTATCATTCATTTAGCTTTGGCCAGGGAGGGTCGCCCACGGTAGCAAAGTTGAGGACCCTCCATGGTATCGCATCGACGAAGGCTCTGTTGCCTCCTGCTGGCCGTCTGCTGCGTGCCCGTCGCGGCCGCTGCCCGCGAGCCGGCACGAGAATCCGGCTCCCAACGGCAGAGACTGACCGCCATCCTGCGGGGCGATGCACCGGACAACGTCGCCGAGCTGCGCGCCATGCAAGCTCGCATGCAGGCGGTCAACCGCCAGGTCGCACCGGCTACGGTGGCGATTCGGGTGGGCCAAGCACACGGCAGCGGCGTCATCATCAACGCCGCAGGCCATGTACTAACCGCCGCTCACGTCGCCGGCGCCCCCAACCGCCGTGCCGAGATTCGACTCCACGACGGCCGGAGCGTCGAAGGTAGGACCCTCGAAGTTTTCCCCGACCTCGACGCCGGTCTGATCCAATTGACGGACGATACCCTCCAGCTGCCATTCGCCGAAATGGGCAATTCGGAGGCTTTGGCATCGGGCCAGTGGTGCCTGGCGACTGGCCACCCCGGGGGATTCGAAAGCGGACGGAATCCTGTGCTCCGACTGGGCCGAGTGCTGAGCAAGACGCATGACGCGATTCGCACGGATTGCTGCTTGCGCGGCGGGGACTCGGGCGGACCCTTGTTCGATCTCCACGGTCGGGTGGTTGGCATTCATAGCCGCATCGGTGAGGACTTGACGCTGAACCTGCACGTGCCCGTCACCGCCTATCGGCAAAGCAACGTCTGGGAGCAACTCGCCGGCCAACATGCTCCGCCAAGTCTCCCCCGCAGACGTGAGCCGTACATTGGAGTTCAAGGAAGGAACCAAGACACCATCGCGTTAGTCGACCGCGTCATGCAAGATACGCCTGCACGCAAAGCGGGCATTCGGCGAGGCGATATCATTATCCGGTTCGCCCAACAGACCGTCACCGATTTCGAGTCGCTGATTGAACTTGTACAAAAACAGCAGCCCGGGGCACGAGTCGTCGTCGACATCCTCCGTGGAGAACAACCGATCAGAATAGAACTGACAGTCGGAGAACGGATAGTACGATGAAATGGCCCAAGAAATGCCGGCTGGGGTGCCTCCTCTTAGCACTGCTGCTGGCAACACCGGCTCTTCGCGCCGATGAACCGATTGCGGACACCGTCCCAACTCAGATCCTGCGCAAGATGGAGCGAGGATGGCGCCGTCGAAACTTGCGGATCTACGAGCGCAACAACCCAATCGTAGGCACCGCGTTCCGGGACGTGGTCAGCACCGCCAGGCTGAGCACGGCGCGAGTCCTCTGCGACGGCGTCCCGACAGCACTGGGAACGATCGTCGACTCGGCGGGATACGTGTTGACCAAGTCCAGTGAACTTCACGGCCATGTCGAATGCGAGCTGCTCGATCGCCGTCGGGTGCCTGCAACCTTCGTCGCGGGAAATCGAGACTACGATCTGGCGCTGTTGCGAATCGAGGCCGATGACCTAACGCCAATCGTCTGGAGCACCACCCAACCTGCCGTCGGCGCCTGGCTCGCCTCAGCCGGATTGAAGACCGACCCAAAGGCTATCGGCGTGCTCAGCAGCACGGCGCGCGCGATCCAAGCACCGATCGGTGCTCTGGGCGTCGAGTTAGAGCAAACCGCGGAGGGCGCCAGGATCACCGGAATCATTGAGGGCAGTCCGGCCGAAAAAATCGGCCTGGAGGCCGGTGACGTCGTGACACGCGTGAATAAGAAGGCCATTCGCGACATCCGCACCCTCAGCCGGACGATTGGCAGCTACAAGCCAGGCGATCGGGTGAGGATATCGGTCCGCCGTAACGGGAGTGTCTGGTCAGACACCGCCATCCTCTGCGACAAATGGCGGCTGCGGCATTCCGACGAGCAGGCCGAGATCATGGAGAGCCTAGCCGGGCCATTGAGCAATCGCCGGCGTGGATTCCCCAGCGCCATGCAGCACGACACCCCACTGAAACCCCACGACTGCGGCGGACCGCTGGTCGACTTGGACGGTCACGCCGTGGGCATCAACATCGCGCGCTCCAGCCGGGTGGCAACCTATGCCATTCCAGCGGTTGTGGTCCGAAAGCTACTACCGGAACTCGTGGCACAAGACGCCGGTTATCACGCTGCCACAACGCAGGTCGGTGCGGAGGACTGAGCTGCGGAGTCAAGTTAGATTTGGCTCCGCGTCTGGCTATATAGAGCCAGACGGCGTTGTATTTCCCGCCCTCTCGTAGTCCGCTACGCGGCCGAAATGGTGTGCCGGTCGGTCGGGGTCCACGACCGCTCGCAGGCACTGCCAGGTTTTTTGCGCCGCTCCCGTTTGCCCAAGCACCACGTCTCGCGCCCGGTCACCAAGCTGCTGTCGCCATTGGTCGTCGTGCAGACAGCGAGTCACGAAATCAGCCAGCCCTTGCCCATCCTGTACCTCGACCGCGGCATCGTGCTGGAGCAGCTGCGCGACGATCTCGGCGAAATTCTGAGTGTGGGGTCCGAACGAAACGGCCACACCGTAAGCCGAGGGCTCCATCATGTTCTGTCCGCCCCGGCTCCCCAGGCTGCCTCCCACAAATCCGATCTGAGCCGCGCCCCACCACGACGACAACTCGCCGATCGTGTCCACCAACAGAATACGAGCGTGCGAGCACGGCCCCTCCTGCTCCAAAGCACTGCGGCGCCGCCAGGGAAGCGAGCTCCGACTCAGCAGCTCGGCGACTTCCTCGAAACGCTCGGGATGGCGGGGTGCCAACACCAAACGGAGGCGTGGGTCATTCGGCGAAAGACGCTGGAATGCCTCGATCGCCAGTCTCTCTTCAGGATGCTGCGTACTCCCGGCCAGAAAGACGACGTCGTCCGCCGAGAATCCCGCCAGAGACACCAAACGCTGGGTTTCGGGATTCGCGCGGTCCGTTTGAACTCCGTCGAACTTCAGCGACCCAGTAACAGAGAGCGACTCGGCCGAGGCACCCAGTTGACGGAAGCGGGCAGCATACTCTTCGTTTTGGACCGCGATCGCGCTCAAACGGCTGAGCGTGCCGGCTAGGAACGCTCGAATCCGCCGGTACCCGCGATAGCTCTGTTCGCTGAGTCGCCCATTCACGACGGCCACGGCCACGCCCCGCCGCGCGGCCGCCGCAATCAGATTCGGCCATAACTCGAGTTCCACGAGAACCAGCAGGTCCGGCCGGACTCGCCGCAGCGCCGCGTTGACCGCCCAGGAAAAATCGAGCGGACAATAGAAAACCAGGCAACCCCGGTACCGCTTGCGGGCCAGCTCGTAGCCGGTCTTGGTCGTTGTGGAAATCACACACTGCCAAGACGACCAACTGCCGTCCATCCGGTCCAGCAAGGCGCGCAACATCTGGACCTCGCCGACACTCACTGCATGGAACCACATGCAGCGCGCGGTCCCAGTTCGGCGGGGCACCAACCCAAAGAGCTTGGCACCCCAGCCAACACGATATTTCCCATGCCGCACCGCCGCCCACGCGAGCCAAGGCGAGACGACCGCCAACAATCCCAGGTAGACAACGTTGAGCAGATACGGCACGTCGGATCCTTCCACCGTGTGCTGTGCGCGGGGGGCTATCCTGCAGCACGCTGCCCTTTTCGCAGACAACACTGCTTGTACTTCTTACCACTCCCGCAAGGACAGGGATCGTTGCGCCCCACCCGATCACCCCGGTTGCGGATCGTCTCGATCTTCAACTCGCCGTCCGCAGTTTGCATCTCGGTGTCGTGTTGGCGAGCAATTTCGCTGGCACTGGCCGCCTCATCATGCCGGGCAGACGTTTCGACCCAAGTCGAGCCCACGAAGTCCTCATCCAATTGCTCCATGCGGAAGATCAAATCCGTAACTCGCTCACCCATCGAGGCCCACATGCGCTCGAAAATCCGCATCCCCTCGCGTTTGTATTCGACCTTGGGATCCAGCTGTGCGTAGCCTGCTAGTCCCACCGAACTGCGGAGGTGATCCATGGCCAGCAGATGATCTTTCCAGGCAGTGTCAACGATCTGCAACAGCAACGTTCTTTCCATTCGGCGGATTTCGGGGCGAAAGCGATCTTCAACCGCCGCCACCACGCGTTGCTCGAGCTCAGTACGGTTAAGCCGGCCGATCTCTTGAACTGGCAGCTCGCAATCCAACGTCTCCTGCAACCAGCGGGAAAGCTGCTCCAACCCATTCCCGCCGCTCGTCGCCACAGCCGCCGTCTGATTTCCCTCCGCCACCGAGAAAATCGACTCCACGTGCCCTAACGCTTCACGGACCATCGCCTGCGCCTGCTTCTGATGAGCGGCACTATGTTCCAGCAGCACGCTGCGGATCTCCTCTCGCTGTTTGCTGCGGACATCGTCCAGGTCCAGCTCGACATCGAATCGGCTGCTCGCCCAGCGCACCAACGCCTCGCGATCGAGGCGTGCCTGCGGGCCGCTTCCGCTGCTGAAGCGATAAAAGCCCAGCATGATCGGGTAAGCCGACTCCTTTTCGTCGTAGGCCGACTCGGCACGCTGATAGACCAGCTGTTTCAGCTCCTCGGGTTCATGCTGCTTGATTTCACTCAGGTCGAGGTCAAATCCGAACTTGTGGTTGGCCCACGTCACGGTGGTGCGGAGCCCGAAATCCTCATCCAGCATCCCCTGACCTTCCGACAAATCGACCTGCCGAATCGCCTCGCGCGCCTTGTCGATAATCACTTGGGCGACGTCATCACGTCCTGATTTCTTTAGATCGCGATCGCGGAAGTTCAAACCCCAACGAGCGTTGGCGAACTTGGCGAGTGCCTCCCAGTTCCATTCGCCGGCGTCCTCTTCATCCGGTAGATTCTCTTCGATGGCATCCAGCACATGCATTTCTGCGAGCCGTTCGGCTTCGTCCTTGGCAAATTGCTCGGCGGCTGAATACTCCATGCCGCGGAAATCACGAGGCTCCAGCGTCACTCGCAAACGCGAGTTTGTGAAACCAGCAAACGACGCGATGCCGTAGCTGCTCGACAAGAAAATATCCAAATGCTCGTCGACCTGCTCGCGCACCATCTCGAGAATCAAATCACGGCAGTTGACGCCGTCCAAGATCTGCTGGCGGTAGCCGTAGACCCTCTTGCGTTGCTCGTCCATGACTTCGTCATACTCGAGCAGATTTTTGCGAATCTCGAAGTTCCTTTCCTCGACCTTCTTTTGTGCGGCCTCGATACGGCGAGTTACCAGGCGGCTTTCGATTCGCTCACCTTCCTGCATGCCGAGTTTCTCTAGAATGCTCTTCACCCAGGGCCCGGCGAAGATCCGCATGAGGTCGTCTTCCAGCGACAAATAGAAACGGCTGCTGCCGGGGTCACCCTGGCGCCCCGTGCGACCTCGAAGTTGCAGGTCGATGCGACGTGCTTCGTGTCGCTCGGTGGCGACCACGTGCAGGCCGTCGAGCTCCTTGACTTGCTCGCCTTGCTCCCCCATGCTCTCCTCTTGCTCGATCTCCGCGACGAGCGAATCCCATTCTTCACGAGGTACGTCCAAACGAGTGGCATACGTATCCTGCAGTCGTGCCCAGGCCATCGTCTCTGCATTACCGCCCAACACAATATCGGTTCCACGACCAGCCATGTTGGTCGCGATGGTGACAGCCGACAAACGTCCCGCTTGAGCTACAATTTCGGCCTCCCGCTTGTGGTACTTTGCGTTGAGCACCTGATGGGGAACGCCTCGCTGATCCAACAGCTTCGACAGCCGCTCGCTCTTTTCAATCGACACGGTTCCCACCAAAACGGGCCTGCCCTTCCGTTGGATGTCGTCGATATCCCCGCGAACAACCGTCTTTTTCTGCCGGCCTTCCCGCAGCTGCAAGACGACCGATTCGTCTTCCTTCTCAATGGTCCCGATCAACTCCTCGCCGTTCTTAAGATACACCGTGTCCCAGCGATTGAGCTGTTCGATCTCGTCGGCCACGGCCTGGTACTTTTCGCTCTCAGTACGATAGATGACGTCCGGGTGCTCGACTCGCTGCAGCGGCCGGTTGGTGGGAATCGCAATCACGTCCAGCTTATAGATCTTCCAAAACTCCGCAGCCTCGGTCATCGCCGTGCCCGTCATTCCGCAGATCTTGCCGTACAGTTTGAAGAAGTTCTGTAGGGTAATCGTAGCAAGCGTCTGCGTCTCTTCTTTGACCCGCACACCCTCCTTCGCCTCCACAGCTTGGTGCAGGCCGTCGCTCCACTGCCGGCCTTCCATCAACCGCCCAGTGAACTCGTCGACAATCACTACAATGCCGTCCTTGACAACGTAGTTAACATCACGTTTGTAGAGATAATGCGCTTTCAATGCATTGTCGATCAGGTGCGGCCATTCCATGTTCCCAGCGGTGTAGAAACTCTCGACACCGGCTAGTGTCTCCGCCTGGCGGACACCGTCATCGGTCAAGTTGGCGGAATGGTCCTTTTCGTTGACGACGAAGTGCTGCTCCTTCTTCAGCTGCCTGGCGATGCGATCTGCCTCGGCGTAGCGGCGGACGTCTTGAAAGGCGGGCCCGGAGATGATCAGCGGCGTGCGCGCTTCGTCGATCAGGATATTGTCGACTTCGTCAACAATCGCAAAATGCAAGCGGCCCTGCGACTGCTGGTACCGCTTAGGAAATCGATCGTCCCCGCGAGCCGCCGGTCGCATGTTGTCGCGCAAGTAGTCAAAGCCAAATTCGTTGTTCGTGCCGTAGGTAATGTCGCAAGCATAAGCCTGTTGCCGATCCATCACCTCCATGTCGCTCTGGATCGTGCCGACCGTCAGCCCCAACCCGATATACAAAGGCGCCATCCACTCCATATCGCGACGAGCTAAATAGTCGTTCACCGTCACAATATGAACGCCTTTACCAGAGAGCGCGTTCAAATAGGCAGGCAGCGTGGCTACCAGCGTCTTTCCCTCGCCCGTCACCATTTCGGCAATCGACCCACTATGCAACACCATGCCCCCAATCAGCTGGACGTCGTAGTGCCGCATCCCCAAAAAACGCCGTCCCCCTTCGCGGCAAACAGCAAACGCATCAATCAGAATGTCGTCCAAGGTCTCGCCGGCTGCCAACCGCTCGCGGAATTTGACCGTTTGCGCGCAGAGTTCCGCATCAGACATCTCCTCGTACTTCGGTTCCAGGCTGTTGATGGCGTCCACTTTGGACTGTAGCCTCTTGATGTAGCGTGCATTTGACGATCCAAATAGGGCCGTCACACTGCGTTCGAAACCACGCAGCAACCCGCCGAAGAAGAGCCCGATGTACTCCCAGATGCGTTCCAGAATTTCCATCGTTTCAGACAGACCTCGCAGCTTGCGAAGACAGTTAGATCAGGCGGAGGCACAACACCACCGCCAATGCGCGCCGGCAGGGGGAAGACACCGTTGAGCCCGCCGGGTCAAAAAAACGTAACGTCGCCTCTGGCAGTAGCTTATAACGATTCAATTAGATGGTCAACCGCGGCAAACTGCCCCTCCGCTCTACCAACAGACAAGAAATCGGAAAAAAATCGCAAGTGGGTCCGTACTTGCCAACCAGTCGATTCGCCATTCCATTCGGCCACCCGGCTGCTGACACACATCGCGGAAATGAAAACATACCGTTTGCCGCCGAGTCCGGCCGCACGAAGATGGTGAATCAGTGCCCCAGAATCCGCTGACGTCTGATATCCGTAACGAGCTGATCCTGTTGGGAACCGGCACTTCTGTAGGCGTTCCCTCCATCGGCTGCGGATGTGACGTTTGCCAAAGTACGAATCCGCACAATCGACGGACCCGCTGCTCCGCCATCGCCGGGCTGCCCGAGGGCAACCTGCTGATCGACACCGCGCCAGACCTCCGCCATCAGCTGCTCCGCGAACAGATCGGGATTGTTCACTCCGTGGTCTACACCCACGAACATGCCGACCACATTTTTGGCTTAGACGACCTGCGGCTGTTCCAATTCTACCTCGGCCATCCGGTACCGCTGTTCTGCGAAGAAACCGTAGAAAAGCGAATTCGACATTCGTTTGACTACGCCTTTTCGCAAGACACCTCGACCCATGTGGGAGCGGTACCACAGCTCGCGTTTCGCCGTATCTCGACCGAGACGTTCGACGTGCTAGGGACACAGCTCACGCCAATCCGGCTGCACCACGGCCCCCGCTTCCAAGTGCTGGGCTTTCGCATCGGCAACGTGGCCTACTGTACGGATACCAACGATGTCCCCGAGGAGAGTCTGGCGCGCCTCACAGGGCTCGATGTACTGGTGCTCGACGCGCTCCGCGAGCGACCTCACGCCACCCACTTCAGTCTCGCCGAGGCGATAGCGGTAGCAGAAATGGTGGGTGCCAAGCAGACCTACTTCACCCACATTTCACACGAATTGGATCACGAAACCGTCAATTCTCGCTTGCCACCGCACATGCAACTCGCCTACGACGGACTGCGCATCCCACTCACCTAAGGAATGCTCGTCATACCCCATCATCAACCGCGTACGCCCTCGAGCCACAATCAGCCGGAATGCGTTAGCATCCGGTTTGGGGGAAACCGTGGGCTAACGCCCAGCGGCTGATTCGGGTGTAGCCGAACTCGCCAGAGTTTGGCGAATTACCAACTCGTCCGAATTCGGCCGACAAGCAGAAGACTGGATCATCAACAGGATCAGCCGGAATGCGTTAGCATCCGGTTGGGGGAAACCGTGGGCTAACGCCCAGCGGCTGATTCGGGGTGTAGCCGAACTCGCCAGAGTTTGGCGAATTACCAACTCGGCCGAATTCGGCCGACAAGCAGAAGACTGGATCATCAACAGGATCAGCCGGAATGCGTTAGCATCCGGTTGGTGGAAACCGTGGGCTAACGCCGAGCGGCTGATTCGGAGCGTAGCCGAACTCGCCAGAGTTTGGCGAATTACCAACTCGTCCGAATTCGGCCGGGCCAAATTCTGGCGAATTCGGCTACAGGGACCTCAGCAGCGCTGCAGGCCCTAGTTCAGGCTGGCCAGTCCGCCTTTTGCCAACTCGACGTAGTAGTCAAGCGCAATCGCCAGCACCTCGCGATTGTAGAAGTCGTCGGCGAAGATCTCCTCATCAGAGCCCGACTGGCCATCAAGATGCTTCTCCTCCTCCTCTTCTGCATCCTGCTCCGCCTGGCGGCGGGCCATGTACTTGGCTTCGTTCAGCGGAATCGCCTTTTCATCCCGGTATCGCTTGTAGCGGTCGATCCGGGCCAGCTCCTCTGCGAACTCCTCGGAGGACTGAACACGGCCCTTGGACTGCACCTTCAGCCGCTCGACCAAATCACGCTGCACCAAGTTGTAGGTGTTGATCCGGGCGTGCGAGATACGGTCGAAATCAAGTGCGTAGTCCAGATCGGCTTCCCCCATCCCCATCAAGTTCGTCAAGGAGGGCAACACAATATCCGGCAACACACCTCGCTTCTGGGTGCTGTCGCCGTTGGGACGATAGAACTGCTGCATCGTGATTTTCAACGCGCCCAAGCTGGGTGGGTTAGGAATGGGAAACATCGTGCTGCCCAAATCGAGCAGGCTCTGTACAGTTCCCTTGCCGTGCGTCGATTCGTCTCCGACCACCAGGCCGCGTCGATAGTCTTGGATAGCACCAGCTAGAATCTCACTCGCGCTGGCACTGAACTTACTGGTCAACACGACCAATGGACCCTCCCAAGCCATGCCGGGTACGAGATCCTGATAGATGTGCACCGGTCCCGAAGCACCCTTCACCTCTCGGACCTGCACCACCGGCCCCTGATCGATGAATAACCCGGTCAAGTTGATCGCTTCGGTCAAGCTGCCGCCGCCATTGCGGCGCAGATCGAGCACCACCACGTCCACGCCGCTGGAGTTGAAGTTGTTGAGTATCCTGTGCACATCGCGCGTCGTACTCCGAAACTCACCCCGCCCGCCGTCCTGCCGAGCCGCTTCCATGTCCATGTAGAAGCTGGGGAGATCGATCACGCCAAACTTGATCGGGTTCCCGTCGAACTTTCGACCCCGTTCTAGAATCACGCTGCGCGCGGCGCTGTCCTCCAGCTCGATCTTGGCGCGAGTGATGCTGTACTGTTTGACCTCGCCTTCCGTGCCCGACTTGACACCCAGCCGGACAACCGTGCCCGCCCGGCCGCGGATCAGCTGGACGACATCGTTCAGCTTCATATCCATCACATCGACCATCTCACCGGTCACGCCTTGGCCAACACTCACGATCCGATCTTCGGGTTTGAGCTTTCCGTGCTTGTCCGCCGCACCACCCGGAATAACCTTCGTGACTTTCGTCGTGCCGTCATCCGCGACCTGCAAGGCTGCCCCGATCCCCTCCAGATTCAAACGCATCAAGATGCGAAAGTTCTCAAGAGTCGAAGGCGACATGTAGGTCGTATGCGGGTCGAAACTGGTCGTGATCGATGTCAGATATCGCTCTAGCAACTCGTCGCTATCTGTCTGCTTCCAACGCCTTGCCAGGGTCTCGTAACGCTGCCTGATCTTCTGCCTCGCCTCCACGTCGCTGACCTCGTCAGCTCGGTGCGTCAACAAGTTGTACTTGATAAATTTCTTCCAACGCTGACGGATTTCTTCGTAGCTGCGCGGGTACGCTAGCTCGTCCGTATCGGTCTGTAACACTTGGTCTGCCGAAAAGTCAAAGTCCTCGCCTAACAACGACTTGACCAACAATACCCGCTCGTCCAGCCGCTGCAGAAAACGCTGGAAAACGTCGTGCGCGAATTTCACGTTGCCCGTCGATACCTCGTCGTCCAAACGGTCGCGGAGCGCCATGAACTCGTCAATGTCCGACTGACTGAAGTACATCTTGCGAGGATCAAAACTGTCCAGGAAGAGCTGGATCGCACGACGCGAGATCTCGTCGTTCAGCGGACGACGCGAGACATGCCGGTCGCGAATCAGCGAGGAAACCGCGACGGCCACATGGTGATCGTCGTTTCCCGGACCAGCCAAAGGCGCCGCGGGAGCAGTAAACCAACCGGCCGAGAGGACCGCCGTCAGCGCCAATGCCAACACCAGACTAACTCGAAGCCTTCGACTCAAGGGCACATAGCGAGCGCGCATCAACTACTCCTTGCATAAATCTTTAGCAAGCTTCCGTAAACCGCCTAGTCATCGACACTTACTATTGATACTAAGCGGAAAACTGTGTCGTGGCAATACAGATGTTCTGTCGCTGAGTGATTGTAGCGGCGGCGTAATCGCAACGCCAGCGCGCCGGGCGGCTTCCAGCAATCGGCCTGAAGCTGTTGCGACTACTGGGCTTGCAGGAAGCGATCCACCACGGCCTCGGCCAGCAATGAATCGGGGCCAAGGTGCTCAGTCACACTCCAATTCTGTCTCTGCTGCTGCCCGTTCGCCGCTGCCACTCGGTCACGGATCCCGTCTAGAATCGCACCACGGAAGAGCAAGTGCGGCTGAATGACGATGCGCGAGTGCTCTCCGCCCAAAAGCTCGTCGATCAGGTCGTCCAGCGACGGTGAGGCCTTGGCGACGAACGCCGGCTGAAGAGGAATCGCCGGCAGCAACGATCGACGCTGCGCAACGAACGCCTGCATCTCGCTCGCCGCGAGGGGGTCGCTACTGCCGCGTCCCACCAGGACAGCCGTGGTCTCACCATCGGTTGGGTTACGTTCCACAGCGGTGCGAAACCGCCGCTGGGAGAGCTCCAGCACCCGCGGATGGCACCCCAAGTGCCCGGCCTGTTTCAGCACCACGCCACCAGCCACTGGTTTGGCCCTTTCGATAGCCTGCGGAATGTCTTGCTTGGCGTGGCCAGCGGCAAAGAGCAGCAGCGGCGTGACGGTAACTACGGCCACGCCACGAGCGATCAGTTGCTGCAGACCACCAACAATGTCCGGCTGGCAAATCTCGATGAATGCGGGCTGCACGTCGACCGTGGGCAGCCGCTGACGGACAAGCGACAACAGTTCCTGGAACTCGTTGGCACCTCGCTCGTCGCGAGTGCCGTGGCCGACCAGCAACATGCCAGCTCGCGTGCGATTTGGATTCTTCACGAAAAAACGCCCGTACTTGGACCCCTGTCCATCGATGGCATCCGAACTGAGGCGCAGTCGCGCGCTCCGGTCTGCTATGCTTTGAGTTTGCTTCCACTTTACTCCATGAACGGCCCACGCGCCACTTGACTTCTACCTAGTGCCCCTCGCTTGAACACGCCCGACTTTCCGCCGTTTCGCCCGCACCCGCTGGCTCCCGATGGCCACACCCAGACGGTCCTGGCCGCCTACTATCGGCCGGTCGGGATTCCTTACCGTGCCGTTCGGCACGAGGTGGTGCTGCCTGATGGTGACTCCCTGGTGGTGCACGATGACCGGCCGGCAGCGTGGCGTGAAGGGGAGAGAGTCGTGCTGCTGGTCCATGGCCTAGCGGGCTGCCACGGATCGCCGTACCTGGTTCGCACGGCCGACAAGCTGAATCAGCGGGGCGTACGGACATTTCGAATGGACCTACGGGGGATGGGCGCAGCGCAGCACCAAGCTCAACACCTTGCGCACGCCGGCCGCAGCCGTGATGTTGAGGCAGCGGTCCACCGCGTTGGCGAACTCTGCCCGCAGTCGCCGATCTCGCTAGTTGGTTTCTCGATGGGAGGCAACCTGGTGCTCAAGCTGCTGGGTCAAGCGGCGAGCCAACCACCACGAGGCTTGGACAGCGCGCTGGCGATCGCACCGCCGATTGATCTCGCCCACTGCGCCCGCGCGCTAGAGAGGGGTCCGCAGCGGCTCTACAGCAAGAGATTCACTCGCATGCTGCTCAAGCTGATCAGGCAGCGACCGCAGATCGCGTCGCGGATACCCGAGGTGCTCGCGGCGCCTCCGCGCGGCCTATGGGAGTTCGACGATCGCATCACAGCTCCACTGAGCGGCTTTCGAAGTGCTGAGGAATACTATGCAGACAGCAGTGCTGCAGCCTATCTCGGGCAAGTCCGACTCCCCACACTCATCTTGGCTGCGGCCGACGATCCGGTGGTCCCAGTGGACATGTTCCCGGCGGCGACCATCTCCGAAACCACCTCGTTGCTCGTCGTGCCCCGAGGCGGGCACGTCGGTTTCTTGGGCAGACGAGACGGCGACCCGGACCGCTGGTGGCTCGATTGGCGAATCGTGCAGTGGGTTAGGGGTTTAGGGGTTTAGGGGTTTAGGCAGTTAGGAGTTTAGGGAGTTAGGGAGTTAGGGGTTTGGGAAGTTGCCGCACTTCAAAGTAGCAGGCACACTCCGTGTGCCGTCCGCCAGGAGCTGAGCAAACAAGACCGCTACGACGGGCAAACGGCTCGGCAGGAAGCCTCGCCCTCCCCTTGGCGGATAACCTCCGATGTCTCGCCCCTCTTTGCATTGGTCGCTGGTTCCAGCCGCTGGCATTCGGCCTAGGCGTACGGTAGTATTCCGATACAAATCGTCCGTCGTGAAACGCCGACCGCTGCCGTTTTCCCCAGCTTCATAGGAAGAACAGAAACATGCGTCTTGCTTGCCGTTTGTTGCTCGGCGTCACCTTGTGCACCTTGTGCGCCGGTCCTGCCAACACTCAGGAATGGACACGGTTCCGCGGTCCGAATGGGACCGGCGTGAGTGAGGCGACGACGATCCCCACCGAATGGACACCTGACGATTACAACTGGAAGATTGAACTGCCGGGAATGGGCCATTCGTCGCCTGTGATCTGGGGTAACCGCGTATTTCTCTTAAGCGCCGACCCCGCGACCGCCACCCGCTACGCACTCTGCTACGACACCGCAGACGGCAAGGAAGTCTGGCGAAAGACGTATCAATCGACGGAGCACCAACTGCACGACCGCAGCAGCTATGCGTCGAGCACCCCCGCGGTCGACGACGAGCGCGTCTACTTCGGCTGGTCGACACCGGAAGCCACCACGCTGCTGGCGCTCGATCACGATGGCAACCGGGTCTGGCAGAAAGACCTGGGGCGCTGGGTCAGCCAGCATGGCTTCGGAACCTCGCCGATCATCTATGGCGACATGTTGATCCTGCACAACTCACAGCAGGCCGATCAGCTCGATGAGGGTGTCGAGCCGGGGGACAGCCGGATGATGGCCTTCGAGCGGAATAGCGGCCGGCTACTCTGGGAACAACCGCTCGTTAGTAAGAACGTCTGCTACTCCGTTCCCTTCATCTATGAACCATCAGCCGGGAAGGCGGAGTTGATTTGCGTGAGTACGGGGAACGGCGTGTTCAGCTTGGACCCCACGAGCGGTCACGAGAACTGGTCGGTCGATGTCTTCGACAAGCGCACCGTTGGCTCCCCGATCTTCGCTGGCGGACATATCTTCGGCAGCACCGGCTCCGGCGCCTACTCCGAGAACTACGTGGTGGCCGTCAAACCGGGCAGGTCTGCGACGTTGGCCTTCAAACTGGAAAACAGTGGGCGTTTCAAGGCCCCCTACGTCCCGTCTCTGGTGGCTCGCGGCGACTATGTCTTTATGCTGTACGATCGAGGCTTTGCCAGCTGCGTTGACGCCCGCAACGGGAAGATCCAATGGACCGAGCCCCGCACTGGAGCGGCCTTCTCGGGATCCCCGATCCGCATCCGCGACAAGATCTACTGCCTGGACGAGGAAGGTGTGGTCTGGGTGATCGCCGCAGATGAGAACGAGTACCGGCTGCTCGCGAAGAACCCGTTGGGCGAACCAAGCCGATCGACGCCGGCTGTCTCCGGCGGACGACTCTACCTGCGCACCTATTCGCACTTAATCAGCGTCGGCGGCTAACAGAGCGACCGTCGCCGCTCGTTTATGTCCCAACCGCCTTGGCAATTCTGGATCGACGTCGGCGGCACTTTCACAGACTGCATCGCCCGCCGTCCGGACGGCCAGCTCGTGCGGCACAAGTGCCTTTCGTCCGGCATCACAAAAGGAACCGTAGGGCGCCAGTCCGATCACCGACGGATCTGCGATCCACAGCGGCGAGGCGACCCACCCCAGTTCTGGCGCGGCAGCTCTTTGCGGCTCCTGCGGGCAGCCGGAGCGCTGGTCGAGTCGCAGGTTACCGAATTCGATACAGCAACAGGCGAATTTCACCTCGCTTCGCCGCTCAGCGAGGCTCCTTCGCACGGCGCTTCCTATGAGCTGCGAACCGGGCTGGAAGCTCCGCTGCTGGCAGTACGATACCTACTTGGTTTGGAGCCGGCCCAACCGATCCCGGCTGTCGAGGTCCGGCTGGGCACCACCCGCGGTACCAACGCGTTGCTCACGAGGCAGGGCGCCGCCACCGCCTTGCTGACAACCCGCGGCTTTTCGGATGTTCTGGAGATCGGCTACCAGGACCGACCGCAGCTCTTCGAGCTGACCATCCGCAAACCTAAACCGCTTTGCCAGACGGTGATGGAGGTCGCCGAACGAGTTACCGCCGAAGGCGAAGTCCTAGAATCGCCCAACGTCACCCGCATCCGGCAAGACCTGCAGACCTTGCGCGAGCAGGGAATCGAATCTTTGGCGATCTGTCTACTCCATGGCGACCGGTACCCGGCCCATGAGCAGCTCGTCGAAGAACTCGCTCGCCAAGTCGGCTTCTCGGAGATCAGCCGCTCGAGCGAGGTCGCGCCGTTGATCAAGATCGTCTCGCGCGGCGATACCACAGTCGTGGATGCCTATCTCAATCCGATCCTACGTTCTTATTTCAAGCGGATTCGCGACGCCATCGGGCAGAGCGGCACGTCAGAGTTCGGCGTCTTGACCTCCGCTGGCGGGCTGGCACCGGCCGACCGAGTGCGGGGAAAGGACACCATCCTGTCCGGTCCGGCGGGAGGAGTCGTCGGGATGTCACGTGTCGCCGCGGCGGCCGGTTTTCAGCGGGCTATCGGTTTCGACATGGGTGGCACGAGCACCGACGTCTCCCGCTTCGACGGACGGTTTGACATGGAGTATGAGACCGAAAAAGCGGGGGTCCGAATCGTGGCTCCGATGATGGCGATCGAAACCGTAGCAGCGGGTGGGGGTTCCTGCTGCTACTTCGACGGCGTCAAGCTGGCGGTCGGTCCACAAAGCGCCGGGGCGGATCCCGGACCTGCTTGCTACGGCGGCGGAGGACCACTCGCCGTGACCGACATCAACCTATTTCTAGGGCGAATCCTGCCCGATGGGTTTCCCTTCCAGCTCGATCGGCAGGCCGTCGAAGACCGGCTCTCGGCTGTCCTCAAAGAAGTCAACACCGCCACCGATCAACAACTCGATCTCTATCAGTTGGCGGAGGGCTTTCTGCAGATCGCGAACCGCAACATGGTGCGGGCGATCCACTCGATCTCGATCAGCAAGGGGTACGATCCACAAGATTATGTATTGGTCGCTTTCGGCGGCGCGGCTGCCCAACATGCCTGTGCCGTCGCCGAGCAGTTACGAATCGGCAAGGTGTTGTGCCACCAAGATGCAGGAATCCTCAGCGCCTACGGGGTCGGCACGGCCGACACGGTGAGACATGGTGCAATCGGAGTCTACCAGGACTACACGACAGTCGACCTAGCAGGAGTTTTCTCGCCGCTCATCGACGCGGCGCGAGAAGAGATGTTGGCTGAGGGACTGCTCGGGGACGAAATTGAAACCAGCTGCTTTCTCGACCTTCGCTATCGGGGAACCGATGCCGCCATCACCGTGGCCCGACCTGCCGACGGCGACTTCGCAGAGGCATTCGCGCGCACCCATCAGCAAATGTACGGCTACGTTCATCGTGACCGCGTGTTGGAAGTAGTGGCGGCACGAGTCGAAGCGGTGGGACGTGCGGCGACGCGTCCGCCGCGATCGGCATGCAGCGATCAAACGCAACCTGCCCACCCGGAGCGGCGAACAACCGTCTTTTCTGCGGGTAAGCGGCGGCAGGCGGAAGTGTTTCTACGCTCGTCGTTGTCGCCCGGCGATACGATTCGCGGACCCTCCATCGTGATCGAAGAGACCTCCACGACCGTCATCGATTTGGGATGGTGTGCTTCGCTAATGACCGGCGGCGAGTTGCTGCTGGAGCGGGAACCGGCCGAGCCACTCGCAAGTGTGCGGGCCACAAAGTCCAACCCCGCCGTGTCCGAAAAGAACGATCCGATCATGCTAGAGATCTTCAACAGCCACTTTGCGAGCATCGCCGAGCAGATGGGGATCACGCTGAGGAATACCGCGAGCAGCGTCAATGTCAAAGAACGTCTCGACTTCAGTTGCGCCCTATTCACAGCCACGGGAGATCTAGTCGCGAACGCTCCTCATATACCCGTCCACCTAGGGGCAATGAGCGACACGGTCAAGCAAGTCATCGCCGACAACCCGGATCTCGAGTCCGGAGATGTGGTGGTGACCAACGACCCGTATCGGGGGGGCTCGCACCTTCCCGACCTGACCGTGATCACGCCGGTTTTCGGCTCGCCCTCCGGTGCGTTACGGTTCTTTACGGCCAGCCGGGCGCACCACGCCGAAGTGGGTGGCATCGCGCCCGGGTCGATGTCGCCGTTTTCGCGTAACCTGGCGGAAGAAGGAGTCTTGATTCGTAACTTCCGTGCTGTCGACAAAGGAGAGTCGCGGCTGAACCAACTTCGCACGCTGCTGCTGGACGGCCAGTACCCGAGCCGTAGCCCCGAGACCAACCTGGCGGATATCACGGCCCAAATCGCCGCCAACCAGCTCGGAGCAAATCGCCTCTCGCAACTTGTCGAAGAGTACGGCTGGCAGCTGGTGAACATCAACATGCAGAACATCCAGCAGGCCGCCGAACGCCAGGTACGCCGCGCGCTCGCCCGGCTGCCCGACGGGCTGCACACGTTCGTCGACCACCTGGACGACGGGGCACCAATCGCCGTGGCGCTCCATGTCCGCGGCGATTCCGCCTTGCTCGACTTCCGCAGCACCGGGCCAGTGCTGCCGAACAACTTCAACGCCAACCGCGCTATCGTGGTGGCGGCGGTGACCTACTGCCTCCGCTGCCTCGTCGACGAACCAATTCCACTCAATCAGGGAGTGCTGGCACCGATTCACATCTTGCTGCCCGAGTGCCTGTTGAATCCGCCGCCCGCAGAGCGCCCCGAGCAGTGTGCGGCCGTAGCGGCGGGCAACGTGGAAACCTCTCAAAGAGTGGTCGACGTGATTCTGGGAACGCTGGCTGCGGCCGCGGCGAGTCAGGGCACCATGAACAACGTGCTCTTCGGCAACGGAACTTTCGCTTACTACGAGACGATCTGTGGTGGGTCTGGTGCCACCTCGCGAGGCGATGGGGCCGATGCGGTTCAAACCCACATGACCAATACCCGGCTGACCGATCCCGAGGTACTGGAACAGCGCTATCCGGTACGAGTCAACGAGTTCTCCATTCGAGCAGGTTCGGGCGGGCAAGGGCTGCACCGAGGTGGAAACGGGGTCATTCGGAGGCTGCAGTTTCTGGCCGATTTGGAGCTGTCGATTCTCTCCCAGCGGAGAGGGCCGTACGCACCTTACGGAATGCACGGCGGCCAGCCGGGCCGCCGAGGTGTGAATCTGCTACGCCGACCTGACGGGAGCGTTGAACCGCTGGCGGGCAACGTCCAGCGAAAGGTGCAAGCCGGAGATGAACTGACCATTGAGACTCCCGGCGGTGGCGGGTGGGGACACCTCACGCTCCCGCATGCAGAAGTGTCGGACGTGACGCCCGAGGAGAGGGGCTTCACAAACCTGCGGACATCAACGTCACCCTCCCGCTCGCGGGAGGGTCGGACGCGATAGCGTCCGGGGAGGGCTGCGCGGGAGTGATCGCCCCCGAGGGGTGCCCCCTCTCCGGCCCTTCGGGCCGACTCTCCCCGAGGGGCTGTGCAGCTTCTACGCTTCATGCAATCCGCCAAACTCTGGCGAGTTCGGCTACGCTCCAGATCAGCCGCTGGGCGTTAGCCCACGGTTCCCCAGCGAAACCGACGTGTAGCGTCCGGGAACGGGTCCCCCTCTCCGGCCCTTTTGGGCCGACTCTCCCCAAAGAGGCAGTGCAGCTTTTACGGCATCACTGTTAAACAAACCTGCGGGACATTCACCGTTACCCTCCCGCTCGCGGGAGGGTCGGACGCGTAGCGTCCGGGGAGGGCGGTCTGAGAGTGACCGCCCTGAGGCGTGCCCCCCTCTCCGGCCCTTCGGGCCGACTCTCCCCGAAGGGGAGAGTGACGAAACATAAATCACGCACTAACTTAAAAGCTGCACAGCCTCGAAAGGGGAGAGTGACGAAAGGTGAAGCTTGAAAACCGCACGACCGCCGGGAAAGACATCGAAAGTCGCCAACTTCATCCCGTCGAGCGCCTAATGTTCCCCAAAGTCGCCTCCGGAACGAGCAGCAGTGGCCACCAGCAGCAACCCCACCGCCATCAAGATCGCCGCTGAGTAGTACGGTACAGTCGAGTCGATACGGAGCAACGGGATTCCCAATGCCGCACCCAGAATGCGCGCTAGCGAGCTGACGCTCTGCCCTACCCCGAGGATCATGCCTTGCCGATCAGGATCGGTGCGGCGCGACAACAGCGAGTTCAAGTTGGGCTGCATCAAAGCAAAGCCGACGACGACGATCCCCAGGGCCGCAAACAGCAACGGCGGCGAACCCTGGCCGATCGCCACCACAATCATGCCGAAGCCCGCGATCTCGGTCAGGGCGCCCACGCAGGCGAGCACGCCTTCGGAGACACGCCCGGCCAAGCGCCGCACAACCGCACCCTGCACCAGCGCCAGGGTGAACCCAATGAACGCATACGTTAGGCAAACTTGCCCCCAGCTGAACGCAAACGGCGGCGAGGGACGATCGGGGTTTCCCTTGATCAACAACGACAAAGTTGTTTCAAAGTTGGCGAAGGAGAAGACGCAAACAAAAATCGCTGCTAAGACCAAGGTGATCGAAGGAACGGCGACCGCCGCTCGCAGCCCCGCCAGGTCAAAGACACCTCGTTGCGCCTGCTGACTTCCAGCGTGCTTTGATTCAGGCAGCAGAAAAATAGCCAACATCAACGCCACCAGCGACAGCCCCGCCGCGAGGTAACCCGGACCCGGACCCGGCGCCGTCTGCCGATCCGGCACGGCCAAGAAACCCAGGAGTGGCCCAAACGTAAACCCCAGCCCAAACGCCATGCCGATCAACGCCATCCCCTTCGGCCGGTCCTCGAGCGTCGTCGAATCAGCAATGTAGGCCTGGGCCGTCGAGATCGTGGCACCGGCAACTCCCGCACCAATTCGCGCCACAAACAGCAACGCCAGGCTCTTCATCACGGTTGCGATACCGAACAACAGATAGAAGAAAGCGGAGCCTGCCAGCCCGATCATCAGCACCGGACGCCGGCCGATTCGATCAGACAGCCTGCCCCAAAGGGGCGCGCAGAGGAACTGCATGGCAGAAAAGCTGGCCATTAGCAATCCGAGTTGCCAACCCGACTCGTCAACCGTGAACTGATCCGCGTAGATCGGCAACAAGGGAATGACCATCCCAAAGCCGAGCAGGTCGATGAAGACGGTCAGGAAGATCACCAACAACGATCCGCGGCGCGATGAGCTTATCATGCTGCCATAGTAATCGCACACCCCACCGGCTTGCAGGGGGCAGCGATGCACTCGTATGATGCGAGAAAAGCAGAAGACATGAACGTTCACCCTACGGAAATTGCACGTCTGGACGACGGCCAGTTGCTGATCGCCTGGAGCGATGGACAGCGATTGGTGTACACAGCCCGGCAGTTGCGCGATAGCTGTCCTTGTGCAACCTGTCGGGAAAAACGCAATCAAGAAAAACCGCTGCTGCCGGTTTTGAGCGAGGCCGAGACACTGCCGCTAGGAATTTCCGGAATGAAACCGGTGGGCCATTACGCCTATTCAGTCGAGTTCAGCGACGGACACGACACGGGTATCTTCACCTTCGATCTGCTCCGCGAGCTCGGACGTTTAGAGCGTGCCTGAGCAACAGTCGTGTAAGACGTTCGGGAGGGCGAGGCTCCTGCCGAGCCGAAAGTGCATCGGAGTAGCCGAACTCGCCAGAGTTTGGCGGAACGCCAGTTGTTCCAAATTCTGGCGAATTCGGCTACCAGAAGTTCTGCAAAGGCCATCCTGTTGATCCTGTAAATCCTGTCAAAACAAGCAAAAGACAGGATCAACATGATGAACAGGATGGAAAGGACGGAAACCAGCGGCACGCTACCCATCACACCCGCTACAACAGTCGTTTAAGACGTTCGGGAGGGCGAGGCTCCTGCCGAGCCGAAAGTGCTTCTGCGTGTCGGCTACCGTGGCAAACCGTGGGCTAACGCCCAGCGGCTGATTTGGAGCGTAGCCGAACTCGCCAGAGTTTGGCGGAACGCCGGTTGGTCCAAATTCTGGCGAATTCGGCTACCAGAAGTTCTGCAAAGGCATCCTGTTGATCCTGTAAATCCTGTCAAAACAAGCGAAAGACAGGATCAACATGATCAACAGGATGGAAAGGACGGAAACCAGCGGCACGCTACCCATCACACCCGCTACAACAGTCGTGTAAGACGTTCGGGAGGGCGAGGCTCCTGCCGAGCCGAAAGTGCTTCTGCGTGTCGGCTACCGTGGCAAACCGTGGGCTAACGCCCAGCGGCTGATTTGGAGCGCAGCCGAACTCGCCAGAGTTTGGCGGAACGCCGGTTGGTCCAAATTCTGGCGAATTCGGCTACCAGAAGTTCTGCAAAGGCATCCTGTTGATCCTGTAAATCCTGTCAAAAAGACGGTATCGCCAGGCGTGCCTACTGTGAATCGTCCGACGCTTTCAATCCATCTGTCTCAAGTCCCCGAAAAGTCTCGACATCAAACGACTCGTCAGGCTCCAGCTCTTTCTCCGAGATGATGTCACTGAGCCCAAGATGGATCTTGCGGTAGACGTCCTCAGCAATCACGTAGTACCAATCAGCGAAGCGTGAGTTCAGTTCGTTGACCTTCTTCTCTGCCTTCTCTTTCTTTTCCTTCCACTCGTCGAGTTTCCGCTGGTTCTCCTTCGTGATCCGCTCCCGCTCGGCAGCCAGCTCACGCTTTCGTTCGTCCTCGGCGTCCCCATCATCGGACTCGCTCTCTTCTGCCGCTTCACCCTCGGTTGATGCGGCGGCGGCATCGTCCTCAGCCTCGGCCTCAGCTCCCGCTGAATCCGCGTCATCTGCGGGCAAATCTTCCAGCTCGGGTTCCGGGAACTTCGACTCGTCCACACTCGCGTTCACAAACAGGTATCGATTGAGCCCACCCTCTTCCGATTCGTCGTCCGTTCCTTCGACCCCCCCGAAGCGGAGCAGATACCGGTAGCCGTCCTTCATCAAGACGTGAATTTCTCCATTAGCCGACAACAGTTCGAAGCTGCCACCTTCATCCGGGACCGCGTAAAAACCTTTCGACTGCAGGTCCAACCGGTTCTGCGGATCGCTCGTAAAAGACTCATCGGCGCGGAGATTCCCGCCCAGCCCTTTCGGTTTGCGGCGCACATCGACGATCTTCAAATCGGCCAAGGCGTTCTTCGCATCATTCAGTTTCGACGTGTTCAGCTCCTCATTTTCGGTCAATTCGGCAGGGGTGCTCTCACGACCGCGGTAGGTCAAGATACGCTCGACCTCCCATTCGCTGTCCGTCGAATTCCAGTTAACGATGGCGTCGGAACGCAGCTCCAACGTCACTTGACCGAGTCCTGTTTGGGCAAGCGAATAGTCTTTCATCGTCAGCTGCTCGACATCAAACGTGCTCAGCTTCAGCAGATCCTCCTCAATCCAATCCTCGAACTTCGTCGAGAGTTGGTCAGGGGCGACCTCAACCGCGTAGACAGGATCTTGCCCAGGAACGCGCACAAACCGCTGGCTGTCCGCATCTCGAACTGATTTACCGATGACCAACTCCGCCAGATCGTTGCCTTCCTCGTCTTTGAATCCGACCAAGACACCGACACCTCGGTCCCCTACGTTCGTAGCGTCCTTGTCCGGCTCAACCACTCCAAACATCTCGTGTTCCGCTGGATCCTGTGTGGCCACGCCGAGCACTTTGACGCCGACGAGACTGAGCGCTGCGTCCCGCATCTGGTCTTCCGCGTCCGCGGGATAGCCCGCATGCGACGGAATGGTCCAGGCACCCGTGCGCCCGTTCTTGGCGACTTTGAAATCATGGATCTCGCCCAATTCCTCGTCGTAACGCACGATCTCTAGGCTGGCCGCCTGGCTCGGATCCTCGAATTCAGGAAAGAGCATCTTGCCCACCATACTTGGCAGGTTGACCACGGTCGGCTTCGGCTGAGTAAAATACGCGATGCACCCCAACACCACCGCTCCCACAGCAAACACACCCGTCTTGACTGCCTCGGTCATGACTATCTTCCTTCTCCCGTTAACCAACGCGCCCCCGCACCTTCGTCGAGGGTCTCAAGTCACATCAAGCCGAACTTCGTTTCGCCTGTCTTCGCACCAAACAAGGTACCTGCGAAGTGCCTCTCCCGCTGAACTCTCCTCATCCATCCCTCTCCCCGAAGGAGAGAAGGCAGCTTGCAGACACTCCGTTCGATGATCACTTCATCCGCCGCCCGTTACCGCAACCTGGATTTGGAGATTCCCTCACGCTCCCGCAGCCTGCGGCGAACAAACACCACCAGACCAACCAACAAGGGTGGAATGGGTGGTAACGCAACCGCCCATAACTTGATGGAGTTCTGGATTTTGAGAATCTCCAAATCCGTGTCACGCCGGATTTTCTCGATCCCCTCGTCACGGTCCCGCTGCAGCTGCTCTCGCGTGACTTCCAGCCGCTTGGCAAGCCGATTCTGTTCGATATTAAAGGCCTGAGCAGCCGCCGTAACATCCTGTAACTTCACCTTTCCAGAATCCCGATCCGTCTGCAGCTCGCTCAACTTGTCCTCGAACTTCTTGATGGCATTCTTGTTGTCCTCCTCCGCCTCCTCGACTGCGTCGTTGAACTTCTGTTCGAAGTCGAGTCGTTGGGTGAACTCCTCATCTCGTTTCTGCTGCGCCCGCTGTTCGACAACCTTCAGCGTGCTGTGATGGGGCTTGCGGCGGCGGATCTCGAGGTACTCGTCATCCCCCGGAGAGCACGTCGACGATGTTCAACAGGAAGTTGACGTTCTCGAAGCGCCAGTTGATCTCAGCATCGTCATCAGGTCGAGCACGGAGCCGCATGAAAGCTGAAATCATCAAATCGATGTCGGACACATAGACGACGTCGATCGGCCCGGATGAACTGGCTTGTTCTGCTCCGTCCTCCGCATCCGCATCCTGTTCTTCGTCGTTCGTGGTCGACTCATCCGCGACGCCGCGGATCCGCGCTGCCAGAATCTGTTGGCCGCTCGGCCGCCCCTGCGCAGCCTTCAACCGCGGCGCATCCATCTGGTGAGTGCGAAAGTCCTCGAGCGGCATGCGGCCGGCGATATGGCTTGTCTGGACCAACGGGGTGAACTCCAAGTCGCTACTGGGCGAGACCTCGATGGCTCCTGGATAGGGAAACAGGATTTCGCTGAGCCCGGCGGTAATCGGACTGTCGGGGTTCACCGACTGTTCCGCAACCGGGGGCATCGTCGCTGATGAAAACCCACTGGTCCGGAATGCCCTGCACTTGCAGCTTCAGGTAAGGCAAATAGTCCTGCCACACCACGTCCGGATTGACACCGCCCTGGAAGTTCGGTTGGGAGGGAGGATCGATCCCGATCAAGTTCCACAACGCGCGGATGTCACCTTTGGGCACCGGTCCGCCTCCGCCGCCAAACATTCCGCCCATCCCGCCACCAGGTGCTTGCTTGGGCGCCCCGGTACCGGGCACTTGGGACATCTCCTGCATCGCTGGCATCGGGTCCTCGAACAACGCAGCCTTCTGCCCGCGGCGGATGATATCGACCACGTTGTTCAGTTCATCGGGGCCGAGCGAAGAAGGCTGAACGACGATCAGCACGTCGTACTGACCTTCGGTGATGGGATCGGACGGGTTCACTTCCTCGACGTCATACTGCTTTTCCAGCTCGAGCACGATCTCTGACTTGGGAATCTGCCGCGGCATACCGCCCATGAAGCTGAATCCTCCCAGCAACTGGGCGTCCGTGCGAACGATACCCACCTTCTTGCGTTTTTCTTGAGCGACCGTACCGATCGAGCGAATCAGCTCATACTCGACGGGAATTCCATAGTCGAAGAAGGGCACGACGACTTTTTCCAAACCGCTGCTGAACGCGGCCCCCAGCACCACCTGCTCGTCCTTGAAGGCGCCCCGGTTGCGGGTGCGGACCATCGTCGGTGCAATGCCAAACCGCTGCTCCGCCAGAGCCGCATCTTCTCCGAAAGGCTCCAAGTTCTCGTGAAGGCGGACATTGACTTTGCCTCCTGATAGCGCGTCGAACTCCTTAAGCAACGAAATCAAGTTGAACTTGGTCTGCACATACTGTTCAGGCACCTCGGCGCTGACGAAAGCGTCGATATTGATCGGATGCTGCGGGTCCAACTCGCTGATGATCCGCCGCGTTTTTGGCGACAACGAACTCACCTTGCCCAACGTCGTGTCGTACCGCAGGAAATCGTAGTTCGAGACAAATACGACGACCGCGATGATGCCGACCAGCAACGCCAACGCTCTTACAAGATAGTGCCAAATCATGGAATCGCCGTCCCGCCCTCCAGACCAATGTCGGGCACCGATCAACACCATGCACAAATAGAGGCCGAAGACGGCAATCAACACGAAGTACGCAACCGACGAGAGGCTCACGACCCCTCGTCCCAAGTCGTCGAACTGAGTAGCCAGTCCCCACTGCGAGACCCGCCGCGCGAGTCCCGCGGAAGGAACAATCACATCCGCTTTCGCACCGAAAGCAAGCGGCGCGTTGAAGACGACTCCGAGAATGAAACCGACCGTCATATTGCTGGTGATGAAAGATGCCACCATCCCCACAGCCAGCATGCAGAGACCGACCAACCAATAGCCCAGATAAGTGGAAAAGAAGAGCCCCGTATCAAGATCGCCCAACGTGAGGGCCACGAGCACGGCGTAGTTCGCCAACTGCGAAAAAAGCAGCGATGCGGTAAAAATGGCGGCGGCCGACAGATATTTACCGATCACAATGTCGAAGTCATCGGCCGGCAAGGTCAGCAACAACTCGTCCGTCCCCAGCCGTCGCTCCTCCGACCAAATGCTCATCGTGATCGCGGGCACGAAGACCAGCATAATGAAGGGCAGCACCTTGTTCAGCTGGTCGAGGTTCGCCAGGTTCGCTGTAAAGAACTCGTGCGGCCAGAACGCCGCGAGCGACGTTAGCAACACGAACAGACAGAGGAACACGTAGCCTGTCGGATTGCTGAAGTAGCCTACGAAGTTCCGCTTCAATACTGCAAAGGCAGCTCGCTTGTACAACGCAAGCGGGGTAATCAGCAAGATACAGATCCCCACGAAAACGGCATCCAAGGCCAGCAACTTCAACACTTCCAAGAGCACCGCGCCCATCGCTTCCGCCTCACCCTATTAGGACTACTGGATCTATTAGTCACTGCCAGCCGACGAACGTGCCGGCAAGCGTCTCGCGCGTTCCAACCTACGCCGCCGACTCAGCGGTCAAGCGGTGAAACGCCTCCTCCAACTGGTCGCTGGTGGTTCCCAGCTCCGAAACCGGGCCGTCGTGAACCATGCGTCCCTCGTTGATCATGATCACGCGACTCGCCATCGCCTCAACCTCTTGAAGAATATGAGTCGACAGCAAGATCGTCTTGGTCTCACTCAAGGCGCCCAGCACGTCACGGACTCCACGAATCTGGTTCGGATCCAAACCGGCCGTCGGTTCGTCCATGATCAACACGTCGGGTTCGTGCAACAAGGACTGGGCCATCCCCACACGCTGACGATAACCTTTTGAGAGTTTTCCGATCGGCTTGTGGACCACACCCTGTAGCTTGCAGACGTCGATGACCGCATCGATCCGTTCCTCTTTTCGCTGTGCCTCCATGCCACGGGCATCTGCAAAGAAACTCAACACTCCAAACGGGGTCATGTCCGGATAGAGCGGCCCATTCTCCGGCAGGTACCCCAGGCGGGCGGAACCCGCAATCCGGTCGGACATCATGTCGTGGCCGGCAATCCGGGCCGTTCCCTCCGAAGGTGCTAGATAGCCGGTCAGCAACTTCATCGTCGTGCTCTTACCAGCACCGTTGGGGCCCAGGAAAGCTACTAGCTCACCCTCAGAAACACTAAACGAAATGTCCCGGCAAGCCATCGCTATCCCGTAGAACTTCGACAGCCCGTTGGCCTCGATCATCGCCGGTCGGCTGCCCCGGTCTTGCTGCGATTTTTCATTCATGGCAGTTCAAAACACTAATTCTCGCCTCGGTTTCGACTGAATTACGCCTTCACTACGCTAAACAAATGTCGTTGGTTCGAGCCAGTGATGCGCTGCCAGCGGCCGCCGTCAGGTGGCAACAGCTGGTCGCCCGGCTGCCAGCCAGCCCCGGCAGAGAAACTCGTCAAGTTCGTCCGCGGCGGCAAAGGGTTCAGGAGTGATAACCCACCAATTTACGGAGACACCGCTGTCAGTTCAACACGGGCGGCCGGAGAAGCGACCAAGTCAGCCGGCCGACATCTCCGTCGTCCCCGACCCGGAGCGTTGAAAAGTAATCCGCTGCCCGATCAGACGCGGATCAGCCTCGGGATGGTCGCTCCGCAGATGCACCCCCCGCGATTCCCTGCGGCGTTCAGCAGCGGCGACAATTACCCGTGCTACGGTCAACATGTTTTGCAATTCCCAACCGACCGAACTCTCAAACTCCCGAGCCAACACGTATTTGCGCCAGTTGTCAATCGTGTGGGCTGCGTCAGCCAGCTGGCTCTCCAAACGCCGTACGCCGGCCGCGTGCCACATCAGACTCTGCAGCGAGTTGCGGATGTCCGAGACATCGAGCGCGACCGCAGATTGGTCCACCGGTGGATTGGCCAAAGGCAGGACCCGCAGATCGTCCGGCATCTCTGCGGCCTGCCGGGAAGCACCGCGGCCGGCCAACACACCATACACCAGACTCTCCAACAAACTGTTGGAAGCCAAGCGGTTGGCTCCGTGTAAACCAGTTGATGTCACCTCACCCGCCGCCCAGAGCCCAGGCAAGGTGGTCTGACCTTCCAAATCGACTGTGAGCCCGCCGATGAAATAATGAGCACCCGGACGAACTGGAATACGATCTGCCGCGATGTCTAAACCGAATTTCGAACAATTCTCCGCAATGCCCGGAAATCGCCGCTTGACCCACGCCGACTCCAAATGAGCGAGATCGAGGTAGACGTTGGGATGCCGCGTTTTTTCCATCTGTTCGACGATGGCTTGTGAGACGACGTCGCGAGGCGCCAGTTCCCCCCGTTCGTCGTAGTCAAGCATGAAACGATGGTTGTTACGATCGACGAGATAGCCGCCTTCGCCGCGGATGGCCTCAGTAATCAGACTCCGGCTGCTGCCGGCAATGTAAAGGACGGTGGGATGAAACTGAAAAAACTCCATGTCCCGCAGTTGGGCACCCGCCCGAAAGGCAGCGGCCGCGCCATCAGCTGTAGCCACTAAGGGGTTCGTCGACTCGCGATAAAGCTGACCGGCACCCCCTGTGCAGAGAATCGTCTGCTTGGACCAGACGAGCGTCTTCTCGCCGCCCTGGCTGGCCACCAAAGCCCCACGACAACGCCCCGAGTCGGTCAGCAAGTCGAGGGTGAAGGTGTTCTCCCAGATCTGGATGTTCGACTGCTGGCGAGTCCGCTGGATGACGGCCCGCATCACCTCCTTGCCGGTGGCGTCTCCCAAAGCATGCACAATTCGATGCCGGCTGTGCCCCCCTTCTCGCCCCAGTTCCAACTCGCCCGCTTCCCGGTCGAACTGTGTCCCCCACTCCATCAGCTCCCGGATCCGTCGGGGGGCCTTGCGGATCACCATCTCTACGACCTCCAAGTCGCAAAGCTCGCCACCAGCCGTCAGAGTATCAGCTACATGATCTTCGAAACGATCCTCAGGCGAGAGGACACCGGCAATGCCGCCCTGCGCGTAATTGCTGTTAGATTGCTCGAGGTCGTCCTTGGTGACGACCAAGACCGATAGGCCCGAGTCCACTTCGTTGGCAGCCCGCAGGCCGGCCAGCCCACCACCCACGATCAACACATCCGCGAAAAAGTGCGGCAACCGTTTTGGCTGGAAAGATACGAGAAATCGAGGGGTATCGTCCGTCATTACTGCAGCTTGGCGCGTCCCTTGCGAAAGGCATCGAACTGATCCCGGTACTCCGTGGGCGGAGTCGAGCTGGCCCCGGACTCACGTAGCCCCCCCAAAGGCCGATCGTCGAGCTTGTTCTGCCTCGTTCGCGGCGCCGCGGGGCGCAGCCCGAGGCCACGCAGCACGTCGTCCAACTGCCCTTGCTTCGCCTTGTCTTCGCGGGCGTTCTGCTTTAGCTGCCGCCACCGCTCGAGAAACTTCCGCAGCTCGGCTGGCGACCAGTCCAACTTCTCCAGGAGTTTCTTGTCCGGATCGTCTTGTTGACTCTCGAGGTACTCCAACACGAGATCGGTCGCTTTCTCGGCATACTCCAGGTTGGCTGCATCGGCAGCACGGGCCGTACCGCCTTCCTCCTGTCCTCCTGGCTGCCGTCCCTGCCCCGCTCCGCCCCCGCTTGTCCGTCCTGACCCGTCTCCCTGGGGACCCGTATTCCTCGATGGTGCCTGGTCCGGAGACGCCGAGGGATCGGTCGGGGTGTTTCCGGACTCGCCACCCGTAGCACCCGGCTCCCCGCTGCCGCGGTCGCTGCCCGAGCTACGGCGCTGCGACCCAGGCCCGGCCTGTTCGCCAGGTTGCCCCGTTGCGGTCGGTGCCTCCTGCCGAGCCCCGGGGGAATCGGAAGCCTCGCCCGGGCCGGCCTGCTCTGCGGCACCGGCCCCCTCGTCCGAAGCGCTGTTGCTGCCTGGGCTGTTGCGGCCAGGTTCATCGGCCGACTGGCCCGCGCCGCCCTGCCCGCCCCCGCTGAGATCACCTCCCGTACCACCCTGTGAATCAGACTGGCGATCGCTGGAAGAAGCAGACTCGGGATCCTGCCGCGGGAGCGAGTCTCGTTCATTCGAAGTTTGTTTCCCCCGATCGCGATTTTCGGCGTCGGTGGTCGCGCCGCTGGGCTGCTCGTCACCTGCCTGACCAGCTCCCGACTCCCCCCCGCGTTGGCCAGCTGTAGGCGCCTGCGAAGAGTCGGACGCCGGTGGTTCGCCACGGTTCTGATGACCCGCGGGTTGATTGTCGTGAGCAGCCGCTCCTCGCTCTGTTTCGTCCGCTGACTGCTCGCCGCTCTGGCGCTCGTCCGCCGCTGAATCGCTGCTCGACGGTCGTTCCGAGGCACCGGCCCCTTCTTGGCTTTGGGAGGGCGGGCTGGTCTCGCCCCTTTCCCTCGCATCGGCCGGTGTCTTTCGATCCGCCTGCTGTCGCTGCAGATGTTCCAAAGCCCGCTCGAACACCTCGCCGTCGTGCAACGGCTCGCTGCCCTCGGTCTGCGGTTCCCGCTGATCTCCCTCAGGTTGCCCCGCCTCGGGTGTGGCAGAGGAGGTCGCGTCGCCGGGTGGGCCGTCTTGACTGCCCTGCGAGCCCTGCGAATCGTCACCCGACAACTCGTTGCCTGCTGATTCGGGGTCAGTTCGATCCGTTTGCGGCCCACCACCCGATGGTTCACTGCTCTCCGGACCATTCGGTGGGGCATCGCCCGCTCCGTCTCCCGCGGCCTGGCTTCCGCCTCCCCCACTTTCCTGTTCCGCCTGCGAATCCTCGCCGGCACCACCTGTTGTCCCGGGCTGACCGCCGTCACCTTCTTGCGCGTCACTCTCCGCCGACTCGCCGGCGCCCGACGACGGTTGACTCGCAGGTTCCTCCCCCGGTCGCGGCGGCCGGGGCGCCGTGATTTTCAGCTGGTACTTGCGAGTGCGGGCGACATTCGCAGCGAGCTGCCCCTCCGTACTTGACCGGTTATCCTCGGCGACAGCCCAATAAGTGACGCTGTCACCAACAGACAGTCCCAACTCTTCCGGCACGAACCACGTCCGCACGACTTTCTGACCCAACCAGCCGGCCTGGTCTTCGAATAGCGCCCGGTCGAGAATTGCCGTGTCGTTCGACGTCGCTTGCAGCGCGATCTTCCGCAGTCCATAGTCAGGGTCGAGCCCACGGACCTCGATCGCTCGGCTCCCGTTTACCGGCACCTCCGTCCGCAACTCGACAGGCTCGAGCAAATCGACCTGAGGGGCTAAGTCGGGAATCACCTCGATACGATGCCGAGCCGCCTGCTCGCTCAATTGTCCCTCTGGCGTCATCAAACGTAGCTCGTAGGACGTGAACTCTGGGTTCGTTCGATCCGGCTGAAGTTTCAGTACGAACTGCCTCTCAGCACGATCGCCGCTTACGATTAGCGGTAGGCGCTCGACGTCGGCCAATCCCACACCAGCGTCCTCCGTCCGTCGCAGCTCGAGATAGGCTGTCTGGACTTCCTGGTTCGCCCTGGCGTGGACCGTCACCCGCGTCCCTTCGAGAGCGACGATGTCGCCGCCATGAGAGACCGATCGGGGCGCACGCCCGGTATACGACGGATACTCGTACTCGAGCCGGTCGACAACCAACGCGGGAACGGCTGAAACGCGGATAGTATACAAACGGCTCTCCGCGTCCCCCGCAACCACTCGGTATGTCATGTCGTGTTCTGCCCCGGCCGAACTGGGCGGCAGCTGACACACATACCGTGCCCCCGACTCCTCAAGTTGCATCTGCACGATACGGTCGACGAGCTGACCGTCAGTGGTACTGTACCGAACATGCACCTGATCATCAGCCGCCCGGATGGCTGCGGAAATCTCCACGGTCTCGCCGTGATAGACCGTCACGTCACCCGGCTCGACATCCAGAATTTCGACGCGCGTCGGACGGTCTAAATCGGCCCAAGGCGCGACGATTCGGGATGCCGATCGCAGTGGGTCTTTCGGCGAAAGAATCATGTAGCAGGCTGCCGCCACCAAAACCGCCACCAGCCCATAGCCGACTCGGATCAACCGCGAGCGGTCGACCGCCATGTCGGCCGGAACGCGTGCCAAGTCCGCGGCCGCCTGGTGTTCAACAGCCTGAAAAACAGCCTGGTGGGTGGCGCGATCACTGCGCAAGTGAAGGAAGTTGATGAGGCTGTTCTTCAGCGTCGGCGTCCCCTCTTCAATCGCACGGGCAGCGTAGAGTGGGTTGATCTGGCGAACCACCAGTGGCCCGATTCTCAGGACGAGGTAGGCCAAGACGCCGGCTATCAGCACCAAAAGTGCCATCCAGCGGCCGGCCGGTCCCAGATCTAGAAACCAGTGGTCCAGCACCGCCAGCAGCAGGAAGTATCCCAGGACTCCCGCGACCAGGGCCATGCCCGAGGTGGCGAGATCAACCAGCCGAACCTGCCTCCTCGTGCGACGAAGCTGTCCGTCGATGAATTGCGCGGGCATGGGGCCAGCTGTCCGACTGACCGGAGGCGGCGGTGGTGGACTTGCCGTGGGAGATGCCATGTGCGATCCGAGCGGGAGGCGGTTTGCAGCGGTTTAGACCAAAGACCGCAGGTGTTTTCGCTATCTCCATTATAGACGACAAGGCCCCTGGGGCAGTTTTCTACCCGCGTGATCGCCGGTCCCCCCTTTTCCGAGCCCTCAGTTTGCGAAATAGTCGTCTAACCCACAGGTTTAACCGCGGTACAAAGGTGCGAACTTCACCCTCCTGCGCTCGGAGATCGTGCAGCTTTTGCGGCATCATGCAATCCGCCAAACTCTGGCGAGTTCGGCTACGCTCCAAATCAGCCGCTGGCGTTAGCCCACGGTTCCTCAGCGAAACCGGCGCGTAGCGTCGGGGAGGGCTCCCCCCTCTCCGGCCCTTTGGGCCGACTCTCCCCGAGGGGAGAGTGAAGAGAGACGAAGTCACACATTAGGCCGAGCACCCGCATAGAACACAGCGCCGAGTAGCCCCCGACGCCCAGCGCGCGACTAGAATGCACCCACCAACTCGATTTCGGACGGTGCAAACTTCACAAACTCACCATCCGACCCGTTTAACCGCGACGCAAAGGGGGCTGCCGAGAACCCGTGTAAGAACACAGTCAACTCCTCACCGGCAGGCCCCCGACGCCGAGCGCGCAGCTAGAATGCACCCAAACAACCCAATCTCCAAGACTCGCCCACAAATGACCCTCGAGCTATGAGCACACCTGTCGACGTCATCCATCTGAGTCCACTTGACAACGTCTGCGTGGCTGCACGGCATTTGACGAAAGGACACCGTCTCCAGGTGGCCGGCGAGACGATCGAGCTGGCCGCTGCGATTCCGTTGGGCCACAAGGTGGCCTGCCGTTCAATCGCCGACCGCAGTCCCGTCACCAAATACGGCCAGACGATTGGGTTTGCCACCGAGCCGATCCCGGCGGGTGGTTGGGTTCATTCGCACAATTTGGCCCTCGGCCAACTAGATCGGGACTACGCTTCCGCGACCGAAGTCCCACCCCCGCCGGAGCCACTCCGAGACCGTGTATTTCACGGCTACCGCCGCGCTGGCGGACGCGCCGGGACGCGCAATTATGTTGCGGTGATTTCGACCGTTAACTGCTCGGCTTCTGTCAGCAAGTATGTGGCAGACCGGTTCGACCGATCGTCGCTGGCCGACTACCCGAACATCGACGGAGTCATTGCCTTCACGCATCACGGTGGCTGCGGCATGCAGTTCGCCGGGCTGAACCATGAGTACCTCAACCGGGTGATGGCCGGCATAGCACGGCATCCGAACATCGGCGCCTACCTATTGATCGGCTTGGGCTGCGAACAGGGCGCGATGGGGTACTTACTCGACAGCCAGAGGCTCGTGCAGATCGGCGGGGCTGCGTCAGGCCCCCCGGTATTCTCGATGCAAGACGAGGGCGGCACCTTGAAGACCGTCGAGGCCGGTGTCCGCCGCCTGGCGGAGATGCTGCCTCAGGTCAACGACGTGCGCCGCGAACCGATTCCCGCCAGCGAGCTTGTCTTGGCTACCGAGTGCGGTGGTTCGGATGGTAACTCCGGCATCACCGCGAACCCTGCCGTGGGGATCGCCTCGAACCTGGTCGTCGCCTGCGGCGGGACGGCCATCCTAGCCGAAACACCGGAAATCTATGGCGCCGAACACCTGCTGACTCGTCGGGCAAGGACGGTCGAAGTAGCCGACAAGTTGATTGAGCGAATCGACTGGTGGAAGTGGTACACCAGCACGTTGGGGGCGGAATTGGACAACAACCCCTCGGTGGGCAATAAGGAAGGGGGGCTGACGACGATCGCCGAAAAGTCCTTAGGGGCTATCGCCAAGGGCGGCTCTACAGCGCTGGTCGATGTGCTGCAGTATGCCGAACCGGTCACCACGCCGGGACTCGTGGTCATGGATACACCCGGATTCGATCCGCCGAGCGTCACCGGAATGGTGGCTGGAGGCGCCAACGTCGTGGTCTTCACCACGGGGCGCGGGAGTTGCTTCGGGTGCAAGCCTACGCCATCGATCAAGATCGCTACGAACACACCCATGTTCGAGAGGATGAGCGACGACATGGACATCAACGCTGGCGAAGTGCTTGCGGGCCGCACGGTCGAAGAACTCGGTGCGGCGATCTTCGAGAAGATCCTGGCGGTCGCCAGCGGCGAACAGACGAAGAGCGAACAGCACGGGATCGGCGACCATGAATTCGTCCCCTGGAACGTGGGGCCGGTTCTGTAGACCAGACCGAGCGCACGTTGACGCTCCCTAAACGCTGTGGTAGCTTGCCCCACGAATTGCATGAAAACCTGGTGAGGAAATCTGGAATGGCCTACGAAGTGACGTTGATTACCGGTGACGGAACCGGCCCGGAGTTGGCAACCGCGGCGCGGAAGTGCGTCGATGCGACCGGCGTGGCGATCGACCTGGGATGAACAGGAAGCTGGTGTCGACGTGATGGAACGTCTCGGGACACCGATCCCAGACAGCGTCATGGACAGCGTCCGTCGAACCAAGTGTGCCCTGAAGGCGCCGATTACCACGCCTGTCGGAACCGGCTTTCGCAGTATCAACGTCTATTTGCGGCAGGAGTTGGGGCTGTTCGCCTGCGTACGGCCCTGCAAGCACTACCCCGGAGTACGCAGTTTCTTTTCCGAGCTCGGTGTCGATATCGTGATCGTGCGGGAAAACACCGAGGATCTTTATGCGGGTGTCGAGTTCGAGGCAGGGCAAGAAGCCACTGCCAAGTTGATCGACTTTATCAACAGCCTGCCTGCGGATCGTAAGATCAAAACCTCAGGGGAAGAGACCGGTGTCTCGATCAAACCCATTAGCGTTTCGGGAACCGAGAGAATCGTGAGATGTGCCTTCGACTACGCAAAGAAAAACGGTCGCCGAAAGGTAACCGCCGTGCACAAGGCAAACATCATGAAGTACTCCGACGGCCTCTACTTGCACACAGCCCAGCGGGTTGCCCCAAGAGTATCCTGACATCGAGTTCGAGGAGCGCATTGTTGACAACATGTGCATGCAGCTCGCCCAAAAACCGGAACTCTACGACGTGCTGGTTTTACCGAACTTGTACGGAGATATTGTCAGCGACTTGGGGGCGGGCATCGTGGCGAGGTCTGGGCGTCGCCCCGGGAATGAACGTCGGCCCCGACGGCGCCGTGTTCGAGGCCACGCACGGCAGTGCTCCCAAATACAAAGGCCAAAACAAGGTAAATCCCACGGCATTGATCCTGTCCGGCATGCTCATGCTGCGGCATCTGGGAGAAACCGAGGCTGCTGACCGGCTCGAGCAAGCTGTGGCTGCTACGATCGCCGACGGCCAGGACGTGACCTACGACCTGAAACCACACCGAGACGACCCGACCGACCGCCTGGGTACCCAAGAAATGGCGGAAGCAATCTGCGCGAAGCTGTAAGAGGGGTCGCTACAGCTGCTAACACGAGGTGAATGCAACGCCCGGTGCTCGACGGCACGGATTTCGTGGAGATTGTCAGTGGCCGGCGGAGGGGGAGCTGCCGCTGCACTGTGCAGAACCCTGTTTCGCGCAGCGGAACTGCCCTATGCGGTCGCTGTCCGCTGCCGCAACGGCTGCTACGATCGAGGCTGGCCGGCGGCGGGGCGGGTGGCTGTGCCCGTTATCAGTGTCGGTAACCTGACGGTCGGTGGAACCGGCAAGACCCCTTTCGTGGGCTGGATCGCCGAGTGGTACCGCTTGCGGGGTGCCCGAGTGGTGATCATCAGCCGAGGCTACGGGGCAGCCGCAGGGAATCGTAACGACGAAGCACTCGAGCTGGAGCGGAGGCTGCCTGGTGTCCCCCAGCTGCACAACCCCAACCGCGTCGCCGCCCGCACAGAACCGCGGTCGAAAAATTCCAATCGCAGATCGTGCTGCTGGACGACGCTTTTCAACATCGGCGGATCCACCGCGACCTGGATATCCTGTTGATCGACGCACTCGCGCCGTTTGGCTTCGACCACCTACTTCCGCGAGGCCTGTTGCGTGAACCAGTGAGCGGTCTGCGCAGAGCGCACTGCGTGATTCTCTCCCGCGCCAACCTGGTGACATCCGCACAGCGGCGTGAGCTCCACAGTACCGTGCAGCAGATTGCGCCGCAGTCTGCGATCCTAGAAGTCGAGCACAAACCACTCTGCTGGCGACAGGCCTCGGGCCAGCAAGCCGACTTAGACACTCTGCGGGGACAGCGAGTCGCTGCCTTCTGCGGGATCGGAAACCCAGCCGGATTTCGGCGGACCCTCGCTCAATGCGGCGTCGAACTCGGCGGCTTCAAGACCTTCCCGGATCATCACCCTTTTCACGACAGTGATCTTGAGTCGCTCGCTCGTTGGGCTCGTGAGAGTAATAGCTCGCATCTCGTCTGCACCGCCAAAGATCTGGTGAAAATCGGCGTCGACGACCTGCATCAGCTGCCGCTCTACTGCCTCGAAATAGGCATTGCCTTTCTTTGTGGACAAGACCAGCTAGAACAGCGTCTGGCAGCCTTCCTCCCGCCACCCGCAGCATGAGGCCCAACGACGTCTCGTCACGCCGGCTTGTCCCCGCTCGCGCAAGTAGGCCACGACTTGATCGGCCAGCTGTTCCGGATCGCAGTTAGCAGAGTCGAGGACCAATTCAGGGTTCTCGGGGGCTTCGTAAGGGTCATCAATTCCCGTGAAGCCTTTCAGCTCGCCTGCGCGAGCTTTCTTGTACAGTCCCTTTGGGGTCGCGCGCTTCGCAGACGGCCAGCGGCGCGTCGACGAATACTTCGATGAAGTCGCCCGGCCGCCCCTCTGCCTCGACCTTGCGGCGCGTCGCGTCACGGTCCCGCCGATATGGGCTGACGAAGGCGGTCAACGCCACAATTCCAGTCGACGCGAACAACTGTGCCACAGCCCCGACGCGACGGATGTTTTCTACGCGGTCTTCCGCTGCGAATCCCAAGCCGAACCGTCGAGCGAAGTCCGCGGGATGATCGTCGGCCAGCCGTGCCGGGCTGGCGTTCAAACCGTGCCGCACGTTGTCACCGTCCAGCACAAAGCTTTGCATGCCCAGCTCGAATAGCCGCTGGTCGACCAGATTGGCCACCGTGCTTTTGCCGCAACCGCTCAGTCCGGTAAACCAGACGACACAGCCCCGATGCCCGTGGCGCTGCTCGCGCATCTCACGGGTAACCTGGTGCTGGTGCCACGTAATCTCGGTCTTCTCCATGCGGCTTTCCCTCCCCTCACGCTTCAATTCCGGCCAGCTCGCAGAGGTGGGCCGTCATGACCGGTTGAGGGCAACTCCAGACGAGAAAAAACAGCGCTTCGCGGCACCAGCGGCCCACGTCGTGACTGGCCACGTATCCAGTTCCCTTGGCGGTCGCCAGCGCGGCCTGGGAGGCCCGCAGTACCAGGCTGTTGGCACTCGTCCGCAGCGCATCGTTTGTTTGCACCGGTTCGCCGGCCGCCATCTTCAGCAGATCGGCCTTCAAGATTTGCCACTCGTCCCGCAGCGCGGCGGCCGGAGAGGAAAGGTGAGTCCGCTTCGCCGACTCGTTTTCGACAAAGGTAACCGCAGCCCCCGCTAACCCCAAGGCCAGCGCCGATGTCTGCAGTCCTCCAGTGTTCGCACCCGATCCCTGGGACATCACTCCCTCGTGAGGCCCAGCCAATAGCCATTTGCGGTCGACCCGCACCCGGTCGAGCTCCATCGGCCCCGTCTGGCTGCCAGACAGCCCCACCAGGCGGGCAGCAGGTGAAACGGACACTCCTGGCGTGTCCATCGGCAAAGCCACCAACAACTGCCGACCGTCCTCCAGCGTCGCACCGGTCACCACCACATCGGCCTGGGCGGCCCCGGTCACCCAAGGGCTGAAACCGTCGAGCAAGATGCCGTCAGGGGTCTCTTCAGCCCGCAGCACCGGCTGATCCAGATGCCGGCGGCTGGTCGTCAGATGCGAGATGGCCACCGTAGCAAACAGCTCGCCGGAGATCAGCCCGGGCAGATAGCGGACCCGAGCCGCCTCGCTCTGGGCCGCTTCGATCCGACGGCAGGCACCTGTCCGCTGCGTGATCACGAAAACGGTGGTCAGGCAAGCAGCGCTTAATTCCAAGTATCCACGAAAGATATCTGCATCCGACCACCCCTGGCCGCCGAAATCCTGAGAAGCAAACCACTCGAAAACCGCGTACTGCCCGCAGAGAACCAGCTGCTGCTCGGGCCATTGCTCCTCAGTTGCCCCGGCAGCCAGCTCCCCGAGTCGAGTCGCCAGTTCTCCGAGCGCCGGGTCGGTGGGCGAGGTGATCCGCGTATTGCTCATATGGGAAAGGATATCCGGCCACTGTGTGAGCTTTCCAGCGGTGGTGCGCCGAATTCGCCCCGCATCACCTGGGCAAGCGAAATAGAGAGTCCACTTGACAATCCCTGCCCCGGCTGAGTACGAACACCGATGCGCCGCAACTGACAGTGCCGGCACGATCTGGCGCCTAACTTCTTGAAAGGAAAGCAGATGAGCCAAATCGAAGCGACTCGCCCACCCGCTCCGACGAGTCCTTTTAGCTCTGTAGAGCTCGGGGCCGAGGCGTTATACGACAAGTGCATGCTGCTAGCGAAGAACCTCTGGTGGTCCTGGCACCCTGAAGTCATCAACCTGTTCCGAGACTTGGACCCGATCCGTTTCCGACAGCTAGACCACAACCCGATCGCCCTGCTGCACGAATTCACGCCCGATCGTTTGGCCTCGCGGGCAGCCGAGATGGTGCTGTACAGCCGCATCAACCACGCCGTTCGCCGGCTGAAGGAGTACCTTTCGACAACTCCCCATTGGAGCGGCACGCACGCGGGAGTGTTGGGCGCGCGGCCGGTGGCCTACTTTTCTGCTGAATTCGGCATCCACGAGTCGCTGCCCATCTACTCGGGTGGGCTAGGTGTGCTTTCGGGTGATCACATCAAGAGTGCCAGCGGTCTGGGCCTGCCAATGGTCGGCATCGGGCTCTTCTACGGTCAGGGTTACTTTCGGCAGCACTTGGATGAGCAGGGACTACAGCAGGAGGAATATCAGGACACCAAGGTTGAAAACACGCCGTTGGAGCCCGCGCGGGCGGCCGACGGGAAGCCGCTCTCGATCCGCATCGCGACCCGAGACGGCGAACTGTTCGCAAAAGTGTGGCAAGTTCAGGTGGGGCGGGTCTCTTTGTACCTGTTGGATTCGAATGTCGAGGGCAACAGACCGGAAGATCGCGAGCTAACCAGTCGCCTCTACGGCGGCGACGAGAGAACACGAGTCCGGCAGGAGCTGCTGCTCGGCGTAGGCGGCGTCAAAGCCCTTCGCGCGTTGGGAATCACACCGGGGGTCTATCATCTCAATGAAGGGCACAGTGCCTTTGGACCGCTGGAGGTGATTCGTGAAAGGATGCAAGACCAGGGATTGGACTTCGACGATGCTCTGCGAGAGGTCGCTCAGCAAACGGTCTTCACAACGCACACGCCGGTCCCCGCCGGTCACGATCGGTTCGACGGAAGTCTCGTCGAAGAGCACTTGGGTCCCCTGCGAGACCAACTGGGCATCTCCTACGAGCAGTTGATGGGACTGGGACGAGTGGAACCACAAAACGAACACGAGTCGTTCTGCATGACCGTCGTCGGTTTGAAATTGTCGCGGCGAGCCAACGCTGTCAGCGCGTTGCACGGTCACGTCTCCCGCCGGATGTGGGCGCACCTTTGGCCTTGGCGAGTCGAAGAGGAGATTCCGATTGGGCATATTACCAACGGGGTGCATATCCCCAGCTGGCTCGCCTGGCAGATGCAGCAGTTATACGATCGCAATTTCACTGCAGATTGGTTCCTGAGAATGGGGGAACCGGACGTTTGGAAGAGCATCCGCAACGTCGACCCGGGCGAGTTGTGGGAGACGCACAATGCGTTGAAGAACCTGATGGTCCAGTTTGTGCGGCGGCGTTTGAGCCGGCAGTGCCGACGCCGGGGTGAGAGCGAGGAGGCGGTTGAGGCGGCGCGCACGGTCTTAGATCCCAACCATTTGACGGTCGGCTTCGCACGTCGTTTCGCGACGTACAAGCGAGCGAACTTGTTGCTTCATGATCTGGACAGGCTGTTGGCTCTGATGGGGGACACGGAACGCCCCATCCAGATCGTATTCGCAGGCAAGGCCCATCCGAAGGACGAACCGGGCAAACAGCTGATCCAGCGCATCGTCAATACCCGCCACGATTCCCGCTTCAATGGTCGGATCGTGTTCGTCGAAGATTACGACATCAATGTCTGCCGGCACCTGGTGCAGGGAGTCGATGTTTGGTTGAACAATCCCCGGCGGCCGCTTGAGGCGTCTGGAACGAGCGGGCAGAAGGCGGTACTCAACGGCGCTCTCAACCTCTCCGTCCTAGACGGTTGGTGGGCCGAGGCTTACGACGGTTCAAACGGCTTCGCCATTGGAAACGGCATGGCGCACGTCTCAGACGAGGTAACCGATCAGCGCGACGCCGAGTCCCTACTGACCGCACTTGAAGACGAAGTGATACCGATGTTCTACGACCGTGACGTGGATGGGCTGCCCCGCCGCTGGATTAAGCGAATGATGAACTCGATCAGCACGCTGGCTTGGCGATTCAGCGCCCACCGGATGGTCGCGGACTACTCAACAACTTGCTACGTACCGGCGGCCGGCGGACTAAGTTGTGATATGCCGCTGCACTAGCCCGGATTATTCATGAAGATCGTGGCGAGAGGTTGTAAGTACGTTCGTGGCAAGGAAGGCGAGCAATTCTTCCGCAGGCGTATTGAAGCAATACGTCGAGGGAGAATTGTGAAGCATGACGAAGCCACGGATGGACTTACGACCTCGCAGCAGATCGCTCATGAATAATTCGGGCTAGCATCGTCCCCTCGCAACGAGGTGTTCGGGGGATACGGCGCTGCGCGGCCAAGCGACGAGTCGCTCTTTCTACCTACAACTCGATGACCTCTGATGACTGTCTCGCAGTTCCTGGAACGTCACTTCCGACATTTCAACGCCCGCGAGACCCTTGCCGCGGCCCAGGCGTTTCGAAGTCACCTCGATCGAGGCGGCAAGATGCTGTTGTCGATGGCTGGGGCGATGAGTACTGCAGAGCTCGGCATCTCGCTCGCGGAGATGATCCGCCAGGATAAGGTTCACGCGATCTCTTGTACCGCGGCCAATTTGGAAGAAGATTTCTTCAACCTGGTGGCGCACGACGAATACCGCTTACTGCCCGACTACCGCGATCTATCACCTGATGACGAGTACCAGCTGCTCCAGGCGCAGCTGAATCGGGTGACCGATACCTGCATTCCCGAAAAGGCGGTTCGGCACATCGAAGGTCTGCTGCTGAGTTACTGGGAGGCAGCGGCTCGTGAGGGTATCACGCGTCTGCCGTGCGACTACTTCTGGCAGCTACTCGACGACGACGCACTGCGGCCGTACTACCAGATTTCACCGGAGGACTCTTGGGCCGTGGCAGCCTGGGAGAAAAAGATCCCGGTCTACACTCCAGGTTTCGAAGACTCCACGATGGGTAACGTCTTTGCAGCCAGGGTGATGGATGGGACCTTAGCCGGGCACGAGGTGGTGGCGGGCGGGACCCGGCAGATGGAGCACTTGGTCAACTGGTATCGGGACAGTTGCCGGCAGTCGCCGATCGGTTTTTTTCAGATTGGTGGAGGCATTGCTGGAGACTTTGCCATCTGCGCTGTGCCGTTACTCATTCAAGATCTCAAAGAAGACGTTCCGCTCTGGGCCTATTTCGCTCAGATCTCTGACTCGACGACCTCGTATGGTTCCTATTCGGGAGCGGTGCCCAACGAGAAGATCACCTGGAACAAGTTGGACCAGTCGGGTCCCAAGTTCATGATCCACTCCGACGCATCGATTGTCGCGCCGCTAATCTTCGCCTACGTGCTGGGACTCTGATCGGCTTTGAAGAGGCCGTAGAACAGAGGTCGTTCACGCTACTTGCGATGCTTCATCACGCGGAGCGTGATGACTACGTAGACGTCACGCTCCGCGTGACGTTGCCGACGGTGCAAGCGCTCTGTGCGATAGCCATGACATCGAAGTCTAACCGCGTTCCACGGTCAAACAAATCAGCCTGAATGCGTTCGCAGCCGGCTTCGTAGAAACCGTTGGCTAATGCAGCGGCCGACATCGCAAAATCACGCTCAGCCAGTTTGCCTTGCGATCTCCCCTGATTGTGTACGTCGGACGCAATGTTGTTCGAGTGATTCAACACGGCGCTATTGTATAGAGGGTGCCCCTATTTCAAGCGCCTGGTGAGACTACTCATGGTTGCACAGCTCCCTTGACCAGTCCAACCACCGATACTGCGCCAAAACTCACGGAGGAGTGATCAATCCGTAGTCTAAGGAGAACACATACCCTCTTTGATGCCAGTCGGTTAGCAACAGAAGACATTCCGCGTTGTGCTCGAAAAGGGAACAACCGAATGCCTGCGAACCATCAACTTCCGGTTCTACATCACTGGACACGAGGCGGACGTAGTAGCCGTAATCGTTGCGTGTGACATTGGAAGATGCCGTCAGAAGGCGAGACCGTTCAAGAGATGTTTGGACCTCAAAATCATTCAATACCACGCCGGTGATTTCGCCGCCTGGAAGTGTGAGGTAGTCCCAAAACACAAGACCATCGCCCGTGCGCGCAAAGTGAACGCCCTCGAAAAGAAACGAGTCAGAATTCTCGCTGACATCCGGAGGAAGTGCAGCAGCGCGAATGGTACCAGTGGTGGCGTAGTAAAGAACTAGTGGTTGACGAAACTTACCCTTATCCTGACCTGTCATGCGATTTCGAACTTCCTAAGATTGCAGGCCTACCGAACTGTTATTGGGTGCAGTCCGCCCAGTAGCAGGTTGGGCAGATTGCTAACATGGAAGATCGGTGTCGGAGAAAAAAAGCGTCCGTGTCTTGATAGGTGATTTTGGTTCGCAGCCAAACAACCCAGAAGGAACGCCATGGCACAGGTTACATCAGATTCTGGACCCGTGAAGTCCCTTCTCGTCGCTGTCCCGAGTAATTTGATGATTCGTCTGGTGCCGCTGGCTTGACGACTCGTCACGGCAGTGCGATGTTTTTTCACACGGCTGGCCGACTCCCAAAACGACCGGGCTGTTTGAACCGATTGGAGGACGTGCTTCGAGAGGTCGGGCGGACCATCTTAGAATTCACACTACATGCGATGCTTCATCACGCGGAGCGTGATGACTACGTAGACGTCACGCTCCGCGTGACGTTGCCGACCGTGCAGGTGCTCTGTGCGATAGACGTGATATCGAAGTCTAACCGCGTTCCACGGTCAAACAAATCAGCCGGAATGCGTTAGCTTCCGACTTCGTAGGTATCGTGGGCTAACGCAGCGGCTGACATCGCAAAATCACGCTCGGTCAGTTGGCCTTGCTATCTCCCTTGATTGTGTACATCGGACGCAATGTTGTTCGGTGATTCAACGCGGCGCTATTGTATACTTGGAAACGTCTTCGCTGCTTCGCGCTTCGGGCAGCTCCGCTTCCATGGCGTGCGTTGCGCCATCCATGGCTCCATGGCACGGACACATCGCCGTGGCTTGAATGGAAACCCCATTCGCCGGTGGCAATGACTTTCACGCATTCCATGGCAACATCACGTCATGGAACGACAGGATATCCGGATCGCTGATTGCGACTTCTGTAAGGCCATTTCGATTCCCCAAGTTCCTTCTTAAGCAAGAACCTGAGAAATCGCCAGATATCAGATGCAGCAACGTACGCTGGGACGGAATCGTCTTCCATTGTGTCAATAAAGAGTACCGGCTCACCTTCCCCGAATTCCCCTTTAGTTGCAACGACGTAATAATTGCCGCATCCGTCTCCTGCAACCGGTATCCATCCTTTCTCGCGCCAACTTGGATGCAACGTAAGAATGTGCTCAATGTCTTGACCCTTGCGCTGCGTATCGATACCGAATACCCCCCCAGGTCCAACACATGGGCCATTACACATAACGAGCCACGCATGCAGCTTGCTAGGTATAGTCAAGCCAATTCGCTTCTCGTATTGCGCTATCTGCTCGTCCGTCGCACCCTTCGGAATTTCCTCGTTAGGGGGCGACGGAACCTTTGACAACAACTCTAGCACTTCTGCTTCACAAGAGATTGAATCGCTCATTTTGGAAATACCCACGATCCGCTAACATTTCGTCGATCCGGAGTGCTTGCTCCGTTACCTCGGCCTGAGTAGGCGTCCGTCCTTTCAACCCTGTTCCAGGCAGCCCAGGCGTTCGTGATCCGGGCGTGCGTTGCGCTAGCTAATCCCCCCAGAGCTTCCCGGAGATATGCCACGATCGTCGGTAAAGACACCTGATCGAGCCACGCGGGTCCCGTCTAAAACGACACATCCATTGCAGCTCGTGTATTAAACGGATCCGACGCTTGATCCAACATGACGTCAACTCAAAATCGGGTTATGTTCCACGGATCCAGACCCGTGTCAGGTGCTCGATGTCCTTTGGAGCTTCGGACTATTCTCTGATCGGAGGCTCCTTTTCTTCAGGATGAAATCTGTCGAGTAGCTTCACCAAGTTGAAAAACAAGCTCCGAATCTGCGTCGAATCAATCGCTCCACCTGAAAGCGAAGTCCCGCCCTGGGCAACGTCATTCGCAGCTGATTGGAATGCCTGTCGTAGGCGGATCGAAAGCTCTGGATGTTCCTCGTACAGCAAGTCCAACGAGACACCGTTTGTAGCTTCGGCCAATTCGACTTGTCTTACGATCTCATCGTCGCCCGAAAATCGGCCGACGACTTCGGCGGCAAAAGCGTGAAAAATCCGATTCTGGGCCATCCAGACGTCATCTGGTGAATCCGAGATGCTAATTGTGCAAGCCATGACTAAAATCCGATTGGAATCGTCCTGTCGAAAAGATTTTCTGGGAGCTCCAAGACGTAGTCGGCGACCTGGTCTTGGATATGCTATGGAAAATCGGATAGGTCGATGACCGTAAGATTTCGCAGTGTTGGGTGGTTGGTAGCCCTTTCCGATCGATTGCAAAAGGTCGTCCACCCCTCGGAATGTCTTTACGGCTCTCGTATTCTGGTTCTCCAACCGGGATCAATCTGTCCTTGAGGATCTCATAGGTATACGTTCCGGTTCCCCGAAACCAGTTGGCAAAGGTTGTGATTCGAAGTACATCCAAATTGCCAACTTGTGACATCGATGCGGATACAAAGCCGACTGAGTAAGGAGCGACGCTTTCCCAAAAAAGGAGTTCGTGATGCTCATCGGTGACTATGCATATTAGGGGACAGGAGGCACTTGCGACGGGTTTGACATAAGAATCTAAGAGGATAATGTGGACAACTCGGCCTTGTTTATTCGTATGTCGTTTCTGCCATGCGACTCTTTTGAACACAGGGCCCGCAATGTCCTTGAATAGGTCGGTCTCCCAGGCACTCCTGCTCCAGGCCAATCGCGTGAGCAACGCCTTGTCTTCCGCTGCAAGGTTGCTGGCCTCAACGGCGGCCGAGAGGTCACGCATCGGTTGAGTTTTGTTCCACCAAGAATAGCCAAGTAAGACGGCCGCCAAAGTAGCCGCGGCGAGGACTAATACGAGGCCAGTTCTCCATCTCTTGGCAGCTAACATGGTAATTTGCTCCGTTTGTCTGAATTACTTGGGACCGCCGGATTCGTCGCCCGCAGTTTCAGCGCTGACGAAGCCCGCAGTGGAGCTTCGCCAGACGGATGGTGCATACAACCACGCCGCTCGGCACAGCGTGTTTGCAGACTGTGGAGTTAGGGTGCCGACGAGTTTTTGCCAAGCATGGGTCGAGGGAGGCCTGAAGGTTAGCGGGCGTGGATGCGGGTGAGACGATGGGGTCGCCGCCGAATGAAGCGATCTGCGGTTGCGTTGCTTGTTACCATCGGTTGGCGAGGCAGAGCTGGAAGAACCCACCATTGGGGCGCTTGCCAGAAGACGCTCGACAGAGCGAGGAACAAGTGTTGAACCGCATACTCGCACCACTGGCAGCTTCACTTGATTGTGAAGGGCGTGCTGGGCCCCCAGTCAATCCGTATGCAACACGCGTCGCTGCGCTATAGCCACCCTGGTCCGATGCTGGCGGGCGATGAGCGGAGCGAATCCCGGTCGCTAAGTGCCTCCCGTGATCAAGAGCGTCTTCACATCGTCGCGTCCACGGTGGAGTTTGTCGTGGCAGTTGCTGCTCGGTCAGTTTGCCGCCCGGCCTTGCGAATGCGGTCAGAACTGATGAACGAGGGAGATGCCGCGGCTCGATAGCAGACAGCCCAGCCTTGTGAAGACGCCAGGTTAGAGACGTTACCGGAAGCAGCGCGGTGTCATTCGTCGCCGTCTTCACCCGTGCGATAGCTTTTGCCTTCAATCACCATCGCTTCGCCGTGATGCATCAAGCGGTCGATGATCGCTGTGGCCAGCGTGTTGTCGACGTCGAAGATCTTGCCCCATTCCCGGAAGATGCGATTGGTCGTGATGACGATCGAGCCGCATTCATAGCGAGCGGCCACGACCTGAAACATGAGATCGGCGCCCCGCTTGTCGATGGGCAGATACCCCAGTTCGTCCAACAGCAACAACTGAGGGCGAGTATACTCCCTCAGTTTCTTTTCCAGCGTTCCATTGATTTGCGCCGTGGTGAGCACGTTGATCATGTCGATCACTCGCGTCCAACGGACAGAGATTCCTTTCTCGCAAGCCACATAACCCAGTGCGTTGAGTAAGTGACTCTTGCCGGTTCCTGTTCTGCCGATCAGTACGCCACACTGGTGCTGCGCGACGAACTCGCAGTCAAAGAACCGCAGGAGCTTTTGCTTGGGTATCCGTTTGGGGAAGGTGAAGTCGTAGTCCTCCAGCGTCTTGCGTGGAGGCAACTTGACCTTCCGTATCCGGCTTTCCAGTGCCCGCTGACGGCGAGCTGAGACTTCTGCCGAAATCAACGTGCTGAGCACCTCCAGCATGGAGGAGTTCTTGCGTGAAGCCTCGTCGAGGACCTCGCGGTAGCACTCCGCGATTTGATTCAGTTTCAGTTCCGCCAGGTCCTGCAGCAGCAGTTTGTGAATCTGACGGTCAGTCATCGAGTGGCTCCTGGTAATTCTCGTCGCGACAGAAGCGGTCGTACGCTCCCGGATCCGGCTCATCCAAGTCAATCTCGTCGATCAACTCCTCACGCTGGGGACGCGGTTCCGTCGGGGAGGGCAGCTCGCGCCGCCGACGCGCCTGCAACAGAATAGTTTCTACGTAAGCGGCATCGTAGGTTTGATATTCGCGGGCCCGCGTGATCGCCTCCATCACCTCCTGGCGGCCGTAGAGCCGCACCAGATTCAAGAGTCGGCGGAGGTGAACAATCGTCTTTAGTGGCCGCCGGCGCAGCTCCAAGTGAAACAGGCGGGCCTCTTCCCCCAACGAGTCAAAGCGGTTCTCCACTTCGGTCGCTCGCACACGGTTACGCCGCTTCAGCGCTGCCAGCTCATGGGACTCTTCGGTTCGCGACTTGCAGTAGCCAATACGAATCTCTGCGGAGTCCTTCACCGGATTCTCCCAGTAGCGAGTGTCAATTCGCTGGTTTTCCGCCAATGCGACAGGTATCACACCCGTTGGTTCTTTCCCCTTCTTTTGACCAGGCTGCTTTGCTTGGCCATTGGTTGGTGGTTGAAGCGTCTTTGCAATCGCTGTCAATACGTCTCCAAGGTCCATGTCATCATCTCCTAACAAAGTGGCCACGAAACGCGACAAGCGCTCCGAGGAACGTCTGCCGTGCGGCGAACTCCACAGCAGCAGCGGTGACCCACGTTGTTGTCCCTCCGCCAACACGCACAAACCCTGTGTGCTGGCGCAGGACTGATGAATCCGAAAGCAGCGTCTCAATCTCCCCTTTTGTTCGCATTGCGTTGAATTACCAATCGCGGTGATGACCGTGGCCAGCTCCGCCATCAACCCAGGCACGGATTACGCGACAACTTTTTGCACGCGTCAGCGATTTTCTCAGATTTGCCAGGCAGCTTGCCGTTATCGAGGATTTGTTTGGCAACGTGCAAAACACAGATTCCCAAACCGTGCCCTTGTAGCCGAGGGCAATGTGATAGAAACCATCCACGGCAAATGAGGAGTGACCAAACATGACCGGCACAATCGCAAGGGTACGAAGGAAGGACCTGGCCAGCAAATGGCTCCCGGTAACACCGGGAGTTATTCCGGTCACATGGCTTGACTTGATTGCTGACGGCAGGATTCTGCTAACGCAGGAGGGGATCCCACGGGACCAAAAGCAACCGATTCTCTCTTTGACTGTTGGAGAATGGTCACTTCGCAAAGCTCCTGGCGTCGGAGCCATGCTTACACTGAAGAACGCAGCTGGGTTGGCTTACGGCTTCAAATTCGACTCGAAGCAAAGGATTTGGCTGTACACAGCGAGAATGAGTCGGCCACGCGAGCGAACAAGAGAAGAAGAACGCCCTTCAGATGCCAGTGCAGAAGCACCGCAGCAAGGCATCAAGCCGCCGAGTTTTCATAGCACAAGTTCCGACGACACTGGCTGCCTGATTGCCACTTTACTCTTCGATCCCAAAAAGCGCTCCGAATTCACGGTGGGAGGGCTCGATGGAGTCACGTTCTTTGCCGATGGTACTTTCAGCTACGGGGATCAGGTTTTTGGCAGGACTCAAGGAATTGAGTACTCCGATTGGCCAGACTGCCCGGACAGATCCAAGACAAGTGGACTAGACGCACCGGTCACCACCATCCAGCGCAATCCGGGGCGTGGTAAGATGCTCACGATTTGCGATTGCTGGCGCGGACGGACCTATCGCTTTAGCTACCGCTCGACATGTGCCCACCCGACTGGGCGGCGCTGGTACCGTTGGTCGACTTGCAAGCGCCCGAGGCTTAGAGATCGATTCCTCGCGGCACGCCAACGATGGGAGAGCGACTCGTTCTTGTTGCGAGCAGGCGTCAACACAACAATCCGGCTTTGTGCAATTGTGGCGGCCATTGTCCTTGTTACGTGTCCGTTGCTATGGCCAATCGGCATCTACTTTGCTCACGACTCGGAGTAACCCTTTCTCAATGAAGGAGGACCACCCGGAACGGTACCGGGTGGTCCTAAGGTAGTGGGAATTCGTCAGTCAGACCGATGACGACAAGAGGGCCACCGTCTGCTGCGGCTACGTACTCAACGCGCAGCACCTTCGCATCTTCCTCCATCTCACCAGTTGGCAAGGGCACGGCAAACGCTGCCCAGTTCTGTCCGAAGTGTTGCTGCGCTCTCATCAACGCCCAGGCAGCCAACCACAACGTGTCGTGTCCTCGGCCACGCATGGTTTGAAAAAAAGTGAGCGCCTTTGGAATCCGATGTAGTACCCTCCACAACTTGGCCGTGACCGAGACGACAAGACGGATCTTGCCTCGCGGAAACCCCATCTCGCGAGTGGCCCAAGCCGTTACGTTAACTAGCACTCCGTTGTCTAGCATCGTTTGAAAGCTAAACTCACCAAGCGCGCAATTGGGCATTGCTACCTGCTCGCAAGCCAAGTTGAAGTTTCCAGCTGATGTGAGTCGTCCCTTTGTGTTCATAGTCTGCATACTCCTGTTTCGGCTCCGCCGCAGCGAGGAGCGAATCTACTCGCGCGGGCTCAAGCCGCTTTGCCGTTTCTCATGGGCTACGCCAGGACGGCAAAACGCTGGACATCGTGCGTGGGGAGCGTAGGAGAAAAACTCGGGTGCGATGGGACGACTGCGCAAATTAGCGACGTGATTCGTGCCTAGTTGAGTACAGGCGTGCTGCATGGAATAGAGCAGATGAACAAAGAGCTTGGATGCGCCGTGTGCCTTAACTCAAGACTGGTGCGCAATGAGTATCCAACGCTCAAAACTCACCCCGCCAGAGATCGCACGGATGTGGGGCGTCAGTGTTGAGAAGGTGCTCACGTGGATTCGAACGGGTGAATTGACAGCCATCAACGCTGCCACAAGTCGTACCGGCCGTCCACGTTATCTCGTCGACGTCAAAGCGTTGGCAGCGTTCGAGGATCGGCGTCAGGTGGTAGCACAGACAGCCACCACACCCCGCCGCAAGCCCCGGCAGAAACAGGGCGTAATCGAGTTCTTTTAAGAAGATCGACACAACGATTCGATCAAGCGAAGAGCCAAGTGTGAACGTGCTCGACGACAGCGGCTAGGCGTTCGTTGCTGATTCGTTCCCGGTACACGCTTGACATATCATCACTGGCATGTCCCATGAGAAAGTCCACCGCAACTTGGTCTTTGGACTCCCCAGCGATCGTCTCAAAAACGTGACGCAGCGTGTAGAAGCCGATGCCGGGTCGGTGCATGTCGAACTTGTCCAGCAATTTCCGGAATTCCTTCGTAATCGGGCTGTCCGCCTTCTCGCTGCCCCAAGGGTTGCCCGCACTGGTAATAAACACGAGTCGGTCATGTTCCTGAGCTTTCGCGGTCTGCGGGTGCTCTGCGACTTCTGTCAGCGCTTCTACTGTTTCAGCCCAAAGAGGACACCTGCGGTCGATGCCCGTCTTGGGCCGCGGATGATCAACCCAGCCAGAACCAAGATCGACGGCTGCCCGTTGGAGTGTCGCGCAATCCGCGTTGCCAAACCCGCAGTTGACACCTAGAAGGATCATGGCCCGAAGCTGCACGGAAGCAGCCTCAAGGAGCCTCAGGATTTGCCCGGCCTCGAGCATCCGCTGACCCTTCTCCGCCCGGGCTCGCCTCAGCACCTTGCGGCTAGGCCGCTTGAACGTGGGCCCGAATTGAACCGGCTTCTCGGTCAGCCCAGCCTTGTAGGCAAAGTTGAAGATGATGCGAATGCGGTTGACTTCGTTGCCAAGCCCAACTGGCCCCCACTGCTTGGCAATCTTGGTGCGCAGCTGCATGAAATCCCGTGGCGTTATTCCGGAGACCATCCGCGTAGCGCCAAAAGCAGCGATGATCCGCTCGCAGCTCTGGTGGTAGGCCTCAAACGTGCGGTAGACGATATCGCCCGTCTCCAGCCGGTGCTTGCGATCCGTAAGGAAGTGGTTACAGAGGTCACGAACCGTGAGGCCGTCGCGGTTGTAATCTGGTTGTCGGCCTGCCAGCAGGTCGTCCTTGACCGCCAGCCACTCATCGAGTGCGCCGTCGGGATCAGACCAGGTGCCAAAGTAGTAGATCCGTCCCTTTATCTTCTTGCACCAGCGGCCAGTCGCATGCGGCGTGAGCGGAAAGTTAGGGTGCGGTTTCTTTGGTTTTTGCCCAGCGGCACCCGATTTTCGGGACGCGGTATTTCTGGTAGTCTTTGGCACGGAAGCGTTGTTGGACTTGGTCTCGGTTGTAGGAATGGTTGTACATGTATTCTACGAACTGCAGGCAATCGGTCAACAAAAGGCTTCTGTGAAACAACTTAGCCCCCTTAGCTCAACTGGCAGAGCAACTGACTCTTAATCAGTAGGTTCAAGGTTCGAGTCCTTGAGGGGGCACTGACTTACGTCGACAACACTTCTCTTCGGTACTGAATCAGCGCTTCGCCTATCGAGCAACCAACTGGATGAGCGGCTCGGCCCATGAGTGGTGGTTTGTGCAGATGCACATCGACGACGAAGACCGTGAGTGTGGTGAAGAAGTGGGCAAGGTTAATCGGCTTCCGGGCCAAGCCACGGATCGCTATCCTGCGGCTCCTCAAGCTGCTCCATCAGCGGTTCCAGCCCTTCTTTCATCCGTCGAGGCTCTCCTTATACCATTTGAGAACGACGAGCGTCTTCGTCGGGAGTTCACGGTCAACCAGTTAGCGGAATTGACTGGTGGTACTCGGCCAGACGCCGTTTCGTCAAATCGGCTTGGGACTCTCGGAAATCAAATCCGATGTAACGCCGTCCACTCCGCAAAGACACTGCGCCGGTCGTCCCGCTACCACTGAAAGGATCGAGCACCACACCGCCAGAAGGACAGCAGCAACGGACGAAATAGTTGGCCAGTGCCTCTGGAAACGGTGCTTCGTTCTCGTGTGCCAGAGGGGACCCAAGATGTCCACCACCTACGGTCGCACGCACGACGTCGCGAGGTCGAGCAAGCTTGTTCTTGGGGTACTCATTGCCGAGTCGTCGAGTTCCGTTTGACGTACGCTGACGGAAGCGACCACCGGCCTGATACTTGGGTGGTTCCGCCACTGCCTCCCAATCGAAGTAGAGACCGCTTGTTGCGTGTTTGAAGGCAAGCACAAACTCCCAGTCATTTCCAAACCAGTCCTTCCGATTCGGCGGTGCGTTCTTATGCCAGATGCACGGACGTTCGCAGATCAGCCCAGCTTGATGAGCTTTCCACACTAGACCCTCGCATGCCGGCAGGTAGACGCCTTGTCGAACCGCACCGTTTGCCACCCACATGACGTAACCTCTGGACACGCGTACTGCTTCGGTGGTCACTACGAGCATCCAATCGACCCAGTCGTCGGTCGACCACTTTTTTGCACCCCCGATGTAACGCTCTCCCTTCTCAGCATATGGGGGTGAGCCAAAGACGAAATCAACGGACTGGTAAGGCATCTGCCGCATCAAATTGACGCAATCGCCGGTGGCAATGTGCCACGTCTGCTGGCCACCAACAACCTGCTCGATCGACACTTTCCACCTGCCTTTCGCCCTTGAAAACGCGCCTTTCGAGCCCATTCTAAGACTGTCCACCACGCCGGTCAACATCATAAATTACTGCAACGCAATAGGTTGCGCTGACGGTCGCCCGATTGTGCTTGATGGTGATACCATATATGGTACTATTAATGGCGTTATGCTTTGTCCATGTCGCCTTTTGATACCGACGTCATACAACGACGGTCGATCGGTCGAGCCAGCGAAGGTGGTCAAGATCCTGCAGTCATTGGATCGCCAATTCGGTGGCTACAGCGTGATCGGAGTAGAAGGGTCTTGGTTTGGACAAAAGGAAGAGTCGATCCGCGTGGAGGTCGCGATACCCGAGGAGCGGGTCAAGGAACTGGAGGCCGTTGTCTACTCAATCGGAAAGGAACTTGGCCAAAAAGCGATGTATTTCGAGGTGGGTCCACCGTCGGTCAATATTTTGACCATCGACGATGGCGAAGGGGCTCAATGAGGTGTTGCTATGTCCATTGAAGCGAAAGCCAATCAGGTTCTGAAATACGCGAAAGAGCTGAAGTCTTGCGTGAAGACGTGGGCTGATTTCTCCAATGCGCTCTTTGATCCAGTAAATGGCCGCATCGCGTCGACGTTCCCTGCGGAGATGGAGCGCCAAGCGTTCTACGATTCAAAGCAGTACGAAGAAATCAACAAGATTCTTGAGGAGCTTATCAAGAAGTTTGGTACGGCTGGCGGCGCTACTCCCGAGAAGAGCGGCAAGTTCGTTGTACGCGTGGCGAAGTCGCTGCATCGCAGCCTTGAGATTGAGGCCAAGCAGCAAGGTGTAAGCCTCAATCAACTCGCCAATACTAAGTTGGCGATGCCCTTGGAAACCGGAGACATCTCTAACTTGCTTGTAGTGGAAGCATTTGCAGAGATTCACGAGGGCTTCGCGGCTGACGCCGTTATCGTGCAACCCGAGTACAACGCTCGTTTCATTGAGGCGTGCCGATCGCGAGGGCTACAGAATGCCGAGAGAGAGCTCAATCATGTCCTTATGCGCATCCGAAAGATGGACACGAAGTCAAAGGCTCGCCACGGCATCGTTATGCCGCCCACAACGCAACGGCTTACTTTCAATGACTACGATGACTATGCGTACGCATCAGAGATCGCTGTTCGCGTTCTTCAACGAACCGAGAACACCACTCTGGATCGCATTCTCTGCGATCCGAAACTGCGGGAGCACTTTGATAGCTTGGCGAGGGAGCTTGTGTCAGGAATCTCAGAGATCAAGTTGCGATGTGCAGCATTGAACTTGCGAAAAACGCATCGTTTGAAGCCTCTGGATGATGACGCGCCAGAGTACACGTTAACCTCGGTCGGACCACTGAAGAGGCTCAATCTCGACGACGTGGACACCATACCGGGAACGTACGCGTTCTTTGATTCCACTCGCCCAATTTTTGCAGGGGAGACGCGGAGTCTTCGGAAGCGAGTTGAACGACACTTGGATCGCGGGTTGCCAGAGTGGCTTCGTGCGATGGAGGAAGATACGTTCATCTTGAAGGTCGCACCAGCAACCGAAGGCAATCAGGACACGCGCCGTTCCTGGCTGCAGAACTTCATCAACCGTGAGAAGCCACTGCTGAACTACCAGCAAGTTGCATAGACAGAAGCTTGCGCTTTGACGTTACATGTGCACCGAGCGGACTTGTCCCCAGTACAACAGGGCAAATGGGGTATCAAATCTCATGAGTCCACGTCCCGGTGGGACCAGCGCGTTCGTTGCCTGCGCTAACAGCGGGTCGAAGACCCGCGCGTTTACTTGCCTGAATTTCCTTCCAGGCCGTCTACTTCCGTTCTTCTTCGAAGGGACAGATTTATTCGAAGGGACAGATTTATCTGTCTCGTGTCCTTCTCCGTTTCCTTCCGCGCGCTGCCTCGGAGTGGGGCGGCCCCATCGGGAGCAACTACCTCCCTTGGGACAACTCCAGAATAGTCCATCAGCACGTCGTTCGGCGAGTCGGCTTGGCCCGCGCATCTGCCTGCGAAAGGGCTGTGGACGCCGCTACCAGCCGCAGCATTGGAGGCAGCGTTACTGCCAGGACTCCGAATGCCTGAAGGAAGTCCGTCGGTGGCAGGCCGCCAAACGCCAGCAGCGGCGACGTAGGCGGCTGGAAGTTCGCCAACAGCGAGCCGCCGCGGAGCGGGAACGCCGAGCCCGCCAGCGTGAGGGCCAGCAAGGCGGTGGTTCCTCCACTGCCGACCGATCTGCTGGAGGTGACCTCCGGCCCGCCGCCGGCGCGTGGTCACGCAAAGAAAGAAGTTCCGCGCCTTTTTGCGACCGAGTCGGCTGCTACGAAACGCTGCGACCTTGCTCGAACGATCAAGCCCGCTACTGCGGTGCGGAGTGCCGGCGGGACGTAGCCCGCGTCCGGGACCGTGAACGGAAGTGGTTGTCTCGCAAGACTCTGGCTGGTCGATTCAAACGTCACCTGGAGTATGAAGCACGGCGCGTTAAGTGTGCCGTGTCACAAGACCAGGCGGCTAACCCTCGCCGCAACTTGGCCCTCGGCTGTGACGAGACGGTCCTTCTTTCTCGCGATGCGGCGGAGTCCCGGCTACCTTGTCGCGACAGTCAGCAGGTAACCGGTGATGATCGAGAAACGCATCCTGATCCGAAATCGCGTCCGCCGCCCTCCTCGTGAGGGTTTCTCATGGATTGACCGTCGCTTCTTGCGGGAGTTCGCTTCCAAGCTCACCGGCGACGCCATCGTGTTGTACTTCTTCCTGAGTGCGGTCAGCGACAAAGACGGCCTGTCGTACTACAGCGACAGCTCGATCGCGGTTCGTCTGCGGATGCGCGAAGAGCACGTGGTGGCGGCGCGCGAAGATCTGTTGACACATGACCTGGTGGCCCATCAGCCACCGTTGACTCAAGTGCTCTCTCTGCCGGTTGGTCGCCTTCAACAGAAAGATCTACATGCCCTGAGAGCCCTCCTGCCCCCTCCAGATTCGGACTAGGAGTGTCGACGTGAAAGTGTCGCAATGGGCGGAGATCCGTCGTCTGTCACAGATCGAAGGATTGTCGCAGCGAGCCATCGCGCGACGCCTGCGATGTTGCCAGAAGACGGTCAAGAAAGCGCTGGCAATGGAAAACCCTCCCGATGAGGCTCGGGCACCGGAGCGTGGCAGCCTGCTCGATCGGTACAAGCCCCAAGTCGATGCGATCATCGCCAAATATCCAGAGTTGTCGGCGGTTCGCATCCTTGAAAAGATCCGTAAAGGGCCAGAAGGGTACTCTTGGGATGAGTGAGGAGTGTCAAAATAGTAGGTCTGATTTGGCTTTACCGTTGTCTTTTTCGGGGTTCGTTTGATGACGGGTGTCTGGCACTTCCGACAGGGCTGGCCAGGTTCTGTGATCTTGGTCTTTGGTTGGGTGGGAGCGGCTGGCTCAAGAGCGCAGCAGTCGAGACGTCTTTCGGCTCAGGGTTGTATCCCGGATCAGCCGGAGCATTCAGCTGGTTCGATGCTGCCGTCGCAAGCTCATCACACCGCTCATTGTCTTGAATGCCGGCGTGGCCTTTCACCCAGATCATCTCGCCATCGTGTCTCTCGTATCTCTCGTAGGCCGCAAGCAGCCGCTCCCAGAGATCCACGTTCTTTGCGAACTTGGTCTTTGAAGCGTTCATCGCCCAGCCACTCTCCCGCCACCTGAAAGCTGATCCGTTTTTCACCGCATCAACGATGTACCGTGAGTCGCAGTGAAGCTTGACCCGACAGCGCTCCTTCAACGCTTCCAGCCCAGCGCAGACCGCCATTAGTTCCATCCGGTTGTTTGTGGTTAGCGCAGAGCCACCGGAGAGCTCCTTGGAGCGATTTCCAAACCGAAGAACAACACCGTAGCCGCCTTTCCCTGGATTTGGAACCGCAGCTCCGTCCGTGTAGATCGTTACTTCTTTAAGATCCGAAACTTCCGGCATTGGAATGGCCGTCGTTGAACTATGCTGCTGTCTGACTGATGAGTCAATTTCACCAGATGCGTTCGATTCCGTACGCGTCAAGCTCCTCGTCGACACTGACGATTGGCATGTTTTCCACAATGGCTTGGGCGACCAGCAACCGGTCAAAGGGATCGCGATGGTGAAGTGGCAGATCCGCAACCTGCAAGAGATGCGGCTCGGTTATCGCAAGGACGGTAAATTGACGCCGTCTTGTCTCAGACAGAAAATCTGGAAAGGGCGTAGGAAGAGTAAGCTTTCCGATGCTTAGCTTGACTGCGATCTCCCAAACGCTGGCGAGACTAACGAAAACCTCGCTTCCTGAGTCAGCAACTAGCTTCGTTGCTGTCGGTGAGATTCTGTTGCTTCCTGCCGAAAACCAAAGGAAGCTGTGGGTATCAAGGAGGAGCCTCACTCCATATATTCCTTGAAATCCTCAAGCGGAGCGTCGAAATCTTCCGCGAGCACAATACCTTTCGCCCAGCCGAACTCGCGCCGAGGTGTAGTGCCATTTTCGGGTACGGCACTTGCGTATTGAACCAGAGCATCACTTAGAACTTCATCCCACGCCTTCCCAGTTTTTGCGGCGAGGTCTGCGATGCGTTCTTTGAGCTCTGGTGTTAGCGAAATGTCATGTTGAGTGGTCACACCACAATGGTAGCACGATTTGCCGTCGCCGTCACTCTTCGTTGTGGGCAGTAAGTAGCGCTGAAAACACCGATAAGAGCCAGGCAAACAAGGTTCTCTTTCCAAGCTGGAAATGGCCGCGATTCGTGAAGATGCAGAGGATTCTGCCAGATGCAGCAGCTCCGAAAAGGCATTGGCTTCATCGTCTGTGCAGTGTGTTGAGGCTCAGCCTCCGGGCGCATACCACCTGCTTGGTAGCGAGCGACGCGACATTGTCCCTGCCACCCAACCGGCCGGTGGACTGTGCTCATTTTGACGCGGCCGATCGGCAGCGATGCAGAGTTTCGGCGCGTCGATCGATTCCACCCGTTGCGCGAAGGGTGATTTGCTAACTCGCACGGAAGTGTTTGAACTGGGCAGGTTCGTGCGCCGAAACCGGTCGCTCCGCAAGTCGAGAACAGGCTTCGGCGTTTTATGCTGGGTTTATGCCGACGCGAGCGTGGGGTGAGCAGTCGAGTTTGACCAGCCAAGTGCCAGACGCCGTGCATTAAGGAAGTGGAGGTCTGCTTCGGAACTGTATGGCTAGGCCAGACTTAACGCACAGCAAGTGTCGTGGCGCCTAACCGGACTACGTTGCTTGCGTCCACGAAGGCTGGAGATTTGATTGGACCTCAGAACTAGCGAACTTCAGATGCGTGGTACGACCCACGAAGCGTGCCCACGTCAAAGCGCAATTCGAACTCTCCAACATTGACTTCAGTCGAACCTCGGTCGCTTGAGAACTGGCTTATGTTAACACCGCCAGTGGGTGCAGAAAGCTTGCGACTCAGCTTTCCGTTGTAAGCGCCAAAGTCAGTCCACTGTGGCAATGTTGCCCGGCCTGAAAACGAACCGTCCTCTTGCCGCAGTTCGAGGATAATGGCATTCCCGCCAAATCCTCCGCTTTGCTCAAGGCGGACCTCGATATGCCCCGCTCCGAGTCGTTTGACCGTCGCCACGTAACGCCCGCCCAGTTGGTTCTTACCCTCCTCGTACGCCGGATCACGTATCAGACCCCACACAGTCGTCTTCGGAAGTTGACGCACCACCTCCAGCCCGCCGGACTTAAGTAGTCTCTGCTGCTCCAAGGACCGCTCGAATCGTAACTCGACCAGCTCAACGAAGGCAGGAGATGATTCGCTGGACATCACGCCCAACGCCATTCCCCTGATCATTCCTTTCGGTTCAAGTTCCCGTAGATCTTGGCGGAGTTCGTGGATCTGGCCGTCACTCTTTAGATCACCCAAAAGGAATACCTCCACGCCTCCTCCGGCTGGCCCGGTGCCATCGTCGAGCCAGAGGCTGTACCACCCGTGGTCTGCCACATCCTGAGCACGGTACTTCATAACCACAATCGGATAGCGAGCGGTATCGACCTCAAAGCCATAGCGGATCCAGGTGTGCAGAGACCTTGTGTCGTTGACGATGAACTTCGTGTGTTTGTCTCCGACGTCGGTGGCGGCGTCTTGCGCATATCGACGTTCACCCGCGCCCCAACCGCCGCTCGGGCGCCAGCCTTCACGAACGTCCAATTCGACTTCCTTCTCGGCATATGTCCAACGGCCAGTATTACGTGCCGAGGCTGATGGTGTGTCAGCTCTTGTCTCGGCAACCTGGTCCGGCTGAGATTCTCTGCCGAGCCAAGGGTTGTTGCCAGAAGTGTGATCAACCACCACGTGACACGGACGACCTGCTGGCGAGTTCGCTGGTCTCTCATGACATGGCCTCCACTGCTTTGTTCAGCCGTCGGCTCTATTCAACGTTGTGCAATAGATGATAGGGCGAGCCGATTGTAACTATCTCTGCTCGGGAGCGGCCTATGTGAGTAGTCTATGACGGCTCCGCCGACGGGTCGACCCAGAACAAACGGATTCATTAGTCCTGCGCGCGTTGTCATGGGCCGGGCTTATCGGCAAAGACCGCCCCATTTCGGCATCAAGCGGCGCCGCTATGCCGCACCCTTCAACTGGCAGGTGGATCCTCGGATTGTCCTCATCTTGACACGGACGCTCGTCACAGATGCTGAGCTTCGCCGCACGGGGCGATTCCACTGGTTGCACGAACGGAATTTCGGTAACTCGCGCTCACCTGCTCGAACTGCGCCGGTTCGTGCGCCGAAACTGGTCACTCCGCAGGCCCTCGAACGCGTCGGCGTTTCACTCCGACGCGTGTTAGCAATCTTCGACTTGACGACTCAGGCCCGTGGCAGCGGACGATGTGGACGTGCCCTACCGCGTGTGGCGCCTGGAGGGGCGCACGACTCTTCAGCCAGCGAAATGCGAAGGCTACAATGCAGACGGGGCAAACTGTCGGGGGGAGTCCGCAATGCTGAAATTTGTGATGGGGATTGGTTGTGGTGTACTGGTCGGGAGTGTGATTGCTAGGCATTTTGCTTCGACACAAGTAAGAAAGGAGTGGCAGACGAAATGCCCGCATGACTTTGGGGAATGGGAACACTTGGGCAACGACGGAGCCCCTTGTGTCACTGTTCACTTTGGGCGGGCGTGTCGGATGTGCGGGTTTTGGGAATATGAAAACGGGACCCCGATACATGGTCCTACGGTATGGACAGAAGACTAACTGGCCGCCCGCCTGCAATTGGTCGAGCGTCGAATTGTAGTGGTTCAGCGGAACGTTGAGTTTCGGCGTACTTGAATTAGCAAGTTGATGAAGGACCTTCGGCAGTTTTTCTTGAATGGGGGACTCTGTCCCCCAAACCCCCTGGGATTTGTCGCTTTGGTGCCAATCCCGAAGAGTTGGGATCAGTAACAGAAGAGCTGGCCCCTTGGCCATGCAAGGAGCCGGACTCTTCGGTCTTGGCCACTGGGTCGGCGCTCCGGTTGCGTCCCCGCAGAGCCGTATCCTCCGCCCAGTCCACTTCCAGTGTAGCATCCTTGCCACGTTCACGAAGTTGCGGTCGCTGGTTGGCGCGTCGCTGTGCACGCAGCGAGCGAGCCTCCTCAAGCTTGCGATCGCGTTCCGCAAAGATCGCCTGCTCCCGACCAAGCTGCTTGTCCAGTGGTGTCACGTATTGCAGCGCGCTGTGAAGCCGCTGTTCGTTGTACTGCTGCACGTACGTTGTCACGACGCGACGCGCATCCTCGAGAGACAGCGGCGTCTTGGGACGGATGCACTCCGACTTGATGGTGCGGTGATAGCGTTCCAACTTACCGTTGCTTTGGGGATAGTAAGGCGACGTTTTCACATGGGTCATGCCACTAATGCGGATGAAGTGCTTGAACTCCTTGGCGATGAACTGCGGACCGTTGTCCGTGATGATCCGCGGTGTTTCACCCGGGTATTCTTCGCGAGCGCGCTGCAGGATCGTTTCCACGTCTACCTCTTCCATCTTCTCGCGGATTTCCCAGTGCACGATGAAACGGCTATAGCCATCCAGAATCGTGCACAGGAAGTAGAACGTGCCAGCAATGTTCAGGTACGCAATGTCGACGTGCCAATGTTGGTGCGGACGACGAGGCTGATGAAACCCTTTACCTTTTTGCGATGGCTTGCTGTTGCGGCGATTCAGTACGCCGGCGCGCTTCAGGACGCGATACACACTTGAGGCGCTAGCAGCCACCACATCCGCATCGAGCATCATGTACGTCAAGCGGCGATATCCTTCCAGTGGATGGTCCCAATAGAAGTCGAGGATGGCACGCTTTTCCCACTCTTCCAGCCAGTGATCGCGCGGGATCCAACCGTTATGCTCGTTCACCTTGCCGTAACGCTGCCGCCACTTGTAGAACGTCCCCTCGGAGACCTTCATCCAGCGGAGGATCTGCTTGGCCGGAATCTCGGCTCGCTCCTTCCAGTAGCGGACATAGTCCACCACGGTATCGCGGGTTTGATGGGGAACCCAAACTCCGTTCAGAGTTCCCCAAGTTCTTTTTTTAGCTGGACGTGCTCCTCCAGAAGTTCGGCCACGACTTCGTTCTTCTTCTGCAGCTTCTCTTCGAGCTGGGCAATCTTCTTGACTTGCGCGTCTTGCGTGCGCCGCTGGTTTGCCTTGTTCGGCCGCCGCTCAAACGCTGAGCTGGCATTCTCGAACAGCTGTTTCTGCCACGTGTAGAACTGAGTTGGATGAATGCCGTACTCGTCACACAGATCGGAGACCGCCACATTCTCCAGCAGGTGCCGGCGTATAATCGCCACTTTCTGATCAGGCGTTAAATGCTTCCGTTTCGACATTGAGCTTCTCCTTTAAGCTGGTGCTAAACTCTAGCACACTGTTAAAGCTCAACGTCCAACTGGCGCAAAACAGAATTCCTACGGGAGCGTCGCCAGTAGGTTTAACTGGAGCTTGGAGAATGAAAGAGCGAAAGTGCTCAGTTTGCAAAGGTTCGAAGCAAGTTGATTGCTCTTGCTTAAAGACGACTACTATCGAGTCGAGAGCACCGGACTACACATCTCATGACCCCTATGACGTGGAGGTGGCTGACCCTAATTGCAGTCGTTGCCAGGGGCGTGGCGTCGTCGCTTGTCCAAATTGTTCAACCGCGAAAGCTCTGGAGAGTTAATCACGTCAAACGTATTGGGCTGCCAACTGAAGAATTCACGCCGAATCGAACTTACAACCAACCGTCTCCTGCGGGGTAGGGTGCAGCGTTGAAGTCTGCAGGTAATCACTAACCAGTCCAAATCTAAGTTAGCCTGCGCGTCGAAAGGTACTCGATAGGACCGCCATTGGCGACGCTTGGCGAAAGGATGTGTTCCGTGAGCAGCGTTTCCATGAAATCGGCAAAGAACAATTACGGCGGAACCAGCGAAACGGAAACCATTGCCAACATGGCGCGGGCCAACCACGCCTACCGCGTGTACAAGTACGCAAACGACTATGGCGACCAGGTTACCCATACTGACTACGCGCTAGTCACGAGTGGTGCCGATGAGGTGGCGCTCCGTTCGAGCCCCCTCGTGCACAACGTGCTTTTGGTGTACGACAAGGGAACAGTAATGAACGTTGACACGACGCCGAATTCGCCATCCCAGAAGTCGGAGTCGTAGCGACTTGGTTAGAACATGGACCTATCACAGCCTAGGAAGTGCGTGACCCAAACACGCCAGGGAGTCGGCAATGCTGAACTTTGCGATGTGTGTTGGTTGCGGTGGCCTCGTACGGGGTGCGATAGCTGGGCACTTTGCTTCGGCACGAGTGAAGAAGCAGTGGAGGGAGAAGTGCCACATGAGTTCGGCAAATGGTCGAACTATGGCTGCAACGATAACCCTGGCGGACTGATTGTTTACTATAATCGAACGTGTTCCAAATGCGGATTATTGGAGAGTCGGGACGGAGACGCGAGTGGTCCATATTCCGCTTAGGAGGCTTTCTCGCTTGTCCTACGGCCATCGCCGCCGGTAGACCTGGGGTCTGTACCATGAGCATGAACGAACGTGCCGAGAATGAAGGGACGTCAGCAGCGTGGGAAGAATGGTCCGGTGGTTGTCCGAGCTGTGGCGGAGGATATGAAGGCTGGTATTCTGATTCGGGATACTGCGCCGGGAGCTGTAGTTCGACTAGCGAGCCGATTCGTTGGGGCTGGTTGCATTACGCTGTAGTTGTGCCCTGGTTGCTCTTCTGCGGCTCGATTCTCGTCGCTGTTTTCGCGGCACATCCAATTCCAATGCTGGTGATTTCGCTGCTGTTGCTTCTGTTCGTGGCTGCCTGCGTAGCCAGTCCCAATGGTAGGGGACCCTAACAATAGGACTCTACGCACTGGGAAGTGCGTCGAGCGAGGAGAACCCAATCACAGGTTCTCAGCGAGCTTCTTCCAACGGTCGAGGCCCCTTATTTTCACCGCCTCCTCGAAGCACTTCTTAGCTTCGGGACACTTTTCCACACGATTTGCGTTGCCATCCCATTCGGGATGAACGGATTTGTAGTACAGGCTTCCGAGCATTGCCCACGCTTGGTCCCTCTTCTCTTGAGCCGCACCCAAGGCATGTATACATGCGATGGCTTCCTTAGCCCACTTGTTTAAGTCCTCAGGCGAGTGGGGCATTTGTCTGCTCTGAAAAATGGTGGTCCACAGGTTGGCAATTTGTTCGTATGGTTCGCCGCGGTCTAATTGAAGGTGACTGGTTTTCGCTTCGAGCATGGTAAGTGCGGTGGTCGAGTCACGTTGGACTTCTAAGTGGTGACTGCTTGATAGAGCCTTCAACTTTGAAATCGCTTGGGTCGCGCCAAGCTGGCCAAGCAGTCTCGCCGCCTCCGCGACGATTGTGACGTTATTTTGGAAGTCAGTGGATTCGTCAGTCAGGTCGTTCTGATGTCGGAGCAGTGGCAAATCAAGCAACGGAAGAAGATGGGGTATCGCCTCGTCACCAAACTTGAGGAGAGTATCTCTATGCGCTGGTGGGCGAACAAAAGTATTTTTTCCCAGTTGCAAAATTGCTTCGTTCACTTCGGGTCGTTCCTTTACGGGGCGTTCTGGTTCAGGTTCGTCGGTCGTAGTGTCGGTGTCGTTGCCCGAGAAGATATCTGCCTGCCGGTCACACTCGGCTGTACTCGCAACACAGCTCCAGATTTCACCGCCATCACACGTCTTCACGACTCCCGCGGTCCAGATATCCAGCCCGTCTCGGAGTCCAGAAATTGGACTTTGTTCACTCTATACTGACCGTCAGGGTCCAGTGGAGTGGTGACCAGACTCCATGTCTCACCACCGTCGTAGGAACGCATTACAGTGCCGTCGCCGCCAGTCACCCAGCCGTTCTGCTTGTCCAGAAACTGAACACTCGTTAGATAACTGGAGGAAGGTACCCCTTGAACAATTCTCCAGCTCCTCCCGCTGTCGCCAGTGCGTATTACTAAGCCGCTTTCCCCAACAGCCCAGCCGTGCGTGGAGTCAACGAAGTGCACTGATGTCAAGTGTGGAAAGGCCTCCTTGGTCTGCAATCGCCATGTTCTCCCGCCGTTCCTAGTTGACAGAACGACACCCTCTGTACCAACACACCAACCATGCTTGCAATCTACAAAGCAGACAGAGTTAAGGTTAAGATGCCCGCGGTATGGTCCCATGTTCGCGGTCGTGTTAAGTGAAACACGGCACCGTTTCCGTTTCCATGATATTCCAGAGTCGTTGGTCAGGAGTATCTGACCATCGTCTCCGACGGCGCATCCCGTTACGGAGTCAATGAACTGCAGCGAGCGTACTCCAATGACCCCACGGACTGGTGTCCAGCTGTCACCACCGTCGTCTGTCTGCAGCAGGGGTTCGTTACACCCGAATGCCCAGCCACGTTGTCGGTCTAAAAATGAAACTCCTGAGTAGCTGTGCCGTTCGGTTCTCCTTTTGCCGTTCAGATAGGACTCCAACTCGCGAGGGTGCCAGCTAATCCCGCCGTCGCGTGTCCTAAGAGTTGACCCATTCTCATCGATGAGCCACCCGTTGTGAACATCGAGAATGAAATGGTCAACGGGCCCCGCCCAAGAATAGAATGGAATGTCAAACCGCGCGACTGCTTTGTGAATCACCTCAACGTGCCACTCAGGAGCATCCTCTTTACGAAACCAGAGCCGGGATAGGAATGACATGGAGTTCTTGTCCTTTCGACCGATATTGTCCCAAGCGAGAACGATGATTTCCAGTGATGGGCCTACGCTCGTCGGATACCGTCAAGCCTGTCCGACGGCTCTCCCGATTTTCAGGCCTGGTTCGGCCCCTCCGCCGACCTTTTGACCTTCCACCAAGCTGCCGAAGTGAACCACTCCGCCGCCACACCGCCAGAAACGGAAGCTTCGAAACTGCATTGATATCTATGAAAGAGTCTTGAAGAAAAAGAGCGGTTCTCCTATCGCTTAGGGATGCTGTTGACACTTCCCGCTACCACAGGAGAACCACGACGATGTTGTGTGGTGTAGGCGGGGGGAGTTGCACCCCCCGCCCCAACCCCGAACCGGACTTGCAAGTTTCCAAGCATCCGGCTCTCCAGCTATTTCTCAACTGCCTTTGAACGTTCCTGTCGAGTCTTCTCTCGATGGCAAGTAGGACACAACATTTGGACGTTGTCCAGCGTGTTGGCCTGTTCAAAGCTGGCGAATTCGCCGACGGGCCTGATGTGATCGAGATAGGAACCAATCCAGCTAAGCCCGGCACCACATTGCTCGCACTGGTAGCTGGCGCGCCGCAGCGCCTGTCCTTTCATATCCATTTGTCCTCCCCGTCGCGGCTCATAGAAGAAAAAGCCTTCCTCGAACTGCGGAGGGAGAAGTCGGTCATCAGGGTGGTACTCCTTCGGAGCTTGGATGTGGCCGTCAAACCGCACACGTCCTTGCCAAAGGGAGTACTCGTGGATTGTGAGGCACTTCTTGCCACGCCGTCCACCATAAAACCGGCGAATAACCTGGCCGGTCGTCAAATTGAGCTTGCGCTGGGCCGCTGATACGATGGCCCAGAACGCATGAGAACGGACGGTGTTAACGGCGGCGCTAACATTGCACGCCGGCCGATAATAGTTGGCCCATCCTTTCAAGACAGCATTCGCCCGCCTTACCCGTACGGCCAGACTGTCTTGCGCGGCCACCCATCGGACAGCCTCGTTGATGCGTCTGACCGCATTGGTCATTGCTTCCGGTTTCACCAAGATATGCGGTGTTAACCGCCCCCGCGTTCCGAGCTTCAGGATGAGGCGGAATCCCAAGAAATCGAAGCCCTCGCGGACATGCGTGATCTTGGTCTTTTCCTGGCTGAGTTGAAGACCGCACTGTTCATGCAGAAACTCAGCAATCTCATCACGAATAGTGGCGGCACGCCGCTTGTCCTGGTTGCTAAGAAACACGCACCAGTCATCGGCGTACCGCACAAACTGCAAGTTTGGACCGAAGGGTCTTGGTGGTTCAAGAATCTTCGATTGGAGAAACCAATCGAACTGGTTCAAAACCACATTCGAAATCAGTGGTGAAACCGCTCCTCCAACAAAAGTGCAAAACTTCTTCGCCACCAGCTTTGCTAGCTTTCTTCGCAAAAAGGGGGAAGTTGATGCGGTACACGACTCGAATCTGATTGGGCTCGATCACGACACGAGCGATCAATGTACGGAGGATTTCTCTCTTTGTTGTCCAGTCCGCGGCATCCAGATTAGAGCTGACGCTGTCTGCAAAGCTGTCCAAACATGCCAACGCTTCGCGCAAAGTTGTTTGCTCGCGCGTCTCGGTCTGAAGATCGGACAGTTGCGTTTCGAGGTCATTCAGTCGCTTCCTTGCTCGTTCGATCCTCGGGTCGAACTCCTTACGTGTCAGGACCCCATCTGAATACGCATCGATTAGTCGATTGACGGTCTGCTGTGCGTTGGAGATTTGCTTCTTCAGCGATCGTTCACTGGAAGAACTTGCTGGCGTCGATAAACGCCGTTTGTATTCCTTGCGAAGCAGCTTCGGATTGCGCAGTAGCTCGCAGGCATCCTCCCAGACAGCGAGGTCGAGTTTGTCGGTGCGTATCTGTTTGTTCTGACAAACTCGCTTGCCGCCGAAACGATAGGCATCCGTCCCGACACATCGATAGTAGGCGTAAGGAACCTTCCCCTTGGCTGCGCTGCGGCTGACCCTCTTGCCATAGTATGCGTAGCCGCAGCACTCGCACTCCAAGAGGCCTTGTAAAAGGTAACGAGCACCGCGTTTGCGTTCGCGACCTCGCTGACGATTATCAGCAAGTTGCTGATCGACAGCAGCGAACAGTTCTTCTGAGACAATCGCTGGCACAGCGATGACGATCTGTTCAGAGGGATCGGTATCGTATGTCGAGCCCGTTCGTCGTGGCGTCTTGGTGCGACCACGTTGAGTCCGCAGCTGCCGTCGACGCGGGCCGTAGCGAGTCTTTCCGAATGCCGCTGAGCCTTTATATGCAGGGTTTTTGAGAATCCCCCAAATGGTTGTGCGATCCCACCATGACTTGCCCCTGGGAGATGGAATCTGTTTCGCATCCAGGCGGCGTTTCACCTCCCCGATGGATATTCGGTCACGACCGACCCACTCGAAGATCAGTTTTACAACAGAGGATTGCTCTTCGTTGATCTGATACGACGCGGCGCCACCACCATCCCGCTTGGAGATATAACGGTAACCATACGGTGCGTTTGAAAGGACGTTGACACTTCCTCGAGTCGCCGCATGACGCTTGCCACGACGGCTGCGTTCCATGATCTTGGCGCGCTCGTACTCGGCAAACATCCCTTGCATCTGCAACAGCAAGTCTTCCTCTGGACTGACACCGATTGCGCGGTTGAGGAATTCGATCTCGACACCATGCTTCGCCAGTTCGTCCACCAGCAACACTTGATATGCGTAACGTCGGGCGAGTCGATCCGGCGAGTGGACATAGAGTTTCTGGAAGCCACCGACATACGCTATGTCGAGTGCTTTCGGCAAGCGTGCCGGAAACCTTCGAGGGGTGTGCTAGCGTGACTGTTTTCCGAATCGCGGAGGACAGTCCATGCCTGGGCAGAAGTTGCCAATACCCGCACCGCTTGCTCGCTTAGCTCAACGATTCGCAGCCTGGAGGAAGACACGAGCCGTGGGCGAACGAATTCCAGAACGGCTTTGGAAGGCGGCCAGCAAGCTAGCAGCGACGCACGGCCTCCATGTGACAGCTCGGGCTTTGAAGCTCGACTATTACTCGCTAAAGAAGCGCGTGGGCGGCAGTCCACCGGCGTCGACATTTGTTGAACTCCCGTCGTCGCCATTGGTCTCGCCGCCAGAGTGTGTGATCGAATGGGAGGACGCCGCCGGCGCTCGCATGCGAGTGCACGTGAAAGGGCAGCCCCTTCCCGATCTGCTGGCGTTGAGCCGTAGCTTCTGGAATGTCGGCTGATGCTGCAGATCACTCCTCAGATGAAGATCCTGGTGGCCGTCGCACCTGCCGACTTCCGTCGAGGTATCGATGGCTTGGCGAAGCTCTGCAAGGATTCTCTCAGCCACGATCCGTTCAGCGGTGCCGTCTTCGTTTTCCGCAATCGCCGCCGCACTGCGATCAAAGCATTGGTTTATGACGGCCAAGGGTTTTGGCTTTGCCACAAGCGGTTATCGACGGGAAATTTCGGCTGGTGGCCCTCGGCGGCTGACGAGGATAGCAGCGCGAAAGTCATGGCGGCGCATGAGCTATCCGTGCTCTTTTCGGCCGGTAATCCCGCTCACACCGGCGCCGCGCCGGATTGGCGTCCGGTAAGCCCGCGCACCTAGAAGAACTGCTCTTGTCTTCCACCGGCAATTCATGATCCATTGCTCCCAGATGGATCGAACTTCGGCACGGAAGCCGGTTCATGAACGCGCCGGAAATCGTCGAAGTGAATTCTCAGCAGTTGGATGAACTGCTCGACCGCGCCATGTCGCATCCGCTTTGCGAGGCAGATGCCGAGTTACTGCGTCAGATCTTTGATTCGTACAAACATTTCTTCGAGATCGTCGGCGACAAGAACACCACCATCGCTCGGCTGCGCAAACTTCTTTTCGGCGATAGCAGTGAGAAAGCAAGCAGGCTGCTCGACGATGAAGATGATGACCAGCAGGATCTGGCGACGGACATTGATGACTCGCCCAATGACGACAACGCGAATGACACTTCTCCAGACGATCAATCAGCACCGGGGCATGGTCGTTACGGCGCGGATGACTATCCGGGCGCAACGCAAGTAGACGTTGAGCATGCCACACTCTCACCGGGTGATGCATGCCCGGAGTGCCAGGCGGGCACCGTCTACGAGAAAAAACCGTACGTCATCGTCCGTTTCGTGGGACAAGCTCCGCTTCAGGCGACTGTCTATCGCCTGCAACGATTGCGATGCCATCTTTGCGGCAAGTTGTTCACGGCACCTGCGCCGGAGGATGCGGGGGAAGCGAAGTACGACCACACGGTGGCGAGCATGATTGGGCTGCTCAAGTATGGGAGCGGGCTGCCTTTCAACCGACTGCAGCTGCTGCAAGCGGACTGTCAGATTCCGCTGGCGGCCTCCACGCAGTGGGGCATCGTGTACGCAGGCGCTCTGTTACTGCTTGCTGCTTATGAAGAGCTGATCCGGCAAGCTGCTCAAGGAGACGTGCTCTACAACGACGATACGACGGTCAAGATTCTGGAGCTGATGGGAGAGCGCGCCAAGAAGTCGCCTCCCCCCGAAGATCCCCATGATCCAGACCGCACCGGCCTGTTTACTTCGGGTGTCGTGGCGACGCGCGCGGGTTTAAGGATTGCGCTCTTCTTCAGCGGGCGTCAACATGCGGGTGAGAACTTGGCGGATGTCCTGAAACATCGCGAGGATGAACTCGGCGCCCCGATTCAGATGTGCGATGGGCTGTCCCGGAATCTTCCGCAAGAGTTCGAGACGATTCTGGCAAATTGTCTCAGTCATGGCCGGCGAAACTTCGTTGACCTTTATGACCGGTTCACGGACGAATGCCGCTACGTGATCAAGGCATTCAAGGCAATCTATCACCATGATCAAGTGGCCCGCGACGAAGGCTTAGATGCCGAGCAACGCCTGGCGTATCATCAGGCTCACAGCAAGCCAACCATGGATGGTTTGAAGAAGTGGCTCGAAAGGCAGTTCACCGAAAAGTTGGTCGAACCCAATTCGGCCTTGGGAGAAGCCATCAACTACTTGCTCAAGCGTTGGGACTCACTGACACTGTTTCTGCGCAAGGCAGGCGCGCCGCTGGACAATAATTTGTGCGAACGCGCACTCAAAAAGGCAATTTTACATCGCAAGAATTCACTCTTCTTTCGGTCTCGCCGAGGCGCGTTGGTCGGTGACATCTACATGAGCCTGATCTACACCTGCGAGCTCAACGCTGTCAACGCTTTCGACTACCTGAATCAGCTGCAACTGCATTCATCGGAAGTCGCCCAGCAGCCCGAAAGTTGGATGCCCTGGAACTACCAGGACGCGGTCGCCGAGCTCACAGTCGCTCAAATGAGTTCGTAGAAACTCTCCCCTACCGCGCGCCGCAAAACACTCCGCCAGATCCTCAACGGCGCGTTCCGCCGGCCCGTGGTCGCCGAATCGGTGCCTACCCCTCAAGTGCTAGCGACAAGTTTCGAGGATTGCAGCCTCGCCGCAAGGTCACGCTATGTCGCGTAACTGTTCAAGCGCTGGTCGTTTCAATGTTGAGCCGCTTACTCCGTCATCAAGAAAGCACAGCTCATCGTCGAGTGTATGACCGTCATGTTCAACACGCTCGCGAAGTGCGGTCACTTGGCTTTCGATCGTTTGCTCCTGAGCCTGTTGATCTGACGAGACGCGGGCGTAGATTGCCACGCGACTTACTGAAGCTACGGACGCGTCAGCTGCGGAACGAGTTGTCATGCTGCACGCCTCCTCGCACCATCCACCCCAGCCGGAAGATGTCTAGCCGCGCTTATCGTTGTGTGATTTGTCATTGCCGAGTTCGTTGAAGCTTCCTGCGAGTCGATCACTCCCTTGCAGACGAGGTCGAAAGTTTGGGCAAGCAGTTGATGTTCAATTCGAGTCGGCTCGAATTCCCTTGCTACGACTGCTGTGACATCATTGCGAGCATGATTCCGTGGTCCATCCATGTGATTGCTCCCGGCACAAGGGCTTGCTTACCGCCGCAACCCGAAGCTGAGATTCCAGTTACGGCGGTGTCCAGCCTTCGCCATAACATGGCCGAAGACTCTTTCTCGGGATCAACCTATCGAACAAACCGCCCGTGTTTGCAATATCGTTGGAGGAGCGACTACACCCCCTTGAGGAGTCCCAATGTTAGTTGGTTTGAAGACTCCGTTTTCCATCACGCCAGCTCGTAGAAATTTTTCTACCAGCCGTAAAATGTTCCTATCAGCCACTTCGCGGGCGAGGCCTTCCATGATGACTCGATGCGGTATCTGATCGAAGAACCCCGAGATATCGGCGTCTAGTGTGACCCGGTATCCCTGTTTGTGGTACTTCAGCACCCGCTCGACTGCCTGGTGGCAGTTTCGCCCAGGACGAAATCCGAAGGAATTGTCGTGAAACAGCGGCTCGAAGATCGGCTCGAGAAGCCTACGTATCACTTCTTGAGCGATTCGATCTCTGATAGCCGGAATGCCTAGTGGGCGAAGCTTTTTTCCGCTTGGGTCTTTGGGAATGTAGACTCTTCTCAGAGGCTTGGGTTGAAAGTTGCCTTTCTTCAAGTCTCGCATCAGAGCCTGCAAGTTCTCGTGGAGGTTGGCGTTAAACATCTGTACGCTCACCTTATCGATGCCCGCAGCCCCACGGTTGCGTTTCACCGCTTTCCAAGCCACATTCATCAACTTGAGAGTGATCCTCCCGGTCAATGAATGCACTTTGCGTTTCTTGGCCATGTGGGCCTCCTCACGCTTGTAACCGCGAGACGTTTCATCGCCGCCATTGGCGAGTGTTCTTAGCCTGGTGAGCCCATTGCTCGCCCCATCGTGTTTCCCGGGCGGAACGCACGGGCAGGCCGATTTGGCGGCCGCAGACGATGTGCTAACTGCTCGCATATGCAGATTGTCCCGTCGGACAGACGACTTCTCATCTCGCTCTCTCAGGTTTTGCCTTTCACGATCAGCCTTGCTGTCGTTACTCCGGCTCTGCTGTAGTCCCCGAGGGGGTCTTCGAGGTTTGGAGGTACCTCTGCTCCTCATCCATCGCGTTGTCCTTCCTTTCGTCACCGACTTATGGTCAGACTTACCAGCCCTATGTGCTGGGCGGTGGGGGACCTCACCGGTCAACTCACGAGCCATTTTCCCGAGGCGACGACATCAACCACCCTAGCGTCCGCATGGCGACTAACCGTACCCATCTCCATGCGAGGAGCTCTTCGAGTTGTTGGGCTCCCCGTGCTTCACCGACTCGCGGAGGTTGGCACCCCGCCTAGGCCGAAACACGCCGCCTCCCCAGGTATCGCTCCCTGGCTCCTTCGTTACCATTAATTAATCTGGTACTAGCTACTTACCTCCTTTCGGAGTTCGGGGAACGATTTCTGTCCAGGTACGGACCCGCACAGGTAGGATTTGGATGCCCAGTGACATCCGCACCGTTTATGACTAAGCCCGTGAGCCTGCGGCTCACGCGCGAATTCGGCTACACGAGATCCATCACAGCGTTGTGTGACCAAAGTGACCGACCGAGCCGAGGACCATCTGCTGACTTGCTTTTTAGACCTCAACCATCATCATTCATACATGCGCCCTTGCGTTCATCTCTGGTTCCTCGCTGTGACAGTCCTCGGCCTGGCTGCTTTGCGGTGCACTGCAGAGGAGATCACTTTTGACTGCCACGTCATCAACCCGTCCACGGACTACAGCGCCGCGGCCGTGTTGGATGTGAATCGGGACGGCAAGCTTGATATCGTCTGTGGAGGCGACTGGTATGAGGCGCCCGACTGGGAACGACACTACGTACGTAGCGTCCCACGCATCCGAGACCGGCCCGACGGATTCGCGCACCTGGCCCTCGATATCAATCGGGATGGCTGGACCGACATCGTCACCGTCAACTACCGCAGCCGGAGTATTAAGTGGGTTCAGCACCCGGGTGCCGACTTTGGCCCGTGGACGACTCATGTGGTTGTTGAACCCGGTCCGATGGAAACTGGTCGGCTGATTGACGTCGATGGTGACGGGCAGGTTGATCTCTTGCCCAACGGTGCACGTTTCGCAGCCTGGTTCGAGTTGATCTGGGACGATGACTCGAGCGCAGCCGCGCCTCGTTGGCAGCGTCACGATCTTCCAGCGCAACTGGGTGGGCATGGTTTGGGGTTCGGCGACATCGACGGCGATGGTCGCGGCGACATCGTCGGGCAGTTCGGTTGGCTCAAAGCCCCTGAGGATCGGCGCACTGGTCGTTGGCACTGGCACCCGGAGTTTCACCTCGAACGGGCGAGCATCCCGATGATCGTTGCGGATGTCGACGAGGATGGAGACAGCGACGTAGTTTGGGCCAGCGCCCACGGGTTTGGCGTGTACTGGCTGGAACAAACCAAGCAGGGTGGATACCGCCAGTGGGTCAGGCATGCTATCGACACGAGCTGGTCTCAGGGTCATGCACCGCTATGGGTTGACCTTGATGGAGACGGCCGCAGGGAACTCGTGGCTGGGAAACGCTACATGTCGCACGGCGGATCGGATCCGGGAGCGTACGATCCGATTTCGGTCTATCGTTACCAGTTCGATCCGACGACCCGCGCGTGGCAGCGCTGGACGATCTCCGCGGGGCAGCGTGTTTCTCTCGGCCTCGATCCGAAGGCGGCGGATATCGACGGCGATGGTGATCTCGATTTGATTGCCTCCGGACGCAGCGGTCTTTATCTGCTCGAAAATCGTGGTCCCGGCGCGACGCCTCGCCAGCCTTCCTCCGTCGATGATTCGCGGCAAAGTGAGCTGTTGGTTGTTAGGGATGCTGAGGGAGTTGTACGGCCGATTCGAAACGCCGCAGACTGGGGCCGCCGTCGCGCACAGATTGCAGCTGCGGTGCAAGCTGCGTGGGGGCCGGTTCCTGAACCTGCCCAGCGAGCTCCTCTTGATATGCAGGTTGAGCGCGAGGTAGTGGAAGAGATGCTCGTTCGCCGCAGGATTAGCTATCAGACGGACCTGCATCGCCGCGACAGCGCCGAGTTGCTGTTGCGCAAAGACGCACCCATCGGTACCAACGTGGGGATACTATGCATGTGGAACGACCCGCTGCAGGCGGACTCTGAACAGGTCACGAGACGGTTGGCCGAGCGCGGTTATGTCTGTCTGTTGCCGGACAGGTCGTCACGGGAGTCGCCCGGGCGGATCATGGCGACGGTGTGGCGAGCGATGCGGGCTGTTGATGTGCTACAGTCCTTGCCAGAAGTCCACGGCGAGCGGATCGGCTATGTTAGCGACGGCCGCGTCGGCTCGATGGGGCTGCTCCTGCCGGCCTTGGATCAACGGATCATCGCGTCGGTTGTCGGTAATCCTGAGGCCGTTCGCGACACCGCATCGTCGGGGTGCTCGACGGCTGAGCTGGTTGCCGCGATCGCGCCGCGAGCTGTTTTGATTGGCGAGCCGCAAGATGAGGCTGCGGGTGTCAGGATGCGTGAATGGGTCGAGCGTGCCGCCGCCGTTTACGAGTTAAGGGGAGTTCCGGAGAGGCTACGGCTGATCGCGCATCAGGAATCGCTGCACGCTCGCGTTTCCCAGTGGCTAGACACTCAGTTTAGACGTAAGGAGTGAATCGACCAGAACGGCTTCGCGTTTTGCAGTTACATTATCTCGATCATAACCCGAAGCGTCAGCGAGGGGGAGTTGGTGTACCAACGCAAGTCAGTCCCTCGCTTACGCTTCGCGCTTACGATTGCGGCGAAATGCGCAACTTCAAAACTTGCGCTTCGCACTTCCGATTGAGCCAACAGCTCAACTTCAAAAGCGTCAGCGAGGGTGCCATCGCAAGTCATTCCCTCGCTTACGCTTCGGGTTACGATTGAGGCGATACGTGCAACTGCAAAAACTTACGCTTCGCACCTACGGTTGAGCCGGCACTGGGGCGAAAGAAACAACATGTCTGAGAACGAAGTTCCTGAGCAGATTTGGTTGAATCGATCCAGGATTCGTGATGTGCAGTCCGAGCGACTCGTTGCGCTCTTGGAGCTGGTCTCGTCGCGGAACAAGTTTTGGCAGCGCCGTTTTTCAGCGGCTGGTGTCGATGTGGCGTCGGTACGCGGAGTGGACGATCTGGCTCGCCTGCCGGTGACCGCCAAGAACGATCTCGTGGAGGACCAAGCCGCTCAACCACCGTATGGTACGAACCTGACCTATCCAATCGAGTCCTATAGCCGATTGCATCAAACATCTGGGACAAGCGGAGTTGCTTTGCGCTGGCCCGACACGCCTGACGATTGGGATTGGTTCATGGAGTGCTGGCGGCAGAAGTTCAGCTTGATCGATCTTCGTTCTGACGATCGGCTCTTCTTTGCTTTTTCATTTGGCCCCTTTATCGGATTCTGGGCCGCGTTTGAGGGAGCAAGTCGGCTGGGCAACATGTGCATTCCTGGTGGTGGCTTGAGCACCCTAAGACGCTTGGACTTGATCGAACAGAACTCGGCGACCGTCGTCTGTTGTGTGCCGACGTATGCGCTGCGAATGGCGGAGGTCGCCAAGCAAAACGGCATCGATCTGGCAGATGGTCCGGTCCGCTTGCTGATCGTGGCGGGCGAGCCAGGAGGCAGTATTCCGGCGGTCCGCCAACGGATCGAAGAGGCGTGGGGAGCGCGGGTGGTCGATCATTGGGGAATGACTGAAATCGGTTCGCTGGCCACCGAGCATATAGACGATCCGGGCAGCTTGATGGTGTTGGAGACCGAGTGCATCGCAGAAGTTGTCTCGCCGGATACGTTCGAACCCGTGCTGCCGGGCGAAGTCGGAGAGCTACTGCTGACGAACCTCGGTCGCCGGGGGCGTCCGTTGTTTCGCTACCGAACCGGGGACTTGGTCCAGGTTGCGACCACACCATCATCCACCGGAATCCAGCTCACCCGCCTGGAAGGAGGAGTGATAGGCCGCGTGGATCAGATGATCACTGTCCGTGGCAACAACGTCTTTCCTTCAGGTATTGAGGCGATCGTTCGCCAGTTTGAAGAGATCGACGAGTTTCGTATTGAAGTCAGGACGGTCCGTTCGATGCAGCACTTGCGCGTGGTCGTCGAGCCTGTGGAGGGTCTGCCGGACGTGGCCGGCCTGTTGGAGCAACTCAAGAACAGCTTTCACAACCAGCTCGGATTCTACGTCGAAGTTACGAGCGCGGCCCCCGGCTCGCTGCCTCGTTTTGAAATGAAGGCCAGGCGCTTTCACCGCGTTGACGAATGGGAGAGCCGCGGCACAGGTAATTGACCGGGAGGGCGAGGCTCCCGCCGAGCCGAGAGCGCAAGAAACCGTCGGCTAACGCCGAGCGGCTGATTCGGAATCGTAGCCGAACTCGCCAGAGTTTGGCTGGTGGTCTGCATGATTCCGCCAAACTCTGGCGAATTCGGCTACCAGACCTTTGCTCACAGCTGGGGTGGAAAGAATCGTTCGACATCGTCCGGTGGTTTGGTGACTCGCGAAACCGCGACCAATGCCACAGCGGATGCTGGGACGATGACGGCGACCGGCATCAGTCCTGTTCCGCCAACGGAATAGTGTCCCTCTGCGCCCAGCGAGTCCAGGTAGAAATAGACCCATAGGCCAGTCGTGACGAGAATCGCCGCTGCGGCGCCGGCTTTGGTGCTGCGGCGCCAATAGAGTGCTCCCAGGAATACCGGCAGCAGTCCGGCGAAGCCGGTCAGCGACCAGGTTCCCAGCGCAAAGATCGATCGAGTCGTAAACAGCGAGCAGACGAACGCGAGCACGAGGAAGCCGACCACGAAGAGCCGACCGAAGAGTACCTGTTGTCGATCGCTCAGCCTGCCGCCAAAGCCGTAATAACGCACAATGTCTTCGGTGAACATTGCACCCAGCGACAACGTCTGTGAGTCGAGTGACGACATGATGGCGGCAAACACGCCGGCGGCCAGGCAGCCTGCCAGAATCCCGCTGGCGTTGTCCAGAATCAGAGCCACCAAAATCGGGCCTCGCAGATTGTCCGGACCAAAGTCGATGTTCCCTATGCTCCCCAGCGTCACCGACGGAATCCAGATCGCAGCGATGCAAAGTGGATAGAACACGACAGTCGTTCGGAAAGCCGTGGCCCGCCGCGCGGAGAGCCAGTGGCTGTAGATGTGTGGGAAGGCGGCGGTGCACAGCGGCACCAATGCGAACGACAGTATCTGCAGCGTGACGAAGCGGCCGCGTCCCACCACGACCAACTCCCGCCGGCTTTCGCGGAGTGTCTCCATGGCCTGTCCCATCCCGCCGTAGCGATTCATAACGACAAACCAAGCGAGCGCCCCGACGATCATGAAAACGGAAGTTTGGAACGTGTTGGCCCAGGCGGTGCTGCGCATCCCTCCGTAAGTGACGTAGACAAATGTGACGCCGCACACAATAAGGCTGCCCGCCCAGCCCGGCCAGCTGCCACCGGTGAGCGCAGTCATTGTGTCGCCACCACCTTTAACACCAATCAAGATGTAGGGCAGCATCAACAACACAACCACCAGGAACAACAGAGTGCCCAATGCGCCCGAGCCGTAGCGGTCCCGAATCAACTGAACTTGGGTCACGTAGCCGAACCGTTTTCCCAGCCACCAGCAGCGCGTCCCGCAGTAGTAAAACAGGAATGGAATGATGATCGCCGAGCTGGACGCCATCAATAAGAAGACGACGATGCCGTTGGCATAGGATTGGTTCGACGCTCCCAGCATCGTGAACGCCGTCATGTTTGTGCCCAGCAGCGTCATCAGCAGCACGAACGGCCCGATGGTGCGACTGGCAATGAAATAGTCATCGCCGGTCGCTCGGAACAGGCGGTGCCCCATGTTGCCCACCAGGATGACCAGCAACAGATAAACGGTGACGACGGCGATGACCATCAGTGGAGACCAGTCAATTGTGTGACAAGAGAGAGTGAATGCTATTCCTGGTCTAGTTCATGCGGCCAACCGAAGACCGTGATCACCACCATCGTGATCGAAGCAAGTACGCAGACACCAACGTGGTAGAGCAAGTTGATTGGAAAGCCGAACACGATTGCATCGGCATCCCACATCCAGAAGTTCGCGTACAGCGCCAGCAGCAACACCAGCAGCGCCAACGGCCAGAGTCGGATGGGTTGGTTCATAGTTACTCCGTTTGCCTTGTTCTGTTCGGTCATCTTAAGCCGATGTGATAGGCCAACAAGGCCCCCAGAGCGGGTATTGTGCTCGCAATGCTTGACGCTCGTAACGCGCCGCGTTACCATTGCGCGGGACGCTTGACCTGCCTACGCGATACAGCGTCTTCGCCGCCGGCACATCCATTCGATGCGCTTCTTCCTGGCCACGAAAACAGTTACGACCTCTCGTTCCGGTCTGCACAAGCCAACCGGACTGACGTCCTTCGAGAAGATGACCGGGGAGTGAACCATGCGCAACAAGACCAGTGGCCGCAGGGTGACCGTTCGACGTGGAAGCCATCGCCCACGACCAGCTCGCCGGTTGCTCGGCGAGCTACTCGAGCGACGGCTACTTTTGACCGCGGTTACCAGTGTTGATCCGCCGGCCAACTCACACGTCGCGGCAAGCTCGGCCGACATTACTGCCACGTTTGATGCGAACATTGAGCCTGCTACTGCGACGGGGCAGAGTTTCTCGGTGCAGTCGAAACAGCGTGGACGATTGATCGAGCCGGTCTCGGCCACGAACGCTACTGTAACCGTCGATTTGACTGCAGAGTTCTTTCCCGGCGAAGTTGTGGCCGCTACGGTCACGCCCGCTGTTCAGGCGGTCGGCGGTCAGGCGGCGACGCCGTACACGTGGCAGTTTCGCGCCGGGGTTGCAGGCGGCGACGCCAACTTCGTCGAGGTCCACCAGAGTTTGGGAGACCACCGCAGCCGTGGTGTCGAATTGGGTGACTTGGATGGCGACGGCGACCTGGATGCCTTTGTGGCGAATGTCGGAACTCAGGCCAACTTGGTCTGGATCAACGAAGGTGGCCAGTTCAGCGACAGTGGGCAGTTGCTGGGAGATCATGCCAGCCGTGGCATCGAGTTGGGAGATCTGGATGGCGATGGCGATCTGGACGCGTTTGTCAGCAACCGCTTTCAAGGCAACCGCGTGTGGATCAACGATGGTGGTCAGTTTGTGGACAGCGGACAGAGCCTGGGAGATTCCGACAGCTACAGCGTCTCGTTGGGTGATCTGGACGGGGATGGCGATCTAGACGCGTACATCGCCAACCTCCGGCAGCCCAACCGCGTGTGGCTGAATGAAGGCGGACAGTTTACTGACAGTGGCCAGATTCTTGGGAATCACGCCAGCGAACGCGTCTCACTTGGCGACTTCGACTCGGATGGCGACCTCGACGCTTTCGTTGGCAACAGTTTTCAGGGCAATCGTCTCTGGCTGAACACTGGCGGTGTCTTTGCTGATAGCGGTCAGAGCCTAGGAGATCACGACAGTTGCGGCATTGCCTTGGGTGATGTTGATGGCGACGGCGATCTCGACGCTTTTGTGGCGAACAGCTTTCAGGGCAACCGAGTCTGGGTGAACGATGGCAGTGGAGTGCTTTCCGACAGCGGCCAGAGCCTAGGAGATCACGACAGTTGGGGAATGGAGTTGGGAGATGTCGACGGCGATGGTGACTTGGATGCATTCGTCACCAACTTCAACGAAGGCAACCGAGTTTGGCTGAACGACGGCGGCGTGTTTACAGACAGCGAGCAAGATCTGGGAAAACACTTCAGCTTCGACGTAGCGCTCGGTGATCTGGATGGCGACGGCGACTTGGATGCGTTCGTGGTGAATCGGGATCAGGGAAATCGCGTGTGGTTGAACCGGCAGGGCAACGCGCTGCTGGCCATCACTGCCGCGGATGCCGAGAAACCGGAAGGCGATACCGGCGTGACGCCCTTTACGTTTTCAGTTAGCCGCGCTGGGGATACGGCCGGTGAATCATCTGTCGGTTTCTCAGTGCTTGGCAGCGGCGCTCATCCGGCCGATGCCGCTGACTTTGGTGGCGAGTTGCCCAGCGGAGTGATCAACTTTGCTGCTGGCGAGACCAATCAGACAGTTACCATCGACGTCACCGGAGATCTGCTATTGGAGCAGAACGATACGTTTTCGGTCGTGCTCTCGAGTCCTTCGCCGGCGACGACACAGGTGATCGAGTCATCGACGGCGACAACCGGTACGATCCAGAACGACGACATACAATCGCTGCTGGTGACTTCGTTGACGCCTACAGATTCAGGGTTTGTTGCGGAGTTCAGTTCCGATCTGGAGAGGGACGAGCTGAACCTCTACGACGCACAGGCTGCCGAGTTGGGAGCACCGGATGCCGTGCTACAGGGAGCCACCGTCGGTCCGGTGTCGGGTTCGCTAGTCGTCGACGCGTCGCTTCGCAAAGTCAGCTTTGTCAAGACCGGCGATCCACTCGTGCCGGACTTGTATACGGTGACGCTGCGCAGCGCGATCGACGGATTCGTGGACAGGGCGGGGCTGTTGTTGGATGGCGACGAGAGCGGAACGGCTGGTGGCGACTTTAGCACCACCTTTACGATCTCAGAACCCGCGGCCAATGCGGTAAGAGTCGGCGTGCCGGATTTCGCTCGTGGCCCGGGCCAGGATGTGAATCTCCCGGCGGATGCCGGGGTGGGCATCCCGCTCACGCTTAGCGAAGGGGCGGGTGTGAGAAACGTACAGATCCAAGTCGACTACGATCCTTCGCTGCTCGTACTCAGTGGAGCAACCGCTGGGGCGGCGTTGCCAGAGGGCTCAACCGTCGTGCTGGATACCTCGACCGCGGGCACCGCAGTGCTCAGCATCACTAGCACGGCCGATCTGCCGCCCGGTGGCAATGTCGTGGCGAATCTACAAGCCAGTATTCCCGCCGCGGGTGCGAGTGCCAGCTACGGACGGCAACAGGTTCTGGACATTCACAGTGTGGTGATCACTGATGCGAGCGCGGATACCATTCCCTCGATCTCCGACGACGCCGTGCACGTGGTCACTTTTTTCGGCGAAGTCTCCGGCAATGGTCGCATCAACGCTACGGACGCATCGCAGGTTGCCCGCCTTGCCGCTTTGGTGGACACAGGGCTTGCCGCAACGCCCCGCTCCGATCCCCTCGTGTTAGCGGACGTCAGCGGAAACGGTGTTGTCAACGCCGCGGACGCGTCGCTGGTGGCGCAGGCTGCGGCGCTGATCGAGGTGCCGGAGATACCGGGCATTCCTGGCGAGATTGTCATCGCCGGGCTGGGCGGGCCAGCAAGTTGGTCTGGCCGGCCAGCCGCTCGTGAGACGCCGGCAGCCCGTCGACAGCGGCAATCCAGTGGCACTGAGGACTTCGAGCTTCCGTTTGCTCCGGCTCCGTGGCAAGCGAGTTCAGCTGAGGAGGTTGATTGGGTGATGGGCTGCCTTGATGGAGGCGACGATCAACTTTGTTTCTTGTTGGCCGACTTGCTTGAAGAGGGGATTCACCGCTCGTCTGTCGTGCCCGCGCCGCCGCACGATAGAATGTGAGCATGTCACACTGCTCGACCACAGGCTGCCCATCTTTCTGCCACTATCGGGCTGCGTCGTTCTTGCTTTACGGGTTGCTCGCTGGCGTCCTCTGGTTTGCGGCGTTGTTGCCGGTAGGCGCTATCGGATCCATCGGCTACGACTTGTCCCGCTATGGTTTCGCCGCCGCCGCGGTGGCGGCTCTGGTTGGCCTTTATTGGCGACCGTGGAGAGAACACGGACTGGGCTTGTTTCTCCTAGGGCAGATGGCGGGTATCGCCGTCTGCGTTGTGCTGGTGCCGATATCAGGGGGCGGACAACTCGCGTTTTCGCTCGCCCTTTACGGTTTTCCGCTGGGGTTGGTTGTACTGCCTGGTTGGGGTTGCTTTATAGCTTGTTGGTGGGCCAGGAGACGCAGTCTCGCTCTCCCGGAGATCGCCAGAACAGTCGGCGTTCCACGCCAGTTCAGTTTGGGCGCCGTGATGTTCATCGTGCTCGTCATTTCGTCGTTTTTCGCGGCTTCCCAGCGGCTGGGCATCCCTGTTGGCGTACCGGTGTGCCTGGGTGGATTCTTGAGTGTGGTTGCCGGTTCTCAGATGCTGATCAATTCAGTGCCGCGCGCCATTTCGATGGGGACCGGTGCGCTATTGCTGCCGTTGGGGTCTGCCGTCACCTGGATTGCGGCGGGTCTGAATGCCGGGCCGGTGCTAACGGCGAGTGTTTCGACTGTGGCGGACGCTGTTTTTCTGTGCGCCCATCTGGTCGTACTTGGAGCAGTATGGGGTTACATCGGAGGCGTGTTGGTGGCAGGTCTGTTTCTCGTGACGGGCCGCCGCCGCGGCGGCCAGACCACCGCCCACCCGGGAGGACCTGGCCTACCGGACGCTGGGTTAAAGTGAGGTTCTCTCTGCGCCGATGATGCTCTGGTACTGAGCGAGTCTGTGGCGGTCGCCCGCTCGTCTCAGGTTCTCCGCGAGGATCACGTTCCCTGCGGTGCGAACGAATCGCTCGTATTTGACGCGCTCCTTTTCGGGATCAGCACGCTCTGCCGGTTGGTCAGCGAGCTCACGATAACGTGGGTAGTCCGGATGCTCTTCAACTGCCCTAATGAACTCGGCACTACGGGTCGAGACGAGCTCCACCGCGACGGGGTTCAGCAGGTTGGCTAGTTCCGGCCATCTCTCTTCGAGATCATCGGCGATCTTGCGGCGCAGCCGATCGACAGGACGGTCCGGAGGCCGCCTCCTGCCAAAGCGTCGACCGCGGCCCCGAGGACCGCGTCGCGACCGACTTCGGATTTCACCCCGCGCCGCCTCGATCCTCGCGTTTCCCGTCAGCTGTAAGCGTTTCGACAGACCTTCGAGCACGGCCCTTTCCGCTGGTCTGGCCAGGTCCAACACGACCTCATAGCGCGCGTTTTCCGGTAGCAAACGAGGATTCTCATCATCGCGAAACTGACTGTAGAGGCGCAAGAACTCTCCGGACGTCTTGACCGGCAGATCGATGGTATGTGACACAAGGACGGTGTAAGCATGTGCCTCGTCGAAGGAAACAACTCCGTTCCGGTCGTAGTCCGGTGGATCGATTGCCTCGCCCATGCGGGTTTGACCGGCGAGTGCCTCCCAGAAGTAGGTGCTGTATTCAACATAGGTTGCTTCGTCAACTTCAGGCGTACAGCCCGCTGCCTGGCGATCGTGCACTGTGGCGAAGAACCCCACTCGTTGCTGAGAAGAAACGGCTCTTTGGGGGTCAGCGCCGTCAAAGAGGAATCGCGCGAACCCGCCTGCATGACACTGCACCATGATCGCCACGACACGTACGCCGCGCGGTAAGCGGTCGAGCAGGTGGACGAAATCGGTCACGGTGAGTGGCTCGTCGTCCCACAGCGAAATTGACGTGTTGTATGGGTTCTCGTCATCGCTGCTGGAGTCACCGTGGGAGGTTACATACAGTATCAGACGATCGCCATCACGCAGTGTTTGACCCACACTGTTGAACCACTGGCGGACGTTCCCCGCAGTCGCGGCGCCGCGAACGTGGGGTACCTGGTGGTTGCGATACGACAGTCCGAGTTCACGTTCCGAACCGAAGAACTCGGCCATGAGACGATTTGCCTTGGGTACCGACGTTCGATCGACCACCTTCAGGTCTCGCCTCCGGTCATCACCGTCTGCGAAGAGCACGTCGTGGCGCGGTTGGTCGAGCTGATGGACCACCAGGCGTTGGAGCAGGAGGACGTTCTTCTCGAGTGATGCCTGGTTCGAAGGGGGCGAGTACCCTCCGCCGATCGTTAAAAAGTAGTCTTTTGCTGCCAAGCTCTCCATGCCAAGCAACGTGAGACACGCGAGCACCCCGGTTCGGGTGATTCGTCTGTACATCAGCTCAGGGCGCCCCATATGAACAAAGATGGCGATGGTCGCATTGCGCGCGAGGTTTAGCCCGGATTATTCATGAAGATCGTCGCGAGAGGTTGTAAGTACGTTCGTGGCAAGGAAGGCGAGCAGTTCTTCCGCAGGCGTATTGTAGCAATACGTCGAGGGAGAATTGTGAAGCATGACGAAGCCACGGATGGACTTACGACCTCGCAGCAGATCGCTCATGAATAATTCGGGTTAGGGCACAACCACCGCTGTACCACTGGCGCTGACCATCAACATGTTGCCACCTTGTCCCACACCGATGGTCTCGAAGTCCAAGTCGACGCCGATAACGGCGTTGCCACCCAGCGCCTGGGCGGAAGCAACCATCTCCTCGATGGCGATGTCCTTGGCCTTCTGCAGCTCTCGTTCGTAGGCTGCTGAGCGTCCTCCCACGATGTCGCGGATGCTGGCAAAGAGGTCTTTGAAGATGTTGGCTCCGAGAATGGCCTCGCCACTGACCAGACCAAGGTAGTCTTTGACCGGTCTTCCTTCCAAAGCGTTCGTCGTCGAGATCAGCATATCTTTGCTCCATACTCCATAAAGGTAATCAGTCGTCCGCGCCGGCAATGACCACGTCGGCGACAACGGGGAAGTGGTCACTCGGATATTGGTTATTCTGTTGAAAGGTCACGATCTTGGTTGACTCAGTGATCACCCGGCCGCGGGCGAGAATCCAGTCAATGCGGCTGTCGCGTGGAGTCCCTGAGAAGCCGTGGAACGTGCCGATGTCCTCGCCACGCTGGACGGCTGTCGTCCAGGTATCTGAGAATTTGTCTGTTGCAACAAGTGTCTTGTAGACTTGGCTGTCTCCTGCCTGGGCGTTGAAGTCGCCGACCAGCAACACTGGAACATCAGTGAGCTGCTCGGTCCTCTTCAAGACCAGTGCAGCGCTCTTGAGACGGGCCTCTTCGATCCGGTGATCGAAGTGCGTATTGAAGAAGTAAAACCGCTGGTTGGTTTGTTTGTCTTGGAACAGCACCCACGTGACCATTCGCCGATTCCTGTTGCCCCAGGTTGTCGAGCCGACTACTTCTGGTGTGTCCGACAGCCAGAAGTGATCGAAAGCGAGCGGGTCCAATCGACTGGTCCGGTAGAAGATGGCCATGAACTCGCCCCGACTGCCGCCATCTCGTCCTAGCCCGATCCAAGCAAATTCAGCTAAATGGCCAGCGAAGTCTTTTACTTGTCGATAAAGCGCCTCCTGCATGCCGATGACATCAGGCCTGTATTCGTTCAACATCGCCAAGGCCGACGGTAGCCGTTCAGGCCAGGTGTGGGAGCCCGTATCGGCCGCATAACGTACGTTGTAGGTCATCACCCGAAGCGATGGTTGCTGGGCTGTCGCCTGTGATGCGGAGAGTGTCAAAGACATCAGACAAACCAGAGTCAATTCGTAGCAACTCACAGCGGTCTCCGGCCACCTTCTTAAGGTAGTAGGCACACTCCGTGTGCCGTCACCATCGTGCTCACGATCGAAACGGCGCACCGATGCTTACCCGTGGCTTCAAAGCGCAAACGGTGGCCGCCATTCTAACACCTACTCCCTCTTGCTGTCTGTAACCATTGCGGCCACGATTGTGTGGCTCGAAGTGCGCCGAGCGGGCAGCAAGAATGGCGGAAATATTCTGCGGCGCGCCGGGGGCCAAAGCCCGTAAGGAGTAGGCCGAAATGCTGGCCTGGCAAGACCATCTAGTAGTTGTCGTCTATCTGGCGAGCATGCTCGTTTTGGGTGCCTACCTGGCCCGGCGGCAGAGAACTGACGACGAGTACTTCTTGGCGGGACGGAGCATGCCGTGGTTCGCGGTCGGCGTGAGTGTTATCGCTTCGCTACTCTCGAGTCTGACGTACCTTTCGGAACCTGGCGAGGTGTGGAAGTCAGGCATCACCCATGTGTTTGGAAAGATGCTGGCGATTCCCGTCGAAATGATCATCGTCTGGCTCTTCTGTATCCCGTTCATGATGCGGTTTCGTTTTACTTCGGCGTATGAGTACCTCGATCGCCGCTTTGGAAGTGTCGCACGAATGCTCGGCGTTGGTTTGTTCCTGACGATGGTCGTGTTGTGGATGGGATTTGTTGTCCTGGCTTCCGCACGGGCTTTGGCTGAGGTCAGCGGAATCGAGTTGGCGGTCGTCATTGTCACGGTGGGAGCCGTGGCGACCGTCTATACGATGCTTGGTGGGCTGAGAGCCGTGATTTGGACTGATGTGATTCAGGTCGCCTTGCTGGTCGGTGGTGGCCTGTTCACGATGGCCTACGTCGGCCTCATCACAGGATCATCGTTGCCAGATTGGTACGCAACTGCGTCCGCATATTTCGAGTCAAATCAGCCGCAGGAAGTACTACCATGGTTCAGCCTCGATCCGACAGTGCGCGCCACCGTCTTGACAGTGGCGTTGCACATGTGCGTGTGGCACATCTGCACACATGTGGCTAACCAGATGACCGTGCAGCGCTACTTCAGCACCACGGACGTTAAAGCAGCCCGCCGCAGCTTCGTGACGGGCTCGCTGTTCGGCGTGGGGATCAACCTGATGCTAGTTGCTGTCGGCTTGGCAATGATGCACTACTATTTGACGCAGGCGGTCCCGTTCGAGGCAGGAATCGATCCGCAGCAAAAGCGGGATCTGATATTCCCGACTTTTGCCGTCGCTCGATTGCCGGCTGGCTGCGGCGGCGCGATTCTGGCAGCGTTGTTGGCCGCAGCCATGTCGAGTATTGACTCTGGAATCAATTCAATTGCCACAGTGTTGTCGGTCGAATTGCGCATGCGCGTACGGCGGCGTGGCAAAGCGAGCTCGGACCCAGGCCAGAGTCACGTCCGCGCTGCGATGGCCATGACCCTCGCTGCCGGTCTGTTTATTACCGTTGCCGCGTACAGCCTGAGTTTTCTACCGAACGAGTGGGGCATCGTGGGCGCGATGCCACGCACCTTCAATGCGGTCACTGCACCCTTGGGTGGACTGTTCTTGGTTGGTATCTTCCTGCCATTTGTTGGGCAACGGGCGGTGGTTGCCGCGACGATTTGTGGATTGCTGACCAGTATCACCCTGGGCTACTTTCAGCAGATCGGCGACTTGCTGCGGACATGGCAGATTCTCGATCACGGTCTGCCTGCCCTCAGTTTCACCTGGGTAATGCCCGCGGCCCTCTCAGTTACTCTAGGCACCGCAGCCTTGCTGGGCTGCCTGGATCGATCCCAGCAAGAGAAGCACCGTGGTTTCACCTGGTTCTCGCGGGGCGAGCCGCCGGACCAAACGACCGAGCGTGATTCTGGGACATCAGCCGCTGGGTGTTAGCCCACGGTTCCTACGAACCGGATGCTAACCCGAATTATTCATGAGCGATCTGCTGCGAGGTCGTAAGTCCATCCGTGGCTTCGTCATGCTTCACAATTCTCCCTCGACGTATTGCTTCAATACGCCTGCGGAAGAATTGCTCGCCTTCCTTGCCATGAACGTACTTACAACCTCTCGCGACGATCTTCATGAATAATCCGGGCTAACGCATTCCGGCTGATTGGTGCGTCGCTAAATCAAACTCGGCGATTTAGGTGCCAGAAATCTCGTCCACTCATCAAGAAAGACCTTTTCATTCGCGACTTCGGGTGCTGTACTAGTCATAGTGCTCGACGTCGCTGCGTCGCTTGCCCTCCGTGCACCAGGCTCCCGCGATCGGCGCATCAGCAACACCGAGCCACTTCAGGTTGGTGAGAAGGGAGGTTAAGCATGACTAAGACCGCGACCATTCAGGCACAGCAGAAGTGGGAGTACATGGAGCTGACCAGGCGGACGGAGACCTACCTACTTAGTGAGCTACAGGAAGTGGGACTGCAAGGCTGGGAGCTGGTATCCGTCGTTCAAGGCAAGGACCGCAAAGGGGAGACGGCGTGGACCGGTTTTCTGAAGCGGCCGCACATCGGTCATCATCCACCCAGCGGCGGCTCGGCAACGGATACGGTCCGGGTTGAATGACGTTGTCAGGTTTGTATCCTTCGTAACCCGAAGCGTCAGCGAGGGAACTACTTGCGTCGATGCACTCACATCCCTCGCTCACGCTTCGGGTTCCGATTGAGGCGAAAAGCGCAATATCAAAACTGACGCTTCGCGCTTCTGATGGAGCTAGCAGCGCAACTTCGCAACTTGCGCTTCGCGCTTACGATTGGCGGCGCACCGTTCGCCTACGAGGCCCGAAGGTCGTAGCACATCAGCAGATTCGCGTGACGAAGATAGAGCTTTCCTTGATGGATCACCGGGTGCGCCCAAGCGGGTCCCTCATCCTCAGCTGCCTTGAACTTCCCTTTCATCTTCAGGCCTTCCGGAGAGGCCTCGACCAGGTGAACTTCGCCACGATCGTAGCGGAAGATTACGTGCCCGTCCGCGTACAGCACCGAGGCCGATCCTCGTGCACGAGATCGTTCTTTCCACACCACCTTGCCGGTTGCTAGTTCGATACACGCCGGGTCACCACGGTTCTGGCCGTGGCCTCCGTAGACATAGTCTCCTACGAGGACGACCCCACCATGGTGATTTTGGAAACGTCTCGACGGGATGAAATAAACCTCATCAGCACGGAAAGAGTCCCCATCGCGGACGATCTCTACGAGAGCGCTGCCGGTGTTGTAAGACGTGGAGGCGAAGACGTAGTTGCCACGAACTGTGGGGCTCGTAATATTGGCGACGTTGTTGGCGATGCGATTGTATCCCCAGAGGAAACGACCGGTTGCCGCGTCTACGCCGATCAGGCCGCGTCCGAACAGTTGAACGTACTGCCTGACACCGGCCAGCTGTGCAACGACCGCGGATGAGTAACCGGCTCCCTCGGCGCCTTTCTCTCCGATTTCAGGGACAGCGCACTTCCAGATCACTTCTCCGCTGTGCTTGTTTAAGGCGACCATGGTGGCCTGGGGGCCGCCCGGAGTGCAGATGAGGCTGGTCGCCGTCGACTAGAGGCGATTCGCTAAATTTCCAAACTGCCATGAACTTGCCATCAAAGTCCTCGACGAAGTTGCGTTTCCAACGGACCTGGCCGTTACGAACGTCCAAGCAGACTAAGTCCCCCTCCGTTTCCAATTGCATAGACACGGTCGCCGTCGACGGTTGGTGTACTGCGCGGTCCTCCGTCTGGGTGTGGTGGGCCGACCGGAGTGGCCCACAGTTCCTTGCGACTATTCAGGTCGCAGGCGATCACGAGCTGCCGCTCGTCGCCTTCCACCACTCGATCACCCATCGTGAAGATCGTCCCACGCGAGATGGCGATGCTGGAGTACCCGCGGCCGAGGCCTGCTAGGGTCCAGGCCAACTCGGGGCCTTCTTCCGGCCATTCCTGGAGCAGTCCCTTTTCGCGGCAGACAGAGTCACGGGCTGGTCCGTGCAGCTGAGGCCAATCGGCGTTTTCCATGGCAGGCGATGCCGCTCCGTCCACCGGCGTGAAGCGTGCCACTGCTGCGGTTGTCGCACCTTGCACCTCGAAACGTTCGGGATCAATTTGTATGAGGATTCCTCTATATCGCTCCTGGACTGCGGGCGACTCGGTCTGCATGATTCGCAGAATCGTGGGCACGGCCGGCCCAGCGTCGCGGCCGATGCCGCCCAAGACGAATGCAGCCCGATTCCTTGGACCGCCTTCGCTGTTGACGAACTTGTCGATCAGCCCCCGGCACCGCCTGCTTGCCCATCGAGCCGACCGCTGCCTGACAGGATACCCTGACCCAGTTGAATTCATGATTGAACTGGTCGAGCAGTGCGGGCAGCGCGGATTTAGCCTTAGCACCCAAGGCCGCCAAGGCGTCGGCGGCGGCTACTTTGACCTTGGGATTGTCGCTGCGGACACCGCGAGTTAGCGCCGCGACAGTCTTGCTCAGATTTTCCGGTCCGTCCGCCGCGGTCGCTTGCGAGATCCAGTACCCCAGTTGGTGGCCGTCGAGCTCGAGGGAATGAATGGCCTCAGCGGATTGTCCCCATGCATTCGCGTTCTGTGTGGCGCCCAGCAGGACGGCCGCCATCAACACAATCCAAGTTTTCCAGTTAGACATCAATTGCTCCTTCCGCCGCGACAATGAAGTCGTTGTCAGTACAGGTAGCTCCTGGTGGCAAACGGCTCGGCTGGGTCACCTTCACGGTCGACGTTCAACCAGCATGTTACGCAGAAAAATATGCTCGTTACCGGTTGTCCAGGGCTTGGTGCAGATGTCGATATCGCCGTCGCCGTCCACGTCGGCGCCGACCGCTTCGTGAGAGGGATGGCGCGCGACCAGATGCTCCACCCACGATGGATCTGCAGCATACCGCCCCGGGTTTTCCCAGATGTAGCAGCCGTGGCGTCCTGCTGCGGTTAGCGGCGCAGTGCCCGAGAAACACATCCAGATCGCCGTCCCGGTCGAAGTCGGCAACAACCAAGCTATGAAAATCTTGCCGCTGGCCCGCCGAGCGGATCATGTGCTGCGTCCAGTTTCCGCTGCCGTCGTTCTCGAACCATGCGATGCGGCCATCCGAACAATCGGCTTCGGACTGCACCACGTCCAGATCAAGATCGCCGTCCATATCTCCGACCCAGGTTCGCACTGCCAAACCGTATTTGTCAACTTGTCCGAAGTCGATGTTCAAATGGGCCTTCCAACGTTGTCCCCCGCCGTCGACGTTCTCGTACCATCCTTGTGCTGTAACCACGTCGGCGTCCTCGTCGCCGTCGATGTCGCCCACCGCACTCGGAGAGATTCCGCCGTGCACCTTGTGCTGATGCGCGGGGGCAATCGTGTGTGATTGCCAACGTTCCTTCGGATCCTCGGGAATGTGGTACCAAAAAAGACCCTCGCGGTCCGAGTTCGCGATTGCATCCATCTGGCCATCGCCATTAATGTCCGCGAACTCTGTGTCGTGTGAGTAGATCGTCCCCACATCCGCAGCAAAAAACACTTCGGAACGCGGTTGGCCAGTGTTGAGCAGTAGCTTGCTTCCTGCCAGAAAGTCGATCCACCCGTCGCCATTAACATCATGCGCGGCACCACCGACGTCGGTATGCCCCGTTGCCCAGCTTGTGTCGCACCCAGCGATCCGCAGCCTGGTACTCCCACCACCAAACTTCTCCACCGGTTCGGTCGGCCTGACCGGCGATCCAATCCAAGTCGCCGTCTCGATCGATATCTGCCAATGCCGTCCTGTCCGAGCTGCGAGCCGATGCGATCGATGGTGTGGACCTCGAAGTCGGGAAACTCGACTTTGAGCCACTCGGGCTTCTCGCGCGTTTCAAGGAAGGCCGCGGAAGGATCGTAATGTGTGTTTACGACTGGAATGGGAGCGCCGACGTTTTGCAGCCACGCGTGCAGCTGTTGCCGAAACTTCCGTGCTCGTGCTGGTTCTTCCTCTGCGAGATTTCGTGTTTCTCCCAGATCTTTGCGCAAGTCGTACAGTTCTATGCGATGTCTGCGAGCATAGCGATTGTTCTCGTCCACTCGATCCCCAAAGAACTCGACCAGTTTATAGTCGCCGAGGCGCACGGAAGCACTTGGCGTCAGCCCCCACCGCAAGTCGTAGAAAGGACAGTACTGAAAGATCGGCCGTGTGGCTAAGTTGGGATCGCTGCCATTACCCAGCAGACGTACTAGGCTGTGTCCGTCTAGCTGATGGTGACGTGGCGGCCCGGCACGGGCCACGTCGAGGCAGGTCGGCAAGATATCAACGACATGCACCGGCGTTTCGACCACCGACCCTGCCCTGAAGTGATTAGGCCAACGGGCGATAAAGGGTACGCGGACGCCACCTTCGTAGATCGACCCCTTGCCGGCCCGCAACGGAGCGTTGTCGTATTCCTTCATGTCTGGTCGAAAGGTGGGCTGAGCAGGATAAGGTGGTTCGAGGCCCTTGAAGTCGAGGCGTTCGTCGATTCCCCCGTTGTCGCTCAAGAACAGCACGAGCGTTTCGTCGGTTTCGCCCAGTTGTTCGAGACGCTTCATCAGCCGTCCCACCGAACGATCGATGCACTCCAAGCCCGCTAGATATACGGCCCGGTTCGGTCCCTCGTTGCCGTACCCCTGCTCTCGATACCGTTGGGTGATCTCCTCCGGAGCTACCACTCTTCCGTGGATCATGTGGTGTGACAGAAAGCAAAACCATGGTCGTGCCTGATTCCGTTCGATAAAGTTGATCGCCTGGTCGGTCAACGTCGTGACACCTCGGTCGCGGCCCGCATCAAACTCATCTCTGGCGAGTGGCGGCGGTGCGAAATCGAATCCGTAGTGCGGCGCTGCCTGGGGCTGAAGCCCCATATAATTCCCGTCCGCATTTGTGGTCAGATGCCATTTGCCCATGATGCCCGTCGCGTATCCCGCACGCTGCAGTCCTCGAGCCAGCGTGAAAGTCTCTCGTGACAGACCTTCGGCAAAGAGAGGTTCGGTCATGCGTGCGTGAGGGTAGCCGTACCAGCCCAGCACGTGCCAGAGACCGCTTCGTGCCGTGTATTGTCCGGTCAGCAGCGTTGCCCGAGTCGGCGTGCACTGCGACGTGACGTAGGCGTCTGTGAATCGCACTCCTTGGGCTGCCAAGCGGTCGAGATGTGGAGTCGGGACGATCTGCCCTCCATAGCAGCCCAGCGTGGGCCATCCCTGATCGTCGGTCAGGATGAGCAAGATGTTGGGTCGATCGTCGGGTGCTGCCGTCTGTTCCACAGGATCGCGGCCGTCGAGAGTGCCGCCAGTTATGCGGAACAGCAGCAACCAGATAAACGTGAAGCGAAGTGCGCGATGCATCATGGTCAAGCACCGGGAATCACCAAGCACTGTGAAGATGCTGCATGCTGGCTCAGGAATTTCCGGATTTCCTCTATAACCTCGGGATGTTGATCTGCCACGCTGCGTGTCTCGCCGATGCCACCGCCGGACCCTGTTCCCGGCGCGATTTCGAACAGTAGCGGGGGGCGGTGATGGTCGCGAAACAACACAGCTTTCCAGCGACCGTAGCGAACAAAATGGGCCACCTGCTCATCTAGTGGTAAGGCGGCGGCGAGTCGCTGTTTGATTTCAGTGTGTGCGGGACTTGATGCCTGATTGTGCCACTCGTGTGGGTCCGACTCGAGGTCGTACAGCTCTTCCGTGCCGTCGAAGTAGCGCACGTAACGGTAGCGACGTGACCTCACTGAGTAAGTACCGCGGCCCACGGTCGTGACTGCAGTGCGCTCCGTTGGGCCGTTTTTCCCCTTTGGGTCGGCTTCGATCAGTCCCCGTAGACTGCTGCCATCGAGCTGGTGTGGCGGGCTCTGGCAGCCCGCACAGATCGATTGCGGTGGGATAGATATCAACAAGGCTGACTGCTGCAGTAACTTCGCGGCCGGCGATCGGCTGGTCAGCCACCATTTTCTGCGGTGGTACGACGATCAAAGGGACTCGAGTTGATTCGGACCAGGGCGTGAACTTCCCCCAGTGATGTTTTTCTCCCAGGTGATACCCA
>CBDCWT010000085.1:0-103849 GCA_965223305.1 Pirellulaceae bacterium | reverse complement strand
CAAATCAACCGATTCACGCCGCTCGTAGTCTGGCCCACAAGAAACGTGAGCGCCGCAGCAGGCGGCTGGGCCACTCGCGCCGGTCGCGTCGACTAAACAAGCACCGGCGCCCGGCGGCGGCCAGTCGTTTCGCAAGGGCTGGTGTCGCGGACGCATCAAACGGGTCCTCGATCTCAGCCACCAACGGATGGCGGATGCGGACCGCCTCACGCCACAGAGGCCTGATGCGTTGCCCACTGCTCAGACAGCCATGCCGGTATTCCCAGCGCCCGTACTTCGCCCGACCACACACCTCGAGCAGAACGTGATACTGGCGGACCATCTGTTCGAGCGCTTCGCAGTCGCGCACCTGGATGCGATTCTGATATCGCGATAGCACGTTCGGCCGGCTAGGATCCCAGCCGCTGAAATGAAAACACAACAACGGCCTGCCGTTCACCAGAAACTGACCCTCTGCTGTGCGGCTCAGCTTGCGGTGGGGCAGATTCCAGTACCCCACGTTGCAGCCGGGATGTTCGGTCACGAGCACTCGGTCAAATCGATCGGGGACGTCGTTGAGCCATCTCTGATCCACAAAGATCCCAGAGCCCAGGTCGACAATGCACGAGTCGCGGAGTTGACATTTCCACCAGCGGAGCATGCTGTCGGAACGTCCGCTCCGCACGGCTAAAAAGCCGGCGTTGTGTCTCCCCGCTCGTTCGATCGACTGTTCGTCAGGCAGGAACCCATCAGCAGGTAGCGGTTGACAAAGATGTGGTGTCAACACTACGTCGCTTGTGTCCAGAAAACGGCTGACCGGAGTTAGCTCGCCGTACAGCTGCATGTCCGCATCCAGATAGATAATCTTGCCAAAGCCGTGGTCACGAACGAACTCGATGGCAAATGGCTTGAGCGCACAGGTCAGCTCGAAAGGGCTGTACTGAAACGCAAAGCGGGGCCAGTCGTCGATAGTCAACTCTTCGGCAAAAAAGAGGCGGCTAGGAGACTTGAGCTGCCGCGGCGCCTCCTGTGGCCGATCGGCGAGACAGACAAAGAGCGGAGTGTCTGGGTGATGTCGTGCCAGCGAATGAGCCAGCGCTAGTGCGAAGTGCAGGTGATTGCTCGTAACAACCGTGACCAGGGCGACGTCGTGCATAACGAGGATTTAGTAAGACGATGCGTGCCGGTCAATCCTAAGCTCGCACTATCGAACGCTGGCATCGCTGTCACTGCTTTCGCAGCAATCGATTCAGATTGACCGGTGCCGGGAATCGTGCTAGAAGTCGCCCGCGCGGAGTTGAACAAACTTACGGGGACACCTCACCCTCCCGCTCGCGGGAGGGTCGGACGCGTAGCGTCCGGGGAGGGGAATCCCGGAGTGCCCCCCTCTCCGGCCCTTCGGGCCGACTCTCCCCGACGAGAGAGTGACGAGAGATGAAATCACGTACCCAACTTAAGAAGCACACTACCTCCAAACGACGGCTAGAAAACGGCTCCGCAGGAGCGTCGCCCTCCCGTTAGAGAGGCGATGCAGCTTCTGCGCTCCATGCCATGACTGAAGAGACTTGCGGGCATCCACTTCACCCTCCCGCTCGCGGGAGGGTCGGACGCGTAGCGTCCGGGGAGGGGAATCCCGGAGTGCCCCCCCTCTCCGGCCCTTCGGGCCGACTCTCCCCGACGGGAGAGTGACGAGAGATGAAATCACGTACCTAACTTAAGAAGCACACTACCCCCATACGTCGGTAGAAAACGGCTCCGCAGGAGCGTCGCCCTCCCGTTAGAGAGGCGATGCAGCTTCTGCGCTCCATGACTGAACAGACTTGCGGGCATCCACTTCACCCTCCCGCTCTCGCGGGAGGGTCGGACGCGTCAGCGTCCGGGGAGGGGAATCCCGGAGTGCCCCCCTCTCCGGCCCTTCGGGCCGACTCTCCCCGAGGGGAGAGTGACGAGAGATGAAATCACGTACCCAACTTAAGAAGCACACTACCTCCAAACGACGGCTAGAAAACGGCTCCGCAGGAGCGTCGCCCTCCCGTTAGAAAGCGAACCAGAATGGAGAGCGCCGATACAGTTCGCCAGCCCGTCGCAGTTTATACGCCCGCTTCGCCACTCACACAGCCTCGCGAGCTGCTATTCCAGCTCGTCGGCAACCTAGTCGCGTCGCGCGAGCTTGCCTGGCGGCTACTGCTCCGCAACATCGGGGCGAGGTATCGTCAGACACTGCTGGGAATCGGCTGGGCCTTTGTACCGCCGCTGGCAACCGCCGGCCTATGGGTCATGCTCCGATCGCAGCAACTCGTCGAGTTTGAGACGGGGCTGTTTCCCTATGCGGCGTTCGTCGTCAGTGGCACGTTCCTCTGGCAAGCGTTTTCCGATGCGACTCATGCACCGCTGCAGGTCTTCGGTGAATTCTCGCAACTCGTCACCCGCATCAACTTTCCGCGCGAGTCACTTATTCTAGTAGCGGGCGGCGAGGCGATCTTTCAGTTCCTCGTCCGGCTACCCATTCTGTTGGGAATCCTACTGTTGCTCGGTATCCCGCTCTCCCCAGCCGCATTGCTCGCTCCGGCAGGAGTGCTGGGGATGGTGGGCATGGGGCTCGTCTTCGGCGTGGCACTCGTTCCGCTCGGCGCGCTTTACCACGACATCGGTCGAGCTCTGGGAATCGGCTTGCAATTTCTGATGTACCTGACCCCCGTCGTCTATCTGGCGCCCCCGGGCTCTGCGATCTCGGCGATCAACTGGCTGAATCCGGTCAGTCCACCGCTCTTGCTGGCTCGTGAACTGTTACTCCAAGGCCACACCGAGCAGTTGCTCGCGTTCTGCGTCACTTCGACCGCCACGGTGATCGCACTGGTGGCCAGCTTGATTTCACTCAACGTGGCTCTTCCATTTGTGATCGAACGGTTGGAAAGCTGAGTGTGGGGCCGCGATGTCTGATGTGCTGATCGAACTCGAGAATGTCTCGAAGAAGTACTGCCGCCACTTGAAAAGGTCGCTGTGGTACGGCGCCCAGGACATTTCGCAAGCGATGTTCCGCCCCGCGGCTGAGCGGAATTCGAGACTTCGGCCGAGCGAGTTTTGGGCAATCCAAGACGTCTCGCTGCAACTGAGACAAGGCGAGTGTCTGGCCTTGATCGGCCGCAACGGCGCCGGCAAGAGCACGCTGCTGAAGCTGGTCACGGGCTTGATCCGGCCCGACCGGGGCCGCATTTGCGTCTACGGTAAAGTCGGCGCGTTGATCGAACTCGGCGTCGGCTTCCACCCGCTGCTGTCCGGACGCGAGAACGTCTACGTCAATGCAGCGATTCTCGGACTATCAAGACGAGAGGTGGATCGACGGTTTGACGAAATTGTTGACTTCGCCGAGATCGGTTCCGCCATCGACGATCCTGTCCGCAGCTACAGCACCGGCATGCGGGTGCGACTTGGGTTCGCCGTGGCCAGCTCACTCGTTCGAGATATCGTGCTTATTGACGAAGTCCTGGCGGTAGGCGACGCCGGATTCCGCCTCAAGTGCTACAACCGCATTCTGTCGATGATCGATAATGGCGTCGCCGCGATACTAGTCAGCCACGATGTGAACTGCCTATTCCGCGTATGCAACCGTGGAGCCGTACTCGACGGCGGCAAGCTATTCGACGCGCGCGACCTGAGCGAAGCCGTCTGTCACTACGAATCGCTCTCGTTGGCTGACGATATCGATCGAGATCAAAATCGTCCAGCGGAAGCCTCTACGGTCGCTATTCGAGAAGTCGAGACGTGCGACAACCGCTTCACACGAACGAAAAGCTTTCGTTCTGGCGCTGATATCGTCTTCGCCATCCGTTACCAAGCGGCTCGTCCGCTCCCTAACGTGACACTCCATCTTCGCTTTGGTTCCGCGCGAATGGGGGATTTCGCATCGCTCTCGAACCACACTCAGCAGGTGACCGTCCCAATCGAAATGGGCACGCACTGCATCCACGTGCGTTTGAACAAAGTGCCACTCTTGGCGGGTACCTACTACGCCCGCGTGGCCATTTTTGATGCCGACCGCCAGCAGCTATTTGACCTCGCCGACGTCGCCTGCGCCTTTCAAATCACAGCACCGGCGCCCGATCCGTGGAGCGAATTCTTCACCGTGCGTCTGGAACACGACTGGCCGCAGCCCCCGATGCTAAACAAAACATCCGCGTAAGCAGAGCTCGACACAACCGGATGGACGCGAAGATCCTACTCGTGGATGGCAAGTCAAGACCGCAGCACTACGAAGTGATGCGGAACCGAATCGATACAAGCTGGATCGACGCCCGTCCCGACGAACTGGAAGCATCTGAAACAATCGACTGCGATCTGGCTCTGGTGAGCGACGAGTTCTGCTGCGTCACCAGCACCGTGCTCCGAAAACTGAGCCGCCTCCGTATACCGACTCTGCATGTGGTCGACGGGATCGTCGAGTGGCGCAACACCTGGGAGAACCCCCGTTCGCACCATCCCGATGATGGCCTGCCGCTCTTTCAACCGGTCCTGGCAGACAAGATTGCCTGTTTGGGCAGATCTCAGGCCCGGATTTTTGAATCCTGGGGCAACCTCGGTAGGTGCGAGGTAGTAGGCAGTCCTCGCCTCGATCCGCTGCTGGACGGGGGGATTCAGCAGGCGAACGGTCCGCCCGCGCGGATACTCGTGATGACCGCGAACACGCCCGCTTTCACTGACGATCAACACACGACCGTCGTGCGGGCACTGGCTGACTTGCAACGCTGGTTCGATGACCACCCTACCCTAGGCGGTTCGCCTGTCGACGTTGTTTGGAGGTTAACCGGCGATCTCCCACAGACGATCGGTAGTGGTCGAACGGTTTCGGACAAAGAGCGAGAATCACTGTCGGAGTGCCTGCAGGGCGTCGCCGCGGTGATCTCCACGCCGTCGACGGCGATGCTCGAGGCAATGCTCCTAGGCCGCCCAGTAGCGATGCTGGACTACCACAACCTGCCGCCCTACGTGCAAGCGTCATGGACGATCGGCGCCGCCAGCCAAATCGGCGACGTAGTCTCCGAGCTGCTGGATCCACCAAGACCAAAGATGCTGCACCAGGACTTCATCCTGCACGAATCGCTCGAGTGTCGATCCGCTGCCACACCCCGCATGGCAAAGCTGATGAAGGAGATGGTCGACATCGGTCGAGAGTGCCGCCGGCAGGAACGACCACTTGCCTTTCCGGCGCAGATCATTCGCGAGCCGAACGGTTGCCATCATCTGCCGGAAGAGAAATTCGATCTACAGCAGCTGTACCCGGCCCACAACACGTTCTCGAACATGGACCGTACGTTGCTCCAAGCCGAGCTGGGGCATGCTTACCGCCGGTTGGGGCAGGTCCGCAAAGAAGTCAATCAACTGCAAGGCGCGCTGTACCAAGCTCAAAATGATCTGAGTTGTGCTAGGGCCGAGGTCGCAAGCATGCGGATTCGTGCACGCTTGAAGAGACTGGCGCTGGCATGGCTTCCTGGCCAAAACGCAAATCGGCGAAACCAATATGCTGAAAATTGCCGTCATCAGTAAGTCAGATTCTTCGGGCGGGGGCGCTAGCCGGGTCGCCGAGAGCCTCGCCACGCTGCTCAATCAAGTGGATGGCTGCCAGGCACACCACTGGGTAGGCAGGCCAGGTATTCAGTGGCGGCCTCACATGCGTGCGCTGAGCGGCCACGGCTGGAAGAGTATGGTCGGCCAGATAACGCGACACGCCTCGGCCCGAATCGGCCTACCAGATTTCTTGACGCCGGAGGTAGTGAATCTGAGGGCCATGAAGTCAAACGAGTATAACGTCTACCACTTCCACGATACGTCCCAAACCTTTTCCCCGATCGCGATGCGTCGGCTCGCCAAGCGCCACCCTGTCGTTTGGACACTGCACGATTGCTCTCCATTTACCGCCGGCTGCCTCTACCCACGAGGGTGTACCGCTTTTCACTCCTGCTGCGGTTCGTGCCCCCAGCTGGGCACGTGGCCGCTGACCACGCGGATTGATCTAACCGGAACGATGCACCGGTACAAACGACGGACGGCCGAGTCCGTCGTACTCACCCCAATTGCTCCCTCACGCTGGATGGCGCAGCAAGCAGAGCAGTCTCGATTTTGGCAACAGCCTGTGCAGATCATTCCCTACGGGGTTGATAGCAGTCTCTTCCGTCCACAGGACCGCAAACAAGTCCGCAATCTGCTGGGTCTACCGCCAGAAGCTTTCTTAGTGCTGCTCAGCGCGGGCAACTTGCACGATGAGCGCAAAGGCACACGATTGGCGCTCGAGGCGATTGCGGCCGTTGAACGACCGGTTCACGTGCTGGCCGTCGGCGCCACTGATGGTTCGATCCAGTCCCTGCCGGATCACATCGCCATCACGGCGACGGGGTACATCGCGAATAACCGGGCCCTCGCGCTCTACTACGCGGCCGCCGATCTCTATCTATTTCCGAGTCTCGCCGACAACTTGCCCAACAGCATACTCGAGTGCATGGCCTGTGGGACACCGACGCTGGCGTTCGCCAACGGCGGTATTCCGGAGATGATCGAGCACCGCGTCAGCGGGTGGTTGGTCCCCAGTGACGACACCGCGGCGCTCACCGCAGGATTAGCTCACGCCTTCGACCACCCAGACGAACGCCGGGGGTGGGGCCAGACAGCGCGAGCGCGGGCGGAGGAGTTGTTTTCTGTAGAGCAGTTCCTGGATCGCCACCTGGCACTCTACCGCCGACTGTCCACTACGGTAGCCGGTTTGCCCGTCGCTTCCACTCGCTCCCCGAGCACACTTCGCAAAGCAGGATAAAGAACGTGCCACTTCGCTCAGGCCAGGAAGTACTACGCTACATCGAGCGTTGGGCGAATGACGTCGACCTCGTGTCGTTCGACGTCTTCGACACTCTGCTCGGTCGCCGCATCGCACCTCCTGAGTTGACCAAAGTCCCTACCGCTCATTGCCTCAAATCGCTACTCGCTGAACGCGGGATCGTCGCGTCCGTTCGTTCACTTGTCGCCAGCCGGACTCAAGCGGAATTGTCTCTTCGCCAACGCGCCTTGCGGCAAGGCCTGGATCCCGAATGCCGCATTCGAGAACTGATCCTCGAGTGGATTGCCCAGTACATTCCGGGCAGTGAAGCAACGGCGGTTGCCGACCGACTGCACGACGTCGAACTCGCCACCGAAAAGGAAGTCACCTTTGCGGTCGCAGGCATGAAGCAGGCAGTTCAGCGGGCTCGCGAGCTGGAAAAGGAGGTCGTCTTCATTTCAGACATGTATCTGAGTGGCTCGGATGTCCGCTCACTGCTCCGCCACAACGGTTTCGACGGGCTGTTTGACGGAGGATACGTCTCCTCCGACGCCTTGCTGTCGAAGGGGTCGGGCAGACTGTTCGAGCAGGTCCAATTAGAACGACGCGCCGCGTATAACCGCTGGCTTCATGTCGGAGACAACCGGCGGGCAGACGTCTCGGTTCCCCGCCGCCGACTCGGTATTCGTACCGCGCGGTTTGCGGCACCGAACACGGTACTGCGAACTGCGCGGATCACTCGCGCTGAACGCCTGGTCCGCGCACACTCCCGCTGGCAAGGTCTCCCTTGGCTGGAGCTGTGTCGCAACGACCATCGTGACTTCCGCGGGCGCGACCCTCGTTACACGCTCGGCTATTGGGTGCTTGGCCCGTTACTCGCTACGTTCATGCATCGCGTTGTACGATGGACTGCCTCGCAGCAGGTGGACCTAATCCTGTTTCCCGCCAGGGAAGGTTTTCTGCTTCAGCGGCTGTATGACACGCTGGCGCCGGTTGTCGCGCCTGCCGCACGGCCGCGCGTGGAGTATGCTTTTCTGAACCGCAAGTCGGTTTACTCGGCCACGTCGCAGCGGCTAGATCCCCGGCACTGGACGAACGGCACTAATCGCCCCACACTTGCCAAACTACTCCGTCGCTATGGGATGGAGGTCGGACCATTCCAGACTCTGGCGGCCCGTTGCGGAATCCAAGCCGAGTCCCCCTTGGTACTGCCTGCCGCGAGTGGCAGATTGAGGCGGTTCCTGACAGATCCTCAATTCGAAGCGGCCTGGACCGAGCAGCGCGCTGCGGAGCGCGAATTGCTGGACGACTATCTTGGTCAGCTCGGGTTCTGGGAGGCTCGTCGAGCCTGCCTGGTCGATGTCGGCTGGCAGGGGACCGTACAGCAAACGCTCACAGCCGGATTCGCGGACCATCCCAACTGGCCGGGGCTGCGCGGGGTGTATCTCGCCATGCTCGACGAGCGGGCCGATCCTACGAACCGGTTGGGGTTGCTCTATCACCATGGACAAGATCCGCTTGGCAGCGGGTCGTCAGCGGCCTACCGCTTCTTGGAGCTGCTCGAAGTCGCAACCCGAGCTCCGCACGCTTCGGTCGACGGTCTGCGGCGAGAGGCTAGCGGGCGTGTGGTTCCCATCTTGAAGGATCCTGAGTCTGCCGCGCGGCAGGCCGAGCTGCGAGACCAGGGGTACGTCGTCAGCCTGCAACAAGGGGTCTTCGACTTTTTGGATGCCTATGTTCGGTTGCTGCCGTTTACCGATGGCGAAGCAGAACCGCTGTACGCTGTCGCCGTCGAACTCTTCGGTCGTCTGATTCGGTACCCCAAGCGTTGGGAAGCCGAGGCGCTGCTACCCTTCTCGCACAGTGAAGACTTTGGTTCTGACGAACTCGTCCAGAGTCGTGAAGACTTCCGCCGCACGTGGCTGCAGCGTTGGACCTTATTGTCGAGGCGCCATCACATTTGGCGCGACGGTCGGCTGGCGCTACAGGGTTCCCAGCCACTCGCGTCGCTAGGCAACTTAGGGCGACTTCTTCTTGATGGAGCGCAGTATTGAAAACCCACAGCTACGCAGAGATCCGCTGTCGAATCGACGCGTTAGAAGACCGCTGCTGCCGTGCAGCTGGGACCGCAGCTGCCGAGGACCCGCGGTTACTCTATCAAGAGATGGCGTCGCTGCGCGGCACGATCGTGGAGGCGGGTTGGATCGAGGCCACGAACTCATCGCGCCCCACCGCGACGCAGGCGATGGATCTTCTCTTTCGACTCGACCGCTGCCAGTGGCAGGCAGGTTTGGTGGGCCGCCCGACCCGCATCCGCAAGGTTGACGAGATCCTGTTTCCCAGCCTGGGCTTGACCCTGACGCGCCAGGTCTTCAGCTGGCTGTTGTGGCTCAAGGCAGCTATCTATCGACGCACCGCACGCTACGCGCCACCGACGCTGAGGGAGATGCTTTTCGCGCGGATCGCCTGCACGGGGACGCTGGTTCGGAGCGGGATCCGCGGCGACGCAACAGCGGAAGACGTTGAGGCGGAACAGCATAACGACGCGGCCACTTCACGGGCGGCTTAACCTGGCATGTTCACGAGCGATTCAAAACCGGGGGCTAACGCCCTGCGGCTGATCTGTTAGGTCGCCGAACACCAAAACACCGCCAATTACCCGCGCTGCGGGTCCTTCACACAGATCGCGATATAGCACTCTGCCAGCCCTTCGTTCGCCTTGGTTGTCTTGACTATCCCTGCCGGCTGTTCATGGTTGAACTCGGACGGAGAACCAGAATTCTGATTGAAGAGCTCAGCCAGGGTGAAACGATCGGTTAGCGCGTCCTCGAACGACTCCCGGTTATATGTCCGCAAATGATGGGGCGAGGAATCGAGCGGCCAATCGTTGGGTGTCGAGCAAATCAAGTGACCTCCCGGCCGTAACACGCGGTGAAATTCCTCAAGCAACTTACCATCGTCGGAAACGTGTTCGATTGTCTCGAACGAAACCACGAGATCGAGGCTCTCGGCCTCCAGCCCCGTGTCCTCGGCGGCAGCGCAAACGAAGTTGGTACCGTCAGGACAGTGGTGCGATTCGGCGTACTGGATCGCCTCCACCGAGATATCGACGCCCCAAACCTGCTCGGCCCACCCAGTCAACTTGATGAGCTCCGCACCATAGCCGGTTCCACAGGCGATGTCCGCGACGCGGCAACCGTGGCTGTAGCGGGCGGCAAAGCGATATCGATCCAAGTGGAAGGCGCGACGCAGTGGGTCGAACATCTCGTCGGTGGCGTCCATCCGTTCGAGCCGATTTCGATAGAGCCAGCGGGACGGTTCACTTACTGCGAGCCGGTCAATCAACGATTCGACGCGAACAAGCCGTGTTTCGAGCTGCGCGAGCTGCGCGTTGGCCGCGCCCGCGTCCCTGCCGGCTGAGGTCACATCCGGTGAGCCCGCGGATTAGCCAGCGTGCGGCCGGTCGCACGAAGCGGTCTCGGATGACCTGAGGGTTACTGTTCATGAAACGGGGCGCCGTGTGGCTCGTGCGAATCGGCCTGCGTAATTCGCACGGCCACTTGATGACAGCCTGACTTGTTGATGTTCGTACCGCGGAAGGTTGTACCGATGTACTCGAAGAGCACACACGCCGATCGGTAACGTACTCCTTGAATGCCTTGAATTCGTGATCCTGCCAGCCGGGGTAGTTGAAGAACTCGTCGAACAGGATCACAGTGCCGTCGCCGATTCGATCGTGCAGTCGGTCAAACACGTCTTTTGTCGACTGATACATGTCGCAGTCGATATGAATGAATGCACACTTGCCACGATGCGCGGCGAGGAAGGCGGGCAGCGAGTCTCGAAACCACCCTCGCTGAAGGGTCACGTTGGATCGCACTTCCGGTCCGGTGTCGACGGCGAATGTGCGAGCTTCCGAGTTGAACCAACGGTCGGGAAGACCCTCAAACGAATCGAAACCAAAAATACGTCTGCCGGGCATCAGTTCCGCGAGTCGGTTAATCGACTCGCCGCGAAACACGCCGAACTCCAGCACGAGTCCTTCTGACGGCGCCCGCTGCACGCACTCTTCGAGCAATCGTTCTTTGCTGGGAAAGCGGATGCATGTCAGGGGAACGTTATTGGCAACGAATTCGGCGGTTTCGCGCAGCGCCATGCGCTGGAGCTCGAGTTGGATGTCGGTTGCTTCGACGTGGCGTGCTCGTAGCAAGATCTCCTCGAGTTCTTCGCGGACGACACTCGCTACGAACCTACGGAGATGTGTTCTCAAACCGCTTAACATGGGGGCTAGCAATCTACTAAATAACAACCATCGTGCCGCGTAGGTCCACACTAGCCGATGCCGGCACTGCGCAAGCTAGCTTGTTGTCCGTCGCGCTCGAGATCACCTGTATCGGGCGGGAACGCGCGAGGGTCTGTATATGGCATTGATCAGGGACAAAGCAAGACGTTTTCGGGACGACTGACAGCATGTCGTTGCCCTGCTAGCCCGAGCTGTCACTGCTGGGTAGAAGTGCGGCCCAGCAGCCCGACCCATGGAGGCGGTGCAGCTTTTGCGCTTCATGCAATCCGCCAAACTCTGGCGAGTTCGGCTACGCTCCAAATCAGCCGCTGGGCCGTTAGCCCACGGTTCCCCAGCGAAACCGACGCGATAGCGTCCGGGGAGGGCTGCCCGCGAGTGATCGCCCCGAAGCGTGCCCCCCCTCACCGGCCCTTCGGGCCGACTCTCCCCAAAGGGGAGAGTGAAGAAAGACGAAGTCACGCGCTAACTCAAGAGTCGCACGACCTCCGGACCGACGTTAGAAAAGACGGCTCCGCAGGAGCGTCGCCCTCCCGTCAGAGAGGGCACACAGCTCTTACGGTTCATGCAGTCCGCCAAACTCTGGCGAGTTCGGCTACGCTCCAAATCAGCCGCTGGGCGTTAGCCGGCGTTAGCCCACGGTTCCCCAGCGAAACCGACGCGTAGCGTCCGGCGAGTGCTCCACAGTAGGTTGGAAAAAAAGCGGTTGAGACTAAGGTTCACCAGGTATCGCTCCGTTGCGCAAGCGTTCGGGAGGGCGAGGCTCCTGCCGAGCCGAAAGGCCTCAAAGCAAAGCGATCCGCAGAGCGTTTGAAGTTGCGAGCCGGACAATCTGACGGCGGAGTATTCGGTGCTCTTCAATCGGAACCCGAAGCGTAAGCGAGGGACAACTTGCGATGGAACATCAATTCCCTCGCTGACGCTTCGGGTTCCGAAAACGCGACAAACTCGCCATCTTGTGCGTGCAGGATAGCGAAAAGCGCACCTGCAACCTTACGCTTCGCGCTCGGCGATCCGAGCTCGGAAATACCCCGGCTTCGTCAGCAAATGAACTGCAGTACTACGACGCCTCTGCCGATACGGATCGCAGAGGATTTAACCCGAATTATTCATGAGCGATCTACTGCGAGGTCGTAAGTCCATCCGTGGCTTCGTCATGCTTCACAATTCTCCCTCGACGTATTGCTTCAATACGCCTGCGGAAGAATTGCTCGCCTTCCTTGCCACGAACGTACTTACAACCTCTCGCCACGATCTTCATGAATAATCCGGGTTAAGGCGATTCCCCGGGGCAGACTCTGCCGCCATCTATGCAGAGTTACTCGTTTCACCTGCGCGATGGGAACCGTTTGATGCACGACGCCGCTTCTCAGCCAAGACACAACAACAACCTGGGACGCACCCACAACGGCGAAGGTTTCGCCACGTCCACCGAGGCATCTTCGCGGAGATCGCGTCAGCAGCTGCTGCTCGCTGTGACGCTGCCACTGCTGCCGCTGCTGATCCTAAGTGGATTCCTCTGTGCCACCGCGGCTGAAATCGAACTCTGTCGCCCGTTCTACGGAGGGACGCACACATGGTGGTACTGGGAAGGCGAGCGTGCCGCTACGATTAATGAGTTCGGCGTCTACCCGCCGCTAGCAATGGGCCTTGTTGGCTGCCTAATGCTCGCAGCTAGCTACTTTCATCCTGTGGCACACAGGTGGCGCAAGCCCGGTTGGTTCTTGGTTCTCATCCTCGCCATTGGACCAGGGCTGGTGATTAACGGTGTCATGAAACCGCTCTGGGGACGCCCACGGCCGGAAGAGCTCGCCGAGTTTGGCGGAAGTCGGCGATATCAGCCGATCTGGAAGATCAATCTGGCGAGCAGTTCTAGGTCGTTTCCGTCGGGCCATGCCGCCGTTGCTTTTGCGCTGATCGGGCCGGCCTTTCTGTTCCGCTCTCGTCATAGACACTGTTTTGTCGCCGCCGTCTTGCTCGCTGTGGGTTACGGCAGCGCTGTGGGGCTCGCCCGCGTTGCTCAGGGAGCTCATTTTCCCAGTGACATCTTGTGGTCGGCGGCCGTCAACTACTACACCGCCCTGTGCTTGTATGTGTTGCTAGGGCTTCGGCCATCTGGTGCCCACCCGCAAGATCACCAGCGACGTGCGAGTCCCGAGTTCACCTGTTAGACAGCCTTCTCAGTAGAACGACGCCCAAGCCCAGCAGAGCAGCATCTGCGAGCCAAGGTGCCAACTGCGGACAGATACCCTGTCGGGCCATCATCTCGCCCACAATCAACAACGGGTAGTAGGTGAGCAAGATTGGTGGAAAACAGAGACCGAACACCGACATCACATTGGCAGATTTGATCCAGATGGCGACCGGGATACCGATCAGCGTAAAGCAAATGCAGGCACAGGCGTTGCTGAGACGACGAGGACGCTCTGCCTGCAGGCGGTATAGCCGTTGCGAGTGGTAACGGACCTCTTCGATCAAGTGGTTCTGCGCCGCATCGTCTCGATGAGCTGTCTTCTCGAGTAACTCGCGGTTGAGTGCGGCGACCCGTTGCTTTTGCCGGGCAATCTGCGATGAGATCAGATTCGAGGGTAGATCGGCGGGTCGCATCTGCTCCGGGCTTGTCCTGGGCGCAAATCGATCGAGTGAAACGTGGTGAACGAAAGAGTCTCCGAACGACAAGCTGATATTGTCCGGCAGCTCGAGTTGACCATTGTCGCAAACCATCCGCAGTGCCCGGATCTTCGAGTCCAACGACAACTCGATTCGATCCGCGCAAAGCGCGATCTGCTCTCCTTGGTTCGCGGTATCCACAACGATAGTGGCATCGTACAAGCGGCCGTCCGCTAGCTGGCTGGCAAAAATGGTAACCCCATTCAGCTTAAAAGTGTTCTTCACTCTCAGCACGCTATAGGCTACGTCCACGAAGGAATCGAACACGAGCCCGTGGAGCCCAGTACGTGATCGGGCGCGGAGATCTTGGTTGATAAGCGCACAGGTGCTAATGGCCACCGAGAGAGCGACGACCGGCCAGACCAGCTTGCCGGGGCTGATGCCCGAGGATTTGAGCGCCAGCAGCTCGTTGTTCGCGGCCATGATTCCGAAGACGGCACACACGGCGAACAACAAACAGCCAGGAAAGATGAACTGCAGCATGTCCGGCAGCACAAACGGAATGGCCTGCACGACGACCCGCAACGGCAAGCCGTGCCGTATCCCCTCGACCGCAGCGCCTGCTAGCGTCATCAAGAAACCCATCGACGTGACAGCGAGCAAGAAAATGCGGGCTGTCTCGATGACGAGATAACGGCCGACAATGCCCATGCGCCTGGATCGGTCCCCTGCCCGGCACGGGAATGCGGATACCCCGGCCCAGGCACCTGAGTCTAGTTGACGCCGCGACGGCGAATTGCCTGCGGGAGCCACGGCGCAGCAAACAGCTTTGCTTCTTCAGTCGTTATCGGGGCTCGACGCCATTGACGTTTAGTCCAGTGCGCATTGAAGGCGACGCAAACCGGCAGGGAGGGCGACTCGCCAGCTGGGGGGGGGCAACTCGCCAGCTTGGGAGGGCGACTCCCCGGCCGGGAGGGCGACGCTCCTGCGGAGCCGAGGCAGGGCAAAAAGTCTTGACGTTGCGACTTTCTGCCGGAACTCAAAGCGTTAGTTTTAGAGTTACGCTCTTAGCTCAATCGGAACCCGAAGCGTAAGCGAGGGAACAACTTGCGTTGGTACACCAACTCCCCCTCGCCGACGCTTCGGGTTCCGAAAAACGCGATGAATTCGCCTCTAGGCCGTAGGCCGGAACCGGCGGCGGAGAAAGATCTCCCATCGTCGCGCGCGATGCCACCGCCGCGCGTTCCGGCAACACCGGGCGTTCGCGCTGCCGGAACGGCGCGGTGTGAAGAGCATACGTGAATGGACAGCGTTTGCGCCGCTTGTTCCGGCCTACTCGCTCCCGTTCACTTTGCGCAGCCGACGTACTCTGGCGAACCCCAGTCTCAACCGCCCTTTACCAGCCCCGAGGCGACCTAGGCAGCCAGTCGGCGAGCCGGGTCGGCTGCCGTCAGCCCCCGCTCGCCAACAACTTGATGTAGCTGCCCGATCAGCTGTCGCGCGAATCGATCCGCGTTGAAACGGACCGCCTGCCGGCGGGCCAGGCGTGCCGATAGTTGGTCGGGATGGTCCTCCAGCCAAGTCATCGCCGCACAGACTCCGTCGACAGTTTGCTGCTGGAAGAAGCGACCGGTACCCACCGCCTGCTCGTCAGCTGGCAGGACGGTCTCTCCGGCGCCACCCTCGGAAAAAGCAATCACTGGTGCTCCGCAGGCCTGGGCTTCGACTGGCACGATGCCGAAATCTTCGCAGCCGGGGAACAGTAAAGCACGGCAGCGCCGGAGGTAGTGCCGGATCAGGCTATCCGGACATCGTCCGAGGAGTTGTACGGTCGGACCCGCCAGCTTAGCCAGGCTTCGCTGCTGTGGGCCGCACCCGATGATGTACAGTTGTCGCTTGAGGCGATTGCACGCCTGGACCGCTAGCTCAATCCGCTTGTAAGGCACGAGCGCGGACACGCAGAGATAGAACTCCTCGCGCGGCACCTCCGTGGGAAAGTAGAAATCCGTATCGACGGGCGGGTAAATCACGATGCTGGATCGCCCATAGCACTCACGAATCCGCCGCTGTACCGTGTGACTGATCGCCACGAAGTGCGTGACACGATCGCTGGACAGACGATCCCAGTCGCGCAGACGGTCGAGCAGATGGTGGCGAGTGCCGTCGGCGATCCGTCGCCACCAGCCACCCGCCGCGGCGCCTTGCAGCTTCCCAAAGTACTGGTCTCGCAGGTGCCAGGCATAGCGCATGGGTGTGAAACAGTAGCAGACGTGTGGTACGCCTGGCGGTGGCACAACCCCCTTCGCGACCGCGTGACTGAGACTGACAATGACGTCGACATCGTCGGGCAACTTAAATCGCTCGACCGCCCGTGGCATCAGCGGCAGGCAGTAGCGATAAACTCGATCGACGCCGGGAAATAACTGCAGGAAACTGGTTCTGATCTGCATTCGCTCGATGGCCGGGGTGGCTGAGCCTGCTCGGTGGAGCAATGTGAAGAGCTGAGCGTGCGGAAACTGCCGGCAGAGCGGATCCAAGCACTTCTCACCTCCGCGGACTCCAGTCAGCCAATCGTGAACCAGTGCAACCTTCATGGCAACACTTTCGCAGCTACGCGGTCGGGGCGCTTGCGGTGCGGTCGGAGGCCGGTGCCGTCCTGCGGTCTTGCCAACGCGATTTCTCTTTGGTCGGGCACGGATGGCCGGGAGCCTGTGGGAAAGAGAACTGCCTGCGGCGTCAACCAGAGAATATGAAGATCCATCCGCCACGACCGGTTGCGAACGTAGTAGAGGTCGCAGCGCAAACGCTCGGCAAGGGATGTGTTACCGCGCCACCCCTTGACCTGTGCCCAGCCGGTCATCCCAACCGGCACTTCGTGACGACTTGCGTACTCTGGGTACTCTCGTGAAAACTGATCTACGAAACAAGGCCGCTCCGGCCGCGGACCGACCAAATTCATGTCGCCTCGCAGCACGTTCAGCAGCTGAGGAAGTTCATCTAAAGACAACCTTCGCAGCGCGCCCCCGACCCTCGTGCAACGGGGGTCGTTTTCGATCGCCCACTGTGGGCCGCTTTGTTGCTCGGCGTTGACGAGCATCGTGCGAAACTTGAACAGCCGGAACCGCTTTCCCCGCAAACCAACTCTTTCCTGAACGTAGAAGACTGGTCCGGCGCTTGTGGCTTTGACCAGAACAGCAACCACGCCCATTAACGGGCTCGCCACGGCCAGAAATAGTCCGGCAATCAAGAGCTGAGTCAGCCACCACAGTGAGAACTGCCTGGTTTGCGGCATTCGCCCACTTCCAAATGAACTTGCAGTCAAATGAACTTGCACTGCTTGCATCGTGATCGGACTAAACCGAACGTCGACAACGCCGTGTAGACTCTCGGTATTGTGGGGCCTCATTCTCCAAACATTTTCTCTAACGTTCTCGTTCGACGAAGACGAATCATAGACCAGCCAATGGGAGGAGCCGTGACTCCGATGTCAGCGAAGCGGATCATCAACAACTGGGGCGGGCTTATTGTGGCGCTCGGGCTTACCGCAGCGCTGCAGTTGGTGATCGTTGCCCACTCGCCGCTAATTGCCTGGGATGGAATAACGTTCATCGAGATAGCCCAGTCATTGGCGCAAGACCCGGCCTGGACGGTTCGCGTGAACGACCAGCATCCAGGATTTCCAGCAATGCTGTGCTGTGCCCGGTATCTGCTCGAAGGTTGCATGAGTGTTCCTAGAGCAGATTCATGGATCTTGCCTGCCCGGGTCGTTACGTCGCTGTTCGGACTCGTATCGGTAGTCTTGGTGTGGTTGCTTGCCTACCGCATCGCGGGGCTGCGTATCGCGAACTGGAGTGCCGTGCTATTTGCAGCTCTCCCAGTGCCGCGCCAGAACGCCGCGGACGTGCTCAGCGATACTCCTCATTTGGCGTTCTATCTAGCTGCCGTGTGGCTGCTGTGTGAGGGGCTAATGCGGCGCTCCTACTTGGCGTTCGGTATAGCCGGCGTTTGCAGCGGTTTAGCATTTCTCGTTCGACCCGAAGGGCTCAGCGTAGCGATCGTCGGTGTTGCGTTCGTCCTCGCGTCACGTTCGCTGCTCGACGGCTTGTCATGGAACCGACCACTTGCGGGACTGGCACTTACACTGGGTGCCGCCGTCCTCGTCACTCCGTATCTACTGGGTGCCGGGAAGCTGACCAGCAAGATCACCGCAAAACCAGGCTGGCAAGCTCTCCGGACCGGCGCTGGGCGAACGGACGAGGTCACCTCGACATCTGCTCCGTCATCGCACCACAGCCGCGCGACGACGGCGACTTCGAATATCCTGTCGAGCGGTCTCCTCGGCCTAGCACGCGGCTTCGTTGTCTTCTGCGAGCGTTTGGCGGAGTGCTGGCGTTATCTGCTGATCGTGCCGCTCATCGTCGGCATCCCCATCGCGCTCCGCCAGGTGCCACGAGCAACCTCGCGGCTCCTACTCGCGTTGGCAGGGACCCACATAGGGTTACTCCACTTGCTATTCCTGCTAGGTGGCTACATCGAGCGGCGACACTTATTGCCGCTGCTGGCGTTGCTCACGCCTGCGGTGGCCATCGGCTTGATCCAGCTGGTGGGGATCGCGAGGAAACGCGCGCGTCCCGTACAGATCGCCGTGTGGGCTCTCTTGTTTTTGGTCCTCATTCCACGATCTGTGCGGCCTTTGCACGGCAGCCAGCTGAACAAGTATACGGTGGCCGAGTTCCTACATCGCTGTGCTTCACCAGCGGACTTAGCGATGTCGAACTCGATTCACATACTTTTCTACGCCGATCGGTTGGGGCGAGTCGGCCGCGGCAAGATGCTGTGGAGCGAGACATCAATCGAACATCGAGACGTAGCCACGCATCGGTTTGCGGCGATTGAGGTTGATAGTCAGAACTATGACAACGCCTGGCTCGAGCAGCTAGACAAGAACTATGCGCGTTTGAGGACCTTCCGTGGCGACGCCTCGCGAAATCAACGTGACATCATCCTATTCGACTCTCGGCCGAATGCTACCGTAGCTGCCGCCTCACATTTCCTGGATGAACAAGAGGGGTCATGGACGGTTCGTTGATTCAGGGCGCCGGTGGTCATCCAGCACTCGCCTCCGGCCGACCGCGGCCAAGAGTATTCCGCGCTCTCGGGCGGAACGAGCCGCCACTGGAGATCGAAGTGGATGGTGCGCAATTTCGCAGGCAAGAGATCCTCAAACACGATTCGTGGGCAGCGACCGCCCTCTACGCCAGCGACAGCGGAAGCATCGTCTGTAAGTTCAATCGCCTCGAGTCGATCGGTGGTTTACCTATGCGTTTGCTGGGACACTGCTTGGCGCGCCGCGAAGCGGCGATGTTGGCTCGCTTGCACGACCTCCCGAACGTGCCCGAATTGTGCGGGCCGGTCATTTCGCAGGGGCGCCGTTTACCGAACGCCGTCGCGCATGAGTTCATCCCGGGACATCCGCTCGGCGAACACGAGCGAGTTAACGATCTGTTTTTCGCGAGACTGCAGAGACTGATCCGAGCATTGCATGAACGCGACGTCGCCTACGTGGATCTGCACAAGAGGGAAAACATCATCGTCGGCCATGACAGCCAACCCTATCTGGTCGACTTTCAGATCAGTGTAGCGCTTCCACGCCGGTGGCCGGGCAACTCCCCGCCAGTCCGAGCCGTGTTGCGAATGTTGCAGCAGTCCGACGAATACCACCTTGAAAAGCACTTCGCCCGCTGTCGCCCGGAGCTGTGCGGGAAGCAATTCTGGGACGTGGGCGAGAATCCGCCTTGGTGGATCGCTCTACACCGGCTTGTCGGCACACCCTTTAGGCGGTGGCGACGCTGGTTGCTAACCCAGATCGGCGTTCGACGCGGCCGAGGCCGCCCGGAGAGCGAGCACTTCGTGGAAGACGCCCTGCGACAACCCACTTTCACTTCTAAGACAGACACCGCACCGTCAGAGATCAGCTCAGCCCAAGCTCACCCAGAAAGGCCAACGTGAGAATCGGATTGGTCATCGAGCGCATGGATCCGAGCCTCGGCGGTGCCGAGCAGTGGACGTACCACTATGTGAAGTGGCTCGTGGCAGAAGGCCACGACGTACACCTCATTGCGCGCTCCGTTCACCGTCGCGTCCAAGGATTGAAGTTGACTTCGCATGAACTGCATTGCGGATCTCGAATCGAGTTTGCCGTGGCAGCGGAACAAAAGGCAAGATCCCTCGCATTGGATATAGTGCACGACATGGGACGGGGCTGGTATTGTGACGTGTTTCATCCCCATAGCGGCTCCTGGACTGCCGCCAGCCGCCAGAAGCTACAGGCCCAACCTGCTTGGCGGCGTTCCCTAAAGCGACCTTTCCAACGCGTTCTGCCGCGGCACCGTCAGTTGAACGAGTTAACCGCGCGGCAATACGTCTCCGATCACCGCCTGTATATTGCACTCGCTCACAGAGTGGCAAGTCATTTCGAAACACTGCACGGTGTTGCCACCGAGCAAATCCGAAGGATCTACAACGGCGTCGACACGCAGAGGTTCTCTCCCGAACTCGCCGGCTCGTGCCGTGAGCCGCTGAGGAAAGAACTGGGTATCGCATCTGACGACGTACTATTGCTTTTCGTAGCACACAACTTCACGCTCAAAGGCTTGCCCACACTGATGCGGTCTCTCGCGCAGCTCCGCGAACAATACGCTGCGCTCCGGCTAATCGTCGTGGGCGGAAAGAGACTGCGCGGCTACCAACGGATGGCGAGCCATCTTGGCATCGCCGACAGGGTGTCGTTGATCGGCAGCGTTGATGATACAGCACCGTATTACGCCTCGGCAGATCTCTTCGTGCTGCCCACTTACTATGATCCCTGTAGCCTGGTCGTACTCGAAGCGCTGGCGAGCGGACTGCCGGTGATCACCAGTCAATACAATGGTGTCGCTGAGCTCATGACTGACGGGGTCGAAGGTTTCGTCATGCAAGATCCGGGTGATCCCGCCGGACTGGCAAGTCTGCTACGCAGGTTGATGGCCGCGGATCTGCGAAGAGAGATGGGGCTCGCCGCACGACGATTGGCGGAGGCTCACTCGCTGACCAACAACTTCCACGAGATCATGCAGGTCTATCGGGAAGTGTTGCGACGAAAACGGGCGGCCTAGCCCGGATTATTCATGAAGATCGTCGCGAGAGGTTGTAAGTACGTTCGTGGCAAGGAAGGCGAGCAATTCTTCCGCAGGCGTATTGAAGCAATACGTCGAGGGAGAATTGCGAAGCATGACGAAGCCACGGATGGACTTACGACCTCGCAGTAGATCGCTCATGAATAATTCGGGCTAGCGAACTCCGGGATTCGTGGAAGAAGGCGCATCAACGACTCCAAATCGTCCTTGTCGTCCCTTGTTCTTGCCCGCCTCACCAGCGGTTGCCACCTGAGCCTTCTCGGGATCGCGTTTGGGAGTACCTGATGTCCGACAACAGATCGCCGATGCTGGTTGTCGCACCGACGTGGGTGGGTGACTTTGTCCGCAACCAAAGCTTGACAAAATACCTCCGGCAACAGTTCCCCGCACGACCGATTGATCTGCTGACAAACCCAGTCGCACAACCGATCGGCCGCTTCATGCCCGAAATCCGAAAGACGTGGGCGTTGGATGTGCCCAAAGGCCGGTTGGGTCTCAAGCGCCGCTGGCAGCTGGGAAGGAGACTCGCTCGAGAAGCGTATGGAACGGCCGTGATCGTGAACGGTTCGATCAAGGTCGCGCTGGTTCCACTGTTTGCAGGCATCCGGCAGAGGATCGGCTGGTTAGGCGAGTGCCGCTACTTCTTGCTCACCGAGCCACACCGCGGCGAGAACAAACTACAGCGAACCGTGGACCGTCTGGCAATGCTCGGTCTGGCCGAGGGGGAACGGCCGCCGGTGGAGTGGCCTCATCCTGCTCTGGTCGTTTCCCCCGACCAAGTTCAGTGCTGGCGCCGCCGGATCGGCCTCCAGAGGACCGACCGGCCTGTTATCGCTATCGCGCCGGGCTCCATGGCTCCGGCCCGCCGTTGGCCAGTGAAGTACTATGCGGAGCTCGCGCGGCGGTGTCGCGCTCGCGGGTGGGACGTTTGGATTCTGGGCGCTCCGAGCGAGAAGCCAATGGCCAACCTCATCCGCAGCCATGCGGGTAGCGAATGTGTCGATTTTACCGGGACCGATCTGCACGACGCGGTGATGCAGCTTTCATGTGCCACAATTGTAGTAGCGAACGACTCAGGGCTGCTGCATGTCGCGGCGGCTCTGAACAAACCGACCGTCGCAATTTACGGATCATCGCCGCGCGAGTTGACTGGACCGCTCAACCCCGTCGTAGAGTATGTTTCGTTGAAGATGGACTGCCAGTTCTGCTACGACCACAAGTGCCCTCTGGGACACCACCAATGCATGACAGCACTGTCGCCGGAAATGGTATTCGAACCGGTCGAGCGGGCTGTACGGGTGTCGCAGCATCTGAGGTCCACCTCGCCCGCCCTCGAGCTGGGGTAGGGGTAGGCCGGAACAAGCGGCGCAAAAGAAGCTTCCATCAGCCTACGATTTCCCCGCCGCGCAGTTCCGGCAACACCGGTTTGACGCGTCGCCGGAACAGCGCGGCGCTCACGGAGTTGTGAAGCCAGAGCTCTCCCGCCGCTTGTTCCGGCCTACTTTCTCGCGAACAGCCGAATGCAACTCCAGGGAGGACGGCCATCAGCCGGAATGCGTTAGCATCCGGTTTTGGGATGAACCGTGGGCTAACGCCCAGCGGCTGATTTGCAGCGTAGCCGAACTCGCCAGAGTTTGGCGGATTGCAGAAGCTGCAGAGCCTCCGAGCGGGAGGGTCCGCGTAGAGTCCGGCGAGTGCCCCCTCTCCGGCCCTTTGGGCCGACTCTCCCCGAGGGGAGAGTGACGAAAGATGAAATCACGCACTAAGTTAACTAACTAAGTTAAAAGCTGCACGACCTGCGTCAGCGAGGGGGAGTTGACGTACCCATCGCAAGTTGTTCCCTCGCTTACGTTCTTTGATGTTGGGCGTTTGGCCTCAATCGGAACCCGAAGCGTCAGCGAGGGAATAACTTGCGTCGATGCACAAACACCCCTCGCTGACGCTTCGGGCTACGATTGAAGAACTTCCCAAAACCCGGCGGGGGAAAAGCTGCTGACTTCTCAACGGCCAGGGGTTGTTTGCTGATGGGATGGCCATCTCCACACTATTCAGGGCCCAGAAGCAGCCCCCCAGGAACACGGGATAAATCCAATAACTTGTTATACGAAAGCATTTTACGGCAACACCTCACCCCGCCAGAAACTCACCGCCATCAAAAATTAGTTATTTTTCTTTAGTTGCCTAAAGTATCCATATTTCCCAGTCGATACCTGTTCTTAGACGATCGGCATCAGCGTATATCGGTCGTGGAGAGATCAGAGAACCCTTCACAAGGAGGTGTACCAGGGGACTGAAATATAAGGAGATCGATTGCGGCTTGTTCGGATAGGACGCCTCTCGTCGAGCAGCCCAACGCGTAGGACACGGATGGTGTTTTCAGAGCAGTTGCATCCTGAAAGGGTAAACCTGAAATGTCCCGGATTAATACGAACGTCAGTTCCCTGCTTGCCCAGACGACGCTGGGCCGCGCGAACGAATCCTTGCAAACGTCCCTGACGCGGCTCAGCACCGGTCTCCGGATCAACTCCGGTAAAGACGATCCGGCCGGCTTGATCGCGAGCGAAAACCTCCGCCGCGACATCACCGCGATCTCGAAGGCCATCTCGAATAGCGAGCGAGCCGGTCAGCTGATCACGACTGCCGACAGTGCCTTGGGCGAAGTCAGCTCACTGTTGAACGACGTCCGTGGCCTGGTAACTGAAGCGGCCAACTCGGGTGCGTTGAGCGACGAGCAGATCGCGGCGAATCAGCTGCAGGTCGACTCCTCCTTGGAAGCGATCGACCGCATCGCGAAGGTGACGACCTTTCAGGGCAGAAAGCTGCTAGATGGCAGCCTCGACTTCATCATCGACAGCACGCCGGCAACTGTCGAAGATTTGGAGATCCAACAAGCCAACCTGGGTACGGCGTCTTCGGTCCTAGTGGACGTCGACATTACGGCGGAAGCCGAAACGGCCCAAGTCACCGTTGCTTCGGGGGCCTTCGCGCTGGGTGATGATCTCGTCGTGCAGATCAGCGGTGCAGATGGTGCAGAGGTTTTCACCTTCGACAGCGGTGCCAGTGTCACTCAAATCGTAAACGCAATCAACTTGGTCAGCGACGCGACGGGTGTCGAAGCGACGAGCAACGCCGGCGTCCTCGAACTCGACTCAACTGCCTACGGGACGGACGCTTTTGTTGCAGTAGAAGTGATCAGCGAAGGTACTGGCGGTTCTTTCGGGAGCGGACTGAGCGCCAACCGGGACGAAGGGGTCGACATCGCCGCCACCGTCAACGGCGTCCAAGCGAACGGCCGTGCGAATACTCTGTCCATCAACACCTCTTCGCTTGACTTGAGTGTGAAGGTGACGGACGGGAGCAGTACAGATTTCTCCTTCACCATCCAGGGCGGTGGAGCGATCTTCCAGCTGGGACCGGACGTCGTCAGCGCTCAGCAGGCCCGTATCGGCATCAAGAGTGTCAATACCGGAAGCTTGGGTGGCGCGAGTGGCCGCCTTTACCAACTCCGATCGGGTCAGACCGCCGCATTGGACACTGACACCACAACCGGTGCTTCGATTGTCGACCAGGCACTTAACAGGGTGACTCAAATCCGAGGCCGGCTGGGTGCCTTCCAACGCACCACAGTCGAGTCGAACATCACCGCCTTACAGGACACGGTGGTGACTCTGTCCGCCGCGGAAAGCTCGATTCGAGATGCCGACTTTGCTGCGGAATCCTCGGCTTTGACGCGAGCCCAGATCCTGGTTCAGTCGAATACGTCGGTCTTGGCGATCGCCAACCAGAATCCGCAGAACGTTTTGGCTCTGCTCGGCTAGGGCCCACCCACTCCATTAAACGAACGACGACCGCCGGCCTCCCTACTGCGGTAGAGACGGTCGGCGGTTTGTTTTTCTGCTCGGCGCGGCCTTCTGTAGCCGAAACAAGTAGATGCGCGGCCGCCCTGACTTCGCCGCCACGCTAGCAGAGCATTCGGACCACAGGAAACAGAGAGATCTCAGATGGGTCGCATCCAATCCTCTGTCGGACTCATTACCGGCATTCCGATTTCTGAAACGGTCGACCAGTTGCTGGCCGTGTCGGCACAGCCCCGCGATCTGCTGATAAGCCGCAACGAGGCCCTACAGGCCGAGCGGCTGGCGGTTTCAGAGCTAACCGCCGGGGTCATCGGAGTCCAATTCGCCATGACCAGCCTGGGCTCCAGCAGTCTCTTTGCCCGCAAGCAAACAACGTCTTCAGATGAAGAGCTGCTGTCGGTCACCACAACCGGAACGCCCGCCAGGGGCACCTATGAGATCACCCCCGTTCGGCAGGCTCAGAACCATCAGCTGCTGAGTGGCGGATTCTCGCAGAGCGACGAACCGATCGGTGCAGGAGAAATCTCGCTGAGCTTCGGGGGTTTTGTCGACAAAGGAATCTCGCTCGACGAGCTGAACGCTGGAAATGGTGTCGAAAGGGGACGAATCCGCATCACAGACCGCAGTGGCTCCAGCGCACAGATCGACCTGCGCTTCGCCCAGACCATCAGTGATGTCGTTCAGCAGATTAACGAAAACAACGACATCGATGTCACGGCGAGATCGCGTGGCGACAGCATCGAGTTGCTCGATAACACCGGCCAAACTATCTCGAACTTGAAGGTCCAAGAAGTCGGGGCGGGAACCACAGCGGCCGACCTAGGACTGGCGGGAATCGATGTAGCCTCGGCAAGCGCCTTGGGAGAAGACGTACTGAGTCTGCATGCCGACTTGGACCTGAGTCGGCTCAACGACGGCAACGGAGTCCTTCTCCGCCAAGGTGTTCCAGATTTGGAGGTGACTTTCGGCAACGGCAGCACGCCGCTGCAGATCGAGTTCCTAGCCGAGATCAAGGGACCGACCGTCTCGAGCGCCACGACCGAAGCCGCCAACGGAAACGACGCACAGCTTACCCTGACGTCGATTGGAATCGGCGAAGAATGGGATGGATACGACATCATCTTCGAGAACGATGATGACATCACCAGCGGAAATGAAACCGTAGAAATCGACACGACTTCCAAAGTGGTTCGCTTCCAGATCGACGCCGGCGTGACTCGCGCCGTGCATCTGGTCAATGCGATCAACAACGATGACACCGCAAAGCAGTATTTTACTGCTTCGATTTCCGCGGACGGTGATGGAACAGGAGTGATAGTGACAAGTGATACGGCCACAACACAAGGCGGTGCCATCGAGTATGCAGATGAGACAACCTTGGGAGACCTGATCGAGACGATCAACGCGGCAGATCCTGCGCGCCTGCGAGCTGAGATTAACGCCGCAGGAGACGGCATCGACTTGATCGATCTCACCGTTGACTCCGCCGCCACCCCGGCGACGGGAGGTCCCAGCCTTTGGAATCTGGGCCAACCTATTCCCAGCGGCCCCGATGGCAACGGAACCGCCGCAAGCGGCCCCAACTTGTGGAACCTAGGACAACCCATACCAAACGCGACCACCGAGAATGGCTTCTCGATCAAGAGTCTATTCGGGAGTTCGGTTGCCGAAGACCTGGGCTTCACCACTCCGGCGACCGACGGCGTCCTGCGTAGCGAACGCCGACTGAGCGGTTTGAACACCGTCTTGTTGGACAGTCTTGCAGGAGGGGCTGGGCTCGGCGCACTTGGCACAGTGGCGGTCGCCGATCGATCAGGCAATTCAGCCGACATTGACCTCTCGGCTGCAGAGACGCTCGACCAGGTCCTCGACGCCTTCAACAGCGCCGGCATCGGAATCTCGGCCCGCGTCAACTCCGCCCGCAACGGTATCGAACTTTCGGACACCAGCGGCGGAGATGGCAACCTTGTTGTCTCCAATGGAGATGTGTCGAACACAGCGGATCGGCTGCAGCTGTCGATCGACGCAGCTGTCGCATCGGTTAACAGCGGCTCGCTCAATCTGCAGACGTTCAGCGAGCAACTGACTCTCGACTCGCTAAACAATGGACGTGGCATCAGCCAAGGTTCGTTCCTGATTACCGATTCCACTGGTGGTGTCGGTGCGGTCAACCTCGCCGTCGTAGGCGCCCAAACGGTGGGTGAGCTGATCGACTATATCAACGGTCTTAGCGGGCTCGACGTCGAGGCGAGAGTCAACGAGACAGGCGACGGCTTGTTGCTCCTAGATGTGGGTGGCGGTGAGGGCGCGCTGACGATCCGTGACGTCGGAAACGGGACAGCCGCTGCGGATCTGGGAATCGCCGGAACGTCCGTGACACACAACGTCGGTAACGCAACCAGCAAGGTGATCGATGGGTCAAGAACGGTCCGGATTGACCTCGACGACGACGACACGCTGGACGACCTGGCTCGGAAAATCAACGAAGCTGGCGGCGATTACGTGGCCAGTGTCTTCAACAGCGGCAGCAGCACTAAGCCCTATCGACTGTCCATCACCAGCCAGCTGACTGGTTCCGAGGGTGAGTTGCTCGTCGATGCCAGCGGGCTCGACGTTCGGTTCCAGGAGCTCGTTGCTGCCGAGGATGCCCTCGTGGCGTTGGGACCATCCGACGCTCCCATCGTTGCTTCGGTCGCCAGTTCGGCGTCGAACGACTTCGAGTCACTGATAGACGGCGTCACGATCACGGTCTTAGGTACTTCGCAGGAGTCAGTATCAGTCAACATTGAGCAGACCGATGAACCGGTCATTTCCCAGCTGAACCTATTTGTCGACCAGTTCAACGAACTTCAGAACAAGCTCGACGAGTTGACGTTCTTCGACGAAATCGAAAATACGACAGGCGTACTATTCGGCCGAGGCGAGGCCTTGAGAATCGAGTTTGATTTCGCCAACCTGATCACAGGGAGGTTCTTCGGGGCCGGCCCTATTCGGTCGCTCGAAGAGGTGGGGTTGAGCTTAGACGGTACAGGGAAGCTGCGGTTTGATGAAGAAAAATTCAGCAGCCGATACGCTGAAGATCCGGAGGCGGTCGAGAAATTGTTTACCGACGAGGAGTTTGGCGTCTCGACCAAGTTTGTCGACGTCGCCCAGCAGCTCGCCGGAGTCGACAACTCGTTGCTCATCAACCGCACCCAGACGTTGCAGCGGACAATGGAGTTGAATGGCGAACGGATCGGATCGCTGACCGCGGCGCTCGATGCCGAGCGCGAGTCCCTGCTAGAGGAGTTCTTTCGGCTAGAAACAGCAATCGGAAAGTTGCAGAACAACTTGGCCGCCCTCGGTCGGATCCAGGCGCTACCGCCGCTGGTCGGCAACTCGCTGGGGGTCTAGAGACCCGCTGTGCGGGTGTGGCGATTCGAACCGGCCGCTAACGCGGGCCGCCTGATGTTGACGACAGAACACATCAGCCGCAGGGCGTTAGCCGCCGGTTCTTAATCACCCGAGCTGCGTGCAGCCCAAAAGCCGTCATCGCAAGGATGCAAACGAAATGTGCGGGATCGTCGGAGTTGTCATGAAACCGGGTCAACCGGTCGGTCTCTCTTGGTCCCAGATCGCGTCGCTCCGAGACTCGATGACAACCCGAGGACCGGATGGTGCGGGGATGTTCCTGCGCGAGCCTGTCGCCTTCGCTCATCGGCGATTGGCGATCCGCGATCGGACCGGCGGCGTGCAACCCCTGCTCGCCGATGATGAGCAAACGGTGCTGGTCTACAACGGGGAGCTCTATAACGACAGGGAGTTGCGCGAAACACTCGAGCGGGAGGGCTATCGTTTTCGATCTCGCTGCGACACCGAAGTCGTCCTGGCAGCCTATCGTCACTGGGGGACGAACTTCACCGATCGACTCCGCGGCATGTTTGCCTTAGGCATCTACGATTTTCGCGATGACACTTTGTTGTTGGTTCGGGACCGCTTCGGCATCAAGCCGCTTTTTTTTAGTGAGCTGGATGGCGGCCTCATCTTCGCCAGTAGCGTGTCCTGCCTGCTGCAGCATCCCAGCGTACAAAAGCAGCCGAACTGGAGTGTCCTTAGCCACTACCTGTCAACTCTCCGACTAACGCTGGGCAGAGAAACCGTCTATCAAGGGATTGGCCAACTACTGCCAGGCGAGATGCTGCGGTTCCGCGACGGTGGTTATCGCATCAGCCGATACTGGGACTATCCTGACAGAGAAGACGAGTCAATCGACTACGAGGCGGCATTGGCAGCGCTGGACGAACTGCTCAACGAAGCGGTCCAGGTCAGGTTGCGCAGCGATGTACCGGTCGGGATGTTTCTCAGCGGTGGAGTGGACTCCAACACGATCGCACATCACGCGCGAAGGCATCATGGTTCTCCGCTGCTGGGACAGTGTGGCGGTGGCAGCAGGGACGTTGATGCCCCGGACTTTGCCTTTGCCGCCCAGTGCGCCAAACACAATGGATTTGACTACGGCGAAGTACGCGTGGCAGAAGACCAATACCAGGCTGATTGGCTCTATCTGATCGAACAGTATCGCACGCCGGTCGCCACACCGTCCGATGCCATCATCTACAACCTAGCGAAGGAAATGAAGCGATCGGTGGGTGTCGTGCTAGGTGGTGAAGGCGCCGATGAGCTGCTATGTGGCTACACCGTCCAACATTGGGCGGGCCACGACTTCGACCGAAAACGTGCTATCGACTCCGGGCGCTGGCAGTATGGTCCCGAGGCCGCGCAGGCCTTCGTCGACGGCCTGCAACAACAATACGGACGGGACTCCTTCAAATCTTTGGCCGATCACTACTTTGCTCTTAACAGTCTGATTCCAACGGCGGCCAAACCCGGGCTGCTCCAGACTTGGGCCTGGGAACAGGCGCAGCAGGATCGCCGCATGTGGACCTACTACGAACAGCAGTTCGACGATCTCGGCGACCTTCCCAGCGACCGAAAACACGCGTTGGTTCTCCATCGCGTGAACCTCGAGTCGTTGCTCGGACGGCTCGATACGGCGTCAATGCAGGCCGGTCTCGAGGCCCGAGTTCCGTATACCGACCACCAGCTGGTCGAAAAGATGTTCCGCGTGCCCCAACGTCACAAGATCGATGTCGACCCGCGCGAGAGCTCTCCTTACCTCGCTTCCGGTCAACTGGACGCCCGCGGCACTCTCCACTCCAAACGACTGCTGCGAAGCCTCGCCCAACGGATGATGCCGCGTGAACTGGCAAGCCGTAAGAAGGCCAGCTTTCCCACCCCCGTGCAGACTTGGCTCTGCGGACCCTGGCACCAGTGGGCCACTCAACAGTTGCGGCACAGCCCGTTTGCACAAGCAGTCTTTCAGCCGCAAGCCATCGCCCAACTCACCGACAACATCGCGACCGCGGGAATGTGGCTCTGGCCTCTGTTAAACCTCACCTTCTGGGGTGACCGCGAATTCGGCTAGCACATCGCAACGCCAAGATTTCTTGTAGCCGAATTCGCCAGAATTTGGCGGTCCACCAAACCAAACTCTGGCGAGTTCGGCTACGATTGGATGCCGGTGGAACGTCGGGGAAAAGCCCTTGCTGGCGTTGCCCCTCGGCTCGGCGGGAGCCTCGCCCTCCCGGCCGCCTCAGATGTCTCACGCCAGAGCGGTAGGCCGGAACCAGCGGCGGGAGAGATTCTGGTTTACTCGCCCCGCGTGACCGCCGCGCAGTTCCGGCGCCAGCCAGCGCATGCCGGAACGGCGCGGCGGAGAAATCCTACGCTCACGGATGGCTTCCGCCGCCGCTTGTTACGGCCTACTTCTCTCACCTTCTGGCGTATGACTTACTGCTAGCACAATCCATCTGACATCGATCTTGTTGCCGCTAGGCGGTAAAGCTATCATCCTGCGACTTTTCGGTAACTCCGTAAGGGAGCCAAGATGCGCGTTGCCATTCTCGCCGGTGGCCGGGGGACGCGGCTACAGGAGGAAACCGTCTCCCGCCCCAAACCGATGGTCGAGATCGGCGGTAAGCCGATACTCTGGCACATCATGAAACACTATGCCCACTATGGGCATGACGAGTTCTACGTGGCGCTCGGCTATCTGGGTCACCAGATCAAAGACTACTTTCTTCGCCAGTTCGAGCTGAGTGGCAACTTGACTGTCGACTTCGCCAGCCGTTCCGTGCATCGAGAGAACGAGGAGTTCGAGAACTGGCGCGTCCATCTGATCGAAACCGGCCTCGACTCGGGAACGGGTGGGCGTATCAAACGTCTGCAAGACTGGCTCGGCGGCGAGACGATGATGGTCACTTACGGGGACGGCGTCGCTGATGTCGATCTGAAAGCGTTGCTTGACTTCCACCGCTCGCACCAAAAGCTGGCTACCGTCACCGCCGTCCGGCCCCCCGCCCGCTTTGGAGGCTTGATCATCGACGGGGATGCGGTCACCGACTTTACTGAAAAGCCGGTCGCGCATGAAGGGTGGATCAACGGCGGTTTTCTGGTGCTCGAGCCGGAGGTGCTGAACTACTTGACGGGTGACGCCTGCAGCCTAGAGGTGCACGTCCTGGAACGGCTCGCCAAAGAAGGACAACTTTGTGCATACCGGCACGGCCAGTTTTGGCAGTGCATGGACACACTTCGGGAAAAGATCTACCTCGAGTCGCTTTGGAACGCAGGTCGCGCACCTTGGCGCATCTGGGAGGATCACACGCCAACCGAGCGGAAAGCGGCATGACTGAGAATGCAAACTTCTGGGTCGATCGTCCCGTCGCGGTTACCGGTGCTGCAGGCTTTCTGGGCAACCACCTCGTCAAACGGTTGATCGACTGTGGTGCCGAGGTGGTCTGTCTGGTCCGCGACTGGGCTTCCCAGTCACAGCTCTTCCAGCCTGGCCTGCAGGATAGAATTCGCATCGTCTGGGGCGACGTTCGGGATCAAGCTCTCCAAGAACGCCTGCTCAACGAACGCGAGATCAAATCGGTTTTTCATCTCGCCGCCCAACCGATTGTGTCCGTGGCGAACCGCAACGCCGTATCGACGTTCGAGTCCAACATCGCGGGCACCTGGTCACTGCTGGAGGCCTGCCGCCGCTGCCCGACCGTCAGCGACATTGTGGTCGCTTCGTCAGATAAGGCGTACGGTGCCAGCGCCTCCCTGCCCTACGATGAATCGACGTCGTTGCTTGCCCGACACCCTTACGATGTCAGCAAGGCCTGCGGCGATATGCTCGCTCAGTCATACGCCCACACCTACGACCTCCCGATCGCTATCACTCGCTGTGGCAATTTCTATGGACCAGGTGATCAGAACTGGAACCGGATCGTCCCCGGCACTATCCGTGCGTTGATTCGAGGAGAACAACCAGTCATCCGATCGAGCGGAAAATGTGTGCGCGACTACTTCTATGTTGAAGACGGTGCCGCGGCATACATGATGTTGGCGGAGCATCTTGCACAGGATGACACACTGCGCGGAGAGGCGTTCAATTTCTCCAACGAACAGCCGCTCAGCGTACTCGAAGTCGTCACCCGAATCTTGGAACAGATGGCAGTCGACGTAACACCCATCGTCCAGGACGCTGCCTCGCACGAAATCCAAGAGCAGTATCTCTCGGCCGCAAAGGCCCGTAGCGTGCTAAGCTGGCAGCCTCACTACTCGCTGCAACAAGGGCTTGCCCTCACGATTGCGTGGTACCGCGAGCACCTTTCAAAGCACCGTCTGTCCACTTCCTCGCGACGTCGAAGCGCGTGACGTACCTTCGCGACCTTTTCTTCCCCAGCCAACGGTGTCACGGTGACTTGTAGCGGATTGGTTTTCGACCTCGGGTTCCACAACGGTGACGACACCGCCTTTTACCTCGCCAAAGGATTTCGCGTCGTCGCTGTCGAAGCAAACCCGGAACTTGTGTCCGCCGGACGAAAACGTTTCCCTGCAGCCATTGGCGATGGACGACTGGCCTTACTCCAACAGGCAATCTCCGACGCGGTAGGTGAGATCGACTTTTTTATTCATCCGCATAAATCGGACTGGAGCAGCGTGTTCCAGGCGATGGCCGAGAGTGACGGTTCGCAAGCCAAACGCGTTACCGTAAGCACCACCAACTTGACTACGCTGGTCGGCGAGCACGGAGTTCCCAATTACCTGAAAGTCGACGTCGAAGGTTGTGACTCACTCGTGGCCCAACAGCTGCTTGAGGTCGAGGAGAAGCCTCGGTTTGTCTCGTTCGAAACGTCCAGACGCGACTATGCCGCAGTCTTCTCTCACCTCTATGTTGCCGGATATCGGCAGTACCAACTCGTCAATCAGTCGATCAACACCACTCGGCAGATTCAAGGTCTGCCCGCAGGCGAGGCCGACACTGAATTCCAATTCACGCCCTATTCCAGCGGGTATTTCGGCGAAGACCTCGACCAGGACAAGTGGCTGTCGTTCGACGAAATGATCACTCGCTACGTCTTCTACAAAGAGCTGAAACGCCGCGATAGCCGAGAACTCGGCGTGGGTTGGCTCGATGTCCACGCCCGGCTTTTCTGAAGCAGCCTCGCTGGCACAACCGATAAAGACCGATATCGGACCGCTCCGCGCGTGCAAGTTCGGCCCGGCGAGCGTTAACGATGGCCAGTAGCCGAATTCGCCAGATTTTGGCCAGTAACCGAATTCGCCAGAACTTGGGCGGTAGCCGAATTCGCCAGAATTTGGCAGTCCACCAAACTCTGGCGAGTTCGGCTACGACTCTGGCGAGCTCAGCTACGACACTGGCGAGTTTGGCTACGATCGGATAGCGGTGGGACGTCGGGGACGGTCCTGTAGCGGCGTAACGCTGCGCGAGGTCGCTTGTGAACAGTTCGAATTCATTTCCTCCGCATCTCAACTCGGTGAGGCATCCGATGCACCGCTCTCAGCTGCTGTTTGTCATTCCACCCTACTTTGATATCGATGACTATCGAGACCGCACACGGACTAACAAGCTTCCCCCGTTTACCATCCCCTACGGGATTCTCTCGCTCGAAGCCTACCTCAAGCAGCGATGTCGCCGAACTGTTGAGATCAGCATTCTGGACCTAAACCTTCCGCTTCGGTCGGCTGTCGAGGCGGGTGATGAAGTGGATTGCTTAGAGCTGTTTAGGCGGCTCGTTCACGACCGTGTGCAACAGCAGTCACCCGACATCGTGGGTATCTCGGCGTTGTTCAGCACGTCGTACCGCTACATCGAGGATCTTGCCCAGGTCGTGAAGAATGCGAGCGACGACTGTCTGGTGGTTTCAGGTGGTGGATTGCCATCCGCCGCCTATGAGCAGCTGCTAGCATCCTGTCCGTCTATCGACGCCGTCTGCAAAGGTGAAGGTGAGCTGCCCTTGGCGGAGCTGGTCGATGCCGAAGATCGCGACAAACTGCTGGAGACACAGCCTTCATGGATCACCCGGCAGGGAATTCAAGCGAACAAGATGCCGGTACATACTTTCATCGGGAATCTCGATGAGATCCCAATGTTCAACTACGACATCGTCGACCTGGACGACTACAACTCTCGGTCGATCGACAAGCGGTTCACCGGGCTGCCCAAACGTGAAATGGCCATTCACACCTCGCGGGGCTGCCCGTTCAAGTGCGTGTTTTGTTCGAACCCTTCTCTGCATGGGCGAGATGTGCGTTTCATGAGCGTGCCACGAGTCGTGGAAGAGGTTCGCCGGATGAAAGACGAATTCGGTATGACCGTCTTGCTGATCGAAGACGATCACTTCTTCCACGACAAGAAACGAGCCATGAAGATTCTGGAGGAGATCGCCGCTTTTGATATCCGCGTCGAGTTTCCAAATGGTGTCGCGGTCTACGCACTCGATGAAGAGGTCGCCCAGCTGTTTGCCAACGCCGGCGTGTCCACCGTAGCATTGGCGGTCGAGTCGGGATCGGACTACGTACTGGCTCAGATCATCAAGAAGCCTCTAAAAACCAGGATGATTCGAGACAAAGTAGCGATCCTGCGCGAATACGGCATCCAAAGTCACGTCTTTATCGTGATCGGCTTGCCAGGTGAACAAGACGAGCACCGGCAGCAGACCTGGGACTTGTTGCTCGACGCAGGTTTTGATTGGGTCCATGTCTTCTGCGCCATTCCGATTGTGGGAAGCCGCTTGCACGATATTTGCGTCGAGAACGGCTACATCGTCAACTCGTCCCTGGCCGACCAAGTCACGACCAAGTCGGTGATCAGTGCTCCCGGGGTCGACCCCGAGCTGATCGAGCAACTTGCTTACGAAATGAATCTGTCCGTGAATTTTGTCAACAACTTCAACCTGAGGACCGGCCGCTACGACACGGCGATCTACTATTTTCAAAATGTGGTTGACAAGTACCCGGATCATGCCTTCGGCCACTACTACTTGGCGCAGGCTTACGAGGGCAAAGGCGGCCATGAGGCGATCGTCGAGCAGGCTCGCCGGCGTTACCGCGAGATCGTGGCCTCAGACCCCTGGTGGCAAAATCACTCGGCGAAGTACGGACTGCCACGTGCCGCCTAGGCCAAAGTAGTAGGCACACTCCGTGTGCCGTAACCAGCGGACGGCACGCGGAGCGTGCCTGCTACTTTGCGCTCACTGCGTGAGCCTGCTGCCCTGCCGTTCCACTAAGTCGGAAACCGAGGGTAAGTGAGGGTGCGTCGAGTCCTGCCACGCCAACTTTCGCGTGGATCCCTTGTCGAAAATCAGGGGCCTCACGGTGGCTGGGTCCGGAATCGGTACGAAGTGCCGTTGCGAATCGAAAGGCTGCGAGCACAGCGCTTTCGCATTGTACGACTCACCCGGCGCCAGCTCGCGTGACAACTCCCACTTTCGCTTGAAGATACCCCAGGCGTTGGCCAGTTCACGGTTGTATTCCGGGTCCCCTTTGGTTTGAGGGCCGCCAGTGTGGTGAACGAAAACGTCGTTGGCGATCATGGCCTTGTAACCGGCGATCAGCGCTCGCAGCGTAAAGTCATCGTCCTCAAATCCAAACTTGCCAAATTGCGGGTCGCAACCGCCGATCTTGTCGATCAACTCTCGGCGAATGACCATGCAAAAGCCGACAAGTCGATGAACCGCCACAAGCTGTTGTTGCTCGCGATCGACTGCCCACGACCAGTATTTGGCAAACTGGATCATCTCGTACGAGTTCTTGTACGACGCCGAGTTGACCAACTGGGATCCGGAGACATAGTTCGAACGCGGCCCGAGAATTCCAATTTGCGGATCTCCTTTCATATGGGTCAGCATCCTGACCAGCCAGTCGGGTGTCACCATCGCGTCGTTGTCCAACAGCACGACAAAGTCACCCCGGGCGAGCGACATCGCTTGCGAGCGGCCCACCGGGCAGCCGAGATTGACCGGACTTTCCACAAGGGTGATGTTGTCGACCGTGCGTAGATACGGTAGCGACCCATCCGTCGAGGCGTTGTCGAACACAATCACTTCGTACGGCGTCGTCGTAAAACGCTCGATGCTGTGTAAACACTCTCTTAGATGTTGCTGACCGTTGTAGTTAAGAATCACAATCGAAGTCAGCGTGTCACGGAAGCTGTCGGGAGTACAACGGGCGGGTGTGCGTGATGTCGACCGAGATCGATCACATTCTGCGACGATCGTGCCCAATCGTGCTCGAAACTCAGCGGTGCTCGTCGCATTGAGCACGCGGCAATACCACATCGTCTCGCGAGCTGCTAACGACGTTAGCAGCACCTCTTTGGATAATACGTCCAGGGCGCTCTCGTTGATGATCTGCCGGTAGCGGGCAAAGTACCCTTGCATCTGACGATAGTGCTCGACGAGATCATCCGAGTCATACCGGCGGGCCGCAAAATAGAGCTTGTAGAACTGGGCGTCCGGCACGTGGGTGAAGTAGCCCTCAAACGCCATCTTGAACGCGATCAGCTGATCGCCACCCCAGTCGCCGAAACCCGCCGTCTCGAGCGTCGGGTCTCCAACTCGATCGGCCGCCGCGCGCCGCATGAGCCCATGTACCAAGTTGCCCTTCTGAGCTCCTTCCTCAAACCACAATACATGGTCGAGACGCTGCAACAACGGTAATGGACCCGCCAGATTGGGTAGCTGGTTGCAGTCAATCACCACCTCGCGTTTGTCGTTTACAAAGTAGTTGGACGGGAAGGCCAGCACCGCTTCAGGCTCGTCTTCCAGGGCGCGAACCAGAGCCGAAACACAGTTCTCCGACCACAGATCGTCGTGAGCTGACCACAGAAAGTACGGCCCCTGCGCCTGTTCTCGCACGAAGTGCCAATTGGGTCCCATCCCGATATTCTCGGATTGGCGCATGAAACGCACGCGAGAATCGCGGCCCGCAACGCTCCGACAGATAGCCTCGGTGCCGTCGGTCGAAGCATTGCAAGAGATAATCAACTCGATGTTGACGTAATCTTGATCGAGTAGCGAAGCAATCGTCTCCGCAACGCGATCGCCGCCGTTGTAGACCGGCAGGCCGATGCTAACGAGAGGTGTGTGAGCGGACATCCAGTCCATCCTTTCTAGTCCAGGTCGAATTCTCTACTTCAGAAACCGACGTTTCTGTGAGATGTTGACTCCGCCGCGCTCTTCGGAACCCGAAGCGTCAGCGAGGGGAGTTGGTGTATCGACGTACCTATATCCCTCGCTTACGCTTCGGGTTCCGATTAAACCAAAAGCGCAACATCAAAGCTGACGCTTCGGGTTCCGATTGATACGAACTTCACAACTAACGAATCCCACTACACCGTGACCACACGGCCTGAAAATCTGAATTCGTCTCGCAGCGCCGTAAGCATCGCTTGGCGGTGGATACGCGAGCCGATGACGACCGTAGCCTCTTCCCCTGCGTGTCCGAGAATCTCGATCGACTCAATCGCGTGTCCAGCAATCCGCTTTTGATGCAACTTGGGATCTTGGTCGACGCAGCACACGATGTTGCAATCCCGGAGCGGACTCATTCCCAGCATCATCTGTACGTGGATGCCAACACCCCAAACGTAGACCGGCACTCCCGTCTGTGCGAGGTTGGAAAAGACACCACTGGCATCCAAACCAACGCCCTCAAACCAGGACTTGACCTTCCGTGCTGTCCCAAAATCGGAGCGAGGAACGGGTGACGATCTATCATCGAAGGCAAACAGCGACCACACGGACGGTATCTGAATCTCATGTTCCGGACGGATTCGCGTCCCAGCGCCGAGGCGGCGAAATCCATTCGTCGAGAAGAGGTTATTGAGATGCAACTCGTCGAAGTGCACTAGATGCTGTGGGTAGAAGAACTGTAGCGGAGACCCTTCACAGAAGTCCTGCAATCGCTGCGTATCCGGCACTTCAACGTAGAGGACTCCACCGTCGCGCAAGCGCTCGCGCACACCTCGCAGCCCCTCTTTCAGCGCGACAACATGTTCAAGGACATGCGCCAATGCAAGCACGCCGGGCGACACGTCGGGAAACGGGATCTCCGACAGCGACCCAACTGCAGCCTGATAGCAACTCCGCCGTAGTGAGTCGATGCACGCCTCCGACAAGTCGATTGCAAACAGGTTCTCGAATTGCAGCTCGCGGCACTTTGTCAGCAGCTTCCCACTCCCGCAACCGATGTCCAGCAGAGGTTCGTGGCGAGACAGATAAGGAGCCAGCAACTCCACAATCTCGGCAAAGTAGGTTTCTTCCAACCGGCTCGCAGCACTTCTCAAAGAGGCTGGACTATATTCGTACTTTCGATAGAAGCGGTCGTGTTCCTGTTGTGAATCTGGTGTATCACACGTGACCAGCCCGCACCGGCCGCAGCAGACAACGTCGTACTCGTCGGCGAGCGGCGACTCATCAAACAGCGCATAACGCAAGTGACCCAAGACGGCTCCGACGTCTGTTTCACAAGCGGGACACGGCCTCTGTAGTCGACGGTGCGGACCCAAATCGGCCGAATGGCCGTGGTACGCGGTGGCCGGTAGTGGCATCGCGGTCATGATCGTTCTCTTCGCTTCCCTGCGTTTCGACATCCCGGGTGTCTGCGAGCGCCATGCGCTCGGACAAGATCTTCAGACCTGGATCCGACGGAAAGAACTGTCGGTACTGAAGGAGGCTACCGTTCGACGTGCCTCGAAAAACGGGCGCGAGCGATCCAAGTCCCGTAGCAATCGACTGATCTGCACTGGCAAGGCTCGACCGAAACAGCTCGGATTCGCCGCTGCTGCCGAGCGCGTGAAGGAACAGCTGACAAGCACGCCCTTGCACGCCCGCGTCGACCGGCCGGCCCAAAGAGTGGCGCGTCTGCGGACGTGTCAGCAGTTCTCTATAGATCCGGTGCCACGGAGCGACCGTTCGCGATATATGAAACCGGCGCCGCGCCTCGGTTCGTGCAGCAGCTGACATTCGTCTACGTATGCTCGGATTCCGGTAGAGGTACTCGATCGCCCTGGTGTATTGTTCGACACCTTCCGCCACGATCCCGGAACTCCCGTCACTGACAATCTCGCGTTCGCAACCGTTGCTCAAGACGACCGGCACGACGCCGCATACCATCGCTTCGACCAGTGCCACTTCGCTGGCGCCGTAATGGTGTGGCTGAAGCGGATAGCCGAACACGTCCAGCTGGGCAAGCACGCGTCCGATGTCGGTCACATGTCCCCTGATGTCAAAACGGTCGGCGACGCCCAGCTGGCTCGCCTCCCGCCAAAGCTCGGCGTGCCGCGCACCCCCACACACCACGTAGTTTACGTCGGGCAAGTTCACGGCCGCGTGCATCCGCAGATAGTCAGAGTGCATCTTGCCGTAGTCGACGGTCCCGATATAGCCAACCTGAAAGCCGCGATGCGGCTCCGGCTGAACGGTTACTACGTGCTCGTAGCCCGACGAAGCGAAGACCGTACGGATCGACTGAGAGCGCCAGTGCGCAGACCGATTGGCGATCGCCGGCACATGTTCGCTGTAGGGCGTTCCCAACACAAACAGATCGCCATAGTCCAGTACCGAGTCGGGGATCACGTGTGGTGGATGATGCCCGTTGACGTGCGCCCACAGGACCGCGCGAAACGGAGGCCAATCGCCACCGTCCATGAAATCGTACAACAACGGATGATTCCACCAGTGAATATGCACGATGTCGGCAGCGGCGACAGCCTCTCGCAGCCCTGCAGTATTCTGCCGCATTCCTCCGTCCACGGAGATTTCTGTTGCTATCGACCAGTGCAGTGACTGCTCGTTCGCGTAGTCGAGGCAGACAATGCGGTGCGTATAGAGGCCGCTTTCCCGGGAGGCCACGGTGAAGTGCCTTAGCACTCGGCCCACGCCGCCGCCCATGTGTGGCGTGATGTGGAGGATTCTGGTCGGCATAACAGTTGGAACCGATTTACGCGACTTTCACGCTCAATCTGTAGCCGAATTCGCCAGAATTTGGACGAATCGGCAGTCTGCCAAACTCTGGCGAGTTCGGCTACCATACTCTGGCAGTCCGCCAAACTCTGGCGAGTTCGGCTACCTCTGGTGAGTTCGGCTACTTATCACCTAGCGGTGGAACGTTCTCACGCTACTTTCACGCTCTCGATCTGATGGATCAGCTTGTTGTCACCGTAGACGTTGCAGTACCTGTGTAGCGCGTTGCTCTTGCAACGCTTGCACAGCTCCATGTCACGCTTCAGTGCGACAATCCGCGAAAACGGCGTCGACAAGAAATCTCCTTCGCACAGCAGCAAACCAGGGTCGTACCAATTGATGCACTGGGTCATCTTCAAGTCCCAGGTGATACGGATGAACCGTTCGAAGTAGCAGGGACGTTCCCTCTCTTGCCGCGCCAACTCTACCGCATCCTCGACCTTGAGGTGCAGCAGATCGCATGTTTTCTTAACCATGTCGTTTACCGGCCGGCCTTCGACAATGGATTCCACATGATCTAGTGGAAAGACATAGGCATGCGTGTAACGCAAGATGAAACCCAATTCGTCGCAAAGGGCCTGCATCTGCGGAAAGTCGTCACGGTTGTGCTTGTAGATATGGAAGAACAACTCAACTTCCATCTCCGGATGATACTTGGCGCGTGCCTCAGCGAGGGCCAACAGGTTCTTGTGAAAGACTTCCCAGCGCCCACCCGTGTGAGTCAGCTCATAGTTCTTCCCGAAGCCCGAGTTGGAGACGCGAAACCAAGTTGGCTTGGCTTTGATAACGTTGTCCAGATTGCGAATGACGTTCAGGTTGCTCGACAGGACAGAGAGCATCCCGTACTGATTGGTTACCTCGAGTATTTCTGCAAACGCCGGATTGAGCAGCGGTTCACCCCAGTCGTAGAGCCGTAACATGCCCACGAAAGGATCTTCCCGGACGATCTTCTCAACAACTTTCTCGTAGGTTGCTGCCGACATAAATCCCCCCGGATGGTGGGACGTGAAGTTCGCGACGGCGCAGGAGATACAACGCAGATTGCAGTAGCCAGCATGGTCGATCTGGTAGTTGAAGTACTGCAGGTCCGTGGCCACCACGTAGTCCGCGTTCTTACTCAATCCGAAGGTCGCACACTCGTCACAGATTTCGTCGGCGAAGTAACCCGATGCTACGAACACAAACGGGTTCTGTACGGCCGCTTCACTGCCAAGCACTTCCGCTGGCCGATGGACGGTTTTTCCCATCACCGTCTTGTTGTGCAGGATCGGATTGTTGTCGATGAAGCCGTCTGGATTGACGCCACTGCGCTGCAGGGCCTTCAGCATGCCGAGACCATCGTGCCGAGCACCCCAAATGTAGACCGGCCTATCGCTGGCCGTCGTGACGACATCGCTCAATTGCATTGTCGGATTAAGCAGCATCACGTTCTCCCTTGAGTTGCGGGTTGCAATCGCGCAGTCGTACGCGGGATGGTGCCGGTGATTTGAGGTGGCTGGGGCGACGCGCCCCGAACTCCCGCCTTTTCATGCACGAAATCTCTGATCGTCTCGACGATATAGTCGAGCATCTCGGTGCTCAGCTTTGGGTAGACGCCCAACCAGAACATCTGCTGCAGCACCAACTCCGTGTTGGGCAGTCTGCCGACCGTACGGCACTCGACGTTCTGGTACGCCGGTTGGCGGCGGAGGTCTCCACCGAACAGCAGCCGGGTGGCGATCCGTCGTTCCTGTAAACGCAACAACAGTTCCGTGCGGGAAAATGGCGCGCTCTCTCGAATGGTGAGCGGGAATCCAAACCAGCTCGGGTTACTGCCAGGGGTCGCGTTGGGTAGGCAGAAGAACTCTTCGAAAGTCTCGAGGTTCTCTCGCAGGTGGTTCCAATTACGACGCCGCGCTGCCACGAATTCGTGCAGCTTCTCCATCTGAGCCACACCGATGGCCGCCTGCATCTCCGTCATCTTCAAGTTGTAGCCAACATGGCTATAAACGTACTTGTGATCGTAGCCGTGCGGCAGCTCTCCGAGGCTCCAATCGAAACGACGGTTGCAGGTGTCACACGCTCCCGGGGCGCACCAGCAATCTCGTCCCCAGTCGCGGAATGATTCCACCAGAGTCTTCAGCAGCGGATCGTCGGTGAGAACACAACCACCTTCGCCGGTCGTAATGTGATGGGCCGGATAGAAACTCAACGTCGCCAGGTCGCCGAAGCTACCGGTTTGCTGACCTTTGTAAGTGGATCCCAAGGCGTCGCAGTTGTCTTCGATCAGCCAGAGGTCGTGGTCACGGGAAAACGACCGGACTTCGTCCAAACGAAACGGATTGCCTAGCGTGTGCGCCAACATGATCGCTTTCGTACGTGCTGTAAGGGCGCGGTCGAGTAGCGAAACGTCGACGTTGTAGGTATCCGGTTCAACGTCCAGAAAAACAGGTACCAAGCGATTCTGAACGATCGGATTGACCGTCGTGGGAAAACCGGCCGCTGCCGTGATGACTTCGTCGCCTGGCGAAAGCCGGCGATCTCCAAGCTTGGGCGATGTGAGAGCCGACACGGCGAGCAAGTTGGCAGAAGACCCGGAGTTACAAAGTAGCGCGCAACGCACACCGACGTATGTTTCTAGGGATCGTTCGAAGCGTTCACAGTATCGACCGGCTGTTAGCCAGAAGTCGAGTGACGCATCGACCAAGTTGACGAGCTCTGCCTGATCGAACACCCTCCCAGCGTAGGGGATGTCGCTGCCGCCAGGTTGAAACGAAGTATCTGCCGAGCCGAACTGACTCTCGTAGTAGGAGGCGACCTTCGAGAGAACTTCGTCGCGCATCTGCTGTTGGTGGTTCATGCCAATCATCGATCTTGTTGCTAGGTAGCAGCGGCGGTCAAGGCAGCACGTCTGCGGCTGGAACTGACCGGGCGAGTGGCTGGAGAAGGCCAGCGAAAAGCCGCCACGGCAGCCTTCAGCCGACGATCATCTCCCCAGAAGGCCAGGGGCTCGTAGGCGGGATACGGATGCCGTCCTAACAACAACCTCACGCTGATCCCCCGTTCTCGCATGCGACACTCGACGAGGCTGCGAACCGAGACTGGCGTTCCACTGCAGATATTGATGATGCCGTCGATCTGACGTTGAAGCGTCGTCTTGACGATCAGATCCGCCATGACTTCAACCGGCAGATAGTCACGCAGCTGCTCGCCACCAGACATCGGGAAAACGTCGGAACCAGCGTCGAGCGCCTGGTCTAACTGGGCAAGGAGCGATTGCGATCGCTGTCCGGGACCGAACGTATAAAAGAGCCTCAACCAGCGCCATGAAAACGAATGGTGCTGGCGCAGACATTCCAGAAAACGCCGCAAGCTGTCCTTGCCCACCGCATAGGCGGTCATCGGGTCTGCCGGAAGGTCTTCGGCCAGGCAACCTTGTTGCCGACCATACTCGAGACAAGTGCCCGCACAGGCGATTGTGGCAATCCCGGCTTCGACCATCGACTTCAAGAACCGGTAGTTAACGGCCAGCGTTCTTTCAATATGAGTGGCCGACTGGTAGTCGGCCAAGTCGTCCCACGCCAGGTGAATCAACGCGTCGGGAGAACCTAGTCGCTGGTAGCAGTTAGGATCACCCTCGTTCAGGTCGTAGGCAGCATGTTCGCATTCAAGCAACGAGAGCCTCTGTTCGTTGCGGCCGCTGGCGATCACTCGCACGTCGTCCATAGCATTCAGCGCTTGCACGACGTGTCGGCCGATGAAACCTGTTGCACCAGTTACAAGTACTTTCACGCGACGGCCCCTCCCGCTCCAACGTCCAGTAGCGGATGATGTGCGTCCCGTTCTGATAACTCGCTGACTCTCAGCGGCCAGGAAATCGCCAGGGCCGGATCGTCGTAGCGCAAACCAGCCTGCTGGGCAGCAACGTAGGGACTCGTCACGAAGTACATCAACTCGCAGTTGTCCTGTAAGCTTTGAAAACCATGAGCGAAGCCTTCCGGAACACAAATCATGTTCATCGCCTTCGCGTCAAGCCGCACGGCATGCCATTTCAAGTAGGTTGGCGACTCGGGTCGTATGTCAACAATTGCGTGGTAGGTGGTGCCGCGCACGCACCTCACGAACTTCATGTCGGAGTGTGGTGGAATCTGGTAGTGCAATCCCCTCAGCGTTCCTTTGCGGAGGTTGGTTGAGTAGTTGATCTGTCTGATGCGACGCGTGCCAAGCAAGGGCAGTAGAGCCTCTTCGCAAAACAGCCGCACAAAGCTGCCACGGTGGTCGTTAAACGGCCGGCTATGTACTTCGGCAGCACCGGCCAAAGGCATAGGTTCGATCCGGTCCATATCGAGACACCCTGGTGCTGCTGAACGAACGTTGAAGAGATGCGCGCGGAGGACTACCTACCTTCGTGCTTCGGCATCATCGGCAAAGTTTACCGGTCGTCTTGCGTGATACCTTGGCGCTACAATTCTTGCGGTACTGCAAGCGTTGCAGTCACAGCACCGCTTTCAGAGTGAGTAGGCAGTCGCACGCGAAACGTGCCAGCAACGTAGTCGGCACACTCCGTGTGCCGTAGCCTTGCGAGCAAGGGCGACACTCACTTAGGAAGATGAGACGCCTGTAGTCTCCGCCTACTTCTACCCTCCCGCGCGCGGGAGGGTCGGACGCGATAGCGTCCGGGGAGGGCTGCCCGGGAGTGATCGCCCCTCGCGTACCCCCCCTCTCCGGCCCTTCGGGCCGACTCTCCCAAAGGGGAGAGTGAAGAAAGACAAGGCACTCACTGATTTAGAAAGCTTCATGCAGCCCACCAAACCAAACTCTGGCGAGTTCGGCTACCACTCTGGCGAGTTCGGCTACGCTCCAAATCAGCCGCTGGGCGTTAGCCCACGGTTTCAACAAACCGGATGCTAAGGCATTCCGGCTGATGGTCGTCACCCAGTGACCGAGCGGAATCCTGCAACATCAGCCGCTGGGCGTTAGCCGGCGTTAGCCCACGGTTCCCCAGCGAAACCGACGCGTAGCGGCCGGCGAGTGCTCCCCCTCTCCGGCCCTTTGGGCCGACTCTCCCCGAGGGGAGAGTGAAGAAAAACGAAATCACGCACTAAGTTAGAAGCTCCACGACCTCCAAACGGGAAGGTCGCACGCGCCAGCGTCCGGGGAAGGGGGAAAACCAACATCTGGCTCCATCTCGGCGTTCTGGAAAAGATCGTCACCACCGAGATGCGGCATCTCCCAACCAACGCTCTTTGCGCAGTTCACCAATGGCGGACAGCACGCGGAGCGTGCCTGCTACTTTGACGCATCACTCCCTTTTGGGACAAAGCCTAGATTTGTCCAATGCATTGGCCAGGGCTTTCCGATCTTAGTTACTGCTTGAACCTTCGGAGATCTGGCAGTGAGTGCACGTCGTTCATCTGGCAAACCGTCTCTCTCACCCTCGAGCATCGAGCGGTTGCAGTCCCGTTTGCGGCTGCAGGCGTCCGATTCATCTCGCGGCGAGGCTCATCTCGTCCCAGCGAAACAGCAGGTCGACCAGCAAGTTCAACTTGCCATCAAGAGCCTGCAAGCAGGTCGTCTGCAGGACGCAGTGGGCTACCTGGATGCTGCTCTGCGATCAGACCCGACACACGCGCTCGCCCACAATTGCCTGGGAATCGCTTATCGTTCGCTGGGCGAGCCGGCCAAGGCGATTGCCAGCTACGAGGCGGCCATTCGGTGCCAGCCGAACTACGCGGAGGCCCACAACAACCTTGGAATCGCCTACGAGTCTCTAGAGAAGAACGACTCAGCCATCGCGTGCTATCACTCCGCTCTTCGCTGTAAGCCTGACTTCGCAGCCGCCCACAACAACCTCGGAAACGTCTTGACCAAAGCCGGACGTCCTGCCGAGGCACTGGCCAGTTTTGATACGGCGCTGCGATATCAACCAGACTTCCCCGCAGCCATCAACAACCGGGGATTGGCACTGCGAGATCAGCACCGTCACGCAGAGGCAGAAGCGAGTTTCCGGCAAGCCATACGCTTGCTGCCCAAGTTCGCCGAAGCGTATATCAATCTCGGAAATGTGCTGCGGGATCAAGGCGCAGTCGACGCCGCGGTCGCCTGCCTGCGCGAAGCGATCAACTGCAACCCCAAGCTCCCTGCTGCCTATACTTGTCTCGGAAACTGCTACGTGGATCTCGGCCGCGCGCAGGAAGCTGTCGAGTCGTTTCAATCCGCGCTGCAACTGGCACCACGATCAGCGGATGCGTGGTTCGGCCTTGGCGCAGCCCAAAGGAGCCTCGACCAACTCGACGCTGCGATCTTGAGCCACCAGCAGGCGATCCAAATCAAGCCCGATTATGCCGAGGCACTGAATAACCTCGGCAACATTTTCGCTCAGCAAGGGAAGCTCGACGACGCAATCCAGACATTTGGGCAGGCCGTCCGGGTGGCTCCAGAACATCTGGCTGCCCACAACAACCTTGGCAACCTCTACCGGCTTCAGGATCGGCTCGACGAAGCCGCGGCAAGCTATCGCGAAGTGCTGCGTCGGCAGCCGCCAAGCCCGGCCAAGTCATTACGGCTGTCGACACTCTGCCCAACCGTCTTCAGCCATGCTGATGAGATGTCGGACTACTATGACCGAGCGCTCCGCGAGTGGAGTTCGCTGCGTGGAGCCGTGCCCTATACCGATTTATCTGACTTGCTCGCCGCAGCCAACGAACCACCGTACAACCTGCAGTTCTCCAGCAACAACATTCGCAACCTGAAGCAGGCGTACGCTAGGATTTTCGACTACCGCGGCCCGACCTTCGAACTACCCCGACCGTCACAGAAGAAAAAGATCGGCTTCGTGGTTACCTCACACCACGAGATCGCGTTTCTGCGTCTCATCTGGAGTGCGCTGAAGCGGATGGACTCAGACGAGTTTGCATTGTCGATCGTGTGTACCAGTCGGGCCGTAAAAGGCTTCCGTGGGTCGATTCATGACCCAGACGTCGAGATACTCGGGTTGCCCGAGCATCCACAGCGAGTGATCGAAGCGATTCTCGCCTCTCGATTCGACATTCTCTATTACTTCGAGATCGGTACAGACTCGCTGAATTACTTCTTGCCCTTCTTCAGACTAGCTCCGGTTCAATGCACATCTTGGGGGATCCAAGTCACCTCGGGAATCCCGAACGTCGACTACTATCTGTCGAGCCAGCTGGTCGAACCGGAAGATGCCACTGAGCACTACACCGAACAACTCATTCGCGGGAAAACACTGCTCAGCTACCAGACGCCCGTTGAGCTGCCGGTGGCTGCGAAGAGCCGCGAGGCCTTTGGTTTTTCGCAGCAACAGACGATCTACCTGTGCGCGCAGCATCTGGGCAAGTTCCACCTGGACTTCGATCCGATGCTGGCAGCCATTCTTCGAGAAGACGAACGGGGAATCGTAGTCATCACCCAGGATCGGTACGGCTACGGCGCGCGGCGCTTGGCCGAGCGATTCGAGCGTACAATGCCAGACGTCGCGTCGCGCGTCGTGCAAATACCCAAGCAAGCGTTGCCCGACTACCTGAGTTTGGTCGCTACTGCAGATGTGCTCCTCGATCCGCCGCACTTCGGCGGAGTCAACTCAACTTACGATGCGATCGCGCTGGACCAATCACCAGTGATCCTGCCATCACAGTACCATCGCGGCCGTTACACACTCGGATGCTACAAGAAAATTGGCGTTCCGGATTGCATCGCCGATAGCCCGGACCAATACGTCCGGATTGCGAATCGGTTAGGACGCGATCGAGAATATCGAGACGAGATGCGCGCCCGGATTCGCGAATCGAAGCATAAGCTCTTTCGCGATCAAGATTCGGTTGCCGAACATGAGCGGATCTTTCGGGACTTGATGGCTAGAGTCGAGCAGCGATGAGCCGCAAACAGCAAAAACGCGCGGCGAAGCGGAAGAAGTCGGTCGCTGCCGCACGGCGACGACGGCAGTCGTCATCGGCAAGACAACACTTTCGCCCCCACCCCGAACCAACCGCGCAAGCCGTGGCTACGGGCGCCGCCTATCTGGCCAGCGGCCAGCTCGGGAGATCGCGGGAGTGTTTTGAGCGGGTTCTGCAGTCTCAGCCTCAACACGCCGTCGCCCTGAACTGCTTGGGAATCGTCTGTCGACTCCAGGGAGACCACGCCAAGTCAATCGAACTGCTCCAAACAGCAATCGACCTTCAGCCGGATTTTGCCGAGGCACACTGCAACCTTGGAAATGCCTACCGCGACGTTGATCTGTCGGCCGAAGCGGTGATCTCGTATCAACGGGCTATCGAGCTAAAACCCGGTCTAGCCGAAGCACACAACAACCTGGGAGTCGCCTTGCTGTCCAGCGAGAAAACAGTAGAGGCTATTCCTTGTTTTCGGCAAGCACTGGCGTTGAATCCGCAGTATGTCGAAGCCTACAACAACCTTGGCAACGCCCTGCGCGACAGTAGCGATCTTGCCGCGGCCTGCCAGTGCTATCGGCAGGCGTTGCAGCTGCTGCCGAGGGCCGCCGAAGTACACAACAACCTCGCCAACGCCCTCCGAGACAGCGGCGACCTGAGTGCGGCTCGCAACCACTACGAGCAAGCACTGTGTGCTCAACCCGGGCTCGTCGAAGCGAGCGACAACCTGGGTACTGTGCTCGTCGATCTTGGTGAGTACGACGGCGCAGTCGAAGCTTACGAACGAACCATTCGAATCAGTCCGTCTGCTGACACCTACGTGAACCTTGGCAATGCGTATAAGCAGCAGGGAAGACTCGGCGAATCACGAGCAGCGTTCCAGCGCGCTGCCGAGCTCGAGCCTGCGAACACACTGCATTCGCTGCGCATTTCGGCGCTCTGCCCAACAGTGTTTGGGAATCGCGCAGAGCTGGAGGTTTACCGCGAGTCGGTCCACCGGTCCTGGATGGCCGCATCGCGGCAGCGTTCGCATCTCAACGGCTCGCTGCTTGCCGCTCGCTTGGCCGAACCGCCGTTCGAGCTTCAGTTTCTGGATGGGAACCTACGTCAACTCAAAGAGCTGTACGCGAGTATCTTTGCCGGCTGTTTTCCCCACGAGCCGGCGGGCCGGCGAACTGGCAAACCGCGGATCGGGTTCGTTGTGACCTCGACTCACGAAGGCATTTTTCTGAGATCGATGCGCGGCGTGCTGGAGCGGCTGCGGAGTGATCTGGCAGAGCTGGTCGTGATCTGTCCTCCGGCCAGCATCGCGGCGATTCAAGCTGGCGTCGAGCGAGAAATCGGCTTCTTGCCGCTACCCCACTCCTTCCCCCAAATGGTGCAGCGGATTCAAGCAGCTTCATTCGATCTGCTCCACTACTGGGAGATCGGCACCGATGTCACCAACTACTTTCTTCCGTTCCTTCGATTGGCTCCGGTGCAATGCACCTCTTGGGGTGTGCAGGTCACAAGTGGGATCGGGAACGTCGATTACTATCTGTCGAGCGATCTTGTCGAGGCGGACGACGCACAAGAACACTACAGCGAACGGTTGCTGCGCGCCAAGACTTTGCTGACGTACCAGTTTCGCGACCGGGATCCGGCGGTACCAGAAGGGCGTTCCTCGTTCCGAATTTCGGCTGAGCAGCACGTCTATCTATGCGGTCAGCAGCTGGGGAAATTTCACCCTGACTTCGACGACACCATCGGCGACCTGCTCCGCCGCGATCCGCGGGGCCTTTTCGTAGCCATCAGAGATCGGCATGGCACCGCCAGCCAACTCCTGCAGGAGAGATGGCGGCAGACGATTCCCGACGTCGTCGACCGAGTTCGATTGCTGCCCAGACAAGATCGCACTGGATATGTAAGCCTGATCCTGGCGGCAGACGTCTTGCTCGATCCTCCACACTTCGGCGGAGTTAACAGTACTTACGATGCGCTAGGCTTCGGCAAACTTGTCGTCACTTCACCTTCACAGTTTCATCGGGGTCGATACACACTGGGCTGCTACCGGAAGCTGGGCATCGGTGACTGTGTTGCCGACGGCCCTCAGCAGTATGTGGACTGCGCCGTCGAACTGGCGTGCAACCGCCGGAAACGAGAACAACTTGAATCGCGCCTTCGCGCCGCCAGCGGAACGCTGTTCGAGGATCGGTTAGCCATCGACGAGCACGAGCGGCTATTTGCTGAATTGATCGAAAAAGCCCGCGCCACGGATTGAGAGAAATGTCACTTGTCTCGCTTTGCGAGACAAGTGATGCATGACATAACGCGGTCAGGTGATCTAATCTTGCCACCTCCCCCGCGATGCGGGGGAGGTCGGACGCATTAGCGTCCGCGAGGGGGACTTCAAGGCAGGCTGGTAAAGGCGGTTGCGACTGACGTTCGCCAGGCACCGCTCAGTCGCGCAAAGCGATCGGGAGGGCGAGGCTCCTGCCGAGCCGAGAGGACGTAAGAAAAGCGGCTCCGCAGGAGCGTTTGAAGTTGTGAGTTGCGCAATTTGGCGGGTACAAGGATTGAGATTTCGCTAGTTGCTTCGCAACCCGAAGCGTAAGCGAGGGGGAGTTGATGTACCAATGCAAGACAGTCCCTCGCTTACGCTTCGGGTTGCGACGTTGCGAAACGGACAACTTCAACGCAGGAACGTCCCCTGACACAGAACGAGCAGGCGCGTAGCCGGAGTACCAAATAGATGAAGAGCACGGTCGAACTGACTGGAGAGTCTGTATTCGAGCAGGCGCGGGAGTTACATCGCCTGGGCGACTTGGAGTCAGCAATTCGATTGTATGAGCAGGTCATTGACCGGGAACCCGGACATGCCGACGCGCTCCACCTACTGGGATTCGCCGCCTTTCAGTCGGGCAACTTCGACCGGTCGATTCAACTGATTGGACAGGCCCTCGACGTTCGCCCGCAGATGGGCGAGTACCACACGAATCTTGCCTTGGCGCTGCTCTGCAACGGGCAGCCTGAACCAGCATCGACTCACATCACCCAGGCACGGCGCCTAGGGTATCGCGCATCGGACGGGCTCTTGCATGTCGGCGTAGAACTCTACGAAAACGGAGAACTGGCACTTGCCAAATCGTGTTTCGAACTGGCTCTGAGCCAAACGCCGGACTCTGCCGAGGCGCTCCATTTCCTCGGCATTGTCCATAAGAACTCCGGCCGATTCGACGAAGCGATCGAGTGCTACGAGGCGGCCGTAGCGCTGCAACCAGGCTACGGCGAGGCACTGATCAACCTCGGCAACGCGTGGCGAGACGCAGGTCTTCCCGCCCGAGCGATTCCATATTACCGATCGGCGTTGCAGCTCGACCCAGGTGTGGCCGCGGCACATAACAATCTGGGCATCGTATATCTCAACCGAGGCGAGCTGGATCTGGCCATCGACTGCTTCAACGAGGCGTGTCGGCTCGAGCCACATTCCGCAGATGCCTTCAACAACATGGGAAACGCCCTCAGAGAGTACGGTCACGTTGAAGAAGCAGAAGAGTGGATTCGCCAGGCGCTTCTGCTTTCGCCGGAGAGTCCGGAGATTCTCAACAATCTTGGGATGACGCTCCGCACTTTGGACCGGACGGAAGAGGGGATTCAGTTCTTGCGGCGTTCAGTGGCCGCAGCACCTCAGGAAGCGAAGGTCATCGCTAATCTTGGCTCGGCACTGGTAGATGTCGGGCAGTACGAAGAAGCAACCGATCAGTTTCGGCAAGCCGCAAGCCGTGATCCTTCACAGCCGCTGTTGCCACTGCGAGCGGGTATGGTCTGTCCGCCGGTTTTTCCTGATGCGCAGTCAATGCAGCAGACCTGGGACCGCATGCTCACATTGTGCGGACAGTACGCGCAGAGCAAGATTCCACAGGAACTCGGAGGGCTGCTAGACGTTGCAACGGCCCCGCCATTTAACGCTCAGTTTTTCTCACACAACGTCCGCCCTTTTCGAGAGGCCTACGCACGGATCTTCGCAGACCTGCACAACCGCTGGCCACAACCGGAGTGGGAGTTGGGAACGCGCGAACGGATCAAGATCGGCCTCGTGGTAACCAGCCGGCACGAGGGTATCTTTCTCAAGTCGTTAAGCGGAGTTCTCGAGCGCCTCGATCCCGAGCGTTTCGAGGTGCTGGTGTTTTGCTCGCGGACTGGCATCGAGCGTATTGGACAATCAAGTTTGCGCGGTGTGGTTGAGCTGATTCCGTTGCCAGCACGACTCAATCTAGTTGCAGACGCGATCTATGCGACCGAGTTGGATTTGCTGTACTACTGGGAGATCGGCACGGATGCGATGAACTACTTCTTGCCTTTTCTCAGGCTGGCGCCGATCCAATGCACGTCTTGGGGGATTCAGGTCACGTCTGGAATTCCTACAATCGACTACTACTTATCGAGCGAGTGCGTAGAACCACCAGACGCGGCGGACCACTATACCGAGCAGCTTGTGCTCGCCAAGTCACTGCTCTGCTTCCGGCAACGTCTCACCGCGGCCTGTGGAGTATCGCCGCGAGCCAAGTTCGGTTTTCCCGACCGGCACTCGATCTTCTTGTGCGCGCAGCAGCCCGGCAAGTTTCATCCCGACTTTGATCCGATCATGCGCGAGATCTTGCAGCGAACCGAGCAGTCGCTGCTGGTGATCACTGCGGACCCCAAGGGCCACAGTGCCCGCGTGCTGACGGAGCGCTTCCGTCGCTCGTTGCCTGACGTTTTCGATCGAGTCGTGTTCTTACCGCGACTAGAGGTGAGTGACTATGTAGCCCTGATACAAGCGAGCGATGTGCTCCTCGATCCGCCACACTTTGGCGGCGTCAACACGACGTATGACGGTCTATCGTTGGGTAAACCGATCCTAACGTGTCCGTCTGCATACCATCGCGGGCGTTATACAGCGGGATGTTACCGCCAGTTAGGGTTCACCGGCTGCGTCGCTGCAGACTCACGCGAGTACATAGAACTCGCTGTACGGCTTGGCTCCGATGCGGAATTTCGGCAAGCGACGAACAGCGAGATCCTCGCGCACAGCGGGCGGCTGTTCGACGACGACACTACTGTCCGAGAGCACGAGCGCATCTTCGAGAACCTAGTGAGAAACGGCCCCAACTAGCCGTTCTCATCACCCTCCCGCGAGAGCGGGAGGGTCGGACGCGTAGCGTCCGGGGAGGGCTCCACAGTAGGTTGGAAAAAAAGCGGCTGAGACTAAGGTTCGCCGTTGCGCAATGCGATCGGGAGGGCGAGGCTCCCGCCGAGCCGAAAGGCCCCAGAACAAAGCGATCCACTCAACGGTGGTCCTCATCGTAACCCGAAGCGTCAGCGAGGGGGAGCTGGTGTACCAACGCAAGTCACTCCTCACTCACGCTTCGCACTTCCGATTGAGCCAAGAACACAACTTCAAAGCCGGAACGTCACTCTCCACACGATCGGGCACCTGATGGAACAAGTCGAGCTTGATCGAACCACCTAGAAGCGCACGAGCCAACTCACACCGTCGCGGGGAGCAATCGCGGGAAACCGATGTCATCTTCCACTTCTCCATCTCAACAGTTGGATCAGGCTGATGCCTTAAACCGTCAAGGCGTCGCTCTCAAGAAGCAGCAAAAGCATGAGGCCGCGGCCGAATGCTACCGGCGGGCACTAGCGCTGCAGCCAGCGTTCGCGGAAGCCCATTTCAACCTTGGCATCCTCTGTCGAGATATTGGACGCGTGGCAGAGGCAGTCAGCTGTTTCCAGCAGGCGGCGGCGATCCGCCCCGACGTGCTGGCGATCCATCTGCAACTGGCGCAGTCTCTGGCAGCGGACAATCGACTGCACGACGCCGAGCAAGTCTTTTCCGAACTGGCGAACCAGCACCCCGCTTCAGCGGATGTTCATTTTGGGCTGGCCAACGTCTACTTCGGCCAGGGGCGGCTAGACCGAGCCCAATCGGGTTATGAAGCGGCGATTGAGCGGAATTCAGCTTGGCCCGAACCGCTGGTCAACTTGGGCAACACTCTGCGCGAGCAAGGCAAAGAGGAGGCAGCTGAAGCGGCCTACCGCCGGGCAATTCAGCTTGACGGGCGAGCTGCTGCTGCGCTCACCAACTTGGGACAGCTGCTCCGCTCACGCGGCGAGTTAGTGGAGGCTTTGGAGTACTGCAACAAAGCGGTCAGTTGCGACCCGCGGCTTTGGGAGGCACAAGTTAACTTGGGAAATCTGTGTGTAGAAATGGGCTTGGACGATCAGGCTGTCAAGTCTTTTCAACAGGCCGTAGACCTCCAGCCTAAGAACGCGGAGTCACATGTCTTGTTGGGCCAGGTTTTGGATCGTTGCGAGCAGGTCAACGGGGCGGCCGCTTGCTACGAGCGGGCACTGCGCCTCGATCCAACATCCGCGCGCGCTGCGCAGGAGGTCGGTAATTTACTGTGTCGCATCGGGGATGTTTCGAGGGGTCGTGAGTTCTATGAACTGGCGGCTCATGTTGACACGGACGATCCCTTAGCGGAGCTGCGGGTATCGGTGGCTTGTCCGCTGGTGTTCCAGTCGGCAGAGTCGATAGAGTCGTACTATGTTGAGGCCATGCAGACAGCGCAGCGCCATGCTGGGGCGGACATTCAGTTTCCTCTCGCGCATGTTGCGGGAGAACTCGTGTCCGCGCCGTTCAACGCTCAGTTTCTCGCTGGCAATCTACGGCACTTCAAGGAAGCGGTCGCTGGCATCTATGAGCGGTACTTCGGCGATGGAGCTGGTTCGTTAGGTCGCGATCCCGACGAGTGTCGCCGATCACTGGGTGGCAGGCCGCGGATCGGATTCGTGGTGACCCGGTCCCATGAGAAGGCCTTTCTCCGCAGTCTTGGCAGCGTTGTGAAGCAGATCGACCCCGATCTCTTCGAGGTTTGTGTCGTTTGCTCCGAACTAGGCGTTTCACGGTTGCGGGGAGCGTTCGATGCTCGTGGGATTTCGTTGGTTGCGTATCCCGAGCGATTTGATCTGGCGGCGCGTGCGATTGCCAGCGCGAAGTTCGACTTGCTTTGCTATTGGGAGATCGGGACGGACCCGATGAACTACTTCCTACCGTTTCTGAGACTGGCGGCTGTGCAGTGCACATCGTGGGGCATCCAGGTGACGTCGGGTATCCCGATGGTGGACTACTATCTATCGAGCGACGTTGTCGAAGCGGCGGGTGCGGCGGATCACTACAGCGAAGAGCTGCTGCTTGCTGATTCGCTGTTAACTTGCCAGCAAGTTACTGTTTTGCCGGTTGATCGTCCGGACCGAGGTCGACTGGGTTTACCTGTCGAGGGGCATCTTTATGGTTGCCTGCAGAACCTTGGCAAGTTTCATCCCGATTTCGACTACGTGTTGGGCGAAGTGCTACGTCGGGACGGTCTCGGCCGCTTGGTGTTGGTGCGGGATCGCTACGGCAAGGCGGCGTCATTGTTGGAGCAGCGGTTTCGGGCGGCGATGCCGGACGTCGTCGATCGGATTTTGTTTTTGCCGGCATTGAGCCGTGAGGAGTATTTACAAGTATTGGCGTGTTGCGACGTTGTTCTAGATCCGTTGCACTTTGGGGGAGTGAACACGACGTTCGACGCGATCTCGTTGGAGAAGCCGATCATCTGTTTGCCGACCGATCAGCAGCGTGGTCGTTTTACAGCTGGGTGTCTCCAACAGATGGGTGTGCTGCAGACGGTCGCCGACAGTATTGAGGATTATATTGGGCTTGCGGTTCGGTTCGGTACTGACTTTGACAGTCGTCGTCAGATCCGTGCCATGACGCAGGACCGAAAGGGCATGTTGTTCGAGTGCCCGAAAGCGGTGCAGGAGCACGAGCGAATGTTTCAGGAGATGCTAGCCCGGGTCCGATGAGAAACTAGCGGTAACTGTTGCACAAAGCGCTCGCGCGGCCGATGCTGCATTCGGAAGGGCGAACGCGCATTCGGGAGGGCGAGGCTCCTGCCGAGCCGAATAGCACAAAGAAAAAAAGGCTCCGCAGGAGCCTCGCCCTCCCGGACGATCCGTCCTGACACGACAAGAGGAGCCTCGAAGAACTACTGCCGACGAATCCCAACTCCCCTCACTCCACAGGCGGTCAGAGACCCAAGTCCCCTCTCCCGCTTGCGGGAGAGGGTTAGGGTGAGGGTGAGAACTAACATCGGAGCCCACAGGTATTCCTAGAGAGGATTTTTCAATGGACCAAGCTGCCAGCGATTCTTATCTGGAAGCGCAGGTGATGACAGCCACGCCCCAGAAGCTGCGGTTGATGTTGATTGACGGCGCGATTGCCGCGGCGCGCCAGGTATTGGTCCATTGGGAGGCGGACCAGCACGACGAGGCGGCCGAGTCGGTAATTCGCTGCAGGGAGATTGTGGCCGAGTTGCTGGCGGGCATTCAGCTGGACGAATCCGAATTGACGAAGCGGGTTGCGAGTGTCTATGTGTTTTTGTTCCAACTCTTCACGGAGGCGCAACTTCGCCGCGACGGGGAAGCGATCGAGAAGGCGATTGAGATTTTGTTAGTAGAGCGAGAGACATGGCGGCTGGTATGCGAGCAGATGCCGAGCGCGCCGGTTTCACCAGCGGGTGAGGACTCTCCAGCGCAAGAGATCACAGCCGCCGACGCGGAGCGCACCCTAGCCAACCACCCTCACACTCCCCAAGCGGGCGCCAACACTCCCACCCTCGAGCTAGACGCCTAGCGGTGGAGTAGGTCCAAGCGTTCCAAGGTCTACGTCTGTGTGTAGCCAACCACCCACGAGTTGACACGGACAGTTCCTTCAAACCAAACGGCCGAGTTTAACCGCGACCCAGAGGAGTTTCGCCGGCAAAGCCGTTGATTTCTGGCTGGCTTGATACGGCGAAACTCCGGCGGCGAGCGAGACACTCCTGGAAGCCTGCTCATGCTTGCAGTTCTGCAGCGTAAGCGTTCCAGGAACCGCATCTGGCGTTCAAGCGGGACGAGTGGCCTTGCCGGACCTGAGTTGGGCAGCGTGATCTCATGCGACTTCCCCGACGAGCCGCGTTTTGCGATTGATCTCAAGATGGCAATCGGGATGTGCGTCATGCCAACGGTCGGGCAGCAATGCGGTCAGCTCTTCGACAATCCATGGCTCCAGAGACGACGAGTCACGCATCAACGCGATCAGCGGACACGGCTTTGAGCACGCGAAGGCAGTCGAGGGCTGTCCTCAGCTCCGGCGATTTCGGACGCGTGCCGTCGGCGAAGCGAACCGCCTCGCAGGCATCCCGCAGCAGGGGCAACGAGGAACCCCGCTCGCGGATCGCCGGCAGACGCTCATACACGTCTTTCAGGTAGTGATACGGATGGACTCGATTGGCCTTGCTAGAAGCAACTAGCGAATACAGGATCGCTCCAGTGTGACCACCACCGTCACTGCCGAAGAACATCCAATTGGAGCGACCAATGGCGATCGGACGCAGCGCCCGTTCGCTCCGTGTATTGTCAATCAGGAGCCAGCCTTCAGCACAGTACCGAACGAACGCCTCCCATTGATTGAGCGCATAGCCGACAGCCGTGGCGATGTCCGTCTTGGGAACGACCGTCGGTGCCAATTCGTCCAGCCAACCCTTAAAACCTTCAAGCAGCGGCAACGCGCGAAGCCGGCGCTGCGCACCGCGATCCTCCGGGAACGCTTCACTCAGCTCGCGTTCCAGCATGTACAGTTGCCGAAAGTAACCCAACGCGCGATGGGCTTCGTGCGGTGCCGAGAATCGCGCCTTGTAATAATATCGGCGCATGTGCGCACCGCAAGCGACCTCCAACACAGGACCCCGCAGATAAAGTTGATCGAAAACGCTAGCTGCGTCTGCCTGTAAGTAGCCCTCGTAACCTTGGAGAAACCTGCGTGGTGCCTCGCCTTCACCGGTTGGCCAGTAATCGTAGACCAAGTAGGGGCAGACCTCCTGCTGCCCACAATACGTCCAGACGGTTCCTTTGCGAACCTGGCCAGCGCCCGGTTCCAGCACGGGAACGCCGGTCGCATCGGTACCGATCAACTTCCCCTGCAAGATACGACTGGCCATCCACGCGTACAGAATGACCGCCGTGATGGCCGTTTGCCGTAGCCAACCGGCCTGCGTACTGCGAGGGATCCACCAGCCGTTCCGGAGGCTGACTTCTTCGTAACGATACAAGGGCAGATGATCGCCTTGCTTACTGGTCGTTAGGTGAGATAGCAGACTGGCGTCAGCCGCTCCCTTTTCAATCATCGACGGCGGCATGTCCGCCAACTGCACATGCTCATGACAGCCATTGCAGAAGCCCTTCTCATACAGGTGCTGAACTCCGAAGATTTCCGCCGGTTGATAAGCCCAGCAGAGCTTTCCTTCGACAACCGCAATGGTCAGAACAGCTCCACACTTTGGACAGTGCTTCTGATCATCTCGCAAACAGTGAAGCCGTTCTTCGCGACGAGCATTAGGATCGAGATGCCGGCGTCCGCCACTGCCACCTCGCTCCTTCGGAGGAGATGATGGTTCTTCCTCACTCGGCGGTTCGGCAGCCGACTCTTCTTCCTGAGTCGAAAAGAGTGCCTGTTGATCCGGATCGTAACGCTCGCTCTTGCGTACATACCGTTCCCGGATCAACGTGTCGACAATCTCTTCGAGTTCGCCGATGCGTTTGTCTCGTTCGGCCAGAGACTGGAAGACGCCCTCCAACATCGCATGACACGCAGCGATGTCTTGTGGGAAAGAAGTCGGGTGGGTGTCCTTTTCGGCCGACATGAAGGCCATCCTGCGGTCAGCGAAACACGACGAACGCGGATGAACATAACCAATGCTTGATCATGGCGCAAGAGACTTCGCGATAATTCGCGCAACGTTGTTCTTGTTCGTTTAATCCATCACGGCGGTCCGTCGCGCGCAGCATCTTTTGAACTTCAAACCACTCCCACAAGGACATGGATCGTTGCGCCGTACCGCCTGCTGGGAGTCCTTGGGTAGTGTGCGTTTGCCCGGCCGACTGGACTTCTCACTGACGACGATCGACTGCGGCTTGGACACTCGTGGAAAGCTGCGCGCTCCGATCGCCTTGATGATTTCATAGCGACGACGGCACTCTGGAAAGTGATCGCGGCAACGGCGAAGCCAGGCCCGCAGCAAGTGCTCAGTTGTGCAGGACGACTCTTCGCTGAAGCGAATCTCTTTCAGTTTTCCCGCCAGCGTGAAAGTAGCCATGATCTGTTGCCGGATGCGAATGGAACGCTTCGGATACACTTCGTATACCCGCTCCCAGAACTCCAAGTGCACCAGCTTGCAGTCACACTCGGGATTCGCGCAGTAGTGGTCTTCCACCACAAACTCGCGCCCCTCGAACATGAAGAAGTAAGCTCGATCCGTGCTGCCCTCACGCACCCCACCCCGTTCATCAACCACGCTTGAAAAGGTCACCAGTTCATCACGTGAACCGGACAGCAACAGGGACTTGACTCGGCGTTCGCTCGCCCGCGTGCGTTCAAACTGATCCGCCAACTCCTGAATCCGTTCACTGGGGAAGCGGGCCAGAAACTCATGAACCAGTGACTCCACCTCCAGGCTGCGTGGCGTCAGGCAAACCCGCAACGTAAACGTCAAACGCTCACAGGGTGCGGAAACGGGCGGGACCAGTTCCGAAAACGTCAATTTGATGGTGGAGCAGGAACAGTCCAGGTCGGGACAAGGCTCGGCCTCCACCAAAAACGGGTTTTTTTGCTTCGCGAAGCGGATGACGTGTCCAGTTTCCATCGGAATCCCCTGAAGACCTCGTGTCGGCCTCCAGACTACCCGATGGATGCAGATTCGACAGCTGGTCTTATCAGCCAGCACGTTGATAGCGGGGACGCCGCTTCCGCCCCTTCAATTCGATGCCGTCCAGGAGCATGGACAGTTCACTCGCGCGGATTTCGACGACCGGCGAAGCCGGGTCCGTCGGTACTGGGAACTCGAAGCTGCCGCGAGAAAGTTGCTTATAGAAAATCACGTAGCCGTCGCCGTCCCAGTACAGGATTTTGATGCGATCCCGGCGACGGTTGCGGAACAAGAACAGGTGGCCACTCAGCGGATCCTGCTGCAACGCCGATTGGACTTCGCCGGAGAGGCCTGGAAACCCACGACGCATGTCGGTCGGCTGCAGGGAAACAAAGACTTTCACTTGCCCCGGTACAGTCAGCATCAAGATGCCCCTTTTCAGTCCAGTTCACTCACGATCTGCAGCACACGTCGCAGGTGTTCACTCGTCGCCGCTTCGCTGACCCGAATCGCGTATCCATTCCCGGCAACGATCTCGATTGGGGCCGCAGCCCTCTGATCGTCGACCACGTGCACCGGCACCAGCGTCGCCATTGCCTTGCGATCCGAGTTCGGTGACGTTGACTCAGCATCCCGCCGATGGATCTCACGCCGCCAGAAGTGGTAGGTCGTAGGAGAAAGATCCTCCCGCCGGCAAAACTCTACAACTGTCAGCCCGCTCTTCTCGCGTCGCCGCACTGCTCGCCGCCAGAACGCCTCACGCTTCGAATCCCGTTGCCTTCTCGCCATCGTGCGTCTCTCAAATCTGCCACTGAGGTTTCAAACCACCCCAGCTTACCGCGCCTGGCAAGATGCACTTCGTGGAACGCCTACTCTGCAGCAGCGAAGTAAAAGGGCGGGACAGCCAAAAGCCGAGCTCCAGCCTAACCGCCCGGCCAGCTCAACACAGGACTGAGGGCTAGTGGCTAGTGACTCGGCGGTTGGCATACGCCTGGCGGCAGGCCAGCGGGCGCTCAGCCGAGTGAGGATAATCAACGGCCAACGACCCGACTATTAGCTCTAACTTGGCCGCGAAGCGCGAGCGACAACTCGCCCGGCAAAAAAGTCGATCGGACTAACGGCGCCCAAATCGTGCATAATGGCCTCGCGTTCACCCAGTTCCACAATCCTCCAGCGCTTCACGGCGGATCGCCGGTCACACCTGACGACGAGGAGGCCTCCTCCGTTCGACTCTTTCGTCCACACCAGAGTTTATAACCTCGCAGTGAGACGGCGGTTATCGCCGCGGTAACGACCAAAATAGTCCGCACGACGAACTGGTCGGTGGACACTGCCGGCCCGTTGACATAGTAGAGCATCGGCGCGAGGGCAAGTGTCGTCCAAGACCCAAACTCAAGCCAACCCAACAACTCCTCGAGCGTAATGTCGTCTTCTTCGTGCTCGTTCACGGAACCGGTGTTCGCCGAGTCGCGGAGATTTGATTTCGACGTCATGATGGAGCGAAATAGACAGCAAGTCGAACGTTGTACAGATGCAGGAGTGACGACTGTGGACCCGAAAACGTATTGAACAGCCCGACCGAGCTTGCCAGGCTACACGACAAGCTAGCAAGATCACAATAGAACTCAACCATCTGGTCGAAAACACCGTTAGAAGCACGCAGACATTGCACTTGTCTCTTGGTGGCACATGAGCTGCTCAAACACGCTAACCCGTGCCACTTCTCGCGTGTTGACTCTCTTCAATGAAGCCAGAGTCCGGATGCTACGGTCCGCCCCAGCGCCTGCAGCCGGAAAGCAGCATCAAAAAGCATCATGAACCAAAAACTTGATCAACGTTAGCCACACGGTGGGCGGCTTCGCCGTACACAAGGATCGACGAAAAACACTTTCGGGCTACGCTTGATTAAGGACTAGGTTAGATCCAATACAGGCGCTTGGTTACCAAGCGATTAGGTGCGCTTTCTGGTGCACTGCGACGGTGATGCTCGACCGATTCATACATCGTGCCGAGGTGATCGAGACTACTGGCAGAAGCTATCGCTGGCCCGACACGACAAGCAGCGACCGAAAACGAACGAGAAGAAACGCCGCGGCCAGCCGGAAGGAAATCGGCCAAACCCGATCACCGGGGTTTGCCGTTTATTGCAATACCTGTCGGCCAAACGCTACAAGAAGAAACCGGCAAACTCACAACACCTCGAACCACTTCCACCAAGACGGCATACAGAGAGCAGCATATCCGTTCACCTGTGTTGAAGGACAATGCACATCGTAAATGGGGAGACAAGACATGCAACGTCATCGACTACGGCACCGTGGCGCATTCACGCTTACGGAGATGCTTGTTGTGCTCGCGATTATCGGCATCCTAATCGGACTCACATTACCAGCCGTCCAAGCGGCTCGGGAAGCGGCGCGTCGTTCATCGTGCCAAAACAACCTGAGGCAGGTCGGCTTGGCGCTACATCAGTACCACGACGTGCACGGGAGCTTTTCACCAGGGTGGATAGGAATGGATCCGACCGGTCGCTGGCCAGCGGCCTACGGCGACCCTGGGTGGGCATGGGCATCGATGATCTTACCCTACCTCGAAGCGACGAGCGCAGCAAACCGCCTACAATTCGACCAATCGATTACCGATGCGAGCAATGCTGTCGCGCGAGAGGTGATACTGCCCGTGTTTCGCTGTGCTTCCGACTCGGGACCCGATCTGTTCACACTCACCCTACCTAACGGCGGGGTGCGGCTATCTGCGGCCAACTACTTGGGTGTCTTCGGACCAGAATCTACACGATGCGTCTCATCGATTGGCAAGGTGTGTGAGGGTAGCGGTGCATTTTACCACCTTAGCAAGACACGGTTTGAGGACGTGTTTGATGGGTTGAGCAATACGTTTCTGGTGGGAGAACGCTCGTCAGAACTAAGCTCATCTACCTGGGTTGGCGTCGTCCGAGGTGGGGATCAGGCAGTCCAGAGAGTCGTGGGATCGACGGCAAGTTTGCCCGATGATGACGGAGTACAGGGTTTCCAGAGCGAACACTCAAAAGGAGCCCAATTTGTATTCGCTGATGAGTCTGTACGATTCATCTCAAGTAGCATCGACGCGAGCGTGTACAGAGCGCTCTCCACACGCGACGGGAACGAGCCGATTCCTAACTTTTGAGCTTTTGAGCGATGGCGCGTGCATCGCATCAGAGGTCGTCCAGGTTAACTGCGACGAAGTCTCGGCGGTTACCCAATGCCCTATATGCGGTTGGGTCAACTGTATATGAGATGCGACGAACGGAACCGTCGCAGAAGGCAAAATGGCAGCCGCCCGAATGCCGGCTACCAAAGCGGTCTACATCGTCGATCCCTCGAGTGTCAGGCCACGGTGTCCCGATGGTCCACCGACGAATATCGTCCGAGTCGCCAACGTACATGCCTTGGTCATCACCAAAAGAAGACGTGTAGCTGCCTCGCGCGATATACTTCTCACCAAGTAGCAGCGTATTGCTCGCGCCGTCCCGAATATCTGCCATTCTTATTCGACTGCGAACGTACGATACACCGGTTGCGGAACTCGTCGAGGGCCATTGGTACCTGAGCAGATCTTGGCGGTTTGTACTAGGTGGACCCGCGGTCGGTCGCATCTTGTGATCGCCACCATTGATGGCGTAGTCCGACTTAGCAGCATTTAGCGGCAGAGTCGAGTTCCGTAGAGACTCTGCGCGGTATCGATAGGGGTAGCTCCCAGTGACCCGCCGGCTTGGGCAGTTGAGTAGCGGAATCGGTGTGTTCAGTAGCCGGGCGGTTGCCGATGTCGGAGGACCCGGTTGTTCATAAGGAATGATGCGCACATGTTCCTGCTCCACAAAAGGGAGGATGTTGAAAATCCATCCACCAGGCTGCATCTCACCAAAGCCTCGGCTTGGGTCTCCCACCCATCGATATCCCCAGCCGTTAGTGGGGTAGTGCCTGTGCGAATCGTGATGCACGTGCACCGCCGTGGCAAGCTGCTTCAGATTGTTGATGCAATGTAACCTCCGTGCGGACTCACGAACCGAACCGACGGCGGGCATCAGCAGTCCAACGAGGACGCCGACAATGGCAAGTACAACCAGCAGTTCGACCAGAGTGAAAGCACGTGTTGTTGTCTTGGCGCTACGTTGCATGGCTATCGTACCTCCGGTAGAAGCCTAGTCGATGCGACTTATGTCCAGAACTCGGTGGTTGTCCGAGCCAACTATATCTTCAGTTATGGCGTTTTGTGTCCCCGCATCCGTGTCACTGTACTTCCCGACATGAGCGACTACGTGACGCGAATAGTGACATACTCGACACTGTTCTACTGCCCTCATGGCGCCAACCCAAATATACCCAACTGCGAACAAGAACAGAAACGGAGTTCCAATTGTTGTGATAGGACGTAACACGCTGAGTGGAATTGCAACTACGAGACACCCGGCGATGAGCAGTTCTACTAAGCCGGCAGGTGCTCGCAGTGTGTTTCGGGTAACAGCCAGGTCAAGAGTTGAGGAACCATCCTTGCCCCACTTAGGTGTTCTGATAAACGGACTGCGAATACCCAGCAGCGCTTCGATAACCGCACGAGTATTGACAGCACTTAGTCCGATACCGAGCGCCATCAAGAACGGGAGTCTCACTAGCGTCCCGACTAATGATCTCCCTTGAGCATGCTGTGACACCACATAAAAAAAAGATGCCCCGAGTGTTCCCAACACAAAGGTCGCCAGCCCCAGCGCAAAGGTCAACTCATGGGTGAAGTGCCGTGAAACCCCACAGAGTGCTGGCAATGCAAGCACGGCTACGACGAACATGACCATGTACATGATCGGACAGGTGAGATGGAGCCATGCTTCGCACTTGGTCGCCCATGGCGCCGAACTTTGCATTACTCGTGGGAGCAGCTTTATCGCAGTCTGGATGAGGCCTTTGCTCCAGCGATACTGCTGGCTCACGAACGCCGTCATAGTGCACGGTAGCTGGGAGTCGCATCGGACCGTGGGCAGATAGATAAATCTCCAACCGGCGAGCTGCGCGCGATAGGAGAGATCGGTGTCTTCGGTTAGCGTGTCGTGCTGCCAGCCGCCAGCGTCATTTATGCAGGTCTTGCGCCAGATACCCGCAGTCCCATTGAAATTGAACCAGTGACCAGTGCTGCTTCGAGTGGCTTGTTCAACAACGAAATGGCCGTCCAAAAACATCGCTTGACACTCCGTTAGCAGGGACTGATACCTATTCAGATGGGACCACCGCGTTTGCACCATACCCACGGTAGGATCGGCGAAAAAGTGGATGGTTCGCCGTAGGAAGGCAGGTGGCGGCAGGAAGTCAGCGTCAAAAATAGCGACCAACTCGCCTGTCGCCAATGCCATTGCATCGGATAGGGCTCCACCCTTGTAGCCATGACGATCATGACGGTGCAGCAACTGGATAGGATGGCCATCCGCCTGCAACCGCTCGCAGCATTCGCGGACAATGTGAGCTGACTCGTCTGTGGAGTCGTCTAGAACTTGAATCTGTAGCCGATCGGCAGGATAGTCGACTTGACACGCCGCCTCAATGACACGTTGAGCGACGGGGGCCTCGTTGAACATAGGAAGCTGTATGGTCACTTGCGGTAACGTGTCGAGTCTCAATATAGGCGATCGACCTAAGCACATGCGACGGATGTCGCTGAGGAAGTGCCACGTTAGCCAACATCGATGAAGGCCGTGGACACAAATTGCCAGCGAAGCAAGACCGTAGCAGGCGAATATCACGAGCGTAAAATGCAGGTGACCAGCAGAGGGCGTACTCACAGCTGACCTCAGTCGTGTTAGTAACTTCTCCGTGCACCACGGCCCTGCCGGAGGGCATATCGCGAAATCTCACGCGCCAGTGGTGATGTCGGTCTGACACCGAAGTGGCTACCGCGGTTACCTGGCATTGTCCAGTGCCAGAAGAAGATCCCGCGGAGCCAAGGGCGTGGACTGGTGATTGCTTCGATCGTGCCGACGTACGCGTTGAGTTGCTCGCCGACGTCGGAAGTCATCGTCGGTTGGGAGTCCGCCGGATTGGTAGTCGTCAGGTTGAACGGGACCACCCCCCATTCCGATACGACGATTGGTCGCTGGACATCGAGTGAAAACTTCTCTAACCGGTGGAGATGTTGATGCCACGCTTCAATAATGTCGTGTCGTGACGGTTCTTGTAGAGGAACGGCCGTCGGTTTATCGGCTAGTGGGAAGTAGGCGTCGACCCCTACTTCATCCAGATATCTCCAAAACGGAACCGCCTCGAAGTTGTCATAGTTGGCAGCGTAGCTGAGCACCAGCTGTGGACAACATACTCGCACATCGTTGATCAAGGACTTCCAGTGTTTCCCAGCTGCTGGATTGAGCGAGAGGGCTTTGAGCTCCGAGCCAATGTACAAACGACCGCCGCCGCAGTGCTCCAACAGCTGAGCAACTCCGAGGATGTAGTTGCGATAGCCGCGAAAGAAGCGATCCAGAGACGGACCCCGAAAGTCGAGCCGCCCTCGCCACTCGTGAGCGATGTTTATGGGGTTGTCAATCTCAAGAAACGGGTTCAGAGTCACCTCCATATCGAGGCGCTTCGCTTCTTGAATGGAGGACCGCAAGACCTCGAGCGTCGGTGGTGGCGCTAACGCGTGCGCACTCGCCTCCGATAGACTACCGGAAGTGGAGTCAACAAAGCGATACGGAGCGAATGCTACGGCGCGAATACCGCATGCATCTAGTTCATGGACCGCATCTATCCACGGTTGCGGTGATTCGCTGCTAGTAACACTCCAACCCACCAGATTAAAACCCATCACAGGTCTTCGCGTTTGGGTAGCTCGCAGAAGAAGAAGCTGTGTTACGGCAATCATGGCGAGGAGGAATCCACAAAGCACAAGCCTCAACCGAAAGTGGCACGGTATAGTCAGCATTATATTCCCGCTGCAAGTGAGTTTTACCGAGAAGCCGGCTTGATTCGCAGGGAGGTTATATTGAGATGGCCACAGAATCCTATCATCGCTTCGGAATTAAGACTGAACTTAACCGTCAGGCCCCTCACATTTCTACCGAGTGGTGTATCAGGAACCTCCATATAGACCACCATTGTTTCGTCAGCGAATGCCGAGGTAGCGTTGATCCATCGACCCACTTCGGTATTCCATTCATCGTCCTTAATACTGATTTGAATACCGTTCGGAGTTTTGGGAGGTCCAACAAAATGGTCGTCGCCGTGAACCAAGGCGAGGACCTGCATGCCAACCAAGTTGTACGCACCGGAGGAGTTGGACTTCAAGTCCGGCAGCGAGACACTCGACAGGTCGAGGAACACCTCGGCGTAGTCGTCGGCATGTGACAGGTTAGCCTTGAGTTGGAGGACTTCATCAGCGGAAAGGTGCAACTCGGCAGTCGCATTTGGCTGAGCAACCCATGGAGCGTCCAAGGGTATCTCAACAAACCCCTCAGGTGACTCCGCCGCGGCTGCAGTTAACGTCCGCACTTCTTCTTGCGGAACCCAAGTTTTGGACGGATCTACGACAATGGCTTCCACAGGTTGGGTCGCAGCATGACCGTAGTCCTCTAGGGTGGCCGAAGGCTGGTTTACGCCGCAACCAATGACAGCGACGAATACACACAGAACACCGAGCGTGAAGGTGGAAGAGGCAGCGGCACAGCGCGCGGCACCCTCCATGGACAGTAATGACGATGGCATCGACCATAGCCTTCCAAGTAAGCGTCAATCCGAACACGCGGCGCGTGAAGACAAAGAAAGAACCATTGAGTGATCTTCTGCGTCCAGAACTTCGCCACGGAGAAGTCACTCGATCAGTGTGCGCAGAATAACGTTGTTGAGCGGGATTTTCAATTGCTCGATCACATTCAAAGTTGTGGATCAACGGCTGACATTGGATGGTGAAGATAACGATCTGTTGCTCCGCGACTTCGATCATCGTGTTGGAACTCAGCGAGTCGTTTGCGATTAAAACCCCCGAGATCGAAACGGATGTCATGCTGTCGCACTCACTCGAGAGTGAGCCTACGTATTGCTGTAGCGTAGACCATCGTACAAACTACTATCGCGACACGCGCACGATCGCTTGGTCCCGCGAGACTGACATTCGCTCCTTCACTTCACACTTCACTTATCCAACCCCAGGGCAAACGCATACTAAGTGGCTTTGATTCCAAGGACTTGCGCTAGGTAGTCGGTGTTCCATCCCGCCATGCGACGTCTCATGGCGACACTCTCTTTGTCGGTGCGCTGTTTGAGCAGGCTGATGGCGAAGCGTTTGAGCCAAGCGAGGTTGTCGGCAGCAAAGCGATCGCGAAGCCGATTGTCGTCTTCACGAAAGGTCACATCAGGCACCAGTGCAGGGTATTCTCGATGCTCCAGTGCCTGCGAACCGCGTTGGGCAAAGCGTTTAACTCCTAGCCGAAGAGAGCTGATGAAGTATCGCACATCGCTGGTCTCTTTGTCGCCTTGTTGGCTCATGCGGATCGCGATCCCAATGGTCCGCAGGCCTTTCCAGTTGTTCCGTCCAGGAAGTGAGTCGGGGGCTTTCAACTGATAGTAAATCAGATGATCGGTCCGGCCGTGCCCCTTCACGATTTCCTCATGGCGACGGACGGTGACGTCGGCAAAGTCGTTTTCCATGTTCGTGATGATCCAGTTCTCGACTGCTTCGTGGAGGTTGCTCTGGTTCCCCTTCAACGAGAGAACATAATCAGCTCCTCCGTTGACAATCTTCTCGGCAATATTCTTTTGACAGCCTGCCGCGTCGATGGGGTGGTGTAACATTCTTTCTGTAAAAGCGCAGTGGCGCGCCGAACTTAATTGATTCGGAGCGTCGCTGATAGGCGGCTTGAAAAAGCGTGGGCCGCTGTCGATCTTTCTTTTCGCAGGACACTACTCTAGCGAAAGGAGACCCACATGGCCCACGACGATCAATCTACTCGTTTCGAAGAGCTGCTCCAACTACTCGGCGAACATGGCTTTGAGGGAATGGGGCACGCGATTGAGATTCTCATGAATGAGGCGATGAAACTCGAGCGCGCGGAAGCCCTGGGCGCGATGCCGTATCAGCGGACCGAAGCGCGACGTGGATATGCCAATGGATACAAGTCCAAGACGGTCAACAGCCGACTCGGCCAACTGCGCGTTAACGTTCCTCAGACCCGAGATGTGGAGTTCTATCCGTCGGCATTGGAACGGGGCGAACGCAGTGAGCGGGCGCTCAAATTAGCGGTGGCGGAGATGTACGTGCAGGGAGTATCGACCAGGAAAGTGGCGGAGATCACTCAGGAGCTGTGTGGATTGGAGGTCAGTAGTACTCAGGTCAGTCGGGCCGCCGAGCTGCTGGACGAAGAACTGCAAGCCTGGCGGGAGCGTCCACTGGAAACGGTGCCGTATGTGATTCTCGATGCTCGCTACGAGAAGGTTCGCCACGGAGGCAGCGTACGTGACTGCGCGGTACTGATCGCCACCGGCATTTTGGAGAACGGTCAACGCAGCATCCTGGGCGTCAGCGTCTCACTTTCCGAAGCAGAGGTTCACTGGAGAAGCTTCTTGAAGAGTCTGATCGACCGTGGCTTGCACGGTGTTCAGTTGATCGTTTCCGACGATCACGCGGGGCTGAAGCAGGCTCGCAAGGCATGCTTCGCAGGCGTGGCCTGGCAGCGCTGCCAGTTTCACCTCCTCCAGAACGCTCTGAACTACGTACCCAAGATAACCATGCGTCCGGAAGTCATCCAGGACTTGCGTAACGTGCTCAACGCAGCGGATCGTCACGAAGCAGATCGTCTCCTCAAGTTGATGGTCGAGAAGTACGCCGAGACGGCGCCGGATCTATCCCGTTGGCTCGAGACCAACGTTGCGGAAAGTCTGACGGTGTTCGAATTGGAACCTTCTCACCGCCGCCGTCTTCGCACGACGAACATGCTTGAGCGGCTAAACCAGGAGATCAAACGTCGCACCAGAGTGGCAACGCTGTTTCCCAACGAAGCGTCGCTCCTGCGGTTAGTCAGCGCGATCCTCAGCGAGACCAGCGACGATTGGGAAACTGGCAAAGTCTATTTGACAATGCAAACAACGCCTCCCAAAAACGGAACACAGAGAAAGGCTAGCGGGGGTCCAGGGGGGCGGCAATGAGCCCCCCGGTCTGCGTGAACGCAAAAGAAAACGGCGGCGAAGCCGCTCCATACTATTTACAAAACGCGAAAATGAGATCGACAGAATTTACAGAAGGAAGGTTGCTCGACCGTCGATGGTCACGATGGCTCCGCGAACGTCGATCTGGTCCAGTAACTCGGGAATGGCCGTCATCTCGTTGGATTTCTCTTCGGTAGCTAACTGGCCAAGACTGATCCCTCGTTCCACCGACCACGCGCTCACCAAGAACAAAGCCCCCAAGCCCTTCTTGCGATCATGGGATCGACGGAGGGCTTTGCCATCAATGGCAATCACTTCATCTACGGGCTCTACTCCCTCAGGTACTCGTAAACTACGAATCCAATTCTCAAAACAAGACTGAAAGGCGGCCGGTTTGAGCAACGCAAGCAGTCTGCCAATCGTATCGTGGGAGGGAATGCCCGCCGGCAGCTCCAAGTGTTGTCGAAGCCACTCGCTGTTGGCATGAGCCCAAACGCCGATGGCCTTGGGACCCTCCGCACCCGCCAGAACGCCGCAGATGCAAATCACAATCAAGTCACAAAGAAGATGCTTTCGATTGATCGTACTGCGTGGATCCTCCAAGTCCTGAAAAAACTCAACGACTGAGACAACATCATCACCTGTTACGTGCGGCATCCGTTCGCTCTCCCAAAGTAAGGTGAAAGGGAAAGCGATAGGTTTAACCAATTCGAATTTACCGCGCTACCCCAACCCACCCAAAGTGCGCGTCGGCCCTGTATCCAACCCCGCGAGGAAACAGCACGGTGTCTAGCCACACATCAATGACTCGTCACCAGTTCCAACAGGAAATGGCTGATCCCTCCCCTCAACCCAAAGCGATCACGTGAATAGCCCGGTCAGGGGGCGATCTCGCACACAACACGAAATCCAATGTGCGGGTTCTTGCGCCAGGGCTCGGTGTGAAAACGTGGGTACTTGCAGTTCATTCCGGTGAATCGCCAATCAGCACCACGAACCACCTTCAAGACGCCAACGCTCGGCCCTTTGGGATCAACCTCGGGTGATCCGGCATAGTAGTCACGAGCATACCAATCCGCACACCACTCCCAGGCGTTTCCTCGCATGTCAAATAGCCCAAAGTCGTTGGGACTGTATGAGCCGACATCTTTGATAGGACGGCCTCGCTCGGGACCAACCAGCATGTTGAATCCCGTGGGATCGTTAGTGAGTGAATCCGGCACTCTATAGGAGGTCGTGCGGCCCGATCGGCAGCAGTATTCCCACTCTGCTTCAGTTGGTAAACGGTAACATCGTCCAGCGGCTTTCTCTTCCGGCAATCGAGACAGTGCCTGGCAGAAACTCACGGCGTCATTCCACGACACGCGCGTGATCGGATGATGCGGCTGCGAGCGACTATGGCCCGTAGCGGCTGACACAGCAGAACGATGCGCGATAGCACAAGTAAACTGCTCGTTTGTTACCTCATGCGCTCCAATTAGGAAGTCGCGAGTGATCTGCACCACGTGTGGAGGCGAGTGAGGAGGTACGCCAGTGATAGGGGTGTCGTGATCCTGACCGTGGTCCGGCAACCCCATGATGAACTCACCGGCCGGAATGCGGACCAGTATCATGCCCAGCGAGTTGGTAGTTGACTCAAGCGCCGTAAGCGAGCGGGAGCGCATTTCCCGATGTTCCTCAGCACCGAGGCGCGAACGTGCATGTGGTTCAGATGACAGGAACGACTGAAAGCCGCGTGTTGGCTGTGAGTCACGGGAGTGCATGGAGTGCCAGATATCTGGATCCACATCGTCGGCGAAGAATCTCGTAGAGCCGTCCATCAACAGTGCATTCGCGCCTTTGCGGTGTAAACTACGCGATGCCGCCTGGCCAGCCGTTCTGGTGTAGGCACAACAGGGCATTCCCTCCGCTACTAGCGCTCCTTCACCGAACGCTTCGTGTAATTGATGGCAGCCGACGATATCATCCGATCTGGGCTCACGGTTGTTTGGTCCACACGCATCGCCAAGTTGGCCGTGCCACCAGGTGATGCTCGCGCCAACGTCGCCAAGCGCCCAGGCGCCGCGAGAGTCGGCGGCTAAGAGTCCGGCGCGAACTTCGTCAATCGCGATTAGGTTTGATAGGCCGTTCTTGAAGTCCTGCACAGAGAAACTCTTGTTGAAGCCAGCAATTCCACTCCCCCACGACCTTTCAATCAGTCCAGCGGTTCCAACGGTGTGAATCCGTGTCATTCCGTCACAGACCGGTGCCCATGGGAAACCGGGCACGTCTTCGCCACCGGCGAGATTCTCTCCGACGCCGCCGTTGATGGCATAGTTTCCCCTGGCGAAAGTGGCTGGAATAGCACCCATTGGGTGTACTCGGTACATGTTGTTTGCTCGATTGTACGAGTCGGTTGGACAACTAATTGCCGGTAGTCGAGAGGTTCTGACGGGACGGTTCGCTGGATCCGTTATTGGCACTGTTGGGTCGAGCCGGAGCGCGATGTCTTCATACCTCAGGTATGGTAGCAAGAGAACCATCCAATTGGCGTAGAGCTGCGGCATCGTGTAGTGTTTCCCCTCGCTTGTGAGACTCTGCAGTTGCACCTTGGAATGACCGCTGATTGCTGCCGGTGGCAGAAGCCCGTAGGACTGGTGATACCGGCGTAGCGCTATCCCAATCTGCCTCAGGTTGTTTGCACACGAATGTCGCCGAGCAGCCTCGCGGATATGAGCGATGTAGGGAAACAAGAGGCACAGAACCGTTCCGACAGCGAAGGTGACCGCTACGCAGCCAGTACTCGTGACCCGATACGACCGTCCTACGTTCATGATCCTGGCCTCACAAATCTATGTGGGTTGTGGCCACGACCGACATCGTAGCCGTTGAGTGCCGTGAACACTTCTTGAATGAGCATAGTGCCAGAGTCTCTCGGCGCATCCTGCCCCCCTAGGCGCTTGAACAAACTCTCTGTTGATGGAGCGGTGACTTGGCTACTGACTGTCCTGAAATTGCCATTCTAGCGTGAACTGCCGTGCGTAAGTGCTATCCAGCAGCTCTGGGAGATTTCGGCGACAACTTGACTCGTCAACGGCCCACGCTTTCATGGCGCGATGGCCAACGTCAAAAAAACGGCACGAGGAGCTAAACCAGATTACTTGCGGAAACTCGGAGGCTCTTCGGCGAGCACAATTCCCGAGACGTGGAGAGCAACCGGGGAGCTCAACAACGCTGTTGAGAACTTCAGAACCTCCACGAGGACATTGCGCTTGCACCGCCTTCTGCAAGAACAAGGAACGATACGACGACAACCGGTACATTCAAGACCCCGCCGCGAGAAGACAACGACAGCGATAGCCCTCACAACAGCTTGTTTGCCCGTTGGTCAAGACACATCGCGATAACCTCAAGCGGTCGCATCACTGCGACTCGCGATCAACATCCCATTAACTTGGTCATGTACACTCGCGAATGGGACTTTCGGCAAGCTGTGGAGTTCCTCACACGGCTGCTGGCCAAGTAATGAGCCATGGCCTTGACGGCAACGAAGTGGCCCTCTTCTATCCGGCCCCCGCACTACCCCCTTTGAGCGAAGTCACTGATTGTGAGTCAAATTCGTGCCGAGAATTCGACCGCTGCATGTGCACACCAAAAGGACGCCACGAACTCTCCGGTACAAGGCAAGATGCTTGCCTGCGCTGACACACAGTCAAACTGATACGCTGTTAGTTTGAGTGCGAACAGATCACACTCTGCACCTACGATCGACGACATTGTCAGCGAATCGAGATAGTCGAGTACATTGGTTCCAGACGCGGCATAAGCTGACTCGGACTTCCGAACGTTCGACAGACGCGCGATACCGGTTCCTCGCCAAGTTATCGGACGATCTCGCCAGCTGCTTCATTAAGCCACCGAACCGATCGAACTGCTCATCACTCGCCAACTTGCGCCACTCTCGCGGTGTGACTCTCGTCATAAAGCCGAAGTCAGAAAATCCGGTCCGCACAGCACAACCCTTACGCCAGAAGGCAGAATCGACAATCTGGTCAACCTTCGCCACACCTGAAGCGCTTCACCTCGCGCGCAACAAAATCAACTGATCGACCGACACCACACTCGGGCTACGCTTACTGGGACTAACCATCCCCAAACGGATACAGCCGATTTGCCCGGCGGCTTCGCTCGTCGAGGAGGAAACGGCTCGAAGAACTCGCTCACGCTTGGAACGAGAAATATCCGAGGGCTGCCAAACAATGGCGTGGAACGTCAGGGCTGACACAAACTCTGGGGAAGCCGGCCAGGCGCCCAGGTCCAAAGTACACGTCGGCCCTGCTTGCAAAGTTGACGGACATTGTCGACTTCCTGTAACCATTGGCGTGAGTTGGAGCATGACACGTGAGTGTCGAAGCTATTGACATACTGACAGAGCGCACACCACTTAACCTACTACTCAGTCGGTCACCGTACAAACAGACCGTAAGACGGATTGTTGACACCATCCGTCTATGTTTGACAGAACGCAATGACTCGATAACATGGCGTCGTTTCATGAGTGGAAGCACTCGTTTAGCCCTAAAGGAGGTGGAGACATGGTAGTTCACAGAGTAGTAACGATCGTTGCGACGTGCCTCGTGGTTGCTGTCGTAGTGCCAGCGGCGTTTCCTTGGACGCCAACATCCCAGTTCATTGGTGGGGCAGGAGACTGCTATGATGATCCTGGCACACCGTGTTCAACTGCTGGCCCGCCAGGTGCCAGCTGCACACAAGAAAAAGCTACGTGCGAGGAGGCTGAGGAGGGATGGAAGGAGTGCTACATCGGTCAAGGAAATGCAAGTACAGAGTGCGAAAACGATGACAACTGCGCCGACGAGAATCATTCCCTGAGGAAAGGAGCGGACTGTGGTGGCGAGTGAGGTGTCCACCAGACTACTCACGTAGGAGCTTCTTCTTGCCAGTTGAGGAACGACACTCGTGGAGTCCTCGCGAAGCGGAACTCGGCTCTACGTCATGGCGCCACGATGACGTCGGCGTCTTATGCAGGCCGACTCCGCTGGCAAGAGAAGTGGTTAGTCAGCTGTCACTCGCGTTTGGTCCGGTGGAGTATATCTAATATGATGCGAGTCGTATGGTGCTGCCTGTTTCTTCTCATGGCGGACCGCTGCCTTGCGAATCAGGATCCTGTTGATCGACTACTTTCCGCGATCCAGTGGAATCGGAGCAGTATGTGTAAGTTCGAGTACAGCTTCCGCCGCGAAAGTCCGCTGCTGAATGAGGCACGCATGTCAACGTACAGCATTCAAACACTGGCCGTTGAGACAAAAGGTCAAGTCGTAAGGCTCCGCCCGAGAGGCGATGACGAGACAATCCTGTTGCGATCGGAGGCCGTCTTGCGTGGAGATCAGATGTTGTATGTCAGCACCAACGTTTCGTCTGCGACACCGCACGAGCGCAAACCAGAAGAGCGCATTGGACTTATGCTGATGAGCGCGACGCTTTCTGATAGCCCAAAGCACGAGGCGGGGAAAAAACAGCTCCTAAATCGGGCCAACTACAACTTGGCCTGTGGAGTTAGTCTTGGACTTCCCATTGAGTACTACGCCGGCAATCGTAGCGACCGCCAATACACCGAATCCAATGGTCGAATCGAGTGCGTGGTGCGCACACGCTTCGGCACGTGCACGATGGCATGGTCTGATCCGAATGCCATCTATCCTGCACAAGTGGAGATACGGGCATCGGGTCGCGACGTGCTGTACGATACACCTGTCAATGAAGTGGTAATGCATGGATCGAAAGGGTGGCCAGCAGGCGGACTGATCTCGGTAACATCGACTATCTCCGTGATTCGTACTGCCAAGTATCGTGGACACACCGTGCCGACAGAATGGTCGTGCCTTGACACTTACGACTGTGCTGACGGAAGCACGGTAGTCGAGCGCTGCAGCGTAAAGTTGACTGACTGTGTTGACGCAAAGGAAACAGACGCCGGTAAGGTGGGCGTTGACCTTCCGATTGGCACACGCGCATCGGTCCAGGGTGCTCACCATCTCGCCTATGTATGGGATGGAGATTGGACAGTTCCCGAGTTGCAACTATTAGCACCACCTGAAGCTCCTTCCAGCAATCGGCGGTTTCTGTTAACGCTCGCCAGCGCGGCCGCCATTTCGTTATGCGCCGCACTATTCTTCATCCGCGTTCGCCACTCGCGCTAGTCGCCACGCCGTGCGTAATACAATGGTCATCAGCGCTTTCAATGCCAGAATGCTCACCATTTGCCGGTATGTTTGCTTCGCTTCCACGGCCCTAGGCACAACCGTCGGCGCGCCGGCGGAATTGGTGCAACGCAGCCATGTCGTCGGACCCTATTGTGGACTCTATAGTGCCGCGCGTCTGGTCTCACTGCTGGACTCCGGACGGGCCATTGACGTACGACAATACGCGTCCACAGAATATGTCTCCAGCAGAGCTGGTAGTACGCCCGATCAGATTTCGGGGCTGCTCATGCAAAACGGAGTTACGGTCAAGGGCCTGCAAGGCCTCTCCGGAATCGATCTTCTCTCGTCGAGTACACCGTGGATCGCGAACGTACGACGACACCCGGACGCCATGTCTTATCAACACTGGGTTTGCGTGCATCCAAGTGGCAGGAAGGTCGTCGTTTATGATGGTGCTGCCAGTCCCCAGCATGTTGATCTAGGCGAGTTTTTGGCGGTTTGGAATGGTTTTGCTCTGATCCCTACCGGCTCGATGGGTATTTTGTCGACTTACATCAGTCGACTATGTCTTTTATTAATCGTGGTGTCCGTACTCGTTGCCACAACGAAGGTTTACGGCCCGAACCTGACTTTGACAGGTCGGGTCACAACAGGTACTTGTGCATTGGCAATCATGTCCTTCGCTTTTGGGGCAGATCCACTTCATCACTTCGCGGCGACGCGAACGGCCTGCGCCCCATGGACACCGGACGTCGCGACGGTAAACCTCGACCGACTTGTCGAGGCTGCTCGCCGCGGCGAGCAGCTAGTGGATGCCCGCTATGAACGCGATTTTGAACGCGGCACACTGCCGGGGGCAGTCAGCGTACCGGTAAACGTCAGCATCGACAGCGTGAAAGCGCGGACTGCCGCTCTCGACCCGAGGGCGGAGACGTTTGTTTTTTGTCAGAGCCTCGGGTGCCCATTTGACCAACGAGTTGCAAAACGACTTTCCGTCGCGGGATTTCAGAACGTGCGCGCAGTCGAGGGTGGTTGGGTGGAGTACTTGCAGTTGGACCGCAACGCTGTTACTCGTGCTAGAGGCGAGGATAGATAAGATGTCGAACTTGTTTGCGACGGTCGTGCGCCTCGTCGCGGGATGTATCCTCCTGAACAGTGGGACGGTCCATCTATTGCATCCCTATCCGTTTACTTCGACTATCGCGTCGTACCGGTTGTTTCCTGAATCAGTCTTGGCGATTCTGCCGTTCGCCGTCGCTGCGATAATTTTTGTCGTAGGCCTCTTCCTTGTGTTGTCCGACGACCGAAAGGTCCTGTGGCTTGCAACAGCCCTCTTTCTTTCCTTTGTATTGCTGCAAGGCCAAGCGCTGGCACGAGGAATGGACATTGATTGTGGTTGTTTTGGGTATTCGTCACATCAGATCGGGATCGACACTTTGATGTTGCCTGGCATTGCTGCAGCGTGTTGTATCTTCGTCGCGTGGCGCAGTCATCACGCATCGGTTTCAGTGTCGTCGAACTCACCTTAGCCGTCTGCATTGCTGTTCCATCTATCGACTCTCGCTTGGTATATGTACATCGTGCGAGTCATGAGATGTTTCCCTGTACATTGTCGTGGCCAGTCCAGGAAGCGTTGTCACGACTTCCTCATCCATGCTCTTAGCTCGACGCAGAATCACAAGGAATTGCGATGGCTCGAGAAGGACGGAGCGAAAGAACCAGCGGAACTACACGTATGCCCACTAGTTGGACACGACACAGTGCTACTCGCTTCCGGTTCCGTCGAGGCCTCACGGCTGCCGCCGCGTTGCTGACACTTCACGCTACGCTTTTGGCGTATAACGCGTGGATTCAAAGTCCTACGTTAAATGAACCGGCGCACCTCGTCGCAGGGCTGAGTCACTGGCGATTCGGCCGTTTCGATCTATTTCGCGTGAACCCACCCTTTGTTCGCATGGTGTCTGCTTTACCGGTTGTGGCGGCAGGCTACGAAATAGATTGGAGTGGATTCTTCGGACGACGACCAGGTGCGAGGCCGGTGTGGTCCATTAGCCGACGTTTCTGCAGTACCAACGGTGAACGAACTCTCTGGCTGATAACGATCGCACGCTGGGCATGCATTCCATTCAGCCTGCTTGGTGGACTTGTGACTTTTGCTTGGGCGCGTGAGTTGTTCGACGTGCGCGCCGGCATTCTTGCCTGCAGTTTATGGTGCTTTTCACCCAACATAGTAGGCCATGCGTCACTCATCACTGCCGACGCTCATGCTGCCTCTCTAGCATTGACGGCATGGTATGCGTTTTGGAGATGGCTCATGCAACCTAGTTGGCAACGATGCCTCATTGGTGGAATCGCTCTCGGGCTAGCAGAGCTAACTAAATCAACTCTGGTGGTGCTATACCTGTTAGTGCCTTTTGCCTGGATATGCCATCGCTGGGCAGAAGGAAATAAGCTCGTTGGACGCGCGATGCGCCGCGAGGTGAGTATGATCGGCGCACAACTTCTCATTTCCCTGTGCGTGTTAAACGTTGGCTACGGATTCGAAGGGTCGTGCACCAGACTAGGTGATTTCTGTTTCCTCAGCAGCCGATTCACCGGTGACGTAGGTACCACGACAGGCAATCGATTCTCCGACTCGTCACTAGCAAGGATCCGGATACCTGTTCCAGCGAACTACCTGCAGGGTATTGACGCTCAGCTGAATGACATGAGCAATCGAAGGGGAGGCTACCTATTTGGCAAGCACAGCGATTGTGGATGGTGGTACTACTACCTAGTTGCATCTGTGGTAAAAGTTCCGATCGGCACGCATTCATTAGGTGCACTTGTCATGTGTTCCAAGCTTGAAACTCGTGGCAGAGGTCTATTTGTCACCGATCTAATCGTTCTCACTCCGTTGTTGCTCATCTTTACGCTCGTGAGTTCACATACCGAGTACAACGAACATCCCCGGTATGTGCTTCCCTGCCTTCCGTTTGCGTTCGTCTATCTCAGTCAGGTTACCAAGGGTTTGCTGGTCTCCTCTAAGTGGCGTCCATTTGTTGGTGGTGCAGTTGTCTGGAGTATCACAAGTAGTTTGTGGGTGTATCCGCACAGTTTGAGTTACTTCAACGAACTGACGGGAGGCCCACGACGTGGTCATGCATGTTTGATTCACAGCAGCATCGACTGGGGGCAAGATCTTCTTCAACTGCGACGCTGGGTAAGAGCAAATGACGTTACAGATCCAATTCGGCTTGCGTACTTCGGCACGCTGGATCCCAACGACTTCGGGTTCGACACAGCTCACCCAGTTGTCGCCGATCGTGCAGATAGTGGATCGTCCGTCCTCGCCCTAAGACCTGGGTGGTACGCTATCAGTGTCAATTTCTTGCGGTCTTACGACTACCCGATTAAGGACGGCGGTTACATGACGGCTGACATTGCTACAGTCGAGGCGCTATCTGCATTCCGCTCGTTGCGTCCCACCAACACCGCGGGATACTCAATCTACGTCTATCGGCTTGAAGAAGGGCACGTCGCCCTATCAAGCATGCACCGTCTGACAACCTATAAATCGCTTGTTGTGACATACGACGCGCTCAGTGAAGGTTCGGAGGTCTTTCGATCAGGGTCGGGTCAAAGACAATAACTACGTCCGACTGATTCAATTTCGGTCGTACCCGACCCGGATAGAGTATCGACGTGCCGCCGCTCCCCATCGGATAACCAAAAGCGCCTGGACGGTAGAACTTTAATTCGATTGGCTCATCAGGAAGGTCTGTAAGTAAAAAACCACCGTCGGTGCCCGAACTGGTAATCGAACCCCGTCGACGGCCGTTGCCAATCAAGTACGGAGTAATGCGAATCCCTGCGACCGGCTTGCCGCTACGGTCGACGACCTTGCCGGTCAGCCTCTGTCTTCCAGACACCACCGACTGAGTCGGCCGCGAGTTACGCCCAGCTCCTCGCCCCTCGAATACCCGCAACGGAATCACGAAGTCAGTGAGTGAGTCAGTAAGGCGCACGGCGAAAGAGTGCGTTCCTAGGACCTGATAGTTGATGTCATCGAGTCTTGCCGCTTTGGTTCTTATGCGAACCTCGTACGATTCGGGCGGTAGGTTGTCGATTCGGAAACGGCCGTTGGCCTTGATCGGCACTTCGACTAGGTCCCATGCAGGCCTTCGGTGCAGGGTCATTCGAAGATCAGATGGCGGCGTGTCTCGGCCGCTCATTCGGATCGTTCCTTTAAATGTCAGCCCGGGGATAAGCTCCAGCGTCCCCAGGTCGCGAGCCTCGTTGTTTTTTCCTGCAGTGAACAGCGTCGTTCTGACGACGGGCCCGTCCACACGGAGCCCAACTGGCGAGAAGATCGCGTAGGTTTCATCCGCCGGTAGGGCCTGAAACTGAAAGCTTCCATCCCAGCTTGTTTTGGACAAAACGGCCTTGAGAAAAGGGCGGTCATGTAAGGCACGATTGACTTGAACAACGGCGATTGGCAAATCTGAGACTGCCATCTTCCGATGCACTAGTCGGCCCTTCACGGTGGCACCAACCGGAATCCTAATCGTATGGTCAGATTCACCCGGCGTGGCCAACATCGCTATCGCACCGGCGTAACCATAAGCAGTTACTTCCAGGTCCACGCCCAAATAATCTTCGGAAAGAAACATGCGGAACCTGCCTTCGTCATCCGTGACTGCAGGCGTTGCACCCTTCACCCGTCCCAACCAATGACCGTGAGCTGCCTTGGCGCCGCGCGGTGCTACCAAAGCGCCCGAAACAGGGGCCCCTTCCATCGAAAGCACGGTTCCTTGTAAGACTCTGTTCGCCGCCAAATCCGATGGAAAATCGGCAAGTGTGATGGATGCCACTTCGTGAGACGGATCGACGAGGTCAGTCAATGCCGTTTGCTTTCCGGGCGCTGTTGCAACGAGACGAAATCTCAAGAAGTCGTCGACAGATTGAAACTCGAAGCGCCCTTGATCATCCGTGCTCGTTGACTTCGCACAATCCAGGTAACATGATGGGCAGAACAGATTTGGCCCTTGTTTAGGTGCCGCGGTCGAAATATCGACACGTGCGCCGGCGATCGGACGCCCATTGACGTCTTGTACGTTCCCTCGTATGACGTCGGCGAACGTGGGTGTGCACAGCACGATCACGAGCAGTTGAGTAAGAACAAAGCGACGCATTGAGCCCACCTTGCGAGTTGTGATTAAATGCCGGGTTTGATCGAGTATTGGAGTTGTTGGCGGAATAGTGAGGATCGCCCTGTTCATATGTCGATACAGCATTTTAGCCTAGCCACCTATCTCCGGGGAACGGGTATTGCTGCACGGCGGCACCTAACCCCCTACAGAAATCGGCGCAACCTGTTTGGAGACAAGTGATTTGGGGTGCGAGCAGATAGCTAGGAAGCAAAACAAAAGGTGTAGCACACCAGCTGGAGGGAGTGGCAACCAAGTATCGTGATCCCCTGCAAGTCATCCACGCTGCGATTGCTTGCTGAAGGCGACTTAGTGGGATCTTCGAGGACGGTGTTACGGAACCGTCTGCAGGTTCCGTTGGTCTGAGAACTCTCGGCTTTGGTTTTCGTGCGGTCGATGTAAGATGCAGTGGCAACTCGTGCTGCTAAACATGAGGATAACACCACAGGCAGCTCGCAACGAGCCAACTACTGGCAGCAGCGATATAAGCCACTCGGACACATCGTCCTTCCCGGACACCGAGTGTAACGCTTGCACCCCAGACAAGTAGGAACGGAAGCACGGCGACGACGCTCTGGGCGGCGCTCTCATAGCCCACCAGCGAGTTCGCCAGAAACACACTCACCGCAGGCAGCAGTAAGAACAGCTGGTCGCTGCGGCACAGCGGCGGCGGCGACTTCACGATTACTCCAGTTGCCGCACCGACGATGATCGCCCACATACCCAGCGGGACTGTCGCTCCCAAAGAAACGAGAGCGACTTTCGCGCACTTTGCTGACTCCCACTGCTCCCCCAGGTGGGTCGACCTGTCGACACGTTCAGACTCCTCGAAGGCATGGTCGATCACTCCGACATAGTGTTCTGGCAGTGGGATTCGCAAGCGAGCGTAACCCGTTCTGTTGAAACGATTGTCGCCATCGTCTCCATACATCACCCCAGCGAACGGCCCCCCGAGACAACGACTTCCGAACGAATACTCTCCAAGCCTACGACAGGTCCGCTCAAACCCGTAACATAGGTTAATCACGTACAAAGTCGCCAGCAGAAGCACTGTTAGCTGGCCCATCTGAAGGAGCCAACTCGGCTCCGCCTTCCCGCCGCTGCAGTGGCCCGACAAACCCCACAGAAGTGGCAATCCGCAGGCAAGCAGAAGCGACACCACATCACAAAGCGAAGCGAGACCCAATACCACTCCCGCAGCCAGGGCCTGAGACATTGTCGGTGCACGACACCATCTCCAACATAAGTACATCGCGGCGACGATGAGGGAGCTGTTCGAGACCGCGGACGCGACGAATACACCTTCTCCCAGCACACTGGGTGAAAAACACCACCAGATGACAGCACACATCCCACCGCGTGGTCCGAATAGGCCCTGGGCCCACCAGTAACACACGCCAGCGCCTAGCAAGCTGATAGGAATGCACAAAAGTCGGCCGGTAATCGTCCACCACACGATGCGTTCGCCGGCGGCGGACGCAAGTCGCCTGACCCGCGAGTCAATCGTGTCAGCTCGCAGTGGTCTCTCGCGCCCAATCTCATCAAGACGCACCCCACATACGAAAGCTGGAATCGCGGCCAGCAGGCGGGGCAGTGGTGGAGATTCCCGCCCGAGATCAAAACGGCCGCTCTGCCAGTGCCAAACGCCGGCGGCCAAAGCGCCGAGTTCCTCACTGGTGGGACTACGTCGACATGCAGAGAACATCAGCAGCAGAACATGAAGAATCAAGACGCAGCCAACAACTATAGCACACAGGAACCGCGTCCGTTTTCCTGCAGATCTAGCCGCCCGAACAGATGAGAAGACTTCGCAAGTACCTCGTGGCTGTTCGCCATCCTCATCGAGAAGCACTTTATGGGCCTCCTGGGCCTACCTCGCTGCTAACTCACCCGCTAACTGGCCGCACACTAGCAGCGCTCGTCCATTATGATACGCGCCCTGCCAGGGTGAAGACCGCAACGAATTCTGCCCGGACGCTCCATCCTCGTTGCGCGTCTGCCACCAACCGCCGAGCGCATGCGCCACCTGATATTGACCGATGAACCGAAGTGTCGACTGAAAGACATCGAAAAACTCTCGCTCACCGGTCCAAGCGTACATCTTCAGCATTGCTGCCAGCGCTTCACTCTGAACCCACCATTCTTTCCTCAAATCCGTAGCCTTACTTCCGAAGGGACCACGATAGTAAAATCCTCCATGCTTTTTGTCCAAACCATGCGCAAGGCAATAGTCTACCAGCTTCCCAGCCCACTCCTGACACACGGTCGGGTTGACACCGATCAACGTAACCGCATCATGGACCAACCACACACACTCAAGGTCGTGCCCGTAGCTGGCCTGTAGATTTGCGGCACGTTCGATCATCCTCCAGTCACGCTGCCAGAGGTCGACATTGCAGTTATGTGACGGATGGCGGACTGTTTGCATGTTGATATCGATCAGCTCCCGTAATCGGTCTCCCACCCGGGCTTGCGGCGTTGAGCGGTAGAGCTCGGCAAAAGCCTCCAGTAGATGCAAGTGCGTGTTGTATGATTTTGCTCCGGGCCGGCCTACGTAGCAGTCAGCGCGGGCGTTGAGGATGGGACTCCAATCACGATGAAAGAACTCCTGATATCCTCCATATCTTTGGTCATATGCGTTTTCATCGAGCACATCAAACAACTGACGCGCGGCTTCGAGCGGCTCTGCCTCCCTTGTGGCGCGGTGGTAAGCGCTCAATCCATAGATCACAAACGCGTTGAGATAAACATGCTTGCGATCGTCTGTAACACGTCCGTCGTCCGCCACGCGACTGACGTAGCCCCCGTAGTGGTGGTCGCAGAATTGTGACTGGAGGAAGCGATATCCGCAGTCTGCCGCTGCGCGCGACGCCTCCTTCCGAATGCCCGCCGCTAGCAGAGTGCTAAAGAACCACAGTTGGCGTGCCTGCAGCACAAGAAACTTGCCGTGCCCGCCCTCAAATCTCCCGCTGGGCCCCAGGTGTTCAAGGTAGCCGCCATCCTTGCCGTCTACACAACGCGGTAAATAAAAGTCGACAACGCTCCGCGTGAGCAGGGCACGGCACGTCGCAGCTACCGACCACAACTCCCGGCTAGTTGGTTTGCTATGACCGCTGCCGCAACCACCCAGGAATGCCGGTAGCGATGCGATGCATTTGCTGAATCTGCGTCTCGTCAATTGCCTGCACACTGCAACGTCTGCAATTATTGTGTTCGTTGCTAACCAGCTGCTTCACACATCGCTGAGTACCGTGCCACGTCCTGCTCGGGTCAAACTAGTCTAGTCTGCGCTCACTTGCGATCGCGGCGTCCGGCAGAGCGGCAGAGCGGCTGTGAGAATGCGGTTCGTTATTATCAGAGCTTTCAAGTACTTGAGGGACCTGGTTGGTCGCCTGCCAGGAGGTAAGGCCGGTCGTGCGCAAGGTTCACGCCACCGGCTTGCCATGTATGATCCAACATCCTTCCGATCAAAAAACAACGCCGCCACAAGAAAAGGGAAAATGTGCGCCTCCACCGGACGCTGTGCGTGATGCCAGATTGGTGGCATCCCCAACGGGTCCTCATCGAGTGAAAGCCACGCTCCATCTCGTTTTGTTCCTTGTCGTGCGACACCGTGTCTTGAGCGTCAGGTCGGTCTGGTCCTTTGGGATCAGATACTCACACTTTGACGGAGTGCTCATGGATTTTGAACTTGTCGTTAAGCTCCGGCTCCGCAACAATAGCCGCGCTGCTTCTCGCGTCCTCAGCCGGTCCCAGTCTTTTCCAGTTTCTTCAAGTGTCGCCACGCTTTTGGAGTCTTCCGAAGTCTTCGCGCGCCAGCTGTATGACTTGAATCGCATCACCTTGACACTGCTTGGATAGTTCAACTCGCGGCAGGTATTGTGTCCCAGCCGGACCTTCGGGAACCAGCGAAGATCTCTAAACATGGCCCCGGGCTGACGCGCACTAGTTGCTCCATCACCTCTCGCTCGCTGCTGCCGTCCTTGCTGTTCATCCAACCCGTCAGGCCTGTATCCCGGAATCCCAGATTGCCGCGGACACCCAATAACAGTAGATCGCAGGACACTTGCCAGTATTGAGTGAAAGCAAACGACGAACGACGACGCGGTAACATCAGAGCACTCTTGTAAACGAACCCCCACTTTTGTAGCACCGACAGCGCGTCTCGCAAACAATAGCAGGACGCTTGCATATGCAAGTGCGAACAGGTGGCGGCGACCTCCTTGACCGGGAGGCTCTTTAGTTGCGCAGCAAACTCTCTCGCTGCAGGTTGTGCCTTAGCGCGAACATCGATCTCCTGCGGCCACGCTGGATTCACATAGATGCAGCCATACTTCGTGCCCTGCTGGATCGCTCTACTAAGTCCCTCGCAAACATCGGCCATTCCCTCCAACCACTTGCGAGGCGACCTGGCGTCGGTCTCCCTTTGAAGGGTCCTGGCGATCCGTAGCACGGCGGCAGAGGTCACTTCCTGCTTTGTTTCTATGCACCGACTCACGTAGTCGTCGAAGATCTCCTGCGGCACGCAGGACTCCGCTTGCCAGCGATACGATTGCTGTTGGCTGATGCCGAAGTCGGCCAAGTTCTGAGCGCGCCTCTTCGCTTTTGCCTGGCGATTTCCGCCCCTGAGACTTAGCCCTTTGAGAAACTCGCCCATCTTCCTTTCGGCGCCGATCTTGATCACCGTGATCTGGTTCTGTATTTCCAGGCCCATGGCGGCTGACCGGGCGTAGGCCCGGGCGGCTTCCGCCTGATCGTGAATCTGCCTAACGTCTTCTATAGTATTTGCTTCGGCTAGAGCATCACGCGCCCGCTCCAAGAACGATAGCTCCTGAGGAACCGGAGCCGGTTCCACTAGTTCTCCACACTTTTTCTTGGCTGCCACTACTTTTCGCCCTTCCCCTGCCCCCCAACAGGTCTAGTCAGGCGTCCGTGCACGAAAACAGAGTCAAACCCGTCCCAGTGTTTGACAGCACCAGGATGCGTGGATGTGGCGGTCTCGTGATGTTGATCTCGCTCCCTATAGTACTAAATAAAAAAACGCCGAAAACCGAACGCAAATTCTTGAAACTTTTCAGAAAAATACGCCGCTTCTTATTTTTTTGGAAACGTGAGATATAAAAGGCCTGGTTGCCGCACGTCGGACCGGTAAAATAGGCCAGCTCATCCTCCGACACTCACCCTTCTGGTGACCCGTATGGCTCGCAGCTCTCGCTTTTCCAAATTAATGGCGCGAGTTCGCGCCGGAGACCGTGAAGCTCTAGAAGTTGTCCTGCGCGACTACTTGCCCCAAATTGAGATTGTGATTCAACATAAGTTAACTAAATGGGGTATCTCGGGTATCGACAAACAGGATGTCATGCAGTCGGTTATCCGGCGTTTCATGGAACGGATGGAATCCTGCGAATTTGACGCGCCCGACTCGTTCATCGCCTATCTAGAGCGGTCAGGGCTGAACATTGTGCTCCAACATGCCGCTGAGCAGCGCCAACGGCCCACCATCACAATCGGCCAGTTTGAAGAAGTTCTGGGTGTGGAGCGCCCACCAGATCGCGAAGCACGAGAAATGGTCGAGTGCATCCGACGATGCGTCAATGACCAGGAGTGGATGTTGCTTTGCCTCCGCGCAGAGGGCTACAGCTGGCAATCGATCTCCGAAACAACAGGCGCCGCTACGGACGCCATGCGGATGAGATTCCTGAGATTGAAGCGTCGCGTCATACGGTCGCTGAAGCAGAAGGGCTGGTAGGCACGTAGCTGGGGGGTTGTCAAGGCCCTGGCGGCAGTCCCTTTTTGGTGTTTCCCTCGCTGACGCTTCGGGTTACGAGTCGCGCCGGACCTATCGCCCGGCGTCGTTTCGGCTCGGCAGGAGCCTCGCCCTCCCAGACAGGGGCGTCTCGCGGAAACCGCGCCACCCCGCCTGCCAAGTCCAACGTGGTCAGCAAGTGGTGAACTGGACAGTTGGGTTGATGGGACAGATGCAGAGCCCTAGCTGCAGGAACTCAATGAGCCGTCCTGCGCAACGGAACAGTGTGAAGTGGCAGGATTGGGCCGCTCGTCACTTCCCCTGGTCAAATCCTGTAGACTGTCGAGGCTGAAACGGAACAGGTGCACGAAGCAGGGCGCCAACCCACCCTCGAGGTAGTGCAGCTATACACTTCATGATGGAACAAACTTGCGCGCCATCCACTTCACCTGCCCGTTTGGGGGTAATGAAAAATACCGGATCAAGATCCGATCAAGGATGCCCCCTCTCCGGCCCTTCGGGCCGACTCTCCCCAAGGGGAGAGTGAAGAACGACCAACCACACAAAAACTCAAAAGCCGCACGGCCTCCCTCCGTGGGGGGGCATTGCATGTCGTGAGCTGGAAAAATGACCAAACGACCACTTTTCCTGATCGCGTTCGTCGCGCTGTTGTTCAGAGTGGTTCACTTTTCGGCCATAGCAAGTACCGCTTTCGTCGAGCTGCCGCTGCACGCCACCGAAACCGATATGTTCGGCTACTGGCAATGGTCCGGCCGCATCGCAGCAGGCGATTGGCTACAACGTGACACCTATCACCCCTACTTTCAGTGGATGGCGCAACTCGCCGATCAGCAAACATGGGCCAAATGGTGGGGAGGGACGGAGACCTTTCAGCAAGAACCCGGCTACCCATACACGCTGGCTGTCCTGCGATCCGCGGGCATGACCCCACCGTCGATCGTGCTACTCCAGTTGCTGTGCGGCGTCGCCCAACCGGTCGTCACCTTCCTGCTTGCCGCGCGGCTCTTCGATCGACGCGTCGCCATCTGTGCCGCGCTCATCGCTGCGACCTATGGCCCACTCATCTTCAGCCAAGGCACCCTGCTGCGCGATTGGATCGGACCACTCGCCGCCACCGCGGTGCTGTACCTGATGGTCCGTGCCAATCAGGAACCGTCCGTGTGGTGGCTCAGTGCGGGTCTCGTCCTCGGGATCGCACTCTGGTTTCAGTCGACACTGCAACTCTTCGTTCCACTAGCACTCGTATGGACGGCATGGACTTGCAGACAAAATCGACAACGGATGTTGCGCGCCACCGCAATGTACCTTGTCGGAGTCACAATCGGCTTCTCGCCCCTGATGTTGCGCAACGCGATCGTCGGCGCTCCCCTCACACGTGTAACGAACCGAGCGCCAGAAGGTCTGATAACAAGCCTAGCGGCTGATGCCAATCCAATCGGTATGAATGTCAACCGATCGCTCGGTCCGATGCTGGCCGCATCACAAGGCAGCGGCTGGCAGGCGCTGAGGTCAGTCGTGAAAAGCTACGACGGCAACTACACTGCACTAGCCGCGAAGCTGCTCTTGAAACTGAAGGGCATCGTCGGTCCCATTGAGATTCCCAACAACCTGTCGTACGAGTACGGCAAGATTATCTCTCCGTGCATGCGCATTCTGCCGGGGCACGCGACCGTCTGGCCGTTGGCCATGGCAGGTATCGCGATGGCTCTGTTGCGGGGACGCACCACACATGACTTGCTCCTGCTCCTCTACTTCACAGCCGCCCTAGCAGCTCTGCTGAGCATGCCCGTGCTCGGCAGATATCGTCTGTTGGTGTTTCCCGTTCTCAATATCTACGCCGCCACCGCGCTTGTATGGAGCATCGACGCGTTCCGGTCCGCTACGTGGCGACCGCTTGTTCTGAGCCTCGCCGTGCTCGTCGTCGCTGTTGCCGGGCAATACACCTGGCTTCAGCTGCCTAATCCGCCGAGACGCGCGGATCTGATTGCGCATCCAGTCGCATGTCATATCTCCGTACAGATCTACCTTGCCGACGGTCGATACGATCAGGCAGTCGCCGAAGCGCAACGACTTTATCGAGTGGCTACTGACGACTCCGAAGGTCGAAAGATCGCCGCCGCAGCGGCCGGCATTGAGTCGGAGGCGCGAACGCGCTGGGGCATCGCCCACTGGCAGTTGGGAAACCGCGCGGCAGCCTTCGAACAGCTCAGGCAAGCTGAATCTGTCTTTCCACATGCCTCTTCCCTCGAAGACCCCGATGCTACGTTCGGTATCCTCTACGCCGAGTTGGGCGTGCCGGCAGAGGCGGTTCCGCGCTTGAGACGCTATCTTGAACGAAACCCGAACGGTAAAGATGCGGCCAGAGCGCGTGAAAAGCTGGCTGGCATTTCGGGTTAGGCGCGCTCGGTCGTGCCGTCCGCGTTAGCAGCCAGCGCACTCGGCAGGTTACGGCACACGGAGTGTGCCTACTACTTTAAGACCCTCTATGAACAAATACCAGAACAGGGCGACGGACGCACTGCCTCCACGACCATCGCTCGGAGAACGGCTGTTGCACTCGACACAGGCTGCTGGGCTGGTCGCCGCTGGTCTGGCAACGTTGCTCTACGCAGAATCGCTGAGCTTCACGTACGTTTACGACGATGTCGAAATTGCTCTAGAAGACAGCCGCTTGCGCGATCCTAACTACTTCATGCGCATCTGGTGGGAGCCCTGGTGGTTTCGTTCCGGTTCAATCGGCGAGTCCCGACCGCTCACATCGCTTACCTTTTGGGCACACATGCAACTGCACGGCGCCAACCCGTTCTTTCCGCACTTATTCAACGTGCTCGCCTTCGGCGCGCTGACCTACCTCTTGGCACTAACGTCTTCCAGGTGGCTGACGTGCGACTGGATTGCATGGCCAGTTGGCCTCCTGTTTGCAACGCATCCGATCCACGTCGAGGCGGTGGCGAATCTGGTCGGCCGCGCCGAGGTTATGGCTGCGATCTTCTCGCTCGCCGCGATCCTCTGCTGGCTCCGGTGGCGCAACCGACTCAGTTGGATACGAGCGGCCGCAATCGGCGCGCTCGTGCTGCTGGCCGGACAATCCAAGGAAACAGGCTACATGTCAGCAGCAATCATCTTGCTCGGCGAGCTGGCCGAGCGACGGCGTGAACGAACCGCAACAGCCAATTTCGCGCCGCTGCTCCCGCTGGTGACGTTCATCTCCCTTGTGGCACTCTATGCCGTCGTACAGCGATCTCTCGTCTGCCATCGAATCGTGGACGTCTACGGTCAGACGCTGGGGACGATTGATCCCGCGCTCAATCCGCTCGTGCTCTCAAGCCTGACAGAACGACTGGTGACCCCCATTGTGCTCACGGGAAAGGCGGCCCAGCTGCTCCTGTTCCCGATCAACCAGGCACCTGACTACTCGCCCGAGCAGTTATCTCCTACGGCCAATTTGCTGTCACCGCTGGGAATCATCGGATTGTCGGTGTTGGCGATCTACGGCTATGCCACCTACTTCGCGTGGCGGGCCCGCTCCCGCTCACTCGGCCCGCTGTTGGCCTGTCTGGTGGCCTGGAGTGTACCCTCGAATGCCGCCTTTCTGATCGGAGTCATGTTCGCTGAACGCCTGCTCATGACGCTTTCACTTTTTCTACCGATCGCGCTGGCCGCCCTCGTCCTCGAGCACTCTACGGAGCGGCAGAGGACGGTGCTGGCGTACTGCTTGGTGCTGGCGTCAGTTGTGTTTGTGCTGGCGATGCTCCTGAATGCGATCGTTGTCGCTGATGTCAGTTTTGATGCGCATCGAACCACCAAGATCGTGCTCTTGGCGTTGGCCGCATGTGCCGCGACAGCAGCTGTAATGCGCATCTTCACGCGATTTCGCCTGCTGGCCTGCGCGGTCGTTGCGCTTGGCTGCGCATTCGGACTGGCAACCACTAGCTACATCCCGTTCTGGCAATCTTGGCATACCTTGGTACTAACGACCGCCGGACGACACCCGGAAAACGGACGGTTCCAAGGCGAGTTGTCCAACATCCTGATCGAGCAGTCTGTGCGGCTGAATCAAGACATGTACGACCGTGCCGAAGAAGCAGCGCAGCGGGCAATCCGTCTCTTTCCGACGCAGCAAACTCCCTACATCACTCTTGCCTGCCTGGCAAAGCGGAGGGGGGAGGAAAGAGAAGCAATCGAATTGCTGCGACGTGCCGAAGAAAGCGGCCATTCTCTGCACCGATTTGCTTTTCTACTGGACCACTTTGGATTGCGCTCAGCGAGTCCCGATGCGCGTGCTCCATGAGCGACGGAGGGTGTATGGCGATTTCAACCGGCCGCTAACTAACGCGGTCCGGCTGATCGTCCGAGCACGTTGGCTGTTAGCAGGTGGGTCCCATGCGCGGGAAGAGTAGGCCGGAACAAGCGGCGGCAGAAATGCTGGTTTTCGCAAGATGTAACCGCCGCACCGTTCCGGCGGTAACAGGTAGGAGCGGTGTTGTGTTGAACGTCAGGTAGCGCGTGCCGGAACGGCGCGGCGGAAAATCGTCGTGTGACGGACGGCTCTTTGCGCCGCTTGTTCCGGCCTACCTATCTACTGGACCACTTTGGATTGCGCTCAGCGAGTCCCGATGCGCATGCTCCATGAGCGACGGAGGGTGTATGGCGATTTCAACCGGCCGCTAACGCGGTCCGGCTGATGCCATTTCTCGGGCGTGGTAGCTGCTGCGCACGAATGGTCCGCTGGCGACTTTCTTAAAGCCCATTTGCCGGGCCGCCTGCCCTAGGTCGTCGAACTCCTGGGGAGGCAGAAACCTCACGACCGGGAGGTGATCCGGAGAAGGCTGCAAGTATTGGCCAAGGGTCAGGAAGTCACAACCAAAACTGAGCAAGTCAGCCAGCACATCGAACACCTCATCCGTTGTCTCCCCCAGTCCCAACATCAAGCCGCTCTTGACCAGGGGCGCCGTGTCATGTCCTTTGGCCCGCCGCAGTAGTTCCAGCGTCCAGCCGTAGTCGGACTTCGGTCCGCGGACTTTCCGGTACAGCCTCGGCACCGTCTCAGTGTTGTGGTTAAAGACATCGGCTGCCGCGCCAAGCACCCGATCCACCGCAGTCGATTGACCGACGAAGTCCGGAGTCAACAGTTCGATCGCAGCCTGGCTGCGCTGGCGGATTGCGGCCACCGTCCTGCAGAACTGGTCGGCCCCGCCATCCGGTAGGTCGTCCCGGGTTACAGACGTAATTACCACATGCTCCAACCCGAGACGATACACCGCTTCGGCAACTCGCTCTGGTTCGTCGCTTTCCGGCGGACCAGGATGACCCCGCGAGACAGCACAGAAACCACATGGCCGCGTGCAGACGTTTCCCAGAATCATGAAGGTCGCTGTTTTATGGGCATAGCACTCCATCCGATTGGGACACTTCGCGTTTTCACAAACCGTCTCCAAACGGAGTTCCCGCAACAGGTTGGCCGTAAAGTGATCGGCGTTCGCTCTGGGAACCGGACGCTTCAACCAACGGGGTAAACGCCGCTGAACCGGATGACCATGGCCCGACGTGTCCGTGTCGGCAAGAATCGGAATGTCAACATGCACGGGAAACTGATTCACGTGAAGGTCCTTGAGGTGTCAACCAAGGATGACCCGAGTGGATGTGACAGCGGTCACAGCACAGCGTATCCGTCAGTGCTGCGATTACCGCTGAGCGCACCTGTGTCATTCTAACAGGCACACGTCGTTCGGCGAGCAGACAACTCATGCTCTGCTTTCGGCCCTGCGACTCCTGTCCTCCGGTAGCCGTATCTACAATTCGAACATCCCGCATGTCGGGATGGACGTTCACGAAGATCCCGTGAAACACCGTTCCTCTCTGAATCGAAACGCCGAGTGCCGCCAGAAGTCCAGTTCGGCCCCAAAGTCCATGCTGCGAAGGTGTCGTCGGCACCGATAGCTGGGACAGTGCGTTCTGGATCGCGTGTTGCAGTTCACCGACATAGGTACCCGCCGACCAACCGAATGCCGACAATGGTAGTATGACGTACACCGCGAGTTGGCCGGGGGCATGCAGCAGACAACCGCCACTGCGGTTCACCCAACGGACCGGCAGCTGTGCGCGGCGCAGCTGCTCGTCGGTCCCGCGGATATGTCCGCGCGATCCTTGCCGGCCCACTGTGATCATCCTAGGATGCTCGCAGAGGATCGCGGTTGCTTGGCGCCGATCACCGCTGGCCGCAGCCTCGTACAGCAACCGCCGCTGGAGCCGCAGCACGCGATCGTAGCCGAGCTCGCCCAGCAGGTGAAAATGTACAACACTGCCATCTGGAGGTGACAAGTATCCGTTACTCCGTTTCGCCAATCCGGGGAAGACGACACAATGCTCCGGACAATACTCCGGCCCGCCAACTCGCGGGAAACTATCGGTTATAGCGGATTGAAGAGAATCGACGCAGGCCATGAGTAAGAAAAAAAAGAAGGACGCCGCAACAGCAAATAAGGGAGAGCGACCGATTGCGGAAAATCGCAAGGCACGGCATCGGTTCCAGGTGTTGGAGAGCCTCGAGTGCGGCGTGGCGCTGGTGGGAAGCGAGGTCAAAAGCTTGCGCAACGGCAAGCTCTCGCTAGACGAGGCGTACGGCCGGGTGAAGAACGGCGAAGTCTGGCTAGTGGGATGTGATATCCCCGAGTACCAGAACGCGACGATCTGGAACCACGACCCCAAGCGCCCTCGTAAGCTGCTGCTCCATCAACGCGAAGTCCGCCGCTTTGCCAACAAAGCACATGAAAAAGGGCTGACACTCGTTCCGCTCAAGATGTACTTCAACACTCGAGGGGTTGCTAAAGTGCTGTTGGGGCTCTGCCGGGGCAAGCAGCTGCACGATAAGCGTGAAGCGCTCAAAAAAGCAGATGCCAAACGTGACTTAGAGCGAGCGATCCGACGTCGCTAGGTCCTACCCGGCGGTCCGGATTCATGAAGGCCGCAGTAGAGCGCCCGTTGTCATCTGGAATAGTCCTGAGTCACCTTTAAGGGCTCAGCTTTCAGTGCCCGTTCTTCGTGCTGCAGCTCATGCCGCGCCGACGGGAAACCGAATTCGATGGCCGGGGGAGCAGGTGACAGCTGCCGCAGGTTGTCGAAGGCGTGCAGCAGGGAGCCGACGCAGAAAGCCAATCCGCACGTAAAGTAGTGCAAGACGTGCAGCGGCAAGGACGCTGTGGCAAACCACCATCCGTGTAAACGACCCAGGAAGTGATAGAAGCGCCAGTTAATCGACGCGATCAATGCTAGCGGGAACAGCGAGAGTAGTGTCCAAGTCGCGGCTGAAGGAGGTACTACCGAGCCGCTGACCCAAGTCCAACCAGCGATGGAGATCAGCAGGCCGAACATCAGCGTAAACAACACACTCAGGCGTTGGGAGTGCTTGAGATTGAGATCGTTGGGAATCGACGGACCACTCAACAGCAACCGCGTCCACGGAATGCCACGGTCACGCAGGTCACTCGCGAACATCGACCAAGCAGTCCACTTCTTAAGATGACTGACTTGTGCCTGTTTCTTCAGAACAATTCTATGTCCGCCGTTGATCAGCCGCACACCTAGTTCGATGTCCTCGATTGAGGACCGTCCGTAGTTCGTATCAAAACCACCGACGTCCAGAAACGTCTCTCGGCGAATGGCGCCGCATCCGGCCCAAAACGTTGAGGCCTCTTCGCGAGCCGTTTGGTGCACGTAGTGGTGCAGCAGGTTCCTGAACTGCGAGACAAAACTCGGGTCCCGCGGACGCTCGTCGTATGAACCGAAGACGGCACTGATACGCTCGTCGGCCAGTGGTGCCACGAGCTCAGAGATGGTGTTCGGCTGAACCACCACATCCGCGTCGATGAACACCAAGTACTCGCCGCTCGCCTGTAGTGCGCCGCGGTTGCGTCCGATCGCCGGACCGCCTCCCCGTCGCCCTGTCCCCACCACACGCACGCCGTATTCGCCGGCGACGGCGGCAGTCCCGTCCGTCGAGCCATCGTCCATCACGAGGATCTCGAGGTTCGGGTAGTCGGACGCCTGCAAGCTTGGCAGGCAGGAGCGTAGGTAACAGGCTGCGTTGTAAGCCGGGATGATTACCGTAACCAATGGGCAGGAATCGTCAATCACAGGTGCCTCTAGTATGACGGACGGACAGACGTCTCAGGCTCGCAAGAGACGCAAGCAAAAGACTCCGCAGGGCCAAAGGAGCGTGGTAAACTTACGAAGACTGCGATCCGTCGCCGACGCCGGTCATAATGAACCTCTGTTCCGAGTGCGGCGGCCTCTCATGAACTTCCAGGTTAACTGAAAACGTGGAGTCTTCAACCCATTTTAAGTGACCCACAACGCCGCCCCTAAACGTAAATCGCTTCTAGAACAGCGTTTACTACGACTGTAAAAGTTAGGTTTATCGTATGATTTCCCGTAACTCCTTCCTCACATTGCGCAACCTCGCAATCATCTTTTTGGCTCTCGCAGTCGTGAAATTCGCTGTCCGCGGTCCATTCCGTTCAATCCTGACCCCGTATGATTTCGCACCGGTCTACGCACAAGCACGCGCCTGGGCCGCAGGCATCCAACCCTATGACGGGCATGAGGTCGACAAGCTGCTTGCATCGACGGGTTCCCGACTCAGGCACCACGACACCCTGATCTATCCGATCTCTAACTCGGTGCTGTTGGCGCCGGTCGCGGTCATGCCGTGGTCGGCCGCTTGTGTGGTGTGGCGGATCTTTGGCGTGCTGCTGGTGATGCTGCAAACGGCTGCGCTGGTGGCTGCTGCGCGCTTGCGGTGGAGTGAAACCAAGGGGCTGTTTCTAGTGGGATTGCTGATCGGACTGGCCTCGACTGCGACCGGGCTCAGTTCGGGCCAATCGAGCATCCCCTCGGTAGCCTGCGGCGTTCTTTCGGTTTGTTGCCTGAGGGCAGGGCATATGACTTGCGCCGGCATCTTGGTCGGACTTGCCGCCGCATTCAAGCCACAGATCGGCGCTCCGTTCTTCCTGTACTACGTCCTCAACCGCAACTGGCGAGCGATGTGGATTGGACTGGTGACGTTGGCAGCCGTCTACGCAATCGGGTATCTGAGACTGATGATCGCCGGAGTCAGCATTGCCGAAACCTGGGATCTTTGGATGCCACGCGTTACTTACGTGGCCGGTCACGCCGAAGAGGGGAACTTGTTCAGCCAAGACGCTCGTTACAACCTGATCAATCTGCACGCCCTGCTGTTCTGTTTCGTTGCGGATGGTCGCGCCGTTTCCAACATCGTGCTCGGATTGGGCTTTGTGACATTTATGGCTATGAGCGCTATGATTTGGACGCGAGCGAAACCGACCGGGGACCTCATTGCCTCCGGCGCAGTCTGTGTCTTATCGTTACTCGGTGCGTACCACTATCACTATGACGCCTTGCTGTTAGCGATACCGATCGCAGGCGCCGTCGCAGCACTCGACGAGCGCCGTCGTCTCTGGACTTGGGGAATCGTCGCCACGTCGCTGTTATTCCTGGTGCCCGGCCCGTCTTCGATGCTGGTCATGAAACGGCTCGGGTGGATCCCCGGCGACATCTCGTCCTCACTCTGGTGGCAGCTGCTTGTCTCGCACCAGGTATGGGCCTTGATTGCGATTCTCGGCTTCCTGATGGTGGGGCTGCGCAGACAGGAGAAGACCGGAACACTGACCGGGCCCGTGCACGGAATTCTGGCCGGAATGACCCGAGCCTGAGGGCAAGGTAGCAGGCACGCTCCGCGTGCCGTCCGCCCCTTTGTGAAGGCCGGTTGCGCACGGAGTATGCTTACTGCCGAGTAAGAGGGTTACGGCACACGGAGTGTGCCTACTACTTTGGCGTGCGGGACCGGCTCGCTATTCCTCTTCGCGGACCTCTTCAATGTACTCCTGATCCACATTCACGCTCCACAGATCGACGTCGTCGTCGTACAGCGCATTTTGGACAGCGTACATTGCGGTCAGCATCGCGTGATCCTGGTTGTTGTACTGGTGCAGACCGTTGCGGCCGATCGTCTGCAGGTTCTCGAACCCGTCGACCGTTTCCCGGATGCGATCGAGGTAGGCACGATACTCAGAATCATAGACTGGATAGGCGCGGGGAACGCGAAACACACAGCCGTCTTCGATGTCCGCGGCACGAGCTAAGCCGATCCGCTCAAGCTCCTGCTTGCCCTGCTCGACCAGCTCTTCATCCGGACGGGTCCAGAGCTCGTCCCCTTCATTACAGAAGTACTCCAAGCCGAGCGCGCTCTTCTCTTGATCTGGAACCATCTCCGGGCTCCAGTTCTTGTAGTTTTGGATTCGTGCGACCTCGACACTTGGTTCGTGAACGTAGATCCAATTGTCAGGGAACATCTCCTTCTCATTGACGATCAGGCAGACTGTCAGAAAGTCACGATAGTGCAACCGTGCACTGGCCTCGAGCACATCTTCCGCTGGGCTAGGATGGAGCATCCCCGCCAACTCGCTGACGGGCATGCTGGAAATAAAGTCTGTCCCCTCAATCGCTTTCGTTTCGCCGTTTTGCTGAATGTGGATTCGGTCGATACGCTTGCCAGTCCAGTCGACCCGAACCACATCGGCGTTCATGTGGACCGTTCCTCCGGCCTGGCCGATCAGCTCGGTCACTTTTTGCCAGAGCATGCCGGGGCCGCGGCGGGGATAGTGGAACTCTTCGATCAGCGTGCGGATTTTCACCTTGGGCTTGTAGAACATGTTGATCAACGCGCTGAGCAACGACAGGTCCTTGATTCGTTGCGCCGCCCACTCCGCGCGTAGTTCCTGGCACGAGATGCCCCACACCTTTTCCGTATAGCTCTTGAAAAACACTTCGAACAATCGCTTACCGAACCGGTTCGTGACCCATTGCTCGAACGTCTCCACGTTGCGGTACGGGAAGAGCTTCCATCGCCCGTAGCTGGTGATGACCCGGCAGGTTTCGACCAAGCCCAATCCCTTCAAAGCGTTGAGCGGTTTGAGGGGATAGTCGAAGAACTTCTGCCGATAGTAGATTCGCGACAGGCGAGGGCGTTTCAGGAAGTCGTCCGACAGCACTTCCTGCCACATGTCGAACACGGGTTTGGACTTGGTAAAGAACCGATGTCCACCCATGTCGAAATAGTAGCCCTTATAGTTGTCTGTCCGAGCTAGACCGCCAATGTTATTAGTCTTCTCGACGACCGTGGGTGGGTGGCCCGCCTTACTCAACTGGTATCCGGCGGTGAGACCAGCCGGACCGGCGCCGATGATGACGAACTTCCGTTGCTGTGGATCGACTGCGCCCGACAAAGCTTCGCTCACATGCTGCTCATTCCCCAATTGGCACTTCGGAGAAATCAGGATGCTGCTACTGGGTCGAACCCTGTTGAGGTCGCCACAAACGACAAAGCGCCCATGGCTCATGAGTGCCAAAACCATGATGAGCGCGGCCAGGTCACCGCTGCCCGTCCAGTGGGCGCCCCCCGGAGAATGACGATCCGTTGGGGATCCTAGGATCCATAGGGGGGTGTGCATGCTACCCGAAGGGTGTTTTTGAATCAAGCGCGGCTCAGCACCCCCGCTACAGACCAACCTCCGCCTTCCTTGCCACGAACGTACTTACAACCTCTCGCCACGATCTTCATGAATAATCCGGGCTAGAGGACACGAACCGGCTTGGAACTGACCACGTAAAGGCAGCAGCAGATCGCCGGACTTCGCGCTGGCGGTACGAAGCAGTAAGGTGGTTCGTTTGATCCCTGTGCAGGCCGCCTAAGCGCCTCGGAAGGGCCGCCATTCACAGGCTGCTGAGATCCCACTTGGACTTCGCGCCAATGCTGGAACTTGCTTCCGTCAAGAAATCGTACATCCAAGCCAACGGAAGTCCGCTTCCCATACTCGACCTGCCGGCGCTGCGGGTGCAGCCCGCCGAACAGGTGGTGCTTGTCGGCCGCAGCGGCTGTGGCAAAACCACCTTGCTCCATGTCATTGCCGGCATCAGCCGTGCTGACGCCGGGACAATTACAATCGACGGTGTCGACATCACGCGGCTGTCCGAGCCGGGTTGCGATCGCTTCCGAGCCGCCAAAATGGGATACGTCTTCCAAACCTTCAATTTGCTTCCGGGCTTTACCGCCCTCGAGAACGTACTGCTGGGAATGACGTTTGCCAGCCGCCGTCGCGACGTGACTCGCGCGAAGAACCTGCTCGACCGAATCGGGTTGAGCCACCGTGCCCAGCACCGGCCGACGAGCATGTCCGTCGGAGAACAACAACGCGTCGCGGTCGCCCGCGCGCTGGCCAATCGCCCCCGTCTGCTGCTGGCAGATGAACCGACCGCGAATGTCGATCCGGCCAACCAACAGAACATTGTGGACCTGATCCGCGAGTCGTGTCGCGACGAAGAGATCGCCTTGCTGATGGTCACTCACGCCACAGAAGTTGCCGAGCAGTTCGACCGCGTAGAACACCTTGAGGAGATCAACCAAGTCGGTACGGCCGCCAATTAGGTGGCGGCAATCCATGAACCTCTCCCGCTTGGGAGGCTGTACAGCTTTTAAGTTGGTGCGTGATTTTTTGTTTCGTCACTCTCCCCTCGGGGAGAGTCGGCCCGAGGGCCGGTGAGGGGGGAGCCCTCCCCGACGCTACGCGTCGGTTTGCTGGGAAACCGTGGGCTAACGCCCAGCGGCTGATTTGGAGCGTAGCCGAACTCGCCAGAGTTTGGCGGATTGGATGAAAAGTAAGCTGCACAGCCTCCGAGCGGGAGGGTGAAGTCGATGTCCGCAGGTTTGCTTAATCGTGAAGCATAAAACATAAAAGCTGCACGACCTCTTGGGAGAGTGGGTCAGGCGTCTGCACGGCTTGTTTCGGAGTTTGGAAGACACCCTCTTGAGCTAAGGACACATACGGCAGTCACTCATGAGTCTCTGGAAGATCGCGTGGCGTAGCATTCAGCAACGTGGACTGGCCTCTCTGTTGACCGTCCTCTCGATGGCGCTGGGCGTCATGATGGTGGTCGCCGTCTTGTCGGTTCACGGCATCGTCGCCGAGTCGTTTCGGAACAACTCGGGCTTAGGCTACAACCTCATCGTCGGTGCAAAAGGGGGCAAGCTTCAGCTGACTTTGAACACCGTCTACTACCTCAGCGAGCCGGTCGAGAATATTCCGTACGACTACTATCTCGAGTTTCTCGCGGCCGACGCCCGCGACGAGGAGTACGGACATTCCGCCGCGGCACTGACAGCGGCCGCAGCGACGGACACGGGACGGGACGGCAAGTACGCCCAGTTCACCGATTTCGTCATACCCCTCTGTCTGGGCGACTACCTGGGACGATTTCGAGTTGTGGGAACGACACCAGCCATGTTCGAGGCACTGACCTTCGGGGCCGAGGCTGACCGATTCTACGAATTCTCGTCGGGCCGCAACTTCCAAACCTGGAGCGACGAGCATGGGTATTTCGAAGCGGTCCTCGGGGCCACCGTCGCTCGCGAACTAGGTTTGCAGACGGGCGACGGGATCTCGCCATCTCACGGCGATCCGGAGGGAGAGGGACACGCTCAGAAATTCACGGTCGTCGGCGTGCTGGCGCCGACCGGAACGCCCAACGACCGGGCAGCCTTCGTCAACATCGAAGGCTTCTATCTCATGGACGACCATGCTAAACCTCTAGCGGAGGAAGCCGAGGATGGAGATCCGACCTTGGCCTCGGCGGAGTCGGCGTCGCCGACTGCAGAAATCGGGCAGGGATCGGACCACGACCACGAATCGCATTCGCCGCTGCGTCGCGATCGGCTCCCGATTCCGCGCCGCGAGGTCACTGCAATTCTCCTCAAGACGGTCAATCCGTTCGTAGCCTTTCGCCTCCCCAACTTGATCAGCGAGGGACCGGTCGCCCAGTGTGTGGCGCCGATACACGAAATCACCAACCTCTTCGACCTGATCGTCACCCCCATCCAACTAGCACTGCTTGCGCTGACTGGGCTGATCTGTGTTGTCTCGGGGATCAGCATTTTGGTCAGCATCTATAACTCGATGAATGACCGGCGGAGCGAGATCGCCGTGATGCGGGCCCTGGGTGCCAACCGCGGGACGGTGATGGCGGTGATTCTATTGGAGTCGATCTTGCTCTCCTTGGCTGGTGGGTTGGCGGGCTGGCTTGGTGGCCACGCTATAAACTGGCTGGCGAGCGGCGAGATTGAACGCAGGTCCGGCGTGTCGATCGGTTTTTTTGACTTCGCGCCCCCGCTAAACGTTGAGATTTTGGGGCTGGGCCCGATAATAGGATGGATATCGCCGGAGTTGCTGCTGGTGCCCGCGCTGGTCTGCCTGGCGATCTTGGTCGGGTTCCTACCGGCGTTGGCCGCCTATCGTACGGACGTGGCCAAGTCACTGGGAGCCTAGGCTTTGTCCGGCCCAGTGGATCCTGCAAAACGTAAGCCGTCCTATGGACCATCCACACACCGACCTTCCTACCTCTTTGCCAGGAACGGAAAAATGATCTCTGCAAATTCAGTCTTCAGAGCCATGATCGCCGCCATGCTGTTGCTCGCATGCTGCCAACCATTGGCCGCGTGCCCATTCTGTTCGGCGGTGTCTCAGACCTTTACCGAAGAGATCGGCTCGATGGACGCGGTGGTCATCGCCGATCTGGTCGAAACCTCCGCGCCTGTGGAAGGCACTTCGAACAAGGTACCCAAGGCAAAATTCAAAGTCGCCCGCGTAGTCAAAGGTGAAGGACTAGTGAAACCTGCACAAGAGATCGACGCGATCTACTTCGGCAACGCCAAGCCGGGACAATCGTTTCTGATTATGGGAGTCGATCCCCCTAAAGTGATGTGGTCCACTCCGCTGCAGGTGTCGGCACGTGCGAAAGAGTATGTGCCAAGGTTGCTGGCACTTCCCAGCGAAGGTCAGGAACGGCTGGCGTTTTTCCAAGAGTACTTGGAAGACGAGGACGAGATGTTGGCGCGCGACGCGTACGATGAATTCGCCAAAGCCTCTTACGATGCGGTCAAAGCACTGCGGCCCCAGATGGACCGCCCGCAACTGGTCAGTTGGATTCGAAACCCGGACGTCCCGGCCAGCCGCCGGCGTCTCTACCTGACGATGCTCGGCGTCTGCGGCGGAAAGGAAGATCTGCCGCTGCTGGAGGAGATGTTGAAATCCAACGACCGCAAAATGAAGGCCGGATTGGATGCCATGATCGGATGCTATCTGACGTTGCGTGGCCAAGAAGGCATGCCGTTGATCGAGAGGCTGTTCCTGGAAGACAGCAAGGCGGAGTATGCGGACACATACGCCGCGATCATGGCTTTGCGTTTTCATGGAAGCGAGACAGACATTATTCCCAAGGAGCGGATTCTGGAGGCCCTCCGGCTGATGCTGCAGAGGCCGCAGCTGGCCGACCTCGTCATTCCGGACCTAGCACGCTGGGAAGATTGGTCCGTCATGCCGCGGCTAGTCGAGCTGTTCAAGCAAGCGGACGACAAATCAAGTTGGGTGCGGGTGCCGGTGATCAACTACCTACGCGCGTGCCCACTGCCGGAAGCGCAGCAATACATCGCCGAGTTGGAGAAGATCGATCCCGCAGCCGTCAAACGGGCCAACACGTTCTTTCCGTTTAGCAGTTCGACGGCGACGGACACACCAGAGAAGAATTGAACCGAGCTCGTCCAGCGGCCGTATTGATGGAGTAAAGCCGGCCCGAATGGTTGTCCCGGCTGGCTTTGTCACATCAATGCAAAGGCAATGACATGCAAGAGCAAACGTCTCCGTACATGGTGAGTCAACCTGAAGCGGGGTTTGAGCCCTATCGATCAGTCAGCAAAGCGGCGGTCAGCTCACTCTTCCTCGGTCTTATTTCGCTCGTCGGCCTGCTGTTTCCAGCGATCCTCTCCTTGGGGCTGATCGGGCTCTTTTTGGGGATTGTGGGATACCGCAGCGTGCGCCGATTTCCAGAGGAGCTGACGGGCAAGGTGCCGGCCATCCTGGGAATTCTGCTGTGCGGCATGGTCTTCATCGGCGGGACGATCACGCACTCGGTGATCTACGCCACAGAAGTTCCGGAGGGCTATGAGCGAGTCGCATTTTCCGCGTTGAAGGCGCGTAGCGACGGTCGCGATGTACCGCCTCCCGAAGTGCTGGATCTGGACGGCAAACGCATCTTCATCAAGGGCTACATCTATCCAGGGGCTCAAAAGCATGGCATCAAGCGATTCGTGCTCGTGCCGGACCTGGGCACCTGCTGCTTTGGCGGGCAGCCCAAATTGACCCACATGGTAGAAGTCACCCTGGAAGGCGCCTTGTCGATCGACTACAGCATGCGAAAACGACGCGTGGCCGGAACGCTACGGGTCGATCCCAGGCTCAAACCAGTTGATGGCATGGGCGGCGTGTACTACGAGCTGATCGCAGACTACGCCAAGTGAAACCGGATGCTAACGCATTCCGGCTGATTTGCAGGTAGCCGAACTCGCCAGAGTTTGGTGGACTGCCCACTGCCACAACGATGTAAGACGTTCGGGAGGGCGAGGCTCCTGCCGAGCCGTTTGCCCACGTATCGATTTCGTGTTTACTCTGCCTGTGGCGGACGGCTCACGGAGTGAGCCTGCTACTTTGGCTCGCGCTAGTTAACCTTGTTTGGTTCGTATTCGTGGTTGCGCTTGCGGAGCACTTCCACCTTCTCGATGACGTCGGGATCGCCTTTGTTCGCCGAGCCAGGGCTCACTCGCTGGATTTCGGCGAGCACTTCAATTCCCTCGATCACGCGGCCGAACACGGTGTGCTGACCATTAAGGTGGGCGGTGGGCACAAAAGTCAGGAAAAA